>NZ_JACSUD010000001.1 GCF_014385435.1 Alloprevotella sp. Lung230
CTCATCGACCTGGGCATCGGCGTGCGTGCCTTC
This sequence comes from Alloprevotella sp. Lung230, assembly GCF_014385435.1. Classification (GTDB taxonomy): domain Bacteria; phylum Bacteroidota; class Bacteroidia; order Bacteroidales; family Bacteroidaceae; genus Alloprevotella. The sequence goes on from NZ_JACSUD010000001.1 coordinate 34, forward strand.
CGCAAGCACCTGAGCGACTATGGGCTCACCGTCCCACGCATCGCTGCCATCCTCGTCACCCACGATCACACCGACCACATCAAGGCAGTCGGCCCCCTCGCCCTCCAATTCCGCCTCCCCGTCTATGCCGCTCCGCTGGTGCACGAGGGGATGATGCGCAACCGCTTCATGACCAAAAAAGTACCCCTCGAACAGCAGCGCCCCACCGAAGTGGGCGTCCCCTTTGAGGTGGGCAACTTCCGCATCACCCCCTTCGCCGTGCCGCACGATGCGCGCGACAACAACGGCTACTTCGTCGAACTCATCCATCCCGAGGAGGGCGGCGACATCTTCTCTCCCGCACCGGCCGACCCACGTCCCACCTTCTGCCTCATCACCGATGCCGGACGCTTCACCGACGAGATGATTCCCTTCGTGCAGCGGGCACGCCACCTCATCATCGAGGCCAACTTCGACCGCACGATGCTCGAAAACGGACCTTACCCACAGTTTCTCCAACAGCGCATCTCCAACGGACGCGGGCACATGGACAACCGCCTCACCGCCGAAGCCCTCCTCCGCCACCTCACGCCCATCACGCGTCGCATCTGGCTCTGCCACCTCAGCGAAGAGAACAATCGTCCGGAATTGGCGCACAAAACTGTGCAAAGTGCCATCGACCAGCTCCCATTTCCTGACAAACCACAACTGGAAGTGCTGCGGCGGCGCACACCATCGGGGCTGATACGCCTCGACTGAGCGCCGTGGGAATTGTGAAAACAACAATCTTTTCGAAGGTCAGTTCTCAACAAAGCCTAAAAACTGCAAGATAATCGCCTGCGGCTCTTGCCAATCTGATTTTCTTTCCGACATTTGCGGTAATCAATCCCCACAGCAAGGGCAGTTATCGACATTAAAACTCAGACGTTATGAAAAGACTTTTGCTCTCCCTCGTCCTCCTCATCGCCGCCTCGGCCCTAAACGCCATGAGCTATCGGGAAGCCCGCGAATACGCCTACTTCCTGACCGACAAAATGGCCTACGAACTGAACCTCACGCCCGAACAATACGACCGTTGCTATGAGGTGAACCTCGACTATCTCCTCGCCGTCGACAACCGCTACGATATCTTCGGCAACTACTGGTCATTTCGCGATGCCGACCTCCGCTACATCCTCTTCGACTGGCAATATGCCCTCTATCGCACAGCCGACTACTTCTTCCGTCCGCTCTCTTGGAGCCGCAACCGGTTTGTCTTCTCCATCTACACCCGCTACACCCGGCCCGACTATTTCTACTACGACCGGCCCGATGTCTACATGAGCTATTCCGGCACGCGTTGGGCACAGCGCCGCCCGGGCACACTCTCGCCCTACCGCGACATGGTGTTCAGCGGCCGCAAAGGCGGTATGCGCGACAACTATGCCCCCGGCGACTATGGCTACAACTACAACAACGGCTATCGCTACAACGAGGACTACGACTACAACGACTACTACGGCTACCGCAACAACTACGGCAATAGTTACGGCGGCCGCTACGAAGGCACGGGCCGATATGGCTCCGGCAACCGCTACGAAGGAGCTTACGGCAACAACTACAACAACGGCAACCGCTACGAAGGCAGTGGGCGCTATGGTGGCAGCAACGGCTACACCTACGGCAACACTTACAGTACACCGTCCCGCCAAGAGGCCGACACGCCCCCCCACCGCAACGACAACCAAGGCTTCAACAGCCGCAACGGAGGGTTCGACAGCAGCACCATCGTGCGCGGCAATCGTGGCAACGGCTTCAACGACAACAGTGGTTTCAACAGTAATTCCGGCAGCAACCGCAGCACTTTCACCCCCGACAACAGCGGGCAGAGTCGCCCCAACACCAACGTCCCACAGCAACAATCGGGCAGCACCCGCAATGTGGGCGGTGTGCAGATTATCGGTGGGCGTCGCTGATGACGTGCCCACTTACACGAAGCCTCCGTTCCGCCGGGGACGTATCTCCCTCTTTTTTACCTCAACACGTCTATGTATTCCACCCTTCTCTTTGACCTCGACGGCACACTGCTCGACACTTTGAACGACTTGGCCGACAGCGTCAATTACGCTCTTTCCACCCACCACCTCCCTTTGCGTTCACAAAGGGAGGTGCGCGCGTTTTTAGGAAACGGCATTCACAATCTCATCGCTCAATCCGTGCCGGCCACGCTTCCGCAGGCCGACTTAGAGACCGTGTTCCAAACCTTCCGCGCCCACTACCTCGACCACTGCCTCGACCAGACCGCCCCCTATCCCGGTGTCCTCGACCTACTCCGTCGGCTTCAAGGACGCGGTGTGAAGATGGGCATCATCAGTAACAAACTCCAGCCTGCGGTGTCGGAACTCAACCATTTGTTTTTTGCCGACTTCATCGACATAGCCATCGGCGAAAGCCCCACCACACGACGCAAGCCTCATCCTGACGCTGTGCTGCACGCGATGGAGCAACTCGCTGCCGACCCGCACACCACGCTCTACGTGGGCGACAGCGAGGTGGATTACGCCACGGCACGCGCGGCCGGCGTGGCTTCGGCGCTGGTGTTGTGGGGCTTTCGGGATGAACCCGACCTGCGCCTGCTGCACGCTGACCACTACCTCTCCTCTCCTCACGAATTGCTCGCTCTCGCGGCACCACAGCGGGAGGAGTAGGAAGAAATTTGTGAAAACGGAAAAAAAAGTGTATCTTTGCAGTCATTTTTAATAGGTATTCCTCGGGATGCCGCTTGTTTCTTTTTCGACAATCACATTTATGTACTACATATCCAAACGCATTGAAATCTCCTACGCCCACCAACTGGTGCTGGACTACGAGAGCAAATGCACCCACCTCCATGGACACAACGGCATCGTCACGGTGTTTTGCTGTGCCGAAACCCTCGACCACAACGGGATGGTCACCGACTTCACCCACGTCAAGGAACGCGTGCAGAAGAAGCTCGACCACCGCAACGTCAACGACATCCTCAATTTCAACACTACCGCCGAGAACATGGCGCGCTGGATTTGTGAGCAAGTGCCCAATGCCTACAAGGTGATGTTTCAAGAAAGCGAAGGCAACATTGCCGTCTACGTGAAGCCGGGATTTGAAAACGCGGCACTCTGATGAAAGTCAATGAGATTTTCTATTCCTTACAAGGCGAGGGCTACTGGACAGGAACAGCGGCCGTGTTCGTCCGACTGAGCGGTTGCAACCTGCGCTGTTCTTTCTGCGACACGGCACACGAAGCCGGCGAGCCCCTCACCGAAGCGGCCATCGTCGAAGCCGTGGCTCAATATCCGGCCCGCCATGTGGTCATCACCGGAGGAGAACCCTCGCTGTCGCTCACGGCATCGCTCGTCGATGCGCTCCACGCCATCGGACGCTTTGTCGCGGTAGAGACCAACGGAACGCGCCCCCTGCCCGACAATGTCGACTGGATTACGCTCTCGCCCAAAGATGCTTTCGAGCGAAACGGGACGCCCATCCTCACGCGCTGCGATGAACTCAAAGTGGTGTTTGACGGCAGCGAGCCAAAGACTTATGAGGGCATCACGTCCACTCACCGATTTCTGCAACCTTGCGATGTGGGCGATGCCCGAAAGAATGCCGAAATCATGGCTGCCTGTATCCACTTCATCAAGACTCACCCCACGTGGCGTCTCTCTCTCCAAACGCACAAGATAACCCAAATTCGGTAACCACCGGACACTTTCCTTTCCCCACCCGTTTTAGAAGTCCACCCAACATGAAACATATCCGCAACTTCTGCATCATCGCCCATATCGACCACGGCAAAAGCACCCTTGCCGACCGCCTGCTTGAGCGCACTTCGACCATCAAAGTGACCGAAGGGCAGATGCTCGACGATATGGATTTGGAAAAAGAGCGCGGCATCACCATCAAGAGCCACGCCATCCAAATGAACCACCAGCTCGATGGCGAAAATTATGTGCTCAACCTCATCGACACCCCGGGACACGTGGACTTTGCTTACGAGGTGAGTCGCTCCATCGCAGCGTGTGAAGGCTGCCTCCTCGTGGTGGACTCCACTCAGGGCGTGCAGGCGCAGACCATCTCCAATCTCTACATGGCCATTGAACACGACTTGGAAATCATCCCCGTGCTCAACAAGTGCGACATGCCCAACTCGATGCCCGAAGAGGTGGAGGACGAAATCATCGAACTCATCGGGTGCAAACGCGAAGACATCATCCGTGCTTCGGGCAAGACGGGCGAGGGCGTGGACGACATCCTGCGTGCCGTCATTGAGCGCATTCCTGCTCCCCAAGGCGACCCCGATGCTCCGCTGCAAGCCCTCATCTTCGACTCGGTGTTCAACTCTTACCGCGGCATCATTGCCTATTTCAAAGTGGTGAACGGCACCATGAGCAGCGGTGAGAATGTGATTTTTGTCAACACGGGCAAAGAGTATAAGGCCGATGAAATCGGGGTGCTCAAGATGGAGCTTTCCCCTCGCAAAGAATTGCGGTGCGGCGATGTGGGCTACATCGTGAGCGGCATCAAGACCGCCACGGAAGTCAAGGTGGGCGACACCATCACCACGGTCGAAAATCCGTGTTCCAAAGCCATTGAGGGATTTGAGGAAGTGAAGCCCATGGTCTTTGCCGGCGTTTACCCCATCGAAACGGAGGATTTCGAACTGCTTCGCGCATCGCTCGAGAAGCTCCAGCTCAACGATGCTTCTCTCTCTTTCCAACCCGAATCGTCGGTGGCCCTCGGCTTTGGTTTCCGTTGCGGATTCCTCGGCCTGCTCCATATGGAAATTGTGCAGGAGCGTCTCGACCGCGAGTTCAACATGAATGTCATCACCACCGTGCCCAACGTAAGTTATAAGATTTACGACAAGCACATGGAGATGAAAGAGGTGCACAACCCGGCAGGGATGCCCGATGCGATGGAGATTGACCACATCGAAGAGCCTTACATCCGTGCTTCAATCATCACCCGCACGGAGTTCATCGGCAACATCATGACCCTCTGCCTCGGCAAGCGGGGTGAACTCATCAAACAAGAATATGTGTCGGGCGACCGCGTAGAACTTCACTACGATATGCCTTTGGCCGAAATTGTCATCGACTTCTACGACAAACTCAAATCCATCTCCAAAGGCTATGCTTCGTTCGACTACCACCCTATCGAATTCCGCACATCGCGTCTTGTGAAACTCGATATTCTCCTCAACGGCGAACCGGTCGATGCGCTCTCCACCCTCACTCACTTTGACAACTCCGAACGCTTCGGTCGCCGGATGTGTGAGAAACTCAAAGAACTTCTCCCGCGTCAGCAATTCGACATTGCCATTCAAGCTGCCATCGGGGCCAAAATCATTGCCCGCGAAACGGTGAAGCAACTCCGCAAGGACGTTACCGCCAAATGTTATGGTGGCGACGTGAGCCGTAAGCGCAAGCTTCTCGAGAAGCAGAAGCGCGGTAAGAAGAAGATGAAGGAAATCGGCAATGTACAGGTGCCGCAAAAGGCCTTCTTAGCCGTGCTGAAATTGGATTAACCCACGAACAAACCTCTTAATATTCGCCATAAGGATATGATTAGCAAAATCAACGACATTCTCGCCGAAGTGCCCAAACTCATCGCTGAGAACGAAGAACAACTCGAAGCACTTCGACTGAAATACCTCAGTAAGAAGGGCCTGGTCAATCAGCTCATGGCTGACTTCCGCAACGTGGCTGCGGAGCAAAAACGCGAAGTAGGCATGCGCGTCAACGAACTCAAAGACGCCCTGCAAACCCGCTTCAACGAACTCAAAGCACAACTGTCCACCGCTGAGGAAGATCACAGCGACCTCGACCTCACCCGAACGCCCTACCCCATCGCGCTCGGCACACGCCACCCCCTCTCGCTCGTCAAGCAGGAAATCATCGACATCTTCGGCCGCATGGGCTTCTCCCTCGCCGATGGTCCTGAGGTGGAAGACGACTGGCACGTGTTTGGCTCGATGAACTTTGCCGACGACCACCCTGCACGTGACATGCAGGACACATTCTTCATCGAGAGCCATCCCGACATCATCCTTCGCACTCACACTTCCAGCGTGCAAAGCCGCGTGATGGAGCAACAGCAACCGCCCATCCGCGTCATCTGCCCCGGCCGCGTCTATCGCAACGAAGCCATCTCGGCGCGCGCCCACTGCTTCTTCCACCAGGTTGAAGGGCTTTACATTGATAAGGATGTTTCGTTCACCGACTTAAAGCAGGTGCTCCTCACCTTCGCCCGCGAAATGTTTGGTGCCGACACACAAATCCGCCTGCGTCCCTCTTACTTCCCCTTCACCGAACCTTCGGCCGAGATGGACATCTCCTGCAACATCTGCGGCGGCGATGGATGCGGTTTCTGTAAGCACACCGGATGGGTCGAAATCCTCGGATGTGGTATGGTCGACCCTGCCGTGCTCGAAGCCAACGGCATCGACTCCACCGTCTACAAAGGCTATGCTTTCGGCATGGGTGTGGAGCGCATCACCAACCTCAAATATCAAGTCAAGGATCTCCGCTTGTTCTCCGAAAACGATGTGCGCTTCCTCGACGAATTTATGGCCGCCCACTAACCCTTCTCTTCCCCTACACCCACACGACTTTCTTCCGACCCACCCGAGTGGGGTCAAGTCGTGTGGGTGTTTTTGTTGCCACAAAGCCACCGACCTATGCTCTCCATCCTCATCCCGACCTACAACGTCGACTGCCTGCGACTGGTCACCGACCTCCACCAACAATGCGAAGAACTGCAAGCCCAGTTTGGCGCGACGACCTTCGACTACGAAATCCTTGTGGCCGACGATGCCGGCACCGACACAGCCGTCATTGAGCGCAATGAGCTGATGGAATGCTTCGACAACACGCGCTACATCCGCCTGCAGCACAACTGCGGACGCGCCCTCGTCTGCAATTTCCTCTTCGACGAGGCCCGCTTCGACCATCTCCTCCTTATGGATGCCGATGCCGAGGTGTGCAGCGAAAGTTTCCTCTACGACTACTGGATGCAACGCACCACGGCCGATGTTTTGGTGGGCAGCATACGCACTCCCGACACCGCACCACGCGGCCACGAACTGCGGTTGAAGTATGAGCACGCGGCCCATCGCATCCGCACCACGGCCTATCGCAATGCCCATCCCGCCGCCCACTTCTCCACCTTCAACGTTCTTTTCTCCCGCCGTACCATCGAGCAAGTCCATTTCGACAATCGCTGCACGGAATACGGCTACGAAGATGCCCTTATGGGCTACACCCTCGTCGAGCGCGGCTTCTCCATCCGTCACATCGACAACCCACTCCTCCACATCGGCATCAACAGCAACGAGAGTTTTCTGCGCAACACCGAAACCGCCTTGCGCGTGCTCCGCCGTCTCGGACCGCCGCTCACCGACCACGCCCACATCGCCCGCCTCCACACTCGCTTGTCACGTCTCGGTCTGCTCCCGCTCCTTCGCTGCTGGCATCGGGCCTTTGCTCCCTTTGAGCGGCGCAATCTCCTCTCTCGCCGCCCCCTGCTCTGGGTGTTCAACCTCTACAAACTCGGCTGCTACGCCTCCCTCACCACGACCTAAATCTCTCCTCCGCCATGTCCACTTCCCAACCTCTGTTTGACGCCGCCCAAGACACCGTCGTCCGCTTTGCCCAAGGCCGCGCACTCGTGCTTGCCGCTCCCGGTTGCGGCAAAACCCACCTCCTCACCCACCGCATCGTCCAAGCGCACACCGTCGACGGCGTGCCTTACGACCAAATGCTCTGCCTCACCTTCACCAACCGCGCCTCACGCTCCATGGCCGAACGCGTGGCCGAAGTCATGGGCAGTCTGCCCGAAGGCCTCTTCGTGGGCAACATCCACCGCTTCTGCATCCGCTTCCTCTTCGACAACGCCCTTCTCCCTCTCGGCACCACCATCATCGACGACATCGACCAAGCCGAAATCCTCACCGAACTGGCTCAAACGGCCTTCGACGAAGACGGCAGTCCACGCACTCTCACCGCCGCCGATGTGAGAAAAACCATCCACGCTGCCGCCCGACTGCTCGAAAGCCGACACCAGATCCCGGCCGACCTTCACCTCCACAAGCACGCCGACACGGAATACACCCACTTTGCGCAGCGCTACCTCGACTATAAGCACGACAACCAGCTCATCGACTTCGACGACATCCTCATCCTCACCTATGCCCACCTCGCCCGAAAGTCGGTGGCCGACATGGCCTACACTTGGTTGCAGGTCGATGAAGTGCAGGACCTCAACCCCCTCCAGCTCGCCATCATCGACCTCTTGGCCGCCCCCGATGCCACCCTCCTCTACCTCGGCGATGAGCGACAAGCGGTCTACTCCTTCATGGGCACCGATGCACAGAGTGTCGACCGTCTGGCGCAGTTGTGCCAAGGGCATGTGTTCCACCTTTCCAACAACTATCGAAGCCCCGAATATCTCCTCGACTTCCTCAACGACTATGCCCACAGCGTGCTCCACGTCCCCTTGGAACAACTCCCCACCGCCATCGACTCCCGCCACATCGACGATGGCCTTCTCCTGTTACGCGGTGAGCAGATCGGCTACCGTGAGAGCACACAGCCTCAGCTCATTGCCCGCCACGCCCGCCAACTTTACGCGCAGACCGAGGGCGAAAGCATCGGCATTCTCGTGCGCAGCAATCTGGAAGCCGAACTCCTCTCGCAGGCCCTCACCGACGAGGGACTTCCCCACCTGAGCATCACCCGCCGCGATGTGTTCAAGAGCATCGACTTCAAAGTGATTTATGCCCATTTCTCCGTCGTGCTCAACGACACCCGCCACACCGACTGGGCCCGACTGCTCCATCACACCAGTGTCATCGAGTCGATGGACTATGCCCGCCGCTGCCTACGCCGCATGCGCACCATCGGCCTCACACCCACCGACCTCATCCACTACGACCGCAGCAGTTATTGTCTGGAGGCGGCACGCAGCGTGAGGGGACGCACCCTCGTGGTCTTCGACACAGAGACCACAGGCACCGATATCTTCCACGACGACATCATCCAGATTGCGGCCGTCAAGCTCTGCAATGGCAAGGTGGTCGAAGGCAGCGAACTCGACCTCATCATCGAGACCGACCGCCCCATCCCCGAAATGCTGGGTGACCTCCACAACCCGATGGTCGAAGAGTATCTCCGCCGTCCCCACCTCTCGCCCGAAGAAGCCTTTGCTCGCTTCCTCGACTACGTAGGCGATGCCGAACTCGTGGGGCACAACGTCCACTTCGACCTCAACATCCTCACAGCCAATCTCCGCCGCCGAACACCCCGGCTCGCCCTTGCCAATCGCCCCGTCTGGGACACCCTCAAACTGGCACGTCTCCTCGACCCCGACCTGCCGCGCTATCGGCTCGTCGACCTCCTTGACACCTATGGACTGGCGGGCGAAAACTCCCACAACGCGGCCGACGACATCCAAGCCACGGTGACGCTCCTCCTCCACCTCTGCCCCATCGCCGAAAGCCGGGCCGAAGCGCAAACCGAATTCCTCGACAACAACTGGACGCGTACCATGCGCCGCCGCTTGCTTGACCGCTACGCCCCGCTCTACCTCCACACCCACAATATCCTTTCCTCTCCCACGATCGATGCCGAGCACAGCCTCCCCCACGAGTTGGCCTACATCCACGACGCTCTTGCCGCGCTCGGCGCCATCACGCCCCTCCTCTTTCTGCCCCAAATCTGCGAACTCATCGGGCGGATGGTTCCTTCCGACAGCCCCTTCTTCGATCAGCTTGACCATCATCTCTACGAAATCCGCAGTTTCAGCGAGTCCGACCTTTTTGAAAGCCGCATCTTTGCCGAGCGCGTCTTCGTCATGACCCTCCACAAGGCCAAAGGTTTGGAGTTCGACCACGTCATCCTCCACAATATCTCCGAGGGCGTCTTTCCCCATCCACGCAGCAATCCCGACGACTGCGCCGAGACGGCCCGCCTGCTCTACGTCGGCCTCTCCCGCGCTCGCGCCACCCTCACCGTGGCTTTTGCACCGCGCCTTTCACCCTTCCTGGCCGACCATCCCGAAGTGATGGCCCACTTCAAGTCGCTGGAAGAATAGAACGTCCTCCCGTCGAAAAAAAGACCGAACCCACCTTGAGTGAGTTCGGCCTTTCTTTTTGTAGTCAAAAGGTTCGGGACAGGCGCGGCTACTTTCCCCCATGAAGACAAAAGTTGATGCGGACCTACACATTCTTACCTAGAAGTGTCGAAAAGTCAACTACGTCAAAGATATTCTATAATTCAAGGTTTGGTTTATATAAACCAAGCTTTGAATTACATAAACCAAACCTTGAATTATATAAACCAAACCTTGGTTTATAGATTACTCGTGAGCTTTCGAAGTTTTTCGGCTTCATAGCGAACTTCTGACAGCCGATGAAGAAGTAAAAAAGCGATGCCCTGTTCGTGGAGGAACAGGGCATCGCTTAGTTGGGAAGGGGAGAAGGGTAAAGTCCGTTAGAATTCGCTCGTGAAGTGGAAGCGAATATCCTTGAAATCCTGCTGTGCCATTTGGAGCACGTAACCAGAGTCGGCGAGGAAGACATCGCGGCCGTCACGGTCTTTGGCCATATATTGGTATTTTCGCTTCTTGAATTGTTCGAGTTGGGCGGGATCGTCACTCTCAATCCAGCAGGCTTTATAGAGCGAGATGGGTTCCCAGCGGCACTTCGCGCCATACTCGTTTTCGAGGCGGTACTGAATGACTTCAAACTGGAGTTGTCCGACAGTGCCGATGATTTTGCGGCCGTTGAATTCGTTGACAAAAAGTTGCGCCACACCTTCGTCCATGAGTTGGTCAATGCCCTTTTGCAGTTGCTTGGTCTTCATGGGGTCGGCATTTTCGATGTATTTGAACATCTCTGGCGAGAAGGAAGGAAGGCCGCGGAAGTGCATTATCTCGCCTTCGGTGAGGGTGTCGCCGATTTTGAAAATGCCGTTGTCGGGCAATCCGACAATATCGCCGGGGTAGGCTTCGTCAATCGTTTCTTTGCGCTGCGCCATAAATTGTGTGGGTGAGGAAAAACGCACCGTTTTTCCGTTGCGCACATGAAGATAAGGGGCATTACGCACGAATTTGCCCGAACACACCTTGCAAAAGGCGATGCAGGAGCGGTGGTTGGGGTCGATGTTGGCCGTGATTTTGAAGATGAAGCCGGAGAACTTCTTCTCTTCAGGGTCCACCAGGCGCTCTTCGGCCTGCGTGGGGCGGGGTGAAGGAGCGATCTTGACAAAGCAGTCGAGGAGTTCCTTCACACCGAAGTTGTTGAGCGCCGACCCGAAGAAGACGGGGGCAACGTCAGCGGCACGATAGGTGTCGAGGTCGAAGTCGGGATAGACACCTTCGATGAGTTCGAGATCGTCGCGGAGCTTGGCAGCATCGGTTTCGCCCACATTGGCTTCGAGTTCGCCAGGTGCTTTGATGTCTACAGCCACCTTTTCCGTAACCTTTTGTTTGTCGGCCACGAAGAGGTCGAGTTGTTGCTCATAGATGTTGTAGACGCCTTTGAAGCGCTGGCCCTGGTTGATGGGCCAAGAAAGGGGGCGCACGTGGATTTGGAGTTCCTCTTCCAGTTCATCGAGCAGGTCGAAAGGGTCGCGACCCTCACGGTCCATCTTATTGACAAAGATAATGACAGGGGTTTTACGCATGCGGCAGACGGTCATGAGTTTGCGGGTCTGCGCCTCCACGCCTTTTGCGCCATCAACCACGATGATGGCCGAATCTACTGCGGTGAGCGTGCGGAAAGTATCTTCGGCAAAGTCTTGGTGACCGGGAGTGTCGAGGATGTTTACCTTATAGCCCTCGTAGTCGAACTCCATGACGGAGGTGGTGACGGAGATACCACGCTGCTTTTCGATTTCCATCCAGTCGGAGGTCGCGGTCTTCTTGATTTTATTGCTTTTCACCGCTCCTGCCACTTGGATTTGACCACCGAAAAGGAGGAGCTTCTCGGTGAGCGTAGTCTTACCGGCGTCGGGGTGAGAAATGATGGCAAAGGTACGTCTGCGTTCGATTTCGGGATTCATTCTATTCTGAGTTTTTTATCTTGTTTTGGCGTTTGTGGAGGCAGGGGCGGTGTTGCTTTTGGACTTGTTCTTTCGTTTGCGCGAGAAGAGGTCGCGCAGGGAGGTAAAGTCGCGCTTGAGTTGAATGCCCACTCCTTGTGTAGTTAGGGTGGATTTTGTGAAGTATCGGTCGTTGGTTTCGCTGTAAGCCTTGAGGTTGACGGTGCCGGTGGGCGTGAGGAGGTAGTGGACATCAAAGTCGCCCACAAAGTTGGTGGTTGCAGCCTGCCGATCGTGGTAGCCTACCTTACCGTTCACCAGCAGGCGGTTGTTGAAGAGGCGGCCGGAGAGGGAGCCGTCCACTTCCATATCTTCCCATCCCAATTGTCCTGTGGCAACATTGGCTCCAAATGTCCAGTTGGAGGCACCCATAGCGTTGGAGATGATGTTGTTGATTTGAGAGGAAAGCGTGTTGGTGAGCAGGGATTTCATCATTACCGTCGACTGCGACTGCCCTGTGGCCGATTCTGTTGCGGCATAGTTGTACGTGAAGAAGCGGCCGACACCGAGGAGATAGAGCACTTGCATCGTGCGGTCTTCGTCGGAGGCGATGAGGTTGCGCACCATCATCTTTTCGTCTTCGCCCACGTTGGGGAGGTCGAAGTCGAGCGCCAGATTCATGTTGCTCATCTTTCCGGTGAAATTGACCAGGCAATTAACGGGGGTCGTATTGTTGGCAAATCCACTGCCGATATTGAGGTCGGCCAGCGAAGCAGAATTGACGAGGTAGGAGGCTTTGACGTTGACATCGGCATCCTGCGGATCGCCCGAGAAGTTGATCGTTCCGCCGGGTAGGAGGGTGAAGTTCTTCTTGATGACGTTTTGGATGCTTAAATCGTAATTGCCTTGTACAATGTTGTAAGTGCCGAACATTAAGAAAGCACCTTTATTATAATAGGAGGCTTGGATTTGTCCATTGCCGTGTACGGTGATGACATCGCCGCTTTTGGCATCGGTGACCATGCGGAGAGTCGAGGAGGGTCGCACCTCTACGTCCATATTGAGGCGGATATTGGTTTTGGCATTCTTCTCCTGTTCCGCCCGTTTCTGTGCTTCACGATGTTGGTGGAGCGTGGAGTCGGATGTTTCGATGGTGCGCGGTGTAGCATCGCTAAAGGTGAGCAACTCACCATTTCCGGCATCGGGTGTGTCCAGAATATAAGTCAGCGTACTGCCTTCTTCGGTGGCTACGCGGATGTCGGCATTCAATTGCCCCGCTCCACCAAAAAGATGCACATTGCCCGTACCAAAAGCTGTGGAGAAGAAGGGCATGTCTATTTCGTAGGGACGGTCGTACAGTTTGAGGTTGTTGCCCGCCATCGTAAAGTCATAGTTGAAATGCTTCAGATGACTGTGGCGCAAAGCTCCCGTTACTGTTCCCTCTCCTTTCAGTCCATCGCGCAAAGTGGCGCGATCAAGCCGAAACTCTCCGGGCATAATGGTCACGTTGGCATCCGTGACGTTATAAGCAACGCCCGTCACAGGCACGCGTGCCGAAGCCGAACCATGTTCAAAGCCTTCAAAATCGATATTCTTGAAACCGCCGAACACACGGCAGTAGCCAGTGGCACGTCCTTCAAACTGGTCAAAAATCCCCTCGGTATATGTACGTAGAAAACCCAGAGAAGTATTTTCACTTCTCACCTTGAGATCGAGTTCTTTGCGACCGAGGCTCACAAACCCATTCACTTCCGTGTGGCTCAGCCCCGGCTCACGAATGTCGGCATCAAGCGATATTGTTTTTTCTCCACCCTCAAATCGGCCTTTCACGAGGGCATGTCCCAGTGGTGCATCATTGAAGCGGAAGTTTGGAATGTCGAGTTCAGCGGTCAGGGTCAGTTGGCCGTTGTCGGAAGGCCGCAGTACACCGCGCCCCGTGGCGTGTCCACCAAACGTAACATCGTCAAATCCTGTCATCTCCAGCGCATAACCCACATCGACTTTGCGCAAATCAATCACCAGTCCGTCATGCCCTTTGGCATAAGCACCCGACACGGCAATCCGCTGGTCGGCGTGGACGAGCGAAAGATTGGTAATGTTGAGCTGCCCTCCTTGGAGTGTGATGTTTCCAGGCTCGATGTTCCACACGCTGTCATTGATGGCCAAGGCTGTGGGAAGGATGTCGGTAGAAAACTGCCATTTTTCACTTCCTCCATGTAAATTCTGGAATTGCGTAGACGTTTGCAGTTTACCATAAAGCCGCCCTTCACGCAATTCTCGCCACTCCAACCGGGTGAGTAATCGACCCTGTTGGGTTTGGGCTTGTAGTTCAACTTGCAAATCTGCATGTTTTCCAGGGTGGATGGCTTTCAATAAGCACGACACACTGTCGCCATCACTTCGCGCCATCAGCGAAAAGTCTTGAATACTCTCATCTCCTATCTTCACGTCGGGAGCAGAAGCCAGTAGGCGGAAACGGCGTCCGTCGGTAGTGGCCGACCCGCTCACGCTGATGGGTTGTGGCGCAGAAACATCGGCTTTGAGAAGGCGCTGAAAGAAATCGGTGCGCTTCACCAATAGGGCGAACGAAAGCCGAGAGTCCGCCGAACTCAAGGAGGTTGAAGCAGGTTGGAGAGAGGGTTTAGGACGGCCTTCGCTTTGCATCAGTTGTTGTGCCAAGTGGTTTTGCAAGCGCTGCACGAGTTGTTTCAAATGGAGGACATCCCAAACACCATCGGCTTCCATATCGGCAAAATCACTTTGCAACTGTAAGTGAGTACCTTGTTTCTGAGGGCGGGCAGTCAAACGCAAATGTTCCAAAACATAAGGATTGGCATTGAGCTGGTCGCCTTGTAGCACAAAATCCTTCACCTCCAAACTGCCTTCCTGTGGCTGTGCATGGAGGCGGGGAAGGTGAGCCGTGGCTTCAAAGGAGAAAGCCCCATTGTTCCATTGCTTGGTCAGCCCCAATGCTCCGGGAATGATGCGCGAAACGTCAAGATGGAGTTGTAACTGCGAGGGGTGCCAGTTTGAACTGAGCGCTGCCGAAGCCTTGGCTTCAAAATGTGCGATGGGATCTTCCAACTTCAGTTGAACACGTGCTTGCTGCTGTTGCAAATCCGCTTGGGTATGCAAACCGCGAAGCTCGCGCCCTTCCCAAGTGAATCGAGGGACGTGCAGTTCTACCTGACCTTGGGGAAGTCCGCCCTTAGGCAGTTCGACGCTCCCTTTGAGATGGAAATCCATTTGTGTAGGCACGTACTTGTGGGCATACAGCAGAGAGGGCTTGAAGTTGACGGAGGAAAGTTGTCCTTGCACGTGGCGGTGGGCATAGCGTACGTCCGTAGCAAGGACACCCAAGGCAGAAGTAATGGTTCCCTTAAAGTGTGCCGATGCTTTTCGGCCATATCCGCCTTCTCCCTTCACCAAAATATCGCCCGTTTTCGCCAACCACGTGGGGCGTTGTTGAGGGGGGAGAAGGTTCAATACCTGCATTTGCAAAGGTTCGGCCACAAACAGACGTTCCACCTCGCCCGACACGGTTTCCAAACGCTTGTTGCGCCAAAGCAGGTGGGCACGTCCTTGAAGCTGTAACGTCCCCGCTTCGTTTTGAAGGGTCAATGACTGAAATTGCCAAAGGCGTGGCGATAAGTCAAATCCGGCACTGAGAGTGAACGTCTGAGGGAGTTTTTGGAGGTGGGGAAGAAAAGGTGCTGCATCGCGAGTGGAGAGCACCGCTTGCTCCAAGCGTCCTTTGGTGGTGAGGGTTTGCCGGAAGCGCTGAATATCGGCAGTGGCATCATATCGTAGTAACAAGTCTTCTTGTTGCAGGCGGGAGTGGGCAGTCTGCAACAATAGTCCGCGAAGCACACATTGGTGTCGATTGGCAGCCAACCGCAACCGCAACTCTCGCAGTTGCAGCCCGCAAGCCTCACGGGCTTGCAAATGGCGTACACGCAGGTTGATGCTGTCATTGCTCAGATGCTTGAGACTCACGATGGCATCGAAGTCGGTCAAAGCCACATGATGCGGAGAGAACACTCCGGAAGTCGGTGCGGCTTCATACCACTCATCATAGCGTACCTCACAGCGACGCATGATGAGCGAGTTGATGCGCAGATGGAGAGGAGTTGTTTCTCCTCCCTCACTTTTGAAGGCATCTAAGATATACTGAAAATTAGTGCGTCCACTGCGCGTTTCCTTATAGAGGTTCACTTTTCCATCCAGCAGAGCAATGTTGCGCAAGGAAATTTGCTTGCGCAGCAAAGAGCGTAATTCGATTTTACCAAAGAGAAGGCGACTTTCCAGTAAAACCTTGTTTTTACGATCGCGCACCACTACATCGTGCAGCGAAACACTATTGAACAAACCGAACGCTAACCCTCCGATTTCGACATCCGAATGGATTTGGTCTTCGATCTGCTCTTCTATGGCATCGGCCACAAAGCGCTGTACACTCGAGTTGTCGAGTGCAATCAGCAGCAAGGTGTAAAGGGCGATGAGCACACCTGCCGTCCATTGGAAGAGTAGTCGAAAGGAAAGTTTTCGCATAAATCCAGCTGTTCGAGAACAGCACTTGCAAATCTCTATTTTTTACGTTTTACGTCGAGCAAATAAGAAATCTTTGCCGAGATGGTATTGTGGGGTGAGCGACTGAAAGGGTCGCGTTTGGAGTTGCCAAACAAGTCGGCCAATCCATAATAGTAGCGGGCATCCAGCACGAAACGTCCCACTTTGGTAGCCACTTCCATGCCCAATCCGGCACAAATCCCGTAGTCGAAATGATGTTCGATGGGTTTGTCATATTGCGCAAAGACGTTGTTGGCGCGGTCGGGCACCGTTGTGCCGGAGAGAACGCGGGTAGTCCAAGTGGATGAACGCAGTTCTTTTTCCTGCAACGCATATCCCAGTTGAGGGCCGGCCAAAAGAAAGCCTTTCACTCCACGCTGTTCACGCCCAAACCCCAAGTTGGCTAAAATGGGCAGTTGCAGATAGTCGATGCGGCGCTCGTAGGTGTCGGCCAACTTGACGCTTTGACTCGAATAGATGTCTTCCTTCCAACCCAAACGAGCATAATTGAGCTCAACTTGGATGGCACAAATCATACTGAAATATTTCTCACTGGTGTAGCGCGCCGTCAGACCGATAGTGGGGGCGGTAAGGTAGGTTTGGCGAATGTTGGGCTGAAACAACACCTTGTTCATTTGTACCCCGGCATTGACACCAACCACCCAGTCGTTTCGAGGCGATCCCACTTGGGCGTAGGTCGGCAGAAGGGCGATGAGTAGCAGTACCAACCACCCGGCTCTCAGGGAGTAAAATTGAAGAAATGGAGCGAAAAAAAAGGCTTTTTTCATCACGTTGAAAATGAGGGGCTTAAAAAGCACTGAGCGGCTCGCAAATTTACCTCAGAGGTAGTTTTTTCTATCTCAGAGGTAAAAAAATCTACCTCTGAGATAAATAAATTTAGTTCTGAGGTAAATTTCACGCGCTGTCTCTGTGCAAAAAGCACAATATAGATATTGGACGCGAAGATACGCAAAAATCCTTGCTTTCTCCTTATTAGAATCTGAAAAACTGCAATTCATTCCGTTTTCGTTCCGTTCTATTTTCTGTTTTCAAAAGAATTTGCTAATTTTGCGCTGATTTATGCAGCGCTGTGCCTTGTCCTTCTTGACAAGGGTGTTTGGAACATATCGCAGCCCTACGTTTGCAAACAGATTTAGATTATGAACATATCCTATAAGTGGCTGAAAGAGTATGTCGATTTTGACCTTTCGGCCGAAGAAGTTGCAGTTGCCCTTACCTCCATCGGTTTGGAAGTGGGCAGCGTTGAAGAGGTGCAAACCATCCGTGGAGGTTTGAAAGGCTTGGTGGTGGGACACGTCCTCACGTGTGAAGCACACCCCAATTCCGATCACATGCACATCACCACTGTCGACCTCGGCAATGGCGAAGCTCCCACGCAAATTGTGTGCGGCGCGCATAACGTAGCGGCCGGACAAAAAGTGATTGTGGCCACTTTGGGCACGAAACTCTACGACGGCGACAGCGAATTTACGATTAAGAAATCAAAGTTGCGTGGTGTCGAAAGTAACGGTATGATTTGTGCCGAAGATGAAATCGGCGTTGGGACAAACCACGACGGCATCATGGTGCTGCCGGCTGAAACGCAGGTGGGTACTCCTGCTGCTGAATACTTTGGTTTGGAAAGCGATTTCCTCATTGAAGTAGACATCACCCCCAACCGCGCCGATGCTTGTTCGCATTGGGGCGTGGCACGCGATTTGTACGCTTACCTTCTGCGCAATAACCTTCCCACGGCTTTGCATCGTCCCACCGACGAGGCATTCAGCGTAGACAACCACGACCTTCCCATCGAAGTGGTGGTGGAAAATACGGAAGCTTGCCCACGCTATTGTGCCGTTACGGTGAGTGGTTGTGAAGTGAAGGAGAGCCCGAAATGGTTGCAGGATAAATTGACGACCATCGGTTTGCGTCCGATCAACAACATTGTGGACATCACCAACTACGTGATGATGGCCTACGGACAGCCCCTCCACTGCTTTGATGCCGACATGGTGAAAGGCAATAAGGTGGTGGTGAAGTCGATGCCCGAAGGTACGAAGTTTGTCACCCTCGATGGTGAAGAACATACTCTCTCCGACCGTGATTTGGCCATCTGCAATGCTGAAGAACCCATGTGCATTGCCGGAGTGTTTGGCGGTAAGGGTAGTGGCACCTATGAAACGACCACCAATGTGCTTTTTGAAAGTGCCTATTTCCACCCCACATGGATTCGCAAAAGCGCTCGTCGTCACGGCCTGAATACAGATGCTTCTTTCCGTTTCGAGCGGGGTATCGATCCCGATGGACAGATTTACGCCCTCAAACAAGCGGCTTTGCTCGCTAAGGAGTTGGCGGGCGGTACTATCTCTATGGAAATCGTTGATGTGGAAGCCCCCGGTTTGACGAAGAAGTTTGAAGTTGAACTTCCCTATCAATATACCACCGACATTATCGGTAAAGACATTCCCCACACGCTCATCAAAACGATTGTAGAGGCTTTGGAAATGAAGGTCGTGGAGGAAACTCCCGAAGCGCTTCGCCTTGAAGTGCCGGCTTACCGCGTTGATGTGCAGCGCCCCTGCGATGTGGTGGAGGACGTGCTCCGCATCTACGGTTATAACAACGTGGAAATTCCCACCAGCCTCAAATCCTCACTGACCATCAAGGGTATTCACGATGTGAGTTTCCGTTTGCAAACCTTGGTGAGCGAACAACTCGTGGGCTGTGGTTTCAACGAAATCCTCAACAACTCTCTTACTCGAGAGGCTTATTATAACGAAAGTAAAACTTATGCGCCCGAACATCTCGTGCGCCTTATCAACCCGCTTTCGACCGACCTCAACGTGATGCGCCAAACACTCCTCTTCGGTGGTTTGGAGAGCATTGCCCACAACGCAAACCGAAAAGCATCGAACCTCCGCTTCTTCGAGTTTGGCAACTGCTACCACTTCGATGCCGACAAGAAAAATCCCGAAAAGGTTTTGGCTGGTTACAGCGAAGAGCAACACCTCGGTCTGTGGCTCACCGGTAAGCGCGTGGAAGACTCTTGGGCGCATGCCGATGAGGCCTCTAATATCTACGAACTGAAGGCTTATGCCCTCAACGTACTCAAACGCTTGGGTATCTCATTGGCCGGACTGCTGGTTGAGGACGGAAAAAGCGATATTTTCTCGAAGAGTATCGCTGTGACCGACCGCAATGGCAAACTCTATCTCGAACTTGGTCTGGTCAAAAAGACCTTCCTCGTGGCTTGCGAAGTTGAACAAGAAGTGTACTATGCCGACTTTAATTGGTCGCTGCTCATGAAGAAACTTCCCAAGAAGGAGGTTTCTTACAAGGAGTTGCCCAAATTCCCTGCTGTGCGTCGCGACCTTGCCCTCTTGCTGGACAGCTCGGTGAAGTTTGCTGATATCGAACGCATTGCTTTTGCCACTGAAAAGAAACTCCTCCGTCGCGTCGAACTTTTCGATGTTTACGAAGGTAAGCAACTTGAAGCTGGCAAAAAGAGTTATGCCGTGGCGTTCATCCTCCAGGATGAAACCAAGACGATGAACGATAAGCAGACTGAGGCTATCATGAGCAAGATTATCGCTCAACTCGAAAAGCAACTCGGCGCAACACTGAGATAAGCACAAATCATCTAAAACAAAATAACTAAACCATATTTTCCCATGGGAAGAGCATTTGAATATCGTAAGGCCGCTAAAATGAAGCGCTGGGGCCACATGGCTCGTACATTTACCAAAATTGGTAAGCAGATTGCCGTAGCTGTTAAGGCCGGCGGTCCTGAACCCGAAATGAACCCCGCCCTGCGCGCCATCATTGCCACTGCAAAGCGCGAGAACATGCCTAAGGACAACATCGATCGCGCCATCAAAAACGCGATGGGTAAAGACCAAAGCGATTATAAGACCATGACCTATGAGGGCTACGGCCCCCACGGCATCGCTGTCTTTGTCGACACGCTCACTGACAACCCTACCCGCACTGTGGGTGACGTTCGTTCTGTCTTCAACAAGTTCAGCGGCAACCTTGGTACGATGGGTTCGCTCGCCTTCCTCTTCGATCACAAGTGTGTCTTTGCCTTCAAGAAGACTGAGGGTTTGGATATGGAAGAAATGATTCTCGACCTCATCGACTACGGCGTAGAAGACGAATTTGACGAAGACGAGGAAGAAGGTACCATCACGATTTATGGCGACCCGAAGTCGTTCAACGAAATCCAGAAGCATCTTGAAAGCGAAGGTTTCGAAATCGTTAGTGCTGAGTTTACCTATATTCCTAACGACCTTAAAGACGTGACTGATGAACAGCGCGAAACCCTCGATAAGATGGTAGAACGCCTTGAAGATTTTGACGATGTTCAGAACGTCTACACCAACATGAAGCCCGCTGAGGGCGACGGCGAGGAATAACCTTCCCCTCCTACCAAAACAAAAGCCCGACTTCTCAAAGTTGAGAAGTCGGGCTTTGACGTTTGTTGCGCTTCGCTCATCGGGCGAAAAAGGCATCTGAAATTAGTCGCGAGAGAAAAGGTCGCGGGTGTAGACGCGTTCGCGCACATCATCGAGTTGCGCATCGTAGCGGTTGGCGATGATGGCCTGCGACTGCGCTTTGAAAGCCGCGAGGTCATTGACCACCCGGCTGCCGAAGAAGGTTTCGCCATCGCGGAGCGTGGGTTCGTAGATGATGACGCGTGCGCCTTTGGCTTTGATGCGCTTCATCACCCCTTGGATGGAGCTCTGACGGAAGTTGTCGGAGTTCGACTTCATCGTGAGGCGATAGACCCCGATGATGCAGTCGCGCTCTTCGCATCGGTCGAAATCTCCACGATTATAATAAGCGTAGTAGCCGGCCATTTGCAGGACGCGGTCGGCGATGAAGTCTTTGCGCGTCACGTTGGAGTCGACAATGGCACGCACCAAGTTTTGCGGAACGTCTTGGTAGTTGGCGAGGAGTTGCTTGGTGTCCTTGGGGAGGCAATAGCCGCCGTAACCAAAAGAGGGATTGTTGTAGTGCATGCCGATGCGCGGGTCGAGGCAGACACCATTGATGATGGCCCGCGGATCGAGTCCTTTCATCTCGGCATAGGTGTCGAGTTCATTGAAATAGCTCACGCGCAGCGCCAAATAAGTGTTGGCGAAGAGTTTCACCGCCTCGGCCTCGGTGAGCCCCATAAAGAGGGTGTCCACTTCGGGCTTGAGCGCCCCTTGTTGGAGGAGCGCTGCAAAAGTGTGTGCCGCCTCATCAAGGCGTGGGTCGCCTTCTGGTCGCCCCACGATGATGCGCGAGGGATAGAGGTTGTCGTAAAGGGCTTTGCTCTCACGCAGAAACTCGGGCGAAAAGAGGATGTTGTCGCTTCCCACATTTCGGCGCAACTGTTCGGTATAGCCCACCGGGATGGTACTTTTGATGACCATCAGCGCGTCAGGATTGGCCGCCATCACCTGCCGCACCACGGCTTCCACGGCTGTGGTGTCGAAGTGGTTCGTGTGCGAATCGTAGTTGGTGGGTGTGGCGATGACCACGATTTCGGCTTCGGCATAAGCGCCGGCGGCATCGAGTGTAGCGGTGAGGTTGAGCGGCTTTTCGGCCAGATATTGCTCAATGTAGTCGTCTTGGATGGGCGACTGCCGGCGATTGACCAAGTCCACGCGCTCCGCGTTGATGTCTACGGCCGTGACGAGGTTGTGTTGGGCAAGAAGGGTGGCGATGCTCAGGCCGACGTAGCCTGTACCTGCCACAGCAATGCGATAAGGTCTCATGGGCATTTAACTGAAAAAAGGTAAGTTCTTTCCGGAACTTACCTTTGTAATTTAGAGAGTAGCGCCTACGGGAATCGAACCCGTATACCATGCGTGAGAGGCATGTATCCTAACCGTTAGATGAAAGCGCCGTGCACTGAAACGTCAAGACGATTTGGTTTGAGTTTCACGCTGCAAAAGTACACTCTTTTTTCCGTGCAACCAAATTTTTCAAGGCTTTTTTCAGAAGGGCACGCGATTTCAGCGCTGATGCGGCACCGAAAGAAGCCGAAGTCGTGATGTCGGGCCGGCACGCCCCTCACGCCTCGGCATCGTTGCGGTAGCTGCGCAAAGAGATTTTGAGCAATTCGTTCTTGCGCGTCACCCACCAAGCCAAGAGGCCGTAGACGAACACCTGCCCCCAAAGCACAAGGTATTCGTGCTGCACCTCGGGCAGATGAGCGCCCATCGTGTTGAGGCGGATGAAGCCATTGACGCCGAAAGTGGAGGGCACAAGACAGGAGAAGGCTTTCCAATACCAAGGGAAGGCGCTTCCCGGCCAACTCACGCCGGAAAGGAACAACATCGGGATGGACGAGAAGACCACGAGCAGGATGATGATCTCACGGTTGCGCGGCAAACTACCGATGGTGATGGCAAAGAAGATGGAGGCGAGCAGGAAGGGAAGGGCGAAGAGCAAAATCTCCCACGGGTTGCCGATTTGAGGCAAACTGAACAAGCGGGGGACAACAAAAAGGCAATAGAACGTCACCGGGATGTAGATGACCAAGAAAGCCATGCTTCGTCCTAAAAGTTGGCGCACGGCCCGCCGCGATGCGTGCTGCGGCTGTGGGCGGCGAGGATGACTTCGTGTGGGAAGTTCGGTGGTTTGTGCGTCTTCGATGAGCTGTCGGGCATCGAGCGTAAATTCCTCCGTGGGGGGGAAATGGTGCGAACGCTCCATGCGCTCACGGCGTGTACCGGCCTCCATACCAACACCGAGCAAGAGCGTTTGTTGCAGCAGAATGATGAGCACCGCGGGGATGAGGAACGAAGCAAAACCACTCTGCGGATTGAAGAGCGCCACTTGTTCGTAACGCAGCGGATGTTGGGTGATTTCATCTTCGCGCTGTGTGATGTTGCCGGCACGCTCCACTTTGATGTCGGCGTTCATCGCCAGCGAAACATCGGTCGTGGCGGCCAGCACGGCTTTATAATAGAGCATCCCACTCATGTCAATGAACACCCCCACGCGAGTTTGCTCCATACGCGCCAACCGCTTCGTAAAGTCGGCCGGAATTTGCAGGATGCCGTAGGCCTCACGTCGGCGCACATAGCCCTCGGCCTCGCTCATCGATGCGGCGTGAGAAATGATGCGCACATCGGCCGTGGCATCCACCCGACGCACAAACTCCCGACTGCGGGTCGAGCCGTCGGCATCAACCACCACAACAGGCACCTCGCGCACCGTTTCGCCCGTATAAATAAAGGCGTAAAGGAGCGGATAGACCAGCGGCACAAGAATCAGGAAAATGATGAGCCCCTGATCGGTAAAGATGTCGCGGATGGCATTTCGAAAAGCTTTGTTCATGATGGAGGTCTGTTAGGGTTCGTAAGCGATGCGCGTCATCAAGGTCTTGAAACGCCCCACAAAGAGCAAAGGAAGGAGGGCAAAACCACAGAGGGCGGCAAAATGAGGCCAGGCGTTGAGCAGCGGATAGCCATCGAGCGCGCAGTTGACATAGAGCAGATAGTAATAGCGGAGGGGAAACAGCGCCGCCAGCCCTTGTAGGACAGGGTGCATGGCCATGGCGGGAAACGACATTCCGCAGATGCTGAAAGAGATGACGCCCCACAACGAAGCAAAACTCAAACCCAGGCGCGGCACAGGGAGCGCACAAATCATCAATACTCCCAGCCCTTGCGAGGCGAGCACCATCAGTCCCGAGAGCAGCAACATCGTGGGGATGCCGCAGAAGCAGGGGAAGTGCAGATAGCCATAGAGATAGAGTGCCATCCCGACCGCCATGAGGAGAAATAGGAGCGTGTGCAGCGCCAGTTTGCCAAAGAGGGCTTTG
Organism: Alloprevotella sp. Lung230; assembly: GCF_014385435.1. Classification (GTDB taxonomy): domain Bacteria; phylum Bacteroidota; class Bacteroidia; order Bacteroidales; family Bacteroidaceae; genus Alloprevotella. The sequence continues at coordinate 24,463 of NZ_JACSUD010000001.1, forward strand.
AAGGCCGACCCGTCGGCCAGCACGAGCAGCGCACGTCCGTTGCCGTCCTTGACCTCCTGCCCGATGGAGAAGACGGTGATGAAGAAAATCATCAGCGAGAGCATGCCTGGTCCGAGGATGTTGGAGAGATAGACGTTGTAGTTGAGCGAAGGATTGCCGATGGGGTGGGCCTCCACCACGATGGGCTGGAGCACGGCCATGGCCTGCCGAGAAGTGGCGCCGCGTGCCAAGAGGACCGAGCGTCCGGCCGCTCCGCCCGCCAGTTCGCTCATGGTGCGCATGTCCTTATAGAGCAGTGAGCCGGCCATGAGGAAAGTGTTGTTGGTGTAGAACGAGACGATGGGCGACTCCTGCCGCATCAAGCGACGCGTGGTGCCTCGAGGGATGTAGTAGAAGGCATAAATCTCGCCACGCTGCACCGCCCTCCGCGCTTCGCTCACCGAGGCATAGTGCGCCACGATGCGCGTGGTCTGGAAGGCATCGAGGTTGCGGGCAATGCCGCGCGAGGTGCTCGTCTGGTCCTCATCGACCATGGCTGCCGGCAGTCCTTCCGGCAGTCCGCTTCCCATGATGGTGGTGAAGAAGACGATGCAGAAGAGCGGCACAGCCACTATACAGAAGATGTAGATGGGGCGCGTGAGCAAACGCCGCCATTCACGAATGAAAACTTTGTACATAAAGGTTTGCGCGCCAAGCGTCTTTATTTGAGAAGCACCGACATGCCGGGACGCAGTCCTTCGACCTTCTCAATGGGCGTGGCCTTGACTTGGAAAGTCTTCATGTCATACTGCCCCGTAGTTTTGGTGGCTTTCCAGGCGGCATAGGTGCCCATATCCTTGATATTGGTGATGCGCAGGCGGACGGCCTTGTCGCCGAGCGCGGGCACCACGGCATCGACCACGGCGTTCATCTTGATTTGCGAGAGATGGTCCTCACGGACGTTGAAAGCCACCCACATTTTGTCCATCAGCGCCACGTTCATCACGGGTGCTCCCGTGCCGACAAGTTCGCCAAGCGAGGGGAAGATGTCCGTCACCTCCCCATCGAGGCTCGCCCGCAGCACCGTCTCTTTCAGATAACTACGCACCTCACGGATGGCCCCTTCGGCCCGTTGCACCACGGCCGCGGCGGCCTGCTTGTCTTCGAGTTGCGCTCCGTTCTTAGCCAAATCATATTGCGACTTGGCCGCACGCTCAGTGGCGATGGCGGCATCGCGTTGTGCCACGACCTCGTCCAACTTTTGAGCGGTGGCTACACCCTCGTCGTGCAACCGCTTGACGCGGGCATAACTCTTTTCCATCACTTGGCGGCCGGCAATGGCCTTCTGCCAGAGTTCGTAGGCACCTTGGATTTGTTCTTCCCGCGCGCCCTTCTGCGCCTTCCGGCTTTGTGCAGCGGCAGCGGCCTCGGCACCCTCGGCCTGCGTCAGTTTGGCGGCAACATCGGGCGCTTCCAGAACAGCGAGGACGTCGCCGGCGTGCACCTTCTGCCCTTCTTCCACGAGGATTTTGGCCACACGACCGGGCACTTTGCTCGACACGCGATATTCGGTCACTTCCACTTCGCCTTGGATGATTTCCTTTTCGGGGCGGAAAGCGTAAAAGCCACAAACGGCCGAAAGAACGACAACGGCTACGATGAGCAAGAGAGCCGGGATATAATTAGGAGCTTTGCGTTTCATTGCTATAAGAGTATTTTGGTGTATAATGTATTACTTTCCGAGGGCTTTGGCATAGGCCGCGCGGGTGAGCATGATGTCGATTTGGGCATCAATCTTGTCGCTGTGTGCTACCAGCCAAGCCGTCTGTGCCGCCAGCAGGTCACTGGTCGAAATCATACCCTCGTCAAAGCCCAGTTTGCTCATGCGCAGGTTTTCTTCGGCCTTGTCCAGACTTTTCTGCGAAAGCCCGAGTTTGCGGTTGGCCTCATTGACGGCAAAAGCGCCTTGGTGCACTTGCAGCGTGATCTTTTCGCCCACCTCTTCGGCGCGGAGGGCCGCCATTCGGGCTTCGGCGCGGGCAGCGGCCACCTTGTGCCGTCCTTCGCCCCAATTCCAGAGGGGCACTTTCAGGGCAACGCCCACATTCCACGTGCCGTTGAGTTTGCGTTCAAAGCCGTTGGAGAGGGAGGGATAGTGTCCCAGGACGCCGGCGGTGAGAGCCAGTGTGGGGAGAAAGGCCGCTCGCTCGATTTTCACCTTTTCGTCGTAAATCTGCGTGGCCAGGCGGAGCTGCCGCAATTCGGGGCGTGCAGTTAGCGCAGTGGCCTCGTCGGGCGTCACGTTGTCGGGCAGCACAGCGATGTCGTCCAGGAGTTCGTCGGTCAGCGTGGGTCGATCCGTGAGCGCCCATCCACACAGTTGGGCGAGCAGCATGCGCGAGAGCGTCAGTCCGTCGTCCACCTTGGTGAGGGTCATTTCAGCCTTGTTGAGTTCCACGCTCACGGCCAATTCGTTGGCGCGGGTGGCCAGGCCCTGCGCCATCATCTTCTCGACATCGCTGTGCAGATGGGCGAGCATGTCGCGATAGGCCGTGGCGAGTTTTTGCTTATTCACCAGGCTCACCACCTGCCAGTAGGCTTTGTCCACCTCCAGCACCAGTTCCTGCTCGTCGGCGCGAAGGCGCTCGCCGGCCAGTTGTTCGGAGTAGTGGGTGATGCGGTCGTAAGCTCGAATTTTGCCGCCCATGTAGAGCGGTTGTGTGAGCACGATGGCACCGACAGCGACGTTGCGCGTGTCGGTGTCGAAGGCATCGACCACGCTGCGCCCCACGGCATTGAGCCGTCCGGCCATCGCGGGCATTCCCGCCTGCACACGTTGAATGAGGGGTGCCAGTCCGGGATTGGCGGCGATGAGCCCCTGTGCCATTTGTGCAAACTCGGGGGTGATGGCGCCCACGAGGTGGGTACCCAGATGGGAGAGGGAGTTCTTCTGGTCGTTGTTGAGGAGCGACACGCGCTCGCCCAGGTGGGTGTAGGCGGCAGTGGCCGAAAGTTTGGGCAGATAGTTGGTGCGTGCAGCGTTGTGCTCGTGTCGTGCTTTCTCCACGGCGAGTTGTGCCATACGGATGCCCTTGTTGTGTTGCAAAGCCATCGTCCGGCAGGAGTCGAGCGAGAGCGATGGCATCGTGGCAGTTTTTTGGGAAAAAGCCGAAAAATAGAACATCCCGAGAAAGAGGAGTACGAGACAGGATAATCGTTTCATTTCTTCTTGTTGTTACGTTTTGTGGATGGGTTGCAAAAATACGGCATTTTTAGATACGGACAAAAGGATTACCGAAATATCGAACAATGATGCCCACGAAAAAGCAAGGAAAAGAGCGGATGACTTCGGAATGGGCGTTCCGAAAGCCGACGTCTGCCGCCAAGGCAGCCCCACGGACGACAAACTCAACGGTATCGGACGAAAAGTTCCGCAGCCCACAGAAAAAGTTGTCGGGAAGCTTCGCAATCTATAAACCAAGGTTTGGTTTATATAAACCAAAGTTTGAATTACATAAACCAAGGTTTGAATTATATAAACCAAACCTTGGTTTATAGATTATCTCCCATTCCGATCACTTTCGGAAGGAGGGAGATAAGTATGAAAGCCTCCGAAAGAAAGATGCGCCCATCGGCCGACACCATATATAATAGACCGTTCTTCTGCCACACCCCACCACCAATCGCAGGGACATCGGCCGAAAAGGCGGGACAAAAGTCTGCAAAACTTTGCCCAATCGGCCTAAAATCTGTAAATTTGCGCTGCACAGTGCGGCAGTGCACCGTGCCGGTGCGCCGAGTGCCCTATGTTTCCCACCTTTTTCCCACTTTCTGTCAGCACTCTGCCCCATCACTCATCATGACACGCAAATCTTTCGAACGCCTTTTCACATGGATTAGTCTGCCCCTGGTGCGCCATGGCGTGTTTCTCGCCGCCATGGTCGTGCTGGCCATCACGACAAGCGCCATCGTGGGTCGTCCCAACTCGCGCCAGGGCTTCTTTGCCGTGCAGTTTTTTGTGGACATGTATGCGTTTTGCCTGCTGCTCTGCCTGCTGCCGCCGCGCCTGCGGTCGGTGCTGAAATGTGCCCTCTATGTGGGAGCCTATGTGCTGGCGGTGGTCGAGACGTTCTTGTTCTATCGGTTCAATCTCTACTTTTCGCCCACGATGCTCAACCTCCTGCTGGAGACCAACCCCAACGAGGCGGGTGAGTTCCTCATGGGCTGTGTGAAGAGTGTGGAGTTGTGGCGCACGTTGAGCATTTACGCCTTGATTTTGCTGGGCAACGTGTTTCTGGCTCGCTACGGCTACACGACGTGGAAAGGCGTCTGCCGCGCGCTGCGCGTACATCGCCACTGGTGGATGCAGCGGCTGGGATTTGCCCTGCGCTTCTATCTCATGCCCACGGCCGCCTTGGGCGGGCTGACGGTGGGGCTGGTGCCGTGGGTGGGCGAAAAAGGGAAAATGGTGAATTTTCTGCGCAACGAGCACACCCGCGATGCTGAGCGCGTGCCGGTGCACATCTTCTATACACCGTTCTATCGATTGCTGCACGCCGCTCACTTTCTCCACATCGCCCGCGTCGAAACGGAGCACCTGATGGAGCGGATGAGCGCACTGCGGGTAGACTCGTGTGCCGCCACCTGCCCCAATCTGGTGGTCATTGTGGGCGAGAGCTACAACAAGCACCACGCCGCCCTCTATGGCTACGATCTGCCCACCACACCCCATCTCTCGCGGCTGGCACGGCGCGGCACGTTGCAGGTGTTTACAGACGTTGTCACCCCTTGGAACGTGACGAGCCAATGCTTCAAGTCGTTCCTCTCCACCCACAGCGTCGACCAGCCCGGCACGTGGGCCGACGGAGTGCTGTTTCCCACCCTCTTCCGCCGCGCCGGCTATAAAGTGGCGTTCGCCACCAATCAGTTTTACCACTCGGCCGCGCAAGGGGTCATCGACTTCAACGGCTCGTTCTTCCTCAACGATGTGCGGATGGACAGTCTGTGTTTCGACTTCCGCAACCGCTTTCGCTGTCACCCCGAAGGACAGTTTACCTCCCTCCTGCGCGGCTACACGCCGGGCGAGCGCAACCTCTATCTGCTCCACCTCTATGGGCAGCACATGGAGTATGCGCAACGCTATCCCAAGGACTGGAAGTTCTTTTCGGCGGCCGACATCAAGCGCCCCGACCTGAGCGAGCGCGAACGCGCCATCGTGGCCGACTACGACAACGCCACGCGCTACAACGACGAGGTGGTGGCGCGCATCATGGCGCACTTTCGCCGCGAAGACGCTCTGGTCATCTACTTCTCCGACCACGGCGAGGAGGTCTACGATGGCGACATCGGCATCTACGGCCGCAACCACATGCCGGTACCCACGGCACAGGTGCTCCGTGGGGAATACGAAATTCCCTTCATGATGTGGGGATCTCCCCGCTTCCGCAAGCGGCATCCCGAGGTGTGGGCGCGCATCAAGGCAGCCCGCCACCGCCCGTTCAGTCACGACGACCTGCCGCATCTGCTTATGGGATTGGCAGGCATCGCCACTCCCCTCTACGCCCCACAACGCGACCTCCTCTCGCCTCACTTCCGACCGCAACGCCGCCTCGTGAAGAACGATGTGGACTACGACCGGGTGATGCAGCGCGCTGCCTCACCGGCCGTCGGCACCCGACAGCGGTAGTTTTCTCCCTTCGGCCTCCTTTCCTCCTCTTTCTGCCTATGACCCTCTCCCGCCGCGACACCTCTTTTCTCAAAGGCTTTGCCATCCTGCTCATTGCGCTCCACAATTTCTGCCACTGGCTGCCCATGGCGGTGGTGGAAAACGAATATACCTTCCAACTCGACCGCATTTGGAAATATGTGGGTTATCTCGAAGCGGGGCGCCCGCACGTGGTGCTCAACTTTCTTTCTCACTTCGGGCATTATGGTGTGCCGCTGTTCCTCTTTTTGAGCGGCTACGGCCTCGTCAAGAAATACGAACAGATGGGGGCACCCACACCGAGCACCGGACGCTTCTTGTGGAATCACCTCACGAAACTCTGGAAACTGATGGTACCGGCTGTCGCGCTCTTCATCTTGACGGAATGGTGCTTCCGCGGTGGTTTCCATCGCGATGGGTATTGGGTGGCGCTGATGTTGGGGTATGTGACGAACCTCGTGCCCGGCGCCAATCTCATCCTCGGTCCGTGGTGGTTCTTCTCGCTCATCGTGCAGTTCTACCTGCTCTATCGGCTCGTGCTCCATCGCTTCCGCTCGCCCTGGCTGCTGTGGGGATTGGTGGGGGCATCGCTCCTCTTTCAGGCTTGGCTCTACATGGGCGACATTCACTTCTCCTTTGCCCACAAAGACATCTACGCGCTGGACTATGTGCGCTACAACGCTCTCGGTCACCTGCTCTCCTTTGCCTTGGGCATCGCTTGGGCGCGCAAGCCGCTGAACGCCCCTCCCCTCCCGATGATGCTCGCCGGCTGGGTGCTCACAATAGCTTCGGCCTTCAACGTCTGGCTGTGGTTTTTCTCGCCGCTGTTTGCCGTGATGGCTCTGCTGCCTTTGGCGCAACTGGTGCGCGAAGGACGTGTGCGGCGCTTCTTGGAGTGGATGGGCCCGATTTCGGCCGCCGTGTTTGCCTTCCATCCCATCGTGCGCCACTACCTCATCCTGCCCGCTGGGCGGGCGGTGCGCATGGGCGAACCGACGCTGGTCTACGGTGAAATTGTGCTCTACCTGCTCATCGTCGTCCTCCTGGCCTGGGGTTACACCCGCCTCACGGTCATCCTCTTTTCTCACAAAAACAAGTAACTCCCTTTTTTTTGATTATGCTCACACGAGAACAACGCGAAGACATCGGCCGGGCGCTCGAAACAATGCGCCAAGGCGGTGTGGTGCTCTACCCCACCGACACCATTTGGGGATTGGGCTGCGACGCCACCAATCCGGAAGCCGTGGCCAAAGTCTACGCCATCAAACAGCGCGCCGATGCCAAGGCGCTCATCAGTCTGGTGGACAGTGAAACGAAAATCGGCTTCTACGTGCCCGATGTGCCGGACGTGGCGTGGGACTTGATAGAATGTGCCGAACGCCCCCTCACCATCATCTATGACAACGTGCGCAACCTCGCCCCCAACCTTAAAGCCGACGACGGCAGCGCGGCACTGCGCGTGACGAAGGAGGAGTTTTCCCACGAACTCTGCCTGCGCATGAAACGCGCTGTGGTGAGCACCTCCGCCAACATCAGCGGTCAACCCGCCCCACGCTGCTTTGCCGATATCTCTCCCGCCATCCTGGAAGCCGTAGACTACGTTTGCACCTCGCGGCGAGAGGAGAAGGACAACGGCAAGGCTTCGTCGATTGTCAAACTCACGGCTTCGGCCGAGATTACCATCATTCGCCCATAATTCGTACCTAAAAGGGCTGTTCAACCGGCGTTCAGCATACGCCACAGCAACGATTGTACAGATGATTTGGATTCAACGCAAACTTTCGAAAAAGCAATTTCTCCTCTTACTCAGTCTCTGCGTGGGCTTGGCTTCGGGAATTGCCGCCAATCTGCTGAAATGGTTCATCCACGTGGTAGAGGAACTCCTCACCCACAACTTTGAGGTCACAAGCTCCAATGCACTCTACCTACTCTACCCCGCCATCGGCATCTTGATTTCGGCTTTGTTCATCCGCTACGTGGTGAGGGACAACATCGGCCACGGCGTCACGAAAATTCTCTACTCCCTCTCGCGCAACCAAGGCTACATCCGCGACCACAACACGTGGTCGTCGATGGTGGCTTCGGGCATCACGATTGGTTTTGGCGGTTCGGTGGGTTCGGAATCGCCCATTGTGCTCACCGGTTCGGCCATCGGCAGCCGCTTCGGCCGCTGGTTTGACATGGACCACCGCACCTTGATGCTCCTCGTGGGCTGCGGGGCTTCAGGCGCTGTGGCGGGGGTCTACAAAGCACCCATCGCCGGACTGGTGTTTACGATAGAGGTACTGATGATCGACCTGACAATGTCGTCGCTCGTGCCTCTGCTCATCTCTTGTGCTTCGGCCACCTGCGTGAGCTACTTTCTATCGGGCAACGACACAATGTTTCACTTCGACCTGAACGACCCCTTTGTGGTGGGGCGCGTGCCCGGCGCCATCGTGTTGGGCATCCTGTGCGGACTGATAGGGCTCTACTTCACCCGCGTGACCAACTGGATTGAGCAGCAGTTCGGCAAAATCAAGAACATGTACAAGCGATGGCTGCTCGGTGCTGTGGTGCTCGCGGTGCTCATCTACCTCTTCCCACCGCTCTACGGCGAAGGCTATTCGGTCATCAGTACGCTCGTCAACAGTGTGCAGACCCACAACGCCACGGACTTGATGAACAACTCCCTCTTCTATGGGCACAACAACTTCCTGCTCCTCTACTTGACGCTCATCGTGCTGGTGAAAGTGTTTGCTTCGACCGCCACCACCAGCGGTGGTGGATGCGGTGGTACGTTTGCTCCCTCCCTCTTCTTAGGAAGCATGTCGGGCTTTGTGTTTGCCAGCGTTTGGAACCTTTTCCTTCCTGCAGAACTCCAGCTCTCTCCTACCAACTGCTGCCTCTATGGGATGTCGGGCGTCATCAGTGCCGTGTTTCACGCACCGCTCATGGGCATCTTCCTCATTGCCGAACTCACCGGCGGCTACCGGCTCCTCGTGCCGCTCATCATCGTGGCGGCCATCAGCTACGTGACCATTCACGCCTTCGAACCACACAGCATCTACTCCATGCGTCTGGCGCGGCGCGGCGAACTGCTCACGCACCACAAAGACCAGAGTGTGCTCACCCTCATGAATCTCGATGCCGTGACCGACAAAGGCCGCCCCACCCTCACGCCGGACATGTCGCTCGGCAAGATGCTGCAACTCGTGGCCAACAGCAAGCGCCTGCACTTTGCCGTTTGCAGTCCCGACGGGATGTTGCTCGGTGTCATCAACCTCAACAACATCCGCCACCTCATCTTTCGCTCCGAACTGTACAACACGTTCACCGTCAACGGACTGATGAAGCCCCCCTATGCCATCGTGCGCACCGACGACAGTATGCCCGAGATTATGGACAAGTTCCAGCAGCACGACGCCGGCACTCTGCCGGTGACCAGCCCTGATGGGCGCTATGTGGGCTTCGTGAGTCGTGCCCGCCTCTACAGCGCCTACCGCGAAATCCTCAAAGACTTTTCTGAAGAATAACTCCGCCCCATGACCTACCAGCAAGAAACCATCAAGCCCTATTCGCCCGACGGTGCCAAGGGCGCACAAGTCGAGCAGATGTTCGACAGTATTGCCCACTCCTACGATCTGCTCAACCACACCCTCTCCCTGGGGATCGACAAGTCGTGGCGGCGGGCGGCCATCGACAGCCTGAAACCCTTCGCACCGCAACACTTGCTCGATGTGGCCACCGGCACCGGCGACTTTGCCCTCATGGCCATGCACCGTCTCGCCCCGAAACACATTGTGGGCGTGGACCTCTCGGAGGGGATGCTCCAAGTGGGACAGGAGAAGATGGCCCGCGAGGGACTTTCGGAGAAGATAGAGTTGCGCAAGGCTGACTGCATGCAGCTCGACCTGCCCGACAACACCTTCGACGCCGTCACCGTGGCCTACGGCGTGCGCAACTTTGAAGACCTCGACCGCGGTCTGCGGGAGATGCGCCGCGTGCTGCGCCCCGGCGGTCGCCTCGTCATCATCGAACTCACCAGCCCCATCCGCTTCCCGATGAAGCAGCTGTTCTGGCTCTACGCCCACGTGCTCATGCCGCTGGTGGGCAAACTCGTCTCGAAAGACAGCAAAGCCTACTCCTACCTCCCCGCCACGATGGAGGCTTTCCCGCAGGGCGAAGTGATGCAGCGCATCTTGGAGCACGCCGGCTATGTCGACGTTCGCTTCAAACGCTTCACCTTCGGCCTCTCGACGCTCTACACCGCTGCCAAATAAACCGCCCATGGAACGCTACGGACTCATCGGACATCCGCTCGGCCACAGTTTTTCGGCTGACTTCTTCAACCACCGTTTTGCCAGTGAAGGACGGGCGGCACGCTACGACCTCTTCCCGATGGAGTACCTCACCGATTTGCACGCCTTCGCCGAGCAACATCCGGAACTACGGGGGCTGAACGTGACCATCCCCCACAAGCAAAGCATCATCGCCCAACTTGATGCCCTTTCGCCGCAGGCCGAGCGCATCGGTGCGGTCAACGTGGTGAAAATAGACCGCCGCCCGGACGGCATCCGCCTCACCGGCCACAACACCGACATCATCGGTTTCTGCGACAGCCTGCGCCCTCTGCTGCGCCCGCACCATCGGCACGCTCTCGTGCTCGGCACGGGAGGAGCGTCGAAAGCCGTCATCGTCGGTCTGCACACGCTGGGCATCATCCCTCGGTGCGTCACTCGGCAGCGGAAAAGCGCGACCCTCGAAGTGGGCGGCTGCGACTTCCCTCTCCTCGAATATACCGACCTCACGCCGGCCCTCATCGCTAACACTCCGCTCATCGTCAACTGCTCGCCGGTGGGGATGACACCTCACATCGGCCAAGTCCCACGGCTCCCCTACGAAGCCCTCACCAGCCGGCATCTGCTCTACGATCTGGTCTACAATCCCGAAGAAACTCGTTTCCTCGCCTTAGGACGAAAGCACGGTGCCGCAGTCAAAAACGGTCTGGAAATGCTCCACCGACAAGCGATTGCGGCTTGGGACATCTGGCAGGAGGACTAAACCACCTCACTCTTCTTCCGGCAAAATACCCAACTTAGAGGATTGTGCCTTTCGCCTTTTCGTTGTACCTTTGCGCTCAATAAACACCCATCCGCCTATGTCTACCGTCACAGCGGCCTTTCTGCTCACCCTGCTCGCCGGACTCTCCACCGGCATCGGCAGCGCCATCGCGTTCTTCACCCGCCGCACCAACACCACCTTCCTTTCGCTCGCCCTCGGTTTCTCGGCCGGGGTGATGATTTACGTCTCCTTTGTCGAACTCCTGGCCAACGCCATCCGCTCCCTCACCACCCTCCACGGCACCAAGATGGGCAGCACACTCGCCACGCTGGCCTTCTTCGGCGGCATCCTCTTCATCCTCATCATCGACTTCTTCGTGCCGGAGGCCGAAAACCCGCACGAAATGCACAACGTCGAGGAGATGAGCACCGAGGAGCGCGTGCGGCATCAGCCCAAGCCCTTCAGCCACAACCGCCTGCTGCGCACCGGGTTGGTCACCGCCCTCGTGCTGGCCATCCACAACTTCCCCGAGGGAATGGTCACCTTCATCACCGCCCTCAAAGACTCCCAGCTCGCCATCCCCATCGCCGTGGCTATCGCCATCCACAACATCCCCGAAGGCATCGCCGTGTCGGTGCCCATCTTCTATGCCACCGGCGATCGCGTCCGCGCCTTCCGCCTCTCCTTTCTCTCCGGACTGGCCGAACCCATCGGTGCTCTCATCGGCTACCTCATCTTAGCCCCCTTCCTCACCGATGACATGTTTGGCTACATCTTTGCGGCCATCGCCGGCATCATGGTCTACATCTCGCTTGACGAGCTCCTCCCTTCGGCCGAACGCTACGGCAAGCACCACTTTGCCATCTTCGGCCTTATTGCCGGTATGGCGGTGATGGCGGTGAGCCTGATTTTGCTCAACTAATCCCCACACGGTGATGTCCGCTCCAAAGCGGAGGACGACTTCCTTCTCCAGTTCTGCTTCGTCCGGCTTCGCGCGCTCCATCCGACGCTCTGAAGCGCCCAAAAGGCCGAACTTTCCATGTGGAAAGTTCGGCCTTTTGGGATGCCACGCGAAAGGGTTAGCCTCAAAATGGACATCGGTTTCGAAAGAAAGGGTCATGCAGGCACTGCCATCAGGACTGCTCCACCACCGGTATCAATCCCATACGTTTGGCGCGTTCGACGATGAAGGCGAGGGCGGCATCGTGCTCGTTGGGCACCACTCCGTCGAGGATGGCATCTTTGAGCGCCGACTTGAGCGCGCCGATTTCCGCACAAGGTCGGAGATTGAACAGACGCATGATTTCATCACCATTCACCGGCGGCTGGAAATTTCGGATACGGTCTTTTTCCTCCAAATCCACAAGTTTTTGACGCACGAGGCGGTAGTTTTCGTGAAATCCGCGCTTCCGGCGCTCGTTTTTCGAAGTGATGTCGGCCTCGCAGAGCATCATCAGGTCGTCGATGTCGTCGCCCGCTTCGAAGAGCAGCCGGCGCACGGCCGAGTCGGTCACGCCGTCGTCGGCAATGTTGATGGGGCGCATGTGGAGGTCGACCAGCCGCTCCACATAGTGCAGTCGCTCGTCGAGGGGGAGCTTGAGGCGGCGGAAGAGGGGCTTGACCATGCGCATGCCGAGGTAGTTGTGGTTGTGGAAGGTCCAGCCCACCTTGGCATCCCAGCGCTTCGAGCGGGGCTTACCGATGTCGTGGAGCAGCGTGGCCCATCGGAGGTAGAGCTTGTGGTCATGGGGGATTGTTTTACCCTGAGCTTCGATTTCGGCTTGTCGGGCCACGAGGTTCTCCAACACTTCGAGAGTGTGATAGAAGTTGTTTTTGTGCTTTCGGCCATTGCGTTCCTCTACGATGTCGAGGGCCGTGAGCTCGGGCAGAATGATGTCGAGCAGGCCGCAGCGATGCAGGTCAATAAAGCCCTTGGAGGGATACGGGGCGAGCATAATCTTGTTGAGTTCATCGATAATGCGTTCGCCCGAAATGATGCCGATGCGCTCTTTGTTGCGAGCGAGGGCTTCGAAGGTTTCCGCTTCAATTTGGAAGTTGAGCTGCGTGGCAAAGCGGATGCATCGCATCATCCGAAGCGGGTCGTCGCTGAAGGTGATGTCGGGGTCGAGAGGCGTGGCAATGATGCCGTCTTCCAGGTCGAGAAGGCCGTCGAATGGGTCCACCAGTTCAGCAAAACGCGCCTTATTGAGGCAGAGGGCGAGAGCGTTGATGGTGAAATCGCGCCGTCGCTGGTCGTCGTCGAGTGTCCCATCCTCGACGATGGGTTTGCGCGAGTCGTGGCTGTAACTCTCCTTTCGCGCTCCTACAAATTCGATTTCTTCTTCCACCTGTCGGTTTTCGCCTTCGTGCTCCACCCGATGATGCCATTTCACCTGAGCCGTTCCGAAGTTGCGGAACACCGAGCAATGTGCCCCCTTGCCCAAACGTCGTGCAAAGGCTTGGGCCACTTCAATGCCCGAACCCACCACGACGATGTCGACATCTTTCGACGGCCGCTCCAGCAGCAAATCGCGCACATAGCCACCGACGATGTAGGCTTCGACGCCCAGCGCATCGACCGTGGCAGAAAGTTGCTGAAAGATGGGAGCGGAAAGTCGTTGGGCAAATTCCGCTTGAGTAAGCATTTTCATAACGTGAGACTGTGTGATAAGGGGGAGAATGAGGAGGGGAGAGCCGATGCCACCCCATCGGAAAGCAAAAAGAGCGAGTTAGCCCCGTAAGACTAACTCGCTGAGATTTGTCAATCTAAATCAGGATTCAGATTATTCGGCACGAAGCGTGAAGCGCTTGAAGTTGGTCACGGTCAAGCCTTTTTCAACCTCGTTGAGGTACTGAGCCACGCTCTTGGTCTTGTCCCAGATAAACTCTTGGTCGAGCAAGCAAACTTCCTTGAAGAACTTGTTGAGACGGCCTTTGGCGATGTTCTGAATCATACCTTCGTTGAGGTTGGCTTCCTTCTCGGCAGCAGTCGTAGCCTTGAGCTGACGGATTTCCTCAGCCTGGGCTTCGGTGATGTTGCCCTTCATGATGCCTTCGTTGAGGTGCTCTTCGCTTTCAGCGATGTAAAGGTTGAAACCAGCCTTCTTGAGAGCTGCTTCAACGGCTTTCTGGACTTGTTCGAGGCGAGTCTTCTCAACTGCCACCTTCAGTTCGTTGTCCTTCACTTCCTGAGAAACGCCGTTTTCGTCTACAGCGATGGGGGCAGCCGAAGCCACTTGCATGGCGATGTTCTTGCCTACAGTCTCATCGGCCACCTTGCTGCTGAGCGCAACGAGGGTGCAAAGGCTGTTGTTGTTGGCGTGGTTGTAAGCGGCGAGGCTTTCACCTTCTACAACGAGGTAAGCGTCAAGTTCCATCTTTTCGCCCGTGATACCGGATTGGTCCGTGATACGGTCGGCCACGGTACGGCCATCGAGCGTGAGCGCCTTCACCTCTTCTACGCTTGTGCAGCGTGCAATCACTGCTGCGTCAAGGATGTCCTTGGCCAGTGCCACGAAGTCGGCGTTCTTAGCCACGAAGTCGGTTTCGCACTTAAGGGCGAGAATAGCACCATAGTTGCCATCTACCTTTACGAGCACGCAACCTTCAGCAGCCTCACGGTCGGAACGCTTAGCGGCAATAGCCTGACCGCGCTTGCGCACGAGTTCTACAGCAGCATCAAGATCGCCTTCTGCTTCTGCGAGGGCATTCTTACAATCGCTCAAACCAGCACCGGTGAGGGCGCGGAGCTTCTTGATATCTTCAATATTTACAGCCATTTTGGATATAGTATTTCTTGGGGTTTCTACAAAAAAGATTACAAGGTCACTCGGTCGAGCGACCAATCAACCCTGTAATCTCTGTCATTTTTATGATTATTCAGCAGCAGGTGCTTCAGCTTCTTCGGCCTTCTCGGCACGAGCGCGCTGGTTGCGACGGGGTTTAGCCTCACCTTCACCGGCAGCGTCAGCATCTACCTTTTCCATCTTGCGTTCCTGAATGCCTTCTGCAATAGCAGCGCAGCAAGCATCGAGAATGACTTCAATGCTCTTAGTGGCATCGTCATTGGCGGGGATAGCAAAATCTACGAGGTTGGGGTCTGCATTGGTGTCTACGATGCCAAACACGGGGATGCCCAAGCGGATGGCTTCCTTCACAGCGATGTGTTCCTTGCACACGTCAACCACGAAGAGGGCAGCGGGCAGGCGATTGAGGTCGGCGATAGAACCGAGGTTCTTCTCAAGCTTGGCACGCTGGCGGCTGATTTGGAGGATTTCACGCTTGGAGAGGTTGGAGAAAGTGCCATCTGCGGTGAGCTTGTCGATGTTAGCCATCTTCTTCACCGCCTTGCGGATGGTGGGGAAGTTGGTGAGCATACCACCGGGCCAGCGCTCAGCAACGTAAGGCATATTGACAGCTGCGGCCTTCTCGGCAACAGTCAGTTTGGCCTGTTTCTTAGTAGCTACAAAAAGGATGCGACGACCAGACTTTGCGATTTCTTTGAGCGCTTCAGCAGCTTCGTCAATTTTAGCAACAGTCTTGTGGAGGTCAATGATGTGAATACCGTTGCGCTCCATGAAGATGTAAGGAGCCATAGCGGGATTCCACTTGCGTTTGAGGTGGCCGAAGTGGCAGCCGGCCTCGAGGAGGGTTTCAAAATTTGTTCTTGACATTTTGAAAGATGTTTGTTTTGTTTACATTCCGTTTGAGTTGTGAAGCATTCTAACCTCTTTGAGTAAAGACGTATCAGCCACTCTACTGAGCAGCGCGTGCCTCAAAAGCGTACCATCTCTTAAGCTGCGAGAGCTTCGATGGGAAGTTCAACCAATCTGCGGGTAGCGCAATGCTTTCTCAAGCCACTTACGGTCGAGCAGATTTGGATGCTAAACGTTGTTCCAATTTCAGCAAACTTGCCGATAATAGATTAACGCTTGCTGAACTGGAAGCGGCGACGTGCCTTGGGCTGACCGGGCTTCTTGCGCTCCACCTGACGAGGGTCACGAGTCATGAAGCCTTCTGCGCGAAGAGCCTTCTTGTCTTCGGCATTGATCTTAACGAGAGCACGAGCAATGGCCAAGCGAAGGGCCTGGCTTTGGCCGGTGAAGCCACCACCATTGAGGTTCACCTTGATGTCATACTTTTCAGTAGCTTCGAGGAGAGCAAGGGGTTGCTTGACTACAAATTGGAGGATGGGAGAGGGGAAGTATTCAGTGAGGTCACGTTTATTGATGGTGATCTTACCAGTACCCTCGGTCAGAAAGATACGGGCCACGGCGCTCTTGCGACGGCCCAATGCGTTGATCATTTCCATGTGTCTGAATTACTTAAGGGAGTTAATATCAATGGCCTTGGGGCTTTGTGCTTCGTGCTTGTGTTCTGTGCCGGTGTAGACATAGAGATTGCCGAGAAGCTTAGCGCCGAGACGGTTCTTGGGGAGCATACCCTTAACGACACGACGGATGAGTTTGTCTGTTCCATTGGGCTTTGCCAGAATCGAAGCGGGAGTGTGCTCACGCTGACCACCGGGATAGCCTGTGTAGGAGAGATAAACGCGGTCGGTCATCTTCTTACCCGTAAGGATAAACTTGTCCGCGTTGATGATAATAACGTTGTCACCGCAGTCTACGTGAGGAGTAAAGTTGGGCTTGTACTTACCACGGAGGAGCTTAGCGACTTTTGAAGCAAGGCGGCCGAGCACTTGGTCTGTGGCGTCAACCACCACCCATTCTTTCTGAGCAGTTTCCTTGTTTGCAGAAATGGTCTTGTAGCTTAAAGTGTCCATTCTAAGTTGTTAATTGTTTGTAGTTACTAAGGGGAATTGAATCCCTAATTCTAATAAATTATCATTTTTCTCTGCGATTCACTAACCACCACGTTCGGCCAAAGAACGTAGCTATTAACACACAGATAGCGCCTCAAAAGAGGCCACTTGATAATAATCGGCATGCAAAATTACGCATTTCTACTGAAACAGCCAAACTCTCTCCTATTTTTCATATAGAATCGTCGATGAACGTCTACTTTGAAAGCACATTTTTGAACATACACACTTGAATGTTGCGAATACCTACCGATGGGCTTTCAGCATTGAGCAATCTTTGCCTTCAAGCGTGAGGAGAGCCACTTTGCGATCCAACCCTCCGGCATAGCCACGCATAGAGCCATCAGTACCCAAGACACGATGGCAAGGGATGATGAGCGAAATCGGGTTGCGCCCGATGGCCGTAGATGCCGCGCGAACGGCAGGAGCGGGCTGTCCAAGGCGCTGAGCCACGCGATGGGCAATTTCGGTGTAAGTAGTGGTCGTGGCAGGAGGAACGAGGAGCATCTCCTGCCAAACAGCCTGCATAAAAGGCGTACCTTGTGGTTTTAGTCGGCCCTGAAAAGTGGGATGTTCTCCGGCAAAGTAGGCATCGAGCCACTGGCGGGCAGCCACGAGAAAAGGCGCATCCTTCGGGGCGTCTTCCCACTGCTCGCTATCCAATGGAAAGCGCTTTTGTCCGACAAACCAAAGGCCGTACAAGTCGTTGCCATTTCCGGCCATCAACATCGGGCCGAGAGGGGAGACATAGGTAGCTTTTTGAAACGTAAGTTGAGATTTCATGGTGAGGCAGGAAAAAAGGGAAATCAATGGGTAATCACAAATTGAGTGCATCGGCAGTGGGAAGTTCCTTCCAGCGATAGCCATAGGCATCGTAGGCATCCGTCACGACCACAAAGCAATCCGGGGCCATCTGCTTGATGCCATCCGTGATGGTAGGCAGTTCTTTGTTGCGCACCACCATGAGGAGAATTTCCTTGCCGGCTTCGCTATACAATCCGCGGGCATCGGTGCGCGTGGCGGTGCGGTCGAGGGTGGTGAGAATCCAGTTGCGCAAGATGGTTGACTCTTCTTTTGTGCAAATGATGTGCACCAGCATGCAATCCTTTGCACCGCTCAGCACAATGGCAATGGAGCGATTGAGGAGATACATCGTGATGAGCGAATAGAACGACAGCATCCAAGAACGCGGAGCAGCATTGCTGCTTTCGGGAAGGCCGAAGCCCATACCAATGACCATGAGGCCGGCGAGCACAATCGATCCGTCGACCATCATCATCGAATTGGCAAAGCGGATGTGGGTGAACTTGTGCACCAGCATCGCAATCACATCACTGCCTCCACTGGAAGCCTGCTGGCGGATGATCAATCCCGTGCCGACCCCAATGAGCGCGCCACCGATGAGGGCGCTGACGATCAAATCGTGCGTCATGTCCAGATGTCCGCCAAGGATGAGCCCGGGGTCAAGACGGCGCAAAGCCTCGGCCGTAGGGTAGGACCAAGACGAGAGCAGATTGACCATCAAAGGCAGAGAGATGGCGGCAATGAGGGTGCGAAATCCCAAGCGTCCGCCCAGCACCAAACTGGAGATTAGCAACAGGGGTATTTGGATGAGCAAGGCGTAAGTGCCGACCTGTAAGATGGGGAACAAAGCATGCAGAACAATGCAGATACCAAAAATCCCTCCCGGAACGAGGCCGTAGGGGTTGATAAAATAGGTCAGGCCGATGGCGGCAATCAGGCACCCAAACAAGATGCCACCGATGGCGCGAAGGGAATCGGGGCGTGACAAGTCATAGAGTTGCTGCTTGACAAAAGCCATCCAAGCAGGGCGAGGGGCAGACGTCTGCAAATCTACCGATGTAGAAGGCGAAGATGGTTTCATAGAGGATTAAAATATGCGTGCAAAAGTAGGATATTTGTGTGGATGTGCAAAACTTTTTGTAGTGAAAATGTTGGGTGTCGGTATTTTTTGCTATTTTTGCGTCCATCAAGCATTACAATGATATCTCCTATGAAGAAAACCATCGTCGACGTATTTGAAGCATCTGTTCAGCAATATCCCAACAACACTTTCCTGATGGAAAAGGTCGGCACACAATGGCACAATTCGAGCTATGCCGACATTCGCGACCAAGTCTATGCCTTGGGGGCGGGTTTGCAAGCCCTTGGCGTACAACCCGGCGACCACATTGCCTTGCTGAGCGAGGGGCGCAACCTCTGGATTGTGAGCGAACTGGCCATGTTTTATGCCGGTGCAGTCAATGTGCCGCTCAGTGTCAAACTCGAAGAGAGCAACGACCTCCTCTTTCGCCTCTCCCATGGCGATGTGCACGAAGTGGTGGTGAGCGGTTTGCAGTTGGAAAAGGTGCGTAAAGTTCGCCATCAACTGCCCCTTTTGCGCCACGTCATTGTGCTCGATGCCCAAGCCCACTACGAAGAAGGCGAAATCTTTGTGGGCGACCTGATGGCGCGAGGTCGACAATTTATGGAAGAGCAGGGCATGGAGCGTTTTCTCGCTGTGGGACGTGCGCTCACCAACGACACAATAGCCACCATCACCTACACTTCCGGCACAACCGCCGACCCCAAGGGCGTGTGCCTGACCCACCGCAACTATACCGCCAATGTGGAGCAATGCCTCAGCCGTGTGCCCATCGACCACACTTGGCGCACCCTCATCATCCTGCCGCTCGACCATTGCTTTGCGCATGTCGTGGGCTTCTATGTGATGATGATGCAAGGCGCCACGGCAGCCACCGTGCAAGTGGGGCGAACTGCCAGCGAAACACTCAAAAACATTCCGCACAACATCCGCGAGGTGCGCCCACACTTCATTCTCTCTGTGCCGGCTTTGGCCAAGAGTTTCAAAAAAGCCATTGAGCAAAACATCCGTCGCCAAGGACCGGTTGCGGAGCGATTGTTTGAACTGGGCAAGCGCGCTCGCCAGGCTTATTATGGAGAGAGCTGTCTGGATCACCGTGGCACGCGTGCTGCCCTGCTGCCGGTTGTGAAATTCTTCGACAAAATCCTTTTCGACAAAATTCGTGAGAGTTTTGGCGGCGAACTGCGTTTCTTCATCGGTGGCGGTGCACTGCTCGACAAGGAATTGCAGCATTTCTATGTAGGCATCGGTATGCCGATGTTTCAAGGCTACGGCTTGAGCGAGGCCACCCCTGTCATCAGTACGAACACTCAGGACTATTATCGATTTGGAAGTAGTGGGCGCTTGGTGGAGCCTCTCGAATTGAAGATCTGCGATGCCGATGGCAACAGCCTTCCGGTCGGGCAGGAGGGCGAAATTGTGGTTCGAGGTGAAAATGTGATGGCCGGCTATTGGAAAAATCCCGAAGCCACCGCCGAAGCACTTCGTGACGGATGGCTCTATACGGGCGACTTAGGCTACATGACCTCCGAAGGTTTGCTCTACGTGAAGGGGCGCTTCAAGAGTCTGCTCATCAGCAGCGATGGCGAGAAGTACAGCCCCGAAGGTATCGAAGAGGCACTCGTGGCTCTCTGCCCCAGCATTGAGCAGGTGATGCTCTACAACAACCAAAGCCCGGCCACGGCAGCCCTCATTGTCCCTAATCGTGAGCATCTGCGTCGTTTAGGCTTTGACTTACAGAGCAAGACGGGATGTCGAGATGCCATTCGTCAGATTCAAACCGAAGTGTCAGCCTTTCGCGCAGGGGGTGAGCATCAAGGCATGTTCCCAGAGCGCTGGTTGCCGGCTATCTTGGCCATTCTCTCAGAACCTTTCAGCGAAAAGAATCGGCAAATCAACAGTACGATGAAGATGGTGCGTCCGGTGATTGAACGCGCCTATGCCGAGCGCTTGGTCTACCTCTACACGCCCGAAGGCAAGCAACCGGACAATCCTCAAAACCTCATTGCGATGAGGGGATAAGACAAGTATTTTTAGGGGGGCCTCTACCCCTTCTCCAGCAGTTGCGAGAAAATCATATCGTTGCAACTTGCTCCCTTGATTAAGCGCATTCACCTCAGACCTAAAATTTCTCAGCTCAGAGCTGCGTAAATTTAGGTCTGAGGTAGATTTTTCTACAAAGGACATTTCGAAAGGGCGAACATCTGTCGTGACGACATCCACTTATACCCCTTCATCCCTTACATCCCTCGCGCGCGTGCGCGCATATACGCGTATATACAACTATATAGTCCTTATTTTTGCCTTCACTGCTTTCACCACACGTCATCAAAGCCGATAGTCTGCAGTTTATGGTGAAGCTTTTTTTATGAAGTTCACCTCTTTTTCCTTCACCGCCAACAAGCTAACAATAAGCACCTTACATTCATTGGTGAAGGAGTGAAAGCAAAATCATCCACTCATTGTATAGGGAACGCGCGCGAGGGAGATTGAGGTTCGTTTGACAAAACCTTTCAGCATTGCGCTTCTTTTTTTTGCGCCTTTTAGAGATTAAGACTGGGAAAAGAGAGGCCGAAACTTGGAAGAATGCCACAAAATGCGTAAATTTGCACGGCAAAAAATAGTAACATGAAGCAGACCCTCCTCATATTCCTGCTGGCTCTTGTCGCCTTCGTCTCGTGCAACGACTACAACAATGTGCTCAAATCCAACGATTTGAGTTATCGTTACGAAGCCGCCAAACAATACTACTACCAGGGCGACTACAATCAGGCCAACACCTTGCTTGTTGACCTCATTGCCGCTGCCAAAGGAACAAATCAGGCCGAAGAGTCGCTGTTTCTGCTCGGACTTTCGGCCTATAAGGGTCGTGACTACGAAGCGGCCGCCACATATTTCAAGAAATACTACGAAAGTTATCCCCGTGGCACTTACGTAGAGGAAGCGCACCTCTATGCCGGACGCGCGCTCTATGCCAAGACACCGGAGCCTCGTTTGGATCAGACCGACACTTACACCGCCATCACGGAGTTGCGCGACTTCATCGAAGCCTACCCCGGCAGCCGCTATCGTGCAGAAGCCGAAAAGATTATCTTCGAGCTGCAAGACAAACTGATTGAAAAAGAGTTTTTGGCGGCCAAACTCTATTATGACCTCGGGGGATATTTTGGAAATTGCGGCAGTGGCGAGAGCAACTACCAAGCGTGCATCATCACCGCACAAAATGCCATTAATGACTACCCCTACACACCGCGTAGAGAGGAGTTTGCCATCCTCATCCTCAAGTCGAAGTTTGAACTTGCGGCACAGAGTATCGACAGCAAAAAAGAAGAGCGCTACCACGCCGCCATTGATGAATACTATGGTTTCACCAATGAGTTCCCCGACTCTAAGTTTATGCCCAAGGCTCGTGCCCTCTTCGACAGCGCCAAAGCCTACTCCACTCCCGTAGACACCGCAGCGGTAGAGAAATAATCATTCTCCCCACTTTCCTCCTTCCGAAACAAAAACTTTATCATATCGTCATGGATTATAAAAAGTCTAAAGCCCCCACCAACACTATCACGCACAACCTGATGGATTTTGCAGAACCCACAGGCAACATTTATGAGAGTTTGGTCATCATGGGCAAGCGTGCCAACCAGATTTCGGCACAGATGAAAGAAGACCTCAGCCGTAAGCTCAAAGAGTTTGCCTCCGGCACAGACACGCTCGAAGAAACCTTTGAAAATCGTGAGCAAATCGAGATTTCCCGCTACTACGAACGCCTGCCGAAGAGCACGCTCATTGCAGCCGAAGACTTTTTGCACGGCAAGGTCTACTTCCGCAATCCACTCAAAGAGCGCGATCAGCAACTCAACAACGACTAACTCATTCCTCGGCACTTCACCGCACCTGCCGTATTCCCCCAAACGCCACAGGGTCTCTAAGTGTCGCAGCGACCTTAGAGACCCTGTGCGGTGTTCTGTTCTCCTCTTGTTTTCAACGCTTCAACTCTCTTGATGATGATACAACGCATTCAAAACCTCTACCTCTTTTTGGCCATCATCGCTATGGCACTCATTTTCTTCTTCTCCCAAGGTTGGTATCTTGTGGGCAGTGGAAAGTTCTACACCCTCACCCTTTTCGGTTTGCAAGAAGGGGGCACTGAGCCTTTCAAAACTCCCATGTCCTACTATAATGTAGCACTTTTTCTCGTGCTCACGCTCATCAATCTGGTGTGGACTTTTTGCTCCTATCGCAATCTCAAAGCCCAACGCATGCGGGCCGTCATCTCGATGGTGTTCATCGTGCTCTATTGTGCCATGGATCTAACGTTCGTGGTCGGATTCTATGGGGATCTCCCCGGTGTGGCCAACTTTGTGCCCAACATCGGCATTTTCCTGCCATTGGCTGCCCTACTCTTCACAGGTTTGGCTTGGCGCGGCATTCAGCGCGACTACAAGCTCATTCGCTCTGTCGATCGCATTCGTTAATCTATTCGTCCGCTCGTCATTGCAACGACGAAGTAGGTGTTCAGCACGGATTGATACTATATATGTTTCATCTTGTCGTCAGTTTGTCTTTGTAAGGAAGGAGTGTAGCGGGCTACACGACTGATGCACAAAGACCAAATGGCGGAAAAGGGAAACAAAGATGGTGTCAAAGTAGAGAACATCCTACGATTAAGATAGCTACGATTAATTTTTGAACACCTACTTATGAACAAAGTGATGCTCATTGGCAATGTAGGCAAAGACCCCGAAGTGCGCTACATTGACCAAAACGTGTGTACTGCCAAACTCTCTTTGGCCACCACAACGCCCGGCTACACACTTCCTAATGGGACTCAGGTGCCGGAACGTGCCGAATGGCATCATCTGCTCTTTTGGCGTCGGCTGGCCGAAGTCGTGGAAAAGTATGTGCGCAAAGGCGACAAACTCTATGTAGAGGGCGAAATTCGTACGCGCAACTACACTGACCACCAAGGCATCGTGCGCTATGTCACCGAGGTGTGGGTCAACAACATGGAAATGCTCACGCCCAAAGGACAGACCGCTGCTGCTCCCACTACGGCCGCCCCTGCCTCAGCGCCCTCAACGGCAGCTGCCGGGACATCAGGCACAGACGCTCCTTCTACCCCTCCACGTCCCACCGAGGCGCCATTCTAATCTTTGTTGCTATGCCTTTTCTCAAAGAAACACAAATAGATGACGTGAGCATCTCGTTTTGGCACATTACAGAGTGCCAAAACGAGATGCTCGCGCTTTTGCCCAACAATCGGCACTATGCCGAACAAGTAGCGACCTTCCGCTCCGAACGCCGACGAAAAGAGTGGCTCGCTGTGCGATGTCTGCTCCACCGGCAACTCGGCCCGGAAGCCGAAATCGGTTATCTTTCCACGGGGCGGCCGGTGTTACTCAATGTTGATTTGGAGGTGAGCATCAGTCATTCCGACCATCTTGCGGCCCTTGCCATCGCCCCTTCGGGTATGGAGGTGGGCATCGACATTGAGCATAACATCGACCGTGCCTTCCGACTCGTCCATCGCTTTCTCACCGATGAGGAACAAGAAGAGCTCATCGTGACGCCCAGCGATGCCACCTTGCTTTGGTGTGCCAAAGAGGCGGTCTACAAATTGTGCGACACCGAAGGACTGAGTTTTCTCGATGACATCTGTTTAGAAATGGAGCGTGGGCAGCTCCTTGCGAAACTGCCCACGCTCAATGAAGAGGCGGTGCTGCTGACCGATGTGGTGGAAGAGTGCGCCTTTGCTTTGGCCCGCTATCGCACTTAGTCGTCCTTTCGAAACAACTCCTATCGGAGGTAAATCAAATCGCCCACCTGCGCAGCGTAGTCAGGACTGAGATAGTTGTACTTGTAGAGCCGTTCGAGACGGATGCAGTAGCGCTGCGAAATGCTATACATCGACTCGCCGGGTTGCACCTTGTGGAAGGTATAGCGGAGTGCTTTGGCCACGTGCTTCTGTTTCTTTTTCAGATAGACGATATCGCCTTCCTGCAACACGTAGTCGTCGCCCACTTCATTATATTTCCGAAGTTTTCCGGCACGCATATCGAGGTCACGTCCTATGCTTTCGTATGTGTCGCCACGGCGCGCGAGGACGTAGACGCGGTCGTTGCAGAGATAGAGTTCGCGTCCGCTGGCAAAGGCCCGATCCTCCTGCTTGGTACGATGCTTGTGCTTGCGGTCGAACTGCATCAATTCATAGCGTTCAACGACGTTGATGAGCAAATCGCCATAGCGCGGATTGGTGGCATAGCCCGCGGCTTTCAGCCCATAAGCCCAACCGCGATAGTCCGTCGGTTCGAGGGTAAAGAGCGAAGAGTAGCGGCCGCGCATGGAGAGAAAACGCGAGTGGTCTTCATAGCTTTCTCGGGCCGAGTTGTACTTTCGAAATTTCTCATTGGGCGCATCGTCATGAGCCAGCACGTAAGGCCCCGTCCAGTCTCCCCCGACCTTGATACCAAAGTGGTTGTTGGACTTGAGCGTCAGTGCTGAGCGACCGGCATTGCTTTCCAACAGCGCTTGCGCCAGTGTGATACTGGCCGGGATGCGGTAGCGATGCATTTGATCGATGGCCAACGACTTGTATTGGTCGATGTATTGCTGATAGGCATTGATTTGCGCCGGAGCAAAGAGGACAATACCGCAGAAGAAGCAGAAAGGGAGGAGCAGTCTGAACATAGGTTTCAAGGCTTTTGCAGACGTGAGAGGAGATGAAGGGTGAGTAAAAGAGAATACGCCGTGGAGCGCTTGTTTTCTCTTGCAAAGATACATCTTTTTCAACGGACGGCACGTATAAACGCTCAAAAAGGTGTATCTTTGCTTTTCCAAATTCGATATGTTTCATCATGATAGATCGTAGTACCATTGACCGCATCATGGCCGCAGCCGACATTGTCGATGTGGTGAGTGACTTTGTGACCCTTCGTCGTTCGGGAGCGAACTTCAAAGGGCTTTGTCCGTTTCACGATGAGAAGACGCCTTCGTTCATGGTCTCGCCTGCCAAGCAACTCTGCAAGTGTTTCAGCTGTGGAGGAGGGGGAAATGTGGTCAACTTCGTGATGCAACACGAACAGATGACCTACCCCGAAGCTCTCAAATGGCTCGGGCGGAAGTATGGCATCGAGGTCAAGGAACGAGAACTCACCGATGAACAGAAAGCTGCTGCCTCGGCACGCGAAGCCATGTTTGTAGTCAACGAGTGGGCGCGCGACTATTTTGTCGATACCCTCAACAACAGTGTCGATGGGCGTGCCATCGGCATGGCCTACTTCCGCTCCCGCGGTCTGCGCGACGACATCATTCGCAAGTTCCAGCTCGGCTATGCGCTCAATCAGCGCGATGCCTTGGCCGGGGCGGCACTGAAAAAGGGCTTTGACGCGAAGCATGTGGAACGCACCGGACTCTGCTTTCGCACCGACGATGGACGTCTGCTCGACCGCTATCACGGGCGCGTCATCTTTCCCATCCACAGCGTGTCGGGGCGTGTGGTCGCTTTCGGTGGACGCTTTTTAGGCGATGCCAAAACGGCCAACACGGGGAAGTATGTCAACTCTCCCGAGTCGGAAATCTACTCCAAGAAGCGCGAACTCTACGGCCTCTACACCGCCAAGCAAGCCATCGTCAAGCACGATCGTTGCTATCTTGTGGAAGGCTATCTCGATGTGATTTCGATGTATCAGAACGGAGTGGAGAATGTGGTGGCTTCAAGCGGAACCTCCCTCACTCAAGAACAAGTACGTCTCATCCATCGCTTCACCTCCAACGTTACCGTGCTCTACGATGGCGATGCTGCCGGCATCAAAGCCTCGCTGCGTGGCATTGACATTCTGCTGGCCGAAGGGCTCAACATCAAAGTGCTCCTCCTCCCCGATGGCGAAGATCCCGACAGCTTTGCCCAGTCGCATTCAGCACAGGAATTGCAAACTTACATCGAAGAACATCAGACCGACTTCATGAGTTTCAAGACCGACCTCCTCATGCAGGATGCCGCCCACGACCCCATGAAGCGCGCCACCGTCATTCGCGACATCGTGCGCAGCATTGCCGTCATCCCCAGCGACATCGTTCGTCAAGTCTACATCCACGAACTCTCTGCGCGCATCGGGATGGAGGAGAGCACCATTGTCAACGAGGTGGCGGCCGAAATGCGCAAAGCCAAGGCGACAGTGCGTTCTACGCCATCGTCCGTTGCCTCACCGAAGGAAAAAGAGGGCGTTTCTCCCACCTCCGTTCCTCCTTCGAGTGCTGTGGCAGATGCTCCCGTGTTTGATGAAGAGGGCAACCTCGTGGCGCCACCTTCCTCGGCCGAAACTTCAGGCACCCCTCTTCCCGATGCTGCGGCCGATGTCTTTGCTGCGGCCTCTCCGGCTTTGCGCCGACTGCAAGCCTGCGAGCGTCACCTGATGGAACTGGTGGTGCGCTACGGTGAATGTCCGATGCTGATGATGGAGCGCAAAGCCGATCGCCCACTGGAAGCCGCTTCAACGCCTACGCTGGAAGAAGCACCGACCGAATACGTCCCCATGCCCGACAGTCCCCTCGTAGCCTCCTACATTGCAGGAGAACTGCAAGCAGAAGGCATTACCCTCATGGAGGAACTACACCGCGCCATCCTCACCGAAGCCGTTGAGCACGCCGATGAACCTGACTTCCACACTGCCACCTATTTTCCCCTCCACAGCAACCCGGAAATCAGTGTCCTTGCCTCCCGCCTCACCGATGAACGCTACCAACTTTCCTCGATGCAGCAAGAGGCCTATATCCCCGAAGAATATCGCCTCTCGGAGCTCGTGCCCCATGTGCTCAACGACTACAAGTATGCCCTCCTCGCTTTGGAAAAGGAAGGACTTCTCCTACAACTGCGCTCTCCCTCCACACAGGCCAATCCCGAATCGGTACTCCAACTCATGCAGCGTCTTGTTGTCCTCAACGAAATGGAGATGAGCTTTGCCAAAGTGCTCGGCGACCGCGTGGTCAACCGATAAGCCTGGAACATCTCTGTCGATTTTAATCGCTGTCCTCAACGATTGTAGCCATGAAAGACTGAGTATACTTTTCTCTCCAAAGGAGAACAAAAAAGCATCTCGACTTCTCTTTATGTTATGCAGAGAAGTCGAGATGCTTTTTGTTTAGAGTTCATCACCGATAAAATCGTAGGTAAAACTGCTGCCACGAGCCGATGGGAATTGACTGCGAGGGTCGATGTCTTGCCGATTTCTGAGGTGGTCGATGATGCGATTGTAGCACTCTTGCGCGGAATTGGCGTAGACATAGGCTGCGAAAGGAGTGTCGCTGTACTGACATTTTTGTGTGCCGGGGATGAGGATGACACGTTTGAAGTTGATTTCGCCCAAGTACCAGCCCTCACGAGGTTCTTGCAGGAGACTTTGTCGGATTTCCTTCTCTTTCCGTACCGGATATTCGGGGAAGGAAGGGAGGGGCAGGTCGTCATTCGCATTTTTGCTGTTGGCCTTAAACTCTTCGAGGGTGTTGGCCGTAGTTTTGATGAGAATGAAGTAAATGCGAGGACGTACCTTGTAGCGCTTGGGGTAGGGAATGTCGCTGTTGATGTACTCCGCCAGTTCGTTCACCATCTCTTCGGTCATCGGAATTTCGCGCAAGGCTTCCAGAAACTCCAAGAGTTCGTCAAGACTGCGGGTAATGGTCTCGTGGTCGAAATAACGTACGTAAATGTTCATAGATGAAGAATGAAGAGAGGTTCTTGTGTGGGAAAAACAAAAAAGAAAGATGAAAAAAGCGAACTGCCTTTGGGCAATTCGCTTGTGAGCGGAAAACGAGACTCGAACTCGCGACCCCAACCTTGGCAAGGTTGTGCTCTACCAACTGAGCTATTTCCGCAAAATGAAAGTGAAGAGGAGGAGACTCGAACTCCCACGTCGCAATTGACACTACCCCCTCAAAGTAGCGCGTCTACCAATTCCGCCACCTCTCCATTTTTCGTGGTTGTTCTGCTGTCGTTGGCTGATATCAGGGGGTGAATATCATCAGCAGAACTCTTGTTGCTTGTTGAATCATCGGGTTCTGTGCCCAGAACAGGACTCGAACCTGCACGTCGTGAAACACTCGCACCTGAAACGAGCGCGTCTACCATTCCGCCACCTGGGCTTGAAGGTGATTCAACTTGTCCAAAAGTGAGCGGAAAACGAGACTCGAACTCGCGACCCCAACCTTGGCAAGGTTGTGCTCTACCAACTGAGCTATTTCCGCAAAACCGCTGCCCTTTTCAGTGCAGGAGCGTTATCTCTCAAACGCGGTGCAAAGGTACTACTTTTTTTGATAACTGCAAGGGATTGCGAGGATATTTTTAATCCGGAGGTGTATTTTCTCCCATGGCCAACACCCTTTGAAAGGTTCATTTTGCATTTTCAAGTTCTCGGAGAAAACTTTCGGCAGCGAGCAGGCTGTCCTGTTTGCCGACATCAAGGAGGCGCAAATCCGATTGCGTCACACCGACAATATCCAGTTTGTCGCAGTTCTCAATATAAAACTGCATAATGGGGAACGCCTTGGGATAGGGGCTCATAAGTGAGGCGATGCGAGGCGACACACTATGAATGCCGGCAAAAGCCAGTTTTTGGCAGTCGGCAGGATTGAGATGGGGGATAGGGCTGCGCACTTCACCCGTGGCGGTATTGGTCCAGCCGACCATTCGATGCAGGTCGTCGAAAAGGAGATAGCGCTGGGTCTCGCGCTCGCTGACCATGAGCAACACGTCGTGCTGGTGCTGGTGGGCATAGAAGCCGGGAAGATCGGCATTGCTCAAAATGTCGACATTGTGGATGAGGATAGGCGTGTCGGATGCGGAAAACAAGGAGAGGGCTTGCCGAAGCCCACCACCGGTGTCAAGCAGTGCTGTGCGCTCATCGGAAATGTGGAGGTCTATCCCAAAATCATGTTGGGTAAGATAGTCAATAATTTGTTGGCCAAAGTGATGAATGTTCACCACCACTTCGGTGGCCCCGGCTGCAATGAGACGGCGAAGGGTGTGTTCCAAGAGTGGGCGGCCGCCCACGGGAACTAAGGCCTTGGGAAGAGTATCGGTGAGCGGACGGAGGCGAGTGCCTAGTCCGGCGGCAAAAAGCATAGCACGCATAAAGAAAAGAGGAAAAGGGTGTGAAGAAGGAAAATGAGCGACACCTCCCTTAAAAAGGAGGCCACGTCAAAGAGTTGACATGGCCTCTGAGAGAGTTTCGCTGTGGTAGAAAAGAGCAGTTATTGCTTGAAACGACTGTAGATGACCGACATTTCCACAGGCTTTGTTCCGCCCTCGATGCGCACGCTGGTGAGACCAAAATTATTTCTCACGCGCTGCAAAATTTTGTTGGTCCTTTTGGTGTAGACGTCTTGTTGGGTGAGGTAGTCGCCGGTGACCGGGAGGATGACCACTTTGTTCCAATTGGGATGGGCACTCTCCCAAGTACTCCATTTGGCGCGACGTGCCGCCTCGTCGTCGGTGGCAGTGACACCCGATTGCAGGTCGCGTACCTGACGCAGACGGGAGATAAGTGGAGCAATGTTGTCGAAGGCATAATAGCCTTTGGCATTGTAGTTGGCCACATAGCTGGTGATGTTGTTGGGCAACGCAGTGTGGCGGAAGAAGTGGTCGACACTATCGGAGGGCAGGAGCAAAATCAAATCGGGATGCTTCAAGGGATAAGTCACATTCTGCTGAGCGGCCAGTGTGCGGAAGAGCAACTTGGCACTGTTGATAGTGTCGTTGTAGTGAGTGCCCGCCACAATGTCGCTCACGGGAAGGGTGGCTTCGGTGTGGATGCCGCTCGGCGACTTGAGATAGGTGTAGGGGTGGGTGTCTGACAGCATCTCGGTCGGGAGTTCATTGTCCACGTGCGTGCTCTGAATCACTTCGCCCGTTGCCCCAAGGCGCAGCACCTTGTTGAGAAGGGTGTCTTTTCCGGCAGCGGTTTTGCTGTGTTGGCGATAGTAGAAGTCAAGCGTGGTCAGTTCCGAGTCAATCATCGTGCCCACACCACCGGCATGCTTGAAGTAGAAACCGGCACACACGTGCTTGGCAAACTCATAAGAGTTCTTGAAGAAGTTGGCATTTTCGTAGTATTTGTTGAGAATGCCACTGCCAAAGTCGGTCGACAACCACACGGAGATGTCACGATAGAGTTTTTTGTTGTTCAGCACCGAAGCACTTTTGGTTTGGTCGAGCGCGGTGTAGGTGATGGTCTTGCGCTGAGCCGTGGTGGTGCTGAGAAATTGTGTCGGGTCGATGTCGGTGTAGTAGCTCGATTTCTCGCTCAACGTCTTTGCAGTGTCCAATTCCTGAACGTAGAGTTTCATCGTGGTCAGCGAGTCGCCATAATACTTATCGTGGAGAATGCGCAGCACGCACGAGTCGGCCACGACCTTGCCGTTGGCATCGGTTATCAGTTCCGACTTTGCCGGCAGACTGAACCCTTCGGGCATGTGAAACTGTGCCAAAAAGCTACTGGTGGTCATGGCCTGCGTCTCGGGATCAATCACGCTGCCCAAATAGCACTCGTTGGTGTTGGCCAACATCGCTCCCGTCTTTCGGGATTGAGTGGTCACCTTGAAGGTGTACTGGTCGGTCGAAACGTGGTCTTCATCGGGCATCACGCTGCCGCCGATGGCCGTGGCATCGTCGCTACACGCAGTTCCCAAGAGGGTGGAGGCCAGAAGGAGGAAGGCAGAAAAGCGTTTCATACAATGGGGGAAAATGTTTCGTCACATGTGACAACTATTCTTCGGATTCGTCACCAGCAATCTGCCGGTAGAAGTCTGCATAGGCTTCGGCGTTGGATTCTTCGGTCGCCTGCAAGGTCGGCACGCCGTGCTGCGCGGCATAGTCAGTGAGTTCTGTATGTCCGCCGGCTTGCACAAATCCGTCCGAGAAGTGGACGCCCAGTCGGCCCAGCGAGTCAGGGCGGGTGAAGTCTATCCCGGTCTCGGCAAGGAGTTGCGAAGTGGCTTCTCGGAAGGTCAAGCAGGCGGTGGCGTTGGCGGGAGGCGGCAACGTGGGCATCTCGTCGTGGGCAGAGAAAATCACTTTGACATTAGCAAAAGGTGGATCTCCGCGGAAAGCCGTCTTGATGTAGAGCGGCACCACAGCCGACATCCAGCCCTGACAGTGGATAATGTCGGGCACCCAACGGAGCTTCTTCACCGTCTCCAAGACACCGCGTGCATAGAAGATGGCACGCTCCATGTTGTCGGCATATTCCTTACCCTCGTCATCCACCATCATCGCGCGCTTCAAGAAGAAGTCGTCGTTGTCGATGAAGTACACTTGCATACGGGCGGCTTGGATGGAAGCCACTTTGATAATGAGGGGGTGGTCGGTTTCATCGATGGCAATGTTCATTCCCGACAAGCGAATGACTTCGTGCAATTGGTTGCGACGCTCGTTGATGTTGCCCCATTTCGGCATGAAAGTGCGAATTTCAAAGCCGCTCTCTTGAATGGCTTGGGGGATTTGACGCCCGGCAGTGGCCATTTTCGACTCGGGAACATACGGGAAAATTTCTTGGGTGATGAACAGGATTTTCTTGGCTTTCATTATTGAAGTAAATCAGCGTTTGCTGTATCTTGCTTTCTCTATGCCGAAAAGGATATGCAGCAGCCCTTTCGGCGCAGATACAATAAATTTTCGTGCAAAGTTACGAAAAAAAACGGCAACTTGTCTGCTTTTAAGTATCTTTTTGCCCCACAATGTCGGAACGACCCGGCATTTTTCGCTTCAAAGGCGGTGAGGGCGATGGATGCCGAGGATATCGTGGAAGTGCGTTCCGGTGGCGCACTGGTCGTAGATAAATTTCGTCCCTTCGGGAAGAGACAAACGTCCCTTCGGGAAGAAACGAATGTCTCCTCGCGAAGAGACGAACGTCCCCTCGCGAAGGGACGAAAACTACAAAGGAGCGGGAAACGCCTACTTCCCACCCACAGATGAGGGCGACACTCCGCACGAAGTCGGGGAAACAGACGGTCTGTGCCGCCACGTCGGCCCTCTCGCGGAAAGCACAACCCGAAGGCCGAAAAGCACCGTCCGAAAGAAAGCGAGGCTCGTCGGCCCCTGCCACAAGGGCATCGGAAGACACTGTGCAGAGGATGGAAAAGGGCCGGCAGGCGTTGGGTTTTGCTCCGAGAGCTTGGCAAGGTCAAAAAAAAGTGGTACTTTTGTTCCATCGTCTTAAAAATTCCCTTTTCTGTATGGCATCATCTCCCGAAACCCTCAACGAAAATGCACGCCGCGTGCACCGCAAGCTCACCATCCTGCTGCGCGCCGGCATGGTGCTGATGGAGAGTGCGGCCGACACCAACCGCATCGTCCGCAACATGAAGCGCATTGCCGCCTTCCTCGGGCTCGACGAGCGCTATCTGCACATCGATGTGCTCTACGGCACGCTCAAAGTCAATTACAGTGACGAGAGTCATTCGTTCAGCCGTTTTGTCCACTCCGACCGCTACACCATCAACATGAAAGCCCTTGCCGCGATGAGCCAACTCTCATGGCGCGCCATCCAGGAGGACTACACCATGTCGCGCTTTGAGCGGGTGGTCAACCGCATTGCACGCTCCCGCTCCGACTATCCCGCATGGCTCGTCACGCTGGGCGCTGCGATGGGTTGCGGGGGCTTTTGCGTGCTCTTCGGGGGCGACTGGCCCTCGTTCCTTCCGGCCATGGTGGCCGGTTGGGTGGGATTTTCGGTGCGGCGCGAGCTCTTGACACGCGGCTTCAACGTCTACATGGTCACCGCCCTCTCCGCCTTTCTGGCCACCCTGACGGTGTGGGGAATGATGCACCTGCTGCCGGAAGGATTTACCGACCACCCTTACCACCCCTTCCTCTCGTGCGCTCTCTTCCTCGTGCCCGGTGTGGCGCTCATCAACTTCCTCGACGACATGCTCGACAACTATTTGCTCATGGGGGTGGCGCGCTTCTCCAACGCCATGGTGCAGATTGCTTCGATGAGTTTCGGCATTGTGCTGGCCGTGAGTGTGTGCGGCGTCACCAACTTCTTGACCACACTGAGCATGGCGCCCGAAATCAGCTATTGGGAGGCCGCCATCGCCACCGGGATTTCGGCCATGGGCTTCGGCATGATTTTCAATGTGCCTCGGCGTTCGCTTCCGGCGGTTGCCCTGCTGGGCGTGTTGGCCATGTTCACACGCAACTTCATCGGATTCGAACTGGGACAGGGCTTGGTACTGGGATCGCTGGCCGGTGCTTCGCTCGTTTCCCTCATCGCGGTGCGCTTGGTGCAGCCCACGCGCAGCCCCAACCACGTGCTGAGCATTCCGAGCGTCATCCCGATGGTGCCGGGCATCTTGATGTATCGCGGCATTTTTGGTTTTGTGCGCATGGGCAACGAGGTAGAAGGTTTCCTGCGCTCCTTCGACTTTATGGTCAACGCCGCCCTCATCGTGCTGTGCATCTCCATCGGTGTGGCCATCCCCAACATCTTTGCCCGCCGCTGGATAGCCTCCACCCGCCGTGCCCACCTGAGCCGCCTCATCGAGGAACGCCGCAGCCGCGGCAAGTTTGTCGACCTTTCGGATTTCGACTGACGGAGGCATAAACCCCTTGTAAATATATCGCAAACCTCTCATTGCGTCAAAAAGTAGCGCGCAAACGATACGTGACAACGTTTTTTTTCGTAATTTCGCAGTGGAAGCCTCAATCGGGCTTCCAGCATCGTTTCTTATTCTCAACTCCCTAAAATAGATTTATGGCATTGATTGAACAACTCGTTGCAAAAGCAAAATCCAACAAGCAACGCATCGTTCTCCCCGAAGGCACGGAAGAACGCACTCTGAAAGCTGCCGACCGTGTCCTCGCCGAGGGCATTGCCGACCTCATCCTCTTGGGCGACCCCGAAGAAATCAAGGAGCTCGCCGCACAACACAACCTCCAACACATCGCCAAGGCCACCCTCATCGACCCACGCAACCACGCCAAGAAAGAAGAGTATGCCCAACTGCTGGCGCAGCTCCGCGCCAAGAAGGGCGTCACCATTGAGAGCGCACGCAGCATCGTGGAAAATCCCCTCTACCTGGGCAGTCTCATCATCAAGAGCGGCGATGCCGACGGACAGTTGGCCGGTGCGCGCAACACCACGGGCGATGTGCTCCGCCCCGCCCTGCAAATCATCAAGACTCAGCCCGGCATCACTTGTGTGAGCGGAGCCATGATTCTCATCACCCAAGCCCACGAATATGGGTCTGACGGTGTGGTGGTGATGGGCGATGTCGCCGTGACCCCCGTGCCCGATGCCAACCAACTGGCACAGATTGCCGTGTGCTCGTCCGACACCGCACGTGCTGTGGCCGGTGTTGAACCTCGCGTGGCCATGCTCTCTTTCTCCACTTATGGCTCGGCCAAACACGAAGATGTAGATAAAGTGGTGGAAGCCTTACACCTCGCCAAAGAGATGCGGCCCGAACTGATGATTGATGGTGAGTTGCAGGCCGATGCAGCGCTCGTGCCGAAGGTGGGCAAACTCAAAGCTCCCACCAGCCCCGTGGCCGGACAGGCCAATGTGCTCGTTGTACCCCGCTTGGAAGTGGGCAATATCGGTTACAAACTCGTGGAGCGCCTCGGCCACGCCGAAGCCATCGGCCCTATCCTCCAAGGCATCGCCCGCCCCGTCAACGACCTTTCGCGCGGCTGCTGCGTAGAGGACATCTACAAGATGATTGCCATCACTGCCGTACAAGCCATTGCGGCCAAAGAACAAAACTAAACTCAACACTATTATCCCAATGAAAATCCTCGTTATCAACTGCGGATCCAGCTCCATAAAATATAAACTCTACGAGATGGACGACAAGAGCGTTCTGGCCTCTGGCGGCATCGAACGCATCGGACAACAAGACGCTTTCTTAAAAGCAACACTCAACGGCGAGAATCAAAAGATTGCCTTCGATTGCCCCACCCACACGGAGGGAATGAAGATGGTGTTCGACACGCTTACTCATTCCGAATACGGCGCCATCAAGAGCCTCGATGAGATTGCTGCCATCGGCCACCGCATTGTGGCGGGCGGTCGCTTCACCGAGAGCTGCCTTGTCGACGACAAAATGATGGAAGAATGGGTGACCTATATGGACTTGGCTCCCGAACACAATCCCGGCCACCTCAAAGGCTACGAGGCAGTGAAACAAATGCTCCCCACGAAGCCCAACGTCTTTGTGTTCGACACCGCTTTCCATCAGACTATGCCCCGCAAGGCCTATATGTATGCCGTTCCCTACAAGTATTACGAAAACAACAACATCCGCCGCTGGGGCGCCCACGGCACGAGCCACCGCTTCGTCTCGAAGCGCGCTTGCGAAGTGCTCGGTGTGAAGCCCGAAGGACAGAAAATCATTGTTTGCCACGTGGGCAACGGTGCATCGGTATCAGCGATTGTCGACGGCAAATGCGTAGACACCTCTATGGGTCTCACTCCGTTGGAAGGATTGATGATGGGCACTCGTTCGGGCGACCTCGATGCCTCCGTAGTACTCAGCATCATGGAAAGCGACAACCTCAGCCCCGCCGAAATGCGCTACCTCCTCAATAAGGAGTCGGGCGTGAAAGGCATTTCGGGCGTAGGCAGCGATATGCGCGACATTGAAAAGGCTGTGGCCGAAGGCAACGACCGCGCCATCCTCGCTCTTGAGATGTACAGCTACCGCATCAAGAAATACATCGGTGCTTATGCCGCAGCCATGGGCGGTCTCGACGCTGTGGTCTTCACTGCCGGTGTGGGCGAACACCAGTGGGACGTACGCTGGGAGGCTTGCGAAAGCCTTGAATTCCTCGGCCTGAAGATGGACTACGAGAAGAACAAGGCCAACTTCGGCGAAGAGGAAATCGTCTCTGCACCCGACAGCCGTGTAAAAGTGCTGGTCGTGCCCACCGACGAAGAACTGCTCATCGCCACCGATACGCTCGAACTCGTGACGCGATAAGCGAAAGCTGAAACACCACCTTACGAAAAGAGGATGCACCACGCGATGGGTGCATCCTCTTTTTGTTTTCCGTGATAACCACGAGAGAGAAGGAAAGGCGCGGCCCTACTTCCCGCCCATGACGAAGACGAGGCGGCCGCCGCGCACGATGTCGGCGTGTGAAATCGTGGGTTTCTTCCAGCGCTTGCCGTTGAGCCAAATCTCCTTGACGTAGAGATTGTCTTTCGACAGGTTGTGCGCTTCGATGACAAAGGTGCGGCCGCCGGGCAGGTGGAGCGTGACGGCAGGAAGTTGCGGCGCACCAAAGACGTACTGTCCGCTCACAGGGTCGACTGGATAGAAGCCCATGGCCGAAAGCATGTACCACGCCGACATTTGCCCGCAATCGTCGTTGCCGCAAAGCCCCTCGGGTGTGGGGTGATACTGCGTGTCGCAAATCTCACGCACCAACTCCTGCGTGCGCTCCGGCCGACCGGCCAGGGCGTAGAGATAGGCCACGTGGTGGGAAGGCTCGTTGCCGTGGGCATACTGTCCGATGAGTCCCGTCACGTCAGGGAGGTTGACATCTTTGAGTTCGACCACAAAGAGACTGTCGAGCTTGTTGAGGAAGCGCTCACG
Source organism: Alloprevotella sp. Lung230 (assembly GCF_014385435.1). Lineage (GTDB taxonomy): Bacteria > Bacteroidota > Bacteroidia > Bacteroidales > Bacteroidaceae > Alloprevotella. The sequence continues at coordinate 61,483 of NZ_JACSUD010000001.1, forward strand.
GCCGCCCATCAAGCGGATGAGGCCGGGCACATCGTGCTGCACGTGCCAAGTGTACTGCCAGGCGTTGCCCTCGGTGTAGTCGCCCGTGCCGCTCTCGGCGTGGCCGATGGCATCGGGGTGGAAAGGCGTGCGCCAGCGGCCTTGGCTGTCCTTGGGACGCATAAATCTGGTCGTGGGGTCGAAGAGGTGCTTGAAGTTGTCGGCGCGGGCAGCAAAGAATTTCGCATCGCTCTTCTTGCCCAGTCGGCGGGCAAAGTCGGCCGCAGCATAATCGTCATAACAGAACTCTAAGGTTTGCGAAACACTTTCCAGCGGGATGAGATCGTAGGGGTAGTAGCCGTAGCGGTTGTAGACCTCCCAATTCGATTTGGCAGGATGACTCTCCATGAGGGTCTTGCGCACCATGGCATAAGCCCTCTCGGCATCAAAACCCTTGATACCTTTGGCGTAGGCTTCGGCAATGACGCTCACGGCGTGGTTGCCAATCATCGTCTGCGTTTCTTTGCCCCACAGTGCCCAGATGGGGAGAAAACCTTGGTCCTCACCTTGCGCAATCATCGAGTTGACAAAAGCCCCCACCTTCTCGGGCGTCACCAGCGTGTAGAGCGGATGTGCCGCGCGATAGGTGTCCCAGAGCGAAAGAGTGGAATACATCTCCGTGCCGTCCACCGCCTTGACCTCCTCGCGACGGGTGTTGCGATAGCTGCCGTCGACGTCGGCGATGTTGTTGGGCTGGATGAGGGCGTGGTAGAACGAGGTGTAGAACATCTTCATCTGTTCCTCCGTGCCGGCGATGTCGATGCGGGAGAGATACTGTTCCCACGCCGCTTCGGCCGCTTCGGCCGTCTGATCAAACTGCTGCCAGCCGGGGAGTTCGGCCGCCAGATTGCGCCGAGCGCCCGCCACGCTGTGGGTCGAGAGGGCCACCTTCATCTCCAGCACCCCGGAGTCGGGAAAGTCCACCAGCAGGCGGCTGCCTTTGAATCCGGCGATGGGATTGAGCGAGGTGAAGCGCGTCATCGGTTGCGAAAAACTAATGACAAAATAGACATCCTTGTCCACCCAAACCTCGCTGCGGATGTGTCCCGACAACGTCTGAGCATCGTCCCAGACAAACTCACACTCCTTGACGCGCTTGCGATAGCCCTCCCACGTCCAGGTGGGGCCGTGCTGCAAGTCGATGTAGACCGAGCGACGCGCACCGGGCTGAAACGTGTGTCGATAGTAGGCAACGTGGGGCGTGGCAGTGGCCTCCGTGCGCACCCCGGCATCGAGAAGTTCCACGGCGTAGTAGCCCGGGCGCGCTGTCTCCGTGCCCTTGCGACTGCCGAAGAGGTTCACCTTGTCGTTGCTTTGCGCCACGCCCGCCGTGTCGGCGATTTGGGCATACTGCCGCGAGACGGGCATGATGAGCAGGTCGCCCAGGTCGGTGCACCCCGTGCCGTTGAGGTGAGTCTGTGCGAAACCCCAGAAGCGGGCATCGCTGTGGATGTAGCCCGAGCAATACTTCCAGCCGGCCACGCCCGACGAGGGTCCGGGCTGCACGAGGCCGAAGGGGACAGTGGCGCCGGGAAAGGTGTGTCCCGTGGCGGCTGTGCCGATGAAGGGGTCGACGTGGCGCGTGTGCTTGTGGGCCGCGGCGGTGAGGGCAGCCCCCATCAGGAGCGCGGAGAGAAAGAAAGATTTGAGGATCATAAAAGAAAGAGGATTAGGTGTTTCTGCCCACAAAGATACGACTAAATCGGGATACCTCCAAGGCCGAGACACCATCCACCTGCATTTTTACGCAAGAAAAGCACACGCACAGCAGAACATTTTCATCGGAACTCCGAAACGCTGCGCGTTTTTCTCCACTCTCCGCACAAGAAGTAGTTTGTTTTCCGAGGCTCGCAGCATTCGTCCCTTCCCGATGGGACATTCGTCTCTTCCCGAGGAAACATTCGTTTCTTCGCGAAGGGACGTTTGTCTCTTCCTGAAGGGACGAAAATTACCTGCGACTCGCGCGCCGGTGGAAGGCACTCCGTTGCGCCGACCACTTTGCCCCCCTTTTTAGATAAGTAGGTGTTCAAAATTAAACGTAGCTATCTTCATTGTAGGATGTTCTCTACTTTGATACCCTCTTTGTTTTCCTTTCCCGCCACCTCACCTTTGTTCATCCCTCGTGCAGCCTGCTACACTTCTTCTTCGCAAAGACGACCTGATGAAAAAATGAAACAAATAGGGTATCAATTCATTTCGAGCACCTACTTATAAGCGACACTCCATCGTATAGCACCATTGCCGTCGGCAAAAGCCAGACCACCGTTGCCTATGCCGAGAATAATACGTAACTTTGCAGCGTTTTTTTCATCCAACACCGCTAAACTCCTTCTTCTCATGAAGCCACTTTTCACCCTGAGCCTCCTCACGGCACTCCCACTCTGTGCCCAAGCGCACACGGCGATGCCGGCAGCGGCCGACAGCGTGCAACGCGACACCGTGAAGCTCGAAAGCGCCCTCATCGTGGGCCAGCGCCAGAACAAAGTGCAAACTCCCACCATGGGCTTGACCTATCTGCGGCCGGAGCACATCAAGAGCATTCCCACCCTGATGGGCGATGCCGACATGGTCAAAGCCTTGCAGATGCAGCCCGGCGTTTCGCCCGGTGTCGATGGCTTTGCCGGACTGATGGTGCGCGGCGGCAACAACGACCAGAACCTTTTCCTCATCGACGGCAATCCCATCTACCAGATGAACCACGCCGGCGGACTCTTCTCGGCCTACAACATTGAGGCCATTCGCGATGTGGCCTTCTACAAGGGCGCGTTTCCCGCCCGCTACGGCGGACGCCTCTCCAGCGTGGTGGACATCATCACCAAGCCCGGCGACATGAACCGCTACCACGGCAACTTCTCCATCGGCCTGACCGCGGCCAACCTCAGCGTGGGCGGCCCGATTGTCAAGAACCGCACCTCGTTCAACATCGCCGTGCGCCGCTCTTGGCTCGACCTCCTCACCACCCCCGCCCTCGCCCTCTATAACAAGGACGCGAAGAGCAGCGGTGAGAAAATCACGGCCGCCTACGCCTTCACCGACCTCAATCTCCACCTCAACCACCGCTTCAACCGCCTCGGCACGCTCTCCTTCATCGGCTACTTCGGGGAGGACCGCCTCCACACGGGCGGCGACGACTGGACCGTGGACAATCCCAACCCCGATGCCTACTGGCGGCAGAATTTCGACGCCCACCTCAAGTGGAACAACCTGCTCGGCACACTCAAGTGGAACCTCCCCGTGGCCGACCACCTGCTCCACAGCCTTTCCCTCACCTACACCCGCTACCACTCGGGCTTCGGCGTCACCGCAGAAGAAATCAATGGGCAGAAGGGCCGGCCAAACTACTTCTACGACCGCTCCACCAAGGACATCGTCAACGGCATCGACGACGTGAGCCTCCGCTCGCAGTGGCTCTGGACTCTGCAGCGCGAACTGACCTTCCGCTTCGGGGCCGACTACACTCACCACCGCTTCACCCCCGAGCAAAACCGCGAGACCTCAACCAACGAGAAGATTAAGTTTGTCGACAACAACCGTCGCCTCGATGCCAACGAGACAGCCCTCTACGGCGACGTGGAGTGGAAACCGATGGAGCGCTTCAACTTCAACGCCGGTCTGCGCCTTTCGGATTTCGCCGTGAGCGGCAAGAACTACCTCACCATTGAGCCACGCGCTTCGCTCAACTTCCTCCTCTCCCCCGACCTGAGCGTCAAGGCCGGCTATGCCCGCATGTCGCAGTTTGTCCAGCAGGTGAGCGAGACCTACATCGCCCTGCCCACCGACTACTGGATGCCCGTGACCAGCCGACATGCTCCCCTGACGAGCGACCTCTTCTCCCTCGGGGCTTACTATTCGCTCCACAATCGCTGGAACTTCTCTATCGAAGGCTGGTACAAGAAGATGAACCACCTGCTCGAATACCGCGAAGGCCACGGCCTGCTCGCCCGCAGCATCTCGTGGGTCGACAAGCTCACCGAAGGCAAAGGCACGGCCTACGGCATCGACCTGCAAGTGGAGAAGAACTTCGGACGCCTCGCCGGCTTCGTGGGCTACGGCCTGCTCTGGACCGACCGCACCTTCCCCGAACTCAACCAAGGCCGCACCTTCCCCTCGAAGTACGACAATCGGCACAAGTTCAACATCGCCTTCAGCTACCGCGCCTCCCGCCGCATCGAACTCAACGCTGCCTGGACCGTCATGTCGGGCAACCTCATGACCCTCGCCTACGACAGCTACGACTATGCCGGCGATGGAGAAGGCCCGGACTATCCCTCCTACCGCGAAGACCGACTCCTGCCCCACATCAGCAGCAAGAACAACTTCCGCCTCCCGGCCTACCACCGCCTCGATTTGGGCATCAACTTCCATCGTTTCCACAAGAAGAGCGGACGCCGCAGCATCTGGAACATCAGCATCTACAACGCCTACTCCCACCTCAACCCCATCATGGTGCGCCAGAAGCAGGAGTACGACTACGAAACCTCCGCCGGCACCACCGGTCGCCGCCGTCAGGTGAACAAGGTGCGCTTCCAGAGCATCGCCCTTTTCCCCATCATCCCTTCCATCTCCTACACCCTCAAGTTCTGACCTCATGAAGTTCCTTTCCCGTCTCCTCCCCCTCTTCCTGCTCGTCGGCACACTGGCCGCCTGCACGGAGGAGATCGACCTGGGCAGCCGACGCCCCACCCCCACCGTGGTGCTCAACTGCGTGGCCGGCACCCAAAAGCCCATCGTGGTGCAAGTGGCGCGCACCATCTTCGACAGCCTCTCGGTAGATGCCGACATCCCCGATGCCGAAGTCATCCTCACCGTCAACGGCACGCCCCACTCCACCCTCACCTACGACCCCACGGCCTTCGTCTACCGCTCCACCTACACCCCTCGGCAGGGCGACCGCATCCGCATCGATGCCCGAACACGCCTCGGCAACGTCTGGGCCGAAGAGACCCTCCCCCGCCTCATCCCCATCGACAGAGTGGACATCGACTTTCGACCCAAAGGCTTCTTCAACGAGACGACCCAACTCTACGACACCTACCAGTGCGTCTATCGCATCCACTTCGCCGACCCTGCCCGCGAGCGCAACTTCTACTTCGTCCGCATCATGGATGAAGGCGGCTCCATTGTCCACGGTCTCGACTACTCCAAGGACGAGGTGTTCATCCCCGGTCACGGCGGCCTCAACCTGCTCGACGAAAACAGTTCCATCGGCGGCGAAAGCGGGATGGCTTTCAGCGACGAACTCTTCGATGGAAAAACCTACGACTTGCGCATTGACGAAGAGTTCACCCGCTACTCTTTCCTCGAATACGACCGCAACCGCGGTGGGTTCAAGCCTAAGCAGGACCTCGCCCGCCGCTTCCAGTTGTTCAGCATCTCCGAGGGCTACTACCGCTACCTCAGCAGCCTTTTCAACGAGGACGAAGACTCCTTCAATAATGCCCTCGTCAAGGCCGGGCTGGCCGAACCGTCCATCCGCTTCTCCAACATCCGCGGCGGCACGGGCATCCTCGGCACGATGCAGGTACAGCAGAAGCAGGTTTCCCTCACCCCGCCGACCCCCTAAGCATCGGGACATCCCGCGCTGCACCACATCACTGTTTTGCACAAAAATCCCCTGCACCTTCTTCGCGTTGGTGCAGGGGATTTTTTTCTCGCTTTCGGGTCGGTCTTGACCAAAAAGGACGTCGGTTTTGGAGAAAAGGAACGTCCCTTTTGTTCGCCCCCCTCATCTACCCCTCCTGCCAGGCATCGATCATCCGCCGTGCCAGACTCACCGTGCCGGGGATGGCGGGCAGTGCCGATCGCTTGAACCATCCGCCCTTGCGAAGCTCGGAGGTTTGCAGGCGCATTTCACCTTCCGCATATTGCGCGAAGAAACCCACCATCAGCACTGAGGGGAAGGGCCAGGGCTGGGAGGCAAAATAGCGGAGCCGATGCACGTGCAGTCCTGTCTCTTCGAGGATTTCGCGCCGAGCAGCGTCTTCGAGCGTTTCGCCCGTTTCGACAAATCCCGCCACCAGGCCGTAGTAGTCGCCACGGAAGTTGTGCGACTGCACGAGCAGCACTTCGTCGTCCTCGCGCCGGCCATTGGGCGAGGGGCGCTCGATGAGCACAATCACCGCCGTGGTCGGACTGGGCCACACCTCACGGCCGCAGGCGGTACACACCTTGGAGATGTCGGTGGCCCGCTGCATGGGGGCGCCGCACACGCCGCAGTGGTGGGTGTGGGCGTCCCAGTGAAGGAGTTCTTGCGCCTTGCCCGCCATGCGAAAGTCGGCCGCCGTGAGGAGGTCGAAAGCTTGGCGCAACGGCACGAGGTGCAACGCGGTATCGGGCGGCAGCGGGCCTTCCATCTGCCCCGCGGCGCAAGGGATGCCGTCGAGCACGGGCAGGGGTTGCTGAGTCTGCCCTTCGGCGAGGGGGACGGGCGGAGCGGCAGCCAGAGGCAGAGCGTTGTCGGCAGTCAGAAGCAGGGCGCCGTTGTGGAAGAGGAACCATCGGATCGGGGGCAACGTTGGGGTCGTAAGCATCGTGGGGAAGGGGTTGGGAGCGTTTTCTTTTTTCTACAAAGACTGCACCGCTCCACGCAGGAAGCGGTGCAGTGAGAGGAAAGGCTGAGCGTCGGCGCTCTCTTAGAGGCCGAGACTCTTGCGGATATCTTGGATTTTGGCTTCGGCAGCCGCTCTGGCCGCATCGTGGTCGGCAGCGGTGGCCATCTTGCCCATCACTTCGAGATAGAACTTAATCTTGGGCTCGGTGCCGGAGGGACGGACGCTGATTTTATTGCCGTCGGCGGTGAACCACTGGAGCACGTTGCTCGTGGCGGGGAAGTCGAGCTTCGTCTCGCGACCTTCGGCATCAACGGCCTTGAGCACCTGGTAGTCCTTGGTGAGCACCACCTTTGAACCGGCAATCTCTTGGGGCGGATTGCTGCGGAAGCGCTCCATCATGGCCTTGATTTCGTCGGCACCGCTCTTGCCGGGCTTCACCACGTTGATGGTGTGGTTGAGCGAGAAGCCATATTCAACGTAGATGTCCATCAGCACGTCGTAGAGCGTTTTGCCTTGGTCCTTGGCCCAAGCGCAAATCTCAGCCAACAGCGAGCAGGCCGACACGGCGTCCTTGTCGCGCACAATGTCCTGGCCCATGAAGCCATAGCTTTCCTCACCGCCGCCGATGTAGGTCTCCTTGCCTTCAAGCAGACGGATGACGCGGGCAATCCACTTGAAGCCTGTGTACTCGTCGTACATCTTGACGTGGTTCTTTTCGGCGATGGCCTTGATAAGCTCGGTGGTGACGATGGTTTTGACGATGTATTCGTCGCCCTTCATCTTGCCCAGCGCGATGCGGTTTTTGATGATGTAGTAGAGGAAAATCATGCAGGTCTGGTTGCCATCGACCAGCACCCATTCGCCCTTGCTGTCCTTGCAGGCCATGCCCACACGGTCGGCGTCGGGGTCGGAAGCCATAACGATGTCGGCGTCAATCTTCTTGGCCAGATTGAGGGCGAGGGTGAGGGCTTCGGCGTTCTCGGGGTTGGGCGAAACAACGGTGGGAAAGTTGCCGTCCTTGACCATCTGCTCGGGCACGCAGTTGACGTTCTCAAAGCCCCACTTCTTCAACGAAGCCGGGATGAGCACGCGGCCGGCACCGTGGATGGGAGTGTAGACGATGCTCAGGTCCTTCTGGCGGGCGATGACCCCGGGGTCGATGCTCAGCGCATGGACGCCTTCCAAGTAGAGGTCGTCCACCTCTTGGCCGATGATTTGGATGAGCGCAGGGTTGCCCTCAAACTTCACGTCCTCGATGCGCACCTTGTTCACCTCATCGATGATGCCTTGGTCGTGGGGCGCGAGCACCTGTGCGCCGTCGTCCCAATAAGCCTTGTAGCCGTTGTACTCCTTGGGGTTGTGGCTCGCGGTGATATTGACACCCGACTGACAACCGAAGTGGCGGATGGCAAAGGAAACTTCGGGCGTGGGGCGGAGGTCTTCAAAGAGGTAGACCTTGATGCCGTTGGCCGAGAAGACGTTGGCCACGGTTTCGGCAAAGAGGCGGCTGTTGTTGCGGCAGTCGTGTCCCACGACCACGGAGATGTCCTTGCGGTCGGCAAAGTTCTTGTGGAGATAGTTGGCCAATCCCTGCGTGGCAGCGCCCACGACGTAGACGTTCATGCGGTTGATACCGGGGCCCATGATGCCGCGCAGGCCGCCTGTACCAAACTCGAGGCTGCGATAGAAAGCCTCAACGAGGGGCGTCTTGTCGTCGGCCTCCATCATGGCCTTCACGGCTTGCTTGGTTTCCGAGTCGTAGATGGGGGAGTCCATCCACTGCTGTGCCACTTCAAGGCACTGAGCTACTAATGCTTGGTTTTCCATATTGTAATGTATCGTTACGTGATGAAGATATTGATGTTTGTTCACTGCAAATTTACGTTTTTCTCAGCGAGCAAACAAAGGTTAGCGCGGATATTCTGCGAAATAAGTCCGATTGTTCGAGGATTGTTCGGGAGCAAAGCGCCCCTTGCAGCCGTCTATCCCAGCCCGAGGTCGACCTTGATGGCCTCGACCTTGGCTTTGGTCTGTGCCAGTGCGGCGGGATAGTCCTCGGCATGGGGCATGGGCGCGGCCGCTTCGATGTAGAACTTAATCTTCGGTTCGGTGCCCGAGGGACGTACGCTCACTTTGCTGCCGTCGGCGGTGTACCATTGCAGGACATTGCTCGTTTCGGGCATGTCCAGCGGCTGCGTGCGGCCCTGCGCATCGGTGGCGGTCAGGGTGAGAAAGTCGCGGCTGCACACCACCGGACTGCCGGCTAGCGCCGTGGGGCGCTGCGAGCGATAGTGCTCCATGAGTCGGGCTATCTCCTCTGCCCCACTCTTCCCGGGCTTGATGAGGCTCGTGGCATAGTGATGCACACAGCCATACTCCACATAGATGTCCATCAGCACATCGTAGAGCGTCTTGCCCTGCTCGCGGGCCCAAGCACAAATCTCGGCCAACAAGGCGCAGGCCGAAACGGCATCCTTGTCGCGCACCTCGTCCGTGGCCATAAATCCGTAGCTTTCTTCGCCGCCGCCCAGGAAGTCGCGCCGCCCATAGTTTTGCGCGATGACCCACGCCATCCACTTGTCGCCGGTGTAGGTGTCGTAGAGCTGCACACCATTGCGCTCGGCGATGGTCTTAATCAGGTCGCTCGTCACGATGGTCTTCACGGCATATTCCGTCCCCGTCATTTCCCCACGGTCCTTGCGGTGCTTGATGATGTAGTAGAAGAAAATCAGGCTCGTCTGGTGGCCGTCGATGTAGGTCCACACTCCGCGGTGGTCCTTGCAGGCCATGCCCACGCGGTCGGCATCGGGGTCGGACGCCATCACGAAGTCGGCCCCCTTCTCGTCGGCCAGACGAATGGCCAGGTCAAGGGCTTCGGGATACTCCGGGTTGGGAAATTTCACAGTGGGGAAATTGCCGTCCGCCACCATCTGCTCCGGCACACAATAGACCTCGTCGAAGCCCCACTCCCGCAGACAGCGCGGGATGAGCTTCATCCCTGTCCCGTGCAAAGGGCTGTACACGATTTTCAGATTATGCTGACGGCGCACCACCTCGGGGTCGATGCTCACCTTGCGCACCTCGTCCAGATAGCGGCGGTCCATCTCCTCGCCGATGAGGTGGATGAGCGCCGGGTTGCCCTCAAAGCGGACGTCCTCGATGCACACCCGCGCTGCCGCCTCGACAATGGCCTTGTCGTGGGGCGAGGTCACCTGCGCGCCGTCGTCCCAATAGGCTTTGTAGCCGTTGTATTCCTTCGGGTTGTGGCTGGCGGTGATGTTCACGCCCGACTGGCAGCCCAACTGACGGATGGCAAACGATACCTCCGGCGTGGGGCGCATATCGTCAAACAGATAGACGCGGATGCCGTTGGCCGAAAAGACGTTGGCCGCCGTCTGGGCAAACTCGCGGCTGTGGTTGCGACAGTCGTGACACACCACCACCGAAATCTCCGGCAGGTGGGCAAAACTCTGCAACAAGTAGTCGGCCAGTCCCTGCGTGGCCAGCCCCACCACATAGACGTTCATGCGGTTGGTGCCCACGCCCATCAGTCCGCGCAGCCCACTGGTGCCGAACTCAAGGTTTTGATAGAAAGCATTGACCAGTTCCGTGGGGTCGGCATCGGCCAGCAACGCCGCCACGGCGCGCCGCGTTTCGGCATCGTAAAGGGGCGAGTCCACCCATTGCTGCGCCTTGGCAGCACACGCTTGGATGAGGAGATGATTTTCCATAAGTAATTGTGTTTTTAGTTTGTGCATGGCTAATTTAATACAAATTACTTACAACAGCGCCTTTTTGTGCCTTTTCTTTGTATGATAAGCGAAGAAAAATCCACACTTTAGCCTTCACCACCCCACTTTGCCATCTCTGCCCAACAAAAACAACGTAAACTGCAAGGCGTCCTTTCTTCCCTAAATCGGACGAAAAGTTCACTACGTCAAAGATAATCTATAAACCAAACCTTGGTTTATGTAATTCAAGGTTTGGTTTATGTAATTCAAACCTTGGTTTATATAAACCAAACTTTGGTTTATAGTTTGCGTCTGACTTGCGGAAGTTTTCGACAAGGGAAATTGACTTTCGAAAGGCTGCCGGTAAGTTTGCCACAACAGAACACCCCCGCCGATGGGATGAGCATCAACGGGGGTGTGGGAGAAAAATAGAGGATGAAGACAAGGCTCGGAGGCAGCCTTATCGGGCCATCATCTTAGCATATTTGGCCTTGGCGGCCTTGTATTGCTTTTCGATCAGAGCGGCCTTTTTGGCATCGGCAGCACTGCGCTTGGCGTCGTAGAGTTTCCATAGTTTGCACTTTTCCGTAGCGGCCACTTGGGCAGCAGTGGAAGCCTGGGCAGCGGCCTCAACGGCGGCCTCGTCGGTGGTGTTGTAGGCGTGCTTGTAGCCCTTCTGGTCGTTCCAGTGGCCGCGGGTGAAGTCGGGGAAAGCCACCGAGGCGCTGTTATTGTCCATCGAGAGCGCACCGAGTTCGCCCAGGCAGCACCATTCGGCCAGGTCGTAGACGTCCATGTCGAGGGGGAGGCCGTTTTGCAGACAGTAGACGAGGCGGGCGTCCATCATGAAGTCCATGCCGCCGTGACCCATCTCACGCCCCATTTCGCCATATTTCTTGATGATGGGGTGGAGGTACTTGTTGGTGAGGGTTTTGGCCTCGGCATCGGGCAGGAATCCATGGGATTTGAGGTCGTCGATGGCGGGCGTCACGCCGCTCTGCTTGAGTTGCTTGCTGTCGAGGGCAAACTTCTCTTCGGGATATTTCGTGGCATAGCCTTTCGTGCCGGTGAGCTTGAAGAGGCGGTTGTAGGGCTGGGGGGTCATCACGTTGTGCTGGATTTCGACCACCTTGCCCTCGGCGGTGCGCATGAGCGTGGTGGTCTGGTCGCCGTTGCGGAAGTTGGTGCAGGGGCGTCCGGTCTTCTCTTCCACCCAGGCCTTGCCGTGCACGGACTTAGTGTCCATGGCGGTGAGGACGGTGAAGCGGTCGCCGCGGTGGATGTCGAGACACTGTGCCACGGGGCCGAGGCCGTGGGTGGCGTAGAGGTCGCCGCGGTTTTCCATGTTGTACTTCATGCGCCAACCAAGCTCTTTGGACGTGGCATCCTTGGGGTTGTGCCAGTAGGCGTTCCAGAACTCATCGAGGTTGTGGATGTAAGCGCCTTCGGCACGGAGGATTTCGCCAAACACGCCGTGTTGCGCCATGTTGAGGGCATTGAGTTCGTAGTAGTCGTAGCAGCAGTTCTCCAGAATCATGCAGTGCTTGCGGGTCTTCTCGGAGAGGTCGATGAGTTGCCAGCACTCGTCGAGGTTCATGGCCGAGGGCACTTCGATGGCCGTGTGCTTGCCGTTCTCAAGGGCGCACTTGGCCACGGGGAAATGGTGTTCCCAGTCGGTGGCCACATAGACGAGGTCGATGTCAGGGCGTTGGCAGAGGGCTTTGTAGCCGTCTTCACCCGAATAGACGTCGGCCGGTGCCAAGCCCTTGGCACGCAGGAAGCGCTGGCAGGTGTCGGCGCGTTCGGCTTCGTAGTCGCAGAGGGCAACGATTTGCACCCCGGGAATGTGGGAAAAGCGGTTGACCGCACCGGGGCCGCGCATGCCGAGGCCGACGAAGCCCACGCGCACCGTTTGCAGACGCGGGGCGGTGAGGCCGAGCACGGATTGCTGGCCGGGGGCACGCGTCGGGGTTTGGGTGACGATGGTGCCTTTCTCCCAATGCCAGTTGGCGGGGTCGGAGTACTTCGACAAGGATTGCGCCACCAAAGCGCCGGTGCCGCCGAGGGCGAGCAACGCGGCGAGCAAAATGCTTTTGAAATTCATACGGATAAATGGTATAGAGTTGAAGATTAGAATAAGTTGCGGAAGAGGAGGCCTTGCCTACTTCTCCATGTTGATAGAAGTGTTGCCTATCATTTGTCCATCGCAGAAGAGATGGGCGGAGTAAGCGCCGGGCGCCAGGAAGTCGTCGCCAGCCTGCACCACGAGGCTCACGCGCTGCTCTTCGCCGGTGTATTCGATGACTTTGGAGGCCGAGGCTTCCAGGCTCTTGCCTTGGTAGGAGAAGCGCAAGGAAGTGCCGATGACCGTACCGTTGGGGCTCATCAGGCGGACGTAGATGGTCTTGTTGCCCGTAGCGGCCGTGACGTTTCGGTTGAGGAGGAAGGAGACGGAGAAGCGGACGATGTCCTTCGTCTTCTTAGCCGGTTTGCCATTCTTCTTGAGGGGCTGAAGACTGATGGCCGAAGCGTTGAGTTGGGCGGCAATGGCCACCTTGTCGGAAAGCTGTGCGCGCTCTTGGTCGAGCGAGGAGATGCGGGTGTTGGCATCGGTGAGCTGCGTGCGGGCTTCATCGCGCTCGGTGGTGAGGCGTCCGTTTTCGCGCGTCAGCGAGTCCACCTGAATGATGTAGCTGCGGAGAACGGCACGCACGGATTCGAGTTCCTGCTTCAAGCGGCGTATCTCTGCGGCATCGGTCTTCTTGACGCGACGCAACTCTTCGAGGAGTTGTTGCGTGCGGGCTTGTTCGGCCGAGAGTTTGTGGAGCAGGGAGTCGTCCTTGATGCCCTTTTTGAGTTCATCGTATTGCAGCGCAAATTGGGCATACTGGTTTTCCATCTCTCGGCGGTCCATGTCGGCCAACTGGCGCAGTTCTTCGAGTTCCTTTTCTTGCTGCTTCTCTTTCTCGCTCCGGCAAGAGGAGAAGATCGGCAGGCAGAGGAGCATCAAGGCGGCATAATAACTTTTGTTCATGAGAGTGCAGAGGTTGAGGGCGACTATTCGATGATGGTGGTCCAACCGTGCTTATCTTCTAATATGCCGTATTGGATGTCGCGGAAGGTTTTGTAGAGTTGGGTGGAAACAGGTCCGGGCTTTCCATCCTTGGAGAAGACATAAGAGGTGTTGCGCTCGGGGTCGTCCAGCTTGGCGATGGGGCTGATGACGGCCGCTGTGCCGCAAGCACCGGCTTCCTCGAAGGTGGACAGTTCCTCTTCGGGAATGGGGCGTGCCTCGACTTTGTAGCCCAAATCTTGTGCGATTTGCTGCAAACTGCGGTTGGTGATGGAAGGCAGGATGGAGCTTGACTTAGGCGTGATATAGGTGTTGTTCTTGATGCCGAAGAAGTTGGCCGCACCGCACTCGTCGATGTACTTCTTTTCTTTGGCATCGAGGTAGAATTCACCGGCATAGCCCAACTCGTGCGCCCAACGATTGGCACGCAGTCCGGCGGCATAGTTGCCCCCGACCTTGTAGATGCCGGTGCCCTGCGGTGCCGCGCGGTCGTATTGGCGCGTGATGACATAGTCGTTGGTGGCAAATCCGCCTTTGAAGTAAGGACCTACGGGAGTGACAAAGATGATGAAGAGGTATTCGTTGGCCGGCTTCACGCCCACTTGCGGCCCTGTGCCGATGAGCAGCGGACGGATGTAGAGCGAGGCGCCACTTTCGTAAGGCGGAATGAAGCGTTCGTTGAGCAACACGACGCGACGCACCATCTCCACGAAAATCTCCGTGGGCAGTTCGGGCATCAAGATGCCGCGACACGTGGACTGCATGCGCTCGGCATTGTCTTTGATGCGAAAGACGCGGATTTTCCCATCGGGACAACGGAAAGCCTTCTGTCCTTCGAAAGCCTCCTGTCCATAGTGCAAAGCCGTGGCGGCCATGTGGATGTTGATACTTTCGGAGGAGGACACCTCAATCTCGCCCCACTGGCCGTTGCGGTAGTAGCAGCGCACGTTGTAGTCGGTGGGGAGGTAGCCAAAAGGAAGATTGGACCAGTCAATATTTTTCATTGTGTCGTAGTTTTATAGAGTAAGTGTGGAAATTCGAGTTAGCAAAGTGGTGCAAAGATACAGATTAAATCGGAGACCCGCTGAGGAAAGTTTCTCTTTTTCAGCCGTAGAGCGGCATTTCGGGGTGTCAGAGCGAAATCTTCAAGCCTTCTGCGGCGTTGATGGTGTCGGGGAAGATGGCTTGTGCTTCTTTGAGCAACGCCGATTCGTCTTCGTATCGGGCCGAGAAATGGCCGATGACCAAGCGTTTGGCCTGCGCTGCTTGCGCGATTTGTGCGGCTTGCGCTGCTGTGGAGTGGCCGGTGACTTTGGCGCGCTTGCGTTCGGCATCGGCAAAGGTGGCTTCGTGAAACAGCAAATCCACCTCTTTCAGTTGCTCTGCCAGCCCTGGACGATAGAGGGTGTCGGAGCAGTAGGCATAAGCCCGTGCTTTCTCGGCGTGGGGGAGCACCAATTTTTCATTTTCCCATACGCGTCCGTCGGCATCCACCCAGTCTTCTCCTGCTTTGATGGCATTGATGGCGTGAAAGGGAACGCCCAGAAAGTCGATCATCTCTCGCCGGATGTGCGGACGAGGGGCGTGTTCGCGGAAGAGGTAGCCGCAACACGGCACGCGGTGGCGCAGGGGGATGGTTTCGACTGTGAGGGTGCGGTCCTCATAGACGACGGAAACCACTTTCGGGTCCACTGCATGAAACACCACTTCGTAGGTCATTTCCGCACAAAAGTAGTCCAGCCAAGGGCGCATCAGTTCTTCGAGCTTGTCATAAGGACTATAAAGGTGGAGTTTCGCTGTGCGTCCCAGCAAGTTGAAGGTGCTCAGCAGGCCGGGCAGTCCGAAACAATGGTCGCCATGTAGGTGGGAAATAAAGATGTGGTTCAGACGAGAGAATTTGAGCTTCTGCTTTCGAAACTGCAGCTGCGTTCCTTCGGCACAATCAATCATAAAGAGCTTGTCACGCACATCAAGCACCTGCGAGGTGGGATTGTGGCGCGTTGTGGGCAAAGCACTGCCACAGCCGAGGATGTGAAGGTCAAATTTCTGCATAGCCTTTTTCTACTAAGCACATCTTAAGAAAGCGTCGAAAGAACATCAAATTCAGAAACGCCGGAAGGTGAGCGTATGGTGGTCGTCTTTCAAGATGAGCGTTTGACGATTGAGGGTAAGGATGGTGTAGTCGTTGGGAAGGCGCGGCACGCCCCACGCGGCAAGGTCAATGGGGAAGGACGGACTTATCAGACTGTCGCGCCCTTCGTCGCGCAGCACCAAGTAGCCCTGCGTCACGGAGAGGTGAGTGGGCGTTTGGCGGATGCGCAGGAGTGGCCCATGATTGGGACGCGGTGTGGTGTAGGGAAAGTCGGCAGCGTGGATTTGCAACAAGTCGAGCTGCACGCGCCAATAGACACGCCGAGGGGGCACCTCTACATTGTCTATGCGCATCAACTGCCATTGCCCATCGAGCAAACCATTGCGCGGGTGCTTATTTTCACAAGCGCCCAAGAGGAGCAGCAAACAAATCCAAGGGAGAAAGCGTAGACAGTGCATAATGGGTCAAAATGAAGAGAGAAGTCCTTGTTTCATGATGGAGAGTTGGAGGCCGAAGTTACGCCCCAGCAATGTCCCGCCATCAAAAGCGACGGCAGCGCCAATGCTCCAACCCGCCGTGAGCGAACGTTCGTGGAAGTCGCGCCCTAAGCGGCGTTGCGCCCGATTGGGCAACCCTACGCGCACTTCGGCCAAGAAAGAGTGCTGATGGCGCACCTCGGGCAGCGGCACGGCATAAGTGCCCCAACTCCACAAGTGGGTGTAGAGCAGCCGATAGTTGATGTCGGGCGTGGGCTGCCCTGCCAACCCAAAGTGGTAGGTCCGAAAGCGGTTGTAGGAAAAGTCGAGGGTGCCGTCTCGCTTATAGATGGGCGAAGCAAAGAGGGCATTCCCCATCGACCGCCCATAATTTTGCCAACCTTGGTAGAGGTTGTGATTGTAGTAGTTGTCCACACCGCTCACTTGGTCGGGCACTTGTGGGGTGTGGTCGTGATAGACAGGGCCGCTCTGATGGTCCATGCGCACATATTCCCCCACGAGGGTGGAGACAAAGCGATTGCGCGGCAGATTGAACTCTATCCCCCAAAGTCCGTCATACCAGCCATACTGAAAGAACAACTGACTTTGGTCTTCAAAGTAGTGGTCGTAATAAGCCTTCACGCTCCACGCGCCTGCCGGATGGCGATAGGTCAGCGCTGCCCGCCACGCTCCGAGCGTGTTGCCGGCCGAGTTTTCGTAGCCGGCGCCATCGGTGGGGTCGCTTCCGCCTTTTCCCCAGAAAGCATACCAAAAGTCTTTCGTGCCGACTCGCAAAGAATAGTTGTCTTGGGCTTGACGCCCCACATTATAGATATGGCCGCCAAACTGCGTGGCCATCTCCAAGCCCCCGACAAAGATAAAGGGCGAAAAGTCGGGGTTGCCCAGTCGCAGATAGCCTGACTTCGTGTGGAGCAAAGCGCGCTTCGCATAGTGCTTCTGCGGAAGAAGATAGTCCTCCTGCCAACCGCCGTCGGTCATCATCCCATAGGCCACGTGCAGTTTCAGCGCCGCCCAGTTGCCGTCGCCGGCGATGTTCCACCAGTCGTAGAGTTCCCAGCGCAACATCGGCACGGGGCGGGCATTGTTGCCCAACACCCACGCGCCGGTCGAGAGGGTGGGATGGTTGATTTCCGGTTGCTGCACCTTCTGCCCGAGGGTGAAGCGCGACTTTTGGAAGTCCACTTCGGCATAGGCTTGTTGCAACATCAGCCGCGAGGTGTTGCCATAAGTCAGCGCGCCCTCCAAGCCATAGCCCACATGCCACACACGGTCGCTGTCGGCCTCCACAGGACGATGGAGGAACAAGCGAAGGGCGCCATTTCGCGCATCCATCCCCGCCAGGCCGTTCCGATTGCTCGTCAGCCAAAAAGAAGCGTTTTCGCCACGGCCCACAGTCGCTTGTGCTTCGACATCGAGATGCACTTCGTGGTCCATTTCGTACCACAGCGGCTGGGCGTGAGCATCAAGGAAGAAACCCCACGCGGTGAACAGCAGGAAGAGAAGGGAAAGCCTTCTATGTTTAAGGAGGAGAGGGAGAAAATTATACAACATTTCAAATCATCGTGTTATCGTCGCGCCGGAAAAGCATTAAAGTTTGCGCAACCGCTCCAAGAGGTTGGTGTTCAGACGGCGCAATTCCATGCCTGTCTTCTTCAAGCCTTCCAGCGGGTCCCAGATTTGGAAGGGTTCCAAAAATTGGAGCAAGAGGTTGGGGGCGCTTGCTTCGACTCCTTGGCTTTCGGCATTGACCACCACATTGAAACTGGCCGGTATCAGTTCGACGTCAATCACCGAGGTGGTGTCGAAGGGATCGCCGTCGCAATGCGCCACCCCATCGGCCGTGCGCTCAATGCGCAAGCGGTTGGTGCGGAAGGTCTTCACGTGGGAGTTGCGGTTGATATTGCGGCTGAACAACTGCATCACGATGGTCGGTGTTTCAAACACATTGAACGGCTCCAAGATGGTCACGTCCAGCAGTCCGTCCTTCATCGAGGCGTGAGGGGCGATGTAGGCGTTGTTGCCATATTGAGAGGCATTGGCACAAGCAATCAAGAAAGCGTCATACTGCTCCGTACGTCCCTCATCGTCGCCCACCGTCAGGCGATAGGTCTCGGGCTTATAGTTCAGCCCATCCACCAAGGTTTTCTCCACATAGGTGGCCAAACCGCGCTTTCCGGCTTCGGCAAACTTCATACTGATGAACGCGTCGAAGCCGACACCACAGGTGCAGAAGAAGGGATGGCCGTTGATGCGTCCATAGTCGAGGCAGTGCACCACATGGCGGTTGATGATCTCTATCGCGGCCACAGGGTCGAGAGGGATGTGCAGGTGGCGTGCCAAGCCGTTGCCACTCCCACAAGGGATGATACCTAGAGCCGTCGAGGTGTGCACCAGCGAGCGTGCCACCTCATTGACCGTGCCGTCGCCTCCCACGGCCACCACCACCTCCACCCCATCGGCGGCAGCCTGCTGCGCCAGTTCGGCGGCATGCCCCGCACGCTCGGTGTAGCAAATCTTACAGTCGAAGCGGTCGGCCGAAATGTGCTCACGGATGGCAGCCTCAAAAGCGGCTTTATTGCCCGTGCCCGAAATGGGGTTGATGATAAAAAGGATTTGCTGCATAAAAAATGTGTCGAAAGAGGAGTTTCTACTGCAAATATAACAGAAAGTTCAGAGAGGAAGCGTATGAAGAGGCTACAAATTCGGGGAAACTGCAAAAAAAGCCCCGAAAACTGCACACTTATACCTAAAAATGTGTAACTTTGCGGTCAAATTTCAAGACAGCAACGCGAGACATGGCTCATTTCCTCCCCAAGAGAGGCGGTAGAAGCCACAAAATTTGCCACGCTCGCGATTGTCCTTTTCATTACATTTTATGGATATTCTTCATCAACGTCTATCAACCTACACTCTGCCTGACGAGTTCAGAGCACGAGGATTGTATCCCTATTTTCGCGAAATCGAAGGCAAGCAAGGCACCGAAGTCGAAATGGACGGCCATCACGTCATCATGCTCGGCTCTAATGCCTACACAGGCCTGACCGGCGATGAGCGTGTCATCGAAGCCGGTGTCGAAGCCATGCGCCAGTATGGCTCAGGTTGCGCCGGCAGCCGCTTCCTCAACGGCACGCTCGACCTCCACGTGCAGTTGGAAAAGGAGTTGGCCGCCTTTGTGGGCAAAGAGGAGTCGCTCTGCTTTTCCACCGGATTTACCGTCAACAGCGGTGTCATCCCCGCTCTCCTCGGTCCGCACGACTACATCCTCTGCGACGACCGCGACCACGCCTCCATCGTCGACGGCCGTCGCCTCTCGATGGCCAAACAGTTGCGTTTCAAGCACAACGACATGGATGACTTGGAGAAGAAGCTCCAAAAGTGCGCTCCCGATGCGGTGAAACTCATCGTGGTCGACGGCGTCTTCTCGATGGAGGGCGACTTGTGCAATCTCCCCGCCATCGTTGAGTTGAAGCACAAATACGGCGCCACCATCATGGTCGACGAAGCCCACGGCATCGGTGTCTTCGGGCGCCAAGGCCGCGGCGTGTGCGACCACTTCGGACTGACCCACGAGGTCGACTTGATCATGGGCACATTCTCCAAGAGCTTGGCCGCCATCGGTGGCTTCATTGCGGCCGACCACACCATCATCGACTATCTCCGCCACACCGCCCGTACCTACATCTTCTCGGCTTCCAACACGCCCGCTGCCACGGCATCGGCCCTTAAAGCCCTGCACATCCTTCAAGAAGAACCCGAGCGCCTGGAAGCCCTTTGGGAGGTGACGAACTACGCCTTAAAGCGCTTCCGCGAGGAGGGTTTTGAAATCGGTGACACCGAAAGCCCCATCATCCCTCTCTACGTGCGCGATCAGGAGAAGACGTTTGCCGCAACGGCCATGGCTTTCGAAGCCGGTGTGTTCATCAACCCCGTTGTGCCCCCGGCCTGCCACCCCACCGACACGCTCGTGCGCATTGCCCTTATGGCCACGCACACCCACGAGCAGGTGGACCGCGCAGTAGCCGCCTTGGTCGGTGTGTTCCGCCAACTCGACATCATCAAATAAGGTCCTCACGATAGGGCAACTCCCACTGCCCTACCCCATCACGACACCCCCGGAAAGAGACCGTGTCAAAGCCCCTCCGCTTTGGCACGGTCTCTTTCTCGTGGAGAAAAAGGCACGGCTGCGGTGGGGCAGTTCCCCTTGCTCTCGCGACCTTCGGCAACAACTATGGGTGAGCGTCGGCGCTCGCTTCGGGTGGACTCCGACAGACCTACATAGTAAGATGTGAAGTTTTCTACATGGTGAAAAAGAATTTTCAACGTGTAGAAAGGAGACTTTCAACGTGTAGAAAAAGAACTTTCAACACGTTGAAAACTCCACCATCTGCGGTGAGCGATGAGCACCAACCACTTGTGAGAACGGCCAAGCCACCTCTCGCGAGATCGAGAAGCCCTTCACGCCGGGGCCTCCCGCCCCTCCACAACAAAAGCCGACCTCCCACATGGGGAAGTCGGCCGGCAAGAGTGGTGGAAGTGCGACGGATGTTGAGAGAGGAGAGGAGATCGCTATGCAAGGTCTACCTCTTCAAGTTCACCGCGGTGAACGTACCAAAGATAACCGCGGAGATGGGTGCGTCCCATCCGGCGCAGAAGGTCGGCATACCGGCGCACCTGCTTGTGGTAGGCAGGATGGGAGCGGCCGAACTTGTAGTCGACAATGACGGTTTCCTCGCCGCGCATCATCACACGGTCGGGACGCTGGTGGGCCGGGCGTCCCTGCGCATCACGAAGAAGGATGTTGCACTCCCGATAGAGTCGCCACGAACCGTCGAACCACGACTGCGCCACAGGATGTGTCACGGCGCTGTGCAAGAGGGCAATCAACTGTGGGACCTGGGTGGGGTCGACCATCTTTCCGGTGCGGCGAAAGTCGGCCACCACGCGCTCCACATCGGCCGCCGTCTCGATGTGTTCCATCATGCGGTGGAGCAGACGTCCTTGTTGCAGCGCGCTGTCAGGGCTGGACGCAGACGAGACTTCGGGTGCGGCTTCGGGCATGGCTTCGGCTGCATCGTCGCGCAAAGTTTGGACGAAAGCAGCAGCATTGTTGGATTGCCGGAAGCAGGCCTTGCTGTCGTAGAGGCAGAAGTGGAGCGGTTCGGCGGTGGGGTCGATTTGCAGCGGATTGTGGGGCTCGGCCTTTTCAGATGCAGCGTCAGTCGGTGTGCATTCGCGCAGGGAGGGTTGCCCGATTTCGAGCGTGAGGCAGTCGTCCTCGATGCTCACGGATGGGGAGGGTTGCCCCTCTTCCGTGAGGGGGATGCGCAGGTGGTTGTCCAGATCAAACAGGGCACGGCGCAGGATGTCGCGCATGCTGTCGCCGGGGGACTTGTTGATGGGTGCACAGACGATGAGATTTTGCCGCGCTCTGGTGAAAGCCACGTACATGAGGTTGAGATTTTCGATGCGGCGGCTGCGGTGCTCCTTCCGATAGTCGGGGGCGTAGATGCTCTGTTCGGTCTTCGAAGACACAGAGATGGGTAGGAGGGGCAGGCGGTTGTAAGGCGCAGATGTGGGCTTCATCCAGAGCAGGTCGTCGTTGCGGTTCTTCTCGGTGTGCCAGTGGCAGTAAGGAATGAAGACGGAGTGGAAGGCCAGCCCTTTGGACTTGTGGATGGTGAGAATGCGCACGCCTTTGACCACGGTGGAAGGGATACTCTGCTCGTGGAGTTTCTCGTCCCAATGCTGCAAGAAAGCTTTGAGGTTGGGCACGTTGCTGTCGAGAAACTGGAGGATGGCATCGAGGAAGGCATAGAGGTAGGGCGACTGTCCGGAGTGGCTTTCGCCGTCTTTGTCGAGGGCAAAGAGGACGATGATTTGCTGCACGAGATGATAGAACGGGAGGTCGCGCTGCGGAAAGCGATAGCGCTCGCGCCACTGCTGCAACTGCTCGAACACGTGTTGCTCCAGCCCTTTCGGGGCATGGCGGCGGAGGTAGGCTTCGGCAATACCGTCGCCGTTGAGGGCGATGTAGCGCAGGGCGTGGACGATGGTCTGCACGGCAGGCGAGGCTTCGAGCAAGAAAGCTTCATCGGAAACGATGGGGATGACCTGAAAGGCTTCGCTTTCCTCAAAATGGCGGATGACCTTGTTGATTTCCTCCTTTTTGCGCACCAGAATGGCCATGCGCTCGAAGGGCACACCGGTTTGGTGGAGGCGCAGGATTTGGCTGCCCAGTTCGTCCTCGGGGCAGAAAGTGTCTTCCTCCTCCGGCACCTCGTCGGGCTCCTCGTCCTTTTTGCCCTTTTTGTCTTTCTTAGGTGTTGCACCTTCGATTTTGATGCGCACAAAGCCGCCGGCATTGCGCGGTCGTTGCGCCACCTCGTCTTCGGCATAGAGCGCGCCGATGTCCTGCCCTGCGTCCACTTCATCGGGATGGGTCTCAAAGGTTTGGAGCACTCGGGCCAGTTCGACGAAGAGGCGGTTGTTGCAGTCGACGATGTTGCGGCCGCTGCGGAAGTTGCTGTCGAGCTGCTCAATCTGTGTCGTTTCGCTGTCCCGCAACGCCGCCAGCGCCGTCCAGTCGCCGCCGCGCCAGCGGTAGATGCCTTGCTTCACGTCGCCTACGAGCATGCAACTGTTGCCCTGAGCAATGTTTTCGACAAAAAGGTGACGGAGGTTGGCCCATTGCAGCGAGGAGGTGTCTTGGAACTCATCGATCATGATGTGGCGAAACTGCACACCGGCCCGTTCGAAGACAAACGAGGCTTCAGCGCCCGACACCATCTTGTGGAAGAGAATGGGAGTGTGGGCAAGCATGAAGGCGTTATTTTCGTGGTTGAGCGCGTGCACCTGTTTGTCGATTTCGTCCAGTAGGCGGAGGGTGTTGAGGTGCTGTGTGCTCAGTTCGCAAGAGTTGATAATGGGCAACGCGTCATCGGTGAGCGGCTTGAAAGCATGCAGGCGGTGGCTCACCTCCTCGGCCCAAGCCACGAGGCGGTCTTGCTTCTGGTTGGCCTTGGTAAGGAGGCGGAGCGGGTCGGTGGTGCAGGCGCTGAGGGTGTCGGAGAAGGGGAGTTCTTTGCCTACATTCTTAAAGTTCCACTCGCGCAACTTCTCCATTTTAGTGGCCACATTCTTGCCGTGGGAGATGTTTTCATAGCCTTCGGACTGCCAGATGAAGGCATCGATTTCGGCCGCCGTACGCTTCACCTTGGCCTTGATGGCTTCTTTCTTTTGGTTGAGGGTGTCGCGATAGCTTTTCACCACCTGATTGGTCAGCCCGACGCCCTCCACTTGGCGCAGGCGGTCGCCCTCTAAGAGGTAAGGCTCTTTGAGCAACTCATTGCCCAAGCGTTTGATTTGTCGCGCCACGTTCCAGTTTTTGTCCTCGTCGATTTGCTCCTCGATGTAGCCGGTGATCCATTGCAGCAGGTCGCTGTCGGGGCGGAGGGTTTGCAGGAGCTGATCGACGGCCTTGCTGAGCACGTTTTTGTCGTTGAGGTCCACCTTGAAGCCCGCCGAGAGGCCGAGTTCGTGCGCCAAGTTGGTGAGGAGCGCCTGGAAGAAGGAGTCGATGGTGGTGACGTGGAAGCGGTCGTAGCCGTGGAGGATTTGCACCAACACCCTGCCGGAATAGGTACGGATTTGCTCATCGGTGATGCAGCGGTCCACCCGCGCCCGCACCGCTTGGAAGAAGCCGTCGGACGCATCGGTGGAGTGGGCAATGGCATAGAGCGACTGCAAGATGCGTTCCTTCATTTCGGTGGTCGCCTTTCGCGTGAAGGTGATGGCCAACTGGTGGCGGTGGGGTTGGTCGCCGAGGCGGTAGTCGTTGATGAGGTTGGCAATAAATTCGGCCGCGAGGGTGAAAGTTTTGCCCGCACCGGCCGAGGCTTTATAAATATGGATGGGCTTCGTGTCCATAAGCATAAGCAAGAGAAGGGGAAGGTGGTGTGTTTATTTCCGAGCGGGGAGACGGTAGAGATGTCTGCCGCGTGCCACGAGCATTTTGCCGTCCAGTCGTTCGATGTTCACCGTGTCGGGATGTGTGGCAGGATGGAGGATGAGTCGGGCGTTGTGCACGGCATAGTCCTTGGTGGTGGCTTCCAACTGCGTGAGGTTGAGGGCCGTGCCCACACTGTTGCCATGGTCGGTGAGGGTGAGGGCATAGCGGTGGCCGGGCACGACATCGCCGTAGAAAGTGGCATCGGTGCCGTCGTCGTGGCTGCGCATCAGGTCGAGCGTGTCGCCGCGCTCGGTGACGAGGGCAAAGGTGCTCATCCCAAAGTCGTCGGTCGCCACACCATATATCGTGGTGTCGGGCGCTGCAGCGTGTGAGGGTGTCGGCAGCGTGGAGTCGGGGGCGGCCGCTTCGGCTTCGGTGGGCGTTTCGACCTTTTTACGACAACCGGTCACGAGCAACAACAATAGGAAGAGGAGAGGAAGAATACGTTTCATAAAGCAAGAGGGTTGAGAAATGTGCAGCGAAATTACGTAAAAAATGCCATTCCCGACGGCAATCTGGGCGAAAATCAGGCGTTTAGCCACATTTTGTCAGGAAAAAGCGGGGTGGTCTCAAAAAAAGTGCGTACTTTTGCAGCCGTGGCATTTGGCCTTGTGCCGAAACGCCATGTCCCCGTCTGTCGTAAACGAGGCGCAGCCCTCATTTCTCCAATACGGGACACCGCGATTGCGATGGACGACGGACTCACCTTTTTTATTCATTTTATTAACTCACCTAACATTAAATGGAGAATCTTAAAAACGTTGCTCCCTTGGCCGATTTCGACTGGGACGCATTTGAAAACGGCTCTGCAGCCACCGGCGAAAGCCACGAAAGTCTCGTTGCTGCCTACGACCAAACCCTCAACAACGTGCACGAGCACGAAGTGGCAGAAGGCGTTGTGACCAACATCACCAAGCGCGAAGTGGTGGTACGCATCGGCTCGAAGAGCGACGGTATCATCCCCGTCAGCGAATTTCGCTACAACCCCGACCTCAAAATCGGAGACACCGTTGAGGTTTACATCGAAAACCTCGAAGACAAGAAGGGCCAGCTCGTCCTCTCTCACAAGAAGGCTCGCGCCAGCAAGTCTTGGGAGCGCGTCAACGAAGCCCTCGAAAACAAGGAAATCATCAAAGGTTTCATCAAGTGCCGTACGAAGGGTGGTATGATTGTCGATGTCTTCGGCATCGAAGCCTTCCTACCCGGTTCGCAAATCGACGTGAAGCCCATCCGCGACTATGACGTGTTCGTGGGTAAGACCATGGAATTCCAAGTTGTAAAAATCAACCAGGAATACAAGAACGTTGTGGTCAGCCACAAGGCACTCATCGAAGCTGAACTCGAAGCTCAGAAGCAAGAAATCATCAGCAAGCTCGAAAAGGGTCAGGTGCTCGAAGGTACGGTCAAGAACATCACCAACTATGGTGTATTCATCGACCTCGGCGGCGTAGACGGTCTCGTCCACATCACCGATCTCTCTTGGGGTCGCGTCAGCAATCCCCGCGAAGTGGTACAAGACGACCAGAAGCTCAACGTCGTTATCCTCGACTTCGACGAAGAGAAGAAGCGCATTGCCCTCGGTATTAAGCAACTCACTCCCCATCCTTGGGATGCCCTTGACGAAAACCTCAAGGTGGGCGACAAGGTGAAGGGTAAGGTGGTTGTGATGGCCGACTATGGTGCATTCGTCGAAATCGCTCCCGGTGTTGAAGGCCTCATCCACGTTTCTGAAATGTCTTGGAGCCAACACCTCCGTTCTGCTCAAGACTTCTTGAAGGTGGGCGACGAAGTGGAAGCCGTGATCCTCACGCTCGACCGCGAAGACCGCAAGATGAGCCTCGGCATCAAGCAACTCAAGGCTGATCCCTGGGCCGACATCGAAGAAAAGTATCCCGTAGGTTCGCAACACAGCGCACGCGTTCGCAACTTCACCAACTTCGGTGTATTCGTAGAACTCGAAGAAGGCGTTGACGGCCTCATCCACATCTCCGACCTCTCTTGGACGAAGAAAGTGAAGCACCCCAGCGAGTTCACCCAAATCGGTGCACAAATCGACGTGAAGGTGCTCGACATCGACAAGGAAAATCGTCGCCTCAGCCTCGGCCACAAGCAGCTCGAAGACAATCCTTGGGACGTGTTTGAAACCGTCTTCACAGAAGGTTCTGTCCACGAAGGTACCATCACCGAACTTCACGACAAGGGCGCAGTTGTTGCTCTTCAATATGGCGTGGAAGGTTTCGTGACTCCCAAGCACCTCGTCAAGCAAGACGGCACGAAGGCACAGCAGGGCGAAAAGCTCGAATTCCGCGTGCTCGAATTCAACAAGGACAGCAAGCGCATCCTCCTTTCGCACACTCGCACCTTCGAAGAGGGTCCTGCTCACGAAGCTCGCCCCGAAAAGAAGCGCGCTCCCCGTGCTGCTCGCAAGGAAGAGACCGTAACCATCCAAAACCAAGTGGCATCGACCAGCCTCGGCGACAACGATGCTCTGGCAGCCCTCAAGGCTAAGATGGAAAAGGGCGAATAAAGCCTCACCGCTCCATCAGCATAATTTCCCCCACATCGGCAACGACCGGTGTGGGGGATTTTCGTGTGTGCTCTCACCAAAGAAGTAGTCTTCCCTATTCTTGCTGAACACCGACTTACTGCAATGCACACGAAGCGCCAAAAGAAAACAGCCGCTCTTTTCTTTTCCTCTCCTCTCTCGCGCGCGTTCCCTACAATAGTGTGAGTATTTTGCCTTCACTCCTTCACCCGATGCGATAAGTCACAGAGAGACAAGAGGTTGTGGGTGAAGGGAAGCAGCAACTCTGCCTTCACCTCCTTCACGGCATATCCTTCACCGACAGATTACTGATTTGCAGCCGTTTACGTCTTCGGGTGAAGGCAGTGAAGGCAAAAAACGCGTTCTTTATAGTAGTAGCGCGCGTACGCGCGAGGGAAAATGATAGGAAAGTAGGAATTTTACCTCAGAGATAAATACAACTTCCTCGGAGGTAGAAACAACTATCTCTGAGGAAAATCCGTTCTACTGGTAAAGTCAACCATCCATTTCACAGGGGGGACAATCGACAACAAAAAGCGCCCACCCATGGAAAGGGTGAGCGCAATGAAGGATGGAGCAGGGACAAAAATCTTATTTGCTTTGTGCTTCTGCCTGATTGATGAGCTGTTGAGAAGCCACGAGATAGATTTCTACGCGGCGGTTTTGCGACTTACCGGCGGCTGTGCTGTTGTCGGCCACGGGGTATTCTTCGCCCAAACCCTTCACCTCTTTAATCTGGGCGGTGCGAGCGCCATTCTGCACGAGGTAGTTGAAGACACTGTTGGCACGGTCGAGCGAGAGAGCCTGGTTCTTAGCCACAGATTGTTCGGCCGAAACACCACGCCAAGGAGCGTTGTCGGTGTAGCCCATGATGGCCACGTCCATGTCGGTGTTGGCGGCCAGCACTTGAGTCGCAAACTTGTTGAGCGAAGATTTTGCCGTAGGCGTGAGGGTGGCGTTGCCGGTGGCGAAGAGGATGCCGCTGTCGAAGGTCACTTTGACATACTTCATGCCATTGGGGCCTTCGAGGAGTTCGGCTTTAGCATTTTCCACGGCAGCAGCGGCCTTCTTCGCCTTGTCCATACGATTGCCGATGTAGAGACCGGCACCCGTACCTACGGCAGCGCCCACGGCGGCGCCGATGGCTGTACCTTTTCCGTTCTTACTGAGGAGATAGCCCACAATGGAACCGAGGGCAGCACCGCTACCGCCACCAATAGTTCCTCCTTTGGCTGCATTGCTCCACTCGCCACAGGCAGTGAGCATCAGGGAAGCGCAAAGCGCCACCACGAGAGTTTTGATACCTTTCATGTGATAAGAAATGAATTTGATATTAGTTTTTGAAGTAAATCCGAGTGCAAAAGTAGTCAATTCGCGAAGAGTTGCCAAGAAATTCAGAAAAAACTTTGTATCTTTGCACGCAAAAGGGAAAAGTGTGTAATCCACTCCCTTCCGACTCCGATACATTAAATTTATACACGATTATGAACCAACAACAGTTTGAGAACGGAGAGCAGCAGATGGCTCCCCAGACATCGGGCAGTGATGCTGTCCCATCGCAGCCGTTGCCCCCTAAAAAGGGAAATCAGAAAGTGATTTGGCTGATTGTGCTCATTGCGGTGCTGATCATCGGTGCCGGCACAGCGGGCTATTTTTACTATCAGCGCAACAATGAAACGATGGCCTACAATGTGCTCGCGGACAATGAAAAGGTGGAAGACTACGAAGACTTCCTCCGTCGATTTCCCGACAGCCCACATGCCGACGAGGTGCGCGATCGGTTGGCCAAACTGCGCACGATGTATGATGAGTGGGCGCGACTGGCCAATAGCGCTTACGTGAGCGACTTCGAGCGCTTCAAGAGCAACTATCCCACCAGTTCGCTCGCCAAGCAATGCGATTTGAAAATCGACTCACTCGACTGGCAAGAGGCGCTCAAGACCAACACTCCGGAAGCCATTGCCGCCTATATCGCCCGCCATCCTGACGGCCGCTACCTCTCGGAAGCCTCACAGGCACAAAACAACATCGTCAATACCCAAGTGGATGAGACGGAGCGAGAGAACATCGCCTCTACCCTGTCGATGTTCTACGATGCTTTTGGAGAAAACGACGAAGCCGGCATTACGACCTGCATCACTCCCATCATGAGCCGTTTCCTCTCAAAGACCAACGTCACCAAAGCCGATGTGGTCAATGTAGTGGCTGCCACCTACAACGAACACATTCTCAACTGCACCTTCACGCTCAACAACGACTACGTCTGCACAAAGACCACCAACGAGCAAGGTGAGAAAACCTACAACGTGAAGTTCACCGTCGACCAACGCATCACCCGCGACAACCACGGCAAAACTTTTGGCTCGTACACCGCGACCGCCACTCTCAACGGACAGTTCAAAATCTCGGCACTCACGATGAACGAGGTGTCTCGCCGTGAAAGCGACAGCAACATCAACGAGGACTGACTCACTCCCGAAACGCATTCTTAACTTACAGTGCCCCGCCCTGCAGGCGCACAACACACTTTACATAAAAGACCTACACTTATGCTCGTAATCAGTAACTACGAAGAGTTTGCTTCGCACAAAGGCGAAGTGCTTGGCATTTCCGATTGGCTTGAAGTGCCCCAGGAACGCATCAATCTTTTTGCCGACGCCACGCTCGACCACCAGTGGATTCATGTCGATGCCGAAAAAGCAAAAGAAGGCCCCTTCGGCCAGACCATTGTGCACGGCTACCTCACCCTCTCCCTCCTGCCTTACCTGTGGAGTCAGGTCATTGATGTGCGCAACATCAAGATGATGGTCAACTACGGCATGGACAAGATGAAATTCGGGCAAGCCGTCCTCTCGGGTCAGAGCATACGCCTGAAGGCCGAATTGGCCGACATCGCCAACCTACGCGGGGTGTGCAAGGCCGACATCAAGTTCACCATCGACATCAAGGACCAAAAGAAGCCTGCCCTCACCGGTATGGCCACTTTCCTCTACCACTTCAACCAAGACTAAATGACCGACTCTTTCCTCACACTGCAGACTGCCGGCGAGGCCGTCTACACCGAGAAACGCAGCAAGTTCTACGCTTTTGCCTATCCCGTGGAGTGTGAGGAGGACGTCAAACAACACGTGGCGGCATTGCGGAAGAAATTCTACGATGCTCGCCACGTTTGTTATGCTTATGCCCTTGGACACGATGGCATGCAGACTCGCTGCAATGACGACGGCGAGCCGTCGGGGTCGGCTGGGAAGCCCATCCTCGGGCAAATCCGCTCGGTGGGCTTGACCCGGGTACTGGTGGTCGTGGTGCGCTATTTCGGTGGGGTCAAGTTGGGGACAGGCGGCCTGGCCGTGGCCTACAAAACCGCTGCTGCCGACGCCCTTGCTGCCGCCACTCAGGTGGAGCGGCTCGTGAAGGAACAGCTTGTGGTGGAAGTTCCCTATGCCGATGCTGACACGGCCATGCGCTTTGTGCGGGAAGGCGAAGGAGAAATCACGGCCCGCGACTACACCGCCACTTCCACCCTGCTCACCATCGAAGTGCGCCGCTCCTTGCTTCTCCCGCTCCGTGAGCGTTTGCAGAAAATCCTTTCCCTCCGCTTTGTCGAAGCAAATTGAGAAAGCACAACAACGTCCTCCTCGCAGCAGGTCATCCTTCCTTGTCGAAGCGGTCACCCCACAGTTGTCGGAGATGTTCGGTCGTCCGGCTTTCGGAGGTATTGCTGCCAGGATACCAAAATCGGATGGTGGCACACTCATCGGGCAGATATTGCTGTGAGACGAAGTTGCCGGGAAAGTCGTGCGGATAGCGGTAGCCATCGCCGTAGTTGAGTTCCTTCATCAGTTGGGTGGGAGCGTTGCGCAGATGGAGCGGAACGGGCAGATTGCCCGTTTGCTGTACAAAGTCGAGGGCATCGTTGATGGCGCAATAGGCTGTGTTGGATTTGGGCGACGTGGCGAGATAAACCGTGGCTTCGGCCAAAGGAATGCGCCCCTCCGGCCAACCGATTTTCTGCACGGCATCAAAGGCGGCATTGGCCAAGAGCAGGGCGTTGGGGTTGGCCAGCCCGATGTCCTCGGCCGCACTGATGACCAAGCGGCGGGCGATGAACTTCGGGTCTTCTCCACCGGCAATCATCCGCGCCAACCAGTAGATGGCGGCATCGGGATCGCTGCCGCGGATACTCTTGATGAAGGCCGAAATGATGTCATAGTGCATCTCCCCCTCTTTGTCGTAGGCCATGGGGTTCTGTTGCAGCCGCTCCGTGACGGTCGCGTTGTTGATGATGATTGTGCCCTCGGGCGTGGCGTTGACCAGAAGGTCGAGGATGTTGAGGAGTTTGCGCGCATCGCCGCCGCTGTATCGGAGCAGAGCTTCCGTCTCGTCGAGTTGCACCGTGCGCTCTTTGAGCACGATGTCGTGGTGGAGGGCATGGTCCACCAGCGCGAGAAGTTCGTCCTTCTCCAGCGATTTGAGCACATAGACTTGGCAGCGCGAGAGCAAGGGGCGAATGACCTCAAAGGAGGGGTTTTCGGTGGTGGCACCGATGAGGGTGATGTCGCCCGTCTCCACGGCCGCGAGCAGTGAGTCCTGTTGTGATTTGGAAAAGCGGTGGATTTCGTCGATGAAGAGGATGGGGTTGCCCGAGCCGAAGAAGTTTTGGCTTTTGGCCTGTGCGATGACCTCTCGCACCTCCTTGACGCCACTCGTCACGGCACTGAGGGTGAAAAACGGCGCATCGAGTTGCAGGGCTATGATTTTGGCGAGTGTGGTTTTGCCCACCCCCGGCGGTCCCCACAAGATAAAAGAAGAGATGCGTCCGCCTTCGATCATGTTGCGGAGCACAGCTCCCTTTCCGACCAGGTGTTGCTGTCCGATGTAGTGGTCGAGGGTCGTGGGACGTAGGCGTTCGGCGAGAGGTTTCATAATGCGAGTGGAATATGGGAGAATTGGTTGAAATCGAGAGGCGCTTCTATCGGTGCGGAAGTCTTTGTCCTTCTCTTCTACACGTTGAGGGACATTCAGCAGCACTCCATTTTCTTTTTTCGTGAAAGATATTTGTGTAATTGGAAATACAATCGTAAATTTGCAGCAGACAACCCGGCGGTAATAATCGTTCATGCAATCCCCGTGATGAGAAAGGGGCATGTTTAGGCTGCAGAGCAGCGTTGAGGTTGGAACTCATCAACGGCAAGGAAGTCTTCAATGGCTTCCTTGCTTTTTTTTCTTGTTCAATCGTCCTTTTGTGGTTTGCGCTTGCGAGTCAAGGCTGCTTGTTCTCTTTGCAAAGATAGTCATTTGCCCCGAACGCAGCAATCACTCGGCGCTGTTTTCTTGCCGTCCGGCCTCGATGGGCTGCACTTCGCTCAGCGGTCGAAGTCTGTCCGAGGCTTTTCGACTACTCTGCGGATGCCGGATAGTCGCCGTCGTCTCACGGGCAGAGTTCGTCCCTTCGGGAGGAAACAAACGTCTCTTCGTGAGGAGACATTCGTTCCTTCTCGATGGGACGTTTGTCTCTTCCCGAAGGGACGAAATTTATCTACGACTGGTGCACCACCGGAAAGCACTTCCGCAGAAAAAGGTCGCCGTGGACGGACGTGTCCACGGCGGCCTTTTTCTGGCGGTGCTTTTGTTAATTTAAGCAGGAGTGAAGTTCAGATTTTGCCCAGGATGCGGTCGATGACCCAGTTGGTCGGGGTGGCGCTCACCGAGTTGCAAGCGCAGATGGAGCGGCCGCGCAGGTGGTCGACGATGTCGCGGAGGAGCGGCAGGTGCTTGTGCTTCGGATTGTCGACCAGGAGGGTTTCGTCGCCGTCCTCGGTTTGCAGATGGATGGGGGCGTAGGTGAAGACGGAGAAAGATACCTGCCCACTGTCGCCGATGATGAGGATGCGGTCTTCCTTGGCACTCTCATGCGCCACGAAACACCAAGTCCCGGAGGCCGGCATACCGTCGGCAAAGCGGAAGACGGCGCCCACGGAATCTTCCGTGGGATAGAGGCCGCCGCGGTTGGCCGTGATGCCGTGGGCTTCGACGATGGGGCCGAAGAGAAACTGGAGAAAGTCGATTTGGTGCGGAGCGAGGTCGTAGAAGTAACCGCCGCCGGCAATGTCGGGTTGGAGACGCCAAGGCAGATTTCGGGAGTTGTAGTCTAAGTCGCGCGGCGGTGCAGCAAATCGGATTTGCGCGCTGAGCGGCCGGCCGATGACGCCGGAGCGGACAATCTCTTGCACCCGGCGGAAGTAGGGGAGATAGCGGCGATAGTACGCCACGAAGCAGGGGGTGTGGAGAGCGGCCGCAATGCGGTTGATGCGCAGGCAGTCGTCGTAGTGCGTGGCGAGGGGTTTCTCCACGAGCACGGCCTTTCCGGCGTTGAGCGCCATGAGGGTGAAGGTGACGTGGGTGGAAGGCGGCGTGGCGATGTAGACGATGTCTACGTCCGGGTCGGTCACGAGGTTCTGCGCGTCGGTGTACCAGTGCCCGATGTGGTGGCGCTGTGCAAAGGCACGCGTCTTCTCGGGCGAGCGCCCCATGACGGCCGTCACCCGGGTGTGCGCCAGTTCGGCAAAGGCAGGGAGAAATCTTTTTTCGGTGGCTTCACCGCAGCCGATAAAGCCCCATTTAATGATATTTTCGGCATCCATGCCGCAAAGATACGATATTTTTGTTTAACTTTGCAGCGTTCACAGCCTCTTTCTGGAGGCTTTCTTGTTTAGAAAAGCTTTGGAGAGACTCCGTCCTCCGATTGAGAAGACCATGAAAGAATTTGAATGTGCGCTCCGATTTTTGGAGGGAAATTCTCGCCTTTTTGTGCGACAACTTTGGCGTTCCTACACGGCCTTTGCCGGCGCTGCCGGGGTGTTGGCTTTGGGTTTGGCGCGCCTCTTCTATTATATGTTCATGCCGGGCCTCATGCTCCACGGCGAGGGTTTGCCGTGGCAGGCGCTGGCGGCCGTGCTGCCCATCGACGGCTTCGGTGTGGGGCTGACCCTCATCGGATTGTGCCTCTTCGGGTGGTGTGCTCTCCGCGCCCACCGCAGAACGGTGCGCGCGACGACCGATGCCCTCGCAGCGGCAGTGGGCGAAACCACCTCAGAATCGGCGCCTGAACTGACGCGCAGCAAGCGGGCGGCGCTCCTCACGCTGACTCTGGCCCTCGGGCTGTTGGTGGTGTCCGTGCTGGTGCTTCCGCTTCTGACCTTAGGGCTTTCGCTGGCGGTGAGTGCCCTCTCTGGGATGATGGAGGAGGTGCTCAGCGTCCCGACATGGAGCTGGGCAGCGGTGGTGGTTTTCTCCGCGCTCGGCATGTTGGCCCTGCAAGTTTTCACACTCTATCTGCGCTTGGTGTTCCACGTTCACCATCGGCAGTCATGACTCGTCTCCTTTTTCTGCTATGCTCCTTTTGGATGGTGACCGGCAGTCTGACCGCCACACGCCCCATCCGCACACTGCGCTTGCTGCAAACCGATGGCAGCACGGTGAGTGTGCCGCTCTCCGACCTCTCCTCTTTGTCGGCAGGCAAGGAGGACATCTGCCCGGCCCATTTCTCTCAAAGCCGCCGTGCCTCGCGCGCCATGATGGCGACTTCGCCCGACGGACTGGGAGAGTTCGGCACGCCCTCACGAGGTGTCCTGCCGAGTCTGGGAGCTCCGATCATTCCTATTGTTATGGTGGAGTTCAGCGATGTGGCTTTTCAAGCGTCCACCACCCCCGCCCGCATCGACAGCCTTTTTGATGCCGACGACCACGCCCTCAGTCCACGTGCCAAAGGCAGTGTGCGCGACTACTATCGGGCGCAAAGCTACGGCCGTTTTGCCCCTCACTTCAAAGTGGTGGGGAAAGTGCGCGTTTCGCGTCCTCGCGCTTACTATGGCGCCAACAGCGCAGTGAGCAAGAACATCAACATCAGCGAACTCTATCGGGAGGCCATCGACCTCGCACAGAAAGGTGGTGCCGACTTCTCCGCTTTCGTGGTGGGGGGACGCGTGCCCCTCACGGTGCTGCTCCACGCCGGCCCCGGCGAGCACGATTCCTTCGAAGCGGGCAATGAGGACTACCCGTGGGCGCATTTCTCCGAAAACACGTTGGTGTCCGGCGGTCTGTGCTTCGACAGCTACTTTGTAGGGTGCGAACTGATGCAAAGTTATGAGCGAGACCCCGCCACTAAGCAGCCCCGACGCGATGCTTCGGGGCATCCGATAGTGGCCGGCGCGGAACTGGAAGGTATCGGTGTGTTTTGTCACGAGATGGGGCACGCACTCGGTCTGCCCGACTTTTACAGCACACGAGAAGCCCAACAGACTCCCGACTTCCACGACATCATGGACTATGCCCAGTATGGCAACGATGGCTATTGGCCTTTGGGCTATTCGGCCTACGAGCGCAACTACATGGGCTGGCTTCAGCTGCACGAACTGACGGATGCCGGACCTTGCCGTCTCGCGGCGCTGCACGACACAGTACCGGATGCGCCACAAGCCTATCTCATCCGCAATGCGGCCGACAGCAAAGAGTATTATATCCTCGAAAACCGCCGCCCCTCCACGTGGTTTGCCTCCGTGCTCGGACAGGGGATGCTGGTCTACCACCTCCACTACGATGTCAATGCGTGGTCGGCCAATGTGGTCAATATCAATCCTGCCCACCTGCGTTGCGTCATTGTTCCGGCCGACAATGCCTGGCAGAACCGCAAGACGGGGAACGCTGCCGACTTTCAAGGCGACTTTTTCCCGGGCACGAAAGGTGTCACCGAACTTTCGGAGGCCGGTGCTCCCGCCATGACATGGTATACCGGTGGAGCTGCCCGTCCCATTTACGACATTGCCGAGGAGGGCACGGGAGGCATCACTTTCTCTTTCTTACAACCCCACACCACGGGACTGTCTGCCCACACGATTGCCACGACTGATGATGTCCACGTCTACTCCTTGGATGGACGCCGCGTCAAGTGGGGCAACGCTCCGGCAGGCATTTACCT
This sequence comes from Alloprevotella sp. Lung230, assembly GCF_014385435.1. Lineage (GTDB taxonomy): Bacteria > Bacteroidota > Bacteroidia > Bacteroidales > Bacteroidaceae > Alloprevotella. The sequence continues at coordinate 96,996 of NZ_JACSUD010000001.1, forward strand.
TCAACATGGGAAGAAAATCATCGTACGATGAAGGTGAAGATTTTCCCTCCACCTCCCCCTCAAAAAAACAGAACTTATTAGACATGCAAAAGAACTTATTATACAGAGGAGTGTTCCTGCTCCTCCTGCTGCTGAGCGCCCCCGCTCTCGGCCACGCTCAGTTGGGCGATTTTTTCACCGCACTGCGAGAGACAGCGCGCGAAGGTTTTTCCCCGGCCAAATTGGGCACAAAGCCTGTTTCTGCTGCCCAGCTCGTGGGCACTTGGGCCTATTCCGAGCCGGTACTGGTCTTTGAGAACACCAATCTGGCCAGTCAGCTCGGTGCAGCTATGGCTTCCGGCGAACTGAAAGAGAAGATGGCCGCCTGCTATGCCAAGGCGGGCATCGTTCCGCAAAAGATGTTGCTCACCTTCAAGCCTGATGGTCGCTATCAAGTGGTCATCCACGACGAAACGCTGGACGGCACCTACAAAGTGAAAGGCGCAACCCTCACACTGAGCGACCCAATGAAAAAGGAGGTGATCCAAGCCAACGTGGCCCGCGATGGGCACGAACTGCAAATTGTGGTCAAAGCCGACCACTTTTTAGGTTTGGTCCAGTCGTTGAGCACAGTCACCACCTCGGCAGGAGCTTCTGCACAATCCCTCATCGGCGTACTTAAAGAGTATGCCGGTCTTCAGATGGGCATCGTCCTACGCAAGCAGCAATAAGCCCAGTTTTGCCACATTGACCACGCATTTACCACACACACGCTTTTTTTTTGCTACTTTCTTGGCGAATTGCTTGTGTATTCCCCAAAGAGTGCGTACCTTTGCATCGCAATCGGGAACAACGATTGAACATCGCGGAGTGGAGCAGTTGGTAGCTCGCCAGGCTCATAACCTGGAGGTCGCCCGTTCGAGTCGGACCTCCGCAACTTAGCAATAAGCGCTTGAAAAAATCAAGCGCTTATTTTTTTTATACCGGGCACGAGTGGTGCCCCTTCGAGCAACGAGTAGCGTATTTTCCACAAAGATGCCCCGAAAGCACGCAAGAAGTAAGCGTATCTTCGGGGCAGGCATTTTAGTGTAAACGCAATCCTTGTCGCTGACAGTTGAGTATATTCTCTTCTATTCGAGACAAAAAGAGTTGTGGAAAAAGAATACAAAGGACGACGTCAGAACATCACTTTGTGGCCGAGGCCGTTGATGTAGAGACGGCCGCGTTGGGGCGAGAAGACGCGGCGGCCGGAAAGGTCGTAGTAGTGCATGGCCCGCGCATCAGTAGAAACCGAGGCGTCCGGACGGAGGGGCGCAATGCCGGTGAGGGTGGAAGTAACGTCCGTCACGGTGTACTTCCCTCCCACCTGCGCGGTGGAAATGACGAAGTAGCGGTCGGAGGAGATTTGGGGGATATCGACCGTCTGCGGAGCGCCCGTGCCGGAGTTCACGACCAGGTTGAAATAGTAGTCCTTAGCAGTGATGTCCACCGTTTGATAGTGCCAGTCGTGGCCGTCGATGTGACGCGTAGCGGTGATGGTCCGGCCCGGCCAATTGCCGTTGAGCTGTGTGCCGCCTTTGCTATCCCAAAGGTAGAAGTTGGTCGTGCTCCAAGCGTTTTCGTTGCGCACATAGATCGTGGCCTTGTAGGGAGCGAAAGGCCGGATGACGTAGTCGCGCTCAACGATGCCCGACACCGCGCCTCCCGCGAGCAGTCCTACGCGAAGGGTGCAGGAAGCATTGATGGCAATTCGGCCGTCTGCCCCCACCTTGGCTGATGCAGCGGTCGGAGTAGAACCATCAAGCGTGTAGACCAACTGCGTGCCCTCAGGAGCAACTGCGGTGGCACGAAGGGAGAAAGCAGCATCGTATTCCCCCGAAGCTGCATCGACCCAGGCAGTGGCAGCAGAGCGAGAGAGGTAGAAAGCATAGCCTTTGCCGGAAAGAACACGGACGAAAGAAGCGTTGGGCACATACTTGTCGGGACGGCTGCCCACAACGCAAACGAGCTGTCCCCGCGTGCCGATGGTGCGCACGGCATAGTGGTCGGCGGCGGAAGCGAAGTTGATGAAGTCGCTCGTGTTGGTGATACCCGCGGCACGGCGCACATCAATCATCGCTTTGAGCGCCTGCTTGTGGTCGAGCCAGTGGCGATAGAACACGCAGGGCGTACCGGGCAGTGCGAGCATGAAGGCATTGGCAGCGAGGGTGTCGCGGCGGATGGGGTCGAGCTGATCGGTGGCGGAGCGATATTGCGTGTCGTGGTTTTCGACAAAGGTCACGGCATAGCGGCGATAGTCGGCGTTGTTGATGAGCGGATGTTGCCCTGCTCCGTTCAGTGCGGCCCAGTTTCCGGTGTTCACCGCATCGCGCACGGAGTAGCGGAAGGGGAAGTCGAAGGCGGCCGATGTGGGCACCCCACCCTGCCGCGTGCGGTCGATCCACGAACGGATGGCGCTGCTGCCGTCCCAGTATTCGCCCACGCTGAAGGTGGGTTGCGCAGCGGTGTTGTATTCGGCAATGAAGGCCGGAGCATAGCCTTTGACCATGTCATAGCGAAAACCGGTATAGCCCAAGTCGGAGAGGAGGAAGCGGAGATAGTCCTTGTAGGTGGCGCGCACATTTTCGCTCTTGTGGTCGATGTCGCGGCAACCCGACCAGTCGTCGCCGGTGTCGGCATTGGGGCTGAGAGAAAGCCCTTGTTTGGTTGCCCAAGCGGCCGTCTGCCCACCGTCATCGTTGGCACAGATGTCGGTTGCCGTCATTTGATAGGTCTTTCCGCCGTAGGTTTCCGCAGGATAATCCACCCACGAGCCGCCCACGCCGAGGTTGTTGCGGTGGTTGATGACAACATCGGCAATGACGCCCGTCCCTTTTGCCTTGAAGGCGGCAATCATGGAGCGCAGTTGTGCTTCCGTGCCGAAGGAACTGTTGTGATCGAAGAGATAGACGGGGGTGTAACCCATATTGTTGTGTCCCGTGTTGCAGTTGCCGCTTTGGGGCACCCAGATGAGGTTGAAGTAGCGCGAGAGTTCGCTACTTTGGCTTTCGAGGCGACTCCAGCGGGAGTCGACAAAGGAGTCCCAGTAGAAGCCTTGTAGCATCACACCCTCATAGGCCGAGGGCCAGCCTTGTGCCGAAAGTCCGAGGGTGGAAAGTAGGGCTAAGAGAAAAGAACAGAGATATTTCATGTTTGAAAAAAGAAGATAAAGCGAGAGAGAAGTCAAAATCCTTCTCTCTCGCCATTGTGTTTCAAAAAAGAGGGTGATGCGTCTACTTCTTGGTCATCGTGCAGTAGATTTTGTCACTCTTGCTGCGCGAGAGATAGAGCTTCACGGCATAGGTGCCGGCGGGCTGCTTGAGGTTGGCGCCCTTGACGGAGAGGTTGTCGAAGCTGCCGCCGAGGTCGATGTCCCACTTGCCGTCGAAGCGGAACTTGAAGGCACCACCATCGAGGGTGACGTCGCCTTCGTAGCAATCGTCGGTCGCGTTGTAGGTGAGGGGCACATCGGTCGCCCAGCTGTTGAAGTCGCCAATCACGCCCACTGTGCTGAGGAGCGTGGCTTTCACGCTTTGCTTGGCCACATCGACCGTGATGTAGTGCAGGCCGTTGGCTGTGGAATAAAGGTTTTTGTCGCCATCGGTGGTCGTCTTGATGCCATCGAATGTGGTGAAGTCAGTAAAGTTGTACTGCGCGGCACTCCAGTCGCGAGCTTGGGTGAACTTGAAGCTACCGTTGAGCATCGAGAAACCAGTGTAGACGCCGTCGAGGTCGGGGCTGTGGAGGGCAGGAGCAGTGCCGGGCGCCCAACCTTGGTGATTGCCGGGCACGTAGATGTATTCCACGTAGGCCTTCTTGGCCAACTGCGCTTTCACCTCGCAAGTACCAGAGTATTGGAAAGCTTGGTCGCCCACAACGGCGTGGGCCACGACAGCGGCATTGAGCGTGCGCACTTCGGAAGCTTTGCCGTAGAGGGTTTCGACAGCGGTTTGGAACTTGTCGAGCGCCACGGCACAGGTGTCGTTGGCTTCGAGCACTTGAGGCGTGCCCACTCCGTCGGGACGCGTGAGGGTGACGGTGTAGGTGGCCTTGGGGGCTTGTGCGGCTTCAAATGCTGCGGTGAACAGCTTTACGGCCTCGGTGCCGGCAGGCAGGTTGTCGAAACTGATGGTCTCCACAGGGGTGAGCGTCATCTTTATGCTTTGCGCCGCTTCGGTGGAGTTTTGCTGGGGTTTCGCCCAGTCCTGGAAGTCGTCTTTGTCGCAAGCCGTCAGCGTGGCAGCGAGGGCCAAGCCGAGAAAGATATGTTTGTACATCATGGTTTTGCTTTGAGAGTTGAGTTTTCCCGCGTGGGCAGACAGCCACAGGAGTCATACCTGCGCTGTCTGCCTCGGGGAGAATAGGAATGAAACTTATTCGGCGTCGATGAAGTTGTATTCGCCGGTCAAGTCGTTGAAGAAGACCTTGTAAGTGCCCTTCGTGATCTTGATGTTGGCGCCGTTTTGTGCAGCCTTGCCATAGGGGAAGGCCACCTTGCCCCAGTTGTTGTCCCAACCGCCTTCGGCACGGAACTTGGCTTCGGTGTCGGACTTGATCGTGATGGTGCAGGTCCAAAGGTGGTTGTTGGCCGCCTTGGTGTTGACCGCCTTCATGGGGATGTCGGTGTTCCAGTCGCCGTCGACACCAATCAAGCCCATCGAGGAGAAGGTCTTGGTGTTGTCGGGCGTAGCCGGACTGATGGTGCAGGTGTGCTTGATGTTGTCGACCACCACGGTGTAGTAGCCTGCGGCCGCTACGGAGATGTTGTCGCCATCGTCACCACCGGCGCGCCATTTGGCTTTGCCGACACCATCGGCCACGTAGGCATATTCCCACTGAATCTTGTTGGCATCGGTGGGGTCGATGTAGTGAGAGAGCACCTTAAACTGGGTGGTCGTGTCGAAGTAGTCGGTGTAGGAGACGGAACCCTTGCCGGTCTTCTTGTCGTAGTCGAAACCTTCGATGGGGAACATCGGCACGTTGCCCACGCCCATCCCCGAAAGGGTGTTGCTCCAAGAGGCATCGCCAAAGGCGCTACCCACAACGTAGGCCAGTTCGATGGCGGCATCGCGCAACTTAATATAATAAGGTACAACGTCGAGCTTGAGGACATTGGAAACGGTGGTCGTGCCGGGTGCAGCCGCAGCGTTCAGTCCGCGCACGGTGGCCACGACACGCACATAAATGGGCGCAGAGGCCGGCACGTTGTCGTTGTCCCACTGGTAGAGTTGCATCAAGGCTTTGGCCACGGAGGCGGCATTGATGGAGGCACGACATTCGTTGTAAGTCTCTTCGAGCTGGACGTAGTCGGCCACGGTGGCACCGGTTTTGTCGGCCTGTGCCTCGGCAAAACTGGTTTTGAATTTGCCGTCCTTAGACACCTGCACCATATAAAGGCCGCCGCCGTTCATCGCAAGAGGCGCGCCCTTGTCGGTGAGTTGGGGTTGTGACCAAGTGATGTCGATGTTCTTGGCATGAGCCAAATCATAGAGCTGCGTGGCGAAAGCCGGTGTGTTGAGGACAATCTCCGAAGGGCGCTCCAGCAGCGTGGGGTTGGAGTCACGGTCGTCTTCGCAAGCCGTGAAAAGGCCGGTGGCAGCGAGGAGCATACCGGCGCAGAAAAATATCTTTTTCATGTTCTGTTCGTTTTGAAGATTAGTAACCGTTGTTCTGTTTGAGACCGCCATGTGCGTTCAGGTCGGTGTCGGGGATGGGGAAGAGGTTGTAATTGGCGCTGATGTTGACACCGGCCTTTGCACCACCCTTCCACTGCCAGTTGTAGTTGTTGTTGCCACCAAACTTTCCGTGACGGATGAGGTCGGTGCGGCGATGGCCTTCGAAGTAGAACTCACGGGCATACTCGTTGAGCAGTTGGTTGAGGTCGAAACCGGGGAGCGTGTTGGCATGGGCGCGAGAGCGGAGAGCGTTGGCCGCTGCGGTGCCTTCGGAAGTGGTGCTTCCTCCATTGAGGCGAGCATCGGCTTCGGCAAAGTTGAGGTAGGCTTCGGCCGAACGCATCAAGAAGAAGTCGGTGTCAGGGAACTGCGAGTGCTTGCCCTTACCGCCGGCGAGGTAGTAGTTGTTGTACTTCATGATACCGTAGCCGTTGTCGAACTTGCTCGCATCGTCGATGCTGAGCGTGTGGCCTTGTCCCCAGAAGAGGGCGCGGTCGTCACCGGCAGCGGCCTGCATACCTGCGGTTGTGGTTTGCGGTGCGTTGTTGGCGGGGAAGAACTTCGCCACGAGGTCGGGCAAAGCACGGATGCCGGCCCAGTTTTCCACCGTTCCGTTGCCGGCCGTAAACTGGCTGTCGCTCATCTTGTCGTTGGTACAGCTGGCCATCAAGAAGAGGGACGTGCCCCACGAGGTGGTGTTGATGCCGTCCTGCATGAGGGCGAGCACGGCTTCGACCGATGCGCCGTTGGTACCGTTGTCGCCCATGAAGAGCTGCTGGTAGGCCGTCCAGTTGTTTTGCGTGGCGGCAGTGTTGAGTTTGAAGGGAGAGTCCATCACCTTCTTGGCATATTCCTTAGCCTTTGCCCACTCTGCCTTGCCTGTGTAGACCTCGGCGTTGAGGTAGAGGCGGGAGAGGAGCAGCCAAGCTGCAGCCTTGTCGGCACGTCCGTAGCCGGCTTCGCCTTCCTTTTCGGGTTTGGCTTCGGCCATGTTAGGCTCGGCTTCGAGGAGTTCCTTTTCAATCCAAGCGTAGATTTCAGCACGACTCTTTTGTTGGCCCTTACCGGGGTTCATGTCGGTGCGCAACACCACGTTGCCCCAACCATCCATCAGGTAGTAGTAATAAAGCGCACGGAGGAAGCGCACTTCGGCCGTCATCTGTGCATCGGTGCCGCCGGCCACTTCGAGATAGTGGTTGCACATGGTCACACCGAAGAAGAGGCGATAGTAAAGACCGCGCAACATGGGATGACTGGCCGACCATGTGTCGTTGGAGAAGGCTGCGACGCCTTCATCGCCCCAAAGGCAGTGGGTTTCGTCGGTCGTCACGGACTGCGAGTTGACCAACTGGCGCACGAAGCCCGATGTACCGCCGTCGATGCCATCGACATCGCTGTCGCCGTTGGCACCACCGTTGCCCGCCATCGCCATCAAGGCATAGCATTTATTAAAGAGGTTCTCGGGAGTCACCTTCATGTTGGTACTCGGGTCGATGGGAGTGACATCGAGGTCGTTCACGCACGAAGACAGACCGAAGCTCAGCGCGAGCGCTGCAGCAGGAACGAGAGATTTGATATATGATTTCATGACTTGAAAGCAATTAGGATTAGAAATTGAGCGTTACGCCGGCCACAATAGAGAAAGGACGTGGGTAAATATTATTGTCGATACCATAGGCCTTTTTATCTGCATTGTACACTTCGGGGTCGATGCCCTTATATTTGGTGAGGGTGAAGACGTTGCTGGCCGTCACGTAGACGCGTCCGTTCACGCCTTCATACTTGCTGTCCTTGAAGAGATTTTCGAAGGAGTAGCCGAGCGTGATGTTCTCGCACTTCAAGAAAGAGGCGTTCTGCACGAAGTAGTCGGAGAGGACATTGTCCCAGCTGCGCCAGCCTTTTTCGACGACGTTGGTGGGGCGGTTGCCAAGGAAGTTGTGGCTCCACACGGTGGCTGTGTTGGAAGCACCGGCTTCGAGGTCGTTGAACACGTAGTTGCCAAGCGAACCGCGGAGGCTGAAACCGAAATCCCAACTCTTGTATTGGAGGCGCGAGGTGAAGCCGCCGGTCCAAGGTGCCATGGGGCTCTTGTAGAAATACTTGTCGTCGGTGGTGATTTTACCATCACCATTGCGATCTACATAGACGCCTTCCATGGGGCGACCGTTCTTGTCGTACACCTGTTGATAAACGTAAAAACTGCTGGCGGGATGGCCCACTGCATGTGCCTGCACATTGTTGCCGACGCCGGAGGAGATGCCGCCGGTGGCTACGTAGTAGCTCTTGTCGCCGATGAGTTCGGTGATTTCATTCTTGTTGTAGGTGGCGTTCAGGCCCAGTTCCCAGAACCAATCCTTCTGCTGCAGCGCCTTCCAGGAGAGCGCCACTTCGACGCCTTGGTTGGCGAGCGAACCGATGTTGCTCGACACTTGGTTGCGGAAGTTGGAACCGGCCTCAACGTAGACGGTGTTGAGCAGGTCGGTGGTCTTGCGATAGTAGTAGTCCACGCTACCCGTGAGGCGCTGGTTGAAGAAGCCGAAGTCGAGACCCACATTATAAGTGGTGGTCGTTTCCCAGGTCAGTTTACGGTTGTAGGCGTTGGGGCGGTCGATGTTGCCCTTACCAATCAAGGGATAATAGGATCCATCCACCTGATTGGTGTTGTAGGACGCAAAGTAGTTGTAGTCACCGATACCTTCTTGCTGACCGGTTTGACCATAACCCAAACGGAGTTTGAGGTCGCTGAGGGTTTCATTGTCTTTGAGGAACGATTCGTTCTTGATTTTCCAACCCAATGCAAAAGAGGGGAAGAGCGCCCAGTGTTTCTCAAAGCGGCTCGATCCGTCGTAGCGGAAAGTGGCGGTGAGGAGGTAGCGGTCGAGGAGGCTGTAGTTGGCACGTCCGAAGAAGGAGACGAGATAGTTTTCGTTTTTTTCGTGCTTTTTTTCAATGTTGGCACGATCGCCGGGTTTAGCAGGTGTCACACCAGCCTTGGGAGCAGGGTTATAGCCGGACTGGTAGAAGCCCGAGCCATCGCGCTTCGTGTCACGATGGAAGTGCTGCCACTCATAACCTGCCATGATGTCAAAGTGGTTGGCCTCGTTGAATTCCTTGAAGTATTGGGCGTAGGCGTTGAAGGAGAGATTGTATTTGTCGATCTTTTCCCAACCCTGCCAACCATAGTAGATGGCTTCGGGGCTGGCTGTGTCGGTCCAAGTGTCTTGTCGGCCGGTCGAATAATCGGCGCCCAAGTTCATGTGGAGGCGGAGGTCTTCAAACCCGTGCACCTTGTAGTCGAGTTCGAGGTTGCCCACTGCCGAGCGCGAGTTGGCGCGGTCGTCCTTGAGGTCGAGGAGTGAAACGGGGTTGCGTGTGGCGCGATTGTTGTGGGTGAGGGGCCAGTTGTTGTCTTCGAGGGCCTTACCGTCCTGCGTCCACTGGTAGTAGCCGCCAAAGTTGTTGTACATGGGGTCGTTGCTCTTGACGGGCTTCGTGGGGTCCATGTAGACCGCAGCGTTGACGGCTTCAGTATTGGCATAGCGCGTCTTGGCCAGCATATACTTGGCACTCATGTTCACCTTGAGGTGATCCTGGAAGAAGGAGGGGTTGAGGTTCAAACTGGCCGTATAGCGCTGGAAGTTGGAGGTTTTCAGAATACCTTGCTGTCCAGTGTAACCCAAACTGAGGCGGTAAGGCATCGTGCCGATACCACCGGCAAGCGTCACGTTGTGGTCGTAGGACATAGCCGTACGATAGATTTGGTCCTGCCAGTCGGTGTTGGCAGTGCCCAAAGCCTTGTAGGCATCGGAGCCTTCGCCATAGTTGGCCTTCACAAACTCGCGGAAGGCATTGCCGTCCATCACGTCGATGGTCTTGTGCTTTTGGCTCATGGTGACGTTGCCGTTGTAGGTCACCTTGGTCTTCATGCCGGCACGGCCCTTCTTGGTGGTGATGATAATGACACCGTTCGAACCGCGGCTGCCATAGATGGCCGTGGCCGAAGCGTCCTTGAGCACAGTGAAACTTTCGATGTCGGCAGGGTTGACCATCGAGAGAGGATTGGAAAGTCCCTTCACGCCGCTGTTGTCCATCGCCAGTCCATCAATGACGATGAGCGGGTCGTTGGAGGCGTTGAGCGACGAACCGCCACGGATGCGGATGCTGGCTCCCGAACCGGGGCTACCGCCGTTGGTCGTGACGTTCACACCGGCAATCTTGCCTTGAATCATGTCTTGTGCATTGACCACAACGCCCTTGTTCTTTTCGTCGGGCTTGATGGCCGTCACCGAACCGGTCATGTCGCTTTTCTTCGCCACGCCATAACCGATGACCACAGCCTCACCGAGGGAGTTGTCAATCTCTTGGAGCACGATGTCCAGCGCACCGCCCTCCCACTTCACCTCTTGGCTTTCATAGCCGATGTAGGAGATGCGGAGGGTGGCTCCGGGCTTAACATTTTTGAGTACGAAACTGCCATCGTCGTTCATGACCATGACACCATTGTTCGTACCTTTCACTTGCACAGATGCACCGATGAGGGGCATGCCTGTGGCATCTTTCACAACGCCTTTGACCACGCTGTTTTGCTGCACGCTCAACACTTCGGTGGGCGCTTGGTGGGCAAAGGCCGCTCCAATGGGGAGCGACATCAGCAGCATCATGAGGCTGACAGACTGGAAACGTTTATACATATCGTTGAGTTATTTTGTTGATTGTTCGTTGGAGGATGGACTTACATGATGGAGATGGCAAAACCGCCGCCTGCACCGGCCACGAGCTTCTTCAGCTCGCTCTTGGAAGTCACCGTCTTGCGCGTGATGACATAGCTTTCGGGATTTTTGTTCCAAGCCGTGCCTTTGGCGTCGGCATAGATGGTGGCGGTGTAGGTCTTCCCGGGGGTGAGGAAGTCGAGCTTCAGGTGGCTCACATGGCCGTTGTCACCGGCGGTGCAGCCGATGAACCACTGGTCGCGGCCTTTGGCTTTGCGTGCCGTCACGACATATTCACCTGGCTCGGCTTCGAGATAGAGACTCTTGTCCCAATCGACGGGCACGTCCTTGATAAACTGGAAGGCGTCCATCTTCGGCTCATAGTGTTCGATGACATCGGCAGCCATCTGCAAGGGACTGTAGAGGGTGACGTAGAGGGCGAGCTGGCGCGCCAAGGTGGAGCGCACGCGGCTGTTGTTGCCGGGGTTCATCTTGGTGAGGTCCATTGAGAAGATGCCGGGCGTGTAGTCCATCGGGCCGCCGATGCAACGTGTGAAGGGGAGGATGGTGGTGTGGTTGGCGGGATTTCCGCCAAAAGCCTCATACTCCGTGCCGCGGGCACTCTCATTGGCAATCCAGTTGGGATAGGTGCGGCAAAGCCCTGTGGGACGTGTGGCCTCGTGGGCGTTGACCATAATCTTGTAGTCGGCCGCCTTGGTGATGCAATAGAAGTAGTGGTTGTTCATCCACTGGCCGTAGTGATGCTCGCCGCGGGGCACAATGTCGCCCACGTAGCCGCTTTTCACGGCGTGGTAGCCGTTGTCGACCATAAACTGATAGGCCGCATCCAAGTGACGCTCGTAGTTACGTACGGAGGATGAAGTTTCGTGGTGCATGATGAGTTGCACGCCGCGCTCCTGAGCATATTGGCGCAGCCCCTTCACATCGAAGTCGGGATAGGGAGTAACAAAGTCGAAGACATAGTCCTTCTGATGGCCGAACCAGTCTTCCCAACCTTCGTTCCAGCCTTCCACCAGCACAGCATCCATACCGTTGGCTGCTGCAAAGTCGATATATTTCTTCACGTTGTCAGTGTTGGCAGCGTGACGACCGTTTGGCTTTGCGCTTTTGTAGTCGGTTTCTCCAAGTTTCACACTCGCAAAGTCGTCGGTGTAGGCCCACGTGCTGCGTCCACTGATCATGTCCCACCACACGCCAACGTACTTGATGGGGCGTATCCACGAAACGTCTTTGAGCTTGCACGGCTCGTTTAGGTTAAGGGTGATGCGACTGGCCAAAATGTCGGTGGCCTTACGCCCCACGATGACCGTGCGCCAAGGGGAGGTGCAGGGCGTCTGCAAGTGTCCTTTGTCGCCCTGTGCGTCGGGGGTGAGGTGGCTCACGAAAGTGTGGCGTGCTTCGTCCCAGGTGAGGTGCATCGTGGGGTAGTCGATGCAGGCGGCTTCGTGGAGGTTGAGGTAGATACCGTCGTCCGTGCGCAACTGTAAGGCCGTTTGCACCGTGGTGGGACCTGCCGGCGTAGAGGAGGAGTTGTCGCTGATGGCGCGGGACATGCGCTCGCGGATGCCGGACAGGCGCGTGGTCTGATATTCGTACTCCTGCGTGTCGTAGTCGCCCGCCAGCCACCAAGCGGTGTGGTCGCCGGTCATGGCAAATTCAGTGAGTTCTTCGGCCACGGTGAAGTAGGTGAACGAGGGTTGGTCGGGAAATTCGTAGCGGAAGCCCAGTCCGTCATCGAAGAGGCGGAAGCGGAGGTTGAGCTTGCGCATGTTGTCATTTTGGTCAAGGCTCACCCACAATTCATTATAATGGTTGCGGATGCTGCTCTCTTCGCCCCAAACGGGTTTCCACGTTTCGTCACCGGTCGTCACTTTGTGGTCGAAGAGGGTGAAGCCCGTAGCCAAGTCGGCTTTGCGCTTTTGTGCCTCAGTGGTCGTCTCGGGCGTGGTCCACTCAAAGTTGGTGGGCTTCTTGCCGGGCTTTTTGAGTTGATAGCCCAGATGGGAGGGCGCGATGAGTGTTTTGCCTTGCAGCGCGAGCGTGTAGGTGGGGCGTCCCTGCTCATCGAGCGAGAAGTTCAACTCCAGTTCGCCGTTGGGCGACTTCACACTTTGTGCCATCCCCACGAGCGCAAAAGCAAACATAGCGGCCGTGGCACAGAACTTGGGAACACAGAGATGGTTTTGCATACTGATTGTATTATTTACAGCGTAAAAGATTTTTGAGCCGGGTCTTTTCTGAGTCCAATGCTCTCCTCCAAGTGGTGAAACGAGAAGTGCTGAAAACCTAAAAATAGACAACTTGACTACGCAAAAGTACACCATTCGGCCTTACAAAGATAGCGATTTATTCAAAATATAAAAAATATCCCTACATTATTTTTATAAATCATTTGTTTTCAAGGGATTACAACTACGTCTTTCCGAGAAAAATATAGATGAGAACAAAGATTTCAACGCATTTTCCCAAAACGAAAAGCTCTTTTTCCTACACTTTTTGAAGTTGAGATGGCAAAACAAAGTCGCAAGTTCCCAAAAGTTAAGGATTTTAAGAGTGTGGAGCGCGTCCGCAGAAAGTGGCTTTTAACACACGCCAAAAGATCTCGGCGTGCTTCTCCAAAGAATATATACAATTCAGCTATGCGCGGTATACGCGCATTTCCATCGCCCAGCTGATGCGACAGGAGGAGGGCGGCGAGAAGGGCGCAGCCCGACGAACCTATGGCAGCCCTCTCAGCGAGCAGAACGTCCCCGACAGGGCGCCCATCGGCCGGACAGCAACTCACGACGACTCGACATCCCGATATTTGCCCCCTCCGGGGACTTCGCAGTTTCGGAGTTAGTCATCATATTTCGCCAAAACGAGGAGTAAAAAATCCGGTCTTACAGCGAGGTTCCTCCACACCGTGGCGGCGCACCGCCTAAGGGAAGAAATCTCACGCAGGCAGAAGAGATTGAAAGACAGAGAGTTGCCATATCCCTCTTCATGGGAGCCTGAAAAATCGGCCACAGAAAAGGCAAAAAACAGCTCGGCACTAACAAAATTTAGTGCCGAGCCGGTGAAAATTACAAAGGAAGTAATTGAAATTAGAAGGGAGGTAGAAAAATTTACGCGTGAGGTGGAGAAATTTACTCGTTAGGTAGCGGTTGCGGAAAGTGACTTACGTGCCACGGAAAGCCGCAAATTCTTTTTTAGCACGCCTCAAAATGTCATCGTATTTCGCCGAGAACTCAAATCCACCTTCCTTGTCGGAAGACTTCAAGTCTGCGCGGCCGGAAGTTCGATGCGGAACGTCGTGCCCTGCCCCGGTTCGGAAGCCTTGACATAGATGCGGCCGTGGTGGTATTCCTCGACGATGCGCTTGGCAAGGGAGAGGCCCAGCCCCCAACCACGCTGTTTGGTGGTGTAGCCCGGGCGGAACACGGTCTTGAAGTCCTTGCGGGCAATGCCCTTTCCGGTGTCGGCAATCTCCACCACTACCCTATCGCCGCTGCGGAAGGGAGTGAGGACGATGCTGCCCGCACCGGACATGGCATCGACGGCATTTTTGCAAATCACCTCAATGACCCACTCGAAAAGAGGGGCACACAAGGGGGCGGAAAGCGCGGTCGGCGCCTCGGTGCAGGTGATAGACACTTGGGCAGAGACGCGCCGCCGCACGTAGCCGATGGCCTTGTCGATGAGGGGAAGGATGGGCAGAAGTTTGAGCTCGGGCGCCGAACCGATTTTGGAGAAACGTTCGGCAATCATCTCAAGGCGCTGCACGTCGGTCTGCATTTCGCGCAAGAGGGGGTCGTCGGGATAGGTCTCTTTGAGCACTTCCGTCCATGCCATGAGGGAAGAGATGGGGGTGCCGAGCTGGTGGGCGGTCTCCTTCGAAAGGCCCACCCACACCTTGTTTTGCTCGGCACGCTTGGAAGAGAGGAGAGCAAAAATGGCGATGGCGATGAAGAGCGACACCACTCCGAGTTGCACGTAGGGGAAGGCGGTGAGGCGGCGCAGCATGACGGACTCTCGATAGTAGATGAGGAGGTAGTCGCCACGGGCAATGCCGGCATCGGCATCGGGGGTGAGCCACATCTTCATCCGGTGGGCATCGTGCTGCATGGCCTGCGCGATGTCGGCCACTCGCGAGAGGGAGTCGGCCTCGGTGCGGGCGTTGATGGGGAGATTGCGGCAGGTGGTGACGCGGCCGTGGCTGTCGAGGACGAGCAGGGGGATGGTGTTGTTGCTGTTGATGACTTTGAGCACGAGGTTGAGGTCGGTGGTTTCGTCGGCCGACATCAACGAGCGCATCGCCTCGGCCCAGACCTCCATTTTGGCCACTTCTTCGGCTTTGAGGTCGTGGATGAGACGATGAGAGATGAGCAGCGAAGTGGCAGCAATGACCACCGCTGTCCCAACAAGGGCAAACTTGACGCGCCGGATGCTATTGGTCCAAATCATGGTTGATTTGCTCAATGTAGTCCAACACTTCGTTGCGCCCCGTCCCCTTTTCCGAACTGGTCACAAAGTGGGGCGGCAACTCGTCCCAATGCGCGCGGAGGGCATTGAGGAAACCGTCAACGTTTTTCTTCAATTCGTTGCGTTTGTTCTTGTCGGCTTTGGTGAAGATGATGCCGAAAGGAATACCTTCTTCACCGAGCCATTCGATGAACTCAAGGTCGATGGTCTGAGGCGGCAGGCGCGAATCGATGAGCACAAAGAGGCAGGTGAGTTGTTGTCGCTCCAAAACATAGTACTCTATGAGGTTACGCAGCTTCTCCATCGCCTTTTTGCCGCGCTTGGCATAGCCGTAGCCGGGGAGGTCGACCAAGAACCACTCGTCGTTGATGAGGAAGTGGTTGATGAGGAGGGTTTTCCCCGGCGTGGAGGAGGTCATGGCCAGCCCTTTGCGCCCGGTGAGCATGTTGATGAGCGAACTCTTTCCGACGTTGCTGCGGCCGATGAAGGCGTATTCAGGGCGTGTGCTGTCAGCCGGGCACTGGTCGGCGCGTCCGGAGGAGATGAAGAAGTCGGCGGTCTTGATGATCATGATTGAGGAGGTTGGGTGGAGTCGGCTCGCGGAAAGACAAGGATGCCGAGTGCGAGGGAGATGAGAAGACAGTATTTCAAGGTGCTCTGTGCGTAGACGGCCAAGCAGTAGAGGGCAGTGTTGTAGTAGAGCAGGAAGGAAAAGATTTCAATCCGCACGAAGGGCACCAAACGAGCGGCGTGGCGGCGCACATCGGGATTGTCGCTGTGCAGACGGCGCTTGATGAAACCAAAGCGGTCGAAACTCACCGCCACGTAACAGCCTGTGAGCGTGAGGACGATGCTCAGCACATTGACAAAATAGAGGGCTTTGGGGTTGCGCCCGAGCAAATCGACGTCGTTGAGGGCGAAGTAAATCAAAGCGGCACCGAGGAAGGCCGACGCGTAGCTGATGTAGAGCAGGCGGAGAGGAATGGGTTTCATAGGTAAAGAGGTGTGAAAGGTGAGGGTACGAATGCGTTTTATTCTCGCGTTTTATTGCCGAAATTCGACCCGGTCCACGAGCGATCGGCCGAGTGTGACTTCGTCGGCATACTCCAAGTCGTCGCCCACACTGACGCCGCGCGCCAGTACGCTCAGCGCCACGGGCTTTTCGGAGGAGGGCAGAGCAGCGAGTTGGCGGGAGATGTAGAAGTTGGTGGTGTCGCCCTCCATCGTGGGGTTGAGGGCGAAAATCACTTCCTTCACCTCGCCGCGCGCCACCCTCTCCACAAGCGAAGCGATGTTGAGGTCGCTCGGCCCGATGCCGTCCATCGGACTGATAACCCCACCCAGCACGTGATAGAGCCCGTGGTACTGCCCGGTGGCTTCGAGCGCCATCACGTTCTGTACATTCTCCACGACGCAGACGGTGGAGCGGTCGCGGCGGGCATCGGTGCAGATGTCGCACTCATCGGTGTCGCTGATGTTGTGGCAGTGCTTGCAAAACATCACTTCGTCGCGCAACCGCACCAAGGCATCGGCCAAAGCATGGGTGGTGGCAGCATCTTTTCGCAGCAGATGGAGCACGAGGCGCAAGGCCGTTTTTCGCCCCACCCCGGGGAGTTTAGCCATTTCTGACACCGCACGTTCGAGATGTTTTGAGGGATATTGGTCGATTTTCATAGGCGCAAATATACGAAATCTTGATGGAAGTATATAATTTTGCACCTGTTTTTTCGTTATAAGTAGGTGTTCAGAATTAATTGATACGAGATTTGTTTCATTTTTTCGTCAGGTCCGTCTTTGAGAAGAAGGAGTGTAGCGAGCTACACGACTGATGAACAAAAGCGAGATGGCTGAAAAGGGCAACAAAGAGAGTATTAAAGTAAAGAACTTCCTACGACTAAAATTTTGAAGACCTACTTAAAGGCATGTTGCTTTCTATTATTATTGTATCTTACAACGTCAGGCACTATCTTCGTCAATGCCTCGACAGCGTTTGGCGCTCTGCAAAGGAAGGTCAAATTGACATAGAGGTGTTTGTGGTCGACAATCATTCGAATGATGGGACGGTGCACTATCTGCGCCGCGTGTTCCGCGACTATGTGTGCGGCCAACATCCGCACGCACGCCTCACGCTCATCGACAATCATTGCAACGTGGGCTTCGGACGCGCCAACAACCAGGCGCTGCGCAAGTGCAAGGGCGACTATGTGCTCTTTCTCAACCCCGACACTCTGCTCGGCGAAAACACACTGGCCGACTGCCTGCACGAAGCAAAGCGGTGCGACCGCCTTGGGGCGATGGGCGTGGAGATGCTGCGCACGAATGGACGATTTGCTTTCGAAAGTCGGCGTGGACTACCCACGCCCTGGACAGCTTTTTGCAAAATGAGCGGTCTGGCAGGGCTCTTTCCCAAAAACCGCTGCGTGGGACGCTACTACATGCGCTACCTCGACCCGGAGGAAGCGGCCGACATTGAGATTGTGAGTGGTGCTTTTATGTTCTGCTCCCACGAGGCACTCCGGCAATGTGGGGGATTTGACGAGACGTTTTTTATGTATGGCGAGGACATCGATCTCTCCTATCGTTTCCTCAAAGCGGGCTTCCGAAATCGCTACGTCCCCACCTCCATCCTCCACTACAAGGGGGAAAGCACCCACAAAAATTCATATCGCTACGTCCACGTGTTCTACCAGGCGATGCTCATCTTCTTTCGCAAGCACTTCCCGGCTTCTTCGATGGCGCTCACCCTCCCGGTGCACGCGGCCATCTATGGGCAGGCCATCTTCACGCTGATTAAGCAGAACCTCATGGCTTTTGCCCACTACCTTTCGCCCAATCGCTACAAGCAGCCCTTCTCCATGCACTATGTCGGAGCAGAACACACTTTCGCCAAAATCACGGAGAAGGCCGAAACGTGGGGCATTCGCGTGACTTGTTCCACCACGGTGCCGGCAGAATGTTCGGCAAAGATTTTGGCTTTCTCGACCGAAGACTTTCGGTATAGCGACATTCTTCGACACTTCAAACTTTCGGACCATCGCGCCCACATCGGCACCTACTTTCCCACGACGGGAACGCTGATTTTGGGAAATGGCATTTATCATTGAAACTATGGTACGACTTCGCGCTCTCGACAACAATGACCTCGACTTGCTTTGCACTTTGGAAAACGACCCGACGCTTTGGCCGTGCTCTGCCACCTCTGCACCCTACTCTCGCTATGCGCTGCAAGAGTTCATCATCCGTGCAGCTACGGCCGACATCTTTGCCCTGCGCCAACTGCGCCTCGTCGTTGAAGTGGACACTACCACACTAGAGGCCGTAGGCCTCGTGGATATCTTTGATTTCGACCCGGCTCATCGCCGCGCAGAAGTAGGCATCGCCCTGCTGCCCGAACATCGCCAAAAAGGATATGCCCACGATGCCCTAATTGCCCTTTGCCGATTTGCCCACGACACGCTTTCACTCCATCAACTTTACGCTTACGTACCAGAAGACAACGTCCCCTCTCATCACCTCTTCGCCGGCTGCGACTTCACGCACACGGCCACCCTCCCGGACTGGTTTCTCTATGCCAATGCCTACAAAAGTGCTTTGCTCTGGCAAAAAAGGCTGTGAAAGTTTGGCCAAAACAAAAAAATCGCTTACTTTTGCACTCGCAAACCAACACGGTGCGTTAGTTCAGTTGGTTAGAATACATGCCTGTCACGCATGGGGTCACGAGTTCGAGTCTCGTACGCACCGCCAAATCCCTCCTCATCGGGGATTTCAAACTTCAGATGAGCCATGGTGCGTTAGTTCAGTTGGTTAGAATACATGCCTGTCACGCATGGGGTCACGAGTTCGAGTCTCGTACGCACCGCTCACCACAGCCACAAGTTTTCAAGGACTTGTGGCTTTTTTGTTTTCTATTTCCTCCCAGATAGACACTGCAGCATTTTTCCCCATTGCCTTACACTCAAAAAAAGAAGGGTATACCCAAATTCTGGGTATACCCTGTTGATTGTTTCAGTGCGTAAGCTTATTTGCCGCAGCCACCGTTGTGAGTAGTGGGAACGCGATAGTCATCATCGTCCTGGCAAGAAACTGCAGAAACAGAGATGGCGCAAAGTACTACTGCACCAAGGAAAAACTTGAGATACTTGTTCATAACTTAAATGATTTTATTAATAAAACATATATGTGGGTTATCGATCTTAGCGTATCACCCCGTTCAGAAAGCGGGTGATGTATTGCTGAAGGTAGGCCGCTTGCCAGTAGTGGGTTGTGAAACTCTTATCAGGGCGTTCTTTGTAGTCTTGCCCCATGTGTTCAAACGCATAGCGGTAGTAGTTGAGCATACTGTACTCCCACGTGAAATACTGTGGGAAACGGATGCGGACTTGCCCGCGGCGCAGTTGTCTACGAGTGGAAAGCGGTAGTGCAAAGTTAAAACCGGCATTCTTTTCGCCATCAGTATAGATGCCATAGACACCTACTGTAAATTCGCCGAAATGACGCACCAAGTCTGCTCTCACCCCTATGTCGCCATAGACAAAACTTCCTGCTGAGAGTTTAGCTTGGAGCGAGGTGGCGGGATGGTAGAAGTTGACATTCGCCATTCCGTGGAATTTGTTTGGCGCTGTGGTTTGCCACTTATTGGGAAGCAGCAACTGCTCTCCGGTGAGGCCGAGACGTACACCAAAGTCCAGTTGGTGATTATAGTGGTAGGCCAATTCTGCATTTACGCCATAGCGATTGTAAAGGAATGAGCCCAACGTAGTCGATAGATACCAACGCTTCTGATTGAGCCACTCTTGTCGCACGGCCAACACCCCGAGTTGGACTCTTCTGTCCGGATTGCTCTTCGTGAGATTATGAGCAAGGGGAATGATGGGTTGCAGGTAGATGCGATTGCCTCGCCAAAGGGTGGTTTCTATTGAAGGGGCTAAGAAGAAGCACACTTCAGCGAGTTTATCCAATTTGTGATTGTCGAACGAGAAGATGGGATGTAAGACCACGTCTATCTTTCCCGTTGTAGAGGTTTTCATCTCCTCGTTTCGTGCAGCAGTTGCAGAACGATGAGTGAGAATTTGTTGTTCCAGTTGTTGCGTGTCATAATCGACTTGCACCGACCAAAGTTCGGAAGTCCGAGTGGCTTGCACCACCACTTGCGGTTTCTGATATTCCTGCACCAAAAGGCGAAAGACCTTGATCTGAGCATCGCAAGCCGACAGCGCCTTAATGGCTTGACCTATACCGCGATAGTTGCCGCGATAGTTGGTATTTTCCAAAGTGGCCGTAAGCGTATCGTGCGAAGCATAAGCAGCGACATTTTCAAAACCGGCTTTTTGCAGGCAACGCTCATATTCATTTTGCGCTTGCCCCATTATAGGAAACAGAACCCATAATCCAACCATCAACAGACGACATTCTGTAACGAAGAATTTCAGAGGAGAAAAACAATTCATGACGTTCAGAATTTGGTTCAGAATTTGATGGTGTGCTGGTAACTAATCCCCAAGGCTACCCCTTTGAATTCTTGCGTATAAGCAAAGACATTGAGGCTTTTCCAAAAGCAGCCTTTAAGACCGATGTTCACACCGTAGGTGTCATATTCGGCAGTAAGATGGAGGTCGTACTTTCTGAAAGGACGATAGTCCACTCCGGCAAATAGGCCATCATACATTTTTCCGGCTTTGAAAGGAGCGGCATATCCCAATGTCAGTGCCCAACCATCGGCCTGCAAAAAGTCCAAATGCTTGGTTACCACCCCATACACGCTGGTGTATGGGCTGTCGCCATAGGCAGAATAGATGTCATTAACCCCTACCACGATGCTCGGCCACCAGCGCTGCTCTCGCTCTGCAAGAGGCCGCACACGAATGCTCGTCGAACGATCTTGTTGGTAATACCCCATACGTTTCGTCACCGAATGTTGAGTTTTCAGCAAGGTCTCGCGGAAAGTCAATTCCACAAAGTCAAAGGGGGTAAAACTGACATAATAGAGTCCGGTATGGAAAGAATAAACACCCCCTGTCACTTCTTTTTGGAGATAACGCACACCACCATCAAAGGTTGCGGCAGGTTTCATCTCGGCAGTCGGGATGTTCATCAGTCCGGTTGTACCGATAAGCTGCTGTGCTTTCGCGACCTGAAAGTTGAGCAAAAATGACAAAAGAATGCCACCCAGCCACCTTCGACGAAATTTGGTCATATACACCTAGGCTATATGGGATTGTAACTCTATTTAGTAGGCTTGAAAAATCGCTCAAAAGAGAAAAATTACAAAACCTAATCGTGGGCAAAGATACAAAGAAAGGATGAACTCTCCAATTTCTTTTCTCAAAAAAGGTCTTCATTTTCTACTTTTTGAAGCTGCGACGCCTCCCATCGCGCCTATTTGTCAAGTTCGCCTTTCAGTTTTGACAGAATTTCGTTTTCTAACATTGGGGTGAGTCTTTCCCCTTCAAATTCTTTGAGTACTTGCAAGAGGATATTCTTAACTTTTTGCTTCGTTCGGGCCTCTCCTGCCCGATAGCCACTCTGATAGCTATTGGCAGGCAGCAGGCTACGATTGAAATTTCCGTCGGACATTATTATATACAACTGAGCGATTAAATACTAAAAACGGCTGGTCAACATATGATGAGGCAACACGCAGACGATGGTCTTTCCATCCGGTGTGAGTGTTGGGCTGGGCAAGGCAAACAATCGGGTGGCCAAATCGCGCATCTCATTTTCGGAGAGTTCCTGCCCCACCGGGATTGCGGCCTTTTTGGCCAAGGCCAACGAGAGCATTTTCCTCACTTCTTCTTTCACGCGAGTGTGATTGGTCAGGGCCTCATCGACAATACTTTGCAGCAATTTTCCAGGGTCGATACCATCCACGCCCGTCGGAACGCCCAAAATGGTGAACGTGCCCCCGCCCAAGTAGGACAAGTCGAAACCGATGTGTGCCAAGTCATCCTCAAAGGATTGCAAAAGCGCCACCTGCGAGGGGGTGAAATCGACCATCTGTGGAAACAACAGTCCTTGTGAGAGTTGTTGTCCATCAGCCGAATGGAGCAGATACTCTTCAAACAAAATGCGGACGTGCGCCCGATGCTGATCAATCAGCAACAAACCCTCTTCAGTGGGCGACATCAGGTAGCGACCACGATATTGCAAGAAGTGACTCGTCCCCACCTGCCACGTCTGCTGTTCTTTCTGCTCCAGATTGTCATAAAGCGAAGTGTTGGGGAGGTCCTGTTGCCGAGGGGGCGTTGGATAGAAATCGTCCAAAGCAGACTGATTGGAAAGAGAAGGGTCATCCGGAGCAGCAGGAAACAGACTCTCCCAGCCTTTCTTCGATACCGATGGCGTGGAAACCGCACGAGCAGTAGCCCCCTGCCCCCCGGCCGAATCCCCTTCGGACATTTCAAAAGGATTGTAGTTCGGGTCGAATGTCACTTCGGGCATCGCAACCTCTCGTCCGGCTTCGAAAGCAGGAATATCGGGGCGGTTTTCGGTGTCAAAGTCTATGGTCGGAATCGCGTTGAACTTGGCCAACGCTTCACGCACAGCAGCTCGCAGGATTTGCCAAATGGCCTGTTCGTCTTCAAACTTGATTTCCGTTTTCGTCGGATGGATATTGACGTCTATTTTTGAGGGGTCGACCACCAGTTGCAAGAAGAACGGCACTTGCTCTCCTTCGGGGATGAGACGGTCGAAAGCCGTCTGGATGGCTTTTGCGAAAAACGGATGGCGCATAAACCGACCGTTGGTGAAGAAAAACTGGTGAGCACCTTTCTTCTTTGAACTTTCGGGCGTACCGACAAAGCCGGCCAACTGCAACACCGAAGTTTCGACTTGTACAGGAATCAGGTGCTTCTCAATGTTACGGCCAAAGATATTGACAATGCGCTGGCGGAAGTTGCCAATGGGCAAATCAAGAATCACCTTGTCGGGCGTAGAGAGGGTGAAAGCGATGTCGGGATGCGCCAAGGCAATACGTTCAAACTCGGCATTGATATTGGACAATTCCGTGTTGTTGCTTTTCAAAAACTTACGCCGGGCAGGAACATTGAAGAAGAGATTGCGCACCAGAAAGTTGGCTCCCACAGGGCAGGCGATGGGTTCTTGCTGCTGAAATTTCGAACCTTCGATTTGCACACACACTCCCAGTTCCTCATCGGCCATTCGTGTGCGGAGTTCCACCTGAGCCACTGCCGCGATTGAGGCCAGCGCCTCTCCACGAAAGCCCATGGTGGAAAGCGCAAACAAATCGGAGGCTTGAGTGATTTTGGAAGTGGCATGACGCTCAAACGACAAGCGAGCATCCGTTTCGCTCATTCCCTTGCCGTTGTCTATCACCTGCACACAAGTTTTCCCGGCATCGGTCACTACCACCTGCACACGAGTGGCTCCGGCATCAATGGAGTTCTCCACCAGTTCCTTGATGAGGGAAGCGGGGCGCTGAATGACTTCGCCGGCAGCAATTTGATTGGCCACTGAGTCGGGAAGAAGGTGAATGATGTCAGACATAAGAAAGAAGGAGATAAGTAGGTGTTCAAAATTAATCGTAACAATTTTAATCGTAGGGTGTTCTCTACTTTGACCCCATCTTTGTTCTCCTTTTCCGCCATCTCGCTTTTGTTCATCAGTCGTGTAGCCCACTACACTCCTTCTTCACAAAGACAAGCTGACGAAAAATTGAAAAAAATAGAGTATCCATTAATTTTGAACACCTACTTAGGAAGGGATTAGGGTTGTTCGGTGTTCTCTTTTTGTGGGGGTGTTGTTGCCTCCGTTTGTTTTTTTGAAACAGGTTTCAGCGTTTGCAAGGGGGCGTTGCGTCGCGGTTGGACTTTCAATTTTTCAGCCGCATTTTTGGGACGCCATTCAAACAAATCGTCCGGCGACTGCGGACGGACATAGTCAAACCAAGCAAAATTGCTCAATTTGGTATGTTCGGGAGGAGCCATCCCGATGGGATAGGTTTTCCCGGTGGGATTGGGAGCTGCCCAAAATCGTTGCATTTTCCGTTGGGCAATATCCACGCGCATTTTGGAGGCTTCGCAATAGTTTTGATACAAGAAAGTTGTGTCCTTCTCCATCGGGTAGTTGATGACGATGGCATTGCCGTCTACACGGGCTTGATAAATCTCCCCTTTGTGGAAATAAGCCTGCATCACATTCCCCGCCACTTGGTTGAACAGCGTGCTGTCGGGGAGTGCCTGCACAATCAGTGCTTGTCGCTCCACATAGACGGAGTCGAGGGTGGAGTCGTTGGCAAAGACATTGATTTCCTCTCCCAAGATTTGGCGGTCATCGCTCCAAGCAATGGGGTCGCGGAAGAGAGTGAGTTTTTTCTGACGCGAGTTGAACACCAGCGAGTCGCACACAGCCTGCACATCGGTGCGATAGGCGCGTACATGGAAATAGCCATGCAACACGCGATAGGCAGAATCCGTTTTGA
This sequence comes from Alloprevotella sp. Lung230, assembly GCF_014385435.1. Classification (GTDB taxonomy): domain Bacteria; phylum Bacteroidota; class Bacteroidia; order Bacteroidales; family Bacteroidaceae; genus Alloprevotella. The sequence continues at coordinate 121,319 of NZ_JACSUD010000001.1, forward strand.
GATCGTAGGAGAAGAGGCGCAACGTGTCGGCATGGACATAGAGGGTGTCGGCATTGCGCGAAAAGTTCTTTGCCAAAGCATGCTCTGTGGCCATCGCCTCTCCTTTTTTGTCGTCATACCACCCATAGTCACCCAAAAGGATGTTCTTGTTGTTTTGGTCGGTAGAATCGGTAAAAACGACATTTTTGAAAGCCTCCGAGAAACCCGTTTTCTGATTATAGGCGATGCTGTCTCCCACAAGTTTTCGGCCTTTGTTGAAAAGTTGTGGGCGTTGCGAAAGGCGCGCCTGCCCGCTGTCGGTGTTGTAGAATCCGTCCGTGGTGTAGATGTGGCTTCCTCCGCTGAAGAGGTTGGTTTTTCCCGTGGCGTGCGCCCACTTGGTGCGAGTGTTGTAGTGCAGATTTTCTGTGTGGAGTGTGTCTTTCTTCTCATTGACCAGCAGCACGTCTTCATTGAAGTTGGCTTCGCGTGTGGTGGTAAAATAGTCTCCTTGCTGAGAGGTGAGCACCGTTTTTCCATCAATGATTTTCCCTCCCACGTCATAAAATCCACGACCTGCGATACGGTCGTAGTTGAGATGGTCGGTGAGGAGCGTCATCTTGTGGTGGCGCATCGTGACGTTGTGAAAGACTTGTGCAAATTGCGAAGTGCCGTCATAGTAGATGGAGTCGCCCCGCAGAGAGAGTGTGTCTCCTTGCGTAAAGTGGACGTGTCCATAGGCCATAAAAGAGTTGGAAGCCTCATAAAAGACGGCGCTATCGCACTTCAATCGCATCCCGGCATGCGACAAGAAGACATCGCCCACCAGCACCTGACCATCACCCGTCGTCGCGGCATCTTTGAACAGCCGTTGGGCATGATGGATTTGGATAGGCCCATCCTTGCGAACGCCTCCACGCTGTCGAATGGGCAACAGCGTGAGGGCAAAAGACGGAAGAAGGAATAGAGCAAAAAGCCCTACCCCAATCCAGAAAGTGCGATGTTGTGAAGAAGAAAAGTTCAAGTGGATGAAAGAAAGTGAAGTCGGCCAAACGCCGAAGTAAGATAACAACAGAATTAGTTCAGAGGTAGAAAAAACTACCTCAGAGATAAAATGAACTACCTCAGAGATAAAATGATTTTCCTCTGAGATAAGTGCATGCCACTCTGATGGGCAGTTTCTCTTCCGAGGCGGCGACCCTGATGGCTCGCGCGTGCGCGTATTACTACCTTATCCTCTTTGTTTTTTGCCTTCACTGCCTTCACCGAAATTCTCTCTACCTAATTTTCAAGCCATTAGGGTGAATGAAAATCTTGGAAAGCGGTGAAGGTTTCCGGTCATGTGGGTGAAGGCAAGCAGCGAATTTGCCTTCACCCACAATCCCCTCAGAGACAAGAAGATATGGCCACGGTGAAGGATTGAAGGATTTTTTCAAGCACTATATAGTGTATACGCGCGCGCGAAGGGTGCGAAGGAAGGGCTATTTCACCCAACCTTCATACTCGAACTTGTGGTTGCGCCACTCAGGACTGATGCGCACATAAGTGCTTTTGATTTTCTCAGCAAGCCATTTTTGGATGGCCGCATTCTTACGTTTCTGCATCACCACCTTGCGAAGCACCTGAAAGTCTTCGGTCATGTTGGCGTGATGGCCTTCGATGCGGTTTTTGAGTTTGACGATGGCGCAAATCTCCGATCCCGTCTTTTCATCGGTCATACGGAAAGCCTTGCTCACCTCGCCCACTTTGAGATTGTCGACCACTTTGGCCACGTCTTGCGGAAGGTCTTTCATTTGGAAGCGGGAAGTGATGATGGTTTCTTCGTCTTCGGGGTCGAAGCTGTTGAACACCATCAACCCGTGGTTGTTGCGTGTGTCCTTGTCGTCGGACAATTCGCGGGCAGCGTCCTCAAAAGAGAACTTGCCTCCACGGATGTCATCACCGATGGAGTCGAGATGCGCCAAATTGCGGTCGTACTCCTGTTGCGTCACTTCGGGACGGAGGAGAATGTGGCGGACATTCACCTTGTCGTTGCGCTTTTCGATGAGTTGGATGATGTGATAGCCAAAATCGGTCTTCACAATCTTCGACACCTTCTTGGGGTCGTTCAGACTGAAAGCCACGTTGGCAAATTCGGGCACCAACATGTTGCGTCCCATGAAGCCCATCTCGCCGCCATTGCGCGAACTGCCGTCCTGGGAGTACATCTTGGCCAATCGGGCAAAGTCCGTTTCTCCCTCATTCACGCGGCGGGCAAACTCACGCAGGCGGGCTTCGATACGCTCTACTTCTTCGCGCGCAATCTTGGGGCGGGCGGTGATGATTTGCACCTCGACCTGCGTCGGGATGAGCGGCAGACTGTCGGTGGGGAGTTTTGAGAAATATTCGCGCACTTCAGCGGGTGTCACTTTGACGTGCGAGGTGAGTTTGTCGCGCACCCGGTAAGTCAGATTTTTGATGCGCTCCTGCTCTTTGAACATCTCACGGAGTTGAGGCAGCGTTTTGTGGAAATAGTTTTCCAAAGCTTCGCGCGAACCGGCACGCTGGGTGTAGCGGCTAATTTCGTTGTCAGCAGCCCGCTGCAAGTCGGCATCGGGGACGGTGATGGAGTCTATCTCTGCTTGGTGGAGGTAGAGTTTTTGGATGGCAAACTGTTCGGGAATTTTGGCATAAGGGTCGGTGATACTTTGCCCCATCAAGTCGCTTTCCAAACGATAGTTTTCCACTTCAGAGAGCAGAATGGGTTGGTCGCCGACCACCCAAATCACCTCATCGACGATATTTTTGGGTTGGCCTTGGGCAAAAGCCGTTGCTATGGCCGACAGGCAGATGAAAAAGAAAGAAAAACGTTGTAACATCGTTTACGGTGTTATTTGTGATTATTGACGGTCTTCAAGACCTCTTCGTTGACTTTGAAGGAATAGTGCTTTCGGAGCTGGGCCACCCACTCGTCTTCCAACTTCTGCTGATAGTCGGCCACGACTTGGCTTTTCACGTCTTCATAACTCATCGGACGTTTCAGCAGACTACCGGCCACTGCGGTGATGGGGCGCTGGGCAGAAAGCGATTTGACTTGAGCATTCTTATCGCCAAAAACAAAATAGTCGATGGTACTGTTTTCTCCACGCTCCACGAGATAAGGGCCTTTGGCTTCAACTGGGATGGGGTTGCCGTCAAAATTTTGTTTGAGAGAAGCTTGGAGTTCATCTCCAGAAGCGAGTGAGCGTTGCAAGAGTTTTTGGGCTTTCTTGGCGGTGTTCACATCCGTGGCACCGATGATATAGCCCTTGAAGCGAGGTTGCTTCCAAACATATTTCTTTTTGTTGGCCTTGAACGTATGCGCCAAACCGGCGACATCCTTCTCGGCACGATCCCAAACGGTTTGCTTCACCACTTCGTAGAGCAGCAGTCCATCGTGGTACTCTTGTACGAGGTATTTCAAATCAGGATTGGTCACCAGCATCGCTTGAAAAGTGCTGTCCAGCACGGCTTCGCGCGTTCGCCCCGTCGCCATCAGTTTCTCCAGCGTACGGTTGGCCGAAACCTCCTCTATACCCTGCCGTTTGAGCGATGCAAGGATGGTGGGATAGAGGGTTTCATAACTGTCAAGCGGCTTTCGGCTTTTCAACCAGGCAATGTGGTAGCCGGCCGGCGAGAGGAAGGGGCGCGTCATCTGCCCGGGTTGCAAAGCGTAGACTTGGTCCTCAAATTCCTTATAGGTCATTCCTTTTGCAATCGTAGGGAGTTCTCCCCCTTTGAGTGCTGTTCCGGGATCTTGGCTCACCTTCCGTGCCATTTCGGCAAAATCAGCTCCCTGCACCAAGGCTTGGTAGATGCTGTCGGCACGCTGTGCCGCGCGTTGCAGTTCTGCATCTGTCGCCTTTTGAGGGACAGCGAGCAAGATGTGTGACACGGTGAGCAAGTCAGCGCCATCGACTCTTTTCACATAATCATCATACAATCGACGCGCCACCGAGTCGATAAATACTTGGTCAAGCAGGCCGGCATTGAGTTGCAGGTCACGATAAGTGCTGAACTCCTGTCGGAAAGACGCCAGCGTGTCCATACGCAGCGCCTCGGCAGCAGCAACTTTGAGTTTGTAGTTGATAAACATATCCAGGTATTCCTTGATGGTCTTTTTCTCGACCGCTCCTTCAATACCATTGTTTTTGTTGTAGGCGTACTCAAATTCGCCTCGCGTCACGGGCTTTCCGTTGATGGTCAGCAGAATGGGATTGTCCTTCGTTTGAGCCATTCCGCTCAATGCACCCAGCAGTAATAGGACTCCAAAAAGAAAACGCTTCATTGATTTTATTTTTTCTGTTTTAGGAAGATTTATACAACCTTCTTTATAATGCGGTGAAAGGTCTCCGAAGCTGTGGAGGCTTCGAAGACCCTTATTCGTCTTTTATTTCGACATGCACCTATTCACCGCGAGAATAGTTGGGAGCTTCGCTGGTGATGGTAATGTCGTGGGGGTGACTTTCGAGCACACCGGCATTGGTGATGCGCGTGAACTTCGCGTCATGCAGACGTTCGATGGTGGCAGCACCGCAGTAGCCCATACCTGAGCGCAAACCACCCACGAGTTGATAAATCACTTCCTGCACGCTGCCTTTGTAAGGCACACGGCCGGCGATACCTTCGGGCACCAACTTCTTCACGCTCTCCACGCCGCTTTGGAAATAGCGGTCTTTCGAGCCGTTTTCCATCGCTTCGAGCGACCCCATACCGCGATAAGTTTTGAATTTACGACCATTGAACAGCACCGTTTCACCAGGGCTTTCTTCACAGCCGGCCACCAGCGAACCAATCATCACGCTGTAGCCACCGGCCGCGAGCGCTTTCACCACATCGCCCGAATAGCGCAGTCCGCCATCGGCAATGAGTGGGACGCCTGTGCCTTCGAGTGCTTTCGCCACGTCGTAGATGGCAGAAAGTTGAGGCACACCAACACCAGCCACTACGCGAGTGGTACAAATCGAACCAGGTCCGATACCCACTTTCACGGCATCGGCACCGGCTTCCACGAGCAGACGCGCGGCTTCGCCCGTGGCGATATTACCGACCACGATGTCCACTTGGGGAAATTGGGCTTTGGCTTCGCGCAACTTTTCCACTACGCCACGGGAATGTCCGTGCGCCGTGTCGATGACAATGGCATCGGCACCGGCAGCGACCAGTGCAGCAATGCGTTCCATGGTGTCGGCCGTTACGCCTACACCTGCAGCCACGCGCAAACGGCCTTTTTCGTCCTTGCACGCCATCGGTTTGTCGGCAGCTTTCGTAATGTCCTTGTAGGTAATCAAGCCCACAAGACGACCGTTTTTGTCGACAACGGGAAGCTTTTCAATCTTGTTCTTCTGCAAAATCTCACTGGCCGCCACCAAATCGGTTTGCGTATGGGTGGTCACCAAGTTTTCGCTCGTCATCACCTCGTCAATGAGTTTCTTTTGATTTTGCTCAAAGCGCAAATCGCGGTTGGTAACAATGCCTACCAACTTCATTTCGTCGTCCACCACGGGAATGCCTCCGATGTGGTATTCTTTCATCAGCGCAAGCGCATCGCCCACAGTCTTTCCGCGTTTGATGGTGATGGGATCGTAAATCATACCATTTTCGGCACGTTTCACGATGGCCACTTGGCGCGCCTGCTCCTCAATCGACATGTTCTTGTGAATCACGCCAATTCCTCCTTCGCGAGCAATGGCAATGGCCATTTGTGCCTCGGTCACGGTGTCCATGGCTGCTGTCACAAAAGGAATCTGCAGCTCAATGTTTCGAGAAAATTTCGTACTGAGCGACACGGTGCGGGGGAGCACATCAGAATAAGCGGGAATGAGAAGGACGTCGTCGTAAGTGAGACCATCCATAGCAATTTTGTCGGCAATGAAATTGGCTGTCATAAGGCTTGAAGTAATTTAATTGCGTGCAAATTTACTCATTTCCTGGCAAACATGCGTCATCTCACGAGAAGATTTTTTGAAAATAATTGTTACCTTTTTGTTTATAAAATCAACTTCCTTGAGAATTCCTTGTCTTTTCAATATAGGGGTATCGCAACGCCCCTCAATAGTCCCTTTTGAAAAGGTACTTTTTCCGTGTGGTTGCCCTGTAAAAACAGCGACAAAGAGGAGGTGTCAAAAAAGAACACCTCCTCTTTGTCTTAGCAAAATTATTCTTATTGAGTAGTCATTTACGCTGAGCATTTCGTGAACAAACACCCATCACGAAAAGACCAATTTATTTTTCAATACGCTTGATGACGCGGCCGTTGGAAAGTTTAATGATGTTGAGTCCCTTCGTAGGCGCACTGATTCTGATACCACTCGTGCTATAGCGGGCAACTTCTGTGGCCTCGCTCTCCAGCGAAGGAGTTTCAATACCGGTCACCGTATTCGCAAGCACTTCAAAATTGCTGCCCAAAACAGCGTTTCTCTTGCTGATGGCTTCCTTGTATGCCTCTACCACTTCAGTCGGAACATAGATTTTGAGTTTCACGGCTTTGGGGGTAAAGATATGTTTTTTCAATTCGGGTACACCAGTTCCGCCAAAATAAACGGCGGAGAGTTTCTTCGCATTTTGGAAAGCCAAAGCCTCGATTCCGGAAACAGCTCCCTTAAAGTCAACGGTTTCCAATTCGACACAGTTGCTGAATGCAGATTTTCCAATCGACAGACCAGAGGCTAAACTCGTCAGTTGGGTAAGTCCGGAGAAAGCGAAGGCCGATTCACCGATATTGGTGAGTCCTTCGGGAATTTTGATGCTCTTCAGGTTCTTGGCATAAGCAAAAGCATGGTCTTCGATAGCGGCTACACCTTCGGGGAATTCAAACGAAGCTGTAGTACTACCAATAGGGTAGAGTTCGAGTGAAGTTTCATCGCCACTGTAGAGAACACCATTTTTAGCTGTGTAATCCTCATTGCCCTCTGCTACTTTGAAGGCCTTAACGGCAGCATTGAAAAAGGCCTTTTCTTCGATGGACTCCAAGGTTGCGGGGAATTCGGAAAGAGTGCCTAAGGAGGTGCAGTTTTCAAAAGCTTGTTTACCGATTTTGGTCAGTTGTGCAGGAAAAGTCACTGAGGCCAACGAAGAGCAGTCAGCAAAAGCCGATGTGCCAATCTCTGTCACCGATTCGGGGAAAGTAATGGTAGCCAAAGCAGAGTTCTTGGCGAAGAGTTCTTTGGCGATGCTGGTAATAGCAATACCATCGGCAAAAACAACACTTCTCAGGCCTTCGCATCCTTTGAAAGCAGCCGTACCGAGTTCGGCAACGGTGGCAGGAATCGTGAGCGAAGAGAGTTTGCTGCATTGGTTGAAAGCATACTCTTTGACTGCAGTAGTTTGTTGAGGAATGGCACATTCAGCAAGTGCGGTACAACCCGACAAAGCATACTTTTCAATACTCTTCGTTCCGGTGGGTAATTGCAGTTTGGTCAGCTTCGTGAGTCCGCTAAACATATAGGGAGCAACAACGTCGTTTTCTGTGGGTTTGTAATACATCGGAGACATTCCGCGCTTAATAGCAAAGTAGTTGTCACCTCCTGCCACGATGTTGGCTTCAGAGAGGTCGAGTGAAGAGAGTTTACCTTCGGTGGTTGCATTGGCCTCTTGTCCGCCTCCAGCCATCTTTCTCAGGAGCAGGATGTCGGTACCATTGATGGAACCCGAAATTTTCAGTTCGGTAACGTTGTAACGGTCGGCCTCAACGACCTTCTCAGAGAGTTTTCCGGCTTCGGTGGTTACCGTCAATGATTTCTGTGCATAAGCCATACTGCACAAGCAGGACAGCATCACTGCTGCCAGAGTTTTCTTGCATGTAAAAATGTTCATAAAGTCTTTTGTTTATTTGTGATTAGTAAAAAATGTTCTGTATTCGGAGTGAATGGAAACGTTTATCGTTGTGAACTTCACGACTCCTACGAAAATCAGCAAGTGATAATCTGGATTTTTTCACACCCTACTTCTTTTCGTAAGGGATAACGATTTTGAAACCTTTACCACGCAACACGACGTTGTGTTCTCTCACTTCTTCCACCCACAATTTGTGAGTTCCCTCTTTCAAACCGCTGTTGGCAAACTCTTCAGGATAAAGCATGGAGAATGACACATCGACTTGAGTGCCGGCAATGGGATTGACCACAGCAGGTGTTATTTTGAGCACCTTTCTGGAGGAGTAGGGACGTGTTCCATTGCAGAGCCAAACCCCTACGCCGGGACGCCGTACAGCCATCAGTGTGTTCATCTGTTCGTAAAGGCTGTGTGAGGTGGTACCGTAAATCCCGACACGCCCTGCCGCACCTTCACAGCGCACAATGACTTTTAGGGTTTTCTCCTTCTTGTCTTGCGAGATAATCCGTATCGTAGCCTCACCTTCATAGAAGGCTTGGATTTCTAAGATATTGGTTTTGGCATTCCATTTTGCATTGATTACTTTGTCCGGATCTTCAATTTTTAAGTCGACGATGTCGCCACCGCCATTCAGACTCACAAACTTGCTTTCATCACGAGGAAAAAGGCGGATTTCGGACTGGCTGATACTGAGTTCGGGAACGACCACATTGATGGCCACTCGCTTTTTGAAATCGCCCGAAATAATGGTGGCATAAGTGTTTCCCTCCCAAAGTCCGCTGATACGCAGGGTGTCTTTGCTGATGTTGACACCCGCGATTTTGGAATCGGCAACATTGACGGTGTATTTTCCGTTTCCTCCACTGAGAATGATGGTGCGGGTCGAGAGTTTGTTGATGGAAACCTCATTGAGGTCGTCAGCCCCTACGCGGATGTCTTTTAATCCCTGTCCGCTGTCGTCATCGCAAGCCACAAAGGAGATGCTGCTCATCAAGAGCAGTATGAAATAAAATAGTTGTTTCATCATTTTTCTAATCCACATTCAGTTTGTATTCTATATCCCATTTGCGTTCAGGAGTTTCGGTAATCTCAATTTGCAACAGGTGCTGACCTTTGCTTGCAAAAGTGATACTACCTTTAACGGGGGTGACGGGTGTTCCGTCTACCCGATAGGTAATTTGTGCATCGGGGTTGGCCAAATCATGATAGAAGAGGCGCAATGTACGCGGACAAGTTCCGACTTCACGCACGGTATATAAATAAGGAATACGCCCTTCTTCTTCAACCCCCATATTCATCCGCTGGGTTTGCTGTGTGACAGGGTCAGAAGGTTTCGATACTTCAGCATCCTTGACTGAACAGATGGTGAACTTATAGGATTTCCCGGGTTCCAGTCGCTCCACGGTGTAAGACGTTCCTTTTGTGGTAGCGATTAGTTCGCCATTCATTATGATTTGGTAACTTACCTCTTCCTCGGCAATCGCATTCCACGAAAGTTCCATTTCACGTTGTTCCGGTTTGGCCACGAGGTTGGAAGGGGCTTCGAGAGCGACCGATGGTTTTCCTTCTTTGGTTTGCACGAATGAAATGTCATCGATGAGGATGTAGCCATCAACTTCTGTCGACTCGTAATCAGGTTCGATATAGAGTCCTACACCGGCTTTGTTCACTCCGGAAGGGGCAGTAAAGGTGATTGTCTTCTTCTGCCACTGATCCGTAAATGTCTTTGCCTTGTCTTTCTCACGCGTTTCTTTCTTTATAGACTTCGTGCCCTTGTACCAGTCTACCGTGACAATGATATTCGGGTTCTTGGCCTTACCTTTATACCAGTAAGTCAAGCTGTATTCTCCACCTGCTTGAATGTCGATGTGATAAGGGTTAAACTCAGCATCGCGCGAGAAGAAAGATCCTCCATTAGTGTACACTTTTATAGCGAACACGCCACTGTGAGCATCCTTCGTTCTGGAATAAGACAGCGAAGAGTTGAAGTACCAATAAAGCGGCTTTTGATAAGGGTCGAAATAGTCAGGCCCTCTTTCTTCTTCCTCCTCATCACTTTCGCCCGGTGAGGGTGGCGTTACTGCGGCATAGTCTTCAAATCCACCATTGAGAATCAATTCCTTCCCTAATTGTGCTTTGGCCACTAACGGGAGCGACAAGAGGAATAATAAAACGAGATAGATTCTATGTGTCATTCTATGTGATATTTGTTAATTGGAGCGTTTGATATCGTCGAGTGTCAGGCCATAGTGCCGGCCGATGGCTGCTGCCACGTTTCTAAGAGAGCCTTCGGTTGTTTCTGCACCCAGCAGTCGCTGTTTGTCCCAAAGTCCGTTGCCGGCAGTGAGTTGCGCGATGTAGCGCGTCGCTTCCTCATAGGAAAGATGAGGCTTTCCAGAAGCCTGCAAGGTGAATTGCAAACCATAAACCGCACCGCAGCCCTTAGAAAGGAACACCAAGGCATTGTTGATGTCTTCGTCTAAGTTGGCCAAAGTAATCTCACCGACGAGCAAACTCATGGCTCGCACGGCAGCGACTTTCGACAGTTCGGCTCTGATGAACAGTAATTGTTTCTGCACCTCATCGTAGCGAAATTCCGTAAGCGCTTGCCGGCCGAGTGCAAAAGCATTGTAGATTTTGATACGGCTTTCACGAAGTACCGAAAGGCCGCTTGTTTGTATAAAGGGCAACCAGTACTGATAATAGCCATAAGCCAAGTCCCAGTGGTGTTCAAGTTGCGTGTAGTTTCGTCCGGGAAGGAGGCTTGTGCTTTCGTGCTCACGACGGAGTTGTACATCGTTATAAAGACTGTCGTTGAGGTGTACATTGAGGATTTTATCTAAATAAATTCCTCCCCAAACCACGCCATTGAACAACTCTGCTACAACAACCCCTTTCTCATTGGCAAAAGCGATATTAACATCCCCGATATGTGTACCAACATATCCTCCTTGACCGGGCTTTGCTCTTCGATTACGATAGGTTCCGGGGCTGGTCTGTGACAGTCCACTCAGCACACCCGTTGTCGTAAATATGTCTTCCACATCTTTCAGAATGCGTTCTCTATCGGCTTTGTGCAGCGAAGAGGCAGCCACTTCTTCCTTGGGCTTTAATCCAAATTCGCCGTTGGTAAAATAGTCCTGCACCTTTTCCATATTGGCAGGATACATAATCGTCGCGATTTTGAGATAACTGCTGTAAATATAGTCGAGAGGATCACGCAACAGACTGCACTCCAAATAGTCCACACTGCTACTGCCGTTGCGTTTGAACTGATAAGCCGGGTCGGGATACAGCGGTTGTCGATAAGCAGACTCTACCGTTTCGCCCTCCCATTGGTCGCACGAGAAAAATGTCCCGCAAACCAAGAGCAGTGTGATATAAGTTGCAATGTACTTTTTCATATTTCTTATTTGTGGTGGGTTCGTCAAAACCACATTGACAGATTTTGAGATAAGACTTGCACGAAGACCTTTCCAAAACCGATCGTACAGAACCCTATGATCATCTGATGAAATTTCGTTGGGATTTTCACTCCCCCTCTACGCTAAGGCAGAATGATATAACCACAGAACGGAGCTTTGATTTTGTCAATACCTTCTTCGTTCTGATGTTCGTTCACACTGAGTGGTTTTACAATCGTAAATCCATCCTCAGAGATGGCTGAGATGGTGGCTTTTATCGAAGAGCCACGCGGCCCGACTCCATTCACACAAAGGTACATTGGATAGCCGGACTTGGCCGTGAACGTAATGGTTTGTTCTTTACTGTTGGTGAGAAATACGTTGGCCGTTTCCTCATGGATATTGCTCGATATGACACGCAACTGCTTGTCGGGGGTAATGTAGCGAACCGTGTAGCGAGAAGAAATATCGTCCTTGCCTACCAGTTGCCCCAAGATATCAACCTCGTTGAACGAACAGGTGAGCGTAACCTTATATTCTCTCACGTTCTCTGTAATCTCTACTCCCGGGTAAACATAATCGGATACGGGGGCATCGGGATCGCCCAACTGAACAATCTGGTCCTCGTAAGAAACCTTTGGCTTCTCGATACCGGGAAAGGGGAATAACTTCTCATAGTCCTCTTCTACATACTCTTCGCTGCTGCGTGAGCAACTCATCGTAAGCAGAGTCAGCCCCATTAAAACGTAGTTTATTAAGTTGATCTTCATTGTCTGTGGTTCTTTTATCATTCTGTGGGGGCATCCCATATTTCGGCTCTCAGTCCGGTGAACTCTCCTTCAGGGTGCAGATGCTTGCTCACCAATCGAGTGGTGCGTAGCAGGGGATCATAGACTGAAACCAGTTCTGCAACGAAGCGGTCGCCCTCACGTTGAAAATCAAAAAACATGGTTTTGCTGTCGTAACGCAAACCAGCTCTGAACGTAATGCCGTGTTCCGTCCCGGCATATCCGGAACCTAAACCCGTCATTTCCTTGGCAGGGTAGCCTGGAATCGGATTTTTCTTTTGAGTGAAAAGGAAAAGATAGTATTTCTTTTCTTTGATTTCCTTCAGCAAACCCTGATTGGTTTCTACATTTCGCTTGACATAGATATCGCTCTGGAAATAGGTACGTCCGCCTTTACGGATGAGAAGCTGCGGATTAACCATTTGCTCAAAGAAGGTCCGATTGTCGTAGGCCTTCTGTGCAAACTCTGTCGTCTCTTCTGCACTTTTCAACTTGGTGAAGACGATATATTCGCGCGCCGGCTGTAGGTAATTCGCGGTGCGAAACACCAAATCACCGTCTTCATTCTTCCCCATATAAAGGAAGTCGGAAGATCCGGCAAAACGGTCGTTCACAAGATGGTGTATGTAATTATAAGTAGAGAAGCTTAATTGGGTAAAGCTGTTTCTTCCAATAACATATTCACTCTTCGCTGCTTCGGTCACCGTTTGTTCTGTGAAATCGGCACGCATCTCTACTGTATTGTCGGCCGCAAATTTCATTGTGAAGCAATCGCCACCATAACCATAGCGTCCTCTGAATCCGTATTGTGAAATCAGCTCCGATGGATTAGAAAACAACAGCGAATCGGTCTTCGGGAAGTAGAGAACACGCCAACCATAAGGGGCGTTCACCAATTCATCTTTCAAACTGCTGATACTCTCGCTACTGCGTTGTGACGGAGATTTATCGAACACATCATCGTTGGAAGAGCAGGCTGTGAACAATAAGGCTACCAAAAGCAGATAGCATTTCATATATCTGTTATTCATCTTTCTAATGTTGATTTACATAGGCGGCCATTCTGCGAACGCTGATCACCTGCAACTGCTTGAGGTCGATGTGCCAGTTTTTCTGCACATATTCGTCTACGAAGGCTTGTTTTTCCGTAAACTCCTTATAAGCCTGTTCTGCCTCTTTCGCGTAACGTGCATTCACTTCCGGATCAATATCGGTATCAGGAGTCTTTGCCGCTACTGCAGCGTCATACAGTTCTTTCGGCGTACTGGTGAGCGTGGCACTGATGATTTCTGCAAAGTCATCTTCGGCCGAAAGAAATGAAAGCATAGTATAGAAACCCCGCTTATTGGCATAGGCGTCCAATCCGAATTTTTCTTTTGCAGTTTGGGCATAGCCCCATGGAGCAGCTATCGGCTCGGTAGATCCGGTGTAGTGATGCCCGCTGATGGTGAAAAACTTATCTCGATCGTAGGCCATGAGCTGAATCAAACGTTTAGCCAACTGATGATGAACACTGCGCATCAATACAAACACCTTATCGGCATCGCCGGGGTTAAAACTGTTCACATTGTAAAGACACATCTCTGCTGCCGTGAGTTGTGGGTTGTGCAGGCGCTCCACCCCGTTTTCATCAGGATTTCCACCGCCGTAGAGGTATAGTTTGATGGGGAGTCGTCCTTTCAAAAAATCTGCCCCGCCCACTTCTTTCAAGCGGTAGGTTTCCAAGCCCAACTCTTTCACCACTTCGAGTACGGCACGCACATTTTCTATTTTGGGAGGATAGATGAATGAGCCCGTGGCACCGGCATTTTTCTCCCAACGATAGACCACTTCAATGCCGTAAGGCTTAGTGATATTGTCAAGAATCCATTTATCCAGTTGCGTGGTTTCTATTTGCTGTTTGCCATCGTCGATTACGCTTCTGTCACTCAGATTTTCTTCACCACATCCTGTGAGAAGGAGTGTTGTGAAGAGCAAAAGAGCTATCTTTCTTATCTTTACTTTCATTGTTTTAAGTAGATCTTCAAAATTAAACGTAGATGAGCATTTCATCGGAGAGGCTCTTGACGTTCACGCGGATTGGGGGCAAGTCCTCTTTGGATGGCTTCGGTCGGTATCTGAAGCACTTTTCTGGGATCCTCCTTTTCCAAAGGGAAGTAGTAGGAACTCTTCGAAGTACGCTTTACCGCCAAATGAAAACGTCGGATATCAAACCAGCGCAAGCCCTCTTGATAAAATTCCTTCTGCCGGAAGTCTAAGAAGAGCTTCACCATGGCCAACTGTTTCAATGTCAATCCGTAGAACGGAGTATAAACATTATAATTGTCGCTATTGGTAGAAGTATATACGGCACGGTCTACAGAAGGCATAAAGCCAAACTTCCCTTGCGTATATTGTAAAAAGTCGTCAATCGCGTGTTGATAATTTCTCAACATGGCATAAGCCTCCATACGGTTCAAAAGTACTTCATCGACCGTAAAAAGTACATTCGTCACATACACCCCTCGAGGCTTTGTTCCAGTGCTTTCCGCACTTGAAAGTTCGTCGAATTTGGCTAAATAGCGGCCGGTTGTGACCGGAGATGCCGATGAAGTGAAGAGGTAAGTACCGATGAAATTCATCTTGGAGTAATCGCCACCGCCTTCTATTCCTTTTTGTGCAAAAATCTTGTCTACCGTATTGAAGGTAGAACCATACTTTTCATTGGGCGTATTACGTGCCAAGCGCGACTCTGTGGTAGTCAGCAGCAGGTTGGCAGGTTCGGCAGCGGCAGTATATTTGCGGTAAAGATTCTGATGGTTGAACTCCAACTCATCAGCGTATTTGCGCCAAGGACGTAGCTGAGTCTTTGGATCCCCTCCAAGGACGTAGTCGGCATACGCAATCACTTCCTTCCACTCTCCTTTCATCAAGTAGAAACGAGAAGCAAAAGCATAGGCTGCTTTTTTGTTGAAATGAAATTTGGGATGCTTGTAATAGGTGTCCGAAACCAAGGAAATCCCCAACTTCAAATCTTTTTCAATCTTGTCATATACCTCATTCACTGTGCCGCGCTGATAGTCTACCAAAGCATTCTTCTCAGGCTTCGTGATGTAAGGAATTCCCGGGTTTGTTGATTTTCCGCCATAAGGTTCCGCCCAAATGTTGACCAACATGAAGTGTAGATAGGCTCTCAACAGAAAGGCTTCTCCATACAAAGCCTTCACCCGCTCACTCTTAGGATACCGGCTCAACAGTTCCAATGCCTTATTGACCTGCGCAATGCCTTTGTAGCAAGCGTTCCAATAGTTCAAAGGAGTGTCCAAATCTTCTTGATCATAGTCTTCCCAAAAGAACATCGATTCGTTCAACCGCGAATGCACACCATTGACGCGCTCTTCCACATTGTCGGTACGAGGCTCCAAAAAGGGAATATAGCTTGCTTCGGGATAGGCACCTGTCAGCAGTTCTGCAATCTTGGCTTCAGAATTGATATCGACATCCAACTCCGAATCAGGACTTTTATCCAAGAAGTCGTTACAGCCGACGAAGAGCCAGACTGCGGCAAACAATAACAACGATATATTTCTTTTCATATTTCTTCTGGTTAGAAACCGATGTTCAACGTTACGGTGTACTGCTTAGGCGTGGGCAGTGACACACCGCCCGATTTGTAGTATTCCGGATCTTGTCCTTTGAGCTTCTTGTCCGAATAAATCAAGAACGGATTGGTCACGTTCAGGCGGAGGCTCACGCTGTGCAGTTTCACTTGTTTCAAGAATCTCTCAGGCACATTATAAGCCAAAGAGATGTTCTTCATGCGCACAAAACTTCCGTCGGCCACCATCTTCTGCGAGTAGTTGTAGGTGTTGTAGGCACGTTCGATATTCTCTTTACCCACCTTGGCAATTAACTCTTGAGAGGGGAGTACGGGAACATCGGTCTTATACTCATCGCCGGGATTGAGCCAACGATTATAGTAGGACTTGGAGAAAACGTTCAAGTCGCCAAATTCGGGATCGAAGGTGGGGTTCAGACGAATTTTATTGCCCGCCTGCATCGTCACGAAAAACGAAAGTTCCCAATCTTGATATTTCAGTGTATTCGACAAACCACCAATCACTTGCGGCTCTATCGCGCCATGATAGATGAGGTAAGATTTGGTATACTGGGTATCGAGGAAGTCGGCACCGGCAATGTTTGAATACTCTCCTTTGCTGGAAGGATACAACCCGAAGTCGAAAGTGGGAAGTCCGTTGTTGTCCAGTCCTTGGAAATTAAAGGAGAAAAGTGAACCTCTCGGATAGCCGACGATGTTTCCACGACCTCTTCCCGCCACCATGTCAAAGGCATTGGGGGTGTTCAACAGGCGCGTAATCTTTTGGTTCATCGCACTCAACGTCAGACTGGTGCTCCAACTGAAGCCGTCGGTTACGATGTTCTTGGTGTGTATGCCCACTTCTATGCCTCGCGTACGCATATCACCGAAGTTGGCATATTTGTAGTACTGTCCCCCCACACCCGAAGTGCGGACAAGGTCTATCAAATCAAAAGTGTTACGCTGGTACACGTCCAGTGTTGTACTGATGCGGTTGTCGAACAACCCCAACTCCATACCAAGATTCAACTCATACATTTTCTCCCACGTCAAATCTCTGTTCTCTAAGTGCAGGATATTGAGTTTATTTTCTCGGTCGTTGAAATGGTGGCGATTGACAATACCGCTTTTATAGATAGAATTGGCATTGATGGCCTCTTCATTCATTTTAGCAGTAAGACCGTAGCTGGCACGCAGCGCCAAGCGAGAAATCGTTTTGTGCCCTTTCATAAAGTGCTCTTGGTCGATGTTCCATTTACCGCCCACGTTCCAGGTAGGCAACCACAGCGCACGTGCACCTTTACCCGAAGTGTTCGAACCTTCGCAGTTGATTACGGTGTTGAAAACATATCTACCGGCATAACCATAAGTACCGTTGAAAGAGAAAGTGACTCCTCGGTCGTTTCGCTTGTGCAGGTTGAAATAATTGCTGCCTTCGTCAATCAGTTTGTTGAAAATCAAAGGATTTGTATACACTTGATTTCCTCTGTCATATTGGATGCCGTAACCTTGGAAAGGATTGACCGTGCGTACCGCCGAACGTACCTCGGTAAAGACAAAAGCCTTTATATCATGGCGGGCAATACGCTTGTCGAAATCAAAAGCGATACGCGCCAAAACGCTTTTCAACGAGGCTTCTGTTTTGTTGAGAATACCTCCGTGCGTCAATCCCACTTTGGGCAGAAGTTGCGGATTGTCTTTGTCGTGCACCAAATAGATGTTCTGTTGAGCGACAAAGGGATTTTCATTGGCTCTGAAAGCCTGTACGACATTCGAGCCTTCATGCACTTCATGAGTGGTACTGGTATAGGCTTGACGCGTAGACATCAACGCCTTGATGGCCATATCCTCATTCAACCGATAAGTACCTTCGCCCTGAACTTTGAAGTCCAACACATCGATGTTCATCTTGTTGTTGGCATACTCGTTGAAGATGTTGAAGGGGGCCCAGTTGTTGCGGTAGTACTCCAAACTTCCATCTTCATTGTAGGGGCGCAGGGTGCGGCTCGTACCAAGGGCATAAGAGAAGGGGTTGATGTCGAAGTCGCGTTCAAATACGCCCAACGTATTGTTTTTGCGCTGTGGCATCGTTCCAGGTGCCTTCTGCGAACGGATATTCCCTTGTGCCGTAATCGTAGCCGTGAACTTATCGTGAATGTAGAAGGTGTTCTTCACATTAGCCGTAAATCGGTGTACCTTATCGGCAATGGTCCATCCGGCATCGTTGTAAAAGCCCAGCGACGAATAAGTAGCCGTGTTCTTGCCACCTCCCGAAATGGTGATGGCGTGATTGGTGATGGGTTTCAGCGTGAAAAGGTGGTCGAACCAATCCGTATTGGCATACTCACGTTGGCGGAGGAAGTTCATCTTTGCTTCCGGTGTATTGGGCAGGTAGTAATCGCCCGTTGCCGGATTGATGGTGCTCACGTCTCTATATAACTGATAGTAAATACCGCTGCGTCTTCCGTAGAGCGAGTTCGTCACACCGAAGTAGCCCTTGTCGTTCATCTCTTGGTAGAGCGACATGGTTTCCTGCGAATTAAGCAAATCAAAACCACTGTAACGAGGTTTCAAACGTACGGTATTCTCCGTAGAATAGGTAACCCGCAGCGGAGTTTCTCTTTTTCCTGCTTTGGTGGTAATCACAATCACTCCATTCAAAGCGCGTGCGCCATACACCGATGTGGCCGAAGCATCTTTCAATACCTGTATATCTTGTATGTCGGCCGGATTCAGCCCCGATATGGCAGAACTGATGAGGGTTACGGCATCGCCCGAAGCCAATTGATCAAGACTCAAATGTACAAGGTCTTCGTACACCGCCCCGTCAATCACCCACAAGGGTTGGACGTTGCCAATGATGGAAGCCCCGCCGCGGATATTGATGCGCGGAGCCGCTCCGAACGTACCGGATATGTTTTGCACGGACAGACCGGCTACGCGTCCCTCCAACATTCGCGAAACGTCGGCGATACCTTCGAGTTTGATGTCGTCCATCTTCACCGACGTGGCAGCACCGGTGTACACCCGATTACGGATGTTTTGATAGCCCGTCACCACCACTTCTTCTATTTGTCTGCTGTCTATTTTCAGGACAATATCCATCGGGGTGCTGCCGACTTTCACCTTTTGGGTCAGCATACCGATGTAGCTGGTCTGCAAGGTTTGTCCTGCTGTGGCTTTGATGGTGAAGCGTCCGTCTACGTCGGTAATGGCTTTTGCCTTCGTTTCCAACACCTGCACAAAAGCGCCCATGAGTGTTTCACCCTGTTCACTCTTTACCGTTCCTGAAATGGTGCCGGCTGTTTGCGCCGATACAGCGAGGACGGAGGAGAACAACAGCAGGGCAAAGGTGAGTATCTTCTGGATTTTCGTAAGTCTGTACATTACTTTTTTCTATAGATGGGTTCTGAAAATTGCTTTGTTGGTCTTTTAGCCGAAAACCAACAAAACGCAATCCCATGATGGTCTTCTGAAATTTCGGCGGCTTGTTTTCTTACAACTGCAATTGCAATCCGCCATAGATGCCAAAGGGGTGACCTGCCCGAAGTCCTGACGGGTGGCGCGACACCAAATACTTCTTGTTCGTCAGGTTGATGGCATTCAAGGTGAGGGTTATCTTTTTGTTGAAATGCACTTTCAGCGAAGCGTCCAAAATCAGATGAGCAGGAATTTTCTCACGCTCGGCAATCTTTCCTTGTCCGGGAGCGGTGCGCATATCCCCATTGTAGCGTGCGCCGAAATTGGCTTCCACCCGTTTGTGCTCTATACCGATTTGGGCGTTGAAAGCGTGCTTGTAAATGTAAGGAATCTCATCTCCATAGACCACATTGCCCCAAGCCGAACTTTCAAAATTATTTCTCATTTCAGTGTCGGTATAGGTGTAGGAAAGTTGAATCGGGAGTTGGAACTTCCAACGCTTCGGCAGCGGCAGATAGTGGAACATCAATTCCCAACCTTTCACCATGGCTTTACCTACGTTGAACTGGTCGAGTGTACCTTGTCCGCCTTGTGCAGCCAAGTCACTTCCCAACATGTTGGAATAATTATTGTTGAAGGTGATGGCTTCAAACTTCATTTTCTGCGTCGTCCAGCGCAAACCGGCTTCTACATTCACACTGCTCTCCGCCTTTTGGTTGAGGGTAGCACTGGGCGGGGCAAATCCCTTATGAATGCCACCGAATGCAGAGAGAACCGGCAGCACCTTCACGTTAAATCCCATCCCCGGCAGCAAAGCCCGTGCATGATTGGGGGTTTCGATACGCACCTTGCCTGTTCGGCGAGGATCGGCCTTGGTGTAGTTGCGGTTGAGCAGGTCGACATCTTCATAACGCATACCGGCGGTCAGCGTGACCAAGCCCTTTGACCATTTGCCCAACCAATAGCCCGACCAAGCGTGAGCCGTCGTAATGCGGTTGGCATTACTCCCGGGCACTCCTGCTAAAAATAGGCTCATGCGCCCATCTTTCATCGAGTAGGAATCGTCTTGCTGAAAACGGTCTTCGCTATCTGCGTGATAGCGGATGCCCAATTCGGCCGTCAAATAGCCTCCGCCCAGCATCGTGCGGTATTCTCCCTTCGTTTGTATGCCTCGCGAATGGTACACACGATGGTTGGCACGCATTATCAAGGCTTCACCGATGTAGTCTTTCTTGCCGGTGACAATGTCGAAATAGGCTTGATTGGTTTCAGGATCGGCAAGTACAGCTTCGATAGAGCGACGTTCGGCCTTGGTAATACCGGTTCGCACGTCACTCAACTTATACCAATTTCGGAAAAAGTAATTATAATATAAATTGGTGGTAATCTTCCATTTGCTATCCGACTTGATCAGATAGGTCGCTACCCATTGAGTGTGGCGGGTTTTAAGGTTGTCTTTCTGCGCACCGGCATAGCGGAAATAAGGACGCGTAGCAAAGTCGCTCTCGGACAATCCCAAATAGGTTTCGTCGGAGGTTTCGTTGGCAAAGCCAAATTTCAATTCGAGCAAATGATTGATGCCTTCCTCCTTACGGGTTTGTACCGCAAATTTGGCAATCAAATCATTACGTTGGAAACCAGTACGTTCATTGGGTTCGTCTTTACGAAAGCCGTCCGACTGATAACGCAGATACTCCACCAAGAAACCGGTGTATTTGAAGCGGTTGCCGATGCTTGCATAAGATTTGAGGGTGTTGTAACTACCATACGAACCGTTCAGCTTGGCGCTGAATTTTGAAGGTATGGGGGTCGATACCATATTGATGGCACCACCGGTGGTGAATGGGCCATACTGCACCTGACTACTTCCTTTCAACACTTCAATGGCATGCATACGCCCAGCGTTGGGGAAATAGTAGGCGGCGGGGGCGGCATAAGGTGCGGGAGCAGCCAACACCCCGTCTTCCATCAGCGAGATACGTTCGCTTCGCTCAGCTTTCGTTCCTCGCAGACTGATATTCGGGCGCAATCCGAAACCATCTTCTTCATATACGTTCACCCCCGGTACGCTCTTCAGCATACGGTTGATGTCGGTATAGCCGAACTTCTTTATTTCTTCCGGGGAAATATAGTAAGCCGACCCTGTGCGGTTACGGGCTTCAAACTTGCTGCCCAACATTTGATTGGATTGTACAACTACCTCTGTTATTCTATGTACCGAATCGGTCATAGCACTTTTAATCTCCGTCTGTGCGCCTTGCTGCGTCTGAGCACACACACTTATGGGTGTCGCTGCAAGAAGCAGAGGCAATATATTTCTCGTATGATGCATAGCAAAATTATCAGACTTATGCTGCCTCGTCAAATGATTAAAGACCTTTAGCATCTCAACGCTCACTTTTGAGCACGATTCGCTGTCCGGCAGATAAGTCACGTCCTAGTATAGTTATAATGGAGTGCAAAGGTAATCAGAAACTCCCGAAACGACAATACCCACTTTTAGGTATTTTATAGCGTTATCAGAATTCAAAAAATCCTCATTTTGCAAAATAAGAATAGCAAAACTTGCACTCAAATCTAAATACAGGTAGTAAACTACCCAAAAGAAATAAGTAGGTGTTCAAAATTAATTGATACTAAGATAGGTCTCTTCTACTTTTTTCGAGGAAAGCCAAAAAATCAGCCACCACAAACGAGCTGCCTCCGATAAATAGTGCATCTTCAGTCGAAAGTAGCGAACGGGCAGTGAGATAAGCCTCTTCAACAGTGGCATAACTTTCTCCAGACAGCCCATATTGTGCAGCTTTCTTTTGCAGGACATCAGCAGGTAGCGCACGTTCCACACTCGCTTTTGCAAAATAATAGTGTGCTTTTGAGGGAAGGAGTTGCAAAATGTGAGAAACATCCTTATCGGCACACGCGCCAAACACGATGTGCAGATGGTGACAAGAGAGCGCCTCCAACTGGGGTGCGAGATAGTGCCACGCATCGACATTGTGTCCCGTGTCGCACACCACCAACGGCGCAGTGTCGAGCACCTGCCAGCGCCCCATCAGCCCCGTCAGTTCGTTGACTTCGGCAAAACCACGCGCCACCACTTCGGGGGTGATGCATCGGCGGATGTCCTGGGGCAAATGGGCGATTGCAGAGAGAATGGTCGCGGTGTTCTTCACCTGACAAGCTCCGCCCAAAGCACTTTCTATCCGTCCAAAATCGGAGGTCAAGTAGCGCCGGCGGCCATCGGGCAAATCTTCACATTCCATCACCCTACCCTCCTCTTCGGCAAAAATCAAAGGAGCACAAACACTCTCGGCCTTGGCCTCAAATATGGGGTGCGTTTCGGGCAACACCTGCCCCACCACCACAGGCGTTTCTGGTTTGATGATGCCGGCTTTCTCCCCGGCAATCTTTGCCAACGTGTCGCCCAGAAATTGCGTGTGATCCAGCGAAATGTTCGTAATCACCGACAACAGCGGGCGAATGATGTTCGTACAATCCAAGCGCCCACCCAGCCCCACTTCTATCACGGCAATGTCTACCTGCTCTTCGGCAAAATACTGAAAAGCCAAGGCTGTGGTCAGTTCGAAAAAGGAGGGGTGCAGCGGTTCGAAGAAATCGCGCTCTTCGGCCACAAAATCGACCACACGCTGCTCAGATATAGGCGTACCGTTCACCCGAATGCGCTCACGAAAATCGACCAAATGAGGCGAGGTGTACAGCCCCACTCGATAGCCGGCACTCTGCAAAATGGCGGCCAACGTGTGGGAAGTCGACCCTTTGCCGTTCGTACCGCCCACATGGATGGTGGCATAGCGCCGATGCGGGTGGTCGAAATGAGCATCAAACACCTCTGTGGTGGTAAGCCCCTCTTTATACGCCCCTGCCCCGATGTTTTGAAACAGCGGGGCAGAGTTGTAGAGATAGTCAAGTGTCTCTTGATAACTCATTGTCAATTAAAATAAGCGCGGAAGGAATTGAAAATCTTGTCTTTGATGCTCTTCGCGGGACGGAGATTGTCGCTCTCCTTCATGGCTTCAAAGGCAGTCTTTTCGTCTTTGTTCAGCGTTTCGGGGATGTAGACACTCACGTTGATGACAATGTCACCACGGCCGTAGCCATAACCGGGCACGGGAGGAAGTCCCTTGCCGCGCAGACGCATCCGCGTGCCGGGTTGCGTACCGGGCTTGATGGTCACGCGGGCTTTGCCTTCGAGGGTGGGCACTTCGACCGTGTCGCCGAGGGTAGCCTGACTCACGGTGAGCAATAGATTGTAGATGAGATCGTTGTCATCGCGGATGAAGTGTTCGTGTGGAACTTCCTCAATGAGCACCTGGATGTCGCCCGGCACACCATTATGTTTGGCAGCATGCCCCTTTCCGGGCGCATTGACCACCATACCTTCGGCCACACCGGCGGGGATGTTGATTTCCACAATCTCTTCGCCGGAAACAGTGCCTTCGCCGTGACATTTTTTGCATTTGTGGGCGATGACCTTGCCCTCACCATGACACTGCGGACAGGGGGTTTGTTGCTGCACCATGCCGAAGATGCTGCGCGCTTGGCGCACCACGTAGCCGGTGCCGTGACATTGCGAACAAGTTTCGGCCGAATGTCCCGGTTCGCAGCCCGAACCGTGGCAATCACCACATTCCACCTGCTTCTTCACCTTAAACTTCTTCGTCACTCCCGTGCTGATTTCTTCGAGGGTGAGGCGGGTTTTCAGGCGCAGGTCGCCACCTCGGTACTGTTGAGGTTCGGCACCTCTGCCGCCGCCAAAACCGCCGAAGCCGCCGAAGCCTCCGCCCATACTGCCAAAGATGTCGCTGAAGTGAGAGAAGATGTCGTTGATGTCGGTAAATCCACCGCCACCTCCAAAACCTCCGGCGCCATTCAGTCCGGCTTTGCCAAACTGGTCGTAGCGTTGACGCTTTTCGGGGTCGCGGAGCACTTCGTAGGCTTCAGCAGCTTCTTTGAATTTTTCCTCCGCTTCCTTATCGCCGGGATTTTTGTCGGGGTGATATTTCATGGCCACCTTGCGGTAGGCTTTTTTGATGTCGGCATCGCTTGCGCTCTTGTCGACACCCAGTATTTCGTAATAATCGAGATCTGCCATTGTAGAAAATGTTTGAAGATGAGGGATTCGTCAAGGTTGAACTTTCGTTTCAGGGACAGAGCAAGTCCTCAATCGGTACTTGCCCCCCGACCGCTATCACTGCCCTACGGCAACTTTTGCAAAGCGGAGCACCTTGTCGTTGAGCAGATAACCCGTCTGCACACAATCGATGATGTGGTTTTTCTTGCCTTCCTCTTCGACAGGGATGAGGGCGATGGCTTCGTGGAAGTCGGTGTCAAAGACGGCATCGTTCGTGTCCATCTTCTTCAGCCCTTGCTGTTCGAGCACACGCAGGAATTTTTGATGCACCAACTCCAAACCTTCACGCAGCGCGACCACATCTTCGCTTTGCGTCATGTGCTGCTGAGCGCGGTCCATATCGTCCAGAATGGGAAGAAGACTTTCGATTACTTTTTTTCCTCCATTGAGGATGAGGTCGGTCTGCGTGGCAATGCTGTGCTTGCGGAAGTTGGCAAAGTCGGCGGCTTGACGAAGCATTTTATCTTTAAGTTCTGCGATTTCGGCCTCAGCTTGTGCCAATTTGTCGGCATCTGACAGTTCGTCAGGTGCTTCGGCAATCGTTGCCTCTTCGGCCGCAACAGCGCTGTCCGTCTGAGGCTGCGTTTCGGGAGTCGCGGCAGTCACGTCCTGCGCGTCTTGTGGGGAGCTATTGAGTTCTTTTTCTTCCATGATGTTTTGTTTATTGTTTGTCCCTTCCTCTGCAAATTGTATGCCGAGGTACCGGGCGGTGGGTGTCTTCGCGCGCACGCGCTCTCTATACATAGGTGGCATTTTTTTCCTTCACTGCCTTCACCTCCGCCCTTTCTCTCTGAAGAACAAGGCTTTAAGGGTGAAGGCAAATGGGCACACGACCTTCACCTCACGACGAAGTTGGAGGAAAAGCACTATCATCATTCCGTGAAATCTCTTCACGACAAGAGGCTGACAATCAGATTGTCGCACCGAGGGTGAAGGCAGTGAAGGCAAAAAACAGAAGTGAATGTAGTGTAATGCGCGCGAGGGGAAGAGGAGGGAGGGGGAATTTCATCCGCACTCCCTCTCCCTACTCAAAACCTCAGAGGTAGTTTTCACCAGCTCTGAGGTAGATGCGCGCCGCTCCCAGAAAAATGAAAGCGGAAACGAAACGCGAAATGCGAAACACGAAATGTTAAAACCGAGTTAAAGTCGAGGAGGTGTGGCGGTTTTGGCGCGGCAAATGTCTATATACAAATGAGGGCCTTTCCGAGACGATGCTCAAATGGGGGGACTAATCCTGAAGAGCACCATACAAGCTTTCGCGCTGCTCACGGATGCGGTCGTCGTGGATGTAGTCTTCGTAGCTCATGAGTTTGTCGATGGTGCCGTTGGGCGTGAGTTCGATGACACGGTTGGCCACGGTGTTGATAAACTCGTGGTCGTGCGAGGAGAAGAGGATGTTGCCGCGGAAGCCCTTCAAATTATTGTTGAAGGCTTGAATGGACTCCATATCCAAGTGGTTGGTCGGGGTGTCCAAGATGAGACAGTTGGCATTGCGAAGTTGCATACGGGCAATCATGCAGCGCATCTTTTCACCTCCCGAGAGGACATTGACTTTCTTCATGATTTCTTCGTCCTTAAAGAGCATACGTCCCAAGAAGGCCTTAAAGTAGACCTCATTGCCTTCGCCGTATTGCGAGAGCCAGTCGAGCATATTGAGGTCGGTGTCGAAGAATTCAGTGTTGTCGAGCGGCAAATAGGCGGTGGTGATGGTGACACCCCAAGAGAAGGTACCCGATGCAGGCTGTTGGTTGCCGTTGATAATCTCAAAGAGAGCGGTCATGGCACGAGGGTCGTGACTGATGAACACCACCTTCTGCTCCTTCTCTACTTGGAAGCTCACCTTGTCGAAGAGCACCGTCCCATCGTCGGCCACGGCCTTGAGGTCCTGCACTTCGAGAATTTGGTTGCCGGGCTCGCGCTCCATCTGGAAGATGATGCCGGGATAGCGGCGGGTGGAAGGCTTGATTTCCTCCACATTGAGCTTTTCGAGCATCTTCTTGCGCGAAGTGGTTTGGCGGCTTTTGGCCACATTGGCCGAGAAGCGACGGATGAACTCTTCCAGTTCCTTCTTCTTCTCTTCGGCCTTCTGACGCTGGTTCTGTGCCTGACGCAAAGCGAGCTGCGACGACTCATACCAGAAGGAGTAGTTGCCGGAGAACATCGTCACCTTACCGAAGTCGATGTCGACGGTGTGGGTGCAAACCTGGTCGAGGAAGTGGCGGTCGTGGCTCACCACGAGGACGGTGTGTTCAAAGTTGCCCAGATAGTCTTCAAGCCATTCCACAGTTTCGAGGTCAAGGTCGTTGGTCGGTTCGTCAAGGAGAAGGTTGTCGGGTTCACCGAAGAGGGCTTGTGCCAGCATGACACGCACCTTCTGTTTGTTGGAAAGTTCGCCCATGAGTTTGCCGTGGAGGGCATCCTTGATGCCGAGGCCCGAGAGGAGAGTGGCAGCGTCATTTTCGGCCGTGTAGCCGCCGATGGTGGCAAATTTATCCTCGAGTTCAGCCACCTTGATGCCGTCTTCATCGGTGAAGTCTTCTTTGGCATAAAGGGCGTTACGCTCCTGCATCACGCTCCACAGGACGGTGTGGCCTTGCAGCACGGTGTCGAGCACGGTTTGGTCGTCAAACTTGAAGTGGTCCTGGGAGAGCACGGAGAGTCGCTCGCCGGGGCCCAGTTCCACCGTTCCCTTTGTCGGTTCGAGTTCGCCGCTGATGGCTTTGAGGAGCGTGGACTTGCCCGCGCCGTTGGCACCAATCACGCCGTAAATGTTGCCGTTGGTAAACTTCATGTTCACGTCTTGGTAAAGCACGCGCTTACCAAACTGAACAGCGATGTTAGAAAGAGTGATCATTTATTGTCTATGGGTTAAGGGGCTTTCAGAATTCCCCTGCTATTAAAGTTTGTTTTACAGACGTTTTCTCGCCACGGCATCGCCCAAAACCAATTCTTCGTTTGGGCATTGCGCGTTTGGTTGAACGAAAACGGGCTTATAGTCGGCTGCCGGAGTAAAGGAGTTTATCTCCCTCCTCATCCGCAGTTCAGTAAGTATTCAAAAGGGGGCATCCAGCCGGTCTATATCCACTCACTCCACCCCCGCTTATTGTATTTTCATATCCACTTCTCGAAAGTCGATAACTCTACAGATGTCTTGATAAGACTTACTGAACGCACCAAAAGCTTCGAGTTTGAGAGTGGACATGGCGGCGGCAAAGCAGGCGGCTTCGTGATAGCTTGCACCAGAGGCACGCTTGTAGAGATAGCCCGTCATGTAGGTATCACCGCAGCCCGTGGCATCGACGATGCGCAAGGGCGGATAGGCGTGGATTTCGATGAGGCGACCTTCGGCATAGATAGACGAACCCAGGCTGCCCTCGGTGATGATGACCTCGCGCACTCCCCAAGCCGCCAACTTGCGAGCGGCTGCGAGCACATCGGTCTCGCCCGTGAGGACGGCCATCTCGTGATCATTGACTTTGAGGATATCGACGTATTTCAGGCAGTCGCACTTCTCCTCCCAGTCGGTCGTCACGACCGATTCGCCCTCCACACGGCGCAGATAACCCTGGACATCGAGCGAGACAATGCCCTTGGTGGAAAGGTAGCGCA
This sequence comes from Alloprevotella sp. Lung230, assembly GCF_014385435.1. Lineage (GTDB taxonomy): Bacteria > Bacteroidota > Bacteroidia > Bacteroidales > Bacteroidaceae > Alloprevotella. Next base: position 149,099 of record NZ_JACSUD010000001.1, read on the forward strand.
CAAAATCGACCGAAAAATCATCGGCCAACAGGCTGCCCAGATGGTAGAAGTCGGCCTTGACGTTGATGATGTCGTCGATACGGAAAGGGTTGGCCTTGGCCAAGACGCGCTGAGTGCGGTGGTCTTGGTTGCTGCCGTAGATGTTTTCGAAATGGACGGTTTTCGCACTGGGCAGGACGCACACGTCAATGCCTTTGGCGCGCATGGCCTCGACGGCCGACATCTCGGAGGGGGCAAGGGCGGTAACGATCTGAAAGTCGGCATTGGGCAGTTGCGCCATGCCATGGGCAAAATAGTAGGCCGTGCCGCCGTTGAGATAGGTTGTGGCGTCCGGGGTCACGATTTTGTCGAGTGTGATGTGCCCGATGCAACACACGCGCTTCATGCGCGGTGGATGAGTTGGAGGAACTCCTCGCGGGTCTTGGCTTGCTCGAAAGCGCCACAGAAAGAGGAGGTGGTGGTGAGGGAATGTTGCTTTTCGACACCCCGCATCTGCATGCACATGTGTTCGCCTTCGACCACCACCATCACACCGAGTGGGTCGAGCGCTTCGCGGATGGCCTCCATCACTTGGAGGGTGAGACGCTCCTGCACTTGCAGACGATGGGAGAAGATGTCGACCACACGGGGAATTTTGGAGAGGCCGCAGATGTGTCCGTTGGGGATATAGGCCACATGGGCTTTGCCGTAGAACGGCAGCATGTGGTGCTCGCAAAGGCTGTAGAACTGGATGTCTTTGACAATGACCATTTGCTTGTAGTCTTCGACAAACTTGGCGCTGTTGAGCACCGCGATGGGGTCCATGTCGTAGCCGCGGGTGAGGGTGAGCATCGCTTTGGCCACACGTTCGGGGGTTTTGAGCAGTCCTTCACGTTGGGGATCTTCACCCAGCAGATGGAGCACCTCTTGATAGTGGAACATGAGCTGTTCCAGGCGTTCTTGTTCTGTCATAAAAGATGGAAGTGAGCAGGCTGTGGGATGGCTCACAAAGGAGATTTGGATAAGGGGAGGGAGGTCGTTCTGTCCAACGAGTGGGGAACAGACGAAGCGAGAGTTTGACGCCATGTCGCGGCAAAACAAGTGCTTTCGCTCCCACTATTCAGCACGCAAAATGGTGGAAGAGACCACGCGAACTTCAGCCGAAATGCGTTTGCGACGAAGTTGGCGCACATAGTCGGCCGCTTCTTCGCGCGACGAGAAATCGCCCACGCGACACACCCAACGAGGCGAAAGGAAAGTGACGTAGGCCGAAAGTTCAGGGAAGTGGCTCTGCACCTTCTGTTTCATCTGCAACGCCTCTTGCTTCGACACGCGATTGTTGGCGCCGGTGTAGACTTGTATGCGGTAGCCCTGAGCTTTATAGCGGGCGCGAGTAGTTCCTCCGGTGTAGGGAAAGCGCACCACCCGCCGCACCACGGTGTGGTGGTGCTGTGTCGTGTCGACCGGTTGGGCGGTGCCCACGCCTTTGCGAGGCGGCAAGGTGTCGTGCGGTGTTTGTGCCAACAAGGGGGTCGTGCAGCAATAGCCCGTCAGAAGGATAAAGGAGAGTAGCTTTGCGCGCATCATATTCAAACGCTAAAATTCAAACGCATCATATCAAAAAGGGGGATGGGCGCAAGGATTTGCACCCATCCTGAATGATTGTTGCGGATTGGACCGAAGAGATTATTTCCAAGCGTCGATGATGGCCTTGAAGTCGGCAGCCTTCAACGAAGCACCACCGATGAGTCCACCATCGATGTCGGCCTTGGCGAAGAGTTCAGGAGCGTTAGAGCCCTTGCAAGAACCACCATAGAGGATGGAGGTATTGTCGGCAGCTTCCTGACCAAACTTCTCGGCTACGCAAGAGCGAATGAAAGCGTGGATTTCTTGTGCTTGCTCGGAAGTGGCCGTCTTGCCCGTGCCGATGGCCCAAATGGGTTCGTAGGCGATGACGATGTTGCTCCACTGTTCGGCAGTGAGATGGAACACGCTGCCTTCAAGTTCGGCCTTGCAAACGGCTTCTTGTTCGTTGGCTTCACGCTGGGCGAGGCTCTCACCGATGCAGAAGATGACCTTCAGGCCGTTAGCCAAAGCGAGATCTACCTTTTCCTTCAACACTTCGGGAGTTTCGTTGTAGTATTCACGACGTTCGCTGTGGCCGAGGATGACGTATTCTGCACCGGTAGACTTCACCATTTCTGCAGAAACTTCGCCCGTATAGGCACCGCTGGCATGGTCGGCACAGTTTTCGGCAGCAAGACCGATAACACTGTGATCGATAACGTCGCTCACCTTGGCGAGGTGAATGAAGGGAGTGCCGATGATGACTTCGCAGTTAGGCTTTTCAGCCGTCAGGATGTTGTTGAGCTCAGTGGCAAGAGCAATACCTTCTTGCAGGTTCTTGTTCATTTTCCAGTTGCCTGCTACAATGTGCTTTCTCATTGTGGTACGTTATTTTTTTGAGATTTATAATGATGATATATTTTGTAAAATCGGCGTCCCATCCAAAGACGGTCCAGCAAGAAAACGACTCCGCAAGGGACGACAAACCAGAGGAAGAGCAGCCCGAAGGAGTGGTTGCGCCGGTGGCGCTGTTCGTCATCAGAAGAGGCGGTGATTTGGGTCAGTTCCTTTTCGTCCGGCATGTCGTTGCGGCCCCATTTGGCAAGGATACGTCCCTTCTTGAGGAGCACCAAACCAGGATTGGAGCGTACGATTTCTTTCAGGAGTTCGCTTGATGCTTTGACGAAAGGATAAGAGGCTCCGGTGCGGTCTATCCAGCCTGTGATTTCGGCATCTGTGCCCGTTGTGGCACAAAGGAAGCGATGATGGTGGTCGTTGGAGAAGTCGTAGATGTCGTTGAGCGCATCCGAGCAACCGGCATCGGCCATAGAGATTTTCGGAAGTGTGGCGATGAACACGTAGCTCGTATCAGCCAATATATCTTCGGAAAGGTCATCACCATTGCGGGAAGTAATGGAAAACTCTTTGATGGAGGGTTCTTTCAACACTTCGGTCTGCGCATCGACATACTTCCACGTGCTGTCGGGCAAATTTTCCAATCCGAAGGTGCGTTTCTCTCCATTCTTTTCGTAGGTGAAAGTCGTGGAAAACTCTCCGCGCATGGCTTCGTTGATGTCGGTGCCCAGCTCAAAACCTGTGAAGTCCATTAAGGGCTGATAGTGCAAAGAATAGACGCTCACGCCCAACATGTACAGCATCGAGTAGAGCGAAAGAATCCACTGGTTGTGCTCAGAGATGATGCGCAGCGAGCGTTTCCGTTGCCAGACGAGAAGAAGGGCACAAGCCAGCAGCACGATATTTTTGGCCAGAGTTTGTCCGTTGGTCAAAATCAGTGCATCGCCAAAGCATCCACAATCGGTGACGGGGTTGTAAAGGTAGATGTAGACCGTCACCAACGTCATGAATACCATAAAGAGGAGCGTCCCGATGCTTGCAAGGCGTTGACGTATCCCCAAAAGGAGGTAGACTCCAAGGCTGAACTCCACAAGCGCCAAGAGGATGGCAGCGACATCCAAATAGAGAGAGCCGGCCATGATGGGAATCCCCCATGCGGCACAATAGGCTTCCAGTTTGTGCTCCATCCCCATCGGGTCAAGCGCTTTGGCAAAGCCGGAAAAGAGAAATGTGGCGGCGAGCAACCACTGCGCCACCCATGTGAGCAGGCGTAAAGTAAGGTTGATAAAACTATTCTTCGACATGATTGTCTTGTTCTATGACTAATTTAATGAGCGCAAAAACGGCATAGTTGAGCATGTCCATATAATTGGCAGCGATGCCTTCGCTCACCAAGGTGGCACCTTCTAAGTCTTCGATTTGCTTGGTGCGGAACACCTTCATCAAAATCAAGTCGGCATAGGAGGAGACGCGCATGGCACGCCAAGCCTCATCGTAGTCGTGGTTCTTTCGCAACATCAGTGCCAAAGCGGCAGCGGCTTGCTCATCGTAGTTTTCGACGATAGTGGCATCGAAGAGGTCGGTCTCGTTCGTTCCGTCCACAACACCGCGCTCCAGCTGGATGAGCCCCATGATGGCGTAGTTGACCAAACCGATGAACTCCGGGATGATACCTTCGCCGACCATCGTCACCCCCGTCATCTGAAGGGTGCGGATACGATTGGCCTTGATGTATAGTTGATCGGTGATGGACTCCGGACGCATAATGCGCCACGCTGTCCCATAGTCGTGCATCTTTTTAAGAAAGAGGTCGCGACACAACGCCAGCACGGCTTTAAATTCTTCCTGCGTGGTCATGGCTCACACTCTGTTTAGTAGCTGCGGGCAATGATGACACGCGCCACAGCGGGTTTGCCACTGACCATATCCACGCCCAAATTGTCTTGCGACACGCCATAAGGCACACAGCGGATGGTGGCTTGGGTGTCGGCCTTAATTTGGGCTTCCGTCTCAGCTGTTCCGTCCCAATCGCAGAGGAAGAAACCGCCTTCCTTCACACGCACCTTGAACTCCTCGTAGTTGGTGCAGGTGTAGGTGCATGCTTCGCGGTGTTTCAGCGCCTTTTGGTAGATATTCTCTTGAATTTCTTCGAGCAGAGCAGACACTTTTTCTTCAATGCCTTCAAAGGCCCAGGTTTCTTTTTCGAGAGTGTCACGGCGCATCACTTCCACAGTACCGTTTTCCAAATCGCGGCCGCCCATCACCAAACGAACGGGCACACCTTTCAGCTCATAGTCTGCAAACTTGAAACCGGGACGCTTGTTGTCGGCATTATCATATTTCACACGAATGCCTTTGGCTTCCAGGCGTTGGGCCAATCCGCCCAAGACTTCGTCAAATTTGTCCACCTCATCACCTTTGAAGATGGGCACGATCACCACCTGAATGGGGGCAACGTGAGGAGGAAGCACCAGTCCATTGTCGTCAGAGTGCGACATGATGAGCGCACCCATCAGGCGAGTGGAGACGCCCCACGAAGATGCCCAAGCATACTCTTCCTTGTTTTCTTTGTTGACAAACTTCACATCAAAAGCCTTACCGAAGTTTTGTCCCAAGAAGTGAGAAGTACCACTTTGCAGAGCCTTACCATCCTGCATCATTGCTTCAATCGTGTAAGTGTCGAGTGCTCCGGCAAAGCGTTCCGTCTCGCTTTTCACACCGCGCACCATCGGAATGGCCAAAATGTCTTTGGCAAAGTCATGATAAACTTCCAACATTTGCTTGGCACGTGCTTCTGCTTGTTCGCGAGTTGCATGAGCGGTATGTCCTTCCTGCCAAAGGAACTCTGAAGTGCGGAGGAACAAACGAGTGCGCATCTCCCAACGCATCACATTGCACCATTGGTTGCAAAGGATGGGGAGGTCGCGCCATGAATGAATCCAGCCACGGAACGTATTCCAAATCGTGGTTTCGGACGTGGGACGAATAATGAGTTCTTCTTCGAGTTTTGCAGCTGGGTCTACCACCACCCCTTCTCCTTCGGGATTGGCTTTGAGGCGATAGTGGGTGACCACAGCACATTCTTTGGCAAAGCCCTCAACGTGGTCAGCTTCTTTGGAAAGATAGCTCTTGGGGATAAGCATAGGGAAGTAAGCATTCTGCACACCGGTAGCCTTAAAACGAGCATCCAGATTTTGCTGAATGCGCTCCCAAATGGCATAGCCATAAGGTTTAATCACCATACAGCCACGCACATCGGCTTGTTCGGCAAGGTCTGCTTTCACCACCAATTCGTTGTACCAGCGAGAGTAATCCACGCTGCGTTTGGTCAAATCTTTGAGTTCTTTTGCCATTCTATTTTCTTATTTTTCTTTTTCTAAATCTAAAGCAGTGGACACACAGCCCACCCTAAAAAACGTCTTTTACAAGTGCAAATTTACGCATTTATATGGACATACGACCTATATCTTGCGGTTTTTCGCGCCATCAGCCGCTTCCCTAATCATCTTCACCGTAAATGGCATCCTTCGTTGTGTCTACCACCCAAAGCACCCATCCCCAAATCATACGTCCCAAACGGCACACTCCGGCACAGACGGCAAGTCCGAACCATTGGAGGCCGCGGAAGGCTAAAATCGTCAAGCGCACAGCAATGCGCAACCAGTCGGCAGGGGTTTCGGTTTTGAAGCGATAGCGCACGCACAACCTCTGCCAGCCCCACACCCAAAGTAGAGGAAGCGCAACGCCCACGATGGCATAAAGCATCCAGAAAGCATCGTCCGTGGCGGTTTGCACCACGGGATGACCACCGACCATCGACCAAGGCAGAGCGTAGACGCCCACTTTTAGGGCACTCACCAGTTTGAAAGCCAGTAGGTGAAAACCAAAAATGTAAATCGAATTATCACCGACATAGACCAAAACACGCTGCACCTGCGCCGGCAGACGATTGAGATAGACAGCAACGTTGCGCAACAGGAAGAAACCCGCTGTGCCCGACAAGGACAAGGCCACCACACTGCCGACATTGGTTGCCCGAGGACTCATCGAGACGGGATAGAAAAGGGTGAGCAAAGTCAAAATCGTTCCGCCCCCCAAAATCCCCACTACGGGGTGAAGATAAGGTTTGGCCGCCGGCACCTCTTCCAGACGTCGCAACAGAAAACCGACCGCCAAGAAGAACACGCCCATCAATTCGCGATAGCCGCCTTGCGCAAGTCCGGTGATGCACAAGCCATCCTGCGTGTGCCATACTCCCAGCAACAGCGCCAATGAGGCAATCACTCCGGCCTGTCGCGTTGGGGTGGCCAGCCACCTCAGTTTGGACAGCAAGAAGAAAAGTATCAAGAAGGCGACACTACTCACCCACAAAGCACGGAAGAACCAAAATGAACCGGCCAAGAATGGGTCGTAGCCCGACATATTGAACACCATGCTCCAGAGGTTTTGCGCCATCTCATGGGCCGTATAGGGATGCGTCACTCCTCCCGCGGCATTTCCATATTGTTCGGAGAGCAATCCCAAAGGAAACAGCAAGTTGTGTATCAACAAAAAGAAGACGCTCCACTTCAGAAAGGGGAGATACAGTCTTCGGGTGCGCCGCAGCAGAAAGTCCGTTTTTTGCTCCACATTGCTCACGCGAAAGAAATAGCCCGACAGTACAAAAAAGACAGGCACATTGATGAGATAAGCAAAGCGGGCCAAGTAGGTCGGAGCTACGGCATGAGCCACCACCACGAGGAAGATGGCCAAAGCTTTGAATATCGAGAAAGTGGTATCACGCATGAATGTAAGCGTAAGAATAAGGAGAAAACTCTAAATCATCGCGCTGAACGAGTCGACAATGCCTATCAAATGATCTTCGGCATCCACCACCAGCACGGAATGGATTTTGTAACGCTGCAAGAGCGTGTCAATTTCCGAAAGTTTTGTTTCGGGAGAGACGGTTTTAGGGTGAGTGGTCATCACTTCCGAAACCGTACGATGCAGAAAACTGTCGCCAAAGCGCTCCATACCTCTACGCACATCGCCATCGGTCACAATACCCGAAATCCGCTCCTCCTCCACGACAATGCAGAGTCCCAGCCGACCACCGGTCATGGTGAGCAAAGCTTCCGTCATCGAGAGGTTGGGCGCCACGATGGGCAAGTTGTCGGTGTGCATCACATCACGCGCCCGAGTGAGCAAGCGACGTCCCAGCGTACCACCGGGATGGAACTGTGCAAAATCCCCTTCCTTAAAGTCACGCGCCACAATCAGTGCACAAGCCAACGCATCGCCCATCGCCAAAGTGGCTGTCGTGCTGCTCGTCGGCGCCAAGCCCATCGGGCACGCCTCGCGCTCCACGGCAATATCGAGATGCACGGTGCTGTATTGCGCCAACAGCGAAGTGGGATTGCCGCTCATACCGATGACTGGGATGTTCTTCGCAATCAAATAGGGGAAAAAGCGAAGCAATTCGTCGGTCTGCCCCGAATTGGAGATGGCCAACACCACATCGTGCGCTTCTATCACCCCCAAATCGCCATGGAAAGCATCGAGCGGATTGATGAAGAAACTCGGTGTGCCGGTCGAAGAGAGGGTGGCGGCTATCTTGGCACCGATGTGCCCACTCTTCCCCACCCCCGTGACGATGAGTTTGCCTTTGCAATGGAGCACCAATTCTACGGCGCGCTCAAAATCAGCTCCTATTTTGGGGACAAGCGCCAAAAGGGCTTGTGCTTCATCGCGAAGACATTGGACGGCAGTTTCGGTGTAGAGGGACATAATCGTGTTAATTGTGGTATCTAAAAAGGAGAAGTAGGAGAGGCAAAGCAAAACAAAGCATCAGAGCAAGGAGGCCATCACTCCTTCCAAATCTTTCAGGAAGAGCATGTTGGGCCCATCCGAGAGGGCTTCGTCCGGGTTGGGATGAGTTTCAAAGAAGTAGCCATCGGCGCCAAAAGCTTTGGCCGCCAAAGCCATGGCCGGCACAAATCGGCGGTCGCCGCCGGTCGTTCCTCCCCCACCTCCGGGTCGCTGCACAGCGTGCGTGCAATCCATAATGACGCGGTCGGCCCACTGCTTCATAATCGGCAGATTGCGGAAATCAACCACCAGATTGTTGTAGCCAAAAGTCGAACCGCGCTCTGTGAGCCAAACTTCTGCCGCCCCGGCCTCGCGACACTTCTCCACGGGATAGCGCATGTCTTCGCCCGAAAGAAATTGTGCTTTCTTGACGTTGACCACTTTTCCCGTCTTCGCTGCGGCCACCAAAAGGTCGGTCTGCCGGCAGAGGAAAGCCGGAATTTGCAGTACGTCCACCACCTGCCCCACGGCTTCGGCTTGGGTGCTCTCGTGGATGTCCGTTGTCAGCGGCAGTTGATAGCGCGACTTGATGTCGGCCAGCATTTGCAGCCCCTTTTCCAATCCCGGGCCACGGAAGGAACTCAGCGAAGTACGATTAGCCTTGTCGAACGAAGCCTTAAAATAAATCTCCACTTGGAGTTTTTCGCGGATTTCCACCAAACGTTGCGCGACAATGTCGAGAAGTTCAGCATTTTCGATGACACAAGGACCGGCAAGAAAGATCGGAGACATGATGATGGAGTATTTGATAGGGAATATAATGCGCTGCAAAAGTACAAAAAATCTCGGGAATAGGAACTTTCTTGACTGAAGAATGCATTTTCTCTTCCATTGTTCTTGCGGCTGTCCTCTTTTTTTTAGATATTTGCAGCATAGTTTTTTCCTTATCCCTTATTTTCCTTATCCCTTAGTGTCCAACAAATTCTCCTTAGAGAGAGAATGAATTGGACTCATAGGGAGAATGAATTGGACCTATGGGGAGAATTTTACGCAACCCGCTCAACCATTTAATCCGGCTATGATGCATACAAGTTCCTTCATTCTCGTCTCCATCTTTGGCCTAAGCGCTCTCCCATCCGGTGCTGCTCCGCTCCCTCTCATCGGAGAGGTTCACTCTGCGCATCAACTTGCGCAACGTCCGCGGCTCCGCAAGCTCCGGACGGACACGCTTCGCACCCTCGCCTCCGACGACAGTCTACTCTCTTGGCGCAAACAACTGTTGGAGCGTATTTCCGACGAACACCTCAACCGTGGAGTGGTGAACAGTGCCATCAGCGCCATTTCGGGACAGATTGCTGGTGTGAATGTGGGCGGTGGCGCAGCAGAACGTTTGGCGATGCTCACAAGCGTCCGCGTGCGCGGCAATAGTTCGATTATGGGTGGCAACAATCCCCTGGTCATCATCGACGGTATTTCCTCCGACCTCGCCACACTCAGTACGATTTACCCCTCCGACATTGAGAAGTTTGAAGTACTGAAAAACGCTTCTGAAACCGCACAATATGGTTCTCGCGGTGCTGCCGGTGTCATCCTCGTGACCACGAAAAAAGGGCGCGATGGCAAATTCCAGATTTCCTACGATGGCAACTGGGGATGGGAGCGCGTCTATCGCAACTTGGAGATGCTTTCTGCACATGAGTATGTGCAAACTGCGCAACAGCTCGGCCGCACTTACATCGATGGGGGGCACAACGTGGACTATACTGCCCTTCCCACACGGACAGGCGGCGTGCAAAACCATCACGTGGCCTTCTCCGGCGGCACGGCCGAATCCAACTACCGCGCATCTGTGGCCTACACCGGACGTGAAACCGTCATCCACCACATCGGCTACAACAACTTCGTGGCCAAACTCGACCTCACTCAGATGGCTTTCGACAATCACCTGACCATCGACTTCGGCATCTTCGGTTCTTCGCAAAACAGTCGCAACATCTCCGACCCGCAAGCCTTGTTCTATGCCGCGGCATCGCAAAATCCCACACTCTCTCCCGCGTGGAACGGCAGCGGATGGACCGTCAATCCCACCGCCAACCAAATTGCGGCGCCACAAGCCCGACTTCGGGTGAAAGACGAAGTGTTCAATCAAAACTTAAACTCGCATCTCTCGCTGAAAGTTCGTTTCTTGCCCGAACTCTCCTTCAAACTTTTCGGATCCTACACGTTTACTTCCACAGAGAATGCACAGTTCTCACCCACTTGGACGGCGGCGCAGGCCATGGCCGCACGCAGAGAGGAGAAGCACAAGGACTGGTTGCTCAACGCTTCCCTCAACTACGACAAGACCCTCGGTGTACACCACTTGACGGCTCAACTTTTGGGAGAATATCAAGAGAATGCCCTCACCGCTTTCGGAACAACGGTGCGCGGCTTCAACTACAACGATGCCGGGTTCAGCAATCTTGCACTCGGTGCGCTCCGCCCTTATGGCGGCACTTTCAGTTATGACGAATCCCCCCGTCTGGCGTCCTTCCTTTTCAATCTGAAGTACCACTTATATCGCAAGTACACCCTCGCCGTCAGCAGCCGCTGGGACGGCAGTTCGCTCGTCGGGAAAAATCACACGTGGGGACTTTTCCCCTCTGTTTCCGGCGAGTGGGACATCAAGGCAGAGCCGTTCTTGCGCGACTACTCTCCATTGTCGCAACTGACGCTCCGTGCCGGCTACGGTCTTTCGGGCAATCTCGGTGGCATCAGTGCCTACACCACCCTGCAACGTCTCGAACCGCTCGGCATTGTCCCCTACAACGGTACACCCACCGTGGCGCTGGGCCTGGCGCGCAACGCCAACCCCGACCTCACTTGGGAGAAGCGCAGCACCTTCAACGTCGGTGTCGCCATGGGCTGGTGGAACAATCGCTTCCTCCTCACCGCAGAGTTTTATCGCGCCCACATCTACGATATGCTCTATCAGTATGACGTGCCCATCCCACCCTTTACGGCCAGCAAACTCTTGGCCAACAACGGCAGTATGCGCAATGAAGGTTTGGAAGTCGGAACAGGACTGACGCCCATCCAGAGTCGCGATTGGGAGTTGAACGTCAATGTCAACCTCACTTGGTCGCGTAGCAAACTTCTGTCGCTCGATGGAGACTATCGCGGTTTTCCCCTGACCGCCCCGAGCATCACCAGTGTGGGCGGGCTCAATGGGGCCGGTTTTCACGGAGGCAACAACAATGTGCTCTATCAAATCGTAGGACAGCCCCTCGGTGTCTTCTACCTGCCCCACTGCACCGGTTTGGTCACCGATGCCGATGGGCATCGCCACTATGGCATTGCCGACTTGGACGACAATGGGCAGATAGACCTCTCCGATGGCGGCGATAGATACGTGGCCGGACAAGCCACACCCAAAATCATGCTCGGGTCGAACCTTTCGCTCCGCTACCGCGATTTCGACCTTTCGGTGCAAATCAACGGGGCGTTTGGTCACAAGATTTTCAATGGGACAGCGCTGTCCTACATGAACATGTCGAGCTTCCCGGCCTATAATGTGATGCGCGAAGCACCTGCTCAAAACATCCAAGACCAGGTGGCCACAGACTATTGGCTCGAGTCGGGCGATTATGTCAATATCGACTATGTCACTCTCGGATGGAACGTGCCGTTGCGCAGTCGCTACGTGCAAGGGTTGCGCTTCTCTCTAAGTGTGAACAACCTCGCCACCCTCACGTCTTACAGCGGTCTGACACCGATGATCAACAGCCACGTGTTCAACTCCACCATGGGCATAGACGACAAGCGCTCCATCCCCGTCTATCGCACTTATTCTGTCGGACTTAGTATTCAATTCTAATCTCTGTCGCCATGAAAAGCCTATCTACTTTACTGCTGCCGGCAATGGTGTTGCTGAGCAGTTGTCTAAATACGGAATCAGAAAGTCAATTGACCGAAGAAAGAGCCTTGAACAATGCCACCAACCTCTACATTACCAGCGTGGCTTCGCTTTATAACAATGTGGGGGGCACACAGGATGGAGAAGGGTTGCAGGGCACTTACCGCGGCGTCTACGACTACAACACCTTTACCACCGACGAGGCCATCATCCCCATCCGTGGCGGCGACTGGTACGATGGAGGGTTTTGGCAAAATCTCTATCTGCACAAGTGGACGGCCGATGATCCGGAACTGCAAACGATGTGGAACTATCTCTTCCGCACCGTGATGCGCTGCAACCATTCTCTCGAGTTGCTCCATCACCACAAGCAGTTGCTCACGCCCTCGCAGCAAATGGCCTACTCCTCCGAGGTACGCGCCCTCCGCGCCCTCTTCTACTATCAGCTCATGGACTTATTTGCCAGCGTGCCTCTCGTCACCAACACCGAAACGGCAGTGGAGCGTGTGCAACCTCGTTCGCGCAGCGAAATCTTTCGCTTCGTGATGGACGAACTTCAGGCGGCATTGCCTCATCTTTCGGCAGCCCACAGCAATCTCTTGGGCAATCACTATGGCCGCCTCACGCGCCCTGTGGCTCAATTCCTGTTGGCACGCTTGGCCCTCAATGCGGAAGTCTATATGGACGACGATTGGACGGACAGCACGCGTCCGAATGGCGCAAGCATCCAGTTCACCGTGGGAGAAAATTCCCTCAATGCCTGGCAAACGGTGGTCGCCTACACCGATTCGCTCGCGGCTTCTGGCTATGCGCTTGAGCCGTCCTATGCCGCCAACTTTGCCGTAGCCAACGAGCACTCACAGGAGAACATCTTCACCATACCGATGGACAAGACCCTCTACGCCAATGTTTTCAAAAATCTCTTTCGCACGCTCCACTACATCCACGGCGGCGCCTTGGCACGAGGGGCGGAAAATGGGAGCAGCGCAACGCGCACCACACTTACCGCCTTTGGTTATGCCACCCCTACACAAGATCCGCGATTCGCGCTCAATTTCTTTGCCGACACCGTGAAAGTAGACGGCAGAACGCTGAAGCAGGCCAATGGTGAAGCCTTGGTGTACCGTCCCGAAGCCATTCGCTTGCAACTCACCGGCTCGGAATATGAAAAAACAGCGGGCGCACGCATGTACAAGTATGAGATTGACCGCACGGCCTACGATGATGGCAAATTGCAAAACAATGATATTGTCCTCTATCGCTATGCCGATGCACTGCTCATGCGGGCAGAAGCGCAGATTCGTCAGGGTTCGAGTGGCGATGCTGCCCTCAATGCCGTGCGCGCTCGGGTGGGATTGCCGGCTCTCTCGGGTGCCACGCTCGAAGATGTACTGAAAGAGCGACTCCTCGAACTGGTTTGGGAAGGCACGCGCCGGCAGGACCTCGTGCGCTTCCATCGTTTCCACCAGCCCTACGAAGAGCGACCGCAATTGGAGAAAGAAGCCAACGCCTACACCACGGTGTTTCCCATCCCGGCGCGCTCCCTCCAGATGAATCGCTTGTTGAAGCAAAATCCAGGGTATTAAGTAGGTGTTCAACTTCCATTAGAAAACCCTCTATTTACATATAGACATCTCGTCGGCAAAATCCGCCACCAGATCCCAACTTTAACATGATTTTAACACCTATCCTCTGAGAGAGTTCCACCTACCTCAGAGGTAGTCTCAACCGGCTCTGAGATAAATTCATCTATCTCTGAACTAAATCCAATCCTCTCTGACACCGCAAAACGCCTCGTTTTCTCCCCTCGCACGCGCGCTACACACTACACAATATCCCTGCATTTTTCCTTCACTGCCTTCACCGTCCTGCGCAAACGCCTCAAAATCAGCACACAACGAAACCAAGTTTTTTTTACCTCCAAGACGAGGACCTATTTCCTTGCGGTGAAGGCAAATTTTCCCTTTGCCTTCACCCACAACACACTGAATGACAAGCATTTCACCCGACCGGTGAAGGATTGAAGGCAAAAAACACGAACTATATGGTATATACGCGCGTGCGCGCGAAGACCTGTATCCCTGTATCGTCTGGCTGATCTATCTGAGAAACGAGGTACAGGAGCAGGACGATGCACATTTCCTCGTACTTTCAAAATAGTTATGAATAAAACGTACTATTAGGTGGTTGATAAAAAAATAGGATTCCACAAGGAAGCCACATAAGAACAATCAAAAAAACAAATTTATGAGCAGTAGTATTTTTTTATCAGCATTTTTGCTTCTTGTGGTTGCAACAGGTTTTATCGTAGTTTTTTTCATAAGAAAGCATCCCGAGAAAATTTCTGGATTCAAATTGGAGGGTTCCGAGAATGATATCATCCAAAAAACAAAGTGGGTCAATTTACTATGTCGAATGATAGTCACTGGCAACAGTTTAACTTTAATCGGTGGAATAGTAGCTGTTTACTTGGAGAATGTTCTGATATTTTCATTATTAGTATCCTTACCTGTTCCTATTGGAATTGTATATGCATATAGTAAAAAAGATAGGCGGAATTATACAAGGAAAAGTAACAATAATAGCCTAATAATCGCTATTATATCTTTTTGCATTATACTTGAATTAGTTGGATTGTTGGCTGTTTCATGTCATGCGACTAGCAATTTAGATGTTGTCACGAATAAAGACGAATTGGTTATTAAAGGATTATATGGTACAAACATATCATATAGAAACATTAAAGAGATTGGACTAAAGAGTAATTTGCCAGATATAAAGTTTCGCTCTAATGGTTTTGCTGTAGGAAATACCAGATTAGGAAACTTCATTACCCTAAATGATTCACATATAATGTTGTTTACTCATTCAGACTCTTGTTTCATACGAATTGTCACGAAAAAAGACGAAATATATTATTTAAGTTGTCAGGAATCTGACGAAACTATTAAGATTTTCAACGAAATAAAAAAGCATTCGCGAAGTTATAAGATGTTTATTGCAACCCGTTGGCGGAATTAAATCAGAGCGTACTTAATCCTTCTTATGGGGTTGTTGTTCATGTAATTGATATATTGTAATGCACTCATCGCACTGATTTGTCCTACTACTCGGGCAAAAAGGCCGCAGGTTTCCTTGGTGTAGTTCCTGATGAGGAGAAACTGATCAGCAAGTTGCGAAAACAATGTTTCAACCCGCTTTCTTGCCTTTACAAAAGGGATGAGAGTGGGCTTTCGGTTCTTTTGGTTGAGCCTGTAGGGGCATTCAAGTCTGATGTCGTCCGTCTCGAAAAGGTCAAGTTGGACTTCCGCGCCAATGTACTCCTTGTCTCCAAAGATACTGCAATCGCGGTAAAGCGGCTTAATATCCTTCAGATAGTTGATGTCGTGTACACTCGCCTTGGAAAGGTCAATCGTACTTTCCTTGGAAGGCACAATAGTCAAAGTTCAGCGCACAAATCAGAGAAACGAGGCACAGGGCCGAGACGGCGTTTTTGGCCTTGAAAAATTAGGAGTTGGCAACCAAACTAGAAAGGCAAAATGGTGCAAAATGCAGGTTCTAGGCTTAAAAATTGACAAAACCCAAGGCATTAAAGGTTAGAAAAAGTTGCTTTTTAGCAACTTTATAACCTATATTTTCGCTAGAACGGAGCGAAAATTAGAGCGATGTTGTAAAATAAAAGATAAAGATTTAAGGTTTTGAGTTGATGAGGCTTTGAGTTGATGAGGTTGTAAGTTTATCAGTTTTTGAGTTCGTGAGTTGATAAGTTCGTGAGTTGATGAGTTTATAAGTTCTTGAGTTTGTGAATTGATGAACTTGTGAATTTGGGGTTGGTGAGCTTGTAAGTGGATGAGTAGATACATTCGGGAGTTGTTGGTTTTTCGTGAGCAGATTAGGCCCGTGAGTTGATTTGTACTACACACCATATACATTTGTACTACACTCCATATACATTAGTACTACACTGCATATACGCTTGTGTGGGCATTTCGGAGATAACAAACATCTCTCAATTTATAGAACCATTAAAAGTCAAGACGATTTCTTTATTATTTTATGCCCACAGCGCGTACAACTTGCCTAGTTTTTTCCTACTTTTGCATTATAGGTCGATGCCATTTTGCGGAAAAGTCCTTCATCGTACAAAAAAACAATAGAATATGGAAACGTGTGTTAAAGAGCTATTAGCACTGCTTGCCCACACCACGCAGGCGGCAGAAATAGAACGCGTGCTGCAACAAACCACAGCCCAACTGTTACACCATTATAAAATACGCGCGCGCGAGGTGGAACTCTATCCCATCGAACTAGAAAGTTATTTCTATCGCGCAGGCGTGTTCGAAGACCCATACGTGCACACCAACGAACTGCAAGCTAACCATTTTGGCGAGCTATATGTGCACCGCCGAGGCAAAGACGCCAGCTCGCCTTATAAGATGGACAATCGCGTTTGCATGGGCATTTCGCTCTCTGTAAACGCAAACTATTATTATTCGGCCCTTATTCGCAGCGCGGTGTTTGCCGATGGCACCATGGTTTTCGGTCCAAACAATGTGCTGATGCACTTCATGCGTGGCGTAAACGCATCGGCCAACCTCCTCGATGCGCACTTCTTCGACACGCATCACGCAGGCACATTCGCGCTTGCGCCCCTCTTTTATTGTGTTGAGGGGCAACAGGTGCTGTTTGAAGTTGATGCCGCTACCGACCCGCGCGACAAGTCGTACTTGATGTACGGTAGCCGAATAGGACTTGGCGATGCCGACCCGCACTACCAACAACTGCCCTTACGCGCCGCCATAGGCAAGCTTTCCACACCCTTCGCCTTCAAAGAGAAAACCCAACTGCTGAACAACTATTTGGCAGAACGCAAACTAAGGGGCGATGCTGCAAAACTACTGGCGAAAGAAATGCGCCAATAGTGTGTATCGGCAGTTGTTTAACAAGGGGGTACTATGCAAAAACAACTGTACGGTGTAACTTCGTTGCGCTCACACAAATCGCTTTTGCAGCCATCGCCTTACGGGTATATCGTAAAATTTAAGGCATACCCAAGCCAAGGCGATGCTGCCAAACACAAGGGCTAGGGCCTGCGGAATGGTTTGCGAAAAGGTAAGGTTGTTGTTCTTTACCCACGCATAATAGGTGTAGATAAAGGGGTAATGAACGATGTAAAGGGGATAAGAAATATCGCCAAGGAAGTTGCATACACGGGTAGAAAGGGCGTCGGTGGTTTGTCCCGATGCGCCCAAACAAACCACGAGCGGGAAAACCAACAGCACACAAAGGGCTTCGTAGATGCCGTTTGCCCAGATATGGTCTGCCCCGCCTATGCGCGGAGCGGCCGTAACAGCAACGATGGCCAAGGCGCACCACCAGAAAGCTCCGCGCACTTGCCATTTACGAAACACGCGCGAAAGCAGCAAACCCGCAGGGAAAGCAAACATCACGCGGAGCAATCCGCCCCAAAAGCCATAGTTGTAGAAGGTCCACCCTGCACCTAGATTGCCATACTCGTTGGTTATGGCGTAGCCAAACACCGCACCACCTGTGGCAAATACCAACATGGCAAGCCAACGCGTAGACAACTTGCGAATGGCCAACACATAGAGTAGGTTGGCTATATACTCGAAAAACAATGACCACGTAGGGCCATTAAGTGGAAAAATCTCGCCAAAACCACGTACCTCTACGCCTCCCCAAGCCGGCACTAGAAACATGTTTAGCAGCATGGCGAAGGCTAGAAGTACGATAGAAACCTCTGATACTTTCCAATATTCGCACCCTTGGGCGTAGAACATCAGTGCACCGAGAAGTGCTCCTACCACCACCATCGGATGCAACCGAATGAGCCTACGCTTGGTAAATGCCCAAACGCCCATTGTTGTGCAGCGGTCGTCGTAGGCATAACCGATAACGAAACCCGACAGCATAAAGAAGAAATCGACGGCCAAATAGCCGTGATTAACAACTTGGTCGAGAAAGTTTGTGGCAAAAGCCTCGCCTATATGGTAACAAATAACGACGAGGGCGGCAACACCGCGCAACCCGTCTAGCAAGTGATAGTGTGGTTTGGTGTCGGCAAAAGCTGCCACTGGGTTGTTGTTTGGGATCATTGGTGAAATTATGCGTTTGGTTTGTATTAGACACAAAGGTAAACAAAAAAGTACAAATAGCAAAACTTCGTTGAAACTATGGGGTAATTGCATTGGTGGCGTTAGGCTAATAGGATAAGTCTGACCAGTCTGACTTGTCCGAAAGCTAGAAACCCCAATTCGGTTTAAGGTCCCCTTCTTTTTACTCAGATTATAGTCCACAACGATTCTTTCGACCTTGTTGTAGGCCGAAGATTTATTCTTTCACTCAAGTAAATTTAGAAAAGTGTGAGCTGTTTCACTTCTGTTTCTCCCTCCATCTCAAACTCCATATTGATAGAGGGTTTTGTATCGTAGAAAGCATAAGCCGCCATTCCTGCCAAAAGATTGACAATAAAGTTTGAGACACTTCTGTGGCGGGTATGAACAATCTGTGCCACGTTCTTAAGCATATCATTTATGGTCTCAATTACACTCGCCTTGGAAAGGTAGTAGGAATGGATGACTCCACTTAAACCACAGATCACGTGAAGTTTATAGCCGAAGTAGTAGCTTCCTTGATTTGAACAGATTTGTAAGATTTCTGTCCGGAGGACACTCCTTTTCAGTCGGTCTGCTGAGCGAGAAATCCGACAGATTGCGACAAATCTTTTCCCATCTCTTTCTAACAAAGCCACCGCATCAAAACGAATGTTTTGATGCGGTGGCTTTGTTATTCTAAATGTGCGCTGAGCGATTACTTGCGGCTCTTGCCGTAGCGGCTCATGAACTTGTCTACGCGACCGGCAGTGTCGACGAGCTTGGACTTACCCGTGTAGAAGGGGTGAGAAGTCGAAGAGATTTCGAGCTTCACCAAGGGATAAGTTTCGCCTTCGAACTCGATGGTTTCAGACGTTTTGCAGGTGGAGCGAGAGAGGAACATATCGCCGTTGGACATGTCTTTGAAGACTACGGGGCGATAGTTTTCGGGATGAAGATCCTTTTTCATGTTGTTGGTGGTTGATTTGTTGTTCGTTTATGAATACTGACGCTTTTGGCCAATGTGCAGCCCGAGCGAACACGGTATGCGCCATTTGGATGAGGCCTCAGCGGTGTGCACGTGCGCGTCACGCACAGCGTTGGTCTAAATCGTGTGCAAAGATACGACATTCTGCATATTCTGCAAAGGGAATGCGCTGTCTTTTTGCGGTTTAAGGCGAAAACAAGGGTTTTCAAACCATTTTTTGCCAAATGGGCAAAGCAGGATAGGGGGCGGTCACGTCAATCTCGACATGCGAAACTGGATGCTCAAAACGAATATGACGCGCATGCAGACAGATGCTGCCATCGGGATTGGAGCGAGGAGCACCATATTTCAAATCTCCCCGAATGGGATAGCCGATGGCCGAAAGTTGACAGCGTATCTGGTGATGGCGCCCGGTGTGCAGGTGCACTTCCAGCAACTGCAAGCGGTCGCCCTGTCGCAGACGAGAGAGCAAGAGGCGAGCGAGCTTGCTGTCCTTCACTTCGCGAAGATGGGCGTAGGCTTTGTTTTGGCGTTCGTTGCGCGTGAGGTAGTGCACCACTTCTGTCGGTTCTGCACCGAGCGGAAAAGCAGGACGCCCCTCCACGGGCAGGAGGGAAGTGATGGCATGGTAGGTCTTCTGCACACGACCGGTGCGAAACAGTTCGTTGAGTCGGGTGAGCGCCTTGGAGGTGCGGGCATAGACCACTACCCCACTCACGGGACGATCCAAGCGATGGACGGTGCCGAGAAAGACTTCGCCGGGCTTGTGATACTTCTCTTTAAGATAGGCTTTGATGGCATCGGCCAGCGTGGCGTCGCCGGTTTTGTCGCCTTGCACAATCTCTCCTGCGGCCTTGTTTACGATGATGAGGTGGTTGTCTTCGTAGAGAACTTCCATAATCAGGAAAATACGAGAAAATAAAAGCGTGCCAACGCGCTGCAAGAAGAAGCACATGGGCACGCTGAAGAGGAAAAGCGCTACGGCTTACATGTTCATACCACCATCGACTTGGATGACCTGACCCGTCACATAGGAAGAGAGGTCGGAGGCGAGGAAGACAGCCACATTGGCCACGTCTTCGGCTTGTCCACCGCGACGGAGGGGAATCTTCTGCATCCAGTCCTTGCGCACGTCTTCGGGGAGCTGGTGGGTCATGGCCGTTTCGATGAAGCCGGGAGCAATACTGTTGGCACGAACGCCACGGCTGCCCATCTCTTGAGCCACACTCTTGGCCAAAGCAATCATACCGGCCTTAGAAGCGGAATAGTTGGCTTGACCGGCATTGCCGTGCACGCCCACCACGCTGGACATGTTGATGATGGAGCCACCACGCTGGCGCATCATGATGGGCAGACAGGCGTGGATGAAGTTGAAGGCCGACTTGAGGTTGACATTGATGACGGCGTCCCATTGGGCTTCGCTCATGCGGAGCATCAGGCCGTCTTTGGTGATACCGGCGTTGTTGACAAGGATGTCGATTTGGCCGAAGTCGGCATGAATCTTCTTCACGATTTCTTCAGTTTCGGCAAAGTCGGCAGCATTGGAGGCATAGGCCAGGCACTTCACGCCTTTGGCTTCAATTTCTTGGCGAGTGGCTTCGCCGTTTTCGTCGATGACGAGGTCGGTGAATGCGATATTTGCACCTTCTTCGGCAAAGCGAAGAGCGAGTGCCTTACCGATGCCGCGGGCAGCACCGGTGACAAGGGCGGTTTTACCAGATAAAAGTCCCATAAATGCTTATGATTATATGTGTTAAGTGTTTGGATTTCCTTTTTTGACGCCGAGAATGCGTTGAATCAAGCGCTCCACGACAGCCACACTGTCTTCCATCGAAAGCCCCTCGCCCAAGCGGTCGAACATGAAGGGGACCTCAATGCCCTTCACGGCATAGTGAATCACATCGGCCGTGAGATTGACGTGCTCAATGTCGAATATGCCCATCTCTTGGCCTTCTCGCAGGATGCTTCGGATGACGCGAATCTCTTCTAAGTCGAACTTGCGGCGCGCGCGCTCCACGAGGTTGATGTCGCGGAAGAACTCCGCACGCAGCGATCCGTTGCGTTTCACCACCTCCGTCACCAATTTCAAGTGACCGTAGACCAAGTTGAGGATTTTGCGCTCCGGCTCGATGGGCATCTGCACAATCTTGTCCATCTCTTCCGAGAGGTGTTCCAGTTCATACTCAATCACCGCAAGAAAGATTTCCTCTTTGTTGCGGAAGTAGGTGTAGAGCGTGCGACGCCCTTTCTGTGAGGCCACGGCGATGTCGTTCATCGTGGTCGCATCGATGCCTTGTTTGGCAAAGAGTTCTCGGGCCACCTCTATGAGTTTGTGTCGGGTTTTGCTGATGGACATAAGTGGAAGTCTCGATAAGAATGGTGCAAAGTTACGCATTTTTTCGCAAAGTGTGCAGTATGAAAACAACTTTTCCTACGCCGGTTCTCGCTGCCCGCGTAGGAAAAGGAGCTTTTGAAGTAGGCGCTCGGAGTGAATTGATAGTATCAAGAGCACTACGGTAGATTTTTAGCACCTACTTAACAACTGCGACAAATCATTTCGCGCATGATGTCGGCCATCAGCGGCTGCACCGCATTGGCGGCCTTTTGCACTTCCTCGTGGCTCACCTCCACGATTTTGCCCTCCACCCCTAAATCAGTGATGATAGAGATGCCAAACACGCGGATGCCGCAATGGCGTGCCACGATGACTTCGGGCACGGTGGACATCCCGACAGCATCACCGCCCAGCACACGATACATCTTGTATTCGGCCGGCGTTTCAAAAGTCGGACCGGATGTGCCCACATAGACGCCTTCCACGTGGGCGATGCCCTTCTCCTTCGCGATGGTGCGTGCAAGGTCGAGCAAGCCGCGGTCGTAGGCTTCGCTCATGTCGGGGAAGCGGGGGCCGGTGGGGAAGTTTTTACCACGGAGGGGATGTTCGGGGAAGAAGTTGATGTGGTCGGTGATGAACATGATGTCACCAATTTTGAAACCTTCGTTCGTCCCCCCGGAGGCGTTGGACACGAAGAGGGTCTGGATGCCGAGTTCGTACATCACCCGGACGGGGAACGTCACCTCCTTCATCGAGTAGCCCTCGTAGTAGTGGAAGCGTCCCTGCATGGCCAGCACTTCCTTTCCGCCGAGCCGTCCGAAAATCAAGCAGCCCGAATGCCCTTCGACCGTCGACACCGGAAAGTTGGGGATGTCGGCATAAGGAAAGGTTTCGATGACCTCGATTTCTTCGGCCAGTCGGCCTAAGCCTGTGCCCAGCACAATGGCGGTGGTGGGGCGCAGCGTGGTGTGTGATTTAATCCAAGCTGCTGTTTCTTGAATCTTTGCTAACATAGTTATATAAGGTGTTTATAAAAGCGTCTTCCTCATCAAAGAGGAAGCGCGGGGTGATGCGAATGGGGTGCAGACGCGAGGCGATGGCTTCGGGCAGATTGAGTTCGGCCAGGCGGACAGCGTCTTTTTGTGTGGTCAGGATGAGGGGATGAGCCTCCGCACGCTCAAGGATGCACCGACGGTCGGCGTCGGTGAAACGATGGTGGTCGGCAAAGTGGAGGTGTTCCACCTCAATGCCTTCTGCGGAAAGGTGCTCCAGCAGCGGTTCGGGATGCGCAATGCCTGTGATGAGCAACGCATCGGAAACTTTGGGCAGCGGGGCATACGCCAAGGTGGTGAAATAGACATCTTGATAGGGCAAAGGCGCTAAGGCTTGCAGCACCCGACTGCGGTCGGCACGCGACAAGTCCGATGGACATTTCGTCACGATGATGATCTGTGCGCGCTGTGCGCCACGCCGACTTTCGCGCAGCCGACCGGCCGGCAGCAGGTAGTCGTTGGCATAGAGGCAGCGATAGTCGGTGAGGAGGATGTTCATCCCCGGGCGGATGTAGCGGTGTTGAAAAGCGTCATCGAGCACGATGGCGTCCAAATCGGGCGCGGCCTCCAAAAGTCGCTCCACTCCCTTACAGCGATTTTCACTCACAGCACACAGCACTTGCGGCGTGTCGAAATGCAAACGCATTTGCAGCGGTTCGTCGCCCACCTCTGAGGCGGTGGAAGTTGTCATCACTCGGCGAAAACCACGTGTGGTGCGGCCATATCCGCGGGAGAGGATGCCCACTTTGCCGATGTGTGCCGTCAGCCGTTCCACAATCCATTCCGTGTGGGGTGTCTTCCCCGTGCCGCCGACAGCGAGGTTGCCCACACCGATGAGGGGCAGCGGAAACTGGCGGGAGGGCAACACACCGCGGTCGAACAGGGTGTTGCGCAGCGCCGTAACCCCGTGGTAGATCCAAGCGAGGGGAAGTAAAAGAGGCGTCATTGGAGGTTGGGAATAAAGAACATACGCGCTTGCAACGTGTTGTGCTGCTTTGCGTTGACCATAAACGAGAGCGGTTCGTAATACTGTCCCAACATGGTGCGCATTTTGCGCTCCATGTAGTCGTCCTGTTCGGTGGCTTTGGAGAACTGCTCAAACCAGCCGGGCTGGGCAGGATAGGTGGTCGCCTCGTAGTCTTTGAGTTTGCCAAGACGTGCCGCATACTTCACGGCATCTTCAAGCGAACCCAGTCGGTCTACCAAGCCGTTCTTCAACGCTTGATTGCCCGTCCACACGCGACCTTGGCCGATACGGTCTACATCGTCCAAGTTCATTTTCTTACCGGCTGCGGTACGCCCATTGGCTACACGCGTGATAAAGAGTTTGTAGCCGCGATTGACATGGCCTTGCAGCGCAGCTCCTTCGGTAGCATTGAAGGGACGACCCATACTGTAAAGGTCGGCACTTTCATTGGTTTTGACCACGTCGAAATTCAAACCAAGTTTTTGCGTAAGTAGTTCCGAGGCATCGGGAATCATACCGAAGATACCGATGGAGCCGGTCAGTGTGGCAGGTTCAGCAAAGATGTAGTTGGCCCCGCAGGCCATATAGTAACCGCCGGAAGCAGCCATTCCCCCCATCGAAACGACTACGGGCTTTTTCTTTTTCAGCAGTTGGACGGCACGCCACATTTGTTCACTGGCATAGGCGCTGCCGCCCCCCGAATTGATGCGCAGCACCACAGCCTTCACTTTTTTGTCGTTGGCCAAAGCATCCAGATCGCTCACCACCTTCGAACCGACAATCTCCTGCGAAGAGCCCATCATGGCGCCTGTGCCGGAGACATCGACAATCGACCCTTCGGCATAGTAGACGGCCACTTTGTCGTCGGCGCTCTTCGGTTGGGCCGTCAGGGCCAACTGGGTGGGCGTGACAAGTTTCGGAGCGACACCGCCCACGCGTTTACGCAGCACATCGCGCACTTGATCGACATAGAGCAAATCGTCCACCAAGCGTAGGCGCTTATAGTCCATAGCATCGGAGAAAGTGACATAACGGTCGGCATAAGCATTGAGGGAGTCGAGCGGCAAGCGACGAGATTGGCTCACTGCCGTGGCCACACCCTGCCAAATATCAGAGATAAAGGAGGATACCTGCGTGCGGTTGGCGTCGCTCATCCCTTTGAGGATGAAGGGTTCGACTGCACTCTTGTACGTGCCCACCTTAAACACCTGCATCTTCACACCGAGCTTTTCGAGAAGGCCCGTGTAGAAGATGGGCTGGCTCGCAATACCGTGCCAGTCGAGCATGCCCGCGGGGTTGAGATAGACCTTATCAGCCACGGAAGCCACATAATAACCGGCTTGCGTGTAGGAGTCGGCATAGGCCACGATGAACTTCTTCGATTTCTTAAACTCCACAAGGGCTTTGCGCAGCGCTTGGAGAGTTGCATAATCGGAGTCAAGCACACCGCTCTCTATATATATGCCATCGACATCGTCGTTGGTGGCCGCTTCGCGAATGGCGGTGAGGTAGTCGTCGAGGCCTTGCGAGGCGAGGGCGCTGTTGCCCATCAGTTCTGCGAGGGGATTTTCGGCATCGGCGCGGTCCTGAAGCGTACCGCTCAGATGGAGATGGAGCACACTGTGTGATTTGATGCTGCCGGGGTCGTCACTGAGCAGACCGACAGCCGTAATCATCACCATCGACATCACAAAAGTGAAAACACCGACCAACATTACGCCTACCATCGAGGCGAGGGTATATTTTATAAAGTCTTTCATATCAATCCTTGTCTTAATCTATGACCAATTCCACAGGGCAATGGTCGGAACCTAAAATTTCATTGTGAATGGCGGCCGAGCGCAGACGGTCGTTGAGGCGCTCTGAGGTTACAAAATAGTCGATGCGCCACCCTGTGTTGCGCTCGCGAGATTTGAAGCGGTAGCTCCACCAAGAGTAAGCGCCCTCCAAGTCGGGATGGAAAAAGCGGAACGTATCGGTAAATCCGCTTTGGAGCATCACCCCAAACTTCTCGCGCTCCTCGTCGGTAAATCCGGCGTTGCGGCGGTTGGTCTTGGGATTTTTTAAGTCGATTTCCTGATGCGCCACGTTCAGGTCGCCACAGAACACCACGGGCTTTCGGGCATCGAGGTCGAGGATGTAGCGGCGGAAGGCGTCGTCCCACGTCATGCGATAGTCCAAGCGCCGCAGTTCGTCCTGCGAGTTGGGGGTGTAGACGGTGACGAGATAAAGGTCGTCAAACTCAAGGGTGATGACGCGGCCTTCGTGGTCGTGCTCCTCCTGTCCAAGGCCGTAGGTCACGCTCAGCGGTCGAATGCGGGTGAAGATACAAGTGCCCGAATAGCCTTTCTTTTCGGCGTAATTCCAATAACTTTCGTAGCCGTCAAAGGCGATGTCTATTTGGCCTTCTTGCAACTTGGTTTCTTGCAGACAGAAGCAGTCGGCATCGAGCCGGGCAAAAGCTTCTTCAAAGCCTTTTTCGCGGCAAGCCCGCAAGCCGTTGACGTTCCAAGAGATGAATTTCATGCGATAGGGATAAAGGGAAAATCTATTTTTATTTTGTGCAAATATAGTGCTTTTCTCCGAAAGAAGGGCGGTTTTGCGCAAAAAGGTGCAGTTTTGCGCCCCTTCCGAAAGCAAAAAAGAGCGGACTACTTCTTGCGCGGCAGCAGGGCCGACTGCGGATTGCGCACACCGGCAGCACGATTCAGAAAAGCCTTGGCCGTGCCGAAACTCAGGTTCATGTCGAGGCGGATGGGCAGGTGGTTGGCATCGTCCGAGATGAAGAACTTCACGATTTCCTTCTCCTTGCCGTCCTCCTTTTCCATAAACGAGAAGACAAGGCAACGGTAGGTCTCACTCATCTTGTCGAGCTTCACGTTCTGCCGGCCGCGGAAGACGATGCTCTGGCGCGAAGTCCCGCCGCCGTCGGCAATGTTGAAATACTGCCGCGTACCGGGACGCCAGTCCGTCACGTCGTAGGAGCGCGCACGGAGCATCATCGACACCATGTCGTAGACACAGGTCGAGAAGGTGGCCTGCTTACGCTCGTTGCCGCGATAGTTCTTATTGACCGTCATGTCCACGGTGCACTTCCCACCGCTGTAGCTGTAGCGCACGTCGTCCACCCGATAGTACAACCCTTCGTGGGCGTGCTTGTTGAAAGCCAGCGGCACAAGCCCCGTGGTCGTATAGGCCGTGAGGGTGTCGCGCATCACGAAAAACTTGTCCGCGCGCCGATTGGTCGAGGTGATGAGATAAGTCCGATAGGCCGGTTTGCCGGCATAGGTCGTTTGCTTCACTTCCCACTTGGCCGTGCCCACCTTCACCCACACGAAACTCCAATTGAAGTAGAGATCGAAGTCGAGCGTTTCGCCGTCGGAGAAGGCGGTGTTCGTACCGCCGCACTGCGCCGAGGCCGCATTCCAGCCCAGGCAGAGAAGAAGAAAAGTCAGAAGGATTTGTTTCATAAGAAAGAGGATGAGATATGAATAAAGTCGGATGCACTACCCCCGAGAAGCGGCAGCGCGGGAGAGTTGATAGCTGTTCCACAGGTTGTGCCAAACGCTGTAGAAACCGCCCGCGATACTGCTCACGGGGTCGAAAAAGGTGTAGCCCGCCCAGATGAGAAACACCGTGTTCTTCTGCCCCAGCGCCTGACCGCCCGCAATGGGGTTGCCGTGGCTGCGGCCGATGCTCCGCCCAAGGGCAAACTGCACAATGCACGCTCCCAGGCTCACGGCTCCGATGGCCAGCAGCGTGCCCACGGCCGCTCTCGTGGTCATCAGCGCATGGGTGCTCACGGTGATGGCCAGCGCCAGGCTCACCGCCCAAAGGTAGAAGGCGAAATCCTTCAGCTCGAGGATGCGGCGGTGCACCCCTTTGAAAAGAAAGCGCACCAGCAGCGCGGCAAAGAAAGGGAGGATGAGCATCGGGAAAATCCGCCCCATGATGAGGAAAAACGAGGTGAAAAAGTCCAACTCCGGATGCGGTGCCACCCACGGCACAACGGCCGGCACACTGAGCGCCACGGCAAGGTTGATGAGGATGGTGTAGGTCGTGAGTCCCTCGATGTCGCCCCCGAGTTTGCCGGTCACGACCACCGCTGCCGTGGCCGTGGGACAGATGAAGCAAAGCATCGCCGCTTCGACCACGGGCGCAGGAACAAGCGCAGGAAAGGCACGCAGCAACGCGGCCGATGCCACAAACGCGCCACACTGCACCACAAGATGCACCGCGTGCCAACGGCGCGGCACGAGATGATGAGGGTCGACCTTGCAAAAGGTCACGAAGAGCATCGTGAAGATGAGCACAGGCTGCACCGCCTTCACCGCCCCCAGTGCCGACGGCAGCAGACGCGCACCAAAAGGCATCGCCATCCAAGCAAAATAGAGCGCGGCGCCCACCACGATGGCGATGGCGAGCATCCAGGTGCGAAGAAATCGTTTCATAGGGTCGGAAAAGAAAAATAGGACAAAAGGGCGAATTCCCTCCAAAGGCATCGGCAATCGGAATGCGGTTTCCTCGCATTCCGGCTACTTCCCTCGTGCATTGTGAAGCGCGCCTAGGCAAAACTCCATGCGCATGGCGTTCAAACGCCAATAGTATGGCGTTGCATCGCCAATAGTATGAAGTTTTGTTGACGACAACAACCTCGGTGTACAAAGTACTTATCGAGAATAGTCGTAAGTATCTATTTCTTCATCGAAAGTGAGAGGAGCAGTGTAGCCTCGCTCGCGAAATAGGGCAACAAGGCCCTCTTGCTCCTCCGGAGTAAGCCATCGTTTGCAATGCGCTGTGCGATAGTAGCTGCCTTCGCTGCCAAGAAATGACAACACAGCATTGCGCAGCCCTTGCGCATCGCAGTGTTTCACCTCATCGTAGAGGTGCGAAAATCCGCGCGCCAGATGTACCACGCGCGGCTCCACAAAGTGAGCGCATTTGTCCTGCTTGCGCGCGGTGGGAAAGACGGCCATCCCCATCGTGGGCGGTGGCTCCTTGGGGTCGGCCTCGATGAGCATCTGCCCTGTGAGATGGCGCAGACATTGTTCGCGCTGTGGACATTCAGGGTCAAAGCAATGTCCCCACATTTTGGGGATTTGCTGAAATAAAGGTGTGGTAGGCATTAGTAGGCATTAGTAGGATATAGATGACATTAGGTTGAAAATCAATCGCCGGCTTTACCCTTTTCCTCCTTCGAGCTTCAACATCTCGTCGCGGAGCTGGGCCGCGGTGACGAAATCGAGTTCGGCCGCGGCAGCCTTCATCGCATTGCGGAGGGTCTCAATGCGCGCCAGGCGGTCGGCCTCATCGAGGACGGGCGAGGGAGCGGCTTTGCCTTCGAGCCGGGAGGGGTGAAGCCGCTTTCCGCCATAGCCGGCAGCCGCTTCGGCCGCTTGCAGCACTGCTTCGGCCTGCGGGGTGTAGCCGCTCTTGGCAGTGCGGGGCGCAAGGTCGGTGGTGCGCGCTTCCACGCGGTCCTTGCCCAACTGCCCGAGTTGGCTGGGCGCACTCGCCTTTCGGATTTGGGTGGGCGTGATGCCGTGCTGCGCATTGTAGTCCATCTGCTTGATGCGGCGGCGGTTGGTCTCGTCGATGGTGAGCTGCATGGAGCGCGTGATGCGCTTGGCATACATGATGACGCGGCCGTTGACATTGCGCGCCGCGCGGCCGGCGGTCTGCGTCATCGAGCGACGATCGCGGAGAAATCCCTCTTTGTCGGCATCGAGGATGGCCACCAGCGCCACTTCGGGGAGGTCGAGCCCCTCGCGAAGGAGATTGACGCCCACCAGCACCTGATAGACACCGGCACGGAGGTCTTCCATGATTTGCACCCGTTCAAGGGTGTCGATGTCAGAATGGATGTAGGCCGTGGCGATACCGAAGGAGAGAAGGTATTCCGACAGTTCTTCGGCCATGCGCTTGGTGAGCGTGGTGACGAGGGTGCGCTCATCATGGGCGATGGCGATGCGGATTTCTTCGAGCAGGTCGTCGACGGGGAAGTCGGTGTCGCGCACCTCGATGGGCGGATCGAGCAGGCCCGTGGGGCGGATGACTTGGTCGACAAAGGTGCCGCCAGCCTGCGCGAGTTCGTAGTCGTCGGGGGTGGCACTGACATAGATGACCTGCCGCGCCAAGGATTGGAACTCTTCAAACTTCAGCGGACGATTGTCCAGCGCTGCGGGCAGGCGGAAGCCATAGCCCACGAGGGCCTCCTTGCGCGAGCGGTCGCCGCCGTACATGGCACGGATTTGCGGGATGGAGACGTGGCTCTCGTCGATGACGATGAGAAAGTCGTCCGGAAAGAAATCGAGCAGGCAGTACGGACGTGTGCCGGGGGAGCGTCCGTCGAAATAGCGCGAATAGTTTTCGATGCCCGAACAGTGGCCGAGTTCGCGTATCATCTCTATGTCGTAGTTCACACGCTCTTCGAGACGTTGGGCTTCGAGGTCTTTGTGTTGCTCCTTGAACCACTGCACCTGCTCCACGAGGTCGTCCTGGATTTGGCGGATGGCGAGTTCCTGCGTTTCTTTGGAGGTGAGGAAGAGGTTGGCGGGGTAGACTTTATATTCGTCAAACGCACCGATACGTTGCCCCGAAAGACTGTCGACCTCTTCGATGCTGTCGATTTCGTCGCCCCAGAAATTGACGCGCAGCACATCGTCGGAGTAGGCGAGGAAGATGTCCACTGTGTCGCCCTTCACGCGGAAGTTGCCGCGTTGCGGTGCCACGTCGTTGCGGGAGTAGAGGCTGTCCACCAAGCGGCGCAGGAGGACATTCATCGCGATGCGTTGGCCGGTGCGCAGGAGGATGACGTTTTCGTAGAATGCCGAGGGGTTACCCATACCGTAGATGCAGCTCACCGACGACACCACCACCACATCTTTGCGCCCCGAGAGCAAAGCCGAAGTAGCCGCCAGGCGGAGCTTGTCAAGGTCGTCGTTGATGGCGAGGTCCTTTTCGATATAAGTGTCGGTCGAGGCGATGTAGGCTTCGGGCTGATAGTAGTCATAGTAGGAGACGTAGTATTCCACCGCGTTGTGGGGGAAGAAACCTTTCATCTCGGTGTAGAGTTGGGCCGCCAACGTTTTATTGTGGGAAAGGATGAGGGTAGGTTTTCCGGCGTTGGCAATGACGTTGGCGATGGTGAAGGTTTTTCCCGAGCCTGTCACGCCGAGGAGCACTTGCGCCGGTTCGCCGGCCTTCACGCCTTCCGTGAGTTGGCGTATGGCTTCGGGCTGGTCGCCCATCGGGCTGTAAGGGGAGGTGAGTTGAAAAGCTGCCATAATGTTCTGTTGTGGGGAGCGGGTGAAGTGGGTGTTCAAAATGAATTGATACTATATTTGTTTCATTTTTTCGATGGTGTCAAGGTAGAGAATACCTTATGCAGAAGATAGTTACGATTAACTTTGAAGACCTACTTAATAGCGACAAAGTTACGAAAAAAAACAACGCCGCCCCGTTTTGGCTATAAGAAAAGCGGCGGCAGGCGCTCATTTGCACCTGCCGCCGCGTAGGCAGAGATTGAAGATGCCTTGTCGCATCGGGGCAGCACAGCCGCCCTTGATCAAGGCCTACAACTTACGCTTAAACACGACGTTCATAAACGTCTTCTCCGTCACATCGGGGGCTGCCGAAACGAGCTTGTAACTCAGGATACCGGTAGCCGTCATGGCTACGTTGGTAAACACCGCCTTGTCATAGTACGTCACGTAATACTCCAAGTCCGTCTTCGCCACCACCGGCAGACCGGTAGCCCCCGGGCTCTGCACCGCTGGCGCTGGCGGAGTGGGAATGCTCGAGGGGTTGAACTGGTCGGTGTAGAGTTTGTACAGATCAATGGTGAAAGTCTGCGTTCCCGAATTATAACTCGGGTCGGTCGTTTCGACGGGAAGCAGCACGCTGGGCATGTAGAAGAACAAGGGCCAAGCCGCGTTCATCACGCCCAACACGCCTTGTTCATTGGTGACGACCACCTTGTTGGGGGCGAAGTTGGTGCTCTTTCCGGCATCGTAACTGCCTGAGGTGTTCGTCGTCACGCCCTCCCCCGTTTTGGGGAGGGTCTGGATACGGACGGAGCCTTGCACATCAAGTTCTTCAGTCGGAGTGCGCGTGTTCACACCGACGCGTTCTGTTTGAGCGACCAGGCCCAGAGAGAAGGTGAGAAGCCCCAAGACAAGGGCTGATTTTCTGAGTTTCATATCAGTTGCTATTTTTGTGGTTTGTATGTGGAATGTGTGCTCGTTTCACCTTAGTTCTTGACACGCAAGCGGAGGTGAGGGTTAATCATGGGTGTGGAGGAAGAGAAACGCACTCTTATGTTGGGACTCATCACTGAGCAGTTACCCATGATGACCTTGCGGCGATAGAAGACCTGCTTTTGCGACTTGGGGAAAGTCGTAGTTTCTTCAAACTGACGGTCGGTGCTGACCGGTGTCCACCCCGATACGCCATCGTCACTGCGTTCCCATTGGTAGGTCACCCCCGTGCTCGGAACTACGCGGCCGGTGGGAAGGGTAAACTTCTTACCATTCCGTGTGCTCAAGCCCAGTTCCTTTGTGGTGAAGGTCTGTATAGGCGTTTCTTTCACTTCAATGATATTGACCGGAGTCTCTTTCGAACAGTTCTTATAGCTGTCCACACGCTTGATGTGCATTCTTCCCACAGTGTTTGCGGGATAGGTGTAGCTATCTGTTGTTTCACCGGTGATTTTGGTAAAGTTGATTCCATCGCGGCTGTGATACCACTGGTAAGTCACTGCACCCGGAGTTCCATTGCTATCAGCAGAACCCGCTCCGGGCGAAAGGGGGACGGGCGTTCCCTTGCAGACAATGGAATTGACAGCCGGAGTGGTGATGGGGGCTACGTGGTCGACACTCAACTCAAAAGTCATCTGAATGTTGACGGAACAGTCATTGGGCGAAATGTCCAACGTGTAGGTTCCGGCATCCGATGGCTGAATGTTGTTGAGAGTGAGGATGCGGCTACTCTTTTCAGCAGGTGTCAACACACGGGGGCTTCCTGCCGGAAGCGTCCAGTTGTAGATAGCCACAGGGAAAGATTGTCCCAAGAAGGTGACGGCTTCTCCCGAACAGGTTGTGATGTCTTGTTTGAGTCGCTGCATCAGGTTGGTCATACTCAACACCGTGGTTTCCTGGCTAATGGTCACATTGCCACAGGCATCTTTGACGTCAATGCGATAGGTTTTGCCATCCTCGCCCCAGTCAAACATGGCACCGGTCATCGAAGTTTGGGGATTGGGCGAAGTCGCGGTGCTGGGAATGGGAGACGCCGTGGGTCCCGTACCATCGTAGAAGGTATAGGTATAGGGTGGCGTTCCATTTTTAGCCTCGACATAGTGCTTACCCATATGATTAGCCGTGCAATAGAAAGAGAGACTCTTGGCCTTATCTATCGTGTGCTCCATACGATTGGGTCGATACACCGAGGTGAAGCCACAAGGGAGACCCTTCAGGGTGATGCCGAATTTTTGTCCTATAGGCACTTTCAAAACAGCTCCATCAAGGGTAGAACTGGCATACTTCACATTAGTCACAGGATTGGTATATTCATATCCTGTCACGGTGACTTCTTGTTTCTTATCATTCACCGTGTAGTAGGCCTTGCTGGGCACCACCAAGTCCCATCCGTCGCAGGTTTGTGTCCAGCCATCTAGAAGTTCCACCTTAAAGATTTTGTTAGGCTGTGTCACTCCCTGAAAGGGCTTCTCCGGACCGTCACAGACAGAGTAAGTGCCACTGATGGTTTCACCAAACTTAAAGGTGGGGCCATGAGCTCCAGCGTTTGTCGTGTTGTACCTGATCACTTTCCAGGTCACAGGGGCGTAGGACCATTCACCGACCGCAGGAAGCCAATAGGTATAATAAGACTTATGTGCGTAATTTGGATGCAATGTACCGACATAGGTCTTGTCTCCTTTTACAATAGTGAAGGTGGTGGGGGGAAGATAATACATGTTGGTTCTGGGAGCCAAAGGTGGAACTTTGAAGGCCACGGTCTGCATTTTATACTCATCGTCAGCATCGGTGGTATTATAACCACAGGCATTATAAATGCCGAATTCCGTGATGTGCGTATATCCCCCCGAATTTCCGGTGCTACTATATATCAGAACATTGTTGTGGTCATAGGCCTCAAAGGTGTAATCTTGGAAAAGAGGTCCTGTATAACGAGCTCTGGTTTCTAATTCCTTCGATTCGTAGACAGGCTGTGCCTCTTTGGCCGCCCCTATGCCCTTATAGATTTTGAAGTAAGCCTTACCACAACCACCATAGATATAACAGGAAACTTGCCTTGTATCACAGATATCGCTTGCGGCACCCCATGTCACTGTTCCAAAATTCTTGGGAGTCATGGTTTCCGTCCACAACGTTTTGTTGTTTTGGTTGAGTATCGTGAAGCGGAATCTGCGATTGCCCTGAGCCTTGTAATAACCATAGAAAGGACCGCGATGAAGAATCTGAGAACCCACAGGCGCATCTAAGTCCTCGACAAGGAGTATGCGCTGCTCACACGCGGTACCTTCATCCCCTGTCACTTCCGTATAATCACATTCTTGTCTGGTACCATAAGAGACTCCAATGCTCCAAGACCTGTCAGCTGCAGGAATACTCGGACAAATAGAAGTCACTTTCGTCGTATGTTCTTGAGGCTCAAACGGCAGTACTTTCCCCGCAAACTCAGAGAAGGGAGCAGGAGGCATCGTAACGCCGGAAGCAGAAGTTACGGAAAGGCGAAATAGGTCATCCCAATAGATATAATCATCATTACTATTATTTAGAGAGGCACCACCACCATAGATTCTGTAAACTCCATCTGTTTCGCACTGATAGCTTATCGCACCGTAACGATATGGATTCTCATCCCTTTCCAATAAGGTGTACTCAAACTCTAAGGTCTTACAATCATTCTTCACCTTAAATTTGTACTTTCCTGCCGGGAAATTCATTCGTTGAGAGAGATTATTGGTATTGGTATAGTAGGGACTTGTCCATGTGGTATTGCCACGTACCAATTTCATCGGAACAGAGATGCCGGAACCTACCGGAGCCTCTACAATAGAGAACTCATACTCTTCCCCTATCGTTTTAGGAGTATATTCATCGTCATCGACAAATTTGAACGCGAAATAGCCGGTAGCACAGCCTTTGAGAGCCGGCCTTGTACGCTTCGGGTCGATAACGATGTTCATCATCGGGCTGGTACCAGTGAGGGTGATGGTCTGCGTTTGCACCAATGGTGCTCCTCCTCCCATCAACTGAGCCTCTGCCCTCAAGGTATATTCACCCGGGGCCAGGTCGGGGAAAGTCATCGGCACCGCCGGGGTTGTGGTATTTTGAGATTCATTGTAGCTGTTGGCCGGACTTGTCAGGGTATAGGTCAGCATCTGAATGCCGGCTGCATCGCGTACTTCGGCTGTAATTTTGGCATTCAATTCGCAGGTAGCGTTGACCGCTGAAGTCATCAGTACGAAAGGAGTACTGCTCGTCACTGTGACATTAGTATAGTAATACTCTGTCTTCGCACAAGTGCCGTTTGCATAAGAATAAGCAATGCGATAGGTTCCTTCCGGCAGGTTGTCAAACGTCACAGGAGTCAGAGGTGAAGACGCAGTTTTGGTATAGGTTTCCCCTGTTCCGCTGTGCGTCAACTCCCAAGTGTGTGTACCGCCAAAAGGCATCGCATAAGATTTATAATAACGTGAATTAGGCGGCAGTACAGCAGTCACTGTTCCGAGTTTATAATCCACATTATTGTATTTCTGTGTAGGGGTTGAGGTCGCAGTAAGGTCGTAAAGATGAATCTGACGAGGTTTCTCCACTTCTTCACGATACACCTCATATCCGTCCATTTCCACCACAGCTTCATACAAGCTGTAATCGGTTCCGGACAGCACCCCTGGGAAATAGGTCCAAGTCTTTCCGGCTGTTTCCGTTTTGGAAGCTACTTGCGTGAAAGTCGAAGCACCAGGAGCCGTACGTTTGTAGAGTTTGAAAGTAAAGACCTTTCCTTTGAAATCTGCGTTTGCGGTCTCCAGCGCTACACCTAAGCCCAAGGGGCTGTTGCTTCCACACTCCATGTCCGGATAGTTATAGCCTTTGAGTCCCGGAGACGGCATCAGAAAGGTGATGGTCTTCTCACAATTTCGGCCGACAAAAGAAGCCTTCGCGGTGTACGTGCCTGCCGGCAAATTATAGAATTGAAAACTACTTCCGGCTGGTACAATTCTAGAATACGTTTTCCCATCGGTAGAAGTCAACGTAAGGGTGATAAGGTCTTTAATCTTCTCCGAGTAATACAGTGCCTTCGACCTTAGCTCTATACTAGCTCTTCCTAAGCCATTGAGCGTTGTGGGAGGAATAGTACTCACTTCAAATTTATATGCTTCTGACAAATCGGAAGTGGCACCTACAGTGAAATCATAAGTCGCTTCCGGATAGTTACATTGACTATTCATCACATAAGTCAGCCTATATTCACCGGCCAGCAACTGCCTGTAAATAGAGCTGCCGGTAATATGATTCTTATAAACCACTTGGTTGTCGGACTTACGAGTGAGGACAACATCATAGCTTTTAATGTCTGTGGTCGGGCGGGGAAGTGAGATATACACATCACTGAGAAGACTACCACAAGCGGGTTGGATGCTGACAGAATTAGAGGTCAGAGTTGGAACTTCAAGTTTACCTTTGACTTCCAGTTCTGTCGAGATGGACATCTCGGGTGCACAAGTGATGAAGACATTCAACGTGTAGCGAGCCGGAGGTAGCTCAGCAATGGATAACTGTTGACCGTACGCTGTGATTTGCCCACTTCGATAAAGAACGCCATCTTTCATCAATTCGTAGGAAAAATACCCTTCAAGTGAAGATATCTTCTCTGGAAGAGCATAGCCTTCTGTCATTCGTATACTGATGCTTCCGGTAGGGATACATCCCGAAGAGTCATAGGCTTTGGCTTCATAGAAAGAAAGCACCGGCTTTTTAACCTTAATATTGGGTACGGTCAAGACAACGGAAGGAGTACAGCGAGAGCGAACCACCAAACGATAATCGTCGCCTTCCTCAGTAACGGGCAAACCGGCCTCCGGAATGTCAGAATAATTGCCGGAAGAGAGCAGCGTTGTTCCCTTGTAAAGTTCATAAGTACCCTGCTTCATTTCCTCCAACATATCAAGAGCCGGAGGATACCCCGAAGTAGCTCTCGGGAATTCCAAAATCGGTTCTATGCGCATCTGTTGGTCGACACAGTAGCTCGTCATTCTCGCATAAACACTAAGGTTCATAGCATAAAGTGTACGAGGTTTCAATACAAATTTTGTTTCGGGAGTTGTTCCACATCCAAAATTAAGCTTTGCCGTAATCTGGCCGGCTGGAACTCCTGTAATGGTGCTGGATATCCAATTCCCATCTACATTTTCGCTGTGTATCAACACATCATTAGCATACACTTCGAGTTGTCCCTGCAAATTGCCGAAATAATATGAACCGCTATAGTTTGTGACTGTTATCGTGCCATCTGCAACACAAATGCTGGAAGGCCCGGTTTGTTCTTGTATCCGAGTTTCGGGATAAGAGTTCGTACGGATTCCGGTGGTCTCCTTTTTCCTTAGAGAGCAAACTTGTGCCTCTACCGTGTAGGCATCGTTATTGTTGGCATCTTCGTAGACAAAGATATTTTCAAACTTGACCTGTTCTCCTCCCTTGGCCGTTTTTGTCGCAAGAACAGTGCCTTTATGAGAAAGCACATACGTCACATCTAAATCATTGGACACATTGTAAAGCATGGCCTCAATACTACCATCAGAACAACCAATGTGTCCATAATCTCGATTGTTAAGGTACAGGCTAGGAGTACCATTGTTACGCGCATAAGTCTCCTTGCTTGAAGAGACACCGCAGGTTTTGGCATTCACTTTGTAGTAGACATAGGAACTACCATTGTCCGGCAACACGATATTGTTGAAAGTCACTTTTGCCGATCCTTGGCCTGTCTTCGTTTGAACAAGCGTGTTGCTGTCACGCTCTATCAGTTCATAGGTGATCGTTACATCATCGGGAACTCCGTAGACTTGAGCCGTAATGACTCCGTCCGGGCAGCCAACATTAGCACGTCCAACAGCTGTAACAGTGGGGGGATTCAACCCACTCTTGGCAAGATTCAAGGAGGTTTTCACCTTATTGCCGCAGCTGTTGCTGATGCCTGTCACCTCGTAGTTTCCAGCCGGAAGCTTCACTTTTACTTCAAAATTAGTAGGAGTAGAACTGGTTACCGTCTTAAAAACGGCGGTTTCTCCACTTTTTCTAATCTCATAGGTCATCGCGGTGGCAGTTCCGGTACCATACGCCGCGAGAGTGGCCTCTCCTTCACAATCTCCCATCGCAGCAGCAGACGCATTCGCAGAGACAGACATTTCTCCAGCGAGGGAGACTTCCTGCATATTGTAAACGAATTTATTGCCGTCCCAATCACCATAGCCGGTGTAATCATTTTCTTTGGTAGGGTTGCTACAATCCAGCACGGCAATGGGCTTAACGTTGTAAACAGCAGGAGCTGCAACAGTTACCTTTTCACCCAGATAAGGATTGGTCAAGGTGTGTGTCGTCAGAAGAGTTCCATCCTCTTTGTAAATCTCATAAATCATCTCCCTGATACCGGTCAACGGAGCGGTCGGTAGGCTGATTTCGCCAACACCAGAGCACTCTCCACCCACCATAGCACCAGAGATGGTATTAGGGCTACTATATACTATATCTGTCCGACCTCCGCTATAATCAGTATGATATAATTCTACTTCTTCAGGAGTCGAGCCTCCATACTCCGCTTGAACTTTAATATGAATACCACGTGTTTCTGGTTCTTTTGCCTCGGTAAAAGGGATAAGCAAAGTCTTTCCTAAATCAGTCGTAGCGGCTTTGATCGTAACATTCTGGTTGGTTCTATAGTCATAGACTACAACTTCGTAAGAGAGCTTGGTGAACCCTGCGACACGATTGGCATAGGTAATGCTTAGGATTCCAGGGGTATCACAATTCTGATTACCTACGATAAATGAGACTCCAAAATCCTCCTCCTTTAATTCAGGGTGTCCCTGAGCAAAGGCCGAAAGCCCCAGGGTCGAGAGGACCATGGAGAGCAAGAACGTCACCAAGAAGCGAGGAGGACCCTGTCTATGGCAAAAAAGTAAAGAAACGGACATAATTATTGGGTTTGTTTAGCTTATATCACATAAAAACACGCTTTAGGCGTGCAAAAGGGTAGAACGAAGCGACTGCTCGTGCCACCAGGGCATGGGTAGTCAGTTTGTTCATTGTGAAATCATTCACCTTTCGCTCAATTCCCGAGCAACAATCGGCCACCACAGACCGGTGGCTTCAATAAAAGTCTTTGCATAGTGTGTGAGAGTAGAATAAAATGAATGAGTAATCCTATCGATGTTATGGAGAGCTCTTGAAAAGTATCTCCAAAGATATAACTATTTCAGCACCTGAACAAATTCGCCCTTTAATAACTCTACCAGAAAGTACCGAGCCCCTCATTCTTGACATCCAGAGATTACATAAGTGAGCGTAAAATCATTATCGTTCTATGCTTTCTTCCTGATGTGTAAATGACCTCGATTTTGCATAAAAGAACTTTTATGCTATCACATGCAAAGAAAATGGTTTAGCCGTGCAAAGAAAACAATTTAGCAGAGAAGTGGGAGAAAATCGCCCCCGGTGCGCCGCCCGCTGTCCCCCGTCCTCGAGATGACGACAGCCCTCTGTACTGCTTCTCCGAAATCCCAATTCAGTTTAACAAGAACCTGGGGCCGAACTCAGGTCACTAGTTTTTTATTCAACAAGCAAAGTAACAAAATAGGCTGAAATCCTCTTGCAGGATTTCAGCCTTATTTTTCACACTAAAAAACTTTTACTGGACAGCAATAGTTATCAGTAAAACTGATTTTATCGAATATGTTTCTGACCGGCAGCATCAATAACGACTCCATGCTGAGTCGAAGAGGTCACGCGTCCTGACAAATCATAAGTTCTTCCCAATGTATCATTCTTGACAGAGGGGCGAGACAAAGCCGTGGAGACAGCAGTAGGCTCAAGTTTCCAAATATTATTCCACTGAGTGAGCGATTGTAAGGTTACTTGAGACGTAGACGTAGGAGTCAACGGTAAAGACCAACCATAGTTTGAGGCATCAGCAATGAGCAAAAAGCCTTTGACCTCTCCTTGTTTATGAGAACGTATCGTCCACGAGTAGGGCATTTTACTTTCTATGACGCGTCCTCCATAGGTCGCACTTTGTACTGCGGCGTACTTCTTATCGGCTTTATTTAAGAGATTGAAAGTACCATTTTCTTGACGAATCAATTGCCACAGAATCGTAGGGTCGGCATCCAAAGAAATTGGAGATTCTACTGATGTAGGTACGACATAGCCATTTTTGAGTTGAGCCACATAGTCCGTCAAATTGGGATGTGCGGAACGAATCACATAGTAGCGATCGGAAGAAATCGCCTCTACGGCTGTAGTCTTTGGCGCTTTCACGAATTTCTGATAAGCCTTTACATAAATCTCATATTGCTCTTGTGAGACAGGAGACTGTTTCGCTATCAAATCTCGAGCAGGTAGAAGTTCTTTTTGCAATTGTTTTATGGCAACTTGCGTGTACTGTCCTTCTTCATTGGGCAGGACATCCTCGACAATACGATCACAGCGTTGCAAAAGAGCAATGAGCATCTGGCGGAAATCTGCTTCTACAATATGCCATGTTCCAGGGTGGCATAAGGTGGGATTGTCCCAAGCCACAACTTTGTTTTCTGCCGGCACATCGTTGTTCCGGTCTCCACCAAAAGTTTTGATGTAGAGTCGGCTCACACGTCCGGTTGCCGTTGTGCTATATCCATCTACTTTCGATAAAACTACCGCCCCTGGTACATAATCATATTGTTGGGCAGCGACAGAAGCACGATCTATCCGAAGGGGAGTACCATTATTTTTAGTGAAGCGCAAGGGTTGATCATAAGCCCCTATAGTAACCTGTTGATCATTGCTGAGAGCCTTCAATATCCATCCATTCTGTGCAGGAACAAACGTAAAGAGTTCTTCCGGTTCTTGCTGATCGGTATAGTGCACTCTGAGCGCCTTCTTTTCATCGGCATAAAGCGTTGCACCGGCATATTTTGCCTTATAATAAGTAGAAGCAGAGAACAGACGATATACCTTTCCTGCAACGGGTTGCGTGATGGGAGCAGCCTTGAAGACCTCAAGTGCTTTTTTCAACGTCTCTGCTTGTTGTGCTTCATCGCCACCCTTCTGTTTCTTCACCGCTTCCACGGTATTTGCCAAGACTTCGCAAGTACTTTTTGAGGCATAGCCTACTTTATCGGCATGCGTGCCGGCCAATAAGGCCTCAGCTTCCTCAGTGAGTCGCAGGAGTTCTGATTTATCCTCCGGAAGGAAGAAATGCTTCGCATAGGTCATATTCCGACTTTCAAAAACCGCACGATGAGCTTGCAGACGATAGAAGAAACTCAACCACTCTTTCTTGTCATGTGGCAACCAGGCAATCTCAGAGAGTGCAAGCAAACGTGGCAGAAGTTGGTATTCCAGTTCAGCGTTGTTATTGGTGGTTTCTGTCCACATGTTGCCTTGTACCCCAAGTCCATATTCCACCTTACCAGCTTTGCGCAAGCGTTCTAATGGGTCAAACTTGTAAATCTTCTCCACACTGTTCACATTATTATCTCCCCATCCGCCGCGATAACCTTCATTAACATCGGCTTGGTCAGGTCCTACCTGCATCCAGTCGAGATAGAGCACGTTGTAGGGTACGATGACACTATGGAAACCCTTTGAAGCCGCCAAGACATCGGTCCAGTTTGTCCATCGGCCACTTCCATCAAGCCCTAGATTCCATGCCATAATAAGAGGAGAGACCTCTCCTTTATGACGCTTCCAATAATTATCAGTTTTAGTTTCTATCAGTTCATCCCAGGCAACAATCTCTTTGTTATACTTCTTCTTCAAATAAACGGCCAATTGATGTACTAACCAAGGTTGCAACTCGCCAACTCCATTTAGATTATTATCTTTAATGCGTTGCTGACAAAGAGCATTCTCTTTCCAACGATCAGTTGGACATTCATCTCCTCCAAGATGAATATAGCGTCCTGGGAAAACTTTGGCTACATTGTCCAACACCGTTTTCAAGAAGTCGATGACCTTGTCATCTCCAATATTCAGTACATCTTTTGAAATACCAGAATTGATGCGCACCTGATAAGTCCGTTCTGGATGACAACTGAACTCCGGATATGCTGCAAGAGCAGCCACCATGTGTCCGGGCATATCAATCTCCGGAATAATTTCAATATTTCTCTCAGCGGCATAGGCTACAATCTCTCGCAAATCGTCAAGAGTGTAATACATGCCTCGGCCATATTCCGTATCATCGAAAAAGCCGGGAGAAGTACCATCGCTCACGAATGAGCCTTTACGGCGACTTCCCACCTGAGTGAGTCGTGGATATTCAGGAATCTCAATGCGCCATCCCTGGTCGTCGGTGAGATGCCAGTGTAAGCGATTCATTTTGTAGAACGACATAATGTCGAGAATGCGCTTTACCTCGGTCTTGTCAAAGAAATGACGCGCTACGTCCAACATGTAGCCGCGATAGGTCAACTGCGGCTTATCTTTGATGTCTAACGCAGGAATATTTAAGGCCGTTTCAGACGAAGATGCAGTATAGAAGGCCTTTGACATGAGCTGGCGCAACGTCTGAAGTGCATAGAAGAAACCTGCCTGATGAGAGGCTTTTATCACAATTTGCTTAGGGGTAACCGTGAGCATATAGGCCTCTGCCTCTGAAATACTCTGGTCCGCTATCAAGGAAATCGAACCATCAGCAGGGAGTAGAGGAGAAGGCCGCAGCGAAAGAGGCAAAGATAGATGCTTTTTTAATTCCTCTGCAAAGTCTTGTACCATTCCTTTCAAAGAATCGTCAGGAAAAGTAATGACCTGCAAACTACGCAAATCAAGTTGTTTTTCTTTGTGAAGTGAAATCTCCTGTGGATAGGGGATTAAGGGAGGGAGATTTTTGTAGGCTTCAAGCACAGTTGTCGTCTCAAAAACGATTGCATTATTTCCCTCCTTATCTTTACTCGATGTCCAGAGCCCAACGGGATGTCCCACTCCGGCTCCGCCCCATTGATTGAAAGCGACTAATGCATTCGCCTTGGGATGGATTTCAAACGATGAAGTAAAATTGGTCGTTTTACACGGCAAGATTGAAAACTTATTGTTCGCGTGTTGCTTTGCAGCTTGAACCATACCTTTTTCTTGGGTATCAGTGACAAAAAGTTGCAACCCCATCTTATTGGTCAGCGTATAACCTGCAGTAGCAGTTCCTTCCACTTTCCAGAGTTGTGCACCAACACCGGTCATTGCCGCTAAATGTGCACCGGTATTGGCTTTGTTGGCTTCCAGAACCAAACCACTGTTAGTAAATTTCAGAAAATACCAATAAGTTTCCTGCGAGGTACTTACCTGAGGAAAAGAGGGTACGGCACGGCTCATCATGGAAACCAGCAACACCCAACATAAAAATAAAAGTTTTCGATACATGATATGATAAGGTTTTAAGATGTTGAGGTTGCAAATGTAGTGTTTTTTTTGTATTTCCCAAAGAGATATCCTAAAATATAGATAATAAAGTATCATATATAAACCTTTGAGGAAGAGACGGGTCGATATCCTGCATAAATTTCCAACAGAATTCATCCCATTGTGACGGTTTATCGACAACTTAATATTTGAGGCGATGAGTGTCCTCAATAAAAAAGCAAACCGGCTTGCGATGATGCAAACCGGCTTGTTGGAGTATTTTTTCGGGGTGGTCGTGGGGCAGGGTTGTTGCCCTCGCGATTTAGAACTCGCAATTGTTGGGAGTACGGGGGAAGGGGATGACGTCGCGGATGTTCTGCATGCCTGTGACGAAGAGAATGAGACGTTCGAAACCGAGCCCAAAACCACCGTGAGGGCAACTGCCGAAGCGGCGCGTGTCGAGATACCAGTCCATCTCCTTGGGTTTGATACCGAAGCGCCCCATGCCTTCTACAAGTTTGTCATAGTCGGCCTCACGGATGGAGCCGCCGATGATTTCGCCAATCTGTGGAAAGAGGACATCAGTGCCTTGCACAGTTTTTCCATCTTCGTTGAGTTTCATGTAGAATGCCTTGATCTCCTTGGGGTAGTCGGTCATGATGACAGGCTTCTTGAAGTGTTCTTCAACGAGGTAGCGCTCGTGTTCGGAAGCCAA
Source organism: Alloprevotella sp. Lung230 (assembly GCF_014385435.1). GTDB lineage: Bacteria > Bacteroidota > Bacteroidia > Bacteroidales > Bacteroidaceae > Alloprevotella. Next base: position 192,970 of record NZ_JACSUD010000001.1, read on the forward strand.
ATCACAACCCCAGTAGACGGGGAATTCAAACTTCTTGCCTTGGGCAACAGCTTCTTCGAGCAAACGAATACCTTCTGTATAAGTGAGGCGTACGAAATCGGTCGAAACAACGGAATTAAGACGTTCGAGGAGTGTGGAATCGACCATTTTGTTGAGAAACTCCAAGTCGTCTTGACAGTTATTCAAAGCCCAGCGTACACAGTATTTGATAAAATCTTCCTCAAGGTCCATCAAATCAGCTAGTTCGATGAAGGCCACTTCGGGTTCAATCATCCAGAACTCTGCTAAGTGGCGTGGGGTGTTGGAGTTCTCGGCACGGAAAGTCGGGCCGAAAGTATAGATGGCACCGAGGGCCATGGCGCCGAGTTCGCCTTCGAGTTGCCCAGAGACAGTGAGGCTGGTGGTCTTGCCGAAGAAGTCGTCGCTGTAGTCGATTTTGCCGTCCGGGCCTTTCTTCAAGTCGTAGAGGTTTTTCGTGGTGACTTGGAACATCTGACCGGCGCCTTCGCAGTCGCTGGCAGTGATGAGTGGCGTGTGAAAATAGAAGAAGCCGTGCTCGTGGAAATAGTTGTGCACGGCCATGGCCATGTTGTGGCGGATGCGGAAGACCGCGCCGAAAGTGTTGGTGCGCAGACGCAGGTGGGCGTGTTGGCGCATGTATTCAAAGGTTTGGCCTTTCTTCTGCATGGGGAAGTCGCTGCCGCACTCACCGAGCACCTCGATGGTTGTGGCTTGGATTTCAGCGGCTTGGCCTGCGCCCTGGCTTTCGACGAGGACGCCTTCAACGCTCAAGCAGGCACCGGTGGTGATGAGTTTGAGCATGTCGGCATCAAACTTCTCCACATCGGCCACCACTTGCACGTTCTTGATGGTGGAGCCATCGTTGAGCGCGATGAAGTTGACACTCTTACTGCCGCGGCGCGTACGCACCCATCCCTTCACGCACACAGTGGCGCCAAAGTCGGTGCGGCGCAGAAGGTCGTTGATTTTTGTTCTTTCCATATTCTTGTTGTTTGCCTTTTTATTGTTGTTTGTCGTGGTGGCTTCGCAGTGGGAGCATACCATTCAGCCGCGAAATTACGATTTTCCCCCTATCTGTGCAACATTTAGGTGGAACAATGTGGCGTTTGCGCCGTTTCGCCGACCACATTGAAAAATCTCTATGTCATAAGTCGGTGTTCAGCTTCTGCCTTTTTCGTCAAGGTAAGAATCTTTGAAACCGAGGAAGTAGAGCACGCCGTCCAACCCCATGGTCGAGATGCTTTGGCGCGCATTGGCCACCACGCGGGGTTTGGCATGGAAGGCGATGCCCAACCCGGCAGCCGAGAGCATCGGTAGGTCGTTGGCGCCGTCGCCCACGGCGATGGTCTGGGCGAGGTCTACCTTCTCGACTTGCGCCAGCAGACGGAGGAGTTCGGCCTTTCGCGTGCCGTCCACCACATCACCCACGAAGCGGCCGGTGAGCCGTCCATCGTCCCCCACTTCGAGTTCATTGGCATAGACATAGTCGATGCCGAAGCAGCGCGCCAGATAGTTGCCAAAGAAAGTGAAACCACCGCTGAGGATGGCTATCTTGTAGCCGCAACGCTTGAGCACGTACATCAGGCGCTCCACGCCTTCAGTGATGGGGAGGTGTTCGGCAATGTCCTGCATGACCGACACATCGAGCCCGCGGAGCAAGGCCACACGCTGCGTGAAACTCTCGCGGAAGTCAAGTTCGCCCCGCATGGCACGTTCGGTGATGGCACGCACCTCATCGCCCACACCGGCACGATCGGCCAGTTCGTCGATACACTCGGTCTGGATGAGTGTGGAGTCCATGTCGAAACAGATGAGCCGCCGCATGCGCCGAAACATATCATCCTTCTGCAGCGAACTGTCCATCTCCATCTCGCTGCTCAAGCGGAGCAGGCGGGCTTGAAACTCCTCACGGCTGCGCGGGGTGCCACGGAGGGAAAATTCCACACTGGCGCGCACCTTGTCGACACACTGGATGCGGGGCGGACGGCCGGTGAGGCGGCGGATGCCGTCGATGTTCATCCCCTCTTCGGCCACCAAGCGACTCACGGCCTCGATTTGTCGGGCAGTGAGGTGGGGCGCCATGAGGGTGAGGATGTAGCGGTTTTTGCCTTGCGCGTTCACCCAGTCGTCATATTCTTCGTTGTCGATGGGGTGAAAGCTCACGTGCACATTGAGTTCCGAGGCTTTGAAGAGCACGTCCTTCATGACGCGACCGCTGGCCTCCTCGTCGGTGCGGATGAGGATGCCAAGGGAGAGGGTCGAGTGGATGTCGGCCTGACCGATGTCGAGCACTTCGACGTCGTAGGCGGCCATAATGGCCATGAAGGAGGCGGTCAGTCCGGGGCGGTCTTCTCCGGTGATGCGGAGCAGGATGATTTCGGTTTTCATAAAGAGAGAAGTCTGTGTTGCAAAACGCCGTTCCACCAAGGGTTCGGCTTCGTGAATGGGACGGCGAAGTTAGAAAGATTTGTTCAGCCGTGCAAGGCTTTCTTACCTCTTTTCGGCAGAATAGTGACAGGAAGCAGAGAGTTTTTGCCGTTTTTTGCGTAACTTTGCGCAAAATTCCTAAGTAGGTGTTCAAATTCAATTGCTGCTAGATTTGTTTCAGTTTTTTTCGTCAGCTTGTCTTTGCGAAGAAGAAGGAGTGTAACGGGCTACCCGACTGACGAACAAAATCAAGGTGGAAGAAAAGGGAGACAGAGATAGCAGCAAAATAGAGAACATCCTACGACTAAATAAATTGAACACCTACTGACACTTATGCACATCGCCATAGCCGGCAACATCGGCAGCGGAAAAACCACGCTGACCACCTTGCTTGCCCAACATTACGGCTGGACGCCAAAGTTTGAATCGGTGGCGCAAAACCCCTATCTCGACGATTTCTATGAGAACATGCCTCGATGGTCGTTCAACCTCGAAGTGTTCTTTCTCAAAGAGCGGTTCAAGGATGTTTTGGCCATCGACCAGTCGGAAGAACACATTGTGCAAGATCGCAGCATCTTCGAAGGCGTCCACGTCTTTTCGGCCAACAATCGCGACATGGGCAACCTTGACGACCGCGATTTCAGCACTTATATGGAACTGTTTGAAACGATGACCGCCATGGTCAGTGCGCCCGACTTGATGGTCTACCTCCGCGCCTCGGTGCCCCACCTGGTGAACAACATCCAAAAGCGCGGACGCGACTACGAGCAGACAATGCCCATCGACTACCTCGAAAATCTCAACCGCCGCTACGACGAGTTTATCTTCGAAAAATACACCGGACGCGTCCTCGTCATCGAGGTTGATACCCTCGACTTTCAGCAAAACCCCGCCGACTTTGCGGGCATCGTGGACCGCATCGATGCCGAGCTCTTCGGCCTCTTCAACCACCCCTAACCTTCCTCCAAACTCAACCCCACCACCATGCATATTGCCATAGCCGGAAACATCGGCAGCGGAAAGACCACGCTGACCAAAATGCTCGCCAAGCACTACAACTGGTCGCCCCTCTTCGAACCGGTAGACTTCAATCCTTATCTCGAAGACTTCTATCAGGACATGAACCGATGGTCGTTCAACCTGCAAATCTATTTTCTCAACAAGCGTTTCAAAGACGTTGTGGCCATCGGTCGAAGCAGCGACACCATCATCCAAGACCGCACCATCTTTGAGGATGCCCGCATCTTTGCCCCCAATCTCCACAAGATGGGGATGATGAGCGACCGCGACTTCCAGAACTACACCGACTTGTTTGATCTCATGATGTCGCTCGTCAAGCTGCCCGATCTCATGATTTACATCAAATCCTCGATTCCGACTCTCGTCTCTCACATCGAAAAGCGCGGACGCGACTTTGAGAAGACCATGCGCATCGACTACCTCCAAGGGCTCAACGACCTCTACGAGCATTGGATAGCCTCTTATGAGGGGCGCCTCATCGTGGTGGAAGGCGATGAACTCCAGTTTGAAAGCAACCCCGCGCACTTCCGTCAAATCACCGAACGCATTGACAGCGAACTCTTCGGCCTCTTTTCGCCCCAACCTTGACGTCGCCCGCGTCCCACTCTACCGAATAGCCGTTTCCCCACGCAGCATTTGCTCTTGTTTCTCCTCGTGCAAATGCTGCGTGGTGCTTTCCATAAAGACGTTTCAACATCTGCCTCTCTACCCCTCTTCATACCTATGCTTCATCCGCTTCCTTCCTCGTGCGCCGACATTCCATCGCCCAAGCAGTTCACCTATCCCTTCCACTACACGCCCCATCCGCTCTGCCTGGCCGCAGCCGATGCCGTGCGCACCTATCTGCACACTCAGCCTCACTTGCTGGCCGATGCGAAGCGAGGAAAGATGCTGGGCGTGCTTGTCGTCGGAGTTCCACAGGCAGATGGCAGCGAAGGACGCGGTTTTCTGGCGGCATTTTCCGGTGAATTGAGTGGGAGCAACCGGCAACCCTATTTCGTGCCGCCCATCTACGATTTGCTTCATCCCGAAGGGCGATTTCAGCGCGAAGAACGGGCGGTCGTTGCCCTCACGCGGGCCATTCACACCCTGCGTCACCTTCCACAATTCCACGATGCAGCGACTGCCCTGCATCACTGCGAAGAGCAGGCTGCCCAAGAAGTGGCCGCGGCCAAAGCCTACTTGAAGCAAGCCAAATCCCGGCGCGACCAACTGCGCCACTCTCCGGCCTCCACAGTTTCATCGCAGGAAGCGCAACTTGTGGCCGAAAGTCGGCATCTCAAAGCCGAATTTCGCCGACTGAGACAACACCACGCGCAGCGCATCGCTGCGGCTGCGGCCCGCATCAGGACTTTCACCACAGCTGCCGAAGCGTTGATCCGCGAGCGTGCTCGACGATCTGCTGCCTTGCAGCACTGGCTCTTCAATCAATACCACTTGCACAATGCCTTGGGCGAAGTGGCAGCGCTGCCCACACTCTTCGAAGGCCTTCCTCCTTCGGGCAGTGGCGAATGTTGCGCCCCCAAACTCCTGCAAGCGGCCTTTCTCACCGGTTTTCATCCTCTGTGTATGGCCGAATTTTGGATGGGCGTTTCGCCACGCGATGAGGTGCGTTGCGAGGGAAACTTCTATCCCTCCTGCCGTCACAAGTGCCGCCCTTTGCTGCGCCATATGCTCCGTGGGCTTGATGTCGAGCCTAATCCGTTGCTGGAACGCAATCGGGCGATGGCGGCTCAACTTCGCATTTTATATGTCGACCAAAATTTCGTCGTCGTGAGCAAACCCTCCGGCATGCTCTCTGTGCCGGGCAATGACGATGTACCCTCTGTGCGCGATGAGGTGCGCCGCCGATTTCCTCAAGCCGAAGGTCCGATGATGGTGCACCGCCTGGACATGGACACCTCCGGTCTTATGGTCGTGGCTTTGACCGCTGAGGCTTACCGCCGCCTGCAAGTGCAGTTTGCCCGCCACACCATCGAAAAGTGCTATGTGGCACTCCTCGACTCCCCGACGGGCGATGCACACTCCCTGCCTTTTCCGCCCGAAGGCACAATCTGTCTACCCCTCTGTGCCAACCCCGACGATCGCCCGCGGCAGATGGTCTCTCAGCGCTATGGCCTTCCCGCCGAAACGCACTATCAAGTGGTCGGTCGTCAGCCCAGCCTCCGCCTGCACCTCCATCCCACAACCGGACGTACTCACCAACTGCGCCTCCACTGCGCCCATCCCGAAGGGCTGGGTGTCCCCATCGTGGGCGATGCCCTCTACGGCCGACCCGACACTCGTCTTTGTCTGCATGCCGAATCTCTCGCCTTCACCCATCCCACCACGGGAGAGCGCCTGACGTTCCACGATGCCGCGCCTTTCTGATGTCTCTTTCTCTACCCTCTTTCGATAAATGCTCCGATATCCCCTTGAAGTTGCCGAAATACAAACATCAAAAGGCTTCTCTGTGAAATGAGCTTAAATGCCGAGCTTTTTGCTTTTCCGAAATGTTGCTTTCTTATCAAAAGCATTATTTTTGCACGCACAATGTAGACATCATCCGTTCGTCCATCGTTGTTCAGTATCGAAAATCAAAAACCTTTAAGATCAATTATATGATGAAGAAAACCTTTACTGTCGCGCTGCTCTCCGCCTTGCTGAGCAACGGCATTGTGGCTGTGGCCGCTGAGAACGCCGCTGCCACCACCCTCTCCTCGCCGGCCTCAACCGCTCAGGTCAACACTGTTCCTCATCAGGCCATCGACCTGACCTATGCTGCCGAAAAGGCCACCAACTCCGTGGTCTACATCAAAGTGACCGGCACTGACCGAGGCTCCGAGCAAGTGCAGTATTTCGACCCCTTCGAAGACTTCTTCGGCGACTTTTTCGGCCGCGGACAGTCACCTCGTCAGCAACAACAACCCCGACAAGCACCCAAGCGCAGCGGAGCCGGTTCGGGTGTCATTCTCACCGCTGATGGCTACATCGTCACCAATAATCATGTGGTGCAGGATGCCGATGAGATTTTGGTCAAACTCAATGACAACCGCGAGTTCAAAGGCCGCATCATCGGTTTGGACAAGAACACCGACCTCGCCCTCATCAAGATAGAGGCCGACAAACTCACTCCCATCACCGTGGCTTCGAGCGACAACCTCAAAATCGGCGAATGGGTGCTGGCCATCGGCAACCCCTACGGCCTCACTTCCACTGTGACAGCAGGTATCGTCAGCGCCAAAGCACGCTCTCTCAATGCGGCCAACCCCGTGGAGAGTTTCATCCAAACCGATGCCGCCATCAACCCCGGCAACTCCGGCGGTGCCCTTGTCAATGCCAATGGTGAACTCGTCGGCATCAACGCCATGCTCTATTCGCAAACGGGAGCCTTCACCGGCTATGGTTTTGCCATCCCCACGACCATAATGAACAAAGTGGTCGAAGACCTCAAACAGTTTGGTGCTGTGCAACGCGCCCTCTTAGGCATCCAAGGTTCCGACCTCTCCTCTTATATTGACAGCGAAAAGGAAAAGGGCAAAGACGTCGACCTCGGTACGCTGAGCGGTGTCTATGTGGCCGAAGTCTCCGCCGATGGTGCTGCCGAAGCTGCCGGACTGGAAAAGGGCGATGTCATCACCGCCATCGACGACAAGAAGATTGAAAAGTTCGGAAACCTCCAAGAGGTGCTCACCACCCATCGTCCCGGCGATAAAATCAAGGTGACCTACTATCGCAAGAAGAAAGCCTACGTGACCACCCTCACCCTGCGCAACATCCAAGGCACAACGACCAACATCGAGAGTGTCGATACCGAGTCGATGGGCGCTGCCCTCCGTGCCCTCAACGAGTCCGAAAAGAAAGAACTCGGTTTGCGCAACGGCATCGTCGTGAGCAGCATCCGTGCCGGAAAAATGCAGGAAGCCGGCATCACCAAGGGCATCATCATCACCCAGGTCAACGACCGCACCATGAACAGCGTGGCCGACTTTGAAGAAGCCGTTAAGGCGGCTAATATGAGCCAAGACCGCGTCCTTTGGATTCGCGCCAAGACGCAGAGTGGCTTGAACCGCTCCTACACCATCGAACTGGGCGACGTTAAGGCCAAAGGCAAAAACAAGAAGTAAAAACATCCCTCTCTCCCGACTTTCTCGCCTCATCTCGGGGCTGACCTTCATTCAAATCAGGCAACCGCCATCATTGAGTTTTAGACTCTTTGATGGCGGTTACTTTAATCTCTCGAATTGCTGCACTGCGCACGAAGCGAGAAGAGAAAGCCGCCGCTCTCTTCCCTCCCCTCGCGCGTGCATCCCTACAATAGTGTTTGTATTTTGCCTTCACTCCTTCACCGTTCGCGATAAGTCACTAAGAAACAGCCGGTTGCGGGTGAAGGCAAAGGATCCATCTGCCTTCACCGCCTTCACGGGATTTTCCTTCACCAGCAAGTCGCTTATTTACAGCGGTTTAGGACTTTTGGTGAAGGCAATGAAGGCAAAAACAAGACTTTCATGTAGTGACGCGCGCGTACGCGCGAGGAAAAACGAATAGGAACAGAGGGAGATTTACCTCGGAGATAAATGCAACTACCTCAGAGGTAGAAAAAACTACCTCTGAGGTAAGTTCGTTTCATAATTGGTTCGGCTTTGCTACATCACGTGCTTTCTTCTGCAGATAAAAATAAAAAAACGCTCCAAAACAGATGTTTCGGAGCGTTTTGTGCACTTAATAAAACCTTTACTTTCAAGGTTTATGGCGGAAGGAGGGGGATTCGAACCCCCGGTACGGTTGCCCGTACGTCAGTTTAGCAAACTGGTGGTTTCAGCCACTCACCCATCCTTCCTTTCCTAATTGTGGGTGACGTCTTGTTTGTCAAACGCGGTGCAAAAGTAGGGATAATTTTTGAGATGCGCAAGAAAAGCCCGAGAAAAAGTGAAGAAAAGGTGAAGAAAAAAGGAGGAAAGAGGGAGTGGGAGGCGTTTTTTCAATGGAAATTCGTACTTTTGTAATCGAAAATCCCGCCTATGTCTCATTCTGCAAATCCTTCTGCAAACTCTTCTGTACACCCTGGTTCTGCCTACCAACTGCGCTGTGCGCCCATCCCCCTTGTACGCATCGGGCTCGTCGGGCTGGGACAGCGCGGGCTGCAAACCCTTCGTCGCTATGGCGATGTGGAGGGAGCGCAAATCTGTGCGCTGGCATCGCTGACGGCCGAGGAGGTGGAGCGGGGGAATGCACTGCTGGCGGAAAGCGGCCGACCGAGGGTGCGCACCTTTGTGGGCGAAGAGGCATGGCGCGAGATGTGTGCGCTGCACGACTTGGACGTCATCTACATCTGCACCGACTGGAAGAGCCACGCCCGAATGGCGGTGGAGGCGATGCGCTGCGGCAAACATGCGGCGGTGGAAGTGCCCGCGGCCACCACGGTGGACGAATGCCGGACCTTGGTGCGCACAGCCGAAGCGACACAGCGGCACTGTTTCATGACGGAAAACTGCTGCTACGACTGGTTTGCCCTCGCCACCCTGCACCTGCGGGATACGGGGTTCTTCGGCACCATCACCCACTGCGAAGGGGCTTATCTGCACGACTGGCGCGAACTCTTCTCCGAGGGGCACGAAAGTGCACGGACGTGGTATCGCCAAAGTTGTCGACACGGGGGCAACCCCTATCCGACACATGGCATCGGCCCTATCGCTCAACTGCTCCGCTTCCATCGGGGCAGGGAAATGGGCACGAAAACCGGGGACGACGCGAAAGCCGGCGACCGCATGCACCACCTCGTTTCGATGACGGGACAAGCCGACGGTCCCGACAGCCTGCTGGGGCACGCCAACCACACGCTCATCACCACCGAACGCGGTGTGACCATCCTCCTGCAATTCGACGGCACCACGCCGCGCCCTTACAGCCGCATCCAAAGCGTGAGCGGCACCGCAGGCTTCGTGCAGAAATATCCGCTCCCCACCGTCCATTCCGGCACATTGGCCCTGATGGGCGAGGCAGCCGAAAATCACCTCCTCCGGTCGATGACCGACCACGCTGCACGGCTGTGGCTCGAAGGGAAAGAAAAGGGCGTACCCAACGCGATGAACTACGCCATGGACCAGCGCTTCATCCACTGCCTGCGCCACGGACTTCCGCTTGACATCGATGTCTACGATGCGGCGGAGTGGTCGTGCCTGAGCGAACTCTCCCGCCGCTCGGCCCTCGAAGGCGGGGCACGCATGGACATCCCCGACTTCCTGCACCGCGAAGAATAAACCTCTCCTCAACGTTAAGTAGGTCTTCAAAATTAATCGTAACTATCTCCTGCGTAGGATGTTCGCTACTTTGACACCATCTTTGTTCCCCTTTTCCGCCATCTCGCCTTTGTTCATCAGTCGTGTAGCTCGCTACACTCCTTCTTCACAAAGACGACCTGACGGAAAATGGAAACAAATCTAGTATCAATTAATTTTGAACACCCACTTACTCACTCCAAAAACTTATCTATGATGAACAACCTCGTTTTTCTCGACAGTCACGCCCTCAACCCCGGCGACTTGAGCTGGGAAGCCCTCACCCGACAGGGCCGCCTCACCGTCTACGAACGCACCACCCCCGAAGAGGTGGTGGAGCGCAGTCGCGATGCCGACGTGATTATCCTCAACAAAGTGCGCCTCACCGCCGACCACTTTGCCGCCCTACCCCACCTGCGTCTCGTGCTCGTGGCCGCCACGGGCTACGATGTGGTGGACCTCGCTGCGGCGCGCCGCCACGGCGTGACGGTGTGCAACGTTCCGGCCTACAGCACACTGGCCGTGGCGCAGCACACCCTCGCCCTACTGCTGGAACACTGCAACCGCGTGGGCCACTATGCCGCGCAGTCGCAACAAGGCCGATGGGCCTCCTGCTCCGACTTCTGCTACTGGGACGAACCCGTGGTGGAACTTTCCGGCAAGCGCGTCTCGCTCGTGGGCTTCGGGCACATCGGGCAAAAGGTGGCGCAGCTCCTGCAAGTGCTCGAAGCTGAAGTGTGCGTCGTTTCGTCCAAAGCACAAGACCAACTTCCCGCTGGCATTCAGAAAATCACGCTCGAAGAAGCCTTCGCCTCGTCCGACGTCGTTTCACTCCACTGTCCTCTGACGCCCGACAACCGCGCCTTTGTCAACGCCGCGCTGCTCGCGAAGAGCCGTCCCGGACTGGTGCTCATCAACACGGCCCGCGGCGGGCTCATCGACGACGAAGCGGTGGCCGCTGCGCTCCGCAAAGGGCGATTGGGCAGCTATGCCTGCGACGTACTGAGCAGCGAACCGCCGGCGCCCGACCATCCGCTCCTCCACACGCCACGCACCTTCGTCACGCCCCACATCGCCTGGGCGAGCCGCGATGCCCGCACCCGCATCGTCGACATCATGGCCGACAATCTCCGCGCTTTCCTCAGCGGAACGCCCATCCACACGGTGTCGTAGACAAGCACCGCTGCGTTTTTTCTCCCTCAAAAAAAGAGAAGGGTCGAACTTCGTTGCTTTTCGCGAAGTTCGACCCTTCTCTTATCAAAAGGGACGTCCCTTTTGCCGAAACGCCGCTAAACGAGGGTTTCGACCAGCCGTTGCGCAACGGCGGTGCCCTGCCGGATGCGATCGGCCATTCCGATGCCGTCACGCAGGTTGCCGGCGAGGGTCAGTCCGGGATGAGCCGCTTCGAGGGCAGCCACGGCCGCCAGTCGACGTTCTGTCGAAGCTTCATATTGCGGGATGGCGCGACGGTGGCGGAAGATGTCGAGCCGGACGGGCTTGATCTCCGCCGGCAGACGCAGCATGCGGTGGAGCACATCGTCGATGATGTCGGCCACGGCCTCATCGCCCAGGTCGAGCAGTTCGGGATGGTGCACGCCGCCCATAAATACCGAAAAGACCGCCCCATCTTGTGGCGCACGCCCCGCGAAGCAAGAGGAGGGAAAGAGGATGCCCAGCACCGGTTGGGTTTCGGCCGAGGGGACAAGCCCACCGAAGGCTGCAAAGTCCCTTCCCGCGGTGTCGTCCAGACAGACCGCAGCCTGCACGATGGGGGCGTAGGTCAAGGAGGCGATGGCCTGCACCGCTTCGACATCGGCAAACGGCAAGAGTTCGGGCAGGGCATAGGCCGGACAGGTGGTCACCACGTGCTGCGCGGTGAGCGTGGCCGGTCGGCCGGCGTGATCAAAGTCGATGCGCCACAAACCCTCGGGCGTGGTGGGCGGTGTCAAGCGGGGGTGTTTGGCCTCGAGCACTATGCGGTCGCGCCCCACGCGGTCGGTCAGGGTTTCGATCAAACGCTCCATCCCGCCCTCGGCCGCAAACACCTGTTTAGTTGCACGGCGCTCGCGCTCCGTCTTGGGCTGGCGAGCCTTTTTCAGCGCACCGCGGATGAAACTCCCATAAGTCTGTTCCAAAGCGTAGAGCCGCGGTAGGGCAAAACGCGTGACAAGCCGCATCGGGTCGCCGGCGTAGACCCCCGAGAGGAAGGGATCGACAGCGTTGCGCAGGAACGACCGCCCCAAGCGGCGCACGGTGAGCGCGCCCACCGTCTCGTCGGGGTCGGTGCCGCGGCGGCGGAAGGGTTCGCCGAGCAGACGGAGCTTGTCGACCAGGGAAAACAGTGGTGTGGTCAGCCCCGCGAACAGGCTCGAAGGGAGCGCGTGGAAGCGGTCGCCCTTCCAAATCCAGCGGGATTTGGCCTCCGGGCGGGCGGTGACGAGGGGGCAGGCCGGAGCGAGGGCATCGAAGAGCTCGGCCACTTCGGGGTGGGACAGTGCTCCCGTGTTGGGGCCGCTTTCGTAGATGAAGCCGTCGCGGTGGAACGAGTGGATTTGTCCGCCCACGCGATCGGCTGTCTCCAGGATGCCGACGTCGATGCCGGCGCATTTCAGTCGGAAGGCGGTGGTCAGTCCCGTCAGGCCGGCGCCGACGATGAGCACTTGTCGGGTCGAGGAGTCAGATGGCGAAAGAGACATGGCGGGGCTGAAATCAGAGGTGAAGGATGAGGGATGTGCCCAGGCTGAGCGGACGGCCGAGCTGAGCAAAGTGGGTGGGCGCTTTGAAGGCGTAGACGTTGTAGTGGGTGTCGGTGAGGTTCTTGCCCCACACTTCCCAGGAGAGGTGGCCGAAGTCGGCGCTCACCTTGGCGTTGAGCAAAGCATAGAAGGGTTGCGCCACGGCATTGTCCTCAGCCCAGTAGATTTTGCCCACACCCGTCAGGCCGGCGCTGAGGGTGAGGCGTTTCAGCAGGCCGTCGTCGAAGAGGAGGGAGTAGGCCGCATTGAGGGCCAGCGTGTGGCGCGGCACGAGGGGCAGGAGGTGGTGGGAGAAGTCCTGCGCGGCGCTCTTCTTGTAGTCGATGAAGCGGGCGTAGGTGTAGCCATAGTTGGCGTGCAGCACGAGGGTGGGAATCGGACGCGCCGTGAGAGCAAGTTCCACGCCTTTGCTGTCGGAGTGTCCGGCGTTGAGGAGGATGTTGCCCTTGCCCGGCACGGTGTGGCTCACCTGTTGTCGGCGCCAGTCGATGTAGAACACGGCGAGGTCGGCCAGCAGGCGGCCGTCCAGCAGACGGAGCTTGCTGCCCAGTTCGTAGTTCCAGTTGAACTCGGGAGCATAAGTGCGCTCATCGTCCGTGCGGAACGTCTGGTTGAAGCCGCCGGCCTTGTAGCCGCGCGTCACCGAAACGTAGTAGAGATTGCGGTTGCGGGTGATGTACTGGAAGGCAAATTTGGGCGTGAGTTGATGGAAGCGGAGCCGACTGTCGAAGGTCGACACGGGTTTCCGCAGGCCGAGGGCCGAAAGGCGATAGGTCACCAGCGAGTAGTCGTCGCGAGCATGTTCGTAGTCGAAACGCAGACCGGCGGTGAGCGAAAGTCCGCGCCAGAGGTTGAAGCTCGACTGGTGGTAAAGGGCGAGGGCGGTGGTGGGGATTTCGTAGTGGGCCGGAAGGGCACGGTCTTGGACGATGTACTGCGTCTCAACGGTGTTGTCCACCCACTGCCGCATCCCGAACGCACCGACCACCCACTGGTAGCGCCCCGCGTGGTTGGACTTGAGCGTCAGTTCCTGGCTCAGCATCTTCTGCCCGAGGGTGTTGATGACGTAGTAGAGATCGGCCGGGGTGAAGTCCTGGTCGATAGTCTGGCGGTCGTCGACATACTGGAAGGCGGTCTGGCTGTTGAACGAAAGCGTTTCGTTCTCATAGCGTGCGCCGAAGCCCGACGAAGAGATGGTGCGGCGGTAGGTCGACGGGCGGTTGTAGTTCACCTCCGCTGTCCGTCCGCTGGCAGGGTCGTAGGCCGCATAGGGATAGCCCCCTTGGTCGGTGTGGTCGAGGAAGGAGTTGAGGCGCAGCGTCCATCCGGCCGCCGGTTTCCACACCAGAGCCAACCGTCCGAAACCCTCGTCGAGGGCATCGGCTTTGCGGTCGAGCGCTACATTGTGGAAACAGCCGCCGTTGTGGTGGTAGCCCCCCGAGAGGGAAAAACCGAAGTTGGGCGAAAGGCGGGCGTAGTGGGCCAACTGCACGCTGCGGTCGGCCTGAGTGCCGGCGCCCAACTTCAAGCGCGTGCCCTGATAGGCGATAGGCGAGAGGGAGTGAACGTTGATGGTGCCCCCGATAGCATTGCGACCAAAGAGAGTGCCCTGCGGTCCACGAAACACCTCGACGCTCCCCACCTCGGCCAGGTCGAGGTCGAAGGAGGAGTTTTCAAAGTGGGGCACGCCGTCCACGTTGAACGCCACCGTCGGGCCTTTGGCCTTGGCGCCGATGCCGCGGATGTAGATGGGGGAGTTTTGCTTCGATCCATAGTCGGGCATGTAGAAGTTGGGGAGCACGGCGGTGAGTTCCTTGATGTTGCCCACCTCCTGGTCGCGCAGGAAGTGGCGACCCAACACCGACACCGACGATGGAGCGAGGTTGCGCTTGTTGAGTTTGAACTCCACGACCTTGGCTTCTTCAAGGTCCACATTGTTTCGGGCCGTATCGACCGTCGTGTCATGTGCCGGCGCGAGAGTCGCGAGGCAAAGCAGGGTATTAAGCATAGGGTTTTCTGTTATGTCTGCCTGATGCGTTTCAGGCGGTGCAAAGGTACAGCATTTCTCAGGTTCTCGTAATCCTAAATTATAAGGATATTTTGCTCTTGGCGATCTCTCACGGCCGATGAGAGAGAGGAACTGTGCGAGGTTTTGCCTTCGGACTGCGGATATTCGCCCTCTCCGGGGATGAATATCGGCAGACGACAGCAGCAGAACAGGGAGAACACCGAGGTCACTCCTTTTCGGGCACACGAGGTGGATTTCGTCCGTCAATTCGTGGACGTTTCCCTTGCTCCCTTCGTGAGTTATTGCTATCTTTGCGGTGAGAAAAAATCGTCCCTTCGGGAAGAGACGAACGTCCCATCGCGAAGAAACGAATGTCCCTTCGCGAAGATACAAATGTTCCTTCGGGAAGAGACGATGACTATCCGGTCGCTGTCGACGACCACGACCCATTGCCATCTGCGCGAACGCCTCGCCCGTGGTGCGGCACAAACTCGACTCACAAAAGACTCCAACTCACCTTAAAACAAAAGCACTATGGCTGTACCCTACAAAATCCAAAAGACGACAGGAACATTTGCCGAAACGGACAAGTGGAAAGCCGTCGTAGACGAATACGAAACCATCGGTCTGGACTGGCTGAGCCGCCAAATCGTGCGGGGCACGTCGATGACCAGCGGCGACCTCATCGGCGCGCTCGTCTCCCTCAACAACGAAATGGCCGAGCAACTCATGGCCGGACGGCGCGTGCATCTGCCGGGACTGGGCTACTTCTCCCTCGCCGTGAAGGGCGACCTCTACGAAGACCCTAAAACGGGCAAGATGCGCCTGCGCAACGCTCAGGTGCGCACAGTGAAATTCCGTCCCGACAGGCAGATGATGGAGGCGCTCCGCGAGACAAAGTTTGAAAACGCGACCTACCGCGACGGCTTCTACGATGCGCCCACCGATGAGGAAATCGACGCTGCACTGGTGCGCCTCTTCGATGCGCAAGAGGTGGTGGTCACCTCGCGACTGCTCCGAGAATTGGGCGTGTCGCGCAGTGTGGGCTACCGCCTGGTGAAGCGCCTCGAAGCGGAGGGCAAACTGCGGAATGTGGGCACGCCTCATCGCAAAATCTTCATGCGAGGCACAAAACTGTGAGCCGCCCACGACAGTGCCCCCTTCGCCCGACCACGTGCACTGTGGGGCGGAAATCGCCCGTTTTATTTTGCTGGGTCGGGGGATTGCCGTACTTTTGCGTCAACTAAGACTGAAATCTTCTCAAGATGAATACTCAAAATCGCAGCTTCGGGGGCAAGCTTTTCCGCCCCTTCGCTTGGAGCGGCCGGCAAGTGTCGCGCTTCTGGCGCTGGTACAAAAGCCTCTATCGTCAAGCCCCTTGGTGGAAGAAGGCCGGAATCGGTGCGGCCTCCTTCGTGGCCTTCCTCGTGTTCTATTGTTTCGCCGTGCAGATCAATCTGTTCTGGCTCTTCGGCAAGTCGCCCTCGCTGAGCAGCATCATGCACCCCAAGAATGCAGCTGCCTCGGAGATTTACAGTGACGACGGCAAACTGCTGGGCAAGTTTTTCAACGAAAACCGCTCGCCCGTGCCCTACGACTCCATCGCACCGGCCTTTGTCGACGCCCTCATTTCGACCGAAGACGAACGCTTCTACAGCCACCACGGTGTGGACTTCTTCGGGATCTTCGCTGCCATGAAGGATGCAGCTCAAGGGCATGCCCGCGGAGCTTCGACCATCACGCAGCAATTGGTAAAAAACATGTTTCGCGTTCGCACAGAGTATTCCACCGGACTGCTCGGCTACATCCCCGGCGTGAAAATCCTCATCATGAAGAGCAAGGAGATGATCATCGCCACGGAGCTGGAACTCTTCTGTTCGAAGCAGGAAATCCTCACCATGTATGCCAACACCGTGGACTTCGGATCGAACGCCTACGGCATCAAGACGGCCGCCAAGACCTACTTCAAGACCACTCCCGCCGCCCTCAAAACGGAAGAGGCGGCCGTGCTCGTGGGACTGCTCAAAGCCACCTCGGCCTACAACCCCAAACTCCATCCGAAAAACTCCCTCCGGCGCCGCAACACCGTACTCGACAACATGCGCAACCACGGCAAACTTTCGGCCGAGGAGTGCGAACGCCTCAAAGAGAAGCCCATCGAACTGAAATTCGGCGTTGAGAGTGCCTACGACGGGCAGGCTCTCTATTTCCGCCAAGCCGTGGCCGAGGAGATGAAGACCCTCACACCCGAACTCGACCCCTATCGCGACGGACTGAAGATTTACACCACCCTCAACAGTCGCATGCAGCAGTATGCCGAGGAGGCCATGCGCCAGCAGATGCGCGTGGTGCAGCGCAACTTCGACAGCCACTGGGGACGTCAAGACCCATGGGTGGGCGAGGGCAACAAGCCGCTCCCCAACTTTGTGCAGGAGAAGATGCGGCAGACCGATGCCTACAAGATGCTTTCTGCCCGCTATCCCGACGACCCGGCCCAGGTGTGGCGCGTGCTCAACACGCCCCACAAGGTGCGCCTTTTCACCTACGACGGCCCGATTGAGCGAGAGATGACTTCCATCGACTCTCTACGCTATATGCTCCACTACATGCACGCCGGTTTCGTGGCCATCGAACCGCAGAACGGCTATGTCCGTGCCTATGTGGGCGACGTGGATTTCAACACGTGGCAGCACGACAACGTGAGCGCCGCCCATCAACCCGGATCTACCTTCAAACTCTTTGCCTACGCCACCGCCATCAAGCAGGGATGGTTGCCCTCCGATGCCCGCCTGAAAGACGAATATATCCAGATGGACGTGGTGGACAAGGACGGCAAGCCCTCCGTGTGGCGGCCGCACAACGCCAACGGCCGTTTCTCGGGTGCCAACATCCCCCTGCGCGCCGCCTTTGCCCAGAGCATCAACACGATTGCCATCAAGCTCGGACAGGAAGTGGGCATCGACAATGTCATCCGCACGGCACAGGACATGGGGGTGCAGTCGCGCCTTGAAAACGCTCCCTCTCTCGTGCTCGGCGCCAGCGATGCCACGGTGATGGAGATGGTGGGCGCTTATGCCGCCGTGGCCAACTCGGGCGAATACGTCAAGCCCACTCTCATCACGAAGATTGTTGATGCCGATGGCAAGGTGGTCTACGAAAGCCGCCGCGAAGCCCACACCGTGATGACGGCCAAGGAGGCCTTCTACATGCAGACGCTTCTCGCTGCCGGAGTGACCGATGCCGGCGGTACGTCCCAAAGCCTCGGTGCACAGCAGTATGCCGGCAAGTGGTTCTGGAACCGCACGCTCGACATGGGCGGCAAGACCGGCACGTCCAACTCCCACGCCGATGCATGGTTCATCGGTGTCACCCCCAACCTTGTGGGCGGTGCGTGGGTCGGCGGTGAATATCGCCAAATCCACTTCCGCACCGGTGCACTCGGACAGGGTTCGAAGACGGCCCTCCCCATCTTCGGCCTCTTCCTCAACAAGGTGCTGAGCGATGCTGCTCTGCGCGACCACTATTTAGCGAATTTCAACATCCCCGATGGTGTGAACCCGGCCGACCTCGAAGGCCGTATGCCGGCCCTGCCGACCGACACCCTCAGTGCCGACAGTACGCTCATAGACAACGACGACCTCATGGACGCCTCTGACGCTCCCACTCCCGAGAACGGCGAAGCTCCTGCTCCACCGGCAGAGCCTGCCCCTGCCCCCGCGGCTCCTACGGCTGCACCAGTTCCCGCATCGGCCGCTCCCTCCGCCCCTGCGGAAAAGGCAGAAAAGAAGCCGAAGGCCAAGCCCGCGAAGCCGGCCCGCAACAAGGACGATATGTTCAACTGATGCTGCGGCAGCAACAAATAAGCATGTTTAGAGAAACGAAGCTACGCTGCCACTCATAAGTTGGTCCCAAAATTAAATGTAGCTATCTTAATTGTAGAATATTCTCTACTTTGCCCCTATCTTTAGCTCCCTTTTCCGCCATTTCGCCTTTGTTCATCCCTCGTGTAGAAGGCCACACTCCTTCTTCACAAATTCTTCACAAAGACGACCTGACGGAAAAGGGAACAAAAACACCAAAGGTCATGTCGGTGTAAGAGAAATCCATGAGAGAGCAGATAACGTGACTGACAATCATTCAAAGATATCTGATAAGGTGACTGAAAGACGAAAGGTAATCGTGGAAAGAGTTGTAGCTAAAGCGTTAGGGAAAGGGACATATAAAAAACAACCGACCGGTTTCTTTCGCGAAACCGGTCGGTTGATGTTTTTATCGAAAAAGGGGAACGGCGGACTATTCCCACTCAATGGTTGAAGGTGGCTTGGAGGAAATGTCGTAACAAACGCGGTTGACACCCCGCACGTGGTTGATGATATCGTTGCTCACCTTGGCCATGAAGTCGTAGGGAAGATGTGCCCAGTCGGCTGTCATAGCATCGGTCGAAGTGACGGCACGGAGGGCCACGGCCTTCTCATAGGTGCGCTCATCGCCCATCACGCCGACACTCTTCACGGGGAGGAGCATCACGCCGGCCTGCCAAATCTGGTCGTAGAGCGAAACCTCGATTTCGCCCTCTTGGGGAGCATCGTTGGGCACACCGGCCGCCAAAAGGCGACGTGCTTCCACCACGTCCATCTTGACTTTGTAGTCGCGCAAGCCGCGGATGAAGATGTCGTCGGCATCCTGCAACACGCGCACCTTTTCGGGCGTGATGTCGCCCAGAATGCGCACGGCCAATCCGGGGCCGGGGAAGGGGTGACGATTCATCAGGTGTTCGGGCATACCCATCTGACGCCCCACGCGGCGCACTTCGTCTTTGAAGAGCCATTGGAGGGGTTCACAGATTTTCAGGTGCATCTTTTCAGGAAGACCGCCCACATTGTGGTGGCTTTTGATGACCTTGCCCGTGATGTTGAGACTCTCAATGCGGTCGGGATAGATGGTGCCTTGGGCGAGCCATTTAGCATCGGTGATTTTCATCGCTTCGGCATTGAAGACGTCGATGAAACCTGCACCGATGATTTTGCGCTTCTGTTCGGGCTCTTCCACTCCTGCCAGTTCTCGGAAGAACTTCTCGCTCGCATCCACTCCAATGACATTCAGGCCGAGGCATTTGTAGTCATCCATCACGCTTTGGAACTCATTCTTACGGAGCATGCCGTGGTCGACAAAGATGCAAGTAAGGCGGTCGCCGATGGCCTTGTTGAGCAGCACGGCCGCCACCGAGGAGTCTACGCCGCCCGAGAGGCCGAGAATGACGCGGTCGTTGCCGAGCTGGGCTTTGAGTTCGGCCACAGTGGTGTCGACAAAGGAAGCGGCACTCCAATCCTGGCGGCTGCCGCAGATGTCGACCACGAAGTTGCGCAGCAGTTGCGACCCTTGGAGCGAATGGAACACTTCGGGGTGGAACTGCACGCCCCAGAGCGGTTCGCCTTCGGCTTGATAAGCGGCATATTTCACCTTTTCGGTCGAAGCGATGCAACGGAAGTGATCAGGGATGGCGGTGATGGTGTCGCCATGGCTCATCCACACCTGTGAGTTCGCATGAAAACCTTTGAAAAGGGGATTGTCGAACTCGATGGTCGTGAGGTTGGCACGTCCATATTCGCGAGTAGCTGCCGGCTCCACCTTTCCGCCATAGATGTGCGACATGTACTGCGCACCATAGCAAATGCCCAAAATGGGGAGGCGGTGGCGGATGCCTTCCAGTTCGACCTTGAAAGCCTCAGGGTCGTAGACGGAGAAGGGCGATCCCGAGAGGATGACCCCAATGACAGAAGGGTCGTCGTGCGGGAACTTGTTGTACGGCAGGATTTCGCAGAACGTGTCCAACTCACGGACGCGGCGGCCGATGAGTTGCGTGGTTTGCGAACCGAAATCGAGGATGATGATTTTCTGTTGCATCGAAGGAAGAAGTAAAATGGAAATAAAATGTGACGCGAAGATAAAACATTTTCTTCGCGTCACAAAGTTTTCGAGATGATTATTGCTGTCGCTTCAGCAAATCGCGGATTTCAGTCAGCAACTCCTCTTGCGTAGGTCCGGCAGGTGTAGCAGGCTTTTCCTCGACAGGCCTCTCCCGTTTGAGGCGCATGATGGTGCGCACCAACAAGAAGACGCAGAAAGCAATGATGAAGAAGTTGAACACCGTTTGGATGAAGTTGCCATAGTTGATGGTCACGGCCGTTTGCCCTTCGATGAAAGCCGGGAGTTCGATTTTTAGTTCCTTGAAATCGACCCCGCCGATGAGCCATCCGATGGGTGGCATAATCAGATCTTCGACAATGGAGGTCACAATTTTGCCAAACGCTCCACCAATGATAACACCGACCGCCATGTCAATGGCATTGCCCTTGACAGCGAAGTCTTTGAATTCTTGTAAAAATGTAGATTTAGTCACTTTTCAATTTATTTTTTGTGGGGAAACACTGCAAATATAAAAAACTTTTCGTACTTTTGCCACATCAAAAAGGGGAAAAGTGGTGTTCGCTCCATCGTCTCCTCTCTTTTTGCTAAATCAACAAGTGTTTTACTCACAATAACTTCAATAACAAACATCTATTATGATCAAAGTAGGTATTAACGGTTTCGGTCGCATTGGCCGTTTCGTTTTCCGCGCCGCCATGGGCCGCAATGACATTCAGATTGTAGGTATCAATGACCTCTGCCCCGTTGACTACTTGGCTTACATGCTCAAGTACGACACGATGCACGGTCAATTCGATGGCACCATCGATTTCTGCACTGAAAAGAACCTCCTCATTGTCAACGGTCAGGAAATCCGCGTAACGGCTGAACGTAACCCCGCCGACCTCAAGTGGAACGAAGTAGAAGCTGAATACGTAGTAGAATCTACGGGTCTCTTCCTCTCCAAGGACAAGGCACAAGCTCACATCGAAGCCGGTGCAAAGTACGTGGTAATGTCTGCTCCCTCCAAGGACGACACGCCCATGTTCGTTTGCGGCGTAAACTTTGACAAGTACGTGAAGGGTACTCAGTTCGTTTCTAACGCTTCTTGCACCACCAACTGCTTGGCTCCTATCGCTAAGGTGCTCAACGACAAATGGGGTATCACTGATGGTCTCATGACTACCGTTCACTCTACTACTGCTACTCAGAAGACGGTCGATGGTCCTTCGCTCAAGGACTGGCGCGGTGGTCGTGCTGCTTCCGGCAACATCATCCCCTCGTCTACGGGTGCTGCTAAGGCTGTAGGTAAGGTTATCCCCGAACTCAACGGCAAGCTCACGGGTATGTCTATGCGCGTTCCTACGCTTGACGTATCGGTGGTTGACCTCACTGTCAACCTCGCTAAGCCCGCGAAGTACGAAGAAATCTGCGCTGCCATGAAAGAAGCTGCCGAAGGTGAACTCGCCGGCGTGCTCGGCTATACTGAAGATGCAGTCGTTTCTTCTGACTTCCTCGGTGATGTTCGCACTTCTATCTTCGATGCTAAGGCTGGTATCGCTCTTACCGACACCTTCGTGAAGGTTGTTTCTTGGTACGACAACGAAATCGGTTACTCGAACAAGGTGCTCGAACTCATTGCTCACATGAAGAAGGTGAACGGCTAATTTTTCGACAGCCTACCCCCATCTAACCACGGCCACGTTATGTTTTGCACATAGCGTGGCCGTTTTTTCATAGACAATCGTTGTCTTTTGACGGAAATTCAGTAACTTTGCAGTCCTTATTTATGGCGTGATTGCCGGAAAATCTTATTGACGGCACTCTCGCCACTCCATCACCTTCTTTCCCGATTATGGAATTAGCTACAAAATACGCCCCCGAAGCTGTGGAGGGCAAATGGTACAACTATTGGTTGAACCACAAACTTTTCAGTTCAAAACCCGATAGCCGCGAGCCTTATACCATCGTGATTCCGCCCCCTAATGTGACGGGAGTGCTCCACATGGGCCACATGCTCAACAACACCATTCAAGACATTCTTGTACGCCGCGCACGGATGGAAGGTAAAAACGCCTGCTGGGTGCCCGGCACCGACCACGCCTCGATTGCCACAGAGGCCAAAGTGGTGAACAAACTGGCACAGCAAGGCATCCGCAAGATGGATCTCACCCGCGAGGAGTTCTTGAAGCACGCGTGGGAATGGACGGAAGAGCACGGCGGTATCATCCTCAAGCAGCTTCGCCGGCTGGGCGCATCGTGCGACTGGGATCGCACGGCCTTCACCATGGACGAAACGCGTTCCAAGAGCGTGCTCAAGGTGTTTGTAGACCTCTATAACAAAGGGCTCATCTATCGTGGACTGCGCATGGTCAACTGGGACCCCAAAGCCCAAACGGCCCTCTCCAACGAGGAAGTCATTTATCGTGAAGAGAAGAGCAAACTCTACTACCTGAAATACTACGTTGCCGAAGACACCGGTGCAACCACGGGAGTGGAAGGCGAGGTGATTCACCAAGATGCCAAAGGACGCTATGCCGTCGTGGCCACCACACGTCCTGAAACCATCATGGGCGATACCGCGATGTGCATCAATCCCAAAGACCCCAAAAACGGTTGGTTGAAGGGACAGAAAGTGATAGTCCCCCTCGTAGGACGTGTGGTTCCTGTTATCGAAGACCGATACGTAGACATTGAGTTTGGAACGGGCTGTTTGAAAGTAACGCCAGCTCACGATGTCAACGACTACAATTTGGGCAGAACACACAACCTCGAAACCATCGACATCTTCAATGCCAATGGCACGCTGTCAGAGGCGGCTGGTATGTATGTGGGACAAGACCGCATGGAAGTGCGCAAACAGATTGCCATCGACCTCGAAGCCGCCGGTCTGCTCGAAAAAGTTGAAGACTACGACAACAAAGTGGGCTATTCAGAGCGAAATGCCGATACCGCCGTTGAGCCTCGTCTCTGCATGCAGTGGTATCTCTCGATGCAGCACTTTGCCGACATTGCGCTCCCTCCCGTGATGAACGACGAACTCAAATTCTACCCGGCCAAATACAAGAACACCTACAACAACTGGCTCAGCAACATCCAAGATTGGTGCATCAGCCGACAACTTTGGTGGGGACACCGCATTCCGGCCTACTACCTCAGCGCTCCCAACGCCGAAGTGGAAGAATTTGTCGTGGCTGAAACTGCCGAAGAAGCTCTTCGTTTAGCCAAAGAAAAGACGGGCAACGACAACCTGACCCTTGCCGACCTCCGACAAGACGAAGCCGCGCTCGACACTTGGTTCTCTTCGTGGCTCTGGCCGATTTCTCTTTTTGACGGCATCAACCATCCCGACAGCGAAGAGTTGGCCTACTACTACCCCACTTCCGACCTCGTAACGGGTCCCGACATTATTTTCTTCTGGGTGGCACGTATGATTATGGCCGGCTACGAGTACACCGGCAAGATGCCTTTCCGCAACGTCTACTTCACGGGAATTGTGCGTGACAAACTGGGTCGTAAGATGTCAAAGTCGCTCGGAAACTCTCCCGATCCCCTCGACCTCATCGACAAGTTCGGTGCCGACGGCGTGCGTATGGGTATGATGCTTTCTGCACCTGCCGGCAACGACATCCTTTTTGACGAAAGCCTGTGCGAACAAGGTCGCAACTTCTGCAACAAGATTTGGAATGCTTTCCGCTTGGTGCAAGGTTGGGAGGTGAGCGACACCCTTGCGCAACCCGAGACCTCGCGCCTCGCCATTGAGTGGTTTGGCGCACAACTTCGCAAGAGTGCAGCCGAAATGGCCGACCTCTTCTCCAAATATCGTTTGTCGGAAGCCCTGATGGAAGTGTATCGTCTGTTCTGGGATGAGTTCTCATCGTGGTATCTCGAAATGGTGAAGCCCGCCTATCAGCAGCCTATCGACCGCACCAGCTATGCCGCTACGATTGGTTTCTTCAACGACCTGCTCCACCTACTTCATCCTTTCATGCCCTTCATCTCCGAAGAACTCTGGCAGCACATCGAAGAGCGTAAAGAAGGCGAAAGCATCATGGTGTCGCCTCAAGACATCGCTGCACCTCGCTCCGAAGATGCCGCCCTCATCGCCGACATTGAGCGAGTGAAAGGGATTGTAACGGGTGTTCGTGCGGCTCGTGCGCAGAAGAACATTTCTCCCCGCGAAGCCCTGCCTCTGACCATCGTAGGCGAAAATGAACTCTCAGCCTACGACACCTTGGTGAAGAAGATGGCGACAATTAGCGAAATCGCGACGGCCACAGAAGCCAACGGAGCCGGCTACTCCACTTTCTTGGTGGGCACCACTCAATATGCTCTCTACTTAGGCGATGTCGTTGACCTCGAAGCTGAAAAGGAAGCCGCACGTGCCGAACTCGATCACCTGCGCAAGTTCCTCAAAAGCATCCAGGGCAAACTGGCCAACGAGCGCTTTGTGAGCGGTGCACCGGAATCCGTAGTCGCCATGGAGCGCAAAAAGGAAGCCGACACCTTGGCTAAAATTGCAGCCCTCGAAGCCAAACTCTAACTTCATCCGGCCTGTTCTTCAACCTTCTTTTTGAGAGAAAGAGGACTCAATTCGTACGCTTTTCAGTCCATAGCCCCATCAAAAAGCGGTTCAAAGCCGGAGAAGCAGTGACTTTTCTCTATTAAGAATTTTCTATTTCGCAAAAATAGTGTAACTTTGCAGTCGATATGTCCACGAACGACAGCCCTATTGTCAATCTTCGCCAAGTAGAGCGCGAGGATGCGCGTCTGCTTTTTCATCTGGATGATGCTTTCTTCGAGGCGTTAGACCAAGATGAAATTCTCGGTGGGTCGATAGAAGTCGAAGCCCTCGTGCGCTTCGGTGCAGCCGACACTTTTACTTTCTCTTACGCCCTCTCGGGGCGGGTGTCTGTCCCTTGCGACCGCTGTCTCGACCCGGTTTCGCTCCCCATCGAAGTGAAAGACCGCGTGAAAGTGGCTTATCGCGACAACGACGAAGCTATTGATGCCGACCTAACCGTCATTCCCTACTCTCAGCTCAATTATGACATGGCGTGGGACATCTACGAGCTAATCCTGCTCAATCTCCCGCTCCGGCGCATCCATTCCGAAGGCGAATGCAATGCCGACATGTTGAGCCGCTTCTCCATAGAGGAGGATTCCGACAGCGGTGAGTTCGATGCTTGAACAGGCTGGTGTGCAGCCCCTTTATTAGTTCCGGGGCATAGTTGGCACCTTTTGATGCGCGCTCCTGTTCGATAGTTCCCTCTCCTTATAAAGAATAACTCAAAAATAAGATAAAACAATGGCACATCCTAAAAGAAGACAGTCAAAGACTCGTACCCTCAAGCGTCGCACCCATGACAAGGCCGTAGCTCCTACGCTCGCCAAATGCTCCAACTGCGGTGCTTTCCACATCTACCACACCGTATGCCCCACTTGCGGCAACTATCGTGGTAAACTCGCTATCGTAAAAGAAGAAGTGGGCGAGTAATCCAAATTTCCCATAGATACTGCGATTTCGAGCCATCACCGATGGCTGGAAGTCGCATTATCTTTATGGGCAGGTGCCCCAGCTCCTCCCAGGGTCAATCCCGGGTACCCGCAACTACATCAGGCAGAAAGATTGAACGAACCGGCAAAGCCTCTTGGCCAACTTCTGCGGTTCGCGCATTAGCTCTTATTCGTGATGTAGAGACAAAACGCCGGGCAATATCACTTTTTTTTCCGAAACACCAATGGAGAAAATCAATGCAGTAATCACCGGAGTGGGTGGTTACGTTCCTGAGTACGTCCTCAACAACGAAGAACTGTCGCGCATGGTAGACACCAACGACGAGTGGATCATGACGCGCATCGGCATCAAAGAACGCCGCATTCTCAACGAAGAAGGCCTTGGCACCAGCTACATGGCTCGAAAAGCCGTCAAGCAGCTGCTCGAAAAGACGGGCACCGACCCCGAAGAAATCGAATGCCTCATCATGGCCACCACCACGCCCGACATGCCCATCCCCAGCACTGCGAGCATCGTGGTCGGACGCACCGGACTGAAAAACGCATTTTGCGTCGACCTCAACGCGGCCTGCTGTGGATTCCTTTATGCCATGGACATGGGCGCTTCCATGATACAAAGCGGTCGCTACAAGAAAATCATCGTTTGCGGTGGCGACAAGCTCTCCAGCATCGTCGACTACAATGACCGTGCCACCTGCCCCATCTTCGGCGACGGCGTAGGCGCAGTTTTGGTAGAAGGCACCACCGAAGACCTCGGTTGGAAAGACAGCTACCTCCGTGCCGACGGCAAGGGACTGCCCTATCTCTGCCTCAAAGGCGGCGGTTCTGCCTGCCCGGCCTCTTACTTCACCATCGACCACAACATGCACAAGATTCACCAGGAAGGCCGCACCGTCTACAAGTATGCCGTGACCTCCATGAGCGACTCTTGCGCCTTGATTGCCGAACGCAACAACCTCAACAAGGACAACATCACTTGGGTGCTTCCCCACCAAGCCAATGTGCGCATCATCGAAGCAGTCGCCAACCGCCTCGAAATGCCGATGGACAAAGTAATGCTCAACATCCAACGCTACGGCAACACCTCTGCCGGCACCATTCCCCTCGCCCTTTGGGACTACGAAAAGCAGCTCCGCAAAGGCGACAACATCATCCTCACCGCCTTTGGAGGAGGATTTACCTGGGGCGCAGCCTACATGAAATGGGGCTACGACGGCAACAAATAAACGCCCCTCTTTCTTCACAGCGGCCTTCGCTCCCCTATCGGCATCGAAGGCCGCTGTTTTTTATTTCCCCACCCTACAATTTCCGTAACTTCTATGCACAAAGCCGGTTTCGTCAACATCGTCGGCAATCCCAACGTCGGTAAATCAACGCTCATGAATCTCCTCGTGGGCGAACGCATCTCCATCGCCACTTTCAAAGCGCAAACCACACGCCACCGCATCATGGGCATCATCAACACCGACGATGCGCAAATCGTGTTCTCCGACACCCCCGGTG
Source organism: Alloprevotella sp. Lung230 (assembly GCF_014385435.1). Classification (GTDB taxonomy): domain Bacteria; phylum Bacteroidota; class Bacteroidia; order Bacteroidales; family Bacteroidaceae; genus Alloprevotella. The sequence goes on from NZ_JACSUD010000001.1 coordinate 220,386, forward strand.
TGCTCAAGCCCAGCTACAAACTCCAAGAGTCTATGCTCGCCTTCTCCGAAGGTGCGCTTCAAGACGCCGATGTGCTGCTTTACGTTACCGATGTGGTGGAAAAGCCCGACAAAAATGCCGAGTTCATCCAAAAGGTACAGCAACTCAACGTACCCATCCTCCTGCTCATCAACAAAATCGACCTCTCCAATCAGAGCGACCTTGAGCAACTCGTATCCGCATGGCACGAGGTGCTGCCCACCGCCGAAATCTTTCCCATTTCCGCCCAGGCCAAGTTCAATGTAGACAACGTACTGCTCCGCATCAAAGAACTGCTTCCAGACTCTCCGCCCTATTTCGACAAAGACCAGTGGACGGACAAGCCCGCCCGCTTCTTCGTGACCGAAATCATGCGTGAAAAGATTCTCCTCTACTACGACAAAGAAATCCCTTACGCAGTCGAAGTAGCCGTCGAAGAATTCAAGGAAAGCGAAAAGAACATCCACATCCGCACCATTATCTACGTAGAACGCGACAGTCAAAAAGGCATCATCATCGGCCACAAAGGCGTTGCCCTCAAGAAGGTATCTACCGAAGCACGCAAAACCCTCGAAAAGTTCTTCCAAAAGAGCATCTATCTCGAAGTCTATGTCAAGGTCGACAAAGATTGGCGGCAAAACGAAAAGCGCCTTGAGGCCTATGGCTATCGCTTAGACTGAACCATTTTCCCCTTTATCCCCTCCGCACTTGCTGCATCTACGATAAGTGGGAGTGGGACATTTCATTGGCAAAGCATTTTTTATTACCCTTATATCTTACCTTTTATTTTATGCCAAAGAAAACCTTACTCTTCTGGTTCTGCCTCTTGTTCTTCTACGGGGCAGCAGCACAGACCGCCCACTACAAATTGCAGGAAAAGGGCGGCAATCTACTCATTCAAGAAGTAGAATCGGGCCTTTATCTTAACCTCTTCTTCTCCGGCGACCATCTCACGCTCTACAGCGGGACAGGCGATGCGTCGCAATGGAAATTGCTCAAGGCCGACAACCTCAGCGAGGTCAAGCAGCCCGTGCCTGATGCCGTCTATCTGCTACAAACACAGATGAACAGCCGCAAGGGGCAATTTGCCTACCTCGCGGACGACAAGGTGCTCAGCAAGGCAGAGCACGACAAGGCGTCTGAATTTGTGTTCGTCCGTACGGCAAAAGCCGATGTCTGGCAAATCCGGCACAAAGCCAGCGGCCGCTTTGCGCAAATGGGTACGCTCCACAAGCCCATCCTCTTTGCCGCCGATGGCGAAACGTCCACCACGCCCACCACACCCGGCGGAACGCTTGATCCGGCCAAAGTCTATCGCATCCGCTGGTCGCAAGCCGACAATCTCTTCATCAGCGAAAGGCAAGGCGGCGCCCTCGGCGTCGAGCCTAAGAGCCTCGCTGAGAAACAATACTGGAAGTTCATCCCCGTTGCCGGACAGACCAACACCTACACGGTGCAAAACACCGCTACCGGCCATTACATTCAGAGCTGCAACCTACCCCCTTCCTCGGCCTCAAAAATCAGTGCGGGAGAAACGGCCGTCCCCTACTATGTGGCGCAAAACCCTCGCGCCCAGGTGGCCAACGGTTGGTATCTCTCTTCCACCGACTGCCCCAATTATGCCGACCCCGCCCAGTCGCCCCGTGCGCTCAACAAGGATGGCGCTTCCACCAGCGTCATCACGTGGATGGCCGGTCATGCCAACAAGGGTTCCTACTGGTGGATTGAAGCCACCACCGATGAGTACGAGGCTCGCCCCTTCCTTCCGGGAAAACAACACAGTTATCTGCTCCTCCACCACGGACAGGCGCTCGAAAGCGATGCCGAGGGACACACCACGTGGCAGGCGCTGAACGAACTGCGCCCTCAAACTTGGTGGTTCGATGGGGAAAGCAACGCAGCCGGCGGCTACCGTATCGTCAGCCACCTCACAGGACTTCCGCTCAACGAGGGCGCGCGCTATCGTCTCCGCGAGGAAAACCTTCCCGGCGGCAACGGCAACTTCTCCTTTGTCGACACTCAGGGCAAAACATTGCATCTCGCCGGCGAACATCTCTTCTCCTTTCAGCGGGCACGCACATCCACCGCACGGCAACTGGGCATCTACAAGCTCCCTTGCGGAGCAAAAAACGGCCTCTATCTCCAGCACTTCAGCCTCGCCAAGAAGGATGCCGCTCCCGCCTTCACCTACTCCACCGAGACCAAAGGCACGCCCGGCGACTACTATGTCTCTCTCACCGGTCCTTCCGTTCCGGTGACGGCTCAAGAAGAGTGGCAACTCGCTTTCAGCCTCAACAAGCAGCCCAATGCCGAAACTCGCATCTTCCTCTATTTCGATTGGAATCAAGATGGGCTTTTTGAGCAAACCTACGAACTGGCCGGCGCGCGCGACATCACACATGCGCTCCTCATTCCACAGGGTCATCAGGAAGGCTTCTGTCGCTTCCGCCTGCGCATCACCGACAACGACCTCACCATGGCCGACGATGATGTGGAAGGAGAAATCGTAGACGGCACCTTCTCTTACACGCCCACCCCGACGCGCATTCTCCCTCCTCAGACTTCCGCACAAGGGCAGCACATCTATGACCTCCGAGGCATTCGTCACCCTGAGGCTCCTGAGGGCATTTTCATCGTCGATGGCACACTGCGTCTGCACCTCGGTAAGCCCTCGTTTTGAACACCTACTTATTTAATACCTCTCTCCATGAAAAAGCACTTTCTCCTCCCCACCGCGCTGTTGGCACTCGCGGCACAAGCTCAACAGCGCCCCAATATCATCTATATCATGTGCGACGACATGGGCTATGGCGACCTCGGCTGCTATGGCCAAAAACTCATCGCCACGCCCAACATCGACCGCATGGCCCGGCAAGGAATGCGCTTCACGCAGGCCTATGCCGGCAGCCCGGTGTCTGCCCCCTCACGCGCCACAATGATGACCGGCCAACACACCGGACACACCCACGTTCGCGGCAATCGAGAGTACTGGGGCGGACGCGACGTGCCCAACCTCTACGGCAACAATGCCGAGACCGCCGAGGGATGGGCCGGACAAGAACCCTACGCACCCGACCACCGCATTCTGCCCGAAATCTTCAAAGCCAACGGCTACACCACCGGCATGTTTGGCAAGTGGGCCGGGGGCTACGAAGGATCGAACTCCACCCCCGACCAGCGAGGCATCGATGAATACTACGGCTACATCTGCCAATACCAGGCTCACTCCTACTACCCCAACTTCCTCAACGCTTTCAGCCGTTCGGCCGGCGACACCAAGACCCATCGCGTGGTGCTCGAGCAAAACATCCGGCACGGAATGCCCGGTGCCGACGACTACCTCCAACGTCGACAGTACAGCGCCGACCTCATCCATCAAAAAGCCCTCGAATGGCTCGACCGTCAAGAAAGTGGGAAGCCTTTCCTGGGTATCTTCACCTACACTCTGCCCCACGCCGAACTGGCGCAACCGGACGACAGCCTCGTGGCGGCCTATCGTGGGATGTTCTGCACCGAACGCGCCTATACCCACTCTCACTCGCGCTATCACCCCACCCTCGAAGGACACACCCAGTTTGCCGCCATGATCACGCGCTTGGATGTGATGGTCGGTGAAATCCTCGACCGTCTCAAAGCCAAAGGGCTGGATGAAAACACGATGGTCATCTTCACCTCCGACAATGGCCCTCACGAAGAGGGCGGTGCCGACCCTGCCTTCTTCAATCGCGACGGCCTGTTGCGCGGCATCAAGCGTTCCACCCACGAAGGGGGAATCCGCATTCCCTTCATCGTGCGTTGGCCGGGTCAAGTAGCAGCCGGTAGTGTCAGCCACCATCAGTTTGCTTTCTATGATCTCCTCCCCACTTTCTGCGAAGTTGCCGGCATCCACGACTTCCCCGCAGCCTACCAAAGTAACGAAAACGACCGCTTCGATGGCATCTCCTTCTACCCCACCCTTCGTGGACGCGAAGAAGCCCAGACCAAGCACGATTTTCTCTACTGGGAGTTTCACGAAACGAATATGATCGGTGTGCGTCAAGGCGATTGGAAAATGGTGGTGGAACGGGGCAAACCTCGTCTTTACAACCTGAGCACCGACCTCCACGAAGACCACGACATCGCGGCACAGCACCCCGATGTGGTGCGCGCGCTCATCGACATCATCTACAAGCAGCACACCGACAGCCCGCTCTTCCCCATCACCCTGCCTCAACGTCCGTAAAGTCGCATCCCCGCCTTTTGCTCCCTCAGCCCAACACTATCCGGGAGCGATGGCGCACAATTCATCCTATCCGCAGCACCACTCACCAGGTGTTGCGGATATTTTTTCGGAAAGGCATAAGCCTACCTTTCCACAAAAGCCGAAAGAGGCCATGGCAACCACCCGTGTTGATGCCTCTCACACATTTTTTTATTATAATCGCTTCTCACACGATTGCATCAAACGGGGGCGCCATGGCCGAAGAAAAGCAGTGGGTCAGCACCGCTTAGGAGGAGTTTCTGCCCATCTTATCGCCGACGGAAGACGATGTTCATAAACGTCTTGTCCGTCACATCGGGCGAGGCGGGATTCACGAGGTTGTAACGCAGTTTGCCGTCATTGGTGATTTGCACACTCGTGAAGACAGTGTTGTCAAAGTAGGTCACAAAATAGTCTAAGTCGGCCTTCGCCACAACGGGGAGGTTCACCGTAGCAGCAGGGCTCTTGGCCGTGCTCGCCGGTGTGGTCACGTTAAACTGGTCGTAGTACATCTGATAGAGATCTATCTCGAAGTTCGTGCCGTTGTAGGCTGGGTCGCCCGTGTCGGTGGGCAACACGATGCAAGGCATGTAAAAGAAAAGCGGCCAGGCACCGTTCATCGCGCCCACTACACCTTGGGGATTGGTCACCAGCACTTGATTGGGCGCGTAGTTGTTGGACTTGCCCGCATCATAATTGCCAGAAGTGTCGGTCGTGATGCCTTCTCCCGTCTTGGGGAGTGTCTGGATGCGCAGGCTGCCGCTCACGTCCAGCGACTCGGTTGGGGTGCGGGTGTTCACGCCGACGCGTTCGGTTTGTGCCAAGGCTGTCAGAGAGAGAAGAAAGCCGCCAAGGAGGCTGAGGAGTTTGAGTTTCATCTTGAGTATAGGAATTTGGGTGAAACATATTGTTTGAAAACGACATCGTCTGAGCAAGCAGACCGATGGCCGAAAAAGGCATCGGCACTGCTCCTCATTCGATTGGATTATTCAGATTTAACGCGCGTTCTGATGTGGGGATTAACATAGGCCGCACGCATCTTCTTGAAGTTGACCGTAATGGTCGGCGTAGTGTGTGCACAAGTGCCGACGGTCGGTGTGACGGTGCGGCGATAGTAGACTTTCTCCAACTTAAACTTCTGCGTCTCTTTGTAGTTGGCGGTCGTGCCTACTGTTGTCCACGTGCTACCGTCCGTGCTACGTTCCCACTTGTAGGAAGCGATGGTCGTACCGTTGGTTTGCAACGAACCACCCGTCAGGGTGTAGCCCGTAGATCCCTTGCGCACCGTACGCTCCAATTCTGCAGGTGAAAGCGTCTGAATAGGACCGGGTGTTACCACAACTTTGGCTTCGTCGCTTGTATGCTCGCATCCCTTGTAAGTCGTCACGCGACGGAAAGTATAAGTGCCGGGATTGTCAGCTTGGAATGCATAATCGGCTAAGGTTGCTCCTGCAATATCACTGAAGTTCGTTCCATTGGAATCTTGCTTCTGCCATTGGTACTTAGGCGTTCCCGGTGTGTTGTCGGTGTAAGACTGTGCTGCACCGGGAGAGAGGGTAGCTGTAGTGCCTTGACAGATGGTCTGCACCGCCGGCGTCCAAGTAGGAGCACCGATGTCGTCGACCACAACAGTAATGGTAGCGTTGATGGGAGTAGTACAATCAGGTAGAGTAATCACCGCATGATAAGCTCCCGACATCACTCTGGTCGCCGCCCCCAAATCAAGTATGCGATTACTTTGATGTGTACCATTGGGTAGCGTCCAAGCATAGGTTGCCCCAGGGAAATTCGGCATCGTAAGTTTGAGATTATTTCCCACACATAGTTGTTGGGTTCTACTCAAACTAATGCCCAAGTCTGCGGTTGAGAGTACTGCAGTGACATAATGGATACGAAGACTACCACACTTGTCGTAGATATGAACGCGGTATTTCCGTCCCACATCACCGTATTCGAACATCACAGGACCATTCTCTTCTTTCGTTTGCACAACAGGATCACTTTCATTCTCTCCATTCAATAATTGATACTTATAAGGAGGAACACCATCTTGAGCTGTGACATAGATCTTTCCTTTATTGATTCCACCGCAAGAGTAAGCGACAGTTTCAAAGCGGTTGACCTCATGAGGCTTGTAGGTAAAGGGACCGGCTTCTACCACGATATCGCATATATTGTCTCCACGCAGTGTGAGACGGAATTTGCTCAACTTGCCCAGAGCAAAGGGAACATTGACATTTTTCCAAGGGCCACCACCAAGTCGGTACTCTTTACAGATGATGGTAGTTCTACTGCCATCCAGGTTTGTATAAGAGATGTGTCCACCAGGAGTGACATCCCATCCGGTACAAGTCTGTACCATGGTCATATTTTCGAGTTTAGTATCGCGGAAGTTGGTTTCTCTCTTCTCTGCTTTTCCTGTAATGGGTATAGAGAAGCCGCAATCAGGAACTGTAAGCGTTCCGTTTATAGTTTCTCCCCAGTCAAATATTGGTCCCTGAGAAGAATAAGTCAAACCATTCTGTACGATTGTCCACCCGAGTTTTTGTAGTCCCCCATTACCTCTAATATCTGATTTATAAGTAATTCCATCTTTTACGACTGTCAATGTACCATACCCATCATATTGGTTTGAGGGAAGAGGAGTATTAACATATAAATAGTTCAGCTGATAAAACATTTTACTCAGCTGCTTTCCATTTTGTGTAAAACTCTGAACTACCGTGTTGGTATATCGGTTGTCACAAGTATTCCCGAAATAAAAATTAGGCAGGGTGACAGTAGCGGCAGGGGGAAGTTGAATACTTTTGCTATCCAACAACGTACCTTCTGCAGTGTAAAGTTCAAAATCATACTTTGTATTTGGAGTATAGTTAGCAGGTAACTCTGTTTCATAGGTAGAGCCTATATGTGGATAAAGTAGTTCCTCAAGTAACGTATGAGTTCCATCTCCAGTATATACTTTAAGAATATATGGTCCATAGCAAGTGTTTACTTCTTCTGAAAGTCGTATTCTAATTCTTGATGTTTTACAATTTTTGGAAATCGGACTGGACAAAAACATTCTAGCATTGGGAGCAGGAATAGGTACAATCTGTGATTGATAAAGAAGAAAATTATCTGCAGTATAGAGACGTATCATATACGTTTTTCGATTGTTCCCCAAATGATAGACACCTGTCGGTTTTACCTGACGCAGCACTTGATTACCAATTACGGTACCATTCATCTCGTTCACCACAAGGGTTATGGTTTCAGGCATATCGGGATTAACCAAACGATTGGCATCAACGGTAGGTAAACCACAATAAGTTGTAGATGGGGTTTCACAAGGCTTTATCGTCCCTGTGGATACTTGAGCAGGAATAGACGAACACTTGAACTTAATCGTAATCTTATCTATACCCCAAGGTCGTACGGTAAGTTCTTTTCGTTCTCCATTGAAAGGAACATTCTTCATTTCATGTCCAAAAGTATCATGATAGTCTACTGTAATGATATCATCCCATAATAATCTGTCTCCTGCTATACTTTTGACGCCACCTAATATACCTAACAAAGGCGAGTAGTTAAAATAATACTTACTTTTATCATACGATATATATAAGCTGGAAGAAGCATCATAATTATATGGATAACGGAAGCAGCCTCCCCACCAAAATAAGTTATTAGGATTTGCTATACTCGTAATGTTGCAGTCAAGGAGGAGCGTTTTACAGTGATTTTCAATTTTTACTTTATACGCCCCTGCTGGAAGATTTCGGAAAGGTGTTATGGCTTCCAAATAACCAGATATATCCGTAAGATGTAGAGGTTTAAATCGAATGGGAACACTTACCCCTGATGGTGCTTCTGTAATAGTAAACTCATAATCATCATTGAAAGGAATGGAGATACCATTAGAATATCGATTATCCTGCTGGAATCGAAAAGCCAAGTATCCTGTGGAGCAACCATTAAATGAAGGACGTGTTGCTTGTGTATCTTGGATGATATTCATATCCGGAGACACCGTTTTGAGAGTAACAGCAACTTGATCGGAATAAGGCGTCAGGTCTTCTGCACTGAGACCTACAGCCTTGAGAGTATAGTTACCAGCAGGAAGATTTTCAAACACTAATTCCTCAGCTGCATCGTTAGTCGAGAGTTCTTTTTGCTTCTCAACGCCATCAACCATATAAGTAATCGTGTAGGTAACTTTCGCAAAAGCCGTGGGATTCTCCAATACCTTCACTTTAATTTTACAGTCGTCAAGACATTTGCCATCTACTCCTGTGGCTTGAATGCGTAGACGTACTGTAGGATGACTTGGTGCTAATACCTGAATTTGAGTACTATTTAGAAAATCTAAGGGACATCCTTTTTTCTGTATGTAGCAATATAATTGGTAATACCCAGAGGGTAACTTGTCAAATAAAACAGGAGAAAAGCAGTCTGTTTTCTTCTTCTGACTATAGTTTCCGTCAGTGCTCGTCAACGTCCAAAGCAAATTGTCACGAAGACTGATAGGAGGAGTTAGCATCGGGGAGGAAGGATTACCGTTGCTGTAGGGATTCTGAAGGGATAGTTTTGCTGTGATTGAACCCAATGGGTGTGCAGGCGTACCATCCGTCTTAGAGGTCGTCACCCAAGGTGTTGGGATATAGACTCCTTGATAATAGAGAGCCAGAGTAGAGTACACCTCTTTACCATTGGTCTCGATTGTAAATTTATAGGGTGCACGTGGAGAGTAGTTATCGTTTAGGATGCGAGGTGCCGAGCTACCGGTATATTCAGTGACATCCACCATAGCCGTCAGTTGCCCTGGTGTCCCAGTTAGACTATGCGAGAGTACATAGTCTGATGCAACATCGTCCCAGACATAAGTCTTAAATGTATAGACGACCGTAGAGAGCGAAGAATGTGTCCCCGAGACACGGAATGAGGCATGAGGATTGCGTTCATTACATCTTGGCGAAAGGTGAGCTGATGCTGTCCAATCTTCTCCTTGAAGACTTTCTATCCTCACACTTCGTTCTGGAATACAACTATTGCCATCAATCGTAGCACTCACGATGTAGGTGTCTGCTGGAAGATTCTCGAACTTCACGTTCTTTTCCAGTCCGTTAACAGTGAGCGTTTTATTAAAACTACCATGAGCAGAACGAACAGTGATAAGAACAGGAAAAGTCTCTTCAGAGAAAGAGTACATCCAGGCATTCATCGGATTTTTATATACTCCTACAGTGATGGTTCCATTATTGGCCAAATAAGAGGCATGCGTCATCTTTATCGGTACAAGATCGGGCTGTATACCATAAGACAGTTTATCCGAGCCCAAAAGAAGATGATTTTGAAGATCATTGGGTACGGTAAAATTGTAGGTATAGTTCGGAATACCGCCACACAGCAAACTAGGAGTTGTTATGACCATACGATAATTACCACTGGGAAGCTTATCTTCGAATTTATTATTGTAAGACTCTAATTTCCCTTCTTTATAGAGTACACCGCTATCTGCATTATAGAGATGATAAGGATATCCCTCGTATATTTTATTGAAACTAGAGAAACTCATTGAAGTCTTCCCCAAAACTTTTGTCCCACATGCACCTGACGTAGAGAAGTCTGTTACTGTTAGCTCAGATTTCAGTTCAAATGTTTTCTCTAATTTTATCGTGGGATCGCATTGCAAATAGGACGTAAATTTATAATTCCCTGGTGGAAGATTTTGTAAGACAGAACCAAACTTACCATTGCGATAGGGCAGTCCATCCTTTTCTAAAGTCCATAGGCATTCATCTGGTGAGAGGCCTATATATGCACCTCCATTCCCAGATGTTCGTGGATTCATTCCACTGATATCGACTTCTCCATTATCATAACAAGGTAGAGGAGATTTAGTAACTCTTATTTGAGCATAAGCTGAGTTCCAAAAAGAAGCTTGGGTAAGCTCCGACACCGTTACATTTTTCTTCTTGGTATATATTCCACAAGAGGGACGTGCAATGACCAAATAATTTCCGGCAGCTGGAACAGAAACTCGCATAAAGCCTTGATTACTATAATCAGGCACATACTTTCCCTTCCAGACAGAGGTACCATCCTCCTTTTTTATTTCGAAGTCTGTGTCTAGGAATTTTGCAATCTCACTCCCATCAGGCTTAAATTCAATCGCATAATCAGGGATACATTGATTCATTTTCACCAAAGAACGAACGGATAGGTCAAAAGTTTTCCCTGTCAGAGGAATCCTGACGGGGTTATACCTATTATCTGAAATCGAAACCAACCCATTACACTCCAAGATGAATCGTGCTGCATAACTCGTATAGGAATCATCAGCAGGAATATCATTAAAAACGACTTCACCACTCCACCCCACTGGCATAGATTGGCTGGCCAATGTAATTCCATCGGGTGAAATGATTTCTACAGTGCCCGCAAGCCGAAGAGGAAGACCCTGGGCATTAGTGACATTCACTTTTAGTTTTCCTCCCTCTCCCGTGCAGACCCCGGTAGCATAAGCAAGAGCTCCCAAGATGACTCGGGGAGGATATGCATAAGCTTCAAATTCATAACTTCGTTTGGTGCCCCCACAGAAGTCAGCCTCTACAACATACTTTTCTTGAAACTTCAGTGTCAGATTTGAAAAGCGGCATTGGGGTTCCGACTCACTGTACTGCCAAGTTTTTGTTGCCACGACCTCACCAGAAGCAACGTGGATCAGGCGGAAAGTATGAGAATCGTTAGGGTAGGGATTATTAGTTTCACAGGTAATAGTAACCTTCCCACATGGGTTTTGATTTAATGGAGAGGCATCGTATCTTACGCTGAGCTGCAACTCTACATTTTTCACGGAGAAATCTTTCAACATCACGACATTACAGTTGTCAGCAGTGAGACGAAGTGTATAGTCGCCTATCGGTAGGTCCTTAAAACCTATCTTAAAATCCTTGCTGGCATCAGTCGTTGTGGTTTTGAGCACTGTAGTTCCTCCTTTGGGCAAAACCTCAGCAGTCATACTCGTAACTCCGGATAGTCCTGAAAGTTGGCAATTGTAGGAAGAACCACAATTTCCTATGGCCCCGCTGATTTCTTCTTTATTGACTTGAAAAGGAGTAATCTCTACGTCCTTAGTCAGCACTATGACATCGCCATCCCACGTGGCACCCGGAGTAGTCAAAGAGGGGTGCAACGTGACACAAGCAGGTGTAGCCCGCGCTTCAACACGATATTTTCCGGTGGAGAGGTTGCTGAAGGACTCGGGCATATTCGGTGTCGTAGAAGTGAGCGTATTGATTAGTGCAGCACCTTGATAGAGACGCCATTCCACCTTAGAAAACCCAGACATCGTAAGTCCCATCGTGATTTTTCCCTTTGTCCCATCACAACCACTCGCAGGTTCTGTGGTTATGAACATATCTGCATCCGTGATGGATTTCTCTGTGTATGTGTATTGCCCGCCTGGGCTTTCATCCCACGGTTGTTCGAAATTCTTTACAATGTCAACGGTTTCTGTATGTTCTCCTCCTGTACCAAAACCAGTCACTTTAATTGCAATCTGTTGTCCATTGAACCAATCTGCAAGTTCAATATAAGTAGGTACATCTGAGGGAACATCTTGAGTTACGTACCCCTTATTATTAGAATATTTCACTTGCAGTTCGTAGCGCAGAGTTTGAATGCCGGGTACTGCATTACGATAGTTAAGAATTACACCTCCATACGTATTGCAATTTGTATTTCCAGAAACAATCGTCACAGAAAAGTCTCTGGGATTAAGTGCCGGCATCCCCTGCGCCTGCACCAAAATGGGGCAGAGGAGGGCGAAGAGCAGGAAGAGGGCGCTTCGCACGAAGTGGTTTTGTAAGGTTTTCATGATGCTTGTTTGTATTGTTTTCTTTGTTTATTGAGCATTGACGGAATCGGGGCATATACCAAGAAATATACATTCACCGAATTCTACTTTTGGCAAAGCTATAAAGAAAATGCAAATAGACAATATGAAACTTCAAAAATCGAAAGAAAAATTTTACCCCCCCCATTTTTGAAAACTGAAGTTTGCAGAAACGCGCGATAAATGAAACTTTGTTTTCAGAAAGTACAATGCACTCTCCGCCGAGTTTGCATATTTTTCAATCTCTTTGTAAATGCATTTTTTGCAGACACGTTTGTCGTTGAGGAGAGTTCATTGCCTGATGTCGTTTTTAAGTTTCTTTTCACGGCCAGAAGGGGGATTTTTCATACTGATAGCGAGGAATGGAACTCTATGCCTTAGTCGTTGATTTTCTAAATCACTGCCTTACAAGTTCTTCTGTCGCCACGAAAACGCCATGGAGTGGCGACGCGTCGCCAAGGTGTTGGCGTTTCAACGCCAAAGGCGTGGCGATGAAACGCCAACAGCATGGAGTTTTTTGGAAAACGGAGATGCGCGTCACGAGAAGGGACAAAAAGAGGCTGAGTCCCGAGAAAGGAACTCAGCCTATGGAAATGAAGAAGTGCAGATTATCGCAAGATAGCACTCATCTTGAAATGGACAGTGTCAATCTTGAAACAAACAATGCTAATCTCGAAAGAGGCAGCGCTAATCTTGGAACAGGCGGCGGGCGCCGGCAAAGATTTCGTTTTTACGGTCGATAGTTTTCACGCGAAATTTGCGGCCGCCCACTTTGGTGAGTCGTCCGTTGCGCTTCAACGCTTCGCGGTCGGTAATCCAATCTTCGGCAGGGAAGAAAGTTTCTTCACCGTTGCGGTCAAAGGGTTCGTAGGCGTAGCGGATGTTGCGCATCATGATATCGAAAGCCCCCTCTTTGGCCAACACCACCAACTGGTAGCGCACCGTGGCGCGATCCCAAACGAGGGAGTTGCGTTTGAACCAAAAATGCCGAAACTCGCATCTTCCTCTATTTCGATTGGAATCAAGATGGGCTTTTTGAGCAAACCTACGAACTGGCCGGCGCGCGCGACATCACACATGCGCTCCTCATTCCACAGGGTCATCAGGAAGGCTTCTGTCGCTTCCGCCTGCGCATCACCGACAACGACCTCACCATGGCCGACGATGATGTGGAAGGAGAAATCGTAGACGGCACCTTCTCTTACACGCCCACCCCGACGCGCATTCTCCCTCCTCAGACTTCCGCACAAGGGCAGCACATCTATGACCTCCGAGGCATTCGTCACTCTGAGGCTCCTGAGGGCATTTTCATCGTCGATGGCACACTGCGTCTGCACCTCGGTAAGCCCTCGTTTTGAACACCTACTTATTTAATACCTCTCTCCATGAAAAAGCACTTTCTCCTCCCCACCGCGCTGTTGGCACTCGCGGCACAAGCTCAACAGCGCCCTAACATCATCTATATCATGTGCGACGACATGGGCTATGGCGACCTCGGCTGCTATGGTCAAAAGCTCATCTAGTGTCAGCCACCATCAGTTTGCTTTCTATGATCTCCTCCCCACTTTCTGCGAAGTTGCCGGCATCCACGACTTCCCGACAGCCTACCAAAGTAACGAAAACGACCGCTTCGATGGCATCTCCTTCTACCCCACCCTTCGTGGACGCGAAGAAACGCAGACCAAGCACGATTTTCTCTACTGGGAATTTCACGAGACGAACATGATCGGCGTGCGCCAAGGGGATTGGAAAATGGTGGTGGAACGGGGCAAACCTCGTCTTTACAACCTGAGCACCGACCTCCACGAGGACCACGACATCGCGGCACAACATCCCGAAGTGGTGCGCAGTCTCATTGACATCATCTATCAAGAGCATACCGACAGCAAACTCTTCCCCATCACCCTGCCTCAACGTCCATAAAGTCGCATCCCCGCCTTTTGCTCCCTCAGCTCAACACTCTCCGGGAGCGATGGCGCACAATTCATCCTATCCGCAGCACCGCTCACCAGGTGTTGCGGATATTTTTTCGGAAAGGCATAAGCCTACCTTTTCCACAAAAGCCGAAAGAGGCCATGGCAACCACCCGTGTTGATGCCTCTCACACATTTTTTTATTATAATCGCTTCTCACACGATTGCATCAAACGGGGGCGCCATGGCCGAAGAAAAGCAGTGGGTCAGCACCGCTTAGGAGGAGTTTCTGCCCATCTTATCGCCGACGGAAGACGATGTTCATAAACGTCTTGTCCGTCACATCGGGCGAGGCGGGATTGACAAGTTGATAACTCAGTTTTCCATCATTGGTAAGCTGAACCGCAGTGAAGACCGCATTATCAAAGTAGGTAATAAAGTAGTCCAAATCGGTTTTGGCCACGATGGGCAGATTAGTTGTCGCACCAGGACTCTTTGCTGTAGTGGCAGGTGTGGTGACGTTGAATTGATCAAGATACCGCTGATAGAGATCTATCTCGAAGTTCGTTCCATTGTAAGCGGGGTCCGAGGTTTCGGTGGGCAACACAATGCAGGGCATATAGAAGAAGAGCGGCCATGCACCATTCATCGCCCCTACCACACCATTATTGTTGGTCACAAGCACTCGGTCGGGAGCATAGGTAGTGCCCTTCCCAGCGTCATAATTACCAGCGGCATCTGTAGTGATTCCTTCGCCCGTTTTGGGAAGTGTTTGAATGCGCAGGCTGCCTTTTACATCCATCTCTTCAGTTGGGGTGCGGGTATTCACACCCACGCGTTCGGTTTGCGCCAAAGCGGTCAGAGAGAGGAAGCAACCGGCAAAGAGGATAAAGAGTTTGAGTTTCATCTTGAGTATAGGAATTTGGGTGAAACATATTGTTTGAAAACAACATCGTCTGAGCAAGCAGGCCGACGGCCGAAAAAGGCATCGGCACTGCTCCTCATTCGATTGGATTATTCAGATTTAACGCGCGTTCTAATGTGGGGATTAACATAGGCCGTACGCATCTTCTTGAAGTTGACCGTAATGGTCGGCGTAGTGTGTACACAAGTGCCGACGGTCGGAGTGACGGTGCGGCGATAGTAGACTTTCTCCAACTTAAACTTCTGCGTTTCTTTGTAGTTGGCGGTCGTGCCTACTGTTGTCCACGTGCTACCGTCCGTGCTACGTTCCCACTTGTAGGAAGCGATGGTCGTGCCGTTGGTTTGCAACGATCCCCCCGTCAAAGTATATCCGGTAGATCCCTTGCGCACCGTACGCTCCAATTCTGCAGGTGAAAGCGTCTGAATAGGGCCGGGTGTCACCACAACTTTTGCTTCATCGCTGGTGTGTTCACACCCATTGTAAGTCGTCACGCGACGGAAGGTATAAGTGCCGGGGTAGTCAGCTTGGAATGCATAATCGGCTAAGGTTGCTCCTGCAATATCACTGAAGTTCGTACCATTGGAATCTTGCTTCTGCCATTGGTATTTGGGTGTCCCCGGCGTGTTGTCGGTGTAGGACAGTGCTGCACCGGGAGAGAGGGTTGCTGTAGTACCTTGACATACAGTTTGTGCAGACGGCGTCCAAGTAGGAGCACCGATGTCATCCACCACTACAGTAATGGTAGCATTGATGGTACTATTGCAATCTGGGGGAGTAATTGCCACATGGTAACTACCTGCCATAGCTCTAGTGGCGGGCCCAAGATCGAGAATCCGAGTATTGCGGTGGGTGCCATCCGGAAGCGTCCAGTCATAGGCAGATCCAGGGAAAGACTGCGTGGTGAGTTGGAGGTTGTCGCCAGCACAAAGTTTTTGTGTTCTACTCAAATTATATCCCAAATCTATCGTAGAGACGACAGAGGTGATGTAATGAATTCGCAAACTTCCGCAGGCATCGAACACGTGAACACGATATTTTTTACCCACATCGCCATATTTAAATACTACAGATCCACTACTAGTTTTGGTTTCCACCTCTGGAGAGCTTTCACTTTCTCCATTCAATAATACGTACTTATAAGGGGGGACACCATCCTTTGCACCAACATAAATACGCCCCATATTATCATCTGAACAATAATAGGATGCAGATTCAAGTTGGTTAACTTCGTGAGGTTTGTAAATTTGTTTAGGTATACTCACATCAATATCACACATATCATCTCCACGAAGATAGATTGTCATACCGTTGCTTGCCTTAGGCATTGCAAAAGGAACGTTGACGTCTTTCCATTGACTTCTGTTTAGACTATATTCTTTGTAAGTGACAATATGCCGATTATTATCCACACCGACATAAGAAACCTGCCCTCCTGGTACAATATCCCATCCGGTACAAGTCTGTACTTTTGTCATGTTCTCAAGACCGCTATTATAGAACTGAAGCTCTTTTCTTTCTGCCTTGCCGGTAACCGGTACGGACAGTCCGCATTCGGGAACGCTGAGAGTTCCATTGATAGTTTCTCCCCAATCATAGATTGGGCCTAAAGAAGGATAAGTTGTTCCATTCCGTTCAACAACCCAATCCAACTTAGTGTAAAAGGTAGCGGGACTAACACCTATGCTTATGTTGAGATAAAAATTGGCTTTATATTTGACTCCATCTTTAATCACCGTCAACACACCATTATGGCCACCATAGTAAGCGTTGGGAGGAGTCAGAGCGGGAGCCTGACGCCAATATATATATTTCAGACGATAGAACATCTTTCTCACCATCTTGCCATTCTGAGTAAAAGATGTTACAGCAGTATTGGTATAATTACTATTACAGGTATTTCCAAAGAAGAATGTTGCTGGTAGTGAGACGTTAATAAAAGGAGGGGTATGAACCGCTTTACGATCTAAAAGTGTACCATCTGCAGAATAAAGCTCAAACTCATAATTCGTGTTTGGGGAATAGTTCCACGGGAATTCTCTATAATACACATCAGTGTTAAGGTATTGCAAAAGTTCCTCTCTGACAAGAGTACGCGTACCATCAGTTGTATAAGTTTTTAGAACATAAGGCGCATAACAAGGAATCACGTCTTCTGAAAATCGTGCTTCTATTTTAGAGGCCACACAATTTGTAGAAGATGAACTAGAGAGGAACATAGTTACATTGGGAGCACCTATAGGAGTAATCTTTATTTGATAAAAAAGGATATTGTCTGCAGTATAGAGACGCGCCAAGAAAGTCTTTCTGCTGTTTCCTAAAGAGTAAGTGGTATTGGGGTTCTCCTGGCGCAACACTTCAGTTCCTATTGAAGTTCCCACCATCTCGTTGACAACAAGAGTGAACTTCTCTGGTAGATTAATCTTATTAAGCAGAATATTCACATTGATGTTGGGTAACCCACAATAAGTTCTGGTTTCTTCACAGACACTTGCTCCTCCCGTTAATACTTTTGTAGGAATATTCGCACAATTGAACTTAAAGGTGACTTTATCCATAGCCCAAGGGCGGATGGTGAGTTCTCTTTCTTCCCCATCGTAAGGAATATTTTTCATTTCGCTACCCAAGCGATCATGATAATCTATGGTTAAAAGATCATCCCATAGAAACTGTTTAGCGTTATATATTTGAAGCATTTCGAGTGGGTTGTATAATGGAGATGAGGTAAAATAGTACTTACCATTCTTAGTATAAATGTTCAGCCCGAGATGATTAGAATAATAAAGATAGTTGTTATTAAGAGGACAAAAAGATAAAGTAGTCGCATTAATCACCATATTTTGGGGGGCGATATTGCAAGTAAGCATCAGTGTTTTACAGCTATTTTCCACCTTCACTTTATAGGTTCCTGCAGGAAGATTTCGGAAAGGTGTGATAGCCACAAATCCGGGGTAAAGAGTCGCAAAATGAGAAAGTTTAAAAGTCAAAGGAGTTGTTACACCTGCCGGAGCCTCGGTAATGGTGAACTGGTAATCATCGCTGAAAGTTCTACTGATACCCCCATAAGAGTTATTGTCACTTTGGAACCGAAAAGCTAAATATCCAGTCGGGCAGTTATTGTATGCGGGACGAGAAAGACCTGCATCCTGAATGATGTTCATGTCGGGCGATGCCGTCTTCAGAGCAATTGTAGCATTAGCAGGATAGAGTTTCAAACCATCCGAAGTCATTCTTTCCGCAGTGGCCGTGAGTTTATAATTTCCTTCAGGCAAACCATTAAAGATTACCTCCTGCGTTGCATCATTTTTAGAAATCACTTGATCCCTTGGTACGCCCTCTTGGATGTATTCAATCTTATAAGTAATTTTTGAAAAGGCCGTTGCATCATCCAGCACTTTCACCTTTATTTGGCAATCACTGAGACACTTTCCATCAACTCCCGTAGCTTGTATGTGCAATCCGGGAGCTACGATTTGGAAGTTTGCATTATAATTCGTAGCCATTTTTCCACATCCTGCACTTTCTTTGGTGCAGGTTAAACTATATTGTCCGGGAGGTAGATTGTCAAAAACGACGGGAGAAAAGAAGTCGGCCTTTTTTTCAATACTAACAACCCCATCATTGCTTCGACAAGTCCAAGTCAGCTCATCAAGAAGACTTCCGGGTGAAGGAAGTATGGGAGACGAGCTCTCATTAGGGTCGTAGGGATACTGTTTTTTTAACTTCACAGTGACCGATCCCACACCTTGTGCAAAGGTTGCATCAGTCTTTTGCACTTCCATTACAGAACTACCATCTACATAGTTCAGAGCACAATCAAGTGTTGAGTAAACTTCCTTACCATTGGTTTCAATGGTATATTTGTAGGGCATATATAGTTTCTGACCATACCTATTAGTATAAGCAGGTGCGGTACTTCCTGTATATTCCGTGACATCAACCATTGCGGTGAGTTGCCCGGGTGTTCCTGTGACACTATTTGCAATGACGTAGTTCGATGCTGCATCGTCCCATACATAGGCTTTGAAAGTATAGACAGTCGTAGCAAGAGACGGATGGTTGCCAGCTACCCGGAAAGAAACATGAGGCGCGCGTTTCTTACAACGAGGAGAAAGGTGAGCCGACGCACTCCAAGCATCGCTTTGTATGGTCTCAATTTTTACTTCCTGTTCTGGAATACAACTATTGCCGTCAATGGTTGCACTTACCCGATAAGTGCCTGGAGGGAGGTTCTCAAATTTTACATTTTTTCCAAGACCATAGGCTGTCAGCGTTTTGCTAAAACTACTATTGACAGAACGTAGAGTAATGAGGATGGGAAAAGCGCTAGTAGCCACGTTATAGTTCAGTTCATAACGTAGTTTATATACCCCTGCTGTAACACTACCGACACTACTTAAATAAGGAGTATGTGTCACCTTGATTGGAATAATGGCATTATTGTCCTTCTGTGGTTCTGAAGCCAAGAAAAGAGTATTGCCGATATTATTGGGTACCGTAAAGTTATAAGTATAAGCAGGAAACCCTCCCCCACAAAGAAAAGTTTCGGGTTTAAACTCCAAACGATAATTGCCACTTGGGAGATTTGTGCGGAGGTAATATAACCAATCGTTAGAACTATAATCCCCTCTTGTTAAATTCTTTTCCTCAACAAGCGTTTCTGTATCGGAATTGTAGATCTTATAAGAATAATTGATGCGTTGTCCCTTCAATATAGAAACACTAATATAGGTAGTCCCCAATACTTTGGAACCACATGAGCCGTACGTTTCAAATCGAGAAACTTCGAGCCCTGATATCATTTCAAAAGTCCGTTCTATCTTGATGGTTGGATCACACTCTAAGTGGGCTGTAATTTTATAATGCCCCACTGGTAGTCCGGTAACTGGATAGCCAAACTTTCCTGTAAGATAAGGCGCACCATCTTTTTCTATTTCCCAAACTCCGGGATAGGCTGCAGGTGCGATGGAAGAGAGGTCGACTTCTCCAATACCATGGCAGGGATAGGATTTTTTTGAGATTATCACTTCACCTGCATTCTTAAAAGCATCTTCTTTTTTTATCTCTCCAATATCTACCCCTCTACTTTTTGCCACAGATGTACCACAAGAAGGTCGAACCATTACAGCATATTGCCCTGCTGAAGGTAGAGTTACCCGCATGAACCCACCGTTGTCAAAGTCTGGAACATAAACACCTTGCCAAACAATAGTACCATCACTCTTTTGCACTTTAAATGTCGCAGTCAGTATTTTCTCAATTTCTGTACCATCCGGTTTAAAATCGAGTGCATACTTGGCGACACACTGATCCACCCAAGCAATAGGTTTTACTTCAATGGATAAGGACGCCGCATTCATATACATAGAGCCGAAATTGTACTCTGAGGAGGTACCATTACAATCAAGGGTGAAGCGGACTTTATAGTACTCATTGGCACCACCATATAGATAACTCGGACTAGGCGGAATGTCATCAAACACAGCTTCACCATTCCATCCATCAGGCATGGACTGGCTCATGATGGACTCTCCATTTGCATTTATGAGTTCGAGCGTTCCAGCCAATGCCATGGGGCGGGCTTGTGCATCACGAACCATTACCTTGGCCTTGCCACCTTGTCCGGTACAAATTCCAGTGGCATTAGATAGTACACTCCATTGAAGATTAGCACCATATAGATAAACTTTGAATACCTGACTTCTTTTAGTAATCCCACAAAAGTCAGCTTCCACTACATAATCTTCTTGATTTTTTAGTGTAAGATCTGTAATACGACATTCAGGATCTGCTTCCGAATATTGCCAGGTTTTCGTGCCCACAATATCACCAGAGGCAACATGAATGAGTCGATAGGTTTGAGGACGTTCCGGATAAGGTATGTTTGTACTACAAAATACGGTATGCTTTGCACACATATTTTTTAGAACAGCATTAAAATCAAATCTAGCTTGAACATTTGGTTCTGTATTCTTTATAGAAAAGTCTTTTTGCATCACGGCACTACAGTTAGCAGCTGTAAGACGAAGCGTATAGTCACCGATAGGGAGTTCTTCAAAACTAATTTTGAAGTCCTTACTAGCATCAGTCGTCGTGGTTTTCAGTACAGTCGCCCCTCCTTTGGGCAAAACCTCTGCCGTGATGCTCGTCACACCAAATACCCCTGAGAGTTGGGCACGATAAGTGGAGTTACAATTACCTATCACCCCACTTATCTCTTCTTGATTGATTTGAAAAGCACCTATAGAAATATCCCTCGTGAACACGAGTGTATTTCCGTCCCAAGAAGCTCCTGGGGCAGTCAGGGCAGGATGCGAATTCGCACAAATCGGGGTGGCACGTGCTTCAAGACGATAGACCCCCGCAGAAAGATTCTCAAATGAAGCAGGTAGATTGGGGGTAGTAGAATTAATCGTATTGAGCAGTGTCGCACCACGATAGAGTTTCCATTCTACGTTGGTGAATCCCGACATAATAAGCGCCATTGTAATTCGCCCCCTAGTACCATCACATCCGTCCGCAGGATCTGTGGACGTGAAGATGTCTGCATCTGCTATGGTACTTTCGGTATATCGATACTGGCTTTGTGGTCCTTCTTCTGATTCTGAATCAGCTATTTGCTTGGTAATCGTAACTGTATTTGTTTGTTCATTCCCGGCACCAAGTCCTGTCACTCTCGGCCTAATGATATCCATATCCCAATCCGGGAGCGCTTGGTAAATCGCGACATTAGGAGCCACCTCTTGTGTAAACATGGGTTCACCCCCCCAGCCTTTGGGAAACTCGTAACGTAGTTTTTGTATGCCTGCAACAGCATTGCGATAAGTGATAATTACCCCACCGGGAGTATTACAGGTGGTATTTCCAGATACCACAGTCAACGTAAAATCTTTTCGGTTAAGTTTCGGCATACCTTGTCCCCACCCCAAAAGCGGAAAGAGGAGGGCGAAGAGCAGAAAGAGGGCGCTTCGCACGAAGTGGTTTTGTAAGGTTTTCATGATGCTTGTTTGTATTGTTTTCTTTGTTGATTGAGCATTGACGGAATCGGGGCGTATACCAAGAAATATACATTCACCGAATTCTACTTTTGGCAAAGCTATAAAGAAAATGCAAATAGACAATATGAAACTTCAAAAATCGAAAGAAAAATTTTACCCCCCCCCATTTTTGAAAACCCGAGTTTGCAGAAACACACAATAAATGAAACTTTGTTTTCAGAAAGTATAATGCACTCTCCGCCGGGTTTGCATATTTTTCAATCTCTTTGGAAAGGCATTTTTTTTGCAGACACGTTTGTCGTTGAGGAGAGTTCATTGCCTGATGCCGTTTTTAAGTTTCTTTCCACGGCCAAAAGGAGATTTTTCATACTGATGGTGAGGAAAGGAAGTTCTATGCCTTAGTCGTTGATTTTCTAAATCACTGTCTTACAAAGTTCTTCTGTCGCCACGAAAACGCCATGGAGTGGCGACGCGTCGCCATGCTGTTGGCGTTTCAACGCCAAAGGCGTGGCGATGAAACGCCAACAGCATGGAGATTTTTGGAAAACGGAGATGCGCGTCACGAGAAGGGACAAAAAGAGGCTGAGTCCCGAGAAAGGAACTCAGCCTATGGAAATGAAGAAGTGCAGATTATCGCAAGATAGCACTCATCTTGAAATGGACAGTGTCAATCTTGAAACAGACAATGCTAATCTCGAAAGAGGCAGCGCTAATCTTGGAACAGGCGGCGCTAATCTTGGAACAAACGGCGCGCGCCGGCAAAAATTTCGTTTTTACGGTCGATGGTTTTCACGCGAAATTTGCGGCCGCCCACTTTGGTGAGTCGTCCGTTGCGCTTCAAGGCTTCGCGGTCGGTGATCCACTCTTCGGCGGGGAAGAAGGTCTCTTCGCCGTTGCGGTCAAAGGGCTCGTAGGCGTAGCGGATGTTGCGCATCATGATGTCGAAAGCTCCCTCTTTGGCCAACACCACCAACTGGTAGCGCACCGTGGCGCGATCCCAAACGAGGGAGTTGCGTTTGAACCAAAGGTACTCCTCGACCGATGCCGCCACAACACCACTGTCGGGGGACACCTCCGTCAAGCGCGAAGTAGGAAGCTTTTCGGGCACTTCTACAAGGCTGCGCACATATTGTTCCAGCCGCGCCACCAGTTCTGCACGACTCTTGCCGGGGAGGTCGTAATGTTCGGCAAAAACAATCATTCCGTTCTGCTCGGGCACAGCCCCTGCCAGATAGGGCGTTTCGTCAAGCGTTTTTTTCTGTGCGGTAGTGGTGAGCAGCGGAAGGGCGAAGAAGAGGAGGAGCAAAAGGTGTTTCATATACTGAGTTTTTGTGAGGTGAGCAGATGTTGGAGAGAAAACACATTGCAGGTCATACAGAGATGACCCGCAATGTGTCTTTGAGAGGGTCGTTTAGGCTTTGCGGTAGAAGTCGAGGTCTTCCAATTGCAAGTCCATAATATACTGATGGTGCTTGGCCACTTCGGCATCTACAAAGCGGGCGTAAACCTGCGCCGACTTCTCGAAAAGTTCGGGGGCTTTCGAAGCATTGTAGATGAGCAGGTGGAGCATGATGCCATCGGCCGCGATTTCGACCAGATGGCGGGCGCAGAGGTCTTGGAACTCCTGATTGCCCACTTCCTTCACACGCTCAACGGCTGCTTCAAGACGATCGGCGATGGTCTTGGCACGCTCTTGCAGCGGACGCATAGAGGCGCTGACTTCCTGCTGTTCATATTCGCGCATCTGAGCGAGATAGGAACCATTCGTAACGAAGCGAATGGCCGCCACCACTTGAAGTTGCGTCGTGCCTTCGTAGATCGATGTGATGCGGGCATCGCGGGCAATACGCTGGATGGGATAGTCCATCATGAAGCCCGAACCGCCATGAATCTGCAAGGCATCATAAGCATTTTGGTTGCAGTATTCCGAGTTCATACCTTTGGCGAGGGGCGTGAGCGAATCGGCTAATTTGTTGTAGAGTTTCATCTCTGCGCGCTCTTCGGGGGTGAGTTTTCGTTCGCGCGAAATGTCCTCGAGTGCCTTGTAGATGTCCACGCAGCGTGCCGTCTGATAGAGCAAAGCACGACCGGCATCCAATTTGGCCTTCATCGTGGCCAGCATGTCGTAGACCGCGGGGAAGTGAATGATGGCCTTACCGAATTGTTCACGGTCGCGAGCGTAAGCCAAGCCTTCGTTGTAGGCAGCCTGCGAGAGGCCGACCGACTGGGCGGCTATGCCGAGACGAGCACCATTCATCAAGGCCATGACATATTTGATCAGCCCCATGCGCGTGGAACCGCAGAGTTCGGCTTTGGCATTCTTGTAGACGAGTTCACAGGTGGGACTGCCGTGGATACCGAGTTTATGCTCAATACGGCGCACGTTCACGCCGCCATCGCGCTTGTCATAGATAAACATCGACAGACCGCGGCCATCGGTCGTTCCCTCTTCCGAACGTGCCAGCACAAGGTGGATGTCGGCATCGCCGTTGGTGATGAAACGTTTCACGCCGTTCAAGCGCCAGCAGTTATTTTCCTCGTCATAAGAAGCCTTGAGCATCACGCTCTGAAGGTCGGAACCGGCATCGGGTTCTGTGAGGTCCATCGACATGGTTTCACCGTGGGCAATGCGGGGAATGAAGCGAGCGTGCTGGTCTTCGTTTCCAAATTCGTAGAGGGTTTCGATGCAGTCTTGGAGCGACCAAATGTTGCCGAAGCCGGCATCGCTCGCTGCCACGAGTTCGGCACACATGGTGTAGGGCATGATGGGAAAATTCAAGCCTTCGTAGCGGCGAGGCATGGTCATGCCGTTCATGCCGGCGCTGACCATAGCGTCCAAGTTACGCTGTGTGCCGGAAGCATAACGCACGCGGTCGCCTTCGTGGTGCGGCCCTTCGAGGTCTACGCCTTCCGCATTTTCAGCAATCGTGGTACCGGCAATTTCGCCCACGATGTCCAGCACGCGGTCGTAATTGTCCATCGCATCAGCATGGTCAAGAGGGGCGGTGTCGAACTCGTCTTTGTCGCGGAAGTTGCGCTCTTTGAGTTCGACGATACGTTGCATAAGGGGGTGGTTGAGCTCGAAACGAAGTTCGGGGTGCTCAGTATAGTGATTTGCCATTGTAGTAGAATGAAAAGGTTATTTGCTGTTTTGCTTGTAGTACTTGATCATCTTGGGCACCACCTCTTCGACAGAACCCGTGATGACGTAGTCGGCCAGTGCATTGATGGGGGCATTGGGGTCGGTGTTGATGGAAATCACAATGCCGCTTTCCTTCATTCCGGCCACGTGCTGGATGGCGCCCGAGATGCCACAAGCGATGTAGACTTTGGGGCGGATGGTCACGCCCGTCTGCCCGATTTGCAGGTCGTGCTCGCAGAAACCGGCATCGACCGCAGCGCGGCTCGCCCCGACCTCTCCGTGGAG
The DNA here is from genome assembly GCF_014385435.1 of Alloprevotella sp. Lung230. Classification (GTDB taxonomy): domain Bacteria; phylum Bacteroidota; class Bacteroidia; order Bacteroidales; family Bacteroidaceae; genus Alloprevotella. The sequence goes on from NZ_JACSUD010000001.1 coordinate 245,783, forward strand.
TTCTTCGGCAAGTTTGCGCAGCAAGTCGAAGTTTTCCTTCGAGCCCACACCGTAACCGCCGGCCACCACGATGGGAGCACCCTTGAGGTTGTTCTTGGCCTTTTCCACTTGGCGTTCGATGACCTTGACCACATAATCTTCGGGCGCAACAAAGTCGGCCACGTTTTCATACACGACTTCGCCCTTGTAGTGCTCGTCCACGATTTCCGCCTTCATCACGCCGGAGCGAACGGTGGCCATCTGCGGGCGGTTGTCGGGGTTGATGATGGTGGCGACGATGTTACCGCCAAAGGCAGGGCGAATCTGATAGAGGAGATGGTCGTAGTGCTTACCGGCTTTCTTGTCGTCGTAGTCGCCGATTTCGAGCGCGGTGCAGTCGGCCGTCAATCCGCTGGTGAGAGCGGAGCTGACGCGCGGGCCGAGGTCACGACCGATGACGGTGGCGCCCATCAAGCAGATTTGCGGCTGTTCGCGCCGGAAGAGGCCGATGAGGATGGAGGCGTGGGGGCGCGTGGTGTAAGGCGACAGCCCGGGGGCGTCGAACACGTGGAGCACGTCTACACCGTAGGGCATAATTGCCTTTTCGACCAGCCCTTTGATGCCCTCGCCGGCTACAACAGCTTCGAGTTTCACACCCAGTTCGTTGGCTAGTTTGCGGCCTTTGGTGAGCAGTTCGAAGCTCACTTCTTCAATTTGCGTTCCTTCGATTTCGCAATATACATATACACTATTCATGGCTTATCCGATGGTGTGGCTTTCGAGGAGTTCAACAATCAAATTTTCTACTTCGGCATCCGAACTGCCCAGTCGTTGGCTTTCTTTGGCCTTGAAAACGATGTTTTGCACCGTTTTCACCTTGGTGGGCGAACCGGAGAGGCCGCATTGTGCGAGGTCGGCCTCGATGTCGGCCACGCCCCACTGCGTGAGGTTGAGGTAGGGTTTCTTGTCGTATTCCTCAGCGTGTGGGAGTTCTGCGGGCTTTTCGGCAGGTGCCAGTGCGCGCTTGTATTTCATAAGGAGTTTGGCGTTGCGGGGGCGGCAGGGGGCGGCAGAACCGGTGACGGTGAGCAGCAGGGGCAGAGGCGCTTCGACCTTCTCTACCCCGCCGTCGATGCGACGCGTGGCGGTGAGTGTGTTGTCGCAAAGTCCATTGACCTCCTCAACGTAGGTGATTTGGTTGATGCCCAGTTTTTCGGCCACTTGCGGCCCGACTTGTGCGGTGTCGCCGTCGATGGCTTGACGACCGCAAACGATGACATCGGGCACACCGATTTTGCGAATGGCTTGCGAGAGCACGTAGGACGTGGCGAGGGAATCGGCGCCGCCCATAGCGCGGTCGGTGAGGAGGACGCCGGCATCCGTGCCGCGGTAAAGTCCCTCACGGAGCACTTCGGCCGCCTTGGGCAGGCCCATGGTGAGCATCGTGATGGTCGAGCCGGGATGGGCTTCTTTCAGACGAAGCGCCAGTTCGAGCGCATTGAGGTCGTCGGGATTGACGATGGCAGGCAGTGCTGCGCGATTGACGGTACCTTGCGGCGTCATCGCATCTTTGCCCACATTGCGGGTGTCGGGTACTTGCTTGGCAAGTACAACAATTTTCAGACTCATGTTGTGGTGATAGTCGATTAAGAAAGAGAAAAAGGAAAAGAAAAATCCCCCACTCCCACCTTTGCAGAAAGGGGGAGAGGGGGAGGAATAAGAGACTTAAAGGTCGTTGCGCTTGACGTTGCCGTTTTGCATCACAAACTTGATTTCGATGTCCTTGTCGAACATGATGATGTCGGCATCGTGGCCTTTCTTGATGTAGCCCTTGCGGTCGTCAATCTTCATGATGCGAGCGGGCACTTCGGCAATCATGCGACAGGCGTCTTCCATGGGGATGTCGGCTTCCTTGACGGCGGTGCGCACAAGGCGGTCCATCGTGGAGATGGAGCCGGCCAAAGCACTGCGGTCGGCCAGTTTGCACACGCCGTCTTCGATGATGACGCGGGGATCGAAGTTGTAGGTCGACTTCGAAGCACTGCACGCCAGCGAGTCGGTCACGAAGCACATGTTCTTCACGCCCTTGGCATTGTAGATTTGGCGCATCAGCACGGGAGGCACGTGAATACCGTCGGAAATCACCTCTACCGTGAAGTCGTCGATGGCAAAGACGCTCTCTACCACACCCACTTTCTTGAACTCGCGGGCTTTGGTGAGGCTGCTCATCGCGTTGGTGAAGTGAGTAGCGTGGTTGGCGCCAGCTTTATAGGCCATGAGCACATCGTCCCAGCCGCCGTCGGTGTGGGCCACCGAGGGTTTGCAACCGTGCTCCACGCAGCATTCATAGAACTCCTTCGCACCGGGCAGTTCGGGAGCAGCATCCCAACGCTTCACGCAGTCGGTGCTTTCGAGGATTTCTTTGTATTCCTTGGGGTCGGGGTTGCGGATGATGTCGGGCATCTGTGCACCGGCCTTCTTCAAGTTGAAATAAGGCCCTTCCAAGTGCAAACCCATGATGGGGCTGCCGGGCTCTTTCATCAGGCGTTCGCACGTTTTGATGGCGGCGTCAATCATTTCGCGGGTGCTCGACGAGAGGGTGGGATAAATGGCGGTTGTGCCGTATTGCATGTGGGCGTCTACGGCCGTGCGGAAAGCCTCTTCTGTACCTTCCATAAAGTCGCGGCCACCACCACCGTGGATGTGAAGTTCGATGCCACCGGGCACGATGTCACAGCCTTTGGCATCGATGATTTCAGCGCCTACGATGGGGCGTTCGTTGTTGGCAACTTCGACGATTTTGCCGTCTTCGACAAGCACACTACCGCCTTCGAGCCAACCTTCGGGCGTGAGAATGCGACCATTGGTGAGTTGTTTAAGCATGGATTATGATTGAGTTTTAGTGAAACAAAAAAACCGGCTCGAGCGCTCTTGTTCGGTTGAGGAAAAGGCGCAGAGCTTTATCTTATAGAAAATTCTACACCATTGCACCACCCTGCTTCGGGTGCGCAATAGTGCAGCAAATTTACTACTTATTTTGCTAATTGCACCTTCCACAGACAATAATTTGCAAAAAAAAGAGTTGCTTATGAAGATAGATGTTCAAAATTAAGCAGACTTCTTTCCTTAGGCAATTCTACTTGGCTTCTCATCTTTGCCAATCTTTGCCGGCATCCGACGGCCGGCTATCCTTTGTAAAGCCTGCCCTTTTCCATCATCCCATCGACTGAACGACACGCAACAGCTCCATTTCCGACGACCTTTCGTCAGAAACTCCTCCCTTATCATATGAGACCACAATTACTCCCCCTTACCCTCCTCTTAACGCTTCTCCTCCTACTGACCGCCTGCACCACCGCCGAACGAAGTGCACGCCGTGCCGAACGTGCCATGGCCATCGGCGAATATGCCGAAGCGGCCGCGCTCTATCAGAAAGCCTATCGCCTCACCTCCATCAAAGAGAAGGAGCAACGCGGACGGCTGGCCTTCCTTATGGGCGAAGCCTACCGCCGCTACGGCTACTCCTCGCGTGCCCTCGGCGCCTACCGCACGGCGGAGCGCTACAAATATGTCGACACGCTCACCTATCTGCGCATCGGCCAGATGTCGCTCCTCAAAGGCGACTACAAAGGGGCGGAAAAGGCATTTCGGCAACACATCTTCCACCAACCCGACAACGCGGCAGCGGCCATCGGACTGCAAAGCGCGGAGCACGCGGTCGCCACACGCAATGCCGGTTCGCTCTACACCGTGCGCCTCGCCGGCAACTTCAACAGCAACCGTGCCGACTACTCTCCGGCCCTCCTCGGCACGGACAAGGAACAACAACTCTACTTCACCTCCAATCGCAGCGCAGCGGCCGGCAACACGCTTTCGGGCATTACGGGACAGAAGCCCGGTGACCTCTTCGTGGTGCGCCAAGACGAGAAAGGTCGATGGAAAGCGCCCGAACTCATAGAATCCCTCAGTTCGGACAATGACGAAGGCACACCGGCCTTTTCGCCCGATGGGAAGACGATGTACCTCACCGTCTGCACCACCCATCCCGAATATCCACGCATGGCCGAAATTTGGACTTCGGCACGTACCGACGCTTCGTGGGGCAAACCACAGGCGCTCAAACTCAGTGCCGACACCCTCTCCAACTACGCCCATCCCGCTCCCTCGCCCGATGGACGATGGCTCTACTTCGTCTCCGATATGCCCGGCGGCGAAGGAGGTCTCGACCTCTGGCGCGCTCGCATCGAAGGCAACAATGGCGTATCTGGCATCGAAAACTTAGGTCCGTCCATCAACACGCCCGGCAATGAGGAGTTCCCCACCTTCCGTCTCGACGGCACGCTCTTCTTTTCTTCCGATGGTCGCGAAGGCTTGGGTGGACTCGACCTCTACAGCGCTGTGCTCGACAGTCTTTCGGGCGTTTGGAACGTGGAACATCTGCCTGCGCCGCTCAACTCCAACGGTGACGACTTCGGGATGACCTTCGACGGCACGCATCCGCGCGGTTTCTTCACCTCCACGCGCTCCACCGGTGGCCGAGGCTGGGACAAACTCTATGAATTCTCCCACCCCGAAGTGCTGCTCAGTGTCAAAGGTTGGGTCTACGAGCAAGACGGCTACGAACTCCCGGCCGCGCTCGTTCACATCATCGGCAGCGACGGCACCAACCTGAAAGTACCGGTCAAGAGCGATGGCTCATTTGAGCAACCCATCTCTCCCGGCGTCGACTACCTCTTCCTTGCCACTTGCCCCGGCTATCTCAACCTGCCTCAACACCTGCGCGTCGACACCCTCGCCGCCGAGCAGCGCGTGCTCCAATTCCCGCTGCCCTCGCTGAGTATTCCGGTGCTCGTGCGCAATGTCTTCTACGAGTTCGACAAGGCCGACATCACACCGGCTTCCTCGGAAGCGCTCGACCGACTGACGCGACTGCTCAACGACAACCCACACATCACCATCGAACTGGCCGCACACACCGACACCCGCGGCAGCGAAGCCTACAACCTCGCCCTCTCCCAGCGCCGTGCAGAGAGCGTGGTGCGCTACCTCACCGCCCACGGCATCGCTCCCGACCGCCTCACGCCCAAAGGCTATGGCGAAGCGCAGCCGAAAGTCGTCAACCGCAAACTCCTCGAGACGCACCCCTTCCTCCACGAAGGCGACACGCTCACCGACTCCCTCATTGCCCGCCTCCCCCTCGCGCAGCAGGACTCCTGCCACGCCCTCAACCGTCGCACGGAATTTCGCGTTCTCCGCACCACCTACGGCCTTTTTGACAAACAGGGCAATCTGCGTCCCGATGCACTGAAAACCGCTCCCTCTTCTAAGTCGACCAAGAAGGACGAGGAGGACGAAGAGGTTTGAGAATGACGCTCCATCGGTGGTCTTCCGCTATCCTTGACCACATCACCGCCTTTTACTGCCCGTGATGGCATTACCTTTCAGTCGAAAAAAGAGCAACGAGCGCGATGCTCCGCCTTTCTACAACCTCCACGAACGGTTTCATTACCCCAAAATCAGACAAAATCACGCTCTTCAAAGTGTGGAAATCACCCCTCTTGAAAACTTTCACAACACGATTAGTATACCCATTTTGATATGCCAGAATAGCAAAAGCCGTCAATTTTCTTCAAAAACGTGAGAAAAAGAGATTTTTTCTTGCGGGTTTCTTTTTTTTCTCTCTAACTTTGCATCGTCAAACGGAAGGAAACAACTCCTTCTGTCGACAACACAAGAACTCAAATTACAGTAACACTTTTAATAACACAAAACAATGAAAAAGTTTTTACTCGCTCTCGCCATCGCAGCCGGCTCGTTTGCTGCTGCCGATGCACAAGTATTCTTGGGTGGCCGTCTGGGTCTTTGGCACAACTCTAAGGCTGAAACTACCAATGTCTCATTTGCTCCTGAAGTGGGTTATGCCCTCAACAACAAGTGGACCTTGGCTGCTGAACTCAACTACGATTTGCAAGAAAAGGCCTTGTATGGCAAAGACCTCAACACGTTCTCCTTCAATCCCTATGCTCGTTACACAGCAGCTTCTTGGGGTCCTGTGAACCTCATCTTCGATGGTACTGTGAACCTTGGCTGGGAAAAGGTAAAGGGTGCTGATGCTCAGTTTGCTTGGGGGGTAGGTGTTCGTCCCGGTCTCGCTGTAAACATCTCTCCTCGTGTAAGCTTTGTGACTAGCCTTGGTTTCGTAGGATTCCGTGACAGCGATCTCAGCGGTCAACAATTCGGTTACAATCTTTCTAGCAAAAACGTTAGCTTCGGCGTTTACTATAACTTCTAATTCTTCCGATTAGATTTTTCATAAGGCAAGTCGGCCACCCTCTCTTCGTGAAAGGGTGGCCGACTTCTTGGTTGGGCATCAATCGCATGGAGTGCCTTAGGCGTGCACGTAGGTACCGATGTCTTCGCCCGAAAGCACGCGTTTCAAGTTGCCCACGATGTCCATGTTGAAGACGTAGATGGGCAGATTGTTTTCCTTGCACATGGCGGTGGCGGTGATGTCCATCACGCGCAGGCCGCGTTGCAGCACCTCATCATAGGAGATGTCGGAAAATTTCGTGGCGGTGGGTTCTTTTTCAGGGTCGGCAGTGTAGACGCCGTCCACCCGCGTGCCTTTGAGCATAACGTCGGCTTCGATTTCGATGCCGCGGAGCGACGAACCGGTGTCAGTGGTAAAATAGGGATTGCCGGTACCGGCACTCATGATGACCACTTCGCCGCGCTCCAAAGCTTCGATGGCTTTCCACTTGGAGTAGAACTCACCGATGGGTTCCATGCGGATGGCAGTGAGTACACGGCTCTTCACGCCCACCGCACCGAGTGCCGAAGAGAGGGCAAGACTGTTGATGACCGTGGCGCACATGCCCATCTGGTCGCCTTTGACGCGGTCGAAACCTTTGCCGGCGCCCGAAAGTCCGCGGAAGATGTTGCCACCGCCGATGACGATACCGATTTCGATGCCCATGGCTTGGGCTTCCTTGATTTGCGCGGCATATTCGCTCAGGCGCTTCGTGTCGATGCCGTGCCCTTGCTCGCCCATCAGGCTCTCACCGCTGAGTTTCAAAAGAATACGTTTGAATTTCATAAGGATATGTAGTTGTATGGTTGATTGTCGTCGAAGGGTTGCTCCTGCAAGCCGATGCAAATGTAGCACTTTATCAGAAGAATATAAAACATTTGCGTGTTTTTCCGGACGCGCCGCTCTAAACTCCTCACATAGATTTGGGAGAACAGGCAAAATACTGTATATTTGCCGCTGAAGCCTCGCAAAAAGCAAAACATTATGGACATCGCCTTCAAGAACACGGATAGCAATCCTGTTGGATACTACCGGAACGTATTGTGCTCACTGAGTAAAAATATACGATTGGCCTTGGCGGTGAAACTTACCTACTCTGTATTAAATAACTACAACAACGCCCTGTTCAGATTTATGACTGGGGCGTTGTTTTTCTGATTTTACGCAAAAGTTGAGGCAGGAAGAGAGCAGCAACAAGCCCACGAAGTCCTAAGAAGAGCAGGAAGGCACACCAAAGGGCGTGGTTGCCCAACGAGGGAGAAAGAAAGTGATGAAGAAGAAAGAAGGCTGCCGAGGCGACAAAGACGGTGAGGAGCATGGCGCGGGTGGAGGTGGTGCCGATGAAGAGGCCGTCGAACAAGAAGGCTGAGAAACTCACCAAGGGAATCACGATGGCATAAGGGAGAAAAGGTTGCGCCGCCATGCGCACGGCTTCGACATCGGTGAGGAGGGCGATGAGGGTCGTGCTACTGACGAGGAAGAAGAGGACAAAACCCACCGCAACCCCACCGCCCCAGGCGAAAAGTCGACGCACAAGAGCGCGAAAGGCCGCGACATTCCCCTCACCCAGGAAGCGACCACCGAGGGCTTCGCCGGCGTAGGCAAAGCCATCCATAAAGTAGCTCACGAGGAGAAAGAGTTGCATCAAAAGGGCGTTGACCGCGAGGAGAGTTTCTCCTTGCCGAGTACCAAAAGCGGTGAAGGCAAACATCACCGAAACAAGGCAGAGCGTGCGCAGGAAGATGTCGCGATTGACGGCAAAAAGCTGCATCCACGCCGGCAACGAGCGCACCACAGCACGCATCGTAGTGTGACAGCGTCCACGCTGCAACACGCGCAGGGCAAGCGCAAAAGCCAATGCAGCTCCCGTCCACTGTGCCACGAGCGTCCCCATCGCTACACCGGCGATACCCCAATGCAGCCCCACAACGAGAGTAAGACTGACAAGGATATTGACCACATTCTGCACAATGGCCACTACCATCGGGTAGCGCGCATTCTGCATGCCCAACAACCAGCCGTTAAGGGCGAAGAGGGTCAGCATGGGCGGTGCGCCCCAGATAAGGATATTGAAGTAGATACGAGCAGGAACAGCTGCCGTCGCTCCGGGAGCGAGGAGGCGGAAACCGAGCGTGGCAATGGGTTGCTGAAAGAGCAGAAGCAGCAGCCCAATGACCAACGCGAGCACCAGCGAGCGCCAAAGCAAGGCCGCCGTTTCGTCGTGGTGTCCTGCGCCATAGGCTTGTGCGGTGAGTCCGCCGGTGCCCATGCGTAGGAAGTTGAAGAGCCAGTAGGTGGTCGAAAAGAGGGTGCTGCCCACAGCGATAGCCGCAAGGTAAGCTGCCGCACCGAGGTGTCCCGTGATGGCGGTGTCCACCAAACCAAGGAGCGGCACGGTGATGTTGGACACTATCGAAGGAACAGCAATGCGAAGAATGGAACGAGACATGAGTTTCTTTTTATAACGAACTATGATGGGCATGAAATAAATTTTACCCGCAAGCAGAGTTCAATCAACAATCAATCTGATGAAGAAACAATGCTTCGTTACCGGTCAATCCCAGTAGTGGGGCATCGCATGAATATATTGATTATTCTTTCCAAAGCACTGTCTCCTTCCAATCTGTAGGAAATCCCATAGCTGTCACATCCACAGAAGGATACTTTGTGAGAAGGCATTTCAGTTGTTGGCGAAATGTATTTTTCGGATGTATGGTATCCTCTAAATACTGAAATATGCATAACTGCCAATAGAGTTTCGTAGGACGAACTTCGGTAGCAGTTATCCATTTTCCTGGCAATCTCTTAGGCAGTTGTGGCTTAATTGCAAAACTACGATTCCACACTCTATTGTGATGGCAACCTTAATTCCGCAGCATAAAATCTTTTAAGAAATCCAAGTGCCTGAGAAACAAAGTCCTCAAAAACACTTGGATATGTCAGAAATTTCACCTATCTTGGTGCTGCAAACATAACAAGTAAGCAAAAATCTGACATGGCAAAGGTAGCAATTAAAAGCGAGAATATCACTTCCTTCGGTGGAATTTATCACATTATGGACGTTTTCTCAAAGTTGGGCTTTGAAAAACTTACCGAATCCGTGTTGGGCAAACGTGGAAGTAGCGGCAAGGCATTCAGCCATGGAAGCATCCTGGGCTCTCTCTTCTTCAGCTACCTTTGTGGAGGGGATTGCCTTGGGGACATCAATGCGCTTACAAGACAGTTCAAGCAGAGACCTGATACGCTGTTACCCAGTGCCGACACTGTGGGGCGCGGACTGAAGGAGCTTACCGAGAAAAATATTGTCTATAAGAGCGAAACCTCCGGCAGGTCTTACAGTTTCAACACTGCAGAGAAGCTGAACACCTTACTTTTACGGATGATGGGGCTTATAAAGGCAGGCAGTCATGTTGACTTAGACTTTGATCATCAGTTTATTCCAGCCCACAAGTTCGATGCAAAGTATTCTTACAAGCAGGATTCTGGCTATTTCCCTGGTTGGGCTTCCATTGGGGGAATCATAGTCGGAGGTGAGAATCGTGACGGAAACACCAATGTGAGATTCCATCAAGAAGACACGCTCCGTCGCATTATGGACCGTGTAACCTCAGAACTTGGTGTGGTAATAGAGCGTTTCCGTGCCGACTGCGGGTCGTTCTCAAAGGAAATCATCCAAACCGTAGAGTCGCGCTGCAACACGTTCTATATACGTGCAGCCAACTGCGACAGCCGATGTGAGGACTTCCGCCGGCTGAAAGAATGGAAGAGTGTTGAGGTTGGTTATGAGAGATGCGATGTCACCTCCATCAGCATGGACAACTTAATAGAAGGAAAGTCATACAGGCTTGTCGTACAACGTAGTCCTTTGAAAGACAAGGAGGGCAAGCAACGGACTGATGTATTCGGAGTGATATACACATACCGCTGTATACTTACCAACAACTGGACATCTACCGAGAAAGACATCATTACATTTTATAATGAGCGTGGAGCAAGCGAAAAGAACTTTGATATACAGAACAATGACTTCGGATGGTCGCATCTGCCCTTTTCCTTTATGGCTGAGAACATGGTTTTCATGATGGTTACCGCCATGCTGAAGAACTTCTATCTCTATCTCGTCCGTCATATCAGCGATAAGGTCAAGCCATTGAAAAAGACAAGCAGGCTGAAAGCCTTTATCCTGCATTTTGTCAGCGTGCCAGCAAAATGGGTGCGCACTGGAAGGCGGAACGTTCTGAACCTATATACAAATAAAACCTACTACGCTGAAGTCTTCATTGAATAAACATCATTTCTTTGTGGCTTTTCATACTTCCCCATTGGTTTGGGTGGGGGATTTCATGATTATGCAAGAACCAAGAACCCCAGAAAATCCCCATATCAATGGATAAATCCCCAAAATGTCACTTCAATATATAAAAGTACCTCACAAGAAAAAATGCTGCGGAATTGAGGTTATCTTAAACTCGCATATGTTATTCTAATTTCATTTGTTTCTTTCCCTAAAGTTGTTATATATATAATTCTACCATAATTATCATATTTGTACTGACATCTGTAAATAACGGTCTCGTCAGAAAAATCTGGCATGTATTCATATCGGAACTCTTTAAGTAAGCCTTTTTCTATAACTATTGTGAGCGTTAAAACATAATCGACTCTTGCATTAATATATGTGTAATATTTGTTGATTTTTAATATATTAATTGTTTTACAATCACCTTTTGTTTGAATAAAAGATTGAATTTCCGACTTATCATAATTGGATAATATATCAGAGATAATACAAAGGTCTTCGAAAATAACCTCCGGATATTTTATAATCACCCCCCACGATTCCAAGTATTTTAATTGTTCGAAAAAGATCTTTTGCATATCTTTCTCGACTTTTGTGAGCCTTATAGGTTTCTTTTGCTTGCTTTTATAGACAGCTTCTTTCTTTCCATTTATATATAGACTCTTGGAAATATACCCAGATTCATACGATAAGGTAACATCCACCTGATGATCTTCCGCTACTATACTGTTAAGAGGAAAATATAATAATAAAAGAAGTAAAAACACTTTCATAATTAATATCTTGCCTTAATTCCGCAGCATAAATTCTTGTGAGAACTCCAAGTGTCTGAGAAACAAAGTTCTCAAAACACTTGGATATGTCAGAAATTTCACCTATCTTGGTGCTACCAACAAAAAAACAAATAAAATATCTGACATGACAAAGGTAGCAATTAAAAATGAGAATATCACTTCTTTCGGTGGAATTTATCATATTATGGACGTTTTCTCAAAGTTGAGCTTTGAAAGACAAGGATGGCAGGGATCAGACGGATATGTTCGGAGTGATACACTACTCGTCAGTTGATTGGAGTCTCACTCGCACACCAGCGTGCCGGACAAGCACCAATAACTGATGCTGCTGCCTTCGGGGGCTCCCTGTGGGATTTTGATAGTGAGCATATGGTCGCCGGCGGTGAGCGCCCCCAGCGGGATGCGTTCTGGCGTGGTCACCGTGGCCGGACACCAATTGGAGCGACTCAAATCGCTGGACGAAAGGCCATTGTCGAAGTTGCCGCTGCAAGGGTTCTGATGGCGATAAGTGCCGCAGTCATCACGCCAAGGGATGAAACTGATGACGGGCCGCCCATCAAGCACAATGGTGTTGGGCTTGGGATTGAACTCGTCGCCGCCGCCCCATCCGCCGTGGCCCGTGGTGAGATAGACGAGGGTGGCGGCAGGCGTGTCGTGGTCAAGGTGGAAAGGCACAGTGAGGGAGTCTGTGCGCAGGAAGTCGGGATAGGGTTGCCCGGCCTGCTCAAGATAGTTGACTGTGTTGAAGAGCGGAAGGGTGAGGCGCTCCGCCGTCGGACCGCCGGGATAGTATTTGAGTGCGAGGGAGAGTTTGTGCCCATCCTTGTCCCAGTTGCCCACGTAAGCTCCGACCCACACTTCACCCTTGAGCGCGGCAGCGATGTCGGTGATTTCGGTTTTGTAGAACACGGAGTCGGCCCACGTCTGTCCCGGCACTTCTATGCTGTTGCAGCGGCGCACACCGAAGCCCGTGATGAAGCGCATCAGTTCGAGTGGTGCATCGTAGGTCGGTGTGGAGACGAGCGCGTGAAAATCTTTGCCACCCAGTCGGCGGCTCGGCACGCTCTTCAAGTCGTGGATGGCATCAAGAAAACTCTGCGCCTTGCCGGTGGGCACGACAAAGACGGAGCCGGTGCGGTCGTAGGCATCGCCATCGCTATACTGCGTGAGTTCGACAAACACCTGTCGGTCAACGGCCGTTTCGGGCAGGCGCACTTTCTTCAAAATGATGCTGCCGCCTCCGCAACGATAGACTCTCTCGGACATCAGGCTGTCGGGGCGGGGCAACCTGCTGCCGTCGAAGCACACCCGCTCTTGATCGAACACGCGCACCGTCTCCACCCGGCTTTGTCGAAGGGTGTGGTAGAACACCGGTTCGCGCAGGCTGCGCCCCACACTAAACGTCTGCCGATCCAGCGGACGGACGATCGGGACAAGGACGGTGGCGCGCACCTCGCGGTCGCCGTTGCGCACGATTTTGAGTACCAGGCCATCGGGCACACCAGTCTGATACTGCGGTGTGCCACGAAAGGGAAGACTCCGCGTCACCCACATCTCATAAGTGTTGGAATTGAGCACCATGCGATAAATACTGCACGGCAATCCCAGTAGTTTGCCGCTGCCCACCGGCTGCGCCAGCCCTTCGTTGAGGCGGAAAGGACGTCGGGACGAAATCACCTCGCCGCCTTTCAGCTCGGCCCGCAGCCGCACCAGCAGCGAGTCGAAATCGAGGATGGTTTGCACCTCTCCTTGCCCGAGGAGCAAGGCGCGGGTACTATCGGCCAACAGTTGCAGAGTGGGAGCGGTGGAGCGCCCTTTCTCAAACGTCTGGTAGGTCACTTCAATGGCGGGCGCCTTTTTGAGCCGGCGAAGAGGGGTTTGTGCTGCCGCCCCCAGGGTCGAGGCGAGCAGAAGTAGCGTGAGTAGAAGAGATTTCATAAGTCTAAGGAGGAAAAGAGATTACAATGCAGAGTGCAGGATGTCCACCCCATATTCATGCTTGACGGACTCCATGACAAAAGTCGACTCGATGTGGGCCAGCGTGTCCAGCCGCCCGAGCACTTCGAGCACAAACCTCTGGTAGTACTTCATATTGGGGCAGTGCACTTTGAGCAGATAGTCGAACGCCCCACTGATGTTGTAGCATTCGGTCACTTCGGGGATGTTGCGCACAAACTCGGCAAAGTCGTTGGCAATGGCATTATTGACCCGCTTCAGTTTGACGGAACAAAACACGACAAAGCCCTGATTGAGTTTTTCGGCATTGAGGATGGCGACATAGCGCTCGATGTAGCCACTGCGCTCCAAGCGGCGGATGCGCTCGTAGACGGGGGTGGTGGAAAGATTGACGCGCGCCGCCATCTCTTTGGTGGTCAGGCGGCCGTCCTGCTGGAGGATGCGCAGGATTTCGAGATCTTTGGCATCTAACATAGGAGAAAGGGGAGACAGAATGAAAAGATAAATTTTCCGACAAACGTGCTTCATCTTCGACCAAACAGACGTTCGTCCTAAATAGAGAAGCAAAAATAGCAATATCTTCCGACTTTTGCAAATCCCTTGGCAGATATTTCCATTATTCGTAATTTTGCAGTGAAAAAGGAACAAGTTTCCTTCCAGTTATCTTCAGATATTCACATTCATCATTTTTATAACTCTGCTTTTCTAGTTTGTGTTGCAGCCGGCATCGCTCCTTTCGAGCGAGCCGGCTGTTTTTGTCCATCCTTGCGAAAAACTTCTCTAAGTGAGGGACAATCTATAAACCAAACTTTGAATTACATAAACCAAACCTTGAATTATATAAACCAAGGTTTGGTTTATAGTTTATCTTTGGAGAAATCAAGTTTTTCACTCACCCAACGAAGAATATCAAAAGGAAGAATGAGTTTTGGACAATGGAGGGACGAAAGAAAACGTCCGTAGGTCGAAGCAAAAAGAACTGCTTTTCATTGCTCATATCATTGAGAAATAATAACTTTGCAGAAAAGAAGGGCTGTCGGAGCACAGTTTGCCCCGACAGCCCTTCCTGCTCAACAGAAATCTATGAACATTGCCCTCCTTCTCTCCGGCGGCGTAGACAGCGCCGTGGCCACCCACCTGCTGATGGAGCGCGGACTGCGCCCCGACCTCTTCTACATCAAAATCGGTATGGACAACGATGACGAACTCACGTGCACTGCCGAAGAAGACCTCGAACTCTGCCAGGCCATCGCCCGACGCTACGGGTTGCCGCTCCAGACCATTGACCTTCAAAAGGAGTATTGGGAGCGCGTGGTGAGCTATACGATGGGGCATGTGCAACAAGGACTTACTCCCAACCCCGACGTGATGTGCAACCGCCTCATCAAGTTTGGTGCGTTTGAGGAGCAGGTGGGTCATGCCTACGACCGCATCTGTACCGGTCATTATGCACGCTGCATCCGCGACAATGAGGTGTTTTGCGACTCCATCGGCGACGAAGCCATCGACCTCTCCTCCCATCCTGTTTGGCTCGGCACCGCTCCCGATCCGGTGAAAGATCAAACTGATTTTTTGGCACAGCTCGAACGCCGGCAGGTGGAGAAAATCATGCTTCCTCTCGGGCATCTGCAAAAGGAGGAAGTGCGCCAAATAGCCCTCGACAACCGCCTGGCTCCTGCACGCCGCAAAGATTCGCAAGGCATCTGTTTCTTGGGGAAAATCAATTACAACGATTTTGTGCGCCGCTTCTTAGGGGAGCGCAAAGGCGATGTCATCGAACTCGAGACAGGCAAGAAAGTGGGCGAACACAAAGGTTATTGGTTTCACACCATCGGGCAGCGCAAAGGCTTGGGTTTGGGCGGCGGCCCTTGGTTTGTCGTGAAAAAAGACCTTGCCGACAACATCCTTTACGTCTCCCACGGCTACGACAACCTCCTGCAATATGGTCGATCCTTCAACCTCGCCGGTTTCCACTTCATCACAGGCGACCCTTTCCCTCCATCGGGTACAATGGACATCACGTTCAAAGTGCGCCACACCGACCGTTGGCGCGTCGGTACACTCACCCGCACCACGGACGGCACTTTCCACATAGACGGACGCGACCCGATTCAAGGTATTGCTCCGGGACAATTCGGCGTGGTCTACTCGCCGGATGGTAGAGTGTGCATCGGATCGGGAGAAATCAGCCTCTAAGCCTTCACATTATGCTTCAAAAAATCGAAAATGCCATTCGCTCACTCCCCTTCCCCACCCAACCGGAAGGACTTTATGAGCCGATTGAATATGTACTCTCAATGGGAGGAAAGCGCCTGCGGCCGATGCTTCTGCTCACAGCCTATCGCCTGTTTCGTCCTGATTATGAGCGCGCCATGAGCGCTGCTGTGGGCATCGAAACCTACCACAACCACACCCTCCTGCACGATGACCTTATGGATCGCGCGGAGATGCGGCGCGGACAAGCAACGGTGCATTGCCGCTGGAACGACAACACAGCCGTACTCTCGGGCGACACCATGCTCCTGCTTGCCTACCGCCTCATTGCCTCTACCGCTGTCGGACGCATGGAGGAGGTAATGGCACTCTTCACCCAAAGCGCCATCCAAATCTGTGAGGGGCAGCAGATGGATGTCAATTTTGAAACCCGCGCCGATGTGTCGGAGGCAGAATATATCGAAATGATTCGCCTCAAAACCTCCGTTCTCCTCGGTTGTTCCGCAAAAATGGGTGCCCTCTTGGCCGATGCTCCCACTGCCGACTGCGACACTCTCTATGCCTTTGCCGAAAAGGTGGGTTTGGCTTTCCAACTCCAAGACGACTATCTCGACACTTTCGGCGATCCGGAGGTGTTTGGCAAGAAAATCGGGGGCGACATCCTTTGCGGAAAAAAGACATTTCTCGTTCATGCCACCCTCGCCCGCATGTCGGCCACCGAAGCCACCAACTTCCTCGCGCTCCTCAATCGCACCGACCTGCCGGCCGATGAGAAAATTGCACGCGTCACCGCTGTCTACCGCCACCACGACGTAGCGGCCGTCTGCGAAGCACGCATCGCCGACTTCTTTGAGGAAGCCCGACAGCTGCTCGCGCAACTCAGCGTAGAGGCTGCTCCGCTTTGGGAATATGCCCAAACCCTGATGAAAAGAAATAAATAAGGAGTAGATCGATGTCTCTCACCTTTATCGACACCCACACCCACCTCTATACCGAGGAGTTCGACACCGACCGCGACGAAGTTGTGGCACGCGCAGTGGCAGCAGGCGCCCGACACCTTCTCCTGCCCAACATTGATGCCAACAGCGTTGGCCCGATGCTCGCATTGTGCGACGCCTACCCTGATCTCTGCCGCCCGATGATGGGGCTGCACCCCACCGAACTGCCGCCTGACCCTGCACCGTTGCTCGAACAGATGGAGCGGATGCTGAGCCTTCCCGGTCATCCTTTCGTTGCCGTGGGCGAGGTGGGCGTAGATCTCTATTGGGACGCTTCCCGCAAGACAGAACAGATGGACGTGTTTCGCCGACAAGTGGAATGGAGTCTTCGCTTCGACCTCCCTTTGGTGATACACACGCGCTCCGCCCATGCCGAACTCCTTGAGGTGCTCACTCCTTTCAAAGCCGACCTCAAACGCGGCATTTTCCATTGTTTCGGAGGTAATGCGAAGGAGGCGTCAGAGCTTTTATCGTTCGAGGGTTTTGCTTTGGGTATCGGGGGTGTAGTGACGTTCAAAAAGAGTACGCTGCCCGCTGTACTCGAAACCACCGTGCCCCTCGACCGCATCGTCCTTGAGACCGATGCTCCCTATCTCGCCCCCACGCCCTACCGCGGTAAGCGCAACGAGCCTGCCCACCTCCCGCTCATCATCCACCGTCTGGCCGAAATCTACCAGACCACGCCCGACCACATCGCGCAGGTCACCACGCAAACGGCTGAGCGCATCTTTCAACGATAATTCCCTTCTCCCTACATGTCCTACCTCGACCATTTTAGCCACGAACGCGCCACCAGCATCTACCTCGAAGTGCTCCGTCTTTTGGAAGTGGAGCATTGGAGTCGCGATGCCGAAATGAGCGCACAGCGGTTGGCTGCGCACATCGGCTGCGACCACCGCGCCCTCAGTGCCGCACTGGCCATCTCCACAGGGAGCAACTACCACAACCTCGTGGCAAGTGTGCGCGTCAAAGAAGCCGCACGCTGCTTGAAAGACCCCAAATATCGCGATTGGAACATCGAAGATATCGGCCTACTCTGCGGTTTTGCCACACGCCAATCTTTCTACAACGCTTTCCGAAAATTTATAGGGCAGCCCCCAAAACAATATCAAAAGCAACACCATGTTAACTGAAAACACTCGACAAGACATCCTCGCATTGGTGCGCCGGCAGGTCGTCCCGGCCATCGGTTGCACTGAGCCCATCTGCGTAGCGTTGGCCACAGCTCGCGCCACCGAGCGACTGGGCACACTGCCCACCCGAATTTGTGCCCGCCTCAGTGCCAACATCCTCAAAAATGCAATGGGCGTCGGCATCCCCGGCACAGGAATGGTGGGGCTGCCCATCGCCATTGCCCTCGGGGCGATTGTGGGCAAGTCGGCTTATGGACTGGAAGTGCTCCGCGATGCCACACCCGCCGATGTGGAGCGCGGAAAAAACTACATCGACGAGGGGCGCATCGACATCACGCTGGCCGATGATGTTGAGGAAAAATTGTATGTCGACATCATCGCCACCGATGCCGAAGGGCATACCGCACAAGCCACCATTGCCCACGAGCACACCAGATTTGTAGACTGCGACTCTCACGCCGCCGCACAAGCGCTGGCCGACCAGAGCGACCTCACCACTCACGACAGCGATGCCGGAAGCGGTGGAGGCGATGCTGAGCAAGACCTCCCCCACAACGGCATCGGCCGGCAGCTTAATATGCAGTTGGTCTACGACTTCGCCACAACTGCACCGCTCGAAGAGATTGAGTTCATCAACGAAGCGGGACGTGTCAATATGGAGGCTTCTTCCCTCTCGCTCCGTGGCAACTACGGCCACCGATTGGGCAAAGCCCTCACCCGACCCATGGGACGCGGCATCATGGGCGACAACATCTTCTCCCACATCCTCTCGGCCACCTCTTCGGCTTGCGACGCCCGCATGGCCGGAGCGATGATTCCGGTGATGTCCAATTCCGGTAGCGGCAATCAAGGCATCTGTGCCACCAATCCGGTGATGGTCTTTGCGCGGGAGAACCACAACACGCCCGAAGAACTCACCCGCGCACTCATGCTCTCTCACCTCACCGCCATCTACATCAAGCAACATCTCGGCAGCCTCTCCGCCCTCTGCGGCTGCATCGTCGCTTCGACGGGCAGTGCCTGCGGCATCACCTATCTGATGGGCGGCGACTACGAGCAGATTTGTGCAGCGGTCAAAAACATGATTGCCAACCTCACAGGTATGATTTGTGACGGCGCTAAACCCTCCTGCGCCCTCAAACTCACCTCGGGCGTATCGACCGCCGTTCTCTCGGCCATGCTCGCCATGCAGGGCGAATGCGTCTCATCGGTCGAAGGCATCATCGACGACTGCGTCGACCACAGCATCCGCAACCTCGCCGACATCGGCAAGAATGCCATGAACGAGACCGACAAAAAGGTGCTTGACATCATGACCCACAAAAGCAAATGACGCCGAAGTCGAGAAGAATTGTAGATATTCTCACACGACCGACATTCCTTTTTTCGCCCTTTTCTTGAAGAAATCATCAAAAAGACGAAGAAAAGTTTGGAGGTTTCGGAAAAACTACGTACTTTTGCATCGCCTTTCGGAAGAAAGGTCGATTATGGTGACTGTAGTTCAGCTGGTTAGAGCGTCAGATTGTGGTTCTGAATGTCGTGGGTTCGAATCCCATCAGTCACCCTCTCATCTCCCTGCAAGCTTTGGCTTGTGGGGATTTTTTGTGGACGACAGCGCTTTTTTCGCTTTCGGTTTCCCCTTCTCCATTTTATTCTCTACCTTTGTAGAAGCAAAGCGGCGCTGTGCCCTTTCCCTCATCTTCTACTCCCCCACCCCAATGAATTCTACCCTGCAACAATACTGGTCGGCCCATCCCGACCTGGCCCGGCAGGCAAGTGCCGAAGGGCTCGACCTCTCCAACGGCCGCCTGCCCCTCCGTGCTGTGCTTTTCGACATGGATGGCGTCTTGTTTGACTCCATGCCCGCCCACGCCAAGTCGTGGGCAAAGGTGTGTCACGACCTCGGTCTGCAACTCACCGAGATAGAAGCCTTCATGCACGAAGGTCGCACCGCTTTCTCCACCATCAACTGGATCACCCAGCGGCAGTTTGGCCGCGGCACCACCGAGGAAGAGGTCAATCGCATCTATGCCCTCAAATGCGAGGAGTTCAACCACTATCCCGAAGCGCCCAAGATGCCCGGTGCCGTGGAAGTGCTGCAACAAGTGGCGCAGACCGGACTGGACCGCCTTGTAGTGACCGGCAGCGGACAAGCCAGTCTGCTCGACCGACTCACCACCAACTATCCTGGTTGCTTCGGCCGGGACAAAATCGTGTCGTCCAAGGACACCCTTCGAGGCAAGCCTCATCCCGACCCCTATCTGCTGGGACTGCAGCGCGCCGGCGCGTTGCAGCCATGGCAGGCGCTCGTGGTCGAAAACGCGCCTTTGGGAGTGCAGGCCGCAGTGTCTGCCGGCATCTTCACCATTGCCGTCAACACGGGGCCACTCCCCGAAAGCGCCTTGGCCGAAGCCGGAGCCAACCTCCTCTTCCCCTCTATGACCGCCTTGGCCGAAGCTTGGCCCAAAATCATCGCGCAGCTGATGGCGCCCGCCTCGCAACCACGCTAACCACTCTCCCGCCTGCTGCCCTATGCTACACACCTTGGCCCTCAGTCTTCTGCGCGGCATGACCCAAGCACAGACACTTGAGTTGTTGCGCCATGTGCCCGATGCACGCGCCATCTTCGAACGCCCCGACGATGTCCTCACCGAGGTGCACCCCACTATGCGGCGGCGCATCGAGACGGCGCTGCAATCTCATGGAAGCGAGGCACTGGCGCGCGCTGCGTGCGAACTGGAATTTTGCGAACGCCACAACATCCGTGCGCTCGGCCTGCACCACCCTGACTATCCGCAGCGCTTGGCCGAATGTCCCGATGCTCCGGCCATGGTGTTCTATCGCGGCAACGCCGACCTCAATGCGCAGCACGTGCTGGCGGTGGTGGGCACGAGACGCATCACGCCCTACGGCAAAGACCTCTGCCAAAGCCTCTGTGCCGACCTCCGGCGCCTCCTCCCCGACGTGCTCGTGGTGAGCGGGCTGGCCTATGGTGTGGACATCCACGCTCATCGGGGTTGTTTGAAGGAGGGATTGTCCACGGTGGGGATTTTGGCACACGGGCTCGATCAGATTTATCCCTCCTCACATCGCGAAACGGCCAAAGCCATGCTCCGGCAAGGCGGTTTGCTCACGGAGTACATCTCACAGACGCGCGCCCACGCCGGCAACTTCGTGCGGCGCAACCGCATCGTGGCGGGAATGGCCGATGCCACCCTTGTCGTGGAAAGTGCGCAAAAGGGCGGAGCACTCATCACCGCCCGCCTCAGCATGGACTACGATCGGCTCGTCTGCGCCTTCCCCGGACGCACGGCCGACCCTTACAGCGAGGGGTGCAACAGGCTCATCCGCGACCGACAGGCCGAACTGGTCACCTCGGCCTACGACCTCCTCGATCTCCTCAACTGGAACACACCGACTGCCTCTACGCAAAGAGAACCCGAACTCAACTTTCTCCCCACACTCACCCCGGAACAACAAGCGGTGGTGGAGGCGCTAAAAGGCAAAGACGGGCTGAACCTCACGCAACTGTGCATCAAAACCAACATGGAGCAAAGCACAATGACCGCCCTGTTGTTTGAACTCGAAATGAGCGGTATCGTCCGCCTGATGGCCGGTGGTCTCTATCGGTTGCTGCCTCAATGAGGTCTGTGCGATTTTCTACGAACGCTCCCATTTATAAATAGACATCTCGACTTCATTTTCAGCCACAAGTCCCACACTTTAACACAACTTTAACAAACCGACGTCCTGTTTCATTGTGTTGTCATGAACCGGCCCCTACAAGATTGTTTGAAAACATTTGTTTTCTTCAGAGGGAGTGAAATTTATCTCAGAGGTAGTTTCATTTTTCTCAGAGGTAGAAAAAACTACCTCTGAGGAAGTTCGTACGATGTCCGACTCCCCCTCGCGCGCGTACGCTACACTCTGATTGACGTTTTTTGCCTTCACAGCCTTCACCCTCGTGGGCAAATGGTGCAGCATGAGGCGTTGAGAGGTAGGGCAATCCAAGCCGGCACGCAGCGAGGTGGTGGGTTCCGGCATGGACGCGAAAGTTTCCCTTCGGAAAACATTCACCCACAAACAACTGCCAGTCAGTCGCTTATCGGCATCGGTGAAGGAGTGAAGGCAAAAAACACCACTTATATAGTAGGGTACACGCGCGCGAGGCCTCTCTCCTCACAGCTCCCTTTTGGGGGCCTCACCCCCAATGCTTCTTTGAGAGCGGGCGAAAGGGATGAGAGCGGAAGAGAGCAAATGTGTCGGGAGAAATGCACATTTTATCGACAAAAAGAGGAGAAAAACATGGATTTTTCAACTTCGCAAGCAAGAAAGCAAGTATTTATTTCGGAGATTAGCACAGAAATAGTAAATTTGCACTATTAAGTAGGTATTCAGAATTCATGGATACTATATTTGTTTCATTTTTTCGTCAGGTCGCCTTTGCGAAGAAGGAGTGTAGCGCGGGTTACACGACTGATGGACAAAGGTGAGAGGACAGAAAAGGGAGACAAAGAGAGTATCAAAGTAGAGAACCGCCTACGACTAAGATAACTACGATTAATTTTGAACACCTACTTAAATAGGTTACTATAAATGGAATTTAACGCCCAGCAGATAGCAAGTTATCTTGGCGGCATCGTTGAAGGAAATCCTGAGGCTGCTGTCAAAACCTTTGCCAAAATTGAAGAAGGGCAGGAAGGAGCCATCTCTTTCTTGGCCAATCCGAAATATGCCCACTATCTTTACGAAACCCTCTCTTCGGTGGTGTTGGTGAACCAAGACTTCGTGCCCGAACGTCCCGTGAAAGCCACTTTGGTGCGCGTGCCGAACGCCTACGAAGCCATTGCACGTTTGCTCTCGCTCTACGAATCGATGACGCAAAAGCGCACAGGCATTCATCCGTTAGCCTGTGTGAGCGAAACTGCCACTTTGGGCGAAGGCGTCTATGTCGGCCCCTTTGCCTATGTGGGTGAAGGCGTAAGCATCGGCAACGGCACGCAGATTTATGCCCATGTGGTGCTGGAAGAAAACACCACGGTGGGCGACAACTGCACGATTTACCCCAACGTGAGCGTCTACAAGGAGTGTCGCATCGGCAACGGCGTCATCTTACACAGCGGATGCGTGATTGGGGCCGATGGCTTCGGTTTTGCGCCGGCGGCCGACGGCTATGAGAAAATTCCACAAATCGGTATCGTTACCATCGAAGACAATGTGGAAATTGGTGCTAATGCTTGTGTAGACCGCTCCACTATGGGCAGTACCTACGTGCGCCAAGGGGTGAAAATCGACAACTTGGTGCAGATTGCCCATAACGTAGAAGTAGGTGCCCACACCGTGATGTCGGCCCAAGTGGGCGTGGCCGGCAGCACCAAGATTGGCGAATGGTGCATGTTTGCCGGACAAGTGGGCATGGCCGGCCATTTGAACCTCCCCGACCGCACCACAGCGGGTGCCCAGGCCGGCATCCACACTTCCCGCACGGGCGGCGTCCCCTTGATGGGCACTCCCGCCATCGATGCCCGCACCTTTGCCCGCAGCAGTGCGGTGTTCAAGAATCTTCCCGACCTTCGCGAAGAGGTGCGCAACCTCCGCAAAGAAATCGAACAACTCAAAGCGCAACTGGGACAATAAGTCGACCGCGAGCGACGTTATGCAAGCGTCCCCCACTTGCGATACACATTATCATGCAACAGACTCTCAAAGATAAGTTTTCCCTTTCCAGCAAAGGACTCCACACGGGGCTGCACCTGACCGTGACTTTCTGTCCCGCCCCCGTCCACCACGGCATCAAAATCCAACGCATCGACCTCGAAGGGCAGCCCATCATTGAAGCCCTCGCCGAAAACGTCATCGACACTTCACGCGGCACGGTGGTCGGCACTCCTGAAGTGCGCGTTTCGACCATCGAACACGGCATGGCAGCACTCGTGGCTTTCGGCATCGACAACTGCTTGATTCAGGTGGACGGACCCGAGTTTCCCATCCTCGACGGAAGTTCCATCTACTTCGCCCGAGAGATTGAGCGCGTCGGCGTGGTGGAGCAAGACGCTCCGCGCAACTACATCGAAATCAAAGAACCCATCGAATACTACGATGAAATTTCGGGCTCTTGCCTGCGCCTCGAACCGGCCGGCAAATTGAGCGTAGACTCTACCATCGAGTTTTTCGACAGCCAGTTTATCAAAACCCAACGCGCCGTGCTCCATGATTTGAGCGAGTTTCCCAAGGAATTTGCCTCTGCCCGCACCTTCGTCTTTGTGCGCGAGGTGGAAATGCTCCTCCAGATGGGGCTCATCAAGGGAGGCGACCTCTCCAACGCCTTGGTGATCTACGAGCGACAACTCTCTCAAGAGCGCCTGGACGCCCTGGCCGACATGCTCGGCGTGGAGCACCGCGATGCTTCGCAACTGGGCTATCTGCAACAAAAGCCCATCACGTGGAACAACGAGTGTGCGCGCCACAAACTCTTGGACATCCTCGGCGACATCGCCCTCATCGGCCGTCCTCTCAAAGGACACATTATCGCCATCCGCCCCGGCCACAAAGCCAACAACAAGTTTGCACGCCTCGTACGTCAGCGCTACCAATAAAGCGCTCCGTCATCCTCCTCCACTTTTTCACCCTTTCATCCTTTCCTTATGATTTCTCCTCTTGCCCACATTCATCCCGACGCCGTCATTGGTGACAACTGCGAAATCGGCCCGTTCTGTTTTGTCGACGCCAATGTGGTGATTGGCGACAACAATCATCTGATGAACTCGGTGACGCTGCTGAGCGGCACACGCATGGGGAACGACAACACGCTCTTTCCGGGCGCTGTGATTGGTGCCATCCCGCAGGATTTGAAATTTCGTGGTGAAGAGACCACGGCCGAAATCGGCGACAACAATACCATCCGCGAAAATGTGACGATCAACCGCGGCACGGCTGCCAAAGGTCGCACCGTCGTGGGGAGCAACAACCTGCTGATGGAAGGGATGCACGTGGGGCACGACTGCTTCATCGGCAGCGGCTGCATCATCGGCAACAGCACGAAGATTGCCGGCGAGGTGGTGATCGACGATTTTGCCATCATCAGCGCGAGTGTGCTCATCCACCAGTTTTGTCACATCGGATCGTACGTGATGGTGAGCGGCGGCACTCGCACCGGACAGGACGTTCCACCTTTCTGCATCGCCGCTCGCGAGCCGGTGGCCTACTGCGGGCTCAACCTCGTCGGGCTGAAGCGTCGTAACTTCCCCACCGAGGTCATCAATGCCCTCCACTCGGCCTACCTCATCCTCTATCAAAACTCCAAGCTCTTCAACGAGCGCATCGCCGAAATCCGCGAAAACGTGATGCCTTGCAAGGAAATCGACTATCTCCTCGACTTCCTCGCCAACTCCAAACGCGGTTTCATCGGCAAATAATCCTTCCTTATGCAATACCTCATCCGCATCATCAGTGACGAGAGCGAAGACTTCCGTCGCGACATCCTCATCGACGAAGACGCCACGTTTCTCGACCTGAACAACGTCATCCTCCAATCCTGCGGCTATCCCGACGACCAAATGACCTCGTTCTACATCTGCAACGACGAGTGGGAGCGCGGCGAACAAGTGACCCGCGAGGACGTGCGCGACTCGGCCGAAGACCAAGACATCTTCACGATGGCCGACACCCAACTGACCGAATTTCTCGACAATGGGGTGACGCATCTGGAGTTTTGCTTCGACCCTTTCAGCGACCGCGTCTTTTCGCTCGTGGTGCGCGACGAACGCTCCGGTAGCGGTGATCCCGAGGTGGTGAAATCTGTGGGCGATGCTCCGCAGCAAATCAAAGATTTAGACCTGAGCGATTTAGCCATAGCCACCGGCGGCAACGGCAGCGACTTTGCTGAGGATTTCGGCATCGAGTCGTTCAACTCCGATGAGATTGACCTCGAAGGCTTTGAAATCTCCGACGACACTCAATTCTGACTTTTCCTCTACCACAACCAACACGGGCTGCGTGATCGACCTCACGCAGCCTGCTTTCTTTCTTCACACGTCCCATGTCCAAAACCCTCTACGTCCTGGTCGGCCCAACCGCTGTCGGCAAAACCGAAGTGAGTCTGCAGTTGGCCGAACGCCTCGCCTCCCCCATCTTGAGTGCCGACTCTCGGCAGATGTTTCGCGACCTTCCCATCGGCACAGCGGCCCCCACGGCCGAAGACCAAGCGCGGGTGGAGCACTACTTTGTGGGCACGTTGGCCCTGACAGACTATTACAGTGCAGCCCGGTTTGAAGCGGAAGCCCTTGCGCTGTGCGACCATCTGTTCCAAACCCACGATGCGTTGGTGGTGAGCGGCGGGAGCATGATGTATGTCGATGCCCTCTGTCGCGGCATTGACGACCTCCCCACCATCTCGCCCGAGGTGCGAGCCGATGTGCTGGAACGCTACGAGCGGCAGGGGCTTGATGCGCTTTTGGCCGAACTTCGCCTGCTCGACCCCGACTACTACGCCCTCGTGGACAAGCGCAACCACAAGCGCGTGGTGCATGCGCTCGAAATCATCTACCAGAGCGGGACTACCTTCACCTCCCTGCGCAAGGGGGTGCACAAGGAGCGGCCGTTTCGTATTGTCAAAATCGGGCTGCAACGCCCACGCCCCGAACTCTTCGACCGTATCAACCGCCGCACCACCGCCATGGTCGAAGCCGGATTTCTCGAAGAGGCGCAGCGAGTGCTCCCTTTCCGCGAATGCAACTCCCTCAACACCGTGGGCTACAAAGAAATCTTTCGCTACTTCGACGGCGACTGGCCACTCGACATGGCGCTCGATCGCATCCGAAAGAACACCCGCGTCTATGCCAAAAAGCAGATGACATGGCTCGCCAAAGACCCTGACATCCGATGGTATCATCCCGACGCGCTCCTTGATCACTTGGACGAAGCACGCTAATCCCCAACTCTGGTTTCTTCCCGAGTTGGGGATTTTTTCTTTACTTCATTCTCTCCCGCAAAAACTGAAGCGCCTTTGAGAAAAACTTGCACAGGTGCCGCGCAATCTATAAACCAAACCTTGGTTTATAGATTGCGCAACGAGAAATCAACTTTTTGCGCCTCGCCTTCAACTTTGTCAGCACCGTATTCCACTTTGTGCGTGCCGGCCGTGAAGTCGTGGTAGAAGAAAGGGCGGTGCAATGAACCTCTCGCGGCAGTGTGCACATCGTCTTTCTTCGGAGAAATGCGAGGGGAAAGCACACGTTTTACAGGTATTTTGTTACCTTCACTTGAAAAAATCACACTTTCGCTTGCTCATTTCGAAAACATTTTGCAATTTTGAACCCGAACACACCTCCCAACCTTACACAACCTTTTTCTAATACGAAAACAACACTGCTATGCACTACATCGTCTACCCTTTTGACGACATCCGAAAACTCTCTTTTTACCTTGCTACCGAAGAGTTTTTGGCACGAAACACCGATTTGGACGAATGTTTCTTCATGTGGCAGGTGCACCCTACGGTCATCTTCGGACGCAACCAACTCATCGAAAACGAAGTCAATTTGGACTACTGTCGAGAGCACGGCATCGAGACCTATCGCCGTAAAAGCGGGGGCGGATGCGTATATGCCGATATGAACAACATTATGTTCAGCTACATCAATCATGGTGAAAATGTCACTTTTACCTTCGACCACTACATCAATATGGTGGTCGATGTGCTCCGAAAACTGGGAGTGGAAGCCTACACTTCGGGACGGAACGACATTCTGGTTGATGGGAAGAAAGTGAGCGGAAATGCCTTTTACCACATTCCTCATCGCAACATCGTGCATGGTACGATGCTCTTCGATACCGATTGGCAGAACATGGTGGGCAGTATCACGCCAAGTTCGGAAAAACTCGTATCGAAAGGAGTAGAGAGTGTGCGCCAACACGTCACGGTGCTCAAAGATTATCTCTCCATCGACATCGAAACCTTTAAGCAGTTTGTCCGCACCCACCTTTGTACGGAAGAGTACCGCCTCACACCGGAGGAGGTGGCACAGATTGAAGCCATTGAACGCGAGTATCACGATCCGGCTTACATCTACGGCAACAACCCTCGCTACACCCTCCATCGCCAACGACGGATTGAAGGATGTGGAGAGTTTGAAGTCTATCTCGAATTGAAAAACAACATCATTAAAGACCTTGATTTCAAAGGCGACTTTTTCTTGGTGGGCGACCTCAATGGGCTTCTCACGAAGTTTAAGAACTGCCCCTGCACACCTGAAGCCTTGCGAGAGATAGTTTCCGGCATCGCCCTTGATCAATATATTATGAATCTCCAACCCGACGAACTGATTTCACTCCTTATGGGCGAGTGAAATAGCCTTTTTTCGTCTTCTCTGCTTTCCCTTTGTCAAAACCTTATTCAAATACCATCATGGAACAAGCAACTTTGAAGCGCACCTGCTTGTACGACAAGCACGCAGCACTCGGCGCACAGATAGCTCCTTTTGGAGGCTTTGAGATGCCCATCCAATACAAGGACATCGTTACCGAACATCAAGCCGTTCGCAACGCCTGCGGAATGTTTGATGTTTCACACATGGGCGAAGTGAGCATCACCGGCCCCGATGCCGAACGATTTGTGCAGCACATTTTCACCAACAACGTGGCCGGTGCACCCTACGGCAGCATCTTCTACGGCATGCTCCTCTATCCCGAAGGAGGCGTGGTGGATGATTTGCTCGTCTATGTGAAAAGCGCAACGAACTATTTCCTCGTCATCAACGCGGCCAACATCGACAAAGACATGGCTTGGATAGAGGCGCAGCGGGAGGGATTTGACGTGAACATCGAGAATCTCTCAGAGCAGTTTGGCGAACTGGCGGTGCAAGGCCCCAAAGCCGAGGCAGTCATTGAGCGCGTTTTGGGCATTCCCTGCAAAGATTTGGCCTTCTATACCTTTACGGAATTGGAGCATCGAGGAGAACCCATTCTCATCAGCCGAACAGGCTACACGGGCGAAGATGGTTTTGAACTCTATGGCTCACACGCTTTCATCAATCAGGTGTGGGATGCCCTTTTGGAGAGTGGTGAGGTTGAGCCTTGCGGACTCGGTTGTCGCGACACCCTGCGTTTTGAAGTGGGACTGCCGCTCTACGGCAACGAACTATCACAAGACATTACTCCCCTCGAAGCCGGTTTGGGTATGTTCTGCAAGCTCGATAAGGAAGAGTTTATCGGAAAAGAAGCCCTCGCACAAATGAAGGCCGAAGGGTTGAAGCGAAAGATTGTGGGCATCGAACTGAGCAGCCGCGCTATCCCGCGCCACGGCTACGATGTAGAGGTGGATGGGGTCGTGATAGGCACCGTTACCACCGGCTACAATTCCATTTCAACCGGAAAGAGTGTCTGTATGGCACTCATCGACAAGCGCTATGCCGAATTGGGCAACAACGTTCAAGTGCGCATACACAAGCGTTTGCAAGATGGCGTTGTGACCAAAAAACGCTTTTACGAAAAGAACTACAAGAAATAAACACCCCCCTATTAAAACTCAAACATTATGGCTAAAATTATCGAAGGTTTGCTCTACTCAGAATCGCATGAATTTGTAAAAGTAGAAGGCAATACGGCATACATCGGCATTACAGACTTTGCTCAAAGCCAGCTTGGCAACGTCGTTTATGTGGAACTCCCCGAAGAAGGTGACGAAGTGGAAGCCGAAGAAACCTTCGGCGCAGTGGAAAGTGTGAAAGCAGCCAGCGACTTGATTGCACCGGTATCGGGCACCGTGCTCGAAGTAAACGAAGCCCTCAACGACGAACCGGAGTTGGTCAATAAGGATGCTTTTGAAAATTGGATTATGAAGGTGGAACTCTCCGACACCGAGCAGCTGAAAGGGCTGATGAGTGCTGCCGACTACGAAAAGTTTGTGGCGCAATAGCCTCCTTTTCTGAAAAGAAATGGCCACTGCGTCTTGACACTAAGACCATGTGCCATTTCTTTTCATTTTTTGCAGTAGGTATCAATATCGAGAACACTTACTGCAACCGACCTCTAATTTTCAATACCTACCGATTACACACCTTAAATCTTAGCTGATTATGGCCTATAAATATCTTCCTCACACCGAAGCAGACATTGCCGAGATGCTCAAAGTCGTGGGCGTCGACAGCCTTGCCCACCTCTATGATGAGGTGCCCGAAGCACTCAAACTCAAGCGCCCCTACCAACTTCCCGATGCTAAATCGGAACTTGAAGTGCGCAATATCTTCAAAGCCTTAGGTGCGCAAAACGAACAACTCGTTTGTTTTGCCGGAGCAGGAGTCTACGACCACTATACCCCCAGTGTCATTCCAGCTCTCCTCTCGCGCAGCGAATTTCTCACCTCCTACACCCCCTATCAAGCCGAAGTGTCGCAAGGCACGTTACAATACATCTTTGAGTACCAAACGATGTTGGCCGACCTTACCGGAATGGACTACTCCAACTCCTCGATGTATGATGGCACCACCGCAACGACCGAAGCGATGTTTATGGCGCTGGCAGCGGGTAAGAAAAAGAAACGCATCTTGATTGCCGAAACCCTCCATCCGCAAACGGTGCGAGTGATGCAAACTTATGCCGGCTTCCAAGGGATTGAGGTGGAATTTGTGGCACAGAAAGATGGCCGTACCGACTTAGACGACCTCAAAGCGCGCATCACCGACGATGTCGCTGCCCTCTTCGTGCAAGCCGTGAACTACTTCGGGATAATCGAAGATTACGATGGTTTTGCCGAGGTATGCCACGCCCATAAAGCCCTGTTTGTCGTCAATTGTATGCCCTCCACCTTGGCCGTACTCAAATCGCCGGGCGAGTGGGGAGCCGATATCGCCGTGGGCGATGCGCAATCGCTGGGTGTACCCCTCTCCTACGGTGGCCCTTATATCGGTTTTCTCTGCGCAGAAAAGTCACTCATCCGCAAAATGCCTGGGCGCATCGTCGGTGCCACCACCGATGCCGACGGACAGCGCGCTTTTGTGCTGACGATGCAGGCGCGCGAACAACACATACGCCGCGAGAAAGCGACCTCCAACATCTGCACCAATCAAGGGCTGATGTCGCTCTTTGTCACCTTGTACCTCTCGCTCATGGGCAAACAGGGGTTGAAGGAGGTCAACGAACAATCCTATGCCGGTGCTCACTATCTGCACGATGCCTTGATAGCCACCGGAGAGTTTGAAGATGTCTTTACCGCCCCCTTTCTCAACGAGTTTTGCGTGCGCACCCGGCGCGATGTGTCCGCTTTGCAGGACTACTTCCGCGAAAATGGCATTCACTGCGGGGTGCGTCCGGAAGTCGAGGGAATGGACGACTGCCTCTTGATTGCCGTCACCGAAAAGCGCACTCCCGAAGAAATCGAAAACTTTGTGTCACTTCTTAAAGCCTACCTGCGATGAACAACACCTATTACGGAAAACTCATTTTCGAACTCTCACAACCCGGTCAAGTAGGTTATTCTCTGCCGAAGTCTTCCTATCCTCAATACTCCCTTGACCAACTGCCCTCCGCCCTGCGCCGTCACTCCGAAACCCTCCTTCCCGAAGTCGATGAACTGACGGCCGTGCGCCACTACACCAACATGAGCAACAATAATTTTGGCGTAGACACCGGTTTTTACCCATTGGGCAGTTGTACCATGAAGTACAATCCGAAAATCAACGATGAGATGGCCGCTCATGCCGATTTTGCCACGCTTCACCCCACTCAGGACACGCGTGGCACTCAGGGCGCACTGAGGCTTTACGACGAGGTGCAGCGCAGCCTCTCTGAAATTTCGGGACTTCATCGCTTCACGCTCAATCCCTATGCCGGCGCTCAAGGTGAAATGACGGGACTGATGATCATTCGCACCTACCATTTGCGGCGGGGCGATGCCCATCGCACAAAAATCATCGTTCCCAATTCCTCCCACGGCACCAATCCGGCTTCGGCCGCCGTTTGCGGTTTGGAAATCGTGGAGGTGAAAAGTACGCCCAACGGCACTGTCGATGTGAACGATTTGATTCCCTTGCTGGGCGACGACTTGGCAGGTGTGATGATGACCAATCCCAATACTTTGGGCATCTTTGAAACCCAAATTCCCGAAATCGCGAAACTCGTGCATGAGGCCGGTGGATTGATGTACTATGATGGTGCCAACCTCAACCCCATGCTCGGCGTCTGCCGCCCCGGCGATATGGGGTTTGACGTGATGCACATCAATCTGCACAAAACCTTCTCCACCCCCCACGGTGGTGGCGGACCTGGTGCCGGCCCTGTCGGTGTGCGTGAAGATTTGGCCGAACTCCTTCCCAACCCACAAGTGATCAAAAAGGAGGACGGTACCTACGATCTCTACCACAATCCCGACTCCATCGGCTACATTTCAGGTTTCTTGGGCAATTACGCGGTATTGATGCGCGCTTATGCCTATCTGCTCACGATGGGCGGTGACCAACTGAGCAAAGTCGGGCCGCTCTCGGTGCTCAATGCCAACTACATCAAAGAACGACTCAAAGACGCTTACGAACTGCCCATCGAGGGGCTTTGCAAGCATGAGTTTGTCTATGATGGACTGAAGGACAAGAGCACCGAAGTGACCACGCTCGATGTGGCCAAACGCTTGTTGGACTATGGCTACCATGCGCCCACCATCTACTTCCCCTTGCTGTTCCATCAGTCGCTCATGATTGAACCGACCGAAACGGAAAGTAAGTCCACCCTCGATGCCTTTATTGAGGTGATGCACAAGATTGCCGATGAGGCAAAATCGCATCCGGAGGTGGTCAAAACCGCACCCCATAACACCCCTATTCGTCGCTTGGACGACGTCAAAGCGGTGCGCGAACCCAAGCTGACTTTCAAAGATCTCTAATCAGCTTTCCTGCACACAGGGTCGACAACGTGGCGAAGTTCGCTCCGCACGCTGTGGACGCTGTGTGCAGGTTGTTTATCATAAAGTAGGTCTTCAAAACTAATCGTAACTATCTTCTGCGTAGAGTGTTCTTTACTTTGACACCTACTTAATGCGGAGAGTGTCAAAACTCCATCCCAATCAAACCCTGTTTTCAACTTCAACCTCAAAAAACCATATGAAACACACCGATCTCATCATCATCGGCACCGGCCCCGGAGGCTACGGAACTGCCGTCAGTGCAGCACAACAAGGGCTTAACACCGTCATCATCGAAGCCGCGGCACTTGGCGGCACTTGTCTCAACCAAGGGTGTATCCCCACCAAGTGCTTGTGCCGCAATGCGCAGGTACTCAACGACCTGAAAGAGGGCGACCTGTGGGGACTCACCCATCTCACCTACCACTTCGACATTCACAAGGCGATGGAACGCAAAAACGAGGTGGTTTCCACCCTTCAAGGCGGCATTCAAACCCTCCTTTCTGCTCCCAATATCACTTTGGTGAAAGGAACGGCTCGGTTTGTCGATGCCCACACCCTCGAAGTTGAAAATCCCCATGATGCAACCGGCGAGGTCATAGAAGACCCATTCTTTTCAGCGCCCAACATCATCATTGCAACGGGCTCTACCACCAAGTTCCTCCCCATTCCCGGAGCACACCTGCCCAACGTACTCACCTCTACCGAAATGTTGGACATCGACCACATCCCACAGCGTCTGGTCATCATCGGTGGCGGGGTCATCGGGATGGAGTTTGCTTCCATTTTCTCCGCTTTTGGCAGTGAAGTCACCGTACTTGAATTCTGCAAAGAAATGTTGCCCAACTTTGATGCCGACTTGGTGAAGCGCATGCGTCCTGCGTTCAAAAAAGCAGGAATACAACTCGTCAATCAAGCTGCTGTCACGGCCATCGAATCTCAAGAACAGCAACTCTTCGTTCACTACGACTGCAAGGGCAACTCCTCCACCATAGAAGCCGACATTGTGTTGATGGCTGTGGGGCGCGCGGCGCGTACCGAAGGGTTGGAGTTGGAAAAGGCCGGCATCCACTATGACGCAAAAGGTATTGCTGTCGACAACAATCTGCAAACCAACGTGCCGGGTGTTTATGCCGTGGGCGATGTCAACGGCCTCTGCCAGTTGGCTCATGCGGCCTCCTTCCAAGGGCAACGCGCCCTCAACCACATCACCCAAACGCCCGATCAGATTCGTTTCGACCTCATTCCTTCGGCCATATTCACCCAACCCGAAGCCGCGAGTGTGGGACTCACCGAAGCTGCCTGCAAAGAGCGGGGATGGAACGTCAAAACGTGTAAAGGCTTTTTCCGCACCAATGGAAAAGCACTCGCCATGGGCGAACCTGACGGCATGGTCAAACTCATCTTCGATGAAGAGGAACGCTTGATTGCGGGGCACATTTATGGTGCGCACGCTGCGGACCTCATTCAAGAGCTGGTGCCGATGATTGCCGCGGGCTACACCCTGCAACAACTCCGCGAAACCATCCATGCTCATCCTACCCTCGGTGAAGTCATTCTCAAAGCTGCCCATTAAGATGTCTCGCCTCGCGCGCGCGTTACCCTACAATAGATTTATGTTTTTTCCTTCACACCTTCACCCACCGCTGCAATCTACTGATAATCAACATCTTTTCAGGTGAAAGTTTTCCTCAGAAAACCTTTCACCTTCCTCCTTCTCTCCAGCCTCTAAGTCAAAAATCTGCCTTCACCGCAGCCGTCTGAAAATGAGCACTTTGACCCTTTGGTGAAGGCAGTGAAGGAAAAATACACACCTATATTGTAGTGTTATATACGCGCGCGAGGACTAAAAATGCCGAAAGAGCCCTATCTCTTCCGGCATCAAAGTCGCTTGCATCTACCTCTGAGATAAATGAAACTACCTCTGAGGCAAATCAAACTACCTTTGAGATAAATCAGATGATCTCCCTGCAAGTTCAAAAAACACTTGCCCGATAGGATTGTTTGAAGTAGCCCCCGCTTTGACTCTACCATTCATTTTTTGCGGATTTTTCTTACTGAAAAGTTTGTCTTATCGCTGATTATTCGTACCTTCGTATCACGAGAACCCGCCAAGCCTCTCAACGAAGTTCAAATGTGCGGGTCGTTTTTTGTTTATAGCCTCAATTCCGCAGCATTATTCCTTGTGAGGTACTTTTATATATTGAAGTGACATTTTTGGGGTTTATCCAATGATTTGGGGATTTTCTGGGGTTCTTGGTTCTTGCATAGCCATGAAATCCCCCACCCAAACCAATGGGGAAGTATGATAACCACAAAGAAATACTGTTTATTCAATGAAGACCTCAGAGTAGTAGGTTTTATTTGTATATAGGTTCAGAACGTTCAGCCTTCCCGTTCTCACCCATTTTGCCGACACGCTGACAAAATGTAGGATAAAGGCTTTCAGCCTGCTTGTCTTTTTCAATGGCTTGACCTTCTCGCTGATATGACGGACGAGATAGAGATAGAAGTTCTTCAACATGGCAGTAACCATCATGAAAATCATGTTCTCAGCCATAAAGGAAAAGGGCAGATGCGACCATCCGAAGTCATTGTTCTGTATATCGAAGTTCTTTTCGCTTGCTCCACGCTCATTATAAAATGTAATGATGTCCTTCTCGGTAGATGTCCGGTTATTGGTAAGGATACAGCGGTATGTGTATATTACTCCGAAGATATCCGTCTGTTGCTTGCCATCCTTGTCTTTCAAAGGACTACGCTGTACGACAAGCCTATATGACTTTCCTTCTATTAAGTTGTCCATGCTGATGAATGTGACATCGCATTTCTCATAACCAACTTCAACACTCTTCCATTCTTTCAGCCGGCGGAAGTCCTCGTGTCGGCTGCCGCAGTTGGCTGCACGTATATAGAACGTGTTGCAGCGCGACTCTACGGTTTGGATGATTTCCTTTGAGAACGACCCGCAATCAGCACGGAAACGCTCTATTACCACACCAAGTTCTGAGGTTACACGGTCCATAATGCGACGGAGCGTGTCTTCTTGATGGAATCTCACATTGGTGTTTCCGTCACGATTCTCACCTCCGACTATGATTCCCCCAATGGAAGCCCAACCAGGGAAATAGCCAAAATCCTGCTTGTAAGAATACTTTGCATCGAACTTGTGGGCTGGAATAAACTGATGATCAAAGTCTAAGTCAACATGACTGCCCGCCTTTATAAGCCCCATTCTCCGTATCATCCGTAAAAGTAAGGTGTTCAGCTTCTCTGCAGTGTTGAAACTATAAGACTTGCCTAATGTCTCGCTCTTGTAGATAATGTTCTCTTCGGCAAGCTTTTTTAGTCCGCGCCCCACAGTGTCGGCGCCGGGTAACAGCGTACCAGGTCTCTGCTTGAACTGCCCAATAAGCGCATTGATGTCCTCAAGGCATTCTCCACCACAAAGGTAACTGAAGAAGAGAGAGCCGAAAATGCTTCCATGGCTGAATGCTCTGCCGCTACTTCCACGTTTACCCAATACAGATTCGGTAAGTTTTTCAAAGCCCAACTTTGAGAAAACGTCCATGATGTGATAAATTCCACCGTAAGAAGTGATATTCTCGTTTTTTAATTGCTACCTTTGCCATGTCAGTTTTTTGCTTACTTGTTATGTTTGCAGCACCAAGATAGGTGAAATTTCTGACATATCCAAGTGTTTTGAGAACTTTGTTTCTCAGACACTTGGAGTTCTCACAAGAATCTATGCTGCGGAATTAAGGTTATCCTGCAAGAGTTCAATGAAAAATGGTTCAAAGGCTGAGACACTACACCCGAGGAGCAGAAAGTAAAGCTCACGGCCATTGTCAATGCTGTTAAGCAGGACAACGACTACATTACACTCATCGTAGGCAATCCGGATAAGCAGGCTGCAGAAGAGGCACTTGATAAGATTATCGATCGCATTGTGCGCAGACAACGCCAAAAGGATATGTCGCTCTACAAGGAATATATGAACGAAGAGTGCAAAATCAATTTCTGGTCGCTGGTGACTAGGATGATTGAGACCCCTTCATTAGTAACAATAAAATAAAGCATTATAACATGGGATTACTTGATATTTTGTTCGGGAAAAAGGCTGAAAAAAAACGCCTTAGAAAGGAACACGAGGCTGAGCAAGAACGACTTCGTCTCGCTCAGGAAAAGCGTATTGCAGATGAGCGAGAGGCACGTCTTGCTACAAACAAAAAGAAAGAAGAAGAACGACTGGCTCGATTGAAGTCTCAGCAGGAAGCTGACAATTCAACTACTGAATCGGTAAGAACTTCTTTTAAGATTGGTGGACGAGAAATTGTGGTTGATGCTGCAGACCTTAAGGTTGATCAAGAAGCTTTGAATGCTTATGAGGCTCACGATTATCCCACTGCAATTGCAAAGTATTCCTTCTTGATTGAAAAGAACAGAAGCGCTTTTCAATACTATAAGTTTAGAGGAACCGTTTATGAGGATATGGGTGATGATAACTCAGCCTTTAATGATTTTGCAAAGGCCGTAGATTTATGTCCTACGGACGCAGTAGCTTTGTATCGTTTGGCTATGGTTTATCACAGAAGAAAAGATCTTAGAACAGCCATAAAGTATCTTGAAGAAGCATATAAATATTCTCCCACCTATGATAATCTGATGGGGAATTCTTATAACAATATCCTATTTGTACATAAGAGGGTTATTGCTTGTAACTTAGCAAACTTCCTCACTCAATCTAATCGTGTAGAAGAAGGCTTAAAATTACTGGATGAGGTAATATCGAATTGCCCCAATTACTCATTCCCATATTTTGTAAAAGCTATTACATTAGCTAATAAAGGCGATTATAAGAGTGCTGCATCAAGTGCAGAAAAGGCTTCTGTCTTAGGATACCCACAAGCCAATGCTTTGCTGGGTCAGATAAGAGCAAAAATGACTGTGTCTAATTCAAATGATCGTTTTTCTGAAATGGTAGATAAAGCATCCTTTAATCCATTCAATATTACTACAGATAAGGCTTTGCAGAATACTACCCCTCTTCCAGATTATAGAAATGTCTTTGCGAGAGAATTGGCTAATCTATTCTCTACGTTGAATGGTCACATGTCAGAGGATGCGGTTGTTACATCATACATCTTTAAATTGGCTGAATCATATTATAATAATGCAGGCTATATTCCTAAGAATTCCTTGGATGATATAATAGAGTCAGTTTATTCAGCATATCAAAACACAAGCTACTACAATCCTTCAATAACTCTCAATGATGTTAAATATAAGGTTTATTTTAGCTTGCTAAATAGATAATCATTATGGCCATATAACTAAGAACGTACATTCGATGACAGGTTGTTGAGATTCTACGACATTTTTCTAAATCAGTATATTCCTCAATTCCGCAGCATTATTCCTTGTGAGGTACTTTTATATATTGAAGTGACATTTTTGGGATTTATCCATTGATATGGGGATTTTCTAGGATTCTTGGTTCTTGCATAGACATGAAATCCCCCATCCAAACCAATGGGGAAGTATGAAAAGCCACAAAGAAATGATGTTTATTCAATGAAGACCTCAGCGTAGTAGGTTTTATTTGTATACAGGTTTAGAACGTTCTGCCTTCCTGTTCGCACCCATTTTGCCGGCACGTTGACAAAATGCAGGATAAAGGCTTTCAGCCTGTTTGTCTTTTTCAATGGCTTGACCTTTTCGCTGACATGACGGATGAGATAGAGATAGAAGTTCTTCAGCATGGCGGTAACCATCATGAAAACCATGTTCTCAGCCATAAAGGAAAAGGGCAGATGCGACCATCCGAAGTCATTGTTCTGTATGTCAAAGTTCTTTTCGCTTGCTCCACGCTCATTGTAGAATGTAATGATGTCCTTCTCGGTAGATGTCCGGTTATTGGTAAGGATACAGCGGTATGTGTATATCACTCCGAACATATCCGTCTGTTCCCTGCCGTGCTTGTCTTTCAAGGGACTACGCTGTACGACAAGCCTGTATGACTTTCCTTCTATTAAGTTGTCTATGCTGACGGAGGTGACATCGTATCTCTCATAACCAACCTCAACACTCTTCCATTCTTTCAGCTGACGGAAGTCCTCACATCGGCTGTCGCAGTTGGCTGCACGTATATAGAACGTGTTGCAGCGCTGCTCTACGGTTTGGATGATTTCCTTTGAGAACGACCCGCAGTCAGCACGGAAACGCTCTGTTACCACACCAAGTTCTGAGGTTAAACGGTCCATAATGCGACGGAGCGTGTCTTCTTGATGGAATCTCACATTAGTGTTTCCGTCACGATTCTCACCTCCGACTATGATTCCCCCAATGGAAGCCCAACCGGGGAAATAGCCAGAATCCTGCTTGTAAGAATACTTTGCATCGAACTTGTGGGCTGGAATAAACTGGTGGTCAAAGTCTAAGTCAACATGACTGCCTACCTTTATAAGCCCCATCCTCCGTATCATCCGTAAAAGTAAGGTATTCAACTTTTCTGCTGTGTTGAAACGATACGACTTGTCGGAGGTCTCGCTCTTATAGACAATATTCTTTTCGGCAAGCTCCTTCAGTCCGCGTCCCACAGTGTCGGCACTGGGTAATAGCGTGTCAGGTCTCTGCTTGAACTGCCCTATAAGCACATTGATGTCCTCAAGGCATTCTCCACCACAAAGGTAACTGAAGAATAGAGAGCCGAAAATACTTCCATGGCTGAATGCTTTGCCGCTACTTCCACGTTTGCCCAATACAGATTCGGTAAGTTTTTCAAAGCCCAACTTTGAGAAAACGTCCATGACATGATAAATTCCACCGTAAGAAGTGATATTCTCGTTTTTAATTGCTACCTTTGTCATGTC
Organism: Alloprevotella sp. Lung230; assembly: GCF_014385435.1. Taxonomy (GTDB): domain Bacteria; phylum Bacteroidota; class Bacteroidia; order Bacteroidales; family Bacteroidaceae; genus Alloprevotella. The sequence goes on from NZ_JACSUD010000001.1 coordinate 285,226, forward strand.
AGTTTTTTGCTTACTTGTTATGTTTGCAGCACCAAGATAGGTGAAATTTCTGACATATCCAAGTGTTTTGAGAACTTTGTTTCTCAGGCACTTGGAGTTCTCACAAGAATTTATGCTGCGGAATTAAGGTCTTCATTGAATAAACATCATTTTTTTGTGGCTTTTCATACTTCCTCATTGGTTTGGGCGGGGGATTTCATGACTATGCAAGAACCAAGAACCCCAGAAAATCCCCATATCAATGGATAAATCCCCAAAATGTCACTTCAATATATAAAAGTACCTCACAAGGAATAATGCTGCGGAATTGAGGATTCTCATAAATATTTATCAGAGTAGAAAATAACCCTACTTTGATTAACTTCCAACATCACCCATCCTATCATCTATAGATAACGTTACAAGCCGATAATATTCAAAAAGATAATGCAAAAGTAAGAAAAAAAAACGAATCAAATACTTGTCACAATACTAAAGATATATTGCCACATAGAAAAATACGTTCAAAAATAAGGCACATAGAACTACATATACCTCATTTTAGGTATTGCACGCTCTATAGAATATTAGTACTTTTGCAGACATCAATTAACACTCATAGAATTGTATTTATATGAAAAAAGAAACAATTTATCTATCTCTCGCAATGCTTGCAATGGCAACCACACCTTGTAATGCACAATCAGAAGAGATTAAAGACTCCACACAACATCTCGAAGAAGTAATAATCAGTACTACACGTATACCTGAAATAAAGCAGAATGCGGCTGCTACAGTTACGATTCTTGACCAAAAGCAAATAGCAGAAATGAGCAAGGCGGCTCCCGATATCACTCACCTCTTAGGCATGCTCACGCCTGGTATGGCTCTATCAAGTAATACTACAAGCTCTCGGTCACAATCACTTCGTGGAAGAAGCGCACTTATCTTGATTGATGGTATTCCTCAATCAACTCCTTTACGTTCAACAGACCGTGACATCCGAACCATCGACATCGCTGCTATCGACCATATAGAAGTAGTAAAAGGCTCTACTGCTCTCTATGGTAATGGTGCTATCGGAGGATTGATAAACATCATAACTAAGAAGAATACCACCAACAAGGCTGTAGCTGGAGAGACGACTCTCTCGGGTTCAACTTATAACCTCTTCCGTCACGGAAAAGGGCAAGGTTATCGCATCAACCAGCAAGTTTATGGTCGTGTGGGGCAATTTGATTATCTCGTAAATGGGGCTTTTGGACGTACAGGTAGTGCTATTGATGGTGATGGGAAATTTATCTCTCCACGCTACGGACTCGGTGATACTTATACAACAAACATACTTGTTAATCTCGGTTATTCCCTATCTCCTAAGAACAGAATAGAATTGATGTATAATTTCTATCGTAGTTTGCAAGACACAAAATTGATTCCTTTCGGCGGAAAGTACCTCCAAAGTCCTTCTATTGGTATAATTGGTAACAAGGACCCACAGGCAGTTGACGAGGGAACAAGATACAATCACAATGCTTACCTCAAGTTTACTTCAAAGGATATATTCAAACATACCGACTTAGAAGCATCTGTTTATGGTTCGGGAATATATACTATCTTCGACTTCCGTAAGGCTAACCCTGCGCAGCCAAGATGGGAAGAAACAAGTGGACAGTCGGCTGTTAAGGATCGTAAGTTTGGTTTCCGCACCCAGTTTAATACTCGACTTATATTCTCAGAGAATGCTTTTGCACACTTAGCTTATGGTTATGACTACCTTTATAATAAGACATCACAACCTTTGGTAGATGGTAGATACTGGATGCCATGGGTGACAAGTAACAACCATGCGCCCTTTGTTCAAATGAAGACCACACTATGGCAACATCTAAGCCTCAAATTAGGAGGACGTTACGACTTCATTAATATAAACGTACCAGACTATGATGTATTGCGCAATAAGCTCTCCGACCCACAGGTTCATGTCAAAGGTGGAAAGCTAAAGTATAATAATATGTCTTTTAATGTGGGTGTTTCTTATAACAAATATCCTGCTTTTCAACCCTTCGTAGCCTACTCTCAAGGTTTCTCTATCTTTGATTTAGGTCGTACATTACGTGCTGCTAAGGCCGATGTGCTCTCTAAGATATCAACAGAACCAGTAAAGACAAACAACTACGAGATGGGTGTTTACTCTGATATTAACCATTGGTTGCAGTTGAATGGATCTGTTTTCTACACCTATTCTAAGCTTGGAAGTGACCTCAAGATAGAGAATGGTTTCTGGGTAGTAAACCGTACTCCACAGAAGGTGTATGGCGTTGAATTGAGTGCAGATGCACAATTTCTCCGTAACTTAAAGGTTGGTGCTAACTTCTCATGGTTCGAAGGTAAGCTCAAATCAGCTACTGGTGATTGGGACACATATATGTCAAACATTTCCATCCCAGCCGCAAAGTTGGCAATGTATGTCAACTATGCTCCTGTCAAGAACACCTATCTCCAACTGCAATACATGCACACCGGTAAGCGTGACAGATTTACTCCTAATGCTTCAGGAGTATATAACGAGGGTGAAGGTATCGTAAATCGTATCAACTTACTAAACCTTACTGCAGGCGTAAAGATGAAGGCTTGCGACTTAAGTTTGGCTGTATCCAACTTATTGAACTACACTTATTACACACCAGCATCTATGATGATGGCACGTAATGCAGAGTATGCACATGCTGATGGACGCAAGATAACACTCACTGCAGTGTTCAAATATTAATCCTCAAACACTCGATAGACTTATTCTCAAGTGCTGGAAGGACATTAAAATACCAAGTAAAGGTGGATAAAGTTCACCTTTTGTGAGTACGCAAGGTTCCCTTCTAAATACAGAAGCAGCCTATAGTGTATCATAAACTATAAGCAGGGAAGACGAAATACAACAAGTATCGTTTCCCTGCTTTTCTTTTACTTCTTAAAAGCCCTAATTATATCTTTACACCTCATATAATACCAATATATAGACTGTCCATTATTACTATATAAGGAACATGCTACCATCTCTTTATACGTCAGAAGCCAATAGTTGCAACTCTACGAAAAGGCCACTTACGCAGAAAGCAACTATTAAAAAACGATTAAACTTTTGATGGATACATATAATTACTTACTTTTGCAATACATATCAATTAATTCAATAAAAATTTTATTATTACCTCAATTCCGCAGCATTATTCCTTGTGAGGTACTTTTATATATTGAAGTGACATTTTTGGGATTTATCCATTGATATGGGGATTTTCTGGGGTTCTTGGTTCTTGCATAGTCATAAAATCCCCCCCACCCAAACCAATGGGGAAGTATGAAAAGCCACAAAGAAATGCTGCTTATTCAATGAAGACTTCAGCGTAGTAGGTTTTATTTGTATATAGGTTCAGAACGTTCTGCCTTCCCGTTCTTACCCATTTTGCTGGTACGCTGACAAAATGCAGGATAAAGGCTTTCAGCCTGCTTGTCTTTTTCAATGGCTTGACCTTATCGCTGATATGACGGACGAGATAGAGATAGAAGTTCTTCAGCATGGCGGTAACCATCATGAAAACCATGTTCTCAGCCATAAAGGAAAAGGGCAGATGCGACCATCCGAAGTCATTGTTCTGTATGTCGAAGTTCTTTTCGCTTGCTCCACGCTCATTATAAAATGTAATGATGTCTTTCTCGGTAGATGTCCGGTTATTGGTAAGGATACAGCGGTATGTGTATATCACTCCGAACATATCCGTCTGTTGCTTGCCATCCTTGTCTTTCAAAGCCCAATTTTGAGAAAACGTCCATGATGTGATAAATTCCTCCGAAGGAAGTGATATTCTCGTTTTTAATTGCTACCTTTGTCATGTCAGATTTTTGCTTACTTGTTATGTTTGCAGCACCAAGATAGGTGAAATTTCTGACATATCCAAGTGTTTTGAGAACTTTGTTTCTCAGACACTTGGAGTTCTCACAAGAATTTATGCTGCGGAATTAAGGTATAGAGTGTATGCCAACAAGGAATTCTTTTATAAAGACATATTCTACACCCCAAGAGTTAGTACGGCTACTCAAAACAAGAGGTCTGGAGATAACTGATGATGCAAAGGTGCAACATTACCTTTCTCACATCGGATAGATAAAGTTGCTCTTGGTTTCCCTGTCGGTTGGGAAAATGAGCCACTATGGCAATGAAGTTTGTCAATGGGCTGATTTCATCGGTGTGTATAACCTTGTAGAGACTTGCTGAAACGCGCTGATGCACCTTTTCTTCAACATTCCCAATATTTGACCTGGAGACCTTTGCTCAGAACAAGATAAGTAGTTGCACCTACACACCACCTTGCTTGTAAATGATTCACACACTTTTTTCAAAGAAATTTAAGCAAATGCTTGGTGGTTTCAGAAAAAGGCGGTAATTTTGCACTCGCAAACAAGGCAAAAGCCGTTGGGCATCTGCACTCTTAGCTCAGTTGGTAGAGCAACTGACTCTTAATCAGTGGGTCCAGGGTTCGAACCCCTGAGAGTGTACTCATCTTTCTTTTCTTGTTTGCATCTGCACTCTTAGCTCAGTTGGTAGAGCAACTGACTCTTAATCAGTGGGTCCAGGGTTCGAACCCCTGAGAGTGTACACCAGCCTCGTTCTTCTCGGAACGAGGCTTTTTGGGCAATCTTCGCCCCCCCTTTCCTATTTTATTCCAAATATGTAATTTTTACAGCCGTTTTTATACATTTCCTCGGGCAGAAATGGGCTTTTCAAAAAGAAATACCTATATTTGCAGGGCATTTGTGGGTAGCCCACGATTGCTGATTTCAACGTCTGTCTATGTCACTCCATTTGCTCATAGCCCAACGCCTCAACCTGCGCGAGAAACAGGTGGAGCAAACCGTACGTTTGCTCGAAGAAGGCGCAACCATTCCCTTCATTGCCCGCTATCGTAAAGAAGCCACAGGAGCACTCGATGAGGTGCAGGTGGCGGCCATTGCCGACGAAAACACGCGTCTGCAAGAGTTGCAACATCGTAAATCTTACATCCTCGAAACCATTGAGGCTCAGGAGAAGCTCACCCCCGAACTGCGGGCGCGCATCGAAGCCTCGTGGGACGCAACGGAGATAGAAGACATCTACCTCCCATTCAAGCCCAAGCGCCGCACGCGTGCTCAGATGGCCCGCGAAAAAGGACTCGAACCGCTCGCCCAGTCGCTCCTGCTCAATCCCACGAGCGATCCTCTGCGCACGGCTCAAAAATATCTCGGCGAAGAAGTACCCACCGTGGAGGAGGCTCTACAAGGGGCGCGCGACATCATCGCCGAACAAATCAGCGAGGACGAACGCACGCGCAACACGATGCGTAACATCTTCTCGCGCGAAGCCGTCATTACCTCTCGGTTGGTGAAAGGCAAGGAAGAGGAGGCGGCAAAATATCGCGACTATTTCGACTGGAGCGAACCATTGAAGCGCTGCACTTCCCACCGCCTTTTGGCCATGCGCCGCGGTGAAGCGGAAGGGTTGCTGCGCGTTGCCATTGCTCCGGCCGACGACGACACCGCCTGTGAGCGGGTGGCGCGCCCTTATGTGCGGCGTGGCAGTGCTGCCGCCGAGCAGGTGGAAACTGCAGCGGTGGATGCCTACAAGCGCCTCCTCAAGCCCAGCATCGAAACGGAATTTGCTGCGATGAGCAAGACCCAGGCCGATGAAGAGGCCATCCGCGTGTTTGCCACCAACCTCAAGCAACTCTTGCTCGCTGCTCCGCTCGGACAGAAGCGCATCATGGGCATCGACCCAGGCTTTCGCACCGGCTGCAAAGTGGTGTGTCTGGATGCCCAGGGGATGTTGCTCCACAACGAAACCATCTACCCCCATCCGCCTAAGAACGAAAGCGCACGGGCTTCTGCAGCACTGCGTGCCTTGGTGGAACAATATCAGGTGGAGGCCGTAGCCATCGGCAATGGCACAGCCGGACGCGAGACAGAAGAGTTGGTGCGCGGTCTGGGACTGGATGGCGTAGAGATTTTCTTGGTGAGCGAAGACGGGGCGTCGGTCTATTCGGCCTCCAAATTGGCGCGCGATGAATTTCCTGACTATGACGTGACGGTGCGCGGTGCGGTGAGCATCGGGCGGCGACTGGCCGACCCTCTGGCCGAACTCGTCAAGATTGACCCAAAAGCCATCGGTGTGGGACAATACCAGCACGATGTGGACCAATCGGCCCTCAAGCACAGCCTCGACCAGACGGTGGAAAGTTGTGTCAACTCTGTGGGGGTGAACCTCAACACGGCCTCGCAACACCTGCTCACCTACGTGAGCGGACTCGGCCCGGCATTGGCCAAAAACATCGTGGACTACCGCACAGAAAACGGACCTTTCCGTTCCCGCAAAGCGTTGCTCAAAGTGCCTCGTCTCGGTGCGAAAGCCTACGAGCAATGTGCGGGTTTCCTACGCATCAGTGACGGAGAAAACCCACTCGACAACACCGCCGTACACCCCGAGCGCTATGCCCTCGTGCAGCAGATGGCCAAAGATGCAGGGCTGGACATCCCACAACTCATTGCCAACGGCGAAGCGCGCCGCAAAATTTCGCTGCAACGTTACTGTACGGACGAGGTCGGACTGCCCACACTCAACGACATCATGGCCGAACTCGACAAACCGGGGCGTGACCCGCGTGGACGTGCCGAAGTATTTGCCTTTGATGAGCACATCCACAGCATCGACGACCTCGAAATCGGAATGATTCTCCCCGGTGTGGTGACCAACATCACCAATTTTGGTGCGTTTGTCGATTTGGGCATCAAGACCAAAGGATTGGTGCACGTGTCGCAGTTGGCCGACCGTTTTGTCAAAGACCCGGCGGCCGTGGTGAGCATCCAGCAGCACGTGATGGTGCGCGTGCTGGAGATTGACGAACGCCGTGGACGCGTGGCGCTCTCTATGAAAGGCGTGAAGCAACCGTAAGTGCAGGTGCGTTCCACTCCTGTTCATGGCTTCTTCACAAAGTCCTGCCCTATTCTACGAAACTCTCGCATATGACGGACGAATACTACATGCAACGTGCCCTTGAACAAGCGCAAGACGCCGCCGGCCGCGATGAAATTCCGGTGGGAGCGGTGGTGGTGTGTCGAGATCGGATCATCGCACGTGGGCACAACCTGACCGAACTTCTGAACGACGTGACGGCACATGCCGAAATGCAAGCCATCACCGCTGCTGCCAATCATTTGGGTGGGAAGTACTTGAACGAATGCACTCTCTACGTGACCCTCGAACCTTGCGTGATGTGCGCAGGTGCCATCGGTTGGGCGCAGTTGGGGCGCCTCGTCTATGGTGCGTCCGATCCGAAGCGCGGTTACAGCCGCTATGCCCCACAAGCGCTGCATCCCAAAACCCAGGTGACAAGCGGAGTGCTGGCCGAATCCTGCGGAGCATTGGTGCGCGACTTTTTCAGACACAAACGCTAAACTATTTTCTGCCATGGCGGCACACAACGAACTGGGGCAGGCCGGTGAAACCGCCGCCACCCAATACTTACTGGAACGCGACTACCACATCCTCGAACGCAACTGGCGCGCTCACCCTCATGAGGTCGACATCATTGCCGACGACTTCGGCGAAATCGTTTTCGTAGAGGTCAAAACGCGGCGCACCGACCGATGGGAAAGCCCGGAGGCCGCTGTCGACCGCTACAAGAGAGACTACCTCTCCCAAGCCGCCCTCACTTATCTACGGCAAAAGCGAATGGGGAACGTGCCTTTCCGGTTTGACATCATCACCCTTGTCGGAGAAGCGCCTCCCTTCGAAATCCAGCACTTCAAAAACGCTTTTTCGCTCATACATCCGAATTCACATTTACATCATGATCAACAACATCGTTTCCTCTAAGCTTCCCGCCAATTGGCACCACGAGCACTTCGAAACGCTCGACACCACGATGGAAGCGCTCTCCGGCGACCCTTTGCCCGAGGGAGAATTTCGACTTGTCACCACCGACTGCCAAACCGCAGGCCGCGGCCAGCGGGGCACTTCTTGGGAGAGCGAACCGGGCGAGAATCTCTTGTTCTCCTTTGAGTTCTTCCCCAAAGACATCAAGGCTTCCGAGCAATTCCTGCTCTCGGAAGTAACCGCTCTGGCCGTGGCGCAAACTCTCGAATACCACACGAGCGGCATCACCGTGAAGTGGCCCAACGACATCTACTGTTTCGACTGGAAAATCGGTGGGATGCTCCTCGAACACCGCCTCCGCGGTGAGATGATTGAGCACACCCTCGTGGGCATCGGCATCAATCTCAACCAATTGGACTTCCACAGCGATGCCCCCAACCCCGTTTCGCTCCGCCGTATCCTCAACCGCGAAGTCAACCACATGGGCATCCTCACTGCCTTTGTCCGCCACTTCGAGTTTCTGCTCAACATGCTCTACAATGGCAAAGTGGCTGCTGTGGAACATCAGTACTTCCAGACTCTCTACCGCCGCACCGGTTTCTATCCCTATCGCGACCTGCGCACGGGCGAAGAGTTTACAGCCCACATCCTCACCATCTCGCCCCTCGGCCGCATCACCCTGCGCATGCCCGATGGCAGCGAGCGGGAATACGCTTTCAAGGAGTTGCAATTCGTCCTCTAAAACCCTCCGCCGGGTGGAGAAAATGAGAGCGTGCCTCTGCTTATCTCAAAATAAATGCGTACTTTTGCACCCGAAACGAAATAACTTCATCAATCATCTGCAACATATCCCATGATTAAATCTCAGGACATCAAGAAAGGCGTTTGCATCCGCATGGACGGCAAACTCTATTTCTGCATCGACTTCCTCCACGTGAAGCCCGGTAAGGGCAACACCATCATGCGCACCACTCTGAAGGACGTGGTGAGCGGCCGTGTGCTCGAAAAGCGCTTCAACATCGGCGAATCCCTCGAAGACGTTCGTGTGGAACGCCGCCCCTACCAGTACCTCTATCAGGAGGGCGAAGACTACCTCTTCATGAACCAGGAGACGTTCGACCAAGTGCCCATCGCCCGCGACCTCATCACCGGTGTTGAGTACATGAAAGAGGGCGACGTGGTAACTGTGGTGAGCGATGCTTCCACCGAGACCATTCTCTATGCCGAAATGCCCATCAAGGTGGTGCTTCGCATCGAATACACTGAACCCGGTCTGCGCGGCGACACCGCCACCAACACCCTCAAAGACGCTACCCTCGAAACGGGTGCCAAGGTGCGCGTGCCTCTCTTCATCGAAACCGGCGAGCTCATCGAAGTCGATACTCGCGATGGCTCTTACCAAAACCGCGTGAAGGGATAAGCCCCACTTCTCCCCCCCCCAAAAAAACTGCATCGACACGTGTGTCGATGCAGTTTTTTTGTTTCCTTCGAAAAAGGGGTATATCCAACAAGAGCGAAGGAGCGAGGGAGTGAAGAAAAAGACGCTCCCTCGGACGAAGACGGAGAGGTGTCTTTGTCCGAGGGAGAGAAGGAAGAGAGAGTCGGAAATTAGAAGTGGAATGTGGCCGAAAGGTTCACGTTGCGCGGTGCTCCCGGGAAGGAACGCAGGCGGTCATACCCTCCCACCCAATACGTCTTGTTGAAGACGTTGTTGAAATTGAGTTGCAGCTGGATTTCGTTGACCTTGTAATAGAGGGCGGCGTTGAAAAGCGCATAGCCCGGATAGACCACCGTGTTGGCGCGCTTGGCCACTTGCCCTTCGCGTTCGGTCACAAAATTCATGCCCAATCCGAAACCTAAGTTGCGGAACTCACCACGAGGGATGATGAACTTCGTCCACATGTTGCCCGAATGCTTGGGTGTGTTGGGGCGCTGGAGATTGAGGTCCTTCGTGCCGGCAGGGGCTTGGGTAATCTTGGCCGCGTTGTAAGTGTAGTTGGCCACGATGCTCCAATAAGGCAGGATGCGACCAGCCACGTCCAGTTCAAATCCTCGCGAACGTTCCTCACCAATTTGCAGTTTCAAGTCAGGACGCGCTACATCGCCGGCATCGTAGAGCGAGTTGCGTTGCTTGATTTGGAAGAGAGCGAGCGTAACACTCAGGCGCTTGTTGAGCAATTCGGCCTTTGCGCCGGCCTCCCACAGTTCACTATACACCGGGTCGAAAGGTGCGCCGGTGGCGGGATCGCTCTGGATGGCCGCACTCTGCGGTTCGAAGCCTTTGATCCAAGTGCCGTAGAGGTTCACCATGGGCGTCAGTTCATAGACCAGTCCGATGCGCGGAGTGAAGGCGTGTTGCGTGGTCTTCTTCTCCTTCGTTGTGCCCATATTGAGCACATCGGTGAAGTATTCCATACGACCGCTCAACAGCAACTTCAAGCGCCACCAACTCAACTGTTCCTGCACGTAGATGCCGTGCGTGTACTGCCAGTAGGGGTTGTTGCTTTTCGAGGCAAAGACATATTTAGAGATGTCCTGATAGTTGTTGCCGCTGTTGGTGCGAAGGTCAAAGTAGGGAACGTTTGTCTTCGGGTTGCCGTCGGCATCGAGCTGATAGTTGCCGATTTTGGTTTTATCAAATTTGTTGGTAGACTTTCCGTTCTTCAACAGATAGCCCGCGGCTTCGATGTAGGAAGAGCCGGGCATCAGTTCGGTCTGGAAGTAGTCATATCCCAGCATGACTTGATGCGAGAATTCGCCCGTCTTTGCCGTATACACGAAGTAGTTGTTGAAACTGTTGTTGCGGAAGTGGCGTTGGCGTTGTGTGGCACGCATCAGCACCCGATTGGGATCTTCGGTGCCATCGGCATTCATGGCGTAGGCATTGGCCTGAGTGTGCTCCATCAAGTCTTCGTTGTAGGAAGAGAAGAGGTAAGTGCTGTTGAACGAAAGATGTTCGTTGAAGCGATGGCTCAACGCCACGGTGAGGTTGAAGGTGTTCTCCTTCAAGTAGTCGTTGGCGGCCGAAAGACTGCTTGAGATGGGACGCGAAGTCAGCGCAGCATCTCCGAAGATGGTCTGTCCGCGGTCCACTTTTCCGTTGTTGGCATTGTAGACCAAGTCCACGTTGAAGCTCGTGCGGTCGTCGGGCAAATAGGTGAACGAAGGCGCGATGACGAAAGTCTCCAACCCCTGCAAGTCACGATAGCTGTCAGTGTCCTCGTAGCCCAAGTTGAGCCGATAGAGGAGGTTGTGCTTCCCGTTGAGCGGTCCGGTAAAGTCAGCATAAGCCTTCTGGGTGTTGAAACTTCCGATGGTGGCCGACACCGAACGGCGCTCCGTGTCGAGCGGTTTTTTGGTCACGCGGTTGATGATGCCGCCCGGTGCTGCATTGCCGAAGAGGGCAGAAGCAGGACCTTTGATGACTTCCACGCGCTCGATGTTGGCCAACGAAGATTGTCGCCAAAGGCTCGTCTGCGTACGCATGCCGTTGACCAAGTTGCCCGAGTTGCGATTGCCCGTGGCACGAAAACCACGGATACTGAAGTCGTTATAGAAGGTGTATTGGTTCACGCCGCTGATGTTCTTCACCACGTCGTTCACCGTGAACGCCCCTTGGTCGATCATCAATTCTTTCGTCACGTAGCCCACCGACTGGGGCACGTCTTTGAGGGCAGTGGCCGTCTTGGTGCCGATGAAAGAGACGGTGTTCTTGTACGACCGCTCGCGACGGCCCAACACGTCCACCTGCGGCAAGTTGCGGTGGTGTTCCGTCAAGAAAAAGAACAGACCGCTTTGTTGCTCTTCCCCGGAGCCGAGCGTCACTTCGCGCTCTTCGGTGTCGTAGCCCAAAGCCTGCACCACGAGAGTGAGGCGGTCGCCGGGCTTTCCGGGAAGGCGAAACATTCCGTTCTTACCGGTTTTGATGGGGCGCGGCGTTCCTTTCACCAACACCACCGCATCGGCAATGGCATCGCCGTTGGTGTCGCACACACGCCCCATAACCATGGGTTTCTCCGCGCGTTGATGAGTGAGAGCTTCTCCTTGTGGAATTTGTGCAAGAGTAGGGAGGCCCAGCGTCAGTGCTGTGGCCAAAAGAGAGAATTTCAGCATAAAAAGATAGATGAAGAAAAAAGTCAGAAATTTGCGGTGTTGTCCCATCGGACCAACATTTTTACGGGTGCAAAAGTACAATTTTCTCCCTCTCTCGGCTAAAACTTGGTTATCTTTCCTTTCTTATTCACCCCGAAATACCCACTTATAGTGATGCTGTCGCGCCGTTTCTTCATCTCAGTGTGTCAATCTCTCATCTACTTTCCTCCCCAACGCGGGCAGATGTCGGAGGACACCGACCGCGCTGTGGAGACCATCGGCGGCAGAGAGGGAAGGCACGCACAAGCGAATTGTATGCCCTTTCAGTGGTCGGACGCAAGGAAATGCGTAACTTTGCCTTATTGCAGAACTCTCTTAAGTAGGTGTTCAGAATTAATTGATACTATATTTGTTTCAATTTTTCGTCAGTTTGTCTTTGGGAAGAAGGAATGTAGCGGGCTACACAACTGATGAACAAAGGCAAGATGGCGAAAAAAAGGAACAAAGAGAGTATCAAAGTAGAGAACATCCTACGACTAAGATAGCTACGATTAATTTCGAAGACCTACTTATTCCTTATAAATTATGTCTACCCCTATCTCCACCCTCACCTTTCGTCCCGCCACGGCAGACGATGCCGCCTTCATTGCCCGTCATGTGCTCGAAGCCCTACACTGGGAAATGTATCAAGAACCACTCAGCGTTGCCCAACAAAAGGCGTGGCGCGAACTCACCGCTGTGGCCCAACGGCCGGGGGTGCTCTACAGCTACGAGCACGCCACGATAGGCCTGATCGACGGCGAACCGGCAGGACTGCTGGTAGCCTATCCCGGCGAGGGCTATCACCGGATGCGACGCGACACCTTTGCCCTCATCTCGGCCTTCTCGGGAACGGAGGTTGAAGCAATAGAAGACGAAACACAGAGCGGTGAATACTACATCGACTCTCTGGCCGTGGTGCCCCGCTTCCGCAGTCGCGGTGTGGGCCGTGGGCTGTTGTTGCAGGCCGTAGAACAAGCTCGACGCCTGGCCCTCCGCCCCACCCTGCTGGTCGACCCCGACAACCCTCGGGCGCAAAAGCTCTACACCTCCGTGGGCTTCCACCGTGAGGGAGAAATCTTTGCTTTCGGTCAGACCTATTGGCGGATGATAAGTAGGCCGTAAGGTCGGCAGTCGTTTTTTTTCGAGAAAAAGTGTACGAACGTTGTTACAAAACCGCCCGCACTGCGTATTGTCCATAGAAGGGTACGAACGCCCCGCCTTCTTCCTCTCCATTTCGCCTCGCCCATGAGCCACTCCCAGCCTCCCTCCTCTGTCTCGCCGCCTGCCGAAGGCGGACTCACGGCCACCTTTCTGCGCATCGGTGGACGACTGCGGCACATCGCCACCCAGCTGCTGGGGAGCGAAGCCGAGGCCGAAGATGCCCTCTACGAAGCCTTTGCCCGACTGTGGCAGCGTGGTGGCAATGGCGAGGGCGAAAGCACGGCACGGCAGGAGGCGCTGCTCACCACGACGGTGCGCCACCTGAGCATCGATGCCCTTCGTCGCCGCGCGGCCCATCCCTGCCGATCGCTCGATGCAACGGAAACAGATGTCGCCGAAACCGCTCTCGCCCTGCGCACCGATCCCGAGGGAGAATACGAGGAGGACGAACATTTCGCCGCTGTGAGCCGCCTCATCGACCACCACCTCACCCCTTTGCAACGCCACCTCCTCTACCGCCGCGATGTGGACGGCATCGACTATGCCACCCTCGCCCAAGAAGAAGGCATGACGGAAACCGCCTTACGGATGCAAATCTCACGCGCACGGCGCACCGTCCGCCACCTTTATCAACAGCAAAACTCCACCCACGTATGAACACTTCTTCCGACCTCACACATTGGCAACGCCTCATCGAGCGCTACTTCGACGCCCAAACCACCGAAGGCGAGGAGGCGCAACTGCGGGCTTTCGTCACGTCGGCCCGAGCAGACGCCGAGGAGTTTGCCTCCCTCCGGGCCGAACTGGATGAGGTGCGCGCCGTGATGGGATTTGCCGCGAGGGCGAAGCGGGCACAGCGAGCCGCCCTCTCCTCCTCCAAGCACAAGGCCGAAAAGCCTGCTCGCTCTCACCGAAGCCGACTTTGGCCGACTGCCGCCGCTGTGCTGCTCGTCGGGGCGCTGGTGGGCGGCGGGGCGCTGGTCTACGACTATCGGCATCCCGACTGCGTGGCCTACGTGGAGGGCGTACGCATCACCGACCCCATCCGTGTGCAGCAGGAGATGGAGCGCACCCTGCAAGGAGCACTGGCGCCCACCACCGATGCGCCCACGATGGAAAGCCAACTCCACGACATGGTTTCGACCCTCGAAGAAAATCAGAACATCCATTGAACGGCCTATGAAACGCTTACTCTTCCTCACTCTCCTTTTGGCCATAGCCTCCTCCCGGCTGTCGGCACAGACGGGGCTCAACGTAGCACCCCTCTTCACAAAGTTTTCCGGAAAAGGGACGCCCGACGTCACCTCGGTCACCCTCCGCGGCAGCAAGGTGGAGCCTTACCAACTCTCCCTCTTCCGCAGCATCACCTTCCACACCACCGGCCACACGGCCGAAGTGGAGCGCCTCGTGCAGGCCGATGCCCGCACCGCCTCCTACCACGAGTCGGGCACGAAAAGCGGACACCTCTACTACGGCATCTATCAATACCCCATCCGTGACGGACGCAACCGCTACCTCTTCTACCGCAACAACACCCTCAGCAAAAAGGCCGAACCTACCCTCACGCTCATCTACATGGAAGGCACGGCCACGCTCGAAACCCTCAAACGCACGTTCAGTAAGTAAATAACAACTTCTTCATCACCTTGCTTTATGAAAACCTCTCTTCTTCTCCTCCTCTCTGCCTGTCTCCCCTTTGCCGGCCAGGCCCAAACTCCGGCCGACACGCTCGCCGATGTCCGCCGCCCCGAGCACGTGCTTGTCGTGCGCAACGACAGTGTCCTCAACATCCGTGTGAAAGGTTCGGAAAGCGACCACAACTACGTCTTCAACTACTCCCTTCCCTACCAGGGCAACACCTCTTTCGTCGAAGAGGCCGGCACACGCTGGGACTTCACGCTGCCACGCATTTTCAATAACAAGCGCACCATCCGCAAGCGCACCAAGCGCCAAGTGGAATGGACGATGGCGCTCCGCTTCGGTGCGCTTCGCACGCTCAACGCCGATGGAGGGCTTCGCACGCAGTTCGGCAGCAGTTTCGAAATCGAAGGCAACTTTCTGAGTTTCGCCTACACCGTCGGACGGCACAGTCTCATCACGGGCTGGGGCTACGCTTGGGCACGCTATCGGCTCGACGGCGCCCAGTGCTTCAACTTCGACGGCGAGCGTGTCGCTGTGGGCGACTATCCCACGGGGAGCAAGGTGGGGCGCTCCGTCTTCCGCCTCAACCGTCACGTTGTGCCGGCCCTCTATCGCTACCGCTTCGGCAAAAAATGGAACGTCACCGCCGGCGCCTTACTGCAATTCAACGTCCGGCCGCGCATCTACAACACCTACTACGTGGGCAACAAAGAGGTGGTGGACACCTACAAGAAGAACATCCCCATCCGCCCCGTCACTGCCGCCCTGTATGGTTCTCTGGTCTATGACGACCTCGGGCTCTACGTGCGCTATCAGCCCACGTCCGTGTTCACCAAGGACTTCGGACCGCAATTCAACTCCTTGAGCATGGGCTTGACCTTAGGCTTCTAAGGGAGGGAACGCGAAAAAACGACTCCCAAGAGAAGTCCACTCAGTTTTCATCCTTGTTTTTCCACCAACGGCAACCGCCATCTTAGAGTTTGGCTCTTTGATGGCGGTTGTATTTTGCCGGGACGCGTCATTGTTGCGGAGGGCGTGTACGGGCACATCCCCATCGAAGCGCACCAAGTAGAATTTGCGTCCTGCCGATGAAATCTTATTTTTCTACCGTTGAAACTTCCGCAGATAGGACAAATTCTATAAACCAAGGTTTGGTTTATATAAACCAAAGTTTGAATTACATAAACCAAGGTTTGAATTATATAAACCAAACCTTGGTTTATAGATTATCTTTGAGGAAATCTACTTTTTGCGGTGCAGAATTATCTTTGCAAGGCAGATGCGCCTTTTCCCCAACACCACAATCCTGATCAAGCCTTCCGCAGCGGACGAGTGCCCTTCTGCAAAAACTCGAGGCCGTGCCAAGATTTATATTTTGGCACGGCCTCGAGGTCGCTGTTAGGAGAAAAGGAGAAGGGGATTAGGCTTCGTCCTCTTCGGGGCAGATGAGTTTGTAGCCCTTACCGTGGATGTTGATGATTTCCACTTCGGGGTCGTCCTTCAAGTGCTTGCGGAGCTTCGTGATGTAGACGTCCATGGAGCGCGCATTGAAGTAGTTGTCGTCAATCCAAATCTTCTTGAGCGCAAAGTCACGCTGAAGGATTTCGTTGGTGTGGGCGCAGAGGAGGCCGAGCAGTTCGCTTTCCTTGGTGGTGAGCTTCTTGCTCTCGCCGTTGCGGCTGAGCACCTGCTTCTTCGTGTCGAAGGTGTAGGACGCGAGCTGGTAGATGGTGCGTTCGCGGTTCTTCTTGCCGCGCACTCGGCGCAGGATGGCTTCGATGCGGAAGGTGAGTTCTTCCATCGAGAAGGGCTTGGTCAGATAGTCGTCGCCGCCAATTTTGAAGCCTTCGAAGATGTCTTCTTTGAGGGTTTTGGCCGTGAGGAAGATGATGGGCACTTCGGTGTTGGTGAGGCGGATTTCCTTGGCCAGGGTGAAGCCGTCCTTCTTGGGCATCATCACGTCGAAGACGCAAAGGTTGTATTTGTTGTGGAGAAACTCGCGGTAGCCTTCTTCTCCATCGCTGCACAAAACAGTTTCATAGCCCTTGGCTTGGAGGTATTCGCGAAGCAGCATGCCGAGGTTTTCGTCGTCTTCGCAAAGGAGGATTCTCATTTTTTCGTCCATAGTGGTAGGTATTTGAAGTGATTATTTTTGTTGTCGTTGAGGTGTGCTTACTCTTCAAGCAGAGGGATACTGATGATGAAGCGGGTGCCTTGTCCGAAGTCGCTCTCCGCGTGGATGGTGCCCTTGTGGGCTTTGACCACGCTGGCCACGTAGGCCAGTCCGATGCCCACGCCCTTCACGTCGTGGCGGTTACCGGTGGAGACGCGGAAGAAGCGCTCGAAGATGCGTTTGAGATCTTCGCGACGGATGCCGATGCCATTGTCGGCGACGGTGATGAGGAGTTGGTTTCCCTTGTTTTCAGTGCTCACCACGAGCCGAACGGGAGTGTCGGGACGGCGGTATTTGAGTCCGTTGTCGAGGAGGTTGTAGATAAGGTTGGTGAAGTGCATCGGGTCGCCCCAGATGATGGAATCCTCGGCTTCGAGTTGCACCGCAATATGGCCGTCCATGCTGCCGGCTTTGAGTTGGAAGGTGGCAACGACTTCTTCGATGATGCTGTGGGCTTCAATCTCTTGAAACTTGAAGGTGGAGATGTCGTCGCGGTCGAACATGGCCATCTGCAACACCTTTTCGACCTGCATGCGCAAGCGCTTTGTTTCGTCGACAATGATGCCCGAGAGGTGGTCGAAGCGCTCTTCCGTGCGTGGGAGGTTCTTGTCGGCCAACATCTGCGCCGCCAGAGAAATGGAGGAAATGGGCGTCTTGAACTCGTGGGTCATGTTGTTGATGAAGTCGTTCTTGATTTCCGACAAGCGCTTCTGGCGGAAGATGGTGTAGATGGTGTAGATAAACACCGCGAGCAAGACGAAGGTGAAGATGAGCGAGGGGAACACGAACTTGACGGAGTCGTAGATGTAGCTCCCGACGTGGGAGAAGCGCACCACGATGAAGCCGGTTTGCGAGGGAAGGTCGTTTGGGAAAATCTCCTGCCGATAGACGGCGTCATTGCTGTTTTTGATATAATCCTGGCATTGCAGCACCTCGCGCCCATCGATGGTCAGCACCTGAAAGTGGTACTCCATCTTTTTCAGATCGATGCCGTTGTGTTGCAGTTCCGTCTTGAGGGCATAGTCCAGCTCGTTGCGGTTGATGCGGGCGGCGAGGGGCTTATCGAGGGGCTTGTAGAGGGTGGAATAGATGACCTCGTTGAGCAACCCTTTCTGCCGGAGGAAGCGCTCGCGCACCTTTTCGCCGATGCTATAAGCCTCGCCTCCCAGTCGGGTGTTGAGGTTGGGGGAAGAGGCTACCGTGTCCATGGTGAGCAAGGTGTCTTGCGCCATGGTTGGATGGTGGATTTCGGTGCGGAGTTGCTCCTTGTTTTCGCTCTCGTTAGCAGCAATTTCGGCCTCGATGGTGCTTTGCGTCTCTTTGAGTTCAAGGGTGTGCGCCACTTGGTAGAGGGCACGCTTCACGTTTTCGTCAAATTGCTTTTGGCGCATCTCAACGATTTGCGTAAAATAGTGCACTTGCAAATAAATCAACACGGCGAACGAAGCGCCCATGATGCCTGCAATGGTCCAAATGGTTCTTTTCTTCATGTCGCAAAAATAAAACTTTATAAAATGTGTGGCAACCTGCCGGAGTTATTTTTGAAAGAAGGTAGGCTTTATTATTATATATTGTATTTTTGCTTGCTTTTCTGACAAGTTCTCTCTTTGATATTTGGCTTTTTCTGATAAGTTAGGTGTATCGAACATTGATTTCAAAAAAAATCCCTCACCGGCTGTAAAGAGCAACCGATGAGGGATTTTTTCAGAGGAGGGAGGGGCGGAGCGAGGCTCGGCCGAAGGGGATTAGAAGTCGTTGTAGAGAATCACGGCGCTGCGGGCAGGCACCAGGAGACCACCACCCACGCCCACGTTGCCGTCGCGCATTTCGGGCGAAAGACCGATGCCGCAACCGCCCCACACACGGTAGCTCATGCCTTGGGGCAGGGGGATGAACTGCGGGACGCGGTCGCCGTTGACGGCCACGATGATGTCCTTCCACTTGTCGCCGCCGGCATTGTCCTTGAGGCGATAGGCCACCATCGTTTCGGGAGTGTCGATAAATTCGAGGTGCTTGCGCACAAGGTCGGCATCGCCCAAGCGGAACGCCGGGTGCTCACGACGCAGTTCGATGAGGCGGCGATAGTAGTTGTTGGAGAGGCCCTCCATTCCCGAGGGACCGGACCAGTCGATGGCGTTGATGGAGTCGGGGGCATTGTAGGAGTTGTGCACCATCTTCTTCGTGCGCAGCACTTCTTCACCGGCTTGGATGAAGGGGATACCCTGCGAGGTGAACACCACCGTTTGCGCCATCAGGTCGAGTTCGAGAAGGGAGCGCTGAGAGGTGCGCACGGTGTCGATGGAGGCACGGAGACGGTCGGTGAGGCACATGTCGTCGTGGCAGGACACGTAGGAGATGAGCTGGTGGGGCTGTGCTGCCCAAGGTGCTTTGGAGTAGTTGACAGCGGCATAGTTGACCTGCGGGTGGTCGATACCACCGACAATGCCAAACTTGATGCTTTCCTTGAAACCGGGGCGTCCGTCGAGGAAGGCCGACTGGCGGTCGTTGCTGAAGGGCCCGCGCAGGGCATCACGGAGTTCGTCGCTGAAGGCCGCAATGCCGGGCATGTACTGCATGGATTGCTTCATGGCCGCCTGCCCCTTGGGAAGTTGAGGTGCTTCGGCTGCCCAACCCTCGCCGTAGATGAGCACATCGGGGTTGATGCGTTCGGCAGCGGTGCGGATGGCGCGCATGGTTTCGATGTCGTGGATGCCCATGAGGTCGAAGCGGAAGCCATCGATGTGGTATTCCTTCATCCAGTACTCCACACTCTCCACCATGAAGCGGCGCATCATGGCACGTTCCGAAGCCGTCTCGTTGCCACAGCCCGAAGCATTGGCAGGCTTGCCTTCGGCGTTGGTGCGGTAGAAGTAGCCGGGCACGGTGCGCTCAAAGTTGGAGCCGGCCAGGTCGTACGTGTGGTTGTAGACCACATCGAGCACCACTTTCAGGCCGTTGTCGTGGAGCGATTTGACCATCTGCTTAAACTCAAAGATGCGTGTCTTCGGGTCGGCAGGGTTGGTGGAGTAAGACCCTTCGGGCACGTTGTAGTTGAGCGGGTCGTAGCCCCAGTTGTATTGCGGATTGTCGAGCTTGCTCTCATCAATCGAAGCAAAGTCAAACGAAGGGAGAAGATGCACGTGCGTCACGCCCAACTCCTTCAAGTGGTCGATGCCGGTGGGCTTCCCTTCGGGCGATTTCGTGCCTCTCTCCGTGAGGGCAAGAAATTTTCCTTTGTTCTGAATGCCCGATGTCGGGGAAATACTGAAATCGCGGTGGTGCATTTCGTAGATGACGATGTCCTGCTGCTGCGGGGCTTTGTCGCTTTCCCAGCCATCGGGGTCGGTGGTGCGCAGGTCGATGATGGCGCCGCGCTTGCCATTGAGGCCGACCGCCTTGGCGTTGATGCCCGGGGTTTCACCAAGCCACTTGTTGTCTTTCTGCACATTGAAGGTGTAGAACTTCCCGTTTTGGTCGCCCGCCAGCGACACGTGCCACGTGCCGTCGGAAGTGCGCTTCATGTCGAGCGTCTTGATGGCCTTTCCACCGCTTCCGGCAGCGTAGAGGTTGAGCACCACCTTGCTTGCCGTGGGCGCCCAGAGTTGGAACTGCGTGCCGGTGCGGGTGTAGGTCATTTCGGTCAAGTCACCCTTCGGCATCGGATACTGATCGTAGGGGAGCGTTTTCACCTTTTGTCCAGAGGCCAAAAGGGAGGAGCAGGCTAAGCAGCCTATCATAAGCAATTGTTTCAACATCATAGTAAATGGATGATAATTTGAGAAGCAAAGATAATAAAAATGCTTGAAACCGACCGTCAAGCCCCTAAAAAAACAACATAGTTTTGGTTAATTCGCAAGCAAAGTCTAACTTTGCCACAGTTCAAAGCGCTGAAAGTGCCCCTTTGCCACCAAGGCAGGAGCGCGGCGCACGAACTGCTGTTTCACAGAGTTGATAACTTCTTAAAGACCTTCGATGATGAAAAAGTCTCTCCTCTTCACCCTCCTCATGGGTGTGCTGTTCAGCTTAGGAAGCTGTGTCAGCAAAAAAGAATTTACGCGTCTGCAAAGCGACTACAACAACGTACAGTCGCTCTATCACCAGTCGCAAGTCGATTTGGCCACCTCGCGGGCACAAGCCAAGAGTCTCGAAGAACGCCTCGAAGACGCACGACGCGAAAATGCCGAACTCAAACGACAATATG
The DNA here is from genome assembly GCF_014385435.1 of Alloprevotella sp. Lung230. Lineage (GTDB taxonomy): Bacteria > Bacteroidota > Bacteroidia > Bacteroidales > Bacteroidaceae > Alloprevotella. The sequence goes on from NZ_JACSUD010000001.1 coordinate 306,412, forward strand.
CCGCCCTGCAAGGCTCACTCGACAAGAGTCTGCTGCAAAACAACCAAGGGAGCATCAACATCTCCAAACTCGTGGACGAAATCAACGCTTCCAACAAGTACATCAAGCAACTGGTGGAAGCCAAGTCCAAAAGCGACTCCCTCAACCTCGTACTTTCGAACAACCTGACGCGCTCTCTCTCGCGCGACGAACTCCAAGAGGTGGACGTCAAGGTGCTCAAAGGGGTGGTCTACGTTTCGCTGGCCGACAACATGCTCTACCGCTCCGGTTCTTACGAAATCAACGATCGCGCCAAAACCACCCTCTCCAAGATTTCCAAAATCCTGAGCGACTACAAAGACTTTGAAGTTCTCGTTGAGGGCAACACCGACAATGTGCCCATCTCGCGCCCCAACATCCGCAACAACTGGGATCTCTCGGCCCTGCGTGCTTCAAGTGTGGTGCAGATGCTGCAAAACGAATTTGGCATTGCGCCCAATCGTCTTTCGGCTGCCGGCCGCGGTGAATACAATCCCGTTTCGACCAACGACACCGAACTGGGCCGCCAGCGCAACCGCCGCACGCAAATCATCATCACGCCTAAGCTCGACCAGTTCCTCGACCTGATTGACAAAGCACCCGAAACGAAATAATCCGTTGCCGCAAGGCATCGGTACTTCACACAACACGCTCCCCTGCCGGCCTCGAAAAGTCGGCGGGGGAGCGCTGCATTTCTGTCGCTCCAAGCAAAGGGACAGAAGGCGCGCTTTCCTCAAAAAAAGGAGGCAATCGTTTTGAAGTTTACCGGACAGCAATAATCTTTATATAGACATCGCGCTATCGAAATCAGCCACAAGACCTTGAATTTAACACAAGTTTAACAGACATCTGATGCAACTATAACATCGATGCTCCTGTGATGGAGCACCTTTCGCAAAGAGAGCAAAAACTACCTCTGAGGTAAATTCACTTACCTCAGAGGTAGTTTTATCTGCCTCTGAACTTTTTCGCCCCCTTCCTTTGAAAGGGCGAAATGCTCGCTCGCGCACGTATACGCGTGCACGCACGCGCGCATACACTTAATGTAGTTCGTGTTTTTTGCCTTCACTGCCTTCATCAACACACATAAATCACTCAAAATCAACCAACTATGAGTGCACCCAAAAGAACATCCAATCTGTCCCTTCGGTGAAGGCAACAACGCTTTTGCCTTCACCCACAACTCCCTGACCGACAAGAAGATGAGACATACGGTGAAGGATTGAAGGCAAAAAACACGCACTATATATAGTGTATACGCGTGTGCGCGAAGGTGTCCCAAAGAGGGCTATGCACCGCCTCAACGGGCGAGTTGAAACTTGAGGTTGATGCCGAAGTCCTGCGTTGTGGTGGGATAGGCCGAGGAGGTGAGAAGCGGGCGATTCATCTGGCGGTCGAAATAGGCCGAGATGGTGAGGTATTTCGACAGCGTGTAGTCGGCCGAGAAGGAAATCTGAATTGCGCGGTTACCGCTCGTGGCTTGCGAAGAGGCCGTGAGGATGTTGCGCTGGAGAGCGCTCTGGTCGCGCAAGGAGAAGTCCAAGCGGAGGTTGAGGCTGTTGGCAAATCCGCTGTTGGTAGGAGCAGGCTCGCTGCTTTTGTCGGTCGTTTTGCGCTTGCTGCGGGTACTTTTCTTCACCGTGGGCGCATCAAAGAGGCGGAAATCATTGATTTTGTAGCCCATGCCGAAGACGATGTCATTGGATCGCGCTTCGGTGATTTGCTGAGAGGTCATAGAGAGGGTGAGCACCCGCGTACGGCGATATTCGACTTTGGCGGTCATGTTGTTGTAGAACGTAGCATCAAATCCGAGCAGCGGACTGAAACTCTCGTTGATGGTGACGGTCGAAATATCGTACATCGAGGAGGGCGTGGGCAGTCCGCTTTCGACGCTGTTGATGAAACCCAGACCGGCCTGCATCTCGCGATAGGACTGAAAACTGTTGTAAGCTCCGATGGTGTAGATACTCTTGTAGCCGTGATTGAGATTGAAGGAGCGAAACCAATCCTTGAAGGGGCGCACGGAGGAGAGGCCGCCGTAGGAGAGTGTCCAGTTGGGCAGGAGGCGGGTGATGGCCGGGAAGATGTCGAGGCTCGAACCGCCGCTGCCGTAGGCACTGAGGAAGGCAGGTATCATCACTTCGCTCGAATACTTGCTCACGCTGCCGTTGGCCGGGTTGTAAGTCTGCCCGGCAAGGGGAGAGCCGGCGGGATAGGTGGTGCCGGTGTAGCGGGCTTCAACGCGGTTGCGATAGTGTTCGAGCAGTCCCATGAATTTTTGGAACGTGGGACTCCAATAGCCGTTGTCGGCATTGCCGGCGGAAGTGAAGGCCGAGCGCAGAGAGATGGTGGTCATCGTGAACGAACCGGTGCGCGTGGAGGGGAAGCCGGGGAAGTACTGGATGGTCTTGGCCATATTCTCGTTGCGCGCAAAGTTGACGCTGAATTTCAAGTCGCGGATGGGCTCGACGGTGGCCCGGATTTGCAAGTCGCTGGTGCGGCTGATGATGGCCGGAGTGATGATGCTGTCGGAGCGCATGAGCCATCCGCGGTCGGCAGCCGTACGGATGTAGTCCTCGCCCACGGTGGCAAAGGCAAAGCCGAGTCCCGGCGCAAGGAGACCACCGTTGTGCTTCTGGCCGAACACATCGCCCACCTCGGGGAGAAAACCGGAGATGGACATGTTGTGGGCGTTGCGATAGGAGATGTTGACGTTGCGCACCATCATCAAGCCGCGAGAGGCATATTGCAGCGCTTTGTACCACCCTTCGTCTTCCGTTTGTCGGCGAGAGACCACGGAGATTTTCACTTTCAGGCTGTCGCGGTTGAGCACCTCAATGCGGTTGGCATCGATGATCTTGTAGCGGATGGGATAGGCCGTGCCGTCTTCGCGGAGCGCCACCACGCGCAGGCGCTTCGAGCGCTGGTTGTGCGGGATGGTGAGGGTGGTGTCGGCACGGAGTTGGAATTCCTGCTCAAACTTCTTCGGCGTCTTTTGGGGCGAAGCCTTTTGTGCGGTGGCAAAGCGGCGGTTCACCTTTTTGAGGAAGGGGAAGTAGTTGTAGAGCGTTTCGAGGTTGAACTTGGCGTTGGCCGTGATGTTGCGCTGGTTGTTGATGGTGTGTCCCATCGAACTGCCATTGGCCAATTCCGCCCCACGTGTCCAGTTGTAGGCGGAGGCGTATTTGGCATCTGCGCTGATCCAGTCGAAATAAGGGATTTTGTTGATGGGGAGATTCCAGGAGAGGTCGGCCGTCTGCTGATAGGTCAGGGGGCGTCCGAGGTCGCGGATGGAGCGCATCACGGAGTCCTTCCAGTGGGCATATTCTGTGGGGAAGAGGTCTTTGTTGACAATGACGTTGGGTTGTTCAATCTCGGCGTTGGTGGCCGATGAGAAGTTGAAGTGGATGAGCTTCGTGGGATCCCAACGGAGCTGTAAGGCGCGGTTCCAGAGGAAATCGGAGGAGAAGGAGATGGGCAGCGTGTTGTTGTCGAGTTGCTGCATGTCGCGCTCCTTAAACTCGTAGTAGTTGCGAGTGATATCGGAATTGAAAGAGAGGCTTTGCGGGATGTAGTTGATGCCCAATTCGCGGAAGAGGCGGAAGGCTTTGAGCTGCGAGGGGATGAGTTTTTTGAACGGCTCAAAGGTTTTCATACCAGGGTTGTAGGCATAGGCAAAGTTGAACTTCCAGTGGTCGTCATATTCCCAGTCGGTGGTGTGGCCCGTGGTGTGACGGGTGGCCTTGGCATAGCCGAAGGTAAAGTTGGCCAAGTCGTAGGGCATGGGCATGCCTCGGGTGACGCGGTTGAAGCGGAGGCCCGAGATGGAGAAATTCTTGTTGACCACCACCTTGTGGGTGATGTTGCGCAGGGAGTCGCGCTCGGCCCGCGTGGTGAGGGCGCTCATGGCGTCGCTCATTTCCATGTCGGTGTCGAGCGGATTGTAGCGCGGGACAACGCGTTCTTTGGAATAGGAATAGTAGACAGGGGCCGAGAGTTTGAGCTTCTCGGGGAAGAACTTGCCGGCCTCCACCTGTGTCGTGACGGAATACTGGTAGAGGTCGTCATCGCGGCGTTGGCTCACGGTCTCTTCCAGTCCGCCGAAGCCGTTGGTCTCGATGTGGCCGCCGAGGTTGATGGTGGCCAAATCGGAGAGTTGGACGTTGAGTTGGCTCTGTGCCGCCCATCCGCCCTTGTTGGAGAAGTCTTGTAGTCGGAGTTCGTTGGCCCAGACTTCCACACTCTGCACGGTGCGTGAGTTGTTGCGCACACCGATCATGATGGTTTTGATTTCGCCCAGCGAGGGGTTGCCCTGCACGCTGATTTTGTTCTTCGGACGATTGCGGTCGTATTCGCTGTAGAGTTTGCTGAAAGTAGTGAGTCCGAGCGACTTCTGGTGATTGCGGTTTTTCTTGGTGTGGGTGAGGAGGTCGAGGTCGATGTCAATCATGTTTTCCTCCGGCCACACGGCTCTGCGCCCACTCTCGCCCGCATATTTGTCGTTTTCGGGGGTGAGGATGAGCGGAATTTCGTATTCGTAGAAGTTGTTCTTGTAGTCCGATCCCAAGCGGAGGAAGAGGCTCATCTGGCCGTTGCTCAGGTTCTTGTCGCCGGGCAGTGCGTTGGCGTGGACGAAGAGTTGAAGATGCTTGTAGCGACGTAGGTCGAGTTGCGTGTTCTTGTAGACGGCACGGGCATCGCCGCTGGCCAAATCTTTGACGGTGAGCGCGAGTGCCTGTTCGTTGTTTTCCATCACCTGCTCCTGCCCCGGTTCGAGGGAGCGGCTGATGCCGGGGGGCAGGACATAGTTGACGGGGCTCTTCTCGTTGTTCTCCTCAAAATTGACCGCACTCACGGCCAGACTGCCCGAAGTGGTGGGGGCAGCACCGGCATAAAGCCCTTGCTGATAGCCGCGCCATTCACCGCGCACAAGGTTGAGCGTGGCAAAGCGCAACACCGTGGGACGGTCGAAGCCGGTCATGAACATGCGCATGAAGCGGATGGAAGAGAAGTCACTGATGTTGCCCACCTTCTGCTGATATTCGCGCAAGGGGATGCGGAAGAGATACCATTTGGTCTCCACCTTGTTGCCGTCGCGCGTCTTGGGGTGGGTGGTGCGCATATCGACGATGTAGTTCTTGCCCACCACCATTTCGGCCGGGTCGATGCGCACGCGGTATTGATAGTACTTCTCGTACTCGTTGAGCGTGTAGTCCTGATTGATGTCCTCGACATCGGGCGTAGTCTTATAGGCCGTGGCGTAGCTTTCGGGGCTGTCTTCGGCAGCCACGGAGTTGCCGTTCGGGTTATTGATGTACTTGTAGCGGTCGAGGATGGACGTCTGTCGGCGGTCCCAATCCGAGCCGCGATAGTAGTGGTACTTGTCGGCCGAAGGGCTTTGCAGCAGCGAGTCGTAGACTTCAGGGCGCACCACGCCCTGCACCTGCGAGAGGAATTGGGCATAAGCGCCAAAGGTGCGCTCGTCCTCCGAGGTCAATCCGTTGAACCCCACATCTTGACGGCGGCGACTGCCGGCACTCGTGTTGAAGGCATAAGTCACAGAGTTTTGTGTGGGCACACGTCCCCAGGCGGTCGTGGTGTACTTGGAGGCGTCGTTGTCGAGGGGGAGACCGCTTTCGTAGAACTTCTTGCCATCTTTGAGCACGTCCTCCGAGATTTCACCAAGGTTGAAGTAGAGGTCGCCCGTGAACGAAGGTTGCTGACCATTGCGTTCGGTGAAGGGGTCCATCATCCAAAACTCCACATACTCAATGTTGGCGGCCTCAAAGTCCGACGTTTCGAGTTTGCGCATCATGCCGCCCCAGCGGCGGGTGGGGTTGGGGAGGCGTCCGTTGCGGTCGAGACCGGGGTCGAGGTTGTAAGGGCCGCGTTCGTCGGGATAGAAGGCCAGGTTGAGCACGGAGAGGGTGGAAGCCTCCCGATAGTTGATGCTCTTGTTGGGGTAGAGGTCCGACATGTAGACTTCCCGCACCCAAGGGTCGGAAAGTTGGCGGAGGTCGTTTTTGATGTGGCCGGGGGTGAGCGACGAACTACGGCGCGTGAAGAGTGGGTCGATGTAGTACCAGGCAAGGAGGGCGCGGTTGTAGCCATAGCGCACGTCGTTGTTCAAGCGCGACTCCGGAAAGAGAGCAGGCGTGGAAGAAATGCTCCACTGCTGCGGTTGCGACACGTCGACCACCGACTTCGAGTTTTCAAAGTCGTCAATGTAGGAGGCGTTACCCTGCGCCCCGGTGTTCTTGCCGGCAATGAGTTGTGCAAACTCGGCGGTGAAGTTGATGCTCGAAGGCGCGGTGGCGTGGATGAAGGGGATGCGGTCGATGAGGTTGGTGAGCCACTGACTTTGCTTTTTCCACGCCACGTTGAGCCCCCAGATGGTGTTGTTGAGGGGTTCGCTGCCCATGGCCACTTTGTTGGTGAGGGGCTGTTCGTCGAGGTGCATGACGGAGCCGCCCACCTGGAAGTCGCGGGAGAAGTCGTATTGGAAGTTGAGGCCCAACATCGTCTTGCGCTGCATGCCGTAGTCGGTGTTCGATTCGAGCGAGCAGTTGATGGGCGTGCCGGCATCAAGGATACTCTTGTTGAGGATTTTGACGATGCCCGAATAGTAGTCGACGGTGTAGTCCGAGCCTTCGGTGAGGCGCTGTCCTCCGGCCGTCACCACCACGCTGCCCTGTGGGATGTTGGTAGCACCGAGTTGGATTTCATCGTTTTTCGTGGCCTTGTACTGCCCCGTGATGACAAACTTGTTGTGCTCCGCAATCTGTCGGGCGATGGTGTGGGTGGAGTCGTAAAGTTCGGTGTAGGCGTAACGTTTCGCTACAGCGGCATCACCGATGACCTTGGCCAGATGGCGGCCGAAAGGTTCGACCACGGGGAAATAGACGCGGCCGTTGTTGGAGTCGATGGTGTAGCCCTCGACAAAGTCAAAATAGCCGTTGGGGCGGCGCTTGTTGCTGTTGTCCAGTTCGTCCAGTCCCATGAGGCTCAATAGCTTCTTGTCCTTGAGCGTGGGTTCGGGGAGATAAGAGAGGTAGACGCCGCTCGTGTCGGAGAGGAGTTTCACATCGAGGCGGAAGCGCTCTTTCTGAATCGAGGTTGCCCCGAGCGAATAGACGTTGCGCATCATCAAGTGCCAGTTGCGCATCTGCGGGGTGCAGGCGGTGTTCTTGAGCGTCTTCACCAGCAGCGCCTGCGTATTGTCCTTGCGGTCGGTGGAAAATTCGCCCACCTGATAGGTCCGCCCGCGATAGGTGTACTCAAACGCCACGGCCAGCACTTGGTCCGTTTGGAGCGAGGAGCGAAGCGAAATGTAGCCCAACGCCGGGTTCAACCGATATTCCGAAGCGGTGAGGAGGCGGGCGTTTTCCAGTTTTTCGTAGTCCTCGCCGCCCACCAAGCCCATACCGTCGAGCGTGGCCGACGTTTGTGAAATCTCGCGGTTGTTGCCAAGGTTGGCCACCACGGTGGAATACTCCGTGTTGGCCTCGTTCGCGAGTTGCTGCGTTGTCCCGGCCGTCCAGAGCGAAGTGTTGAAGCGCTTGCTCTCGCCTAAGTCGGTCAGGCCGACGAGGTTGCGCGTGTTGGACGTGGCGCCGTTCTTGTTGGTCGTCCACACTTCGATGCGGTTGATGACGATGCCCGACAGCACCGTGGGCAACTGCGTCATCCAGTAGTCGTAGTTGTCGCGGAAGAAGTGGCCGAGGAAGAAGTGGCGGTTTTCATCGTAGTCGGCAGCTGAAAACTCATAGTCCGTCAGTTGCACGCCGCCCTTCGACTGCACGGACTGGGCCGAACTCTTCTTTTGGGCAATCATCGTTTGGAGTTTGAGGCGGCCGAACTGCATGTCGGCGCGCACCCCAAAAAGACTCTGTGCACCGCGGATGAGGCCCGAGTTAGTGGACATCGACACGTTGCCGGCCTCGATGAGCTTCACAATCTCATCCTCCTTGCCTTCGTAGCGCAATTTGAGGCTTTGCGCATCGAAGTTGAACGTGGCTTCGGAGTTGTAGTTGAAGTCCATATTGACCTTGTCGCCCACCTTTCCGTTGAGTGAGAGGTTCACCTTCTCGTTGAAATCAAAGCCGAAGACGCTACGGTTGCGTTCCGAGAGCGAGGGGTTGTCCGTCCAGCGGTGGTTGGTGCCGATTTTGAGTTCGGCGCTGCCCTGCGTCTTCACGCGTACCCCGCCCGGGCCGAAGATTTTTTCGGCCGGTCCGAGGTCGAACTTCATGTCGGAGAAGTCGAACTTTTCCTTTCCTTTATTGGTAAACTCCTCGGTGTTGCGGCGGCGGAAGTAGTCGCGCATGGATTGTCGGATGCCGGCACGACGCACCTCGTCCCCGGCCAGGAAGTAGGGGACGTAGAGGAAGTCGTTGCCCAGGCGCGTGCCGTAGCGGTAGATGCCTGTGGCCTCATCGTAGACCAAACCGGTGGTGAGATTTTCCGGGTCTTTCAAGTCGCCCGACTTTCGGGCATCAGTCTGTCCGATGGGGCGCACACGGAAGGGCACAATCGTACTGTCCTCCGGTACAGGCGGAGCAGGTGCAGCCACGGTTGCCGCACGTGTCAGGACGGCCGAAGTCGTATCGACGGTGGGTTTGGTCGCAGGCGCGGCCGCCCGATGTGCCGCCTCCTGATGACGGCCGGACGCAGCAAAGCCCGCTACGCTCAGGAGCGCAACGAGCACCAACAACCAGATGTAGGAGTGACGTTTCAAGGAGATGCTATTTTATTTCTTTCAAACCGCGTTTGATGATTTGCTGCACATCAAGCCCCGGCTCTTCTTTGAGAATAGCCGCCACCACTTTGCGCACGGCCGCCGGCTGAAAGCCCAGTGTAGAGAGAGCGGAGATGGCCTCTTCGGCACGTTCTTTGTCGGCTGTGGCAATACCACCACCGGCCGAGGGGGCCACGTCAATCGTGCCGTTGGAAAGTAATGTCCCGATTTTGTCCTTCAGATCGAGCACAATGCGCGCAGCGGCTTTCGGCCCGATGCCCTTCACACTTTTGAGCATGGCGGTTTGTTCGCTTTGGATGACCTCTGCCAGTTCGGCCGGGGCGAAGGCCGAGAGCACCATGCGCGCTGTGGCGCCACCGATGCCGTTGACCGAGGTGAGGGCTTCGAAGAGCGTGCGTTCCTCTTTGGAGAAGAAACCGAAGAGGTCGTGCGCATCTTCGCGGATGACTTCTTTGACGTAGACTTTGGCGGTCTCTTTGCCTTGCAAGGCGGCAAAGGTGTTGAGCGATATGGCGAGTTGGTATCCGACTCCGGCGGCTTCGATGACCGCTTCGGTGGGCGAGAGTTCGCCGACGACACCTTTTATATAAGCTATCATGGGATGAATGTTTGTTTTTGCAAAGTTCTGATGCGTAGGCGGCAGTCCGTGGGGGTACTGCGAGGAATGCCCAATGCTGAAAGGAACGTCCTCGAAGGGGGCGAATATCGGCCGATCGATGCAACACCGCGGCATATGCTTTCTGCCGAGCATTGCCGGGGAGAGCCCTCTGCGCAAAAGCACAATTTCGCGTGCGAGCACAATCCTATGTTATCTCATAACGCACGCGGCACGCAATTATTGTGTCGCGCGGCCAAAAAGGAGGCTTCGACCCACTTTTTGATGCCTTTCCCGAAAAAAATCCACGCCCTTGGAAGAAAATTTCCATGCCCATGGAGGAATAACGCCACCCTTTGGCGACGAAACGCCAAGGCGTGGCGTTTCGTCGCCACGCCGCGGAAAAATTTTGGCGACAGAGAACACTGAAACACTGCACGTTACGGATTTCACGCACGGCAGAGAGCAGCCGAGGGGCACGGCAGAGGGCGGACAAAGCCCCTCTCCCGGTGCACGCGGCACACTGAAAAGGCGTGTATTCTCCGGCCTGCGCTTTGCAGTTTCGCCATTTTGTCGTACTTTTGCCCTCACATTATAAATCAACGAGATGAACAAGTTATTTTTATCCTTCTGCTTGTTGCTGGTCAGTTTTGCGGCCGGCGCACAAGAACGTCTGCCCCAAGTCGTCCTCAAAGACATGGGCGGAAAGAGCGTACAAACCGACACGATTTCCAACGGTGGAAAACCGATGGTCATTGCTTTTTTTGCCACCTGGTGTAAGCCCTGCAACCGCGAACTCAAAGCCATTGACGAGGTCTACGACGAATGGCAACGCGAAACCGGAGTGCGGCTCGTGGCCGTTTCTATTGATCAGGCGCAGAACATCAATAAGGTGAAGCCCTTGGTCGACCAAAACGGCTGGCGCTATGATGTGTTGCTCGATCCCAATGGAGAATTGCGCCGCGCGTTGGGCATTCAAATGATTCCCTTTACGGTGTTGCTCGATGGAAAAGGCAACATCGTCTACAAGCACAACGGCTATACCGATGGTGCGGAAGTAGAACTTTATGAAAAGGTGAAAGAAGCTGCCGGCAAATAACCTATGAAAAAATGGATGATGATAGGGCTGGTCTCAAGCATGGGGAACACTTTCCTTTGTGCGCAAGAGCCGTCCGATAAACTACGCCTTTCCGGAAGTTTGCAGAGTGATGTGTTGCTGCCTGAAAAAGACAAGGCTACAGGAGCGGAGGCTTCCAACGGCCGATTGCTGACGAATACTTATCTTGACTTGAAAGCCACGAGCCGCCATCTGGAGGCCGGAGCAAGATTGGAGTATTTGCAACACCCACTGCCGGGATATGAACCCGACTTCAAAGGCTGGGGCGTGCCTTATGCTTATCTGAAAGGACGTTATAAGGAGGCAGAATTGACCTTGGGCAGTTTTTATGAACAGTTTGGCTCGGGCTTCATTCTTCGTTCCTACGAAGAGCGCAGTCTGGGTATCGACAATTCGTTGCAAGGTGCTCACTTGGCCTATCGGCCTTGGGTGGGGGTTGCCGTAAAGGCGCTCACCGGTCGTCAACGTCGATATTGGCAGCACAACGATAGTTGGCTGACGGGTGGCGATGTGGAATGGAATGTCGATGAGTGGTTCAAAGCGCTCCAACAGCATCACACCTACGCCACACTGGGGGTTTCTTATGTCCATAAATACGAGAAAGACGAAGTGGTCATGACCGACCCGACCCACCGCCTGCGTCTTCCGCACAACGTCAATGCTTTCGATGTGCGGCTGCGCGTGCAACACCGTTCGTTGAACGTGTTGGCGGAGATGGCCATGAAAACACAAGACCCTTCACGCGACAACGGCTACATTTACCGAAACGGCTACGTGGCCATGCTCTCCGGATCCTACTCCAAACGCGGAATGAGCCTGCTTCTGCAAGCCAAACGCAGCACGAACATGGGTTTTCGCAGCCGTAGAGGGATGGAAGGTACTTCCTCCTTCATCAACCACCTGCCGGCTTTCACGATGGAACATACTTACACGCTGGCGGCTCTCTATCCCTATGCCACACGTCCCGAAGGTGAGTGGGCATATCAAGCGGCGGCGGCCTACACCTTCCCCAAAGGCTCGCTGCTGGGCGGCAGGTATGGCACAACGGCCAAAGTAAACTTTTCGCACGTTCATGCGGTGCGTAAGAACACTGTCGGCGGTAGCGGCACCGATGGCTATGGCAGTCCGTTTTGGGCTTGGGGGCCGTCCACTTACTACCAAGACATTGATGTGCAACTGGAGAAGCGGCTTGGCAAAGACACAAAGCTCAACTTAATGTACATGAACCAACGCTACAACCAAACTGTTCTCGAAGGTCATGGCGGTATGCTGAACTCGCATATCTTTGTGGCCGATGTGAAGCAAAAGTTGTCGGCCAAAACCACGCTGCGCATGGAGGCTCAGTATCTCGCTTCGAGAGACGGCGACAAGGATTGGGTGTTCGGATTGGCGGAATTGTCGCTCGCTCCGCATTGGATGTTCACCATGAGCGACCTTTACAACCACGGCAACACCCGTGTGCATTATTATCAAGGCTTCGTGACTTACAGCGGTGGAGCGCACCGATTGCAACTGGGGTATGGCCGCACTCGTGCCGGCTTTAACTGCTCGGGCGGTGTTTGTCGTTACATTCCGGCCACCAAAGGGCTGACGCTCTCTTACAACTATAACTTCTGACTGAAATGAAAAGTTTATATTTTGCCCTTTGGGCAGCCGTGCTGCTTCTGACTGGCTGTGACCCCGTTGCAGCCGACCGGCGTCTTATCGAAGTGCCTGCTGCTACCATTCAACGCAATGTGCTGATTGAAGACTTCACGGGGCAGCGTTGCATTTTCTGTCCCGAAGCCACCGAGGTCATTACGCAACTACAAGCCCGCTACACGGCCGATCAACTGATTGCCGTTGCCATCCATGCAGGTCCGCTCGCCATCAAAGCAGTGCCTGGTTTTGTGGGATTGCGCACGGAAGTGGGCGACGCTTACTACAAGCAGTGGGCAGTGCCGAATGTGCCGAAAGCCATCATCAACCGCCGAGGCGGTGTGCTTGCCAAAGAGGATTGGGCAGGGCGTATCTATGATGAGTTTGCTCGAAAAACAACGGTTGGCATTGCCTTGAACTGCCAATATGATGCCGACACGCGTCGGGTGGAAATCGAAACCCAAACGACCACTTTGAACGGCGAGGTAAAGGGACGGCTGCAACTTTGGTTGGTGGAAGACGGCATCGTGGCCCCACAACTCTTTCCCCATAATAAAACGGAGAAAAATTACGTCCACAATCATGTGTTACGAGCAGCCGTCAATGGCGATTGGGGTACGGAACTGACACTTTCTCCTCATCAAGCGCAGAAAGAACGTACCTCCTACACGCTCCCTGTCGACATCGTGCCTGAAAAAGCTTGGGTGGTGGCTTTCGTTTATAATGACGACGGGGTGCTGCAAGCCGTTCGGAAAAAGATAGCTCTTTCCTAAATACATTACAAATACAAACATTAAAATACTGAACATGAAATTACGATTACTGATGTTTTTCGAGCTGTTGGCCTGCCTTTTTGGTGCTGCCCAAGCGCAGACCAGTGCTTCTGAAGTGGCTTTCGCAAATGCAAAAGGCGAACTCCTTGCTCCCAATGCAACGCTTCATCTGAACGAGGTGCAGGAATCTCCTATTTTCCCCGGTCAGAAACAAATGCTTGCACAACTGTTTTTGCTCAATACGTCTGAGAAAACTCAAAAGGTAAAAATTTCCTATGAGATTATTTCCATCGAAGAAGGCCAGTTGCAAGTTTGTGCACTTGAAAACTGCACTTTGGAAGATGCCGTCGGCACTTACGAAGTGGGAAAAAAAGCATTGTTTGCTAACGGTGAAAAAGAAGAAATTAAGGTTGACTACTCCTTCACTACAAAAGGAAAATGCGCAATGAAGCTGCAACTCACCATCTTGGAAGAAGGAGAAAATGGTAAAGTCGTCGAGAAAGCCGGCCCCACGGTTACGCTCAACTTCGATGCAGAGGGTACAGGTATTGCTAAAGCCTCTCAAACCCTCGGCACTTACGATGTCTACAATACCCAAGGCGTATTGCTGCACAAAAACGTAACCTCTCTGCAAGACCTTTCCAAAGGTATCTACATTGTGCAGCAGAAGGATGCGAAAGGCCGCCTTACTACCAAAAAACATATTGTACCTTAATCTCATTATAGCATAAATAACCTCTGATCTAAAATGACTAAAAGATTTTATTTGTACATATTTGCCCTCATCGCCCTAATCTGCTACGCCGGCAATCTCACTGCCAATGATTACAACTTGATTCCCTCTACCGGTCGAAAAGTCTTTGTGCCACTCACGGCAACGAGTGCAAAAGGGCAACTGCTGATCACCAATTATGGCCGATCCACCATCAATAATTTTGAGTACACACTCTCTTTTGAAGGAAAGGAACTCGCAAAGAAAGAGTACACCCTGCCTACACCTCTGAAACGTATGGAGGGGACAACGATAGAAATTGATGTGCCGCCGCACGATCGCATTTCGGAAACCAACTTACAGGTTGCGATTACAAAAGTAAATGGGGAGCCCAATGGTGCCACTATCAACGTAGCTTCTCTTCCCCGACTTACCGTAACGAAAGTACCTCATCGCCGCGTCGTGGTAGAAGATTTTACTGGTATGTGGTGCCCTTATTGCACACGTGGCTTGGCGTTGATGGAGAATCTTGCTAACACCTATGGCGATGATTTCGTAGGTATTGCCATTCATACCAGTGACGCTTTGCATTGTTGGGATTATGCCGGAAGGGCTAATGAGAATAGAAGTCGTCCTTGGATTATGATGAATCGTAACCTTTCTTTGGGATATGAAAAGGCCACCAACGAATTTGATCAGGAGAAGGCAGCAGGAGCAGAAATGGACATTGAGGTTACCGCCGTGTGGGATGATCAGAAGGAAAACATCACAGTGACTCCCCGCGTTACCTTCTGCGTAGATCGCGAAGAAGCACCATACGGTTTTGCCTATGTGCTGACGGAAGATGGAAAAGCCAGTCAGAGCTGGGTGCAGGTCAATGCTTATACGCAACAGGAAGCATATCGCGGTGTCTCGAAAGAACTCGATTTCTTTATCGATGCTCCTTATGCCATTAAGGGACTTGTGAACAATTTCGTGGCCATTGCGGCAGAAGGAGTACAGTTTCCTTTGAAAGGCTATCTCAAAACTCCGATTGTGGCCGACAAGACGCAAAGCCATGAATATGTGTTTAAGAACATCTCCAGTAAGCGTTTGATACAAGACAAATCAAAACTGGGCGTTTGTGTGTTGCTGATCAACCTGAAGACCGGACAAATCGAAAATGCTGCCAAATGCCGGATTTCTGAGCATAAAGTCACTGGTGTTGCTCCCTTGCAGCAAGAACAGGGCAGCACTGTGGAGATTGCACGTTACACGCTCGATGGTCGTCGCATTTCAACGCCTCAAATGGGAGTCAATCTCGTGAAGTATAGCGACGGGAGCGTACGCAAGGAGATGATAAGGAAATAAGCCTGGAACGGCAGCAGTTCATCCTGAGAATAAGCCGTCTTTGCCCGACAAAAACGGGAGTCCCGCCCTTATTTTTTGCAAAAAAGCAAAGAAAGACGGGAACGTGTGGCTTTTTTTTCTTATTTTTGCATTCAAATATCACTGCTGTTATGGAAACCGTTACTGTCAAAGATAAAACATTTACCATCTCCATCCCCGCTGAACAACTTCAAGCCCGCATTGCCGAAGTGGGCGCTCAGCTCAGCAAGGATTTGTCCGGCAAGAATCCGCTCTTTGTGGCCGTGCTCAACGGTTCGTTTATGTTTGCGGCCGACTTGATGCGTCACATTACCATTCCCTCCGAAATCTCCTTTGTGCGCTTCTCAAGTTATGCCGGCATGGAGAGCACAGGCAAGGTGAAAGAACTCATCGGACTCTCCGAAAGTTTGGAAGGGCGCACGGTGGTCGTGGTGGAAGACATCATCGACTCCGGACTGACCATGCAGCAGTTGCTCGCCCAACTCCGCGAGCACAATCCGGCTCACTTGCACGTGGCTTCGCTGCTCGTCAAGCCCGAGAAGGTCAGTGTGCCGCTCACCATCGACTACACTTGTTTCAATATCCCCAACGATTTCATCGTGGGCTATGGACTGGACTACGACGGCTATGGGCGCAACCTCCCCGCCATCTACACCGTAACGGAATAAATCCAACATTCAACACAATAACTTACTTAAAGCGCTGACGCTTATCCTTCCTTACAAATTCTCTTATCGACACATGAAAAATCTTGTCATCTTCGGTGCTCCCGGTTCGGGCAAAGGCACGCAAAGCGACCTCTTGGTTCAGAAATATGGCTTCGACCACATCTCCACCGGTGATGTGTTGCGCGCCGAAATCAAAGCAGGCACCGAACTCGGCAACACCGCCAAGCAATACATCGACAACGGTCAGCTCATCCCCGATGCGCTGATGATTGACATCCTCGCGGCCACCTATGATGCGCTGCCCAAGACGCAAGGCGTCATCTTCGACGGGTTCCCCCGCACCATCCCTCAGGCCGATGCCCTCAAAGCGATGCTCGCTGAGCGTGGCACTGCGGTGCACGCCATGCTCGAACTCTCTGTGCCCGACGAGATGCTCATGGAGCGCCTCATCAACCGCGGAAAGACCAGCGGCCGTGCCGACGACAACGAAGAGACCATCGCCAAGCGTTTGAGCGTCTATCACGCCCAAACTGCTCCGCTGGTGGAATGGTACGCCCAAGAAGGCATCCACAATCCCGTGCAAGGCTATGGTTCGCTCGAAGACATCAATGCCAACCTCTGCGTGGTCATTGATGCGCTCTAAGGGCGGTCGTCCCTTCACTCACACAGGCTCTCGCCTTTTTCACTTGCGCCAACGATTTGTACGTTGGCGCATCTTGACTTTTTAGAAGAAATGGAAACCAATTTCATCGACTACGTAAAGATTTATTGTCGTTCCGGCAAGGGCGGACGTGGCTCTATGCACATGCACCGCGGCAAATACCAGCCCCTCGGTGGCCCTGACGGCGGCGATGGGGGACGTGGTGGACACGTCTACCTGCGCGGCAACCACAACTACTGGACGCTCCTCCACTTGCGCTACGACCGCCACATCTTTGCCGGTCATGGCGGCAACGGCTCGAAATGTTGCAGCACGGGCAAGGATGGTGAGGACCGCTATATCGATGTGCCGCCCGGCACTGTGGCCTATGACGCCGAAACAGGCAAATACCTCTGCGACGTGGTCGAAGATGGGCAGGTGGTCATGCTGCTCAAAGGCGGCCGCGGCGGACTGGGCAATTTCCAATTTCGCACCGCCACCAACCAAGCTCCGCGCTTTGCGCAGCCCGGCGAACCCATGCAGGAAATGATGGTGGTGCTTGAATTGAAACTTTTGGCCGATGTGGGTTTGGTCGGATTTCCCAACGCAGGCAAATCGACCTTGGTGAGCGCCATCACCAACGCCCGCCCCAAGATAGCCAACTACCCATTCACCACCCTCGAACCTTCGCTGGGCATCGTGCCCTACCGCGACGGGCGCTCGTTCGTGATGGCCGACATTCCCGGCATCATCGAAGGTGCTGCCGAAGGGCGGGGCTTGGGATTGCGCTTCCTACGCCACATTGAGCGCAACTCGATTTTACTCTTTATGGTGCCGGGTGACACCGACAACATCCGCCGCGAATACGAAATCCTCCTCAACGAAGTGGCGCAGTTCAACGAGGGCCTGCTCGACAAGCACCGCATCCTCGCGGTGACCAAAGCCGACCTGCTGGACGAAGAACTGATGGAACTCCTCAAAGCCGACCTGCCGGACGACCTACCGGTGATTTTCATTTCGGCTGTGACGGGCTTCAACATCACGCAGTTGAAAGACATCTTGTGGGAAGAACTCAATTCCGAAAGCAACAAGTTGCAAAGCGTGGCCGAAGGGGGCAGCATCGTGCACCGCGACCGCGAAGTGACCCACCTCGACCGCGACTTCTCCGACTGGGAAGACGACGTGGTGGAAGTGGACGATGACGACATCGAAGAGTTCGAAGACTACGAAATTGAAGACGTCGAAGAATAAACATTCCCTCTCAATGAACGTATTTTATTCTCAGTTAAGGAAGTTCGTGATTCCCAAAGATGAGCGCACCGCAAAGATTCGTAAGAATATTTTACTCTCCACTTTTGTTAAAGCGGGTTCTATTCTGACGTCCTTTTTTCTGGTACCCGCCGGCCTAAACTTTGTGGGCAATAATCAGGTAGAATATGGCATTTGGCTTACCCTCAGTTCGATAGTGCTTTGGATTAACTATTTCGACATGGGGATAGGAAACGGTCTACGCAATATGCTTTCTGAAGCTCTTGCTACTCAGGATTTCCAGCAAGGAAAGAGTTATGTAAGCACCACCTTTGTCCTCTTGACAGCCATCATGGTGGTATTCAATCTTCTCTATGCCATGCTTTATGCTTTCGGCGTGATAGATTGGTATCAGATTTTACGGTTGCCGCACGAAATCGTTTCGGTCGATCTCAACCATCTGATGTTGGTGCTCATGGGAATTATCAGCCTCACCTTCATCCTCAAAACCATCGGCAACATCTATCAAGCGCTGCAAATGCCTGTTGTAAATGATGCTTTGGTCTTAGTTGGCAGTCTGCTTTCCCTCATCGGAATCCATCTATGGAGTCAGGTAGAGGCTGGAAACTTAGGGAAATTAGCGTTTATTTTTACGCTTGCTCCTCTCTTTGTCTATATCGTGGCCTACCCTCTCACCTTTTTTCATTATAAGGAGTTACGTCCCTCGCTGGGCACCGTACAAAGAAAATGGGCCAAAAGGCTCTTTTCCTTAGGGGGAGAATTCTTTCTCATCCAACTGGCTTGTTTGCTGTTGTTCTCTACCAGTTCTCTGCTCATCACACGATTCGCAGGACCTCTTGAAGCCACCCGCTACAACATCGGCTACAAATACTTTATGATAATTACCATGGGCTTCACCATTATAGTGACACCCTTTTGGTCGGCCGTCACCGAAGCCTATGTACGCGGAGAGTTCGCATGGATTTCACGAAGTCTGCGTGTTGTGCTCTACATTTGGGGAGCATTCACGGCTCTATCTCTCCTGATGTTGCTCATCGCCCAGTGGTTCTATCAGTTGTGGGTCGGAGTGTATGTGCCTGTCTCCCTTTCCTTTGCCCTGATGATGTATGTCACGATTAGCAACTGGAACAATGCCTTTGCCTACTTCATCAATGGCACAGGGCAAGTGCGTATCCAGCTCTATTGCGCCTTAGGATCAATTGCACTGTTCCTCCCGCTCTCTTTTTGGTGGGGAAATCTCTATGGCGCAGTAGGTGTCTGCTGGGCCATCAATGTAGCCTTACTGACCTCTGCAATTGCTCTTCCTTACCAATTCAAGAAGTTGATCACGGCTCCCATTTTCACAGCAAAATGACAAAACACCCATAGTTTATGAAACGCGTCCTTATCTTTGGCGCCGGAGTAACCGGCTTATCCATTGCCAAACTACTCCATCCTCACGCACAAGTGACGATACTGGAGCAAGAAGATCAAATTGGCGGCTTAGCACGCACAAAAATCATTGATGGCGATGTAGCCTACCATTTGGTGGGCGGCCATTGCTTCAACTCCAAGTATCCGGAGGTGATGGACTTTGTTTTCCAGCAGCTCCCTCAAGACAATTGGCATAAGATACAGCGCATCTCACGCATCAACTTTGGGGACTACGAGGTGAACTATCCCATCGAGTTCTCGATGAAAGAGATTTTTGCCCACAATCCCCAGTTGGCAATGGATATGACACGCGACTTCCTATCGGCCAACGATGATGGAGAATACAGGAACTTAGAAGAGTGGTTTAGAAAGAAATTTGGCGATACACTGTGCAACCACTATTTTCTGCCCTACAATACTAAGATTTGGGGTAAGGCACCGCATGAGATGAGTCACACTTGGGTGGAAGACAAACTGCCCATTCCGGATAAAACCTCCTTTTTTGCGTCACTCCTTTCCACGCAAAAGGACACGATGGCGCACTCCTCTTTCTATTACCCCAACTCCAACAATCAGCAGACGCTCTTTGAAGCTTTGGCCAAGGGTTTGGACATTCGTTTGAACACAAAGGTAGATAAAGTGGAACGCAAAGGTGAAGTTTGGCGGGTCAACGATATTTACGAGGCCGACATCCTCATCAGCACAATTCCCATTAAGACTCTGCCTTCACTGATAGCAGGCACACCTGTCGAAGTCTTGGATCACGCTCGTCAGCTGAAATACAACAAAATCTCCAACGTCATTTGGAGAAGCCGAGCCACCGAGAAGACGTGGACCTATCAACCATTGGCGAATTGCAAATTCCATCGCTACATCCATATCGGAAGTTTCCACTCCCCGGCTCGCGGCTATACGATTACGGAGATGATGGGAGAACATAGCCTTGACGAAATGGTCTCCTATGGGCAACAAGACCCTTTCCTTATCGAACCGCTCGCACACAACACTTCCGAACACGCGTATGTGGTTTATGACGACCAGCGCTCAGCAGCCCTATCCACCCTGCAATCCTATCTGAAGAGCCTCGGTGTTCACTCCATTGGACGCTTTGGTCAATGGGATTACTTCAACATGGATGTGTGTATCAAACAAAGTCTCAACCTCTTTACTCATCTTCGCCCAACATTATGATTGCGTTTCTCATTGGCGACCTCGCGATGCGGGGAGGAACTCACAAGCAATTCCTCAAACTTTTGCAATATGCGGTCAAAGAACAGGTAGATTTCTTTGTCATCACCCTTCACCTTGATTTCGACAAAACCTATCCGGAATTCCGGCAGTTTGCCGATCGCATTCAGCAATTACCGACATCGCCCCGTAGCAACCGATACGCACGTATCAAACAGAGATTGCACGACATGTACATCCTGCGCAAATGGGTGAACAAAGCCGATGTCGTGAACATACACGACAATGGATTTGACACGATGTTGCCGGCCCTTGTAGGCAAGAAAGTCGTATGGCAGGTCAACGACTTGCCCCCCTATTTTCATCAAGGTGCGCACAAACAACAACATTCCACCTTCTTCGAGCATCTCCATCGTGTCTATCTGCGCCTCTTCCTCCCCATCGTCAATGACTTCACCGTCAATGTCACCAAGAATGCGATGCGCATAAAAGACCTTTTGGGGCGTTCGGCCCACGTCTTCTATTGCGGCATCGAGCCCATCAACATTCCGCGGCATACGGAAGAAAGCATCGCGCGGATGAGACAGCGGCGCATCAACCTCCTCAGTTCTGGCGTGGTGCTCCCCTATCGCAACTACGAAACCCAAGTATCCGTTGTGAAACGTCTGAGGGAAGAGGGAATTGATGCTCATCTCAATATCATTGGCGCCCTCTTGGATAGAGACTATGCGCAACGTGTCCAACAGCAGATTGACGAACAACAGTTGTCGGAGTACATCCATTTCTGCGGAATGGTCGATGAAGCGACATTTCAGTCCTTACACGCGCAGGCAGATTGCTTTCTCTTCATCAATATCGACCAAAGTTGGGGACTGGCCGTCTTTGAAGCGATGAGCTGCGGACTGCCCGTCATCGTCAGCGAGAGTGTTGGGGCGACCGAAATCTTGCGCAACAATGTCGAAGCTCTCTTCGTCAATCCGACGGATATAGACGCCATCACGGCTGAGATTGAAAATTTGATGACCGACGAAACGGGCTATCGGCAAATCGCCCAAACGGCCGCCTCTTTCCACGAGCAATACACTTGGGAGCAAGCCTATTGTGCCCCCATGCTCTCTCTCCTCTTAGAACAGAAGCAATCATGCACCTTCTCGAATACCCCTTAGGCAATGGCGTGCGTGCCTTTTCTACCCTGCGCAACAGTGGAGGAAGTGGAAAAGGCACGTACGCCGCTTTCAACATCACACCCTACTGCGGAGACCATCCGACCAACGTGGTGCAATGCCGAAAGGCGTTGTCGGCCGAACTGGGCATCGCCGAAGACCGACTGCTGCTCCCGCATCAAACCCACGGTACACGCGTGCTCACCATCGACAGCGACTTCTTCCGTCGGTCCCCCGAAGCGCGCACCACCGCGATGGAAGCCTGCGATGCGCTGGTCACTCGCGAGCGCGGTGTCTGCATCGGGGTGTCCACTGCCGACTGCGTACCGCTGCTCCTCCACGACCCGGCGCAAGGCGTGGCGGCCGCGGTCCATGCCGGCTGGCGCGGGATGCTGGCGCGCATTCCGCAGCACGCCCTTGCCGCGATGGCCGAACTGGGAAGTGATCCCCGCGATGTGCGCGCCGTGATCGGGCCGAGCATTTCTGTCGACTCTTTTGAGGTGGGCGAAGAGGTGGTGGACGCCTTCCTCGCAGAGGGATTTCCACCCGCCATCGTCCGTCCCACCGCACCTCGCCCCCATCTCGACCTTTGGGCGGCCTGCACATTCCTGCTCGAAACCCAAGGCGTGGCGTTGCACAACATCCGCATTGCAGGCATCGACACCTACACGACCGACGACACCTTCTTCTCCGCCCGACGCCTCGGCATCGCTTCCGGCCGCATCTTCACCGGCATCCTCATGCAATAATCCTTTCTCACGCCCCCCATATCTACTTATGAAAGAGCAACACCTTTTCTACGCCCCCGAACTCCGACAGACCTTTCGGCTTCCCGAAGACGAAGCCGCCCATGCCCTCCGCGTGCTGCGCATGAAGGAGGGCGATGCCATCTGGACGACCGATGGAAAAGGCACGTTCTTCCACGGTACCATCACGCTCGCCGAAGCCAGAAAACACGCCCAGTGCAGCATTGATGTCCGCGAGGAGCAAGCGTGGCAACAGCCTTGGGCAGCCAACATTGCCCTGGCCGTCGCCCCGACCAAAAGCATGGATAGAATGGAGTGGCTGGCAGAAAAAGCCACCGAAATCGGTCTCAACGCCTTCCACTTTCTGGATTGCGCCAACTCCGAGCGGAAAGTCCTCAAGACGGAGCGTATCGAAAAAATCGTGGTAAGCGCGATGAAGCAAAGCCACAAAGCCCTCAAACCCACGGTCCACCCACTCCTTCGACTGCGCGACTTCCTCGCCCTACCCTTCGATGGCGACAAATTCATCGCCCATTGCTACGCCCCCACCGACATCTCCCCTCAAAGCGAAAAGCCCTTCCTCTTCGACGTCCTCCGCAAAGCGCATCCCGCCCTGGTGCTGGTCGGCCCCGAAGGCGACTTCTCCCTTGAAGAGGTACGTGCAGCCGAAGCCGCAGGTTTCCGAAGTGTTCATCTCGGCCAAAGCCGCCTGCGCACCGAAACCGCTGCCCTGGTGGCCGTGCAACTGATGAACCTCAAACAATCCCTTTGATATGGACGCAACCACCACGCTTGCCGCACTCTTCCGCCGCCGCTTCGGACAGCCTCCCACGGCTATCCTTCCTTTGCCCCGAGCTGGTTCAAACCGCGCTTACTTCCGCCTCACAGACGAGGGTGGCAACACGGCTGTCGGTGTGAGGGGAAACGACATCGCCGAAAACCGCACCTTCATCTACCTCGCGCGTCACTTTAAGGAGCATCAGCTTCCTGCACCGGAAATCTTCGGCGTGAGCGACGACGAAAGCGCCTACCTCCAGGAAGACCTCGGCACGTGCTCGCTCTACGATGCCTTGCAGCAGGGACGCGAAGCCGGTGGGAACTACAACCCAAACGAAATCGACCTGCTCCGCCAAACGATGCGTCTCCTGCCCCACTTGCAGATTGAGGGCGGTGCCGACCTCGACGCCGCGCGCCTCCTTTCGCCGGCCCGCTTCTCTCGCCGCACGGTCATGTTCGACCTCAACTACTTCAAGTATTGCTTCCTCCGACCCACCGACCTTCCTTTCGATGAAGTCGCGTTGGAAGACGACTTCGACCGCCTCGCCGACCGCCTCCTCCAAGCCGACACGACGCAGCACACCTTCCTCTACCGCGACTTTCAGGCGCGCAACATCATGCTTCCCGACGGACGCCCCCACATCATCGACTTCCAAGGCGGACGCATCGGCCCTCTCCACTACGATGTCGCGTCCTTCCTCTGGCAGGCCTCGGCCCGCTATCCGTCCACCCTGAGAGAACTATTGATTGACACCTATCTCGACGAACTGGCCACCTTGCAGCCCGTCGACCGCACCCGCTTCCGCGAGCAGCTCTCCCTTTTCGTCTTCTTCCGCCTCCTGCAAGTCCTCGGCGCCTACGGGCTGCGTGGACTCTTCGAGCGGAAGCCCTATTTCCTCCGGTCCATCCCCCTCGCCCTAAGCCACCTTACCGACCTTCGCGCCGACCTTCGCGCTGACTTCCCGGCCCTGGACGCCGTTCTGGACCGATTGTTTTCCTTCGATTTTCAACCCTTTATCTCTCCTGCCCAATGACGACCAATCTCCCGAAAGACGACTACGCCCGCGGCCCGCTCATGGTCCGCGTGTTCAGTTTCTCCTACAAACGCGGCATTCCGGCCGACACCCACGGCAACGGCGGTGGCTACGTCTTCGACTGCCGCAGCACGCACAACCCCGGCCGATACGAGCCCTACAAGCAGCTCACCGGCTTGGACGAACCCGTCATCCGCTTCCTCGAAGACGACGGCGAAATCCAGCGTTTCCTCGACAGCGTATATCGACTGGTAGACTTCCACGTAGAGACCTACCAACGCCGAGGTTTCGCCGACCTCATGGTGTCCTTTGGTTGCACCGGTGGGCAGCATCGCAGCGTCTATGCCGCACAACATCTTGCCGAGCATCTCAGCGACAAATACGGCATCGAAGTCTGCCTCCTGCACCGCGAGCAAAACATAAAGCAGCACTTCCCCGCACGACAATAAATTCTCGTTTCCGCCGTTACGATAAGCGTATGAAACAACGTCTCCTCCCTCTTCTCATCATTTTGGGCGGCTTCGTCATCGACGGGGTCGCCCAAACTCGTTGTCGCATCTTCGGAACCGTGCGCGACAACGAGGGAAACCCCATCGAACTGGCCGCCGTGCGCGTCGAGGGACGCCCCCTCCTCATCACCGCTGCCGATCTCCACGGACGATACGCCCTGAGCGTCCCCACGACCGACAGCCTCACCGTCGTCTTCTCCATGATTGGCTACGAGACGCGAAAGCGCACCCTGCTCCCCGCATCCGACTCCCTCCGCATCGACGTGGTGCTCCCCGCTGCCGGTGCACTGCTCGGCGAAGCCGTCGCTCGCGGACAGGGCGTGCAGACCACCCCGATGCAGAAGGTGGAACTCGACCATCTCCGCCGCGCACCGTCGGTCGGGGGCAACGCGGTAGAAGAGACCATCGCCACGCAGGCTGGTGTGTCCACGCACAACGAATTGTCTTCCCAATACAACGTACGCGGCGGCTCGTTCGACGAAAACGTGGTCTACCTCAACGGCATCGAACTCCATCGCCCCTTCCTCGTGCGTTCCGGTCAGCAGGAAGGCCTGTCCGCCATCAACAGCGACATGGTCGAAAGCGTGCGCTTCTCGTCCGGAGGGTTTGAAGCACGCTATGGCGACAAAATGTCGTCCGTGCTCGACATCACCTACAAGCGCCCCGAACGCTTCGAGGCTACGGCCGCCGCATCCATGCTCGGCGCCAGTGCCTACGTCGGCACCGGCAACCGCAGAATTTCCCTCATGACTTCCCTGCGCTACAAAACCACACAATACCTCCTCTCCTCCCTCGACACCGACGGCGAATACCGCCCCGCCTTCCTCGACTATCAGGTCTACGCCTCCTGGCGACCCTCATCCCACTGGACGCTCGACCTGTTGGGCAACATCGCCGACAACCGCTACGACTTCCGACCGCGAGACCGCGAGACGCGCTTCGGCACAATGTTCGACGCCAAGTCCTTCCGCGTCTACTTCGACGGCGAAGAGCGCGATCGGTTCAGCACGCGTTTCGGTGCAGCCACCCTCACTCGCCACTTCACGCCTCAGACCTTCCTCGCCCTCCAAGCCTCAACTTTCGCTTCGCGCGAGCGGGAAACCTACGACATCCAAGGGCAATACTGGCTCAACGAAGCGACCACCAACGACCAACTCGGTGTCGGCACCTACATGGAGCACGCCCGCAACCACCTCCGCGCCCGCGTCATCAACCTCGGCCTACGCTTCCGCACCCGCATCCAAGCGCAAACCCTCCAAGCCGGCATCGACTGGCGTCACGAAAACATCCGCGAGAACGCCCGTGAGTGGGAGATGCGCGACTCCATGGGCTACTCGCTCCCCCATCTCCCCGACCGCCTCCGCCTCATCTACGCCCTCCGCTCCCGCAACGCCGTCAGCACCCGCCGCCTCGAGCTCTTCCTTCAAGACACCTGGCGACGGCACACCGCAGCCGGACTGCTCAACCTCACCGCCGGACTGCGCCTTTCCCACTCCGACCTCAACGGCGAAACCCTCCTCTCCCCCCGCCTTTCTCTGGGCTTCCTCCCCGCCGGCAGCGAGCGATGGACGTTCCGCTTCGCTACGGGACTCTACTATCAGCCTCCATTCTACAAAGAACTCCGCGACACCACCCTTTCCGACGGCATAGCCACCGTCCGTCTCAACCGCGACATCAAAAGCCAGCGTTCCGTCCACTTTGTCCTCGGCGGCGACTATACGTTTCGCCTCATCGGCCGCCCCTTCAAGTTCACCACGGAGGTCTACTACAAAGCCCTCTCTCGCCTCATTCCCTACACCGTCGACAACGTGCGCATCGTCTACGCCGGGCGCAACCTCTCCTCGGGCTATGCGGCAGGCGTCGACTTCAAGCTCTTTGGCGAGTTTGTCCCCGGCACGGACTCCTGGCTCACCCTCTCGCTCATGAAGACCGAAGAAAAGATTGGCGGCGTCTGGCTTCCCCGCCCCACCGACCAGCGCTTCAATCTCTCCCTCCATTTCACCGACTATTTCCCCGGCTCCACCCGCTGGACGCTCACCCTCCGTGCCGCTCTCGCCGCCGGCCTTCCCTTCGGCCCGCCCCACAGCGACCGCACGGTCCACACCTTCCGCGCGCCCGCCTACAAGCGCGTAGACGTAGGCCTCAACTACTGCCTCTTCCGCGCTGAACGCCGCAACGGCCGCCGTCCCCTCTTCGGCACGGGTCGCTTCCTCAACAATGCCTGGTTGGGCCTCGACTGCTTCAACTTGCCCGGCATCCGCAACGTGAACGCTTACTATTGGGTCACGGACATCACCAACACCCGCTACGCCGTGCCCAACTATCTCACCGGCCGCCTGCTCAACCTCCGCCTCGCTCTCGAGTTCTGATGGGCGACTGCCCAAAGTTCAGGCATCCTTCCCCAAAACTATCCGCCAAGAGAAGAACATATCAAATTCCTCCCAATCAACGAGTAAGTAGGTAAAGAACAATCGCTATCAAAGGGCTAAAAGCTCAATGATAGCGATTGTTTTTTATTCGCTGAGACGAAGGAAAAATCTCCCCAACACGAAAGAAGTCATTTCCTCGGTAGGAAAACTTCTTTTCTCCACAAGCAATCTATAAACCAAACCTTGGTTTATATAAACCAAGGTTTGGTTTATGTAATTCAAGGTTTGGTTTATATAATTCAAACCTTGGTTTAAACTTTCCAAAGCATGTGCGACAGATTAGTCCTCCATCTTCAGCACTTTTCTTCTGAAGAATGCCATTTTCATCTAAGTAGGTGTTCAAAGATGAATCGTAATTATCTTAGTCGTAGGATGTTCTTTCCTTTGATGCCCTCTTTGCTCCTCTTTTTCATCGGCTGGTCTTTTTTCATCAGTCGTGTAGCTCGTACACTCCCTCCTTGCTCCTTCTTCGCAAAGACCAGCCGATGAAAAAGTGGAAACTGCGAGGCAGTCTTAAAGTTCTAGTATTCATTACTTCTGAGCACCTACTTCACAGAAAAAAGAGAGTACACTCGAAAGTGCACTCTCTTAGAGCGAAGCAAACGCTGCGAGGGCAGACGATGCTAAATTAGTGATTCATCATTTATTTTTCGGAGCAGGAAGATACCAGTTTTCAGGCTGGAGCAAGAAGTTGTAGAGGCTTCCTGTCTTGGTGGGTTGCTCGTAGGGGGCGAGTGGTTCATCACGACGTGAGATGAGCCAAGCCATCCAAGCGCTTCCATCTTCGCCGGCAGCATTGCGGTGGCGTGCCAAGCGCATGAGGTCGTAGTAGCGGTTGCCTTCAAAAGCCGTTTCCAATGCAAGTTCATCGGCAATGAGGGTTTCAACAGCGGCCACTTCCTCACGAGAAGGATCTGCAGGCTTGAATTTGTGAGTACGAGTAATCACTTTATACGTATCGCCCGTATTGGGATCGGTCACTTCCTTTTCAGTGGTAACCACATCGTCGGCAGCGGGAGCTTTAAGCAGACCACGAGCAGCCGCGTGAGAAAGTTTGCCACCACGACGAGCATCCTCTGCAGCAATGCGCTGTGCAACGACCTTTTCGTACGTCCAAATCGTATCGGCATCGGTAAAGCCAATAATACCGCCTCCAAAGCCTTGAGTGCTTGCAGCACCTGCTAAGCGCGTACCTTCATTGTGCTTATTGGCAAACTTGGAGAAATCCAACCATTTGTAGGCTTTAGCGCGTACAATCTCATTGAGATCAATGCTGTTGGCACCATTGGCGATAGAATCAACGGCTCCATAAACATCCACCTCAATTTTTGCAATGTGCGTTTTGGTGGCATCGGTATAGGTCGTATCGCCGACGAGACGCGTCGTGGCTTTGGGAAGCGTTTCGGGCGAAAGTCCATCACGCAATACGGAGAAAGCATAGCGTGGGAAGCCGGCACGATTGATGGCTTCGGCATAGCGCAAATAAATCTGACGTGTGCGGTAGAGAGGAATGCCGTAACGGAAAGAGAAATCTCTGGGCGACAAAGCACTGAAGGAGGTTTTGGCGCTGGGGGAGAATTTCTGAATGAAACGCAGACGGCCTTTGTCGGTGGCCACATAAGGAGCAGCAGAGTAAATACGTTGGTCGCCCAAAGGTAAGTACTTCACATCCGTTTGCTTGCCGTTCTCCACTTCGTTGTAAACAAAGACTTGGGCTTTGCTCAGACGCTCAATGGCTTCGGAGGGCTCTACCTGACGATTGCGATAGTTACCTTCGAGGCTGACGGAACCAGCAGTCTTGACATCTTCCTTCTCCTTACCATCAGACCCCTTCGAAGTGCTGGAGGTGGTGGAGTTGGTCGAAGTGGCATCAAAGCCATAGACCTGCGGCACACGGGTGAGCATCTTTCCAAAGAATGTGTTGGAAGCAGAGGGGAACGCCATGCGGTTTTCATCCGGACGAACAAAGTTCGTACTCATCAGGGTGAATTTCCACGCGTTAGCAATCGCAGAATAATTGTCCACTCCATTACGTTTCGTGTTGGAAACGATAACTTCCATCTCTTTTACATAACTGTCACAATCTTCATCCAGATACTTGTGGTAGTAGGTGGCCGCCTGTGCATAGTCGTCGGGATTAGCTCCGCGCAGGAGGTAGAGATCGCCATAAATCAGGTTGGCATTGAAGGTCATGAATTTATGGTGGAACTCATCACTACCATTGTTGAACTTTCCATAATCGGGATAGCCCAATTGTTCGCTATACTGGTAGGCTTGTTTCAAACCGCCCTTGCTTTCGAGCAGATTGAGCAGATTGTCGGGCGTTGCCCAGTCCTCAGGGTTGGTTTCCCAACCGGTGTTGGAGTTGTCTACCGGCAGAACGATGAAAGGCACCTTACCATAGTTTTGCACGAGCTGCATATAGGTCCAGGCGCGCACTAACTGTACTTGTGCCAACTCACGGCGCATGTAGTAGTTGTTGTTCTTCGCAGCCATGGAGTCGGCCTTGGAAAGGTAGAAGTTACACTGGTTGATGACCTTGTAGTAAGCCGCTCGGTTGAGCAGCAGGTTTTCACCATCAGCGAGATTACGGAAGTTGATAATGTCGTTGATAGAGTCGGAGGCATACTCTGTGGGGCGAACCAAGTCGCCACGGAGTTCGCCCAAAAGAACATTCTGCTCAATCATGTCTTGCAGATTAGACATGATACCGAGGTAGAAGTTCACCGTATCTTTACCCGAAAAGTTGGTGGTATAACGATCCAAATCGGGAGTAAGCATGTCCTCACAAGAGGTGGTGAGGGTGCCGACGCCCACAAGGGCAAAGAGCAAAGAAAAAATAGATTTCTTCATGGTTGGAAAGATTGGATAATATGATGTGGTGGTGTGATGCTGAGTGGCCGATCCCTATGACAAGCGTCAGTTCTCAAGCAATAGTCTCATGCCCCTTAGCATCACAAAACCATACTATCGTGAAAAGCGGTTTAGAGATTGATCGTCACACCCAGATTGAAGCTACGACTTTGGGGAAGAAGTCCGGCATCGATGCCTTGATAAAGCACGCCGTTGCCGGCCGATACTTCGGGGTCACTGCCAAGATACTTCGTAACGGTAAACACGTTGTTGGCTTCTCCCCAAACGGCAAGTCCTTGCAACCAGGAGAGGGTGATGGGCATCTCATAGGTGAGACGCACCTTCTTGAGCTTAAGGAACGAACCGTCTTCAATCCAACGATCGGAGAAACGCTCGTTATTAACCCAATGGTCGGAGTCAGCCGACATGGCACGCGGCACACTGGTTTGCTGACCTTCGTAACGCCAACGATTGACCACTGCCGTGGTTTGGTTCCAAATGTTGTTGGCGCTCTCCAACTGCATACGCTGATAGTTGAAGACATCGTTGCCCAGCGAATACTTGAAGTTGAGGTCGAGGGTGAGGCGCTTCCAAGAAAGAGAGGTGTAGAAGTTGCCGTAGAGGTCGGGGTTGGGATCGCCAATCACCACACGGTCGGCTTCGTTAATCCAGCCATCTCCATTTTGGTCGACAAAATGAACATCACCTGCGCGGAAGTCGCGTGAAGGCTTGGAAGCCAATCCCGTAGGATATTTCAGACCTGCGGCCTTTGCTTCTTCGGTAGTGGCGAAAACACCTTTGGTCTTGTAGCCATAGAAGACACCAGCAGCATGTCCGACAGCGGTGAGGATATTGTCCTTACCATAAATTGAGTTGGTGTGGCCATAGACCACTTGTTTGCTCGATTCCACCTTACGTCCGGCAGCGTCCAAAGCCCAGCTTTCAAGCTGATTGTTGGCAGTATTGGGCAGGGCGGTAATCTTGTTCTTGTAGTGCGCCATCGAAGCCCCTACCTGCCATTTCCAGTCCTTGGTGTTGAGAAGAATGGCATTGAGGCTGACGTTCACACCATTGTTGGTGAGTTCGCCTTCGTTCGACCACATCTGCGACAAGCCCGTGATGTCACTCACCGTGCGACGTGTCAGCAGATTGGTGGTACGTGCGTTAAAGTATTCGATGCCGAGTGTCAAACGATTGCGGAGCAGATTGAGTTCCATACCCACATTGAAACGATGGGTGGTCTCCCACTGAATTTTGGGGTTCTGGATGTTGCTCAACACAAGCGAGGTGGCACGGTCCATGAACTTCACGTTGCGGAAATAGGTGCGTACTGCATAGTAATCGACATTGTCGTTACCGCTCATTTCATAACCTGCGGAGAGTTTGGCATAGTCAATCCATGAAACATTGAACCAACGCTCATTGCTCATCACCCAAGCGGCCTGCAAGGAGGGGAACAGTCCCCACTTTACACCGGCAATTTTGATGCCTTCTTCGGCTTTCTTACCGAAGCGAGAAGAAGATTCGGCCGAAGCGATGAGTTTGAGGAAATACCGGTTCTTGAAATTGTAGTCGGCATTGGCATAGTAGCTGAGGTTGACCCAACGGTCATTGATACCCCCATAATTAATGTACTGCAAGGAGTACTTCACGTTGGGCATCTTGTCGTTGTCGTTGTTGTAGCCCGACACATGGCTGTCGCTATACGTATAGGACGACATGCGGAAGCCGCC
The DNA here is from genome assembly GCF_014385435.1 of Alloprevotella sp. Lung230. GTDB lineage: Bacteria > Bacteroidota > Bacteroidia > Bacteroidales > Bacteroidaceae > Alloprevotella. Next base: position 337,813 of record NZ_JACSUD010000001.1, read on the forward strand.
AAACACATCCCACTGATGCTTGCCATAGTTGCGCGACCAGTCGATGCGGAAGTCATTGAACAAGGTGGTTTCCTTGCCAAACTGCGAACTGATGACGCTTTGTACCAAACCCAGCCCCTGTACTTCTTTCAGAGGCGTACCGCTCTTGGGCATGAAGTACTTCTCATTGCTACGGTTGAGCAGGTAAGCAAAGCGGTTGCTGATGGTCCAGTAAGAATTGATTTGGTAGCGGGGATTGACATTGAGCTGGAACTGTGTCTGCTCTTGGTAGTTTTTGTTCTCGCCTTCGCCATTGGCCAAAATCCAATAGGGATTGGCCAAACCTTCAAATCCGAACTGCTGGGCAAAGAGGAAAGGGTTGTTGGCAGCGGTATAGTTCAGACCTGCCAAAATTTTGTCGGTATGCTCCAAACCGAGACGGTTGTTGCCCATATAGCGAACATAGTAGGCATAGGGGTCAACAAACGGAGCTTGAATCAGGCCGAGGACATTGGGAGAAGAGATATTCTTAGTGGCATAGCTTTCTGCCCAACCATTGTCGCGCAGGTTGTAGGCGTTGCGCACATAACCCATATCCAGACCGGCGGTGAATCCTTCAAAAAGTTTCACATCGGCATTGAAGCGGATGTTGAGGCGGTTGAAGTCATTGTTTTTGGCGGTTGCTTCACCTTGAGTGTAACCCAAAGAAAGGTTGTACATCGCCACCTCGTCACCTCCTTGCACACCCACTCGATAGTTTTGCGAGAAGGCCGTGTGGTAAAGGTTTTTCTGCCAATCGGTATCGTTATGGTACTGCTTGTAGAAAAGGTAGTTTTTGTCCTCGTTGAGGAAAGGAATGGTCATCGAAGAGGCCAACAAGTCGGCATCCTTTGTTGTGCCCAAGAACTCGGTCAGATAGTTGCGATATTGATTGGCATTCATCATCGAAAGCTTCGTGGGAATCTGCTCTACCCCACTGTAAGCCCGGATGTTGATGCGCGTTGCCATCGACTTACCTCGCTTGGTGGTGATGCGCAAAACACCATTGGCACCTTCAGAACCATAGAGGGCGGTACCATTGCGGAGCACCTCTACGGTTTCAATATCTTCGGTGTCGATCAGATTGAGTACATTGTTGACGAAACCATCGTGAATGGTGGTACGATCATACTGCATGTCCCAAATCACGCCATCGACAACTACCAAGGGCTGTGCATTGGCATTGAGCGAATTGATACCATTGAGCAACATCATCGCCCCTTGCCCGAGCTGTCCGCCACGATTGATGGTGCGCAGAGAGGCATTGAGTGTGTTTTCGAGATCTCCCTCAACGGAGATGGCGCTGGATGTTTTGGGGGCTAAAATCCCTTTTTGCAACACTTCTGTGCCATCGGTGTAGAGGGGCTTGAACTTTGCGCTATAGATGAAAGCATCGTTGGTCTTTCCCTCGCGAATGCCCAACTGGATAGAGTTGTAGTCTTCGGTCGAGAGATAGAGCGCCGTCACATGTTCGGGGACAGAGATATGATAGACGCCTTGCTCATCGGTCATGGCCGTATAGTAGCGATTGTTGAGCGCTTGCACACGTACCCCAGAAAGAGGCTTGCGCGTTGCGGCATCATAGACCACTCCCGAGACCTCTTTCATCTGGTAAACGGGAAGTTTCGCCTTTGCGGTGGTAGCCTTTCCAGGTTTGTTTACACTGGTAGAGTCGGCAGGCTCTTGAGCATACGCTCCCGGCGCACAAACACCGGACAGCATCATCAAGCTCACACCACATCGGAGGGCTGCAGACATCATATTGTTATGATTGTCGATATTCATAATCTAAGATTATTTTTGATTGGGGAGTTATTTGCCACGATAGGGCTCTACGATGATTTTTACGATATTCAGAGCCTTGCACTTGATGTCGCCACGTCCTTTTTTAGGAAGGGTAAAACGCAAACGCGGGAAGCTCACCTTTTCTTTGCCCAAACCCACATAGCATTTGGGGAAGACATAGTTTTTCCAAAGCACGATTTCATTCACTTTGTCTTGTGAGAACTGACCAGCGCCTTGGTCGATGGTCACCGTATGAGCTTTGTCGACTACATCATTGTCGTCCACAATTTGTGCGGTAAACTTCACCACCTCTTCCGGATCTCCTTCGGTGAAGTGGTCCAAGCTGATCTTGGTGGGTACCATAATTGCCTTGATGGTATAGCCTGTACTATACACTGGATTCAAACGGAAGTCAAGCACCATATCGGATTTTTCCGAAGCCATCTCATAGCGTTGGAAAACTTTTCCTTCAACCTCTCCTTCTACACCGACATACACCGGCTTTTGCGTGAGCGGATCAAGAACGGGGGTACCGTCTTCGGCCAATTTCGGACGATAGCGGTTGTAGTTGTCCTCGGTCAAATTGATGGTCGAACCCACACGCACAACGGCATTGTTGGAAGTGGGGCTGGCGGTATAATAGGTAGGACTTGTGGAGGGTTGGAAACGGAAACTGCTCACAAAGCTGTAAGCGGGGTCGAATGTAAAGTGCTCCAGATTGAAGATATAACCATTAGAGGCACGATAAGGCTTCAAGTCTTTCAGAGCGGGGTTGGGAGTGGTGTTCAAAGCTGCACCAGGGGCTACTCCGGCATTGTAGAAAATCGTTCCCGTTGTAGAGATGAGTGAATCGGCGTGGATGGCGTAATGGATAAGAGCAGCGGAGTCATTCAAGTCTACATTTTGGAAATGGCGAGGTGCAAAGAACAAATTGAAGACGATATTTTCACGCACATTACGATCGGCGAGAGAGTCGGCCAAAGTACGTGAGGCGTCTTGACTTGACTTCTTATCTAAACGATACTGACGCGCATTACCCTTGTTGTTATTGAACGAAGTGCCGTTCCAATCGTAGCTGTAGGCTGCACCATACTTGAAGAGTTCTCCTACCTTTTCCAATCCTTCTTTCCATGCTGTGTTGTTGGGAATGAGGGCGATATAAGTAGAGTCTTCATTGGCGATTTGAGCACCAGTATGGTCGAGCAAATCATTGGTGTAGGTGTAGACCGAATCGATGTAAACCATCTTTCCATGCTCATTCATAGCACCCGGCACCGATCTTTCATCGGAAAACTTGACGTGATCAACAGATGGATCTTTGATGTAGGCATTGAGCGAAGAAATGTCCTTGTTGGCCGACAAGTAGTCGTAGATATTGTAGGAGAAAGGAGAAACCCCGTTGAGAATGTGCAACTGCCCATTGCTGGCTGCCACGTCGTCGCCCTTCATCGCTACACCATTGAAAGTCTTTGCCGTTGCCGTAGCACGCTTATTGTTGAGCAAACGTACGGTTTGTTCGCCGGCTGCACCTTCGTGATTGAATCGCGCAATGTGATTGGCAACGAGTTGCTGCCAAACATAGTATTGAATTTCACGACCTTTCTTACGATCAGCTTCTGAGGCAGAGGACAAATAAGTAGCTGCGACATCGAGCGTATCGTTCCAAGCCTTAGGATTAAAGGTGCCATTCAGCGGAGCCCACATCGTGAAACTTTGATTTTGAGCCAAGAGTTCGGCGGCCGTCAATGTGGCTGTACGATCGTCCTTGGATTTCATCACTTTTGTGCGTTTCAGCAAAGCAGCAAAATCTGTGAGTTGCGGATTGCTTTCTACACTCTCCCAAAGCGTCTTGTCACCGGCACCCCAACGCTTTACATCGAAATGGTCGTCAGCACAAGCACTGAAGAGCACAAGAGCACCAATGGCCCAAGCGCCACGTTGCATCCATTTATTGAAAGTTGTCTTCATAATAAGGAATTATCGAGAATTGAAAAGTTCTCTCTGTTCTCACTGCCTCTCCATGTTGAGAAGCAACGAGAAATAGAGTTTTTTACCATTGGTCTTCCGGTTCTGTACCGTTGAAAACGCTCTTGGGAACCAGTTCGAAATAGTCAGAGAAGAACTGCGAGTCGCTCTTGTCCAAAGCAGACTTGAAGCGCATATAATAAGTCTTTCCGGGCTCCATGTACTTGGTCGTAACAATGCGACGAATACAAGCGTAGGGACCGATAAGATAGTTGCGACAATCGGTATCGCCCTTACCATCACAGGCCGTAAAAATGCGGGGGCACTTCATATAGCCGTGGTTACGCATATTCTTATCATTCTCAGAATTGATGGAAGCGTCTTTTCCATCTGCAAACCAACCAATGTTATCATTGTCGGACTGAGGTTGACGCATATCCAAGGGAAGACCTTCGGGAAGAAGGTTGCGTGGATTTTCACCGAAATAGATCTGACACATACCACGCAGCGAGTTGTTACTCATACCCATTCGGATTTCATAAACATCAGCACGAGGCACCGGCGGAAGGCGAAGCACAAAGTCATAGACACCGGCCACCATAAATTCATCGCCCTGATAATCGCGCCATCCGGTACCGCCGTAGTGTGCGGCATGGAGATAGAGCAAACGAGTGTCTTCGCTCTCGTTGAGGATATTTTCGAAATATCCGGTAGTGCCATCGGCACGGGGTGAGTTGAGCTTCGGGAAATAAGTGTACTTGCGCTCGGTGCGACAGCCGTAAGAGAGCAATTCAGGAAGCATCGTAGACAGGTCGAAACGGATACGTTCGTTACCCAAAGCGTTCCTGGCAGTTTCGTCTAAGATGAGAATTTTGTCGATAGGATAGAAGTATCCGTTCTTCGCATTATTGTCATAGGTCTTTCCATTCAACACATTGGTGGGAAGTACCTTGACACCACGTTGCACAACACCTGTCTGCTTATAATTATCTGCTACATTGTAGGTGCAGACTCGATTGAGGTAAAGACCGCGATCAGCTGCATCTTGGGTAACCTTAATCAAACTACGCGTTTTGTCGCTACCCACAGTTACGAAATAGTCCCAAACATCAATACTATAGGTTGTGTGTTGGGGATTTTTCATATCACCATATTTGTAGCCCCATTCGTTGAAGTGTTGTACAAACTGGTTGTGCGCCAACTTTCCTTTGAGGAAGTGATAGGCAACAAAGCGGTTGATGGCATTATCTTCGTTCTTCAAATCGCCTTGTGCTTTTGTACCATAAGCGGCTTCACACATCGCAGTCAGAGCAGAAACAATGGCAGCGGTGTTGGTGACGGTTTTCGTCGCGGCATCATACACAGGGGCAGGAATACCGGCAGCTTGAAACACATCGTCTGTTTCCACAAAACCCGTATAGCACAAATAGCGGTGTTGAGCAATATTGAAAGGGGAAACCTGTGCCAAATTCCAAACCTGCTCCCTCTCCTCATTTTCATATTGGAGATCGTAGTGCATGCCCGAAAGCTTATTTGACCAACCGGTAGCATCCAAGAGGGCTCCCATAATCCGCATATTTTCGGTTTCTTTGATCAAGTCGGGCACCTGCTGATTGGAAGGAGCAATCACAGATTCCATGACATGAAGCAACCCATTGCTCAGCTTCACGTCCGTTTTCAGCACTTTGTTCTTTCCATTGATTAGGAAATAGGTGCCGCCGGTAGAGGAATTATCTGTTTTTTCCTCACACGTAATCGAACGGTCGCTCAAGTCACTTTTAGAGAAAGCACCGCCAGCGGTGGGAAAATCGGGGCTTTCAAAAGCCGATTCGTTACCATTGTCGATAATACAACTATAGGCTATGAGTTTCTTTTGCTCCTCATTGAGGTCTTGCACATCTTTTCCTGCTCCCAAAAGCGATGTCACATATTTGTTTACCGCTGCATTGGTGGGAATAAACACGGTGTAGTTACCACGGGCAGACAGCACAGAGGAAAGGACAGAAGCCTCTTTTTTGCTTCCCAAACGCACATTGTCGAAGATATACTTAATCTTCGAATATTGAGCCGTGTCAGCACTCAAAAAGTCAAGAATGGTCTGTTCCTTTGCAATGGCAAAGTTGCCTTCATTGATGGATTCACTACAGCTTTGCGTTCCAAGAAGCAAGCCACAAGTGAAAGTCAGTGCCAAACTGCTCGCGAGCAGTGTCTTTATGGAGATACGAATTCTGTTCATTGCAGTCGTTATTACATTTTAGGCATATATCGTTCCCAAGTGGGATTCTGTACCAGCTTCCCATCACCATTGCCATAGCCTTTACCATTGGCTTTCAATTCATCGACATGGATGGGATTATAGAGAGAGATGATGTGACGAAGACGATTGCGAACGCTTGTAGAAGCACCCATCCAGTCAGAAAGCGTTTCTTTAGTGCTCCCCTTAAATTCGCATTCACGAACAAGGTCAAACCAACGCTTACCCTCTCCAAGGAATTCGCGTTGGCGCTCACAGTAGACCAAGTAGAGGGCATTTTGGCCGTAAGCACCATATCGTTCCTTAATTATTTTGCTTTTATCGGCATAATCTTTGTCAATCTTATTTTGACGAACACGTACGCAATAGAGATCTTCGTTGGTGCTGTTGACGGTGTCGCATTTAGGATTATTGCGATGGAAGAGCTCGTCCGCAGCTCGGAAAGCGACACGCACATCATAATTGGGATTTTCAAAGGGTTTTGCCTTCAGACGCGCAATGGCTTCTGCCTTAATCATCATAATGTCGGCCAAACGATAAACCTGCCAACTTGCATTACTCGACTTACTATTGACGAAGCTAACAGTTCCCCCCTTCAACACGTTAGTTGGGTCGAAGATGAGGGTGCGTGTGTTTACCGACTTGATAATAGGATTAACCGAACTTTTAGCATCCTGCTCATACAAGCCATAGGACAAAAAGCGGAAATCTGTTCGGCCATAACCCTTCACGGGATCAACCTTTTGGGCGGCATTAAATAATAATGGGTTTGCCGTCAGCTTACCAGCCTTGAAACCACCGTCAGCATTACCATAGAATAAATCAGGGAAAGTTCCATTGTACGTATTCACACCATCATATTGGAGTTCAAAGATACTCTCAATAGAGTTTCTTGATCCAAGAACAAAGCTATAAGGTATATCAATCATAGTCAAACCCAAATCTTCATTTGGAATCAATGGGTAATACACTTCACGGCGTTTATCTTGCTGAGGTACGGAAGCCAAGTCTAAGCGTTCTTGATAATCTTTCATCATCTTATTAAGAACGACATCTGCATGTTCCACCGACTTCACCAAAAGTTGACCGGCCAATGCATTTTCTTCAGCCTCTGTGAGGATAGTTCCGTCTGATTTTCTCACGGGAAATCCTTTGGCTTTAGCATGGCTCACCAAGCCTGCACGCCACAAATACATATCCGCCAAAAGGGCATGGATGGACTGATTCGTCCAACGTCCTTTATTTTCAATGGAGTTACCATAGTTCGTAGCTGCATAAGGAAGCACTGCCTCTACACTATTGATGAGAGAATCCAAAATAACAACACCCGCAGTGGCAGAGTCGCGCGCAGCAATCGCTTCGGCATCCGTGCTCACTGAATGCTCCACATAAGGAACATTCCGGAAAGCACGCACCAAATAGAAGTAGTAAAGTGCGCGTAACGAAATCATTTCTGCCTTGATAGGCAGCCAATCGCTTTGGGTAAACGAGGGATCGATATTCTGATCTATCATGCGCTGCCCATTTTCCAAGACTTCATGGCAATAGTTGATACCGGTGTACATATCCGCCCAACTAAACATACCATCAGTGGGTCGAAGCACCGCTTCCTGCATGTAGCGGTATTGCGCCTGCTTCATATCATTCACCACAAGATTGTCGGAGCGGATTTCTCCCCATTCTACAATCTTATTAGTGTTTTTGCTCAGTTGATAGTAGGCAGCAGCACGTACGTTATTGACGTCATTGCTGGTGGTCCAAAAGTATTCCTTTGTAATGGAGTCTGTTGGATAGAGCGTCAAGTAATCCTCACACGAGGTGAGTACACCTGTGGCCAATGCAACAGCTGCTACAAGAAACTTATTGATTGATTTTCTTTTCATGGTTTCGAGAATTGTAAGCATGAAGGAACTTTCATATGGATGGCTAAAATCCTTTTATAATAGAGAATTAGAAACCAAAATTCAAACTAAACGTAAACGACCGTGAGCGAGGTGTCTGCGATCTGTCGAAAGCAGGTTCAAATCCGCCGGCGCTATGTTCGGGATCTACACCCGAGTATTTCGACCAGAAAATCAAGTTATTACCTGACAGACCGACACTGAGGGTGCTAAATCCGTAACGTTTAAGCACCTTGGGGTTGACCGAGTAGCGGAGTTGCAGATAGTTGAAACGTACGAAATCTGCATCTTCCACATACCGGTCAGAACTCAACTCATTAAAGGAGTCACCGGCAGCGGCATTTTTGGCACGAGGTATCTGCGTAACATCACCATTTTTTCTCCAGCGCCAGTCTACCGACGCCATTTGGTTACTATTGTTACGCATACTTTCGGCCTGCATCTTTGCGATGTTAATCACCTTACTGCCGACACGGAAGTTGAAGTTGGTCTTCAATGTCCAACGACCATAAGTGAAATCAACTCCAAAACCACCATAGAATTTCGGGTTGGAAGAGCCCAAATAGACAATATCCAATTCGTCAATCTGTCCATCGTGGTTGATGTCTTCATAAATGACATCACCGCCTTGGAACTGGTAGTTCTTACCGCCGTAGTTAAACATCATCGGAAGAGGATTACCGGCTTTGTCGTAGACCACATTACCCTGTGCATCTCTAACAATCGGCGCTGTCTTTCCTGTAGCAGCAGCAGTGTTGACCAAGCGGTTGCCGTTGGCATCCTTCTCAGCCATATAATACTTATTCTTTTCAGGGTTTTGGAAATAGCCTGAGTGGTCATAGTCGTAGGCATACACTCCTTTATAGCGGAATCCATAGATGCCGCCCAATGCATGTCCGATTTGAACACGACTTAGATATTTTTCATTTTCATAGCCAAACTCCTTATTGATAGAAGCCAATACACTGGCATCCATTTCGGTGATGGTGTTCAGAGTTTGCGACAAGTTAGCACGAAGCACCGTGCTGAACTTTCCAACACGGAAGATGGGTTTAGTGTTGAAGAAAAGCTCCCAACCTTGGTTTTCCATCGCACCGACATTGGCATTACCTATGCTGGAGAATCCAGTTGAAGAGGGTACTCTCACTCCGGACATCATCAGGTCGGTAGTGTACTTCTTATAGACATTAAAATCAAACTGGAACAGTTCTTCCAAGAGATGAAGGTCAAAACCGACGTTCCAAGATTTGGTCTTTTCCCAACGGATTTTTGTCAGACGTAAGTTGCTGGGAGCAATACCCTGAACACCGGCATAGTATCCATAAGATTTATACTGGTTGTAAATCAAGCCTTCGCCGAACGAAGCATTACCATTCACACCCCAACCCGGTCGTACAGCCAGCATATTGATGTACTTGGTAAGCGGCTTGAAGAATTTCTCGTCAGAGATATTCCAACGTGCAGAAATACCAGGGAAGAAGCCCCACTTATTACCCGAACCGAACTTGGTCATACCATCGGCACGGAAAGTGAAGTCAAAACTATACTTCGAGCCATAGCTGTAGTGAAGACTACCTGTTCCACTCAAACTACGTCCTCTTGAAGTAGAGGTGTAAGTACCTGAGAGATAGCCCGGCACAGTGGGATCAGTGATTCCCCCGGAAATACCGCTGGAAGACAGACCTTGTGAAGTTGAGTTGGTGACTCTGGTTTCAAAGCGTCCCAACATTTGAAGAGAGTGATTCTCATTTTCAAAATGTGGACGGAAAACAAGTTCGTGGCGGGTCGTAAAGGAGAAGTTTTTGAAATCATCCGTTTTCGTCTGATCCACACCTTGGTTCCAAGAGTTAGAGGTCAACTCATGAGGGAAATAAGAAGAGTTCGTACGTGTGAAAGCATAGAGGTTCACATCCCCCTTATAGTTCAATTGTGTTTCCGCATCGTCCTTACCTAAGAACTTATACTCTACGCTAAACTGAGGGTTGATTGTATAGGTGCTCTCACGTTCCCAAGCACGGTTGGCGATGGCCACGGGGTTTCCGTTATCCACCATATCCTTCAAATAATAAGAAGTGAGATTTGAGTTATTGGCAATCATCACATTCTTATAAGCGTCAGAAGCGGCAGGAGGCATAAGGTAGTATTCTCCCGTGTCGTAATACCGACCAGTGGCTTGGTCATACTCCCAGCGAGTTACAGACATATTGGGCATTGCACGATAGGCTTTACCCAAGATGTTGTTGCCGTAGTTCTTATTGTTCTTCGTGTAAGTGAGCGAGAAGTTTGAAGTAAACTTGATGCGGTCTGACACGTAGTAGTCCAAAGCCAATGAGGAGGTAAAACGATCCAAGCTCTGCTTGATAATGGTTCCCACTTCATGGTCATAGTTACCCGAAATGCGGAAAGAGGCTTTTTCACCACCACCCGAAAGGTTTACGCCATACTTGTGAGTCTGGCCAAATTGTTTCACCTCTTTGACCCAATCGGTATTTTTATTATAGTTATAATAGTAGGCAGGATAACTGGGAAGATACATCAACTCCACAATACTCGAAGCGTTATCACTCTGTTTGGGGTTGAAGTAGGCTTCTTTCAGCATCATAGAATACTGATTACCATTGAGCATACGCATACCCTCAGGCTGCCAGGAGCCCGAGAAACTATAACTGAAATTGACACGCGTCTTACCACGCTTACCGCGACGTGTTGTAATTTCAATCACACCATTGGCACCACGAGCACCCCAAATGGCTGTCGCAGCAGCATCTTTAAGCACTTTAATGCTTGCGATGTCTTCGGGGCTGATTTGGAGAAGCGTTGCAAACTGCTCCGTATTTTCAGTATTGCTATAATCGAGATCAGACTTGTCAAAGTTCTCAAGGATATAACCATCACGTACAATGAGTGGTTCTTGAGAGCCATTGATGGAGCTGACACCGCGCAAACGCATCGAGGTACCCGAACCGAGGTTACCAGAATTGGCTACAATGTCCAAACCGGCAATCTGTCCTTGCAAAGCCTCACCGGCCGTTTCAAAAGCAAGGCCTTCCATGTTATCCATATTGAGGGTCTGCGTTGCAGTTGAGATTTCACGTTCAGGAATGACCAAACCATTGGAACGCACCTTACGGGTTGTCTTAACAATGGCTTCATTCATGCTGCGCTCTTTCATTTCCACTCGGAAAGAAGACTGTCCGCCAATCGCCATTGATTGGGTGCCATAACCGATGTAGGAGATTTCCAATCGGTTAGCGGGATTCTTAATAGTCATGGAGAAGTTACCACTCATGTCGGTCTGGGTTGCAGAAATAACACGATTGGATTTATCCTTCTCTACCACATTGGCCATAGCCACCGGACCATCTATTTTACTGAATACATGTCCCGAAATGCGCTTTTGTTGAGCCAAAACAACAGAGCTGCAAAATACGAGCAGAAGCGTCAAAATGTATTTTAAGTTATTCATAATGGCTTAGAAATTATTCTTTGATTCTGAATTTGGCTACAAAAGCTTTCGCTTTCTTGGGAGACGCCCAAGCTCTCGTATAACTGCTGGAGAGTGATTTGTCGAAAACCAAGGCTTTGTTGATTTGATGCACGACAGCATAAGAGCTGCTTTGAATATAAGTGGGCGCATCCAAAGAGTTATGGTTGGCATCACGCACCAGCATATTGCAGTGACTATTGTCCACTTCTACCTCATTGCCCGCAAGGTCAGTGATTTTCAAGCTATTGCTCGACTGCTTCACTTTCAATCCCAAATAGACTTTCTTCTCTTCATCTACACAAGATGTCATGTATTCTGCGGTACGGGTGGGGACATTGTCCACAAAGAGCGTTTCGTCTTGGAAGTGATACTTCAAGAAGTTCACAAGCGTAGTAATCATAGCTTGTGCCTTGACCTTAACTGCGCTATTGGCAGCTTTGGCAGCGTCAACTGCGGCTTGATTGCTCTTATCTGCGGCCAATACAGGCACAGTCTGTAAGTTGGCTGTGAGATAGGCATCAATTTCGTCCCAAGTTTTCAACCCCTTTGCCAGTTCCGCATCAACTGCAGTATTGGTGGGTACATACACAGTGTAGCGGTAGTTGTTAAAGAAGCGTACCAGCTTGTCGTTTTTCGCAGCATTATACTTGATGGCAGCCTTTTCACCACGCAGGAACACATAGTACTTCGCAGCGACCTTGTCCCATTCTGCGGCAATGGTTTTAGCTTCGCCTCCTGCGGCCAAGATAGAATCCTTGAAACCGGCTTTTTCAAGCAACGCATCAGAAACTCCTTCACAGAGCGAGAGGAATTTCGAATAGTTCGCATTGCTGGCGATGGTGTGATAAGTACTGTTGGTGGTAGACTGGAGAGGACGATCCAACAAGTACACCATACCATTACCATAACCATTGGTCGCTGCGGTTTGGTCAAATTCCTCCAGCACCTTACAAGGGGTTGCTGAGAATTGTTCTTGGAAACCACCGCTCACTTCCATGCCCACGCCACGATTGCTGCTCTTGATGACCACCGGAGCACCGACACGAGAGAGGAAGTATTTTTGATTGCTCTTCACCCCATTGGCCTCATTCTCATTGTGAACAATGATATGTTGGTTCACCATTTCCACAAGAAGTTGTTGCTTCACTCGGCCTGCGGGTAAGTCTAAGAGTTGCTCTGCTTTCGAGCTCTTTTGGTTATCAATATTACCAACAGCCTTACCCGTTGCGAGGTCATACTTATAGGCTTGGGCAAAGACACCGATACGCTTTCCCCCCTTGCCGGAACCGACAGAAGCAGGAATCCACTTGTACACCAAATAGCGGTTGGCATTGCCTGTTGCCAACGAGGCCGGGTCCACATAACCATATTCAGCAAAACCCTTATCGGAAGGAATGAAGAACGAGAAATTGCTCTGCATGGCCTTGAGATAGGTAGAGAAGTACTGCTTTAAGGGGGCGTTGTTATAACTATTACCCTGAATAAAGGAGTCGTCAGCGCGCACAACGGTGCGCATCACTTCGGCATCTTCATTATAAAGTGCAGGAGCGATGACAGAAGCGTAGTCGGCAGGAGTAATCACCTTGTTCATCACATAGACCACGCCGTTATTAGCAAGCAGACTCTTGGTAAAGTTGCTCTTATAAGATTCTTCTGTGGGATAATCTTTCGCGGTAAACATCTGGTCGCGAGCGTCGTTCATGATGGTCAAATACTTAGAAGGCACAGACTCATTAAACGAACTCTTCATCAAGTTGTTAACCAACGCTTGAATAACATCGAGAGGAATTTGGTCGAGGTTATAAATCAGATTTTCACGTGTATTGGGCTTAGTGGCATAGCGTTCAATCAAGACGCGACCACCTCCTCCGGGGAGGAAGTACTTAGCCAAAGCCTCATCATTGGGAACGAACATCGCTCCCATATCTTTCTCTTTCTGTTCAGTATCAGAAGAACGATAAGCGTTCCAACCGGGATCGAAATTGAGCAACGGCATATCGTTGTTGACCAAATTCTCCGGATCTACATTGAAACGTCCGCTACGCGTATTGACAGCAAAATAACGCTTTTCAAAAACAGAGTCGACATTTACATTGTAGAGCGCCTTAAAGTTTTCCGTGAGGGTGGCATTATAATAAGGTGCGCTGAAGCGGTCGAGAATATGGCTGAAAATCTGCGTATCTTCATTGGTACGAATCACTTCGGCCATATTGCCGGGAGGCACCATCACCTTATCTAACACATGAAAATAACCATTCAAGCACACCACGTCTTGCTTCGCAACACGCGCATCGTAGATATAAGAACGATTTTCATCCTCCGGCCACGTATTATTACCGAAGAGAATGAACGAAACGTCACTATGCTTGATACCTTTTTCATTCATTTGCCCTTCCAAGAAGTGCGTAAGCATGGGCATGGTGGCATCATTGGCCATATATATGCCCTTCTTATTAGGATCAGCATGGCGTTTCCAGTACTTTGCCTCCTTTTTGTCTTCATTATAATTGACCGGCAACTGGTCCCAGCGCCAGAAAGGCACAGAATCGGTAGCGGCAGCAGAAGAAACCTGTCGCAGGCACAGATTTTTCTCACCGTTTTCGCAGTTGGACATCATTTCCACCACATAGGCATTGTTCAACTGAGCACCATTAAAAAGGATCCGCTTTTGCGCCATCGTGAGTCCTTCGTAGCTTTTCACTCCCCAAGGATTGTTCTTGAAGAAAGCATCATAAGCCTCATCATTTGCGACAAAAAGTGTCTTACTACCCGTCTTGGACATCACATCCGTGTAGTTCAAGTCGTCGATTAAGCGAATAGTAGTCTTAAAGTTCCCCAACGATTTCAGTTCGTCGTAAATACTACCACCCAAGAAGTTAGGCTTCTTGTCGTCCAAATCATAATCATCGGAGCAAGAGTACGCCAGACCACTCATCGAGAGCAAAAGGCAAGCTCCAAGGACAGCTTTACCCATTCTGCAAAAGCGGTTATTCATACGCATCTTTTAATTGAATGTTATTTATTTTCTTTTTATTGCTAAGTTGCAAAGAGATTTTCGTACCCTATCCACAGAATACGACACCGCAAATTTAATGCAAATTCCGATGTCCGCAAACAAAAAATCAACGTTTTTTTCAACTCCCCTCTAAAAAAGTTATCATAAGATAGGTTTAGGGAAAGAAACTGCAAATAAAAAGACAAAAAACACTTTTACAGTGCAAGAAGAATACAATAAAATACCGTCAAAAAGAATGATTTTCAAAAGCAGACCTTGCAATTAGACAAAAATACACAAGAAAAAGCCGTCTTTAATGATCAAAATCATATAATATACACCTACACATTTATGCAACTTTCGCTTGCATAAAATAAGAAAATGACGTGCTATTTTGAAAAGCGGGATTGTATTTTCACAACCGAAATGAAGCCTACTGTTTACAAAATCCAGAGGGAAACATTTCCATAGACGTATTCCCGAAAAATTCCTCCACTCTCCCAACAGGAAAAATAATCAAAAAAGGTTAATCCCAAAATAAAGAAAGGGGAAGTTTTTAAAGTTGTAAATAACACAAAAATAAAGGCTGGTTAAACGGACAAATTCACGAGAAAAGTAAGCAGAAGGAAAACCACACATCATTTTGTAGAAATACCTATACACAGAAACAAATAAATCTTTTTATTTATAGCCATCTTCAGAACATATACATAGAAATACATATACAAATGAAAAGCAGATTACAAAGAGATCGAGAAAAAAACACAGTTTTTTCGCACAACGAATATTGTCAAAAAAATATTTTCACTATCTTTGCAGCGCATTTTCACTCCTACTGATATACCCTTTCATAGATAGGAGAAATTGGAAAATCTTCTGTTTCAACCTCTAAAAATGTAAACCCTCAATTTGACATTTGACAAGAAAATGAATCAAGAACATTTTGTATCTATCCTCGGTTGGATGGCTACTGCAACTGTCATGGCCATGTACATTTCCGAAGTAGGTATTCAGAATTAATTGATACCAGATTTGTTTCCATTTTTGTCTGCTTGTTTTTGCGAAAAAAGAGTGTAGCGGGCTACACGACTGATGAACAAAAGGGAGACAAAGATAGTGTGAAAATAGAGAACATTCTACAATTAAATCACCCACTTAACCGACAAA
This sequence comes from Alloprevotella sp. Lung230, assembly GCF_014385435.1. Taxonomy (GTDB): domain Bacteria; phylum Bacteroidota; class Bacteroidia; order Bacteroidales; family Bacteroidaceae; genus Alloprevotella. The sequence continues at coordinate 353,385 of NZ_JACSUD010000001.1, forward strand.
GCAACATGAAAAGACTACTTTATATACTGCTGATTTTATTGATACCGGCTCCCATGTATTCACAAATGCTGTTTTCAGAAAATCTTACGATGAACATCGACAGCACCAAAACGATACAAGGAACGATTTCACCCGTATTGGATTTCAAGACAGAAAAAGAAAATGTGCTTACCCTCAAGAATACGGCTAATCTCAACCTGTTAATAGGGCGCAATAGAGTCATCAATCTAATCAACAAACTGGAATTTTCAACCTATGGCAAAAAAGTAACCGTGAGCGGAGGCCATGTCCACACCGAATATCGTTATCTACTCGACCACGCTTTTGAAATCTATCCTTATGCTGAATCTCAATGGGCAGAGAGTAGAGGTATGGCCTATAAGATTTCTACGGGCTTGCAATCGCGTTACCGACTGATTAACAGCAAGCATTGCCTAATATTTGCAGCTGCGGGTCTGTTTTTCGAATATGAAAAATGGGAAAATCCCTCCCCCACCCCTTTAACCAGCAAATACGTAGACAGCCGCAGAGTGAAAAGCCACTTATCACTTAGTTTCAAACATCGATTGGGAGAAAGCTGGGAACTGACAACAACCGCCATCCATCAAGCCACCCCCGACAGCTACTTCAAGAAAGCGCGTTTTGGCGGAGCCATCGACCTCAAATATCGCATCACTCCAACAATCGGCATACGCGGTTCTTACAGACTCATCTACGACACCCACCCGATTGTACCTATAAGAAAAAATTATACGACAATCGACACCGGTCTTGACATTTCGTTCTAACTCAAAGTAAAGGAGTCGAAGCAAGTAACAGACAGATGGCTTTCATCACAAAGAGATTTATAAAATCACTTTCCGTTTTTCAGCAAGAGGATTACTTTCTTGTGGTTTATCCACTTTTGCACAACATTCACTTCACAACATCCATCCGGGCATTCTGCCCCTATCATCTTCCTCTTTCATTGCCCCCAAGAACACGCCTAAAAAACATAGGAGATAGGAAAATCTACCTCAGAGAAAAATAAATTTACCTCAGAGATAGAAAAAACTATCTCTGAGGTAAATAAAACGGAGCGTATGGACTTTGCAGAGGTCTGCACCGCTTCATCAGGAGTACATCATAGTGACGCATTGCATAGAGGAGGGCAAGACGTTGCCCACCTGCTATCGGAGCAATTCCGGGAGTTCCATCGTGTCGGACTTGAGGGTAGCCAACCGTTCTTCCCCTCCGGGCGTCAGTGTAAAAAACATGCGGCGCTTGTCGTCTTTGTCCATGCGGCGCTTGATGAGCCGTTGGCGTTCGGCCGAGGCGATGACCTTTGAGGTGTTGGAGTGCGTCAATCCCAAAGCCTCCGCCACTTCGCCCGCTGTCATCTGTGTGCGTTCTGAGAGCGCACACAGCAGCATCGCCTCGTTGAGGTTGAGGTCATAATGTTCTTCGACATAAGCCTCAAAGGCTATGATGGCACGATAAGTGTCGCGGATGCGGCAAATGCTTGAACTATCCATAGACGTAGAAAAGAATGAAAGAGGGGAGAAGGGAGAGCAACGCTGAAGCGTGGTAACATCAAGACATCGGAGCACCGGAGCCTCGAAGCCTCCATAGCGTAGCCCTCGGAACGTCGGAGCATGCCCTACCGTTTCTTGCACAGACACTGCAACAGCAGTTCGAGCGGGCAAAAGCCCGTAAAGACCGACTGCACGAGATTTGCGCCTGCAAAGATAGAAAGAAAGTTCCAATAAGGCGACACAAAGTGTCCAAGAATGATTTCAGGGAGGAGATTTCGTGCATTTCTGTTGTTTCTTTGGAGGTGGTAGAGATCAATGGTCCTAAGAAACGTTGTGTGAAATCAGTACATTCCCTCAATCGAGCCAAACAAACCTATAGAGAATCAGCGCCTTGCAAGAGATGCGGGTGGGATAAGAGCGTCAATCATCCGGAGCAACTGCGTAAAAAGTTTTGGAGGCCGTCGATGATTTCCGTGAAAAAGAGAGGAGATTTCAGAAATATCGTGTAACTTTGCTCGTGAATTAACAACCGATTGTCTCGCTGTGGTTGGACAGAAAGGACCTTGCATTTCCACCATGAAAGTCTTAAGTAGGTCTTCAGAATGAATTGATACTATATTTGCTTCCATTTTTCGTCAGTTTGTCTTTGCGAAGAAGGAGTGTAGTGGGCTACATGACTGATGGACAAAGGCGAGATAGTGGAAAAAGCAACAAAGAGGGCATCAAAGTAGAGAACTTCTTACGATTAAAATAGCTACGATTAATTTTGAATACCTACACTTACCTTCTGTGGCATTCTTTTCCCTGGGATTTCCTTTTCGAAAATTGAAATCCGGCACGTTCATTCAGACAACCACCTTGACAAAACTAATAAAAAACATCACCTCATGTACGGCAAATTTCAGCAACATCTACAAGCTGAGCTTGCGGCCATTCGCGAAGCCGGGCTTTACAAAAACGAGCGTCTCATCACAAGCCCTCAGCAGGCAGAAATCACAGTAGGTCACCAGAAGGTGCTCAACTTCTGCGCCAACAACTATTTGGGCTTGTCCAACCACCCGCGGCTCATTCAGGCGGCCAAAGACGCGATGGATACGCGCGGCTATGGGATGTCGTCGGTGCGATTTATCTGCGGCACGCAGGACCTGCACAAGCAGCTCGAAGCCTCCATCGCCGACTTCTTCAAGACAGAAGACACCATCCTCTATGCCGCCTGCTTCGATGCCAACGGCGGTGTGTTCGAGCCCTTGCTCACGGCCGAAGATGCCATCATCAGCGATGCCCTCAACCACGCCTCCATCATCGACGGCGTGCGCCTGTGCAAGGCCAAGCGCTACCGCTATGCCAACGCCGACATGGCCGACCTCGAAGATCAACTGAAGGCAGCGCAAGAGCAGCGCTTCCGCATCATCGTGACCGATGGCGTCTTTTCGATGGATGGCAACGTGGCGCCCATCGACAAGATTTGTGACCTGGCCGAAAAGTACGATGCCTTGGTCATGGTCGACGAAAGTCATTCGGCCGGTGTTGTAGGCAAGACTGGCCGTGGCGTTTCCGAGTTCTTCAACACCTACGACCGCGTAGACCTCTACACCGGTACGCTCGGCAAAGCCTTCGGTGGTGCAGTGGGCGGATTTACCACTGGTCGCAAGGAAATCATCGACATGCTGCGTCAGCGCAGCCGCCCCTACCTCTTTTCCAACTCCATTCCTCCCTCGGTGGTGGGAGCGGCCATCGAGACCTTCAAAATGCTCGACGAGAGCAACGAAATCCACGACCGTCTCGTGACCAATGTCGAGTACTTCCGCACCCGGATGCTCGAAGCAGGATTTGACATCAAGCCCACCCAAAGTGCCATTTGCGCGGTGATGCTCTACGATGCCAAACTCTCGCAGGTCTACGCTGCCAAACTCCAAGAGGAGGGCATCTACGTGACGGGCTTCTACTACCCCGTTGTGCCGAAGGACCAAGCGCGCATCCGTGTGCAAATCTCTGCCGGCCACGAGCGCGCTCATCTCGACCGCTGCATCGAAGCCTTCATCAAGGTGGGCCGTGAGCTGGGCGTGTTGAAATAATCGCTGTCTCTACCTCATCCACATGCAAAATGCGTTGAGAAAGAAACTTTTCTTTCTCAACGCATTTTGCATGTGAACAAGTTCTGTAAATGAGAGAGGTCGAGTCAACCGGCAAGTGCAAAATTAAGCTATTCTTTTGAAGAACTCTGCTTTTGGTGTCTCAAACTTTAATTTTTTCCTAGGTCTGCTGTTGATTTTCTTTTGTATGCTCGCAATCTTTTTATCTGTAACTTCATCGAAGTTGGTGTGCTTTGGAATATACTGTCTGATGAGTTTATTTGTATTTTCTATCGCCCCCTTTTGCCATGAGGCATAAGGATCGGCGAAATAGACGACCGCTCCTAAATATTTCGTAATCAGCTTGTGTGGCGCAAATTCAGGACCATTGTCAGTGGTAATGGTCTTGATATATTTCTTGTAGGGCAGAAGCAGCCGTCTGACCTCCTTAACCAAGGGCTCTGCCTTCTTCCCATGGGCAAGTTTGGTCATGAAGAGCATGTTTGTGGAACGCTCCACGATCGTGAGTATGGCGTGGTTGTGTCCATCCACAATCAAATCCATCTCAAAATCCCCAAAGTGTTTTCCGTCCGCCTGCTCGGGACGCGAGTGAATGCTCGTTCTGTCGGCTATGGGGAAAGGCCTGCGTTTGGGTCGGCGCCTATATTTGAGTTTGTGACGGGTGTGGCGCGCCAATTCCCCGCTTGCATCGGCATGAATCATGTTGTAGATGCTTTGATGTGAGACTCTGACGCCTTCCTTCTTCAATACGCCCGATATTTGTCGCGGTGACCATTGTTCTTCTATGATGAGTTGTTTGATTCTCCACACCAATTCGGGAGCAAGGGCTGCATTGCGTGTGGAACGCTTGCGACGCTCCATTGCCTTGTCGTGCGCCTTGAACCAAATGTACTTGCCCGACCGAGTACTGTTGCGTCTTAATTCACGAGAAAGCGTGGATTGACTGGTCCCCACGATACGTGCAATCTCTTTTCTTGGGCATTTTCTTTGCTCTGAGGTTAGTTGTTTGTACATAGCAATACAAAGATAATTAATCTCCAAGAGTCCTCAAAAGGGGACTCTTTTTTGTATTGTCGGTATCGCTCTTCGGGGCTGCGCGCCCCGGCCGCGAGGCAAACCCGCGGTGTTTTTCATAGATTCGGACCTATGAAAAAAACGAATGATTTGTTGCACTTCGATTTTGAAAGTACGACGACGCGTCTACTTAATACTACCCTTTTTAGTTAGTTGTAAGCGACATTTCAGCATAAAGTAAGCGGGAATCACATTCTTGAAGGTTTCAACGTGTCCCTGACTATTGATGGTCTGTGTCGTATTGCTTAAACGGCGCAAGATATCAAAACCTTCCAATTCTACGCTCCACCGCTTACTCAACTCACGGTGTAAACGCGCATTCCAGATGAGTTCATTGGTATTCGCCGCAGGATTTTCATACCCACGCCGACTATACATTTTCAAATCCGTAGAAAGCTGAAAATTCCATAGGCGAGGAGATTTCAGCGTGAAACCATAGTGGAACTCTCCAACGCGGACGGCTGTAAAATCTGCACGCTTACTTGTTGCTTGGTTAAAGCCACCACCACCGAGAAGCGTTAAAGAAAAATTCTTATGGTTGTAGCCTAATTCGATATCGGAGGTCGTCCAAAGCGTATGCACAACGCTTCGTAAGGGGACTGTGTTCGATGCTCCAAGATAATCTACTCCTCGATTCAGCATAAGATAGGACGTGATTTCCAAACTCAGCTGCTGCTTCTTGTCTAGGAAGCGCGAGTGCGTCAGTTTGATGTCCCAGTTGCAATTGCCATCCACATTGCGAGGCGTATAGACCGTGACGCCCGTGTGCCGATTGTAGACCGACGCGTAGCCAATGCTATTGCACTCCCAACTCAAAGAGGAGTTAAGGCTATAGGTCGTATTATCTTCCCTCGGCTTCCATTGCAATTCCGCCTCCAAGTTGTGTGTATGCTCCGGCTTCAAGGCACTGTTTCCCTTCATGATGTTCAACGGGTCGAGCGTATTGTCCTCCTCGATCAAGTCGGTGGTCGTGGGCTGTTGGGCGCTGTGGCTATACTTGAAATTTACATAACTATTTCCCTCATCCCAGCGGCGGCGGAGGTCAATTTCTGGGACAAAGAAAAGATAGTTCTTCCGAATCCTTCCATCGAATCCTCCTCGCGCGTATTTGAAATCAATATGCTCTCGCGTGAAGGGGAATTTCAGCAACACATACCATAGGGAGGTCTCGTACTTCAAATTCAACGCCAAATTGTGCCACACAGCGTGCGAACACAGTTCAAAAGAATTCTGTCGGTCAATATGCTTCAAATACTCTACCTCGGAGGGCAAAGTCCCAATCTCACGGCGAGTGTTTTCGCCCCAGCCTGCCACTCTGCTCAGCAAATAATGTCGGAAATCCTGACGTGTCCTACTATATCGGAGACTATAATCTGCGGTAAAAAGCAAGGCAGCGTTCATCCACGCCATATAGGTTGCACCGCCCTCTGCCGAAAGACTCGAGGAGGGATCCATTTTACTGAAAAGTCGGTCAAAATTGCTAGCCACCGTCTGTGAATGGGGATAGACGACCGAACGATTCAGAAAATCCTTGCTCCTTTCTTGCGAATACGATATCGAACTGTTCGCCAAAATCATGTCATTGCCCCACACTCGCCGCTGCAGACTGAAGGAAGCACTCCCCACAAACGCCTTACGCTTATTCAAATACTCCGATGTGAGTCGGTGCAAAAGCGATTGTCCCCAGGTGGCATGTGGCGACAGCACACGAAGACTGTCCGTGAGGCCCAACTGCGTAAAGGGAGATTGCGAAAAAAGCCCTTGCAAGTTCGCGCCCTGCTTCTTCATGTCCTGATACGATGCATTGAGGCTCAGCCATGTCCACGTGTGTTTCCAAGGATGAAATTCCCAAGTGTTCTGTGTGGTTACGCCAAAGTCACGTTGGTGGTCCTCCAAGGTTTTGTACTTCCACAGACTGCCGTCTGCCACAAAGGAAATGCCCGTCTCTTGTTGTTCCGCAAAACTCTTTTGCGAGAGTACCTGCGTGTTTCCATAGACCTTGTAGCGCTCTTCGGGATGGGTGAAAAGGTAATCAAATCCACCTTTCTTAGTCGTCACTTGGTAGTCAGAAAGGTCATTTGGCGTCCAGTCCTCGTTTTCCCCAGGCTTGTGTTCGTCGCTGATATTGTTCGCATTGCCATACACCGAGAGTCGCGAATGAGGCGTGAAGCGTATCGCAAAGAGTTGCCCCACTTTGCGATTATGCGTGCCGACTCCTCCTAGAAGATGCCCCAGCCAACCGACACTATACGCTTTCTTCAGCCGAACGTCCATCGTAAAGATTTTTTTCTCGGCTTCCTTGCCCATACGACGGCTCAGTTCTGTACTTTTTTCCAAGACCTGCACGCGCTTCACCGTGTATGCCGGCAAATTGTCCAGTATTAGGCTGCGGTCCTCTCCAAAGAATTTCTGTCCGTTCAGCAGTAGATCCTCCACGCGCCTGCCATTGACAAAGATTTCTCCGCCCTTTTTCAACTCTACCCCGGGCAACTGCCGAATAAGTGCATCGAGCATCGACCCTTCGCCTACCTCAAAGGCATCGGCATTAAACACAAGCGTGTCGCCTTTATGATAAAACTTGATTTTTGTCGCCTGTACTACCGCCTCTCCCAACACTTTCTCTTTCGGTTTTCTTCGCAAATAGACGTTGGGCATTTGGCGCATAGTTTCTCTTGACTTAAAACTAATCGCAGGCAACTCTATCTCATGCTCCTCATACCCAACCGCAGAGAATAGCAACTTCCCTTTCGGTACATGCTTACCACACGAGAAGTACCATGTTGCATTATCGTAGCCCACTTTGACATTCTTATCCGTCACCATAGAGTCTTGGGCGACTCCATCCTCCGAGAACAAGGTCACCTTAACACTATCCACAATAATTCTCGTTGCTGCATCAAAGACGCCACCATAAAAATAATGCTCTTGTGCTGAGACTCCGAGAGAAACAAAAAATAGCACAATAAAAACAAGGGATACCTTATCGCGTGTGGTAGCTTTCACTTTCACTGTAGTTTTTATTCTGGTTATGAAGAATTTGCGAAAATAACAAAAGTATTTCCTCGTTAGATAATAAATTCAGCTGATTCAACTCTTCTACGATAGTCGATAGTACCCTTATCTCGCGCCAATGCGGATAAAAAGCCCTGAAAGTGTTTTCAGTCGCTTCCTTTCCCGAAGCTTGTTGCCGGGCTTCCTTGGCTTTCTTCACGTTTTGCCAATTGTTTTCAATGGCTCTGCGTACCGCTTTCCTCATCCGAATGGTCCATGAGCGGTTTTCGACCTCGTCCGGGACGTGTCTTCAGCCCCTTGATGCCCTCCACCTCGAAGCGTTTCAACCATGGGTGACCGAGATGTGTGTCATTTCCGTTTGCACACCGACCTCTTTGGAGGTCAAGCCTTGGGATTTCAATAGGAGGACACGGCAACGCATACGATATGCATGGCTCTTGCCGTGGCGAAAGCCCTCTTCCAATTACAGGCTATCTGATATAAACTAATTCTCAACATCTACCGATCTACTTATGTGCTTGAGGAAAGAGGGGCTTGCAACTGGGGCTTAAGACTGCCCCCGAATCTACGGAAGCTTGTCTTCTCATCAGTCGAAGTAAAAAAAGACAGACCGACAATCGTGGTGATTGCCAGTCTGTCGCTGTACTCCGAGCCGGGGTCGAACCGGCACAGGTTTCCCTATCGGTGTTTGAGACCGACGCGTCTACCGATTCCGCCATCGGAGCATTGGGTGTGCATTGAGTTGCGGTTTGTGGGTGCAAAGATACACGTATTTTTGAAACCGACCAAACCTTCCGGCGAGAAATCTTGCTCTCATTCGGAAAAGTTGCTGTTTTCTGCATTTCTCGGGCAATAGTATTGCTTATTCTTCGTTCTTTCCGTATCTTCGCATAGCAAAATATAGCTCTACGACCGTCCTTCCTATCGGGAGAGAAAGACTTTTCTATAAAAACGGTGGTATTGCTCCATGAGGACTAAAAACACTGCTCAGGCAGAACGTTGCCCATTGTTTATTGCACAAAACAAAGTTTCGACTATGAGAACGCACGACTATTGCATCATCTTGGCCGGTGGCGTCGGACGGAGACTGTGGCCGGCGAGCCGCGAACAACGCCCCAAACAATTCATCGACTTCTTCGGAGTGGGCCGTACCTTGCTGCAGCTCACCTACGATCGCTTCGCTGCCATTCTCCCCCCGCAGAACATCTACATCTCCACCTTTGCCAACTACGAACAGTTGGTGCGCGATCAGCTCCCGATGCTCACCGACGAGCAAATCCTCATCGAGCCGGTGCAGCTCTCCACGGGGCCGGCGGCGGCATGGGCCTCCTGGCACATCGCCCAGCGCGACAACGAAGCCTGCATCGTGACCACACCGGCCGACCAACTCATCACGGGCGAGGTCGCCTTTGCGCGAGAGATTGCCGAAGGGCTTGACTTTGTGCGCGAAAGTCGGCAATTCCTGGCGATGAGTGTCAAGGCCGCGACCCCCATGACGGCCTATGGCTACATCCAGAAAGGAGAGTCTCTTGCGGGACATCGCTATCAGGTGAAGTCGTTCACGGAAAAGCCTCCCCTCGAGTTTGCGCGCACCTTCGTGGAGAGTGGCGAATTTCTTTGGAACACCGGCCTGTTTCTTTGGGCGGTCGGCACGATGTGTCGGGAGTTTGAACGCTTGATTCCGGGATTGGTGCACGCCGATGTTATGGTGTCGACTCGCGAGGAGGAGCAGGCCCTGATTGCTCGCTGCTATCCGGCGGCGGAGTTTCGCACCCTCGATGCTGTGGCGCTGGAAGGCGATGTGCCTGCCGTGGTGCAGGAGTGCACCTTCGGATGGCGCGATGTGGGTTCTTGGCCGGTGATGAAAGAGGCGCTCGAAGGCGATGTCGACGGCAATGCTCGGATTGGCGGTGCGGGCGTGGTGTTTCAAGCCACGCAAAACACCCTTATCTGCCTCCCCGAAGGTGTGGGGGCGGTGGTGCGCGGGCTGAACGACTATTTGGTGGCGCTGGAAGGTAACATGCTGCTCATCACGCCCAACGACGATGCCTCACGTCCCCGCCACCTCACCACCGAGGTGCAGGTGAAGTTGGGCGAAAGTTTTTTGTAAGTAGGTCTTCAAAATTAATCGTGACAATCTTCTGCGTAGAGTGTTCTCTACTTCGACACCATCTTTGTTTCAATTGATTTTGAACACCTACTTAGCCTTCTGCCCCTTTGCTCTCTCCAAATGGGTTTGCGCTTTTGGCAAATCGACAGCTCCGTACTTTCAAAATCGAAGTGCAAAAAAGGACGACAACGAGGCGGTTGGTTGTGAAATAATCGTTACTTTTGCAGCCAAAATAGAGCGAAAACGTTTATATCCTTAACGTTCTACAGAGTTTTATTCAAATGGCACAACCCAAAATCATCGACATCGAACAAGTGTTGCGCAACAAGATGGGGGGCAAGGCTCGCTTTGTTCCCCGCTTTTTGATCAACTACCTCAAGCGCATTATTCACCAAGAATGGCTCAACGAATTCATTCTGCGCGAAGGCGAAACGGAAGGGGTGCGCTGGATGGAGGATTGCATGCAATATCTGCGCCTCAACATAGAAGTGCACGGACTGGAGAAGTTGCCGAGTGATGCCGATGGACGATGTTTCACCTTTGTCTCCAATCACCCCATCGGAGGGCCTGATGGCATTGTCTTAGGCGCGGTCTTGGGGCGTCACTACGAGGGGCGCATCCGCTTTTTGGCCAACGATCTACTGATGAACCTCACCGGACTCGCCCCCCTCTTCATTCCCATCAACAAGACGGGCCGCAACGGGCGAGACTTTCCGCGCATGGTCGACACAGCCTTCCGCGGCGACCACCACATCATTTTGTTTCCCGCCGGCTTGTGCTCGCGCCAAATCGATGGGCGGATTCAAGACGTCGCTTGGAAGAAAACGTTTGTCAGCAAAAGCATCGAGACGCAGCGCGACGTCATCCCCATCCACTTCAGCGGGCGCAATTCCGCCTTTTTCTATCGGCTGGCCAACCTCTCCAAATGGCTGGGCATCAAGTTCAACATTGCCATGCTCTACCTTGTGGACGAACTCTACAAAAAGCAGGGCCACACCTTTGTCATCCACATCGGATGCCCCATCCCCTGGCAGAGTTTCACGGCCGAAAAGACACCCGCACAATGGGCTGCCGCCGTGCGCCAACAAGTCTACGACCTACCTCAGCCCTCCTCGGCTGCACCCCTCTAAGCCTTATGCAAGAAATCATCGCTCCCATCAGTCGGGCTTTGCTCAAAGCCGAACTCACTCCCGAACTCAAACTGCGCCAAACCAACAAGGCCGGCAACGAGATTTACATCATCACCCATCACAACGCCCCCAACGTGATGCGCGAAATCGGGCGCTTGCGCGAAATCGCCTTCCGCGCTGCCGGGGGAGGCACAGGACTTCCTCTCGACCTCGATGAGTTCGACACCTGCGAGCACCCCTACTATCAGCTCATCGTCTGGAATCCCGATGCCGAAGAAATCCTGGGAGGCTATCGTTTCCTCCCCCCGAGCGACATCCGCTTCCAAGACAATGGGCAGCCACGTCTGGCCACGGGCCACATGTTTCAGTTTTCCGACAACTTCATCGAAAACTTTCTTCCGCAGACCGTCGAACTCGGGCGATCTTTCGTCACCCTCGAATACCAAAGTACGCGCAATCTGGCTAAGAGCCTCTACGCCCTCGACAACCTTTGGGACGGACTGGGTGCGCTCACCGTCGTCATCCCCGGTCTGAAATACTTCTTTGGGAAGATGACCATGTATCCCTCCTTCGACCGCCAAGCGCGCGACATGATACTGCACTTCCTCAAACGACACTTCGGCGACCGCGACGGACTGGTCACTGCTGTGCATCCCATCCTCCCTGAAATGCCCGAAGACGAACTCCGCCGCCTCTTTGTGGAAGACGACTTCCGCGCCGACTACAAAGTGCTCAACAAGGCGGTGCGCGAGCGCGGCTTCAACATCCCTCCGCTCGTCAATGCCTACATGAATCTTTCACCCACGATGCGCGTGTTCGGCACCGCCATCAACGAAGACTTCGGCAAGGTCGAAGAGACCTGCATCCTCATTGCCGTCGACGAGATATTGGAGGACAAACGCAAGCGCCACATCGAAAGCTACGTTGACCCCGACACCCTCCCGGGCATGCACAACCTCTTCTTCAAAGAGTAAGCCTCAAGCCGCATGCGACCTCCCTGCCGCTTCTCCACCTTCGTATAGCTCCACAAAACGCCACAGCTCAACTTCGCTGTGGCGTTTTTTGTTTGAATACACCGATGATCCATCTTCCTCCTATGAAGACCGAAATTGTCTTATAAGAGAATTAAAATTGTCTTATAAGAAAATTGAAATTGTCTTATAAGAGAATTTGAATTGTCCTACAAGAGAGTTTGACCCTTAAGCTTCTTTTCGTCCAGCAAAGTGGTGGAAAGTGTGACATAAAAACGCTCCTACTCGAAAGGGAGTGTCTCACCTTGCGAGTAGGAGCGAGAAGTTCCTCCCGAATTGGTGTGGAGAATCAAACAACTCATCATAGAAGAACAATGGTCACCGCGACAAATATCGGGCGTATTGAAGAAGGAAGGCGTCAGAGTATCACATCAAAGCATCTACAACATGATTCATGCTGATACAAGCGGAGAATTGGCGCGCCATACCCGTCACAAGCTCAAATATAGGCGCCGACTCAAACGCAAGCCTTTCCCCATAACTGATAGAACGAGCATTCACTCGCGTCCCGAGCAGGCGGAGGGAAAACGCTTTGGGGATTTTGAGATGGATTTGATTGTGGATAGGTACAACCACGCCATACTCACAATCGTGGAGCGTTCCACAAACATGCTCTTCATGACCAAACTTGCTCATGGGAAGAAAGCAGAGTCATTGGCCAAGGAGGTCAGACGGCTGCTTCTGCCCTACAAGAAACACGTCAAGACCATTACCACTGACAATGGTCCTGAATTTGCGGCACACAAGCTGATTACGAAATATTTGGGAGCAGTCGTCTATTTCGCCGATCCTTATGCCTTATGGCAAAAGGGAGCTATAGAAAATACAAATAAACTCATCAGACAGTATATTCCAAAGCACACCAACTTCGATGAAGTTACAGATAAAAAGATTGCGAGTATACAAAAGAAAATCAACAGTAGACCCAGGAAAAAATTAAAGTTTGAAACACCAAAAGCTGAGTTCTTCAAAAGAATAGCTTAATTTTGCACTTGCCGGTTGACTCTACGACGTTGTTCTTTAATCATCATTGATTGTTAAAGAGATTACTTTTTGTGTCCCCTCGTTGGAAAATTATTTTCATTAGCGTGAAAGTTCCGTTTTTCTTCGTTTTATTCATTATAAGTTCATAACTTTGTAGTCAAAACCAAGATAAACTATCATTCGATGGGACAGAAAGAGCATATCAACCTCATCAAGGAGCATTTGAAGAAGCGAGGTATCACCCAAACATGTCTCGCCAAAGAGTTCTGCGAATTTTGCCCACCCATTATGCAAGTTATGGGCTGACAATAACTATGAATGCTTACGTCCTATATAACAGTTAATCATCTGATAAAGCAGTTGATGTTTCCAAAGATATTATTGGTAAAGTAAAGATAAGGGAATAATTATGTGGCCAGATAAAGAAACAGAGATTGACTACCTAAATTTTGGTTACATGGTAGATCTGGTTGCTGATATAGCGACCAATAGAGATTTGTCACCATCAACAATAGGGTTGTATGGCGACTGGGGCAGTGGCAAATCTAGCCTAATGAAATTAGCTCAAAAGAAAATTGAAGAGAAGTACCCTAAGAACGAGAAAAAGAAAGATACTGTTAAAACCCTATGCATAGAGTTTAACGGTTGGCTTTTCGAAGGATATGAAGACACCAAGACATCTCTTTGTGGTGCGATATTGGATGCACTTGCTGACGAGAAACGCTTTAGCAAGAAAGTGACAGATTATGCAAAAGAGCTGATAAAGAAAATCGACATCAATAAGATTTTAGGGAAAGGAGTCAAATATGGATTGGATTTATTTCTGTCTGGAGGTATTGGGATATTGACCGATTTGTCGCTTAGGAGTTTACTATCTACCATTAAGTCTAATGCAGGCGAAGTACAAGCGAAAGACATAGAAGAGATCCTTAGTATGCTTAAGAAGAACGATAAGACACGGACAGAGATCAAAAACTTTCGAAATGAGTTTAAAGATCTGCTGAAGAAGAGTAAGGTGGAAAATGTCGTTGTGTTCATTGACGAACTTGACCGTTGCCTGCCCGACACCGTGCTTGAAGTTTTTGAAGCCATGCGATTATTCTTATTCGTAGAAGGCATGTCATTTGTTATAGGCGCAGATGAACGTCTGATACAGTATTCCATAAAGAGCAAATACAAAGAGGTTCCAGGAAATAATTTGGATATTGGGAAAGAGTATCTGGAGAAGGTAATCCAATATCCGTTATACATACCTCAATTGACACGAGCTGAAGTCAATCAGTATCTTGCTTGTCTGTTGTTGAAACAAACGCTATCTGATGAAAAGTTTAAAGAAATACTAGGTATAGTCTATACTTTGACTCCAGATCAAGACTTTTCTATGGACCTTATTAGTGACAAAGCACCAGATCTTACAGAAAATTGCAAACAGGAAATGGCACTTGCGCGACAAGTTTCATCTGTATTGGCCCCTAGTATTAATGGAAACCCTCGACAGTGTAAGCGTTTTTTGAATACATTGTATATGCGACTTGAACTTGCCAAAGCAAGGAATGTTACTCTTGATAAGAATATATTGGCTAAGCTTATGTTGGCAGAATATTTTAATCCAGAATTTTTCAAGGCCGTCACAAAGCCTGAAAATAGAGAGCTTTTCAAGGCTTTTGAAAAAGGAGAGGAATTGAATGAAGACAATCCTTTTGCTGCGTGGAAAGAAAAGGATTGGGTGAAAAAGTGGATGCAAAATGGTACACGATTGGATGACGAAAAGTTAGATAAATACGTCTATTTTGCAGATATCAAAAATCGCTATGGACAATCAAATCTCGATCTATTGAGCCCAACTGCCCGCAAGTGTTATGATCTATTAGTTGACGGTACAGAAATGAATAGAAATGTTGCCTTAAAACTGGTAGGCAAACTTTCACCTGGAGAGAAAACCATCATTGCATCAGAGGTTTTTGCTGTGATAGAAAATACATCAAATATGAATGTGGAGGTGTTAAGGTCTTATACCGAGTTCTGTTTGAAAGCGGAAATGATGGAAGAAGCAGTGAAAAAACTGATGGAGCAACCTGCAAGTAAATACAGTGCTATTGCTTACAGTCAGTTAACTCCATTTATAAACAAGCTATCGCCGGAGGGGGCAAAGGAGTTTAATTCTTACCTTTCGACAAACATGGAAGTGAAGAAGACCATTGAGAGACAGGCAAAATTAAAATCAATAATACCTTCAGATAAAAAATAATGGGCACATCAAGTTTATATGGCGGTCCAAAGAAGACATCTTTATTGCCATCTGATTATGATCCTAATGTGAATCCAGAACAGGAAGCTCCTGCAGAAGATGCACCATTCGCGGCTGTACCTACTGAAGACAGACCAGAAGAGGAAGAACCTCAACAGGGCAAGCCAGAGGGTCAAGAGAATGAACAACCGAACCAACCCTCTGCTAACTGGGGTACGGCACGCGGTTCGATGCGGAAAGCCATGAACAATGGAAGTAGTGGCAACGTCAAGAGTGCTATAAGAAATTATACCAAAGCACTTGGCGGACATACTAATGCTACGCGACAGGCTACGAAGGTTCGCAGAACTGCAGGAATCCTCTACTCCTACTTCGCAGGAACTCCTGAAACCATTCGTCAACGCCTTGTAGAGATAGGGATACGGTTCGATGGAAGGGCTACGAAAGACATCTTTAATGATATATGCAGACTTATTGCCCCCATACCCAACGACCTTGAAGACTCTCTGACAAATAAAGCCCTACGGGAGACTTTTGCAGATGTGGCGGCAGATCAGAGCATCGACCTCAATCAACTTGAAAGCTTTAATGAAGAATTACTGCAACGATTAGTGGGGGGATTGATAAAACATTATATTTTTGACAAACTGTTACTACAATCTGAGCAGACTGCACTTAAGAACTGTGAACAGATATCAGGCCTACGAGAGTTGGAGAAATCCATTAAGATATACATTGATGGGATAGTTGACAGTGTTGTTCCTGATCTTATTAAGAGTGGGTTGAATCCTGCGGACTTCAACCGTGCACTGGAAACATTGTGTGATATTTCTTATCAACAAATGGAGGAGCTGCGATGAAAGAGAGTTTTGTTTTTACATTGTCGGAACACGATAGTTTTCAAGCTGATGGATCAAGAAGAGTAAATATCAATGATTCGTCAGCATTCCAATATACATTTTGGAATCCAACTGCTGGTTTGGGAAAGAAACAGATGTATGTCACGCCCCTGAGTTTTACCGATGAGGCTCTAGACTTATTGTACATTTCCCTTATGGTATTCTGTGTTGACAGGAGTGTGGGTCGTAAAAAACAGGAAGATGCCTGGACTCGCAACCTTGAACTGTACATCCCTGTAAAGGCTTATGAGAAATGGGAACGTTCTAAATCTATTCTCATAAATGCACTCAATTTCTTGACAGGTGATCACTGGACAATACATTTCAGAGAAAGAGTTGCCATTACGGAAGATGAGGACAGCTACAAAAAAGGCAGATGGCGTTATCGGCACTCTGTCAGAAAGATAGACACTGATGTTTTCTGTATGCTTTCTGGTGGATTGGATTCTTTTATCGGTGCTATTAATCTACTCAAAGACGGAAAGAGACCTATCTTCGTCAGCCATTATGGTGGTGGCAAGGGAGTGAAAAAATTCCAAGACAAAGTAGTTAGCTTATTGAAAGACCAATATTCTATTGTCCCAGAACGATTCTTCAGGTTTTATGCCGCTTCACAGAATGGTGTGGAGGACACAACACGTTCCCGCTCGCTCATGTTCTTTGCCCATGCCATTGCTATTGCTTCAGGTATGGGACATCATGTTGACTTGTATGTACCGGAGAACGGTGTGATTTCGTTGAATATACCCCTGACCGTTATGCGATTGGGTAGCCTCAGTACACGCACGACTCACCCGTATTTCATGAAAATGCTTCAAAATCTATTAACAGAGTTAGATCTTGAAATTTCGTTAGTCAATCCTTTTCAGATGAAGACAAAGGGTGAAATGATGAAGACCTGTAAAGACCTTGATTTCCTTAATACCCATTATAAGGAGACATTGTCTTGTTCGCACCCAGACCAAGGACGCTGGACAGGAGAGGCAGTAGGGCATTGTGGAGAATGCCTGCCTTGTACCATTAGGAAAGCGGCTATAAAAGCTGCAGGGTTAGATGATGTCACTACCTATCGACACCATTACGAAACTAAAACAGGAGTAGAGGCATTATGTTCTTATAAATTGGGATTAACAACTCAAAAGGACAGTTATGCGGCCATACAGATGTCAGGTCCAATTTCGGAACATCTACATGATTATGTCAGTCTTTACGAACGAGGTATCAAAGAATTGGAAAATCTAATCAATTTACTATAATGGAATACCTCTACGACACCCATTTTCATTTGGATTTACAGAAAGATCGAACTGCGGCTATTCGAGAAATCGAGGGGAATAAAATATATACTATAGCAGTTACTAACTTGCCAGATTTATATAGGAAGGAATCTGGTGAGATAGCGAGCCAATATATTAGATTTGCACTTGGTTTTCACCCAGAGTTGATTCATCAATATAAGAGCCAAATTCCATTAATGTGGGAACTCTTGCCTGAAGCACATTATATTGGAGAAGTAGGTTTGGACTTTGTTGATACAATGTATAAGAACGAACAGATAGCATTCTTTAGTGAACTGATAGAAAGATGCCGTTTTTGTAGAAACAAAATAATAACAATCCATTCACGTCGTGCCGTACGTCAAGTTCTGAGAATTATTGGCAATAATTATAGGTTTAAGCCTATCCTTCATTGGTTCACAGGTAGTAATGATGAACTACTTGAGGCTGTAGATGCTGGATTTTATTTCTCTATCAATGGAGCGATGATGACTTCTAAAAGATTTCTCGCCTTACTTCCATTAATCCCTAAAGAACGATTATTACTGGAAACAGATAGCCCATTTACATATTGCCAGAAGACACACCACCACACGCTGGAGAACATCATGCGCCTTATAAAGAAAGAAAAAGAAAATGTTGATCTATGGTGTAATTTAAAGACGATATTGTCATAATAATAGAATTCTTTACTATATTAATTTATTGCTGTCCGGTAAAAGTTTTTCTCTCCACATAAAATAAGGCTGAAGTCCGTAGTTGGACTTCAGCCTTTTGGTTTATCTTTGTTTTTACCACAAAACATGATAACCATGAACAAAGGTACTCATTTCTTCGGACAGCCGATGTACGGTCAGCTTATAAGTTTGCTCGACAAAGCGCAAATTCTTCGTATCAGTCAAGAAAACGGTGGAGAACACTACGTCAAACACTCCGATGCTTGGCAACACTTGGTCGTTATGCTCTATGCAGTGGTCAAACGCTTTGACTCCCTGCGCGAAATTGTGGCATCTATGCTACCCGAAGCCCGTAAATTGGGACATTTGGGCATTAACGCCATGCCGCGTCGCTCCACACTCTCGGACGCCAACCTGCGCCGCAACGAATGTATCTTCGAAGCCATTTACCGAGAGCTGTATGCCACTTATAAGCACGTGCTTTCCGCGGACAGCCGACGGCGCGGGTGTCCAAAGTGGATCGAACGCTTGCAAATCATCGATTCGACGACCATTTCGCTCTTCTCCAATCTCATTTTCAAAGGTGTCGGACGGCATCCGAAGACAGGGAAAAAGAAGGGCGGGATCAAAGTCCACGCCAATATTCATGCCAACGAGTTTGTGCCCTCCGATATCCGCTTCACCTCGGCGGAAAAGGGTGATTCCTTTATGCTCCGCCCCTCCAACTACCACTGCGGCGATATCTTGGCCTTTGACAGAGCTTATATCGACTACGCCAAGTTTGAAGAAATGACGGAAGCCGGCGTGAAGTATGTCACCAAGATGAAGAAGAATCTCCGGTACGAAACCCTTGAAGATGTGATGTATATGACCTCGGAAGAGGTGATGGTATACCGCGTGCAGCAAGTGGTGTTCACCAAACGGAGCAAAGGAGGAGAGGAACTAAAACACCGGGCAAGAATCATCACCTACGCTGACCGTAAGAAGCACAAAACCAAACTGATCTCGCTGCTTACCAATGACATGGAAATGTCGATTCAGGACATCATCGAGATCTATCGCCAAAGGTGGGAGATAGAACTACTTTTCAAGCAACTCAAACAGAATTTTCCCCTCAGATATTTCTATGGAGAGAGCGCCAATGCCATCAAAATTCAGATTTGGGTCACATTGATTGCCAATTTACTGCTCATGGTGCTGCAAAAGCGGATCAAACGCAATTGGAGTTTCTCTAATTTGGCCACGATGGTGCGCATCATGCTCATGTACTACATTAACTGCTATAGTTTCTTCGAGCATCCGGAAAAAGATTGGTCGAAGATTTTGGATACCCACGATAAGCCACCCGCCGAACCTTCACTCTTTGACTAAGGGGGCTTACTTTTCGAAAAAGGAATCCGCAATGCCTATGGATGGGCGTTGCGGATAGGGAAAATGTGTCGTTTTGAAGTTTAGCGGACAGCAATAATATTAATTTAGAAGAGAATCAAGTTTGTGAAAATAGCCATATAATCCCCAAGAAGTTTTGCAACTCTTTGCTGGAATACTTTCTTTTTGGGGTGTAATAAAGGGTGTAAATCACATAACTTTCTGATTTACACCCTTGTTTGCGGAGAGAGAGGGATTCGAACCCCCGGAACAGTTACCCGTTCACCGCATTTCGAGTGCGGCCCGTTCGACCACTCCGGCATCTCTCCTGGGAGTGGAATTGGTAAAGATGAAATAGGATCCCTTTTGGAAAACCACGAAGGTATCTGATTCGGCTGCAAAAGTACAATCAAAAAACGACGTGAGCAAGCCTTTTCTTCGCTTTTTTCGTCACCTGCCCGATTTTGAAAGTACGACGACGGTACGGTACGACGACGGTACGACGACGGTACGTACAGATTTTGAAAGTACGTACAAGTTTTGAAAGTATAGGTTTTGAAAGTGCAACAGATTTTGAATATACACATTTCGGCAGAAGCAGAAGCCAACTCCTCAGACGACTCCGATGATGTCGTGCAGGTCGCGGATGCCGTGGCTGTCGCACCATTCGTTGATGCCGTCAATGACTTTAAGAGTGACGGTGGGGTCGATGAAGTTGGCCGTACCGATTTGGACAGCGGTGGCGCCGCACATGAGAAACTCGATGGCGTCGTGGGCATTCATAATCCCTCCCAAACCGATGACGGGGATGCGCACAGCTTTGGCCACTTGGTGCACCATGCGCAAAGCGACGGGCTTGACGCAAGGGCCGGAAAGTCCGCCCGTTCCGATGCTCAGCCGGGAGCATCGGCGCTCGATGTCGACGCTCATGCCCATGAGGGTGTTGATGAGCGAAACGCTGTCGGCGCCCTCAGCTTCGACAGCGCGAGCAATTTCGGCGATGTCGGTGACATTGGGGGAAAGTTTGACAATCAGGGTCTTCGGATAGGCCGCCCGCACGGCTCTGACGACGGAAGCAGCTCCGGCACACGTTACACCAAAGGCCATACCGCCGTCGTGTACGTTGGGACAGGAGATATTGAGTTCGATGGCGGGAATGCGGTCTAACGCTGCGACCTTTTCAGCGCACGCGGCATAGTCTTCGGGCGACGAGCCACTCACGTTTACGATGGCCGCGGCGTCAATGTCTTTGATTTGAGGATAGATGTGTTCGGCAAAATAGTCTACGCCTTTATTTTGCAGTCCCACGCAGTTGAGCATCCCACCGGTGGTTTCTGCCATGCGCGGATAGTCGTTGCCTTGTCGCGGCATAAGGGTTGTCCCTTTGACAACAAAGCCTCCGAGGCGGTTGAGGTCGATGAAGTCGGCAAACTCAAGGCCGTAGCCGAATGTTCCGGAGGCGGTGAGCACAGGATTTTTGAGTCGAAGCGCTCCAATCTGAACGGCAGTCTGTACCATTGTCTTATTCCCAGGTTAGTTCGTTAGTATTGAATACGGGGCCCTCGGTGCAGACACAGAGGTTGCCGCGCACGGTTTTCTCGACACAGCAAAGGCAGGCACCTACTCCACAGGCCATTAGGTTTTCGAGCGAAACGTGGCAAGGCAGTTCGTGCTGTCGGGCCAATCGGGCAACGGCGACCATCATCGGTTTGGGGCCGCAGGCGGCCACGGCATCAAAGGTTTCGGTTTCCCAAAGGCTGTGGTGGGTCACAAAACCGCGTTCGCCCAGCGTTCCGTCTTCCGTGGTCACGCACACGGTGCCAAATTCAGCAAACCGCTCTCGTTCCAAAATGTCGCGGCTGCTGCGTCCGCCGAGCAAGAAGGTGGGGCGGTGGCCTGCAGCGTGCAACTGCCGACCGTAGAGGAGCATGGGAGCCGTGCCCACGCCGCCGCCCACGAGCAGTAGACGCTGCGATGCGGCAGTGGGAGCAGGGAGTGCAAAGCCGTTGCCAAGCGGATAGATGCAGTTGAGCCGGTCGCCCACTTGCAGCCGCGCCAGTGCGCGCGTACCCTCACCGACGAGATGGATGAGCAAATCGAACGTGTTGTGCACGGCATCGTGGTCGTTGATGGAAATGGGGCGACGCAGGAATGTGGTGGGCGAACCCTCGACGGCGATTTGTACGAATTGCCCTGGCAACATGGGGGGAAGCGGTGCTTGCTCATCGGTGAGACGCAGGAGGAGATAGTCTTCGCGAAGCATCTCGCGACCGACCAGCCGCAGATCTTTGACGTATTTTTTCATAAGGGAAACAGATGGCCTGAACGGCTGTTTACGGAAAGAAGAGCGCTTGCGCGCTTAATTTTGGCGCGAAAATACGAAAAAAACGGCTGTTTCTCCTCTCTTTTCCTGGGTAATTCCTATCTTTGCTCAGAAAATTGTTCGTTTCTAAACGGAAAAACTTCCTTAAGTGAGACGCAATCTATAAACCAAACTTTGAATTACATAAACCAAACCTTGGTTTATAGATTTCCTTTGAGAAAACCAACTTTTTCACTCAGCCCGACAAGAATTGCCCTAAGGACAGTGTTGTGGCGAGAAGGAACACCGACTTAAGAAACATAAAAACAGCAATAATAACAGTATGGCCTTATTAGAAGTATGCTGCGGCACGTTGGAAAGTGCCCAAAATGCGCTGGCAGGCGGTGCCGGTCGTATCGAACTTTGTGCTGCACTCGACGAAGGAGGGCTCACCCCGAGCTACGGCTTGATGCACGCCGTTGCGCATCTGAAAGGCATCGGCAAGCACGTCCTCATCCGCCCCCGGGGAGGGGATTTCCTCTATTCGGAAGCGGAAGTGAACCTGATGCTCGAGGACATCGCTTTGGTGCGTCGTTTAGGACTGGACGGCGTTGTTGTGGGGGCTTTGCTTCCGGATGGAGACATCGATGTGCCGACGATGCGACGTCTGATGGCGGCAGCGGGAGATTTGTCGGTGACTTTCCACCGCGCTTTCGATCTGTGTCGCGACAAGGGTGCAGCGCTCGAAAGGTTGGTTGAGTTGGGCGTGAATCGCGTGCTCACCTCTGGAGGCGCTCCCACGGCCTGGGCAGGACGAGACACCCTGCGCCATCTTGTGGAGCAAGCAGCAGGCCGCATCGGCATTCTTCCCGGCGCGGGCGTCACCCCCGAAAATGCAGCGGACATCTTGCGCGCTACCGGGGCTTGCGAAATCCACGCTTCCTTGCGCGTTCCGCTGCGCAGCAAGATGCGGTATCAGCAGCAGGGCGTCACCATGGGCGCTGCCGATCGCGATGAATTTGAACGAAAAGAGACCTCGACAGAAAAAGTTGAAGCCCTTTTGAAAGAAATTTCCTCAATCGCTTGGTAGTTTCAAAAAAAGGCCGTACTTTTGCATCGCATTTGAGAGGAACACATCTCGCAAGCAAAACGGGCGCTTAGCTCAGCTGGTTCAGAGCGTCTGCCTTACAAGCAGAGGGTCGGGGGTTCGAATCCCTCAGCGCCCACAAAATAGCATCATTTCAAGAGATTGAAATGATGCTTTTTTCTTTTTGCATTTTTGTTTTCTCTTTCCCATCGACCTCTGCCTGCCAGGGCGCTCTGTTCAGATGGTTTTCTCACCCCAACACCTTCTCGTAGGCCATACGCTGCCCTTGCGGATAAGAGATTTCTCCGCAATAGACAAACCCTTGTTTTTCAAAGAGTCGCTGCATGCGCTCATTGTCGTAGTTGGTGTCCGCCTTAAAACTGCACACGCCTTTGGAGCGGCTCAGCGCTTCCACCTCCTGCACAAAGCGCATCCCGATGTGACGACCTCGTTCGCTTCCGACCACGGCAAGACGATGGAGCACCACGTAGGGCTGCTCCGTCAGCCAGTGGCCTTGCAGCGCCGCGTAGGCTGGTTCGCCATCAAACATCACTGCGCCATAAGCCACAAGGCGTCCCTCTCGAAACAATCCATAGGCACAGCCACCTCTGATGTCCGCCTCGATGTGCTCACTCGTGGGATAAGCCTCGCTCCATTGGCGCTTCCTCTCCCGAAGCATCTGCTGCTTGGCCTCCTCGATGATTTTCACCGCCTCATCAAGATGCGCGAGGGTCAATTTGCTAAAAATGTATTCTACAGTTGTAGTCATAGCGGACACTAAGAAATAGCATAAACAGGTGTTCAGCGACAGGGGTAGCCTTACAATTTATCCGGCAACTGGAACAAGCGCGTGCCGTTCGAGCCTTTAATGAGGATAAGACAATCCGTGAGGGGATGGGCTTGCAGTTCGGCTTCGACGGCCTCCACATTGTCGAAGTGCACGAAGCGCGTTGTGCAGGCTTGTGGAAATGCCTTGGGGTGGGCAGCGAAGAATGGACCCACGAGCCACACCCTTTCGCAACCGGCAGTAGCAGCGAGTTGCGCCACCTCTTCGTGTGCCGCTTCGGAAGCCGCCCCCAGTTCGCGCATATCACCGAGAATCATCATCTTGTGGGGGTCGGAGATGTGGCGGAAGTTTTCAATCGCGGCATGCATGGAGGAGAGATTGGCATTGTAGGCATCCACCACCAGGCGGTTGCGAGCCGTCTTGCGGAATTCCGATCGGCTGTTGCTCGGACGATAGTGACGCAGGGCATGGTCTATCTGCTCGGCCGGCACGTCAAAGCGCAGACCGATGGCGATGGCTGCCAAGGCGTTCTTCAAGTTATAGGCCCCAATCAGTTGTGTCTCCACCTCGTGCAATGCTCCGGTGGCTTGCTGCCAACGCAAAGTGAGGAAAGGCGCACAATCCACCACCTCACCGCGCACATCCCCCTCGCCCGCCATTTCGGAGTAGGTGCAACCGGCCAAATCGCGGCCCAGCGGGGCAAGATAGGGGTTGTCGAGGTCGAGCAGGATGAAAGGCTGTTCAGCACCCGCCGCCTCACGACGCCGACGGATGTGCGCATAGAGTTCGGTTTTCGTGCGCACCACCCCTTCAAACGAACCGAAGCCTTCCAAGTGGGCTTTGCCGACATTGGTGATCAGCCCACAATCGGGGTAGACGATGTCGCTCAGCATCGCAATCTCTCCGGGATGGTTGGCGCCCGTTTCCACCACCGCGATGTCGTGGGCCGCCGTGAGGCGCAGCAGGGTGAGCGGCACACCGATGTGGTTGTTCAGGTTGCCTTGGGTGTAAAGCACATTGTACTTTTCGGCCAACACCGCCGCCGCCAGCTCCTTGGTCGTCGTCTTGCCGTTGGTTCCCGTGATTTGCACGATGGGCGTACCGAGTTGTCGGCGATGATGGTGGGCCAATTGTTGGAGCGTGGTGAGCACATCCTCCACCCACAGGCATCGCGTATCGGCAGCCGCCACCTCGGCATCGTCCACCACGGCATAAGCGCAACCGGCCGCCAAAGCCTGAGCGGCAAATTGATTACCGTCGAACGTAGCCCCTTTGAGGGCAAAGAAAATGCTGCCTTCGGGGCAGTGTCGGGTATCGGTGGTCACCACAGCGTGGCGTTTGAAGATTTCGTAGAGTTCTTGAAGTTCCATAAATAAATGGGGTGTTATTTTCCTTGCAAAATTAGCGTTTACTTCCCAAAAAGCGAAAAAAGCCGGACATTTATTTTGTATTTCTGCCTGCAAAAACTACCTTTGCAGGAAATACGCAATACAATGCCACAATCTCCAGCTCCCTTCACCCTCAATTTAGGCGGACGCCTCTTCACGCTCGACCGCCCGGTGGTGATGGGTATCCTCAACGTCACCCCCGATTCCTTCTACGAGGGTTCGCGCACGCCCTCTTCTCAACCCGAGGCCATCCGTCGCCGTGTCCGCCAGATTGTGGACGAAGGCGGGCAAATGATAGACATCGGAGCCTACTCCACCCGACCGGGAGCGAGCGAAGTGTCGCCCCTCGAAGAAATGGAGCGTCTGGAAAGCGCCTTACAGGTGGTGCACGAAGAGGCTCCGGAAGCCATCATCTCCATCGACACCTTTCGGGCCGATGTGGCTCAAAGTTGCGTGGAGCAACTGGGGGCGCACCTTATCAACGACATTTCGGGCGGCGACCTCGACAAGGGGATGTTCCGCACGGTGGCGCGCCTCGGTGTACCCTACGTCTTGATGCACATGCAGGGCACTCCAGGCACGATGCAGGTGGCACCCCACTACGACAATGTGGTGGCCGAAGTGCTGGAACATTTGGCGCGCCGCGTCCAAAAATTGCGCGACTGCGGCGGCAAAGACATCATCATCGACCCCGGATTTGGGTTTGGCAAAACGCTGGAACACAACTATCGTCTCATGGAGCGCCTCGAAGACTTCCACGAATTGGAACTGCCGCTGCTGGTGGGCATCAGCCGGAAGTCGATGATCTATCGTCTGCTCGACACCTCCCCCCAAGAGGCGCTCAACGGCACCACCGTGCTCAACACCATCGCCCTGCTCCGTGGTGCACACATCCTCCGTGTTCACGATGTGAAATCCGCGGTGGAGGCGTGCCGCATTGTCGAAAAGATGCGGGAGGAGAATTGACCTTTTGCCCCCCTGAATTGCACAAGTCTAAAAGACCTACTTACCTATGATTTATGATTGAAGTTGGCATCAAGGATATTATCGACATCGTCTTGGTGGCGTTGCTCCTTTTCTACATCTACAAACTCATGCGCGAGTCCAGTTCGGCCAACATCTTCGGCGGTGTACTGATTTTCGTGCTGGTTTGGATTTTTGTGTCGAAGGTGTTTGAGATGCGCTTGCTCGGCGGCATCTTCGACACCCTCATCAACGTCGGTTCGCTGGCACTCATCATCCTGTTTCAAGAGGAGATCCGACAATTCTTTTCCTCCATCGGCACGCAGCGCGCCTCGCGAGTGTTCCATTGGCTGCACCGCCATCGCGAGGGCAACATCCACCGCGAGGACATCATGCCCATCGTCATGGCCTGTATGAGCATGGGCAAACAGAAAATCGGGGCCCTCATTGTCGTGGAGCGCGACATGAACCTCAACGACATCTCCAAGACCGGTGAAATCATCGATGCCACCATCTCCCAGCGCCTCATCGAAAACATCTTTTTCAAGAACTCTCCCCTCCACGATGGTGCCATGGTGGTGAGCAAAAAGCGCATCAAAGCCGCGGGGTGCATCCTCCCCGTCTCTCACGACAACGCTATCCCGAAATCCCTCGGTCTGCGCCACCGTGCGGCCTTGGGCATTTCTCAAAAATGCGACTGTATGGCCATCATCGTGAGCGAAGAAACGGGCGGCATCTCCATTGCTCAAAATGGGCAATTTGCCCTCAAACTTTCGGCCGAGCAACTGGAAAGCCGGCTCACGGCCCTCATGGAGCGAATGGATTAGCGTCAAAAGGCATTCTACAACCCATTTTTTTGCCCATTTGCCAAGAATTATGTATTTTTGCAGTCATATTGTAATCAGTTTATGACAAAACTCAATAACGTAAAACCACATCGTTTGCACAACGAAGGCACGCCCACACTCATCGTGGGGGGCGTTGTTTTGTTGGCCTATATCGTGTTGGGCTATTGGCTGTTGGCCGATTTCTGCCTCCCTCTCTACGTCGGCGTACTGACTGTTCTGCTGATCGTCTATGGCATCATTGTCAACTTCTTCCGCTGCCCCATCCGCATCTTCTCCGGAGAGACGGAAAACGTGGTCGTCGCTCCCGCTGATGGGCGCGTTGTGGTCATCGAAGAGGTCGAAGAAAATGAATATTTCCACGACCGCCGCTTGATGATTTCGGTGTTCATGTCCGTCACCAACGTCCACGCCAACTGGTTTCCGGTGGAAGGACAAGTCAAACTCGTGCGCCATCACAACGGCAACTTCCACAAGGCTTGGCTGCCCAAGGCAAGCGTTGAGAATGAGCGCAGCACCGTGGTGATAGAGACTCCTTCCGGCCACGATGTACTGGTGCGCCAGGTGGCGGGCGCTGTGGCGCGCCGCATCGTCACCTACGCCGTAGAAGACCAACCTTGCTGCATCGACAATCACTTGGGCTTCATCAAGTTTGGTTCACGCGTAGACGTCTATCTCCCCATCGACAGCGAGGTGCACGTTGAGCTGGGACAAGCCTCCACCGGCAACGAGACCGTCTTGGCCCACCTCAAGCCCAAGCACCCCTAATTGTAGACTTCACGCCACGTAGTCTCTTCCCTTCGCGCGCGTATACACTATATAGTGCACGTTTTTTGCCTTCACTCCTTCACCCATGAGGGTAATCACCGGAAAATCAAGCATTTGAAGGTGAAGGCAAAAACTTGATTTGGATTCACTCATCTCTATTTTCATCTAAAATAGAACCAGATGTTCCCTCACGGCATCCCCCGGACATCCCCCACATTCCGGCACCGGTGAAGGCAGTGAAGGCAAAAATAAACGTTTTGCAGTAAGTGCGCGCAGGCGCATACGCGCGTGAAGTCCCTCTCTCCCCCTCGTCTTCCTCGCCCTCCCATTCCGTGATTTCTACCTCAGAGGTAGTTTTGCGTACCTCAGAGGCAGACGAAACTACCTCTGAGTTTTTTCAACGAGGGAGGGTTGCGTTTTCGCCTCTTGTTTTTTCAAGACCTTCCCTTTCCGGCTCTCCTTTTTCAACCTATCCTTTTATGAAACGTCACATTCCCAACGCCTTGACCTGTTGCAATCTGCTCTGCGGATGTTTGGCAATGGGGGCCGCCTGCTACCAAATGCTCGACTACGCCATGGGCTTCATCGTGCTCGGAGCAGTATTTGATTTTTTCGACGGCTTTGCAGCACGCTTGCTCCATGTTTCCAGTCCTATCGGCAAGGAGCTGGACTCGTTGGCCGATGTCGTGACCTTTGGTGCTGCCCCGGCAGCGATGGTGGTCAATCTGCTCTGGTTCGTGGGAGGCCATATTCCCACCAGCGACAGTGGCTATGACTGGATTTCCTACTGCTCGCTCACGGCTTTGCTCATCGCTGCCTTCTCGGCTTTGCGCTTGGCAAAATTCAATTTAGACACCCGGCAGACCACTTCTTTCATCGGGCTGCCCACGCCTGCCAATGCTTTGTTTTGGGGTGGTTTGGCGGTGTACCTCACCGACCACCTGTTCTCCCTCACTCCTACACAAGCCATGGCGATTTACTTTGCGTTGCTGCTTTTGGTCGCCGTTTTCTGCGGATTACTGGTGAGCGAAATTCCGATGTTTGCCCTGAAATTCAAGCACTTTGCTTGGAAGGGAAATGAGGTGCGGTATCTTTTTCTGCTCTCCTGTATCGTGCTGTTGGGGGGTGCTTTTGCGCTGGGTGCCGGTGTCCTGGGCGTCTCCCTCTGCATTCTGCTCTACATCCTCGTGTCGATAGGGGTGCACAGATTTACGTCAAAATAGGCAGAAACACACTTTTGGCACACTTCTTGCTTCATTCTTGATGACCGCTCCTCAGTGGAGAGAGACATCTACTTTTTTTGTGCCACCCTCAATCCCTTCCGTATGAAACTCTTAGGTTGCTTAGGCCTGCTCCTCTTCGGCGGCATTTTAGTGATTGCCGTCTTCTTAAGAAGCCTCTACGACTTTGCATTGACCGCATTGGGCCTCAAGCCCTCTTCATCTCAAACAGCCGGCCAACAAGGCCAAACTCCCCATCACCACTCCTCCCGGCACGACACCTCATCAGTGCGTGGCACGGCTGCCAATGGGCACACCGGCCAGCAAAAAGAAAAAATCTTTGAGAAGAGCGACAACGAATATGTCGACTTCGTCGATTTGCCCTAACTTTCTGATTCCCTTTTCACCTTCCCACAAAAAACTCTGTCCACGTGCCCGTTGTCTACCTCAACCGCCACACCTCCTGCCCCCTCTACATCGGTTCGACCCCGTTGGGTTTCGGTCTCATCCAGGCCGAAACCGGTTTTCGCGGGCATTTCAATCCGCATTTGTCCACCATTCTGCTCGTGCTGGAAGGTCGTCTGCGCATCTCGGGGCCGAACATCGGAACGCAGGTGGTGGACAAGAACGAAATGTACATCGTCCCCTTAGGGACAGAACACGAAGTCACGGCCATAGAGCCTACGCGCGCCCTTCGGCTCTACCTGATAGGCAACAAACTGGAGTTTTGCGGGCGGGTGATGAACGAAGAACTCATCTTGCGGGCGAAGACCAAGCGCAACAAGCCCACCACCCTGCCGCTGCTTCCCGTGGTGCGAAAATTTGCCGACCTGATGGTCGCCTACATCCAAGACGGTCTTTTGTGCTGCGACATTCACCAGCTGAAACAGCAGGAATTTGCCTCCATTTTGCAAGCCTACTACAAGAAGATTGTACTGTCGAAATTCCTTGTGCCGCTCTATCTCACGTCCAATTCTTTCATGGAGGAAGTGCTGACCATGGCGGCCGAATTGCTGACGGTGGACGAGATGGCCGCTCGTCTGGACATGCCGCGCTCGGAGTTTGTGCACTTGTTTGCGCTCCACTTCAAAGAGCCCCACGGCAAATGGCTGACACGCAACAAGGCCGGTGCCCTCTATAAGACTCTGCGCAACAGTTCGCTGTCTCTGTCCGAGATTGCACGTTTGCTCCGTTTCTCCTCTCAGCAGCACATGAACACGTTTTGCCGCGTGCATTTAGGTTGCACCCCGCGCCAAGTCATTGATGGTTTTGTGCCGGACGCCTTTGCAGAAAAGGAGGAGGAGAACGTTCACAACGAACTCTGACTACCCATCCAGCTACCTGTTCACTCATCCACCGACATAACATTTGAATAATACTTTAATTGCAATCCTCCCTACATGACACAAGACGAGAAGTGGCAAATGCAGTATGATCAGGTGAAGACCTTTATGGAGGTCAATCACCGCCGTCCCTCTAAGTATAAACCGGAAGAACTTCGGTTGTTCAACTGGTTCAAACACACCAAGAAAATGATTGCCAAAGGGGATTATCATCCCGACAGGATTGAAAAATTTGCTCTACTCGTAGAGATGGCGCTAAAATATCGCCGGAAGAATCAATACGAATAGTGAGCTGCCGTGGAAACCCCGTTCTTCCTCCAAAGAGTAGGAAAATAGGCATCGTCACTTATCACTCCACCACATGAAACTCTACTTTCTCGGCACCGGAACTTCTTCGGGCGTACCCCAGATGGGATGCCATTGCTCGGTGTGTCGTTCGGCCGACCCACACGACGAGCGCACGCGCACTTCCGCCCTCATCGAAACCGACGACCATCAGCTCATCCTCATCGACTGTGGTCCGGACTTTCGGCAGCAGATGCTCCGTTTTTTGGAGGCACACCCCTATGCGCCCGACACGACCCTGCCCTACCACTACCAAAACGTGGCCGAGATGACCGACGAGCAGGCCAAAGCCGCAGGACTGCACGAAGCACCGCGCTATGACTATGCCCTTCCCGCGATTGATGCAGTGCTGATGACGCACGAACATTTCGACCACGTCGGCGGTTTGGACGATTTACGGCCGTTTTCGATTTTTCAACCCATCGAGATTTGCGCCGAAGCGAGGGTGGCTGCCCCTATCCTCCGCAACATGTTCTACTGCTTCCGAGAGAAGCGCTATCCGGGCTCGCCCCACTTGGTGATGCGTGAGATTTCGCCTGACACTCCTTTCAGCATCGGCACTACGCAGATTGTCCCCATTCGCGTGATGCACGGGAAGCTCCCCATCGTGGGCTATCGCATCGGCGACTTGGCCTACCTCACCGACATGAGTACGCTGCCCGACACAGAGCGCCACAAATTGGCCGGCGTGCGCACAATGGTGGTCAACGCTTTGCGCCACGAAGCTCATCCCACCCACCAGAACCTGCAAGAAGCCATCGCGTTCGCCCGAAGTGTCGGTGCGGCACACACCTACTTTGTGCATATGAGCCATGGAGCCGGCACACAGGCCGAAGCCGACCGCACGCTCCCCCACGGAATGACCTATGCCTACGATGGGCTGGAAATAGACCTATAAAAATTTCCCCACTTCCTCGTGCAACTTTATCTTGCACAGAGAAGTGGGGAGATTTTGTCTTCGGATGGGTGCTTTCCTCAGAAGCGGGCGGTGGCCTGAACGTCGAAGACGTTGTAGCGGCGGTCGGCTCCGGAAGTCGCCGCCGAGCGGTCGTAGGTGTGGGTGTAGTTGAACTGCATCATGAAGTGTGTGTTGAACCAATAGGAAGCGCTCAGCCCCCAGTCCGTTTTGAGGCTGTTCCACGTGCGGGCATTGTCGCGGTAGCAATCCCAACGCCCATAGACCTTCAGGCCGGGCACGGCCTTGATGTTGCCTCCGGCCATAGCATACCAACCATCGCTGCGGTTGGAGGCGTCCAATATGGCTCGCGCGGCGGCAGGAGTGGCAGCTTTCATGGCCGCTTCAGTGGCGGCATAGGTAGCCCCAACGCTGTGGACATATTCGCCACGAAACATCCAATCGGCCTCGTAGCTCAAGCCCAAGCCATAGCGTTTGCGATTGACACTGACGGCCGTGTTTTTCTCATCGGTGGAGCGGCCATCCCATCCAAAGGCCGCAATGCGCAGGTTTTTCACCGGGCTGATCCAAAGTCCTCCCACGAGATCTTTGTGATTGTTGTAATCTTTGTGGTTGCCGCCCTGTCCGTTGAACACTCCGACATGATAGTGAAGAAGGGTGTGCCCATCGGCCATCGGAAGGAGGTCGCCGTTGAGCTGTACGCCCAAATCGCGACACCCTGTCGGGCGCTCGCCGAGACGATCGGTGAGTCCTTGTAGTTTGGTGGCTACTTGCGAAAAACTTCCCATCTCAAGTTTGATGGGGGCAATGGGGCTGTCGAAACCGAAGGCGCGATTGAACTGTCCGAATTTGAGACGCACAAACTTGAACTTCTCCCACTGCAGATAGGCATCATGAATGCGCGGTCCACGATCGATGCCGGGCGCACCGGCCATCTCAAACTGAACAAAATAAGCCAAGTTTTGCCAGGCCTGCCCATTGACAATCAGACGCAAATAGCGCGTTTCAAAACTACTATGAGCGGCAAGACCTTTCTGATCACTATAAGCGTAGCGCCCCGTAACATAGCCACTAAATTTGACGGTGGGCTGAAACTCTCCCAGGGCCTTGGGGGCAAACTGCGCGAGAGAGGTGGCAGGGGACGAGCTGTTGCGCGCATCCGGAGCGGGCGAAATCTCTTCTGCGGAGTCGGAGGAGATAGAGGATGCCGACGACACCATATTATCATTGCCCCATAGACTGCTTGTGTAAAGCAAAAGGCTGGAAAGAAAAAGAGTTTTTTGATTCATACGAGGATTCATGCGAAATAATTTTATGTGGTTTATCTTCTGCAAAATTAGAAAAAAAACGCAAAGTGAGGGCGAGAAAGCGCGAAAATGAAAAGTCTATCTTCAAAAAAGTCATCAAACCCTCGGTAAATTCAATTTTTCTATTTATTTTTGCAGCAAATACAAACCTTTATTCTATCAAGTAAGCATGGAAATGGAAGAAATCCTCGACAAGCCCTATGTGATTGGTTTAGACATGGGCGGCACAAATTCAGTATTCGGTATTGTAGACCAGCGCGGCACAATTCTTGCGCAAACGGCCATCAAGACCAAAGCCTACCCCGATGTGAAAGACTATGTGGCAGCAGCTGTTGAAGCCCTGCAACCCGCCCTTGACGTGGTGGGCGGCATTGAGAAAGTGCGCGGTATGGGCATCGGCGCTCCCAATGGAAACTTTTATAATGGCACCATTGAGTATGCCGCCAATCTCATTTGGCAGGGCGTGGTGCCGATTGCCGAACTCTTTGAAGAAGCGTTGGGTGTCCCTTGTCGCGTCACCAACGACGCCAATGCCGCCGCAATGGGCGAAATGACCTATGGCGTAGCTCGCGGTATGAAAAACTTCATCATGATTACCCTCGGCACCGGTGTGGGCTCGGGCATCGTAGTGGATGGACACATCGTCTATGGTTCAGACGGCTTTGCCGGCGAATTGGGGCACTTTGTGGTGGACCACTCCGAAGCCGGACGCCAATGCGGTTGCGGACGCCACGGCTGCTTGGAGACCTACTGCTCGGCAACGGGTGTGGCACGTACGGCACGCGAAATCCTCTCGCGCAGCGATGACCCCTCTCCTTTGCGAGAACTCGACCCCGAAAGCATCACCTCGTTTGATGTGTTCCAAGCGGCAGAAAAAGGCGACAAGTTGGCCCGTGAGATTTTTGAATATACCGGTGAGCTCCTCGGCCGCAGTTGTGCCGACTTTGCGACGTTCAACACACCAGAAGCGTTTGTCTTCTTCGGTGGTTTGGCCAAAGCGGGCGACTACATCATGGAACCCATCCGTCGCGCCTATGACAAGCATGTGCTGAGCATCTTCAAAGGCAAAGCCAAACTCTTGGTATCGACCCTCAAAGGCGCAGAAGCCGCGGTGCTCGGTGCTTCGGCTCTCGGCTGGGAGTAGCCCCCGGCTTTCACTCTGAAAAAATACAGAGGCAGGCTTCGGAAGCATCGTTGCTCCCGAAGCCTGCACTTTTTTGTCGTCCCTCTTCTGCCTGCGACTAAGATTGAGACGTAAGACGGCTACGGTGAATCTTGAGTATCCTTTATAGCGACAAACATGAAATGCGAGTTCGGTTCTCGTACTGAATACGGTGAATCTTGAGTATCCTTTATAGCGACAAATACGAGATTATTCGTTTTGCTGCAAGGTCTACTTATCAAATCAGAACAGCAGAGAAAAGAGAAAATGCGAAAAAGTTTTGGGGATTTTCTTGAAAATGTTGTATCTTTGCACCACCAAAGACGAACGAAAGTGAACAAAGGCAATGATGATGGGGCGACATTTTTTATGTTATCCTCTACAAATCAACTCATTAAGATGAACAAGTATTGTTCATCACATTTGTTATGCGTCCGCACTTCGGGAGAAATCCGCCCGTAGCCGCGGACTTTCGTCTTTTATGGCCTTTCTCTCGTTTTTTTCGTGAGCTTCTTTCGTTACCACTCTTCGGCTGCAATTCTTTCGTTACAACAATAAACAATTTAAATAACAACTCACATTAGAGCTATGAACTTTACCTTATTTGTCACCGCTTTGCTGACAGGTCTCGGGTTTGTCGGACTTGTGACGGTGCTGGCGCGACTGCTGGCTCCTCGCAGTTTCAACCCGCAGAAAGAGGATCCGTTCGAATGTGGTATCCCGACACGTGGGCGCTCCTGGATGCAGTTTCGCGTGGGCTACTATCTCTTCGCCATCCTCTTCCTGATGTTCGATGTGGAAACGATGTTCCTCTTCCCTTGGGCCGTCGTGATGAAGACGCTGGGTAGCGCCGCACTTCTAAGCATCGCTTTCTTCTTGTTCATCTTAGTTCTGGGCCTTGCTTATGCCTGGAAGAAAGGAGCGTTGGAATGGCAATAAAGAAATCTCCTGTCATCAACAATATTCCCTACGAAGAATTTCAAGACAACGAAACGCTTGAAAAGCTCGTTGAGGAACTCAACCAAAATGGTGTGGGAGTGATGGTCGGCAGTCTCGACACTCTCATCGACTGGGGGCGTAGCAATTCACTCTGGCCGCTCACATTTGCCACTAGTTGCTGCGGCATCGAGTTTATGGCTGTGGCTGCTGCACGCTATGACATGGCACGTTTCGGCTTTGAAGTAACGCGCAACAGTCCTCGTCAGGCCGATGTTATTTTGGTCAATGGTACCATCACCACCAAGATGGCACCGGTATTGAAGCGTCTGTACAACCAAATGGCCGACCCCAAATATGTCGTGGCCATCGGAGGTTGCGCCATCTCGGGCGGTCCTTTCACCAAGAGTTATCACGTGGTGAAGGGGGTCGACAAGATTCTTCCGGTCGATGTCTACGTGCCCGGATGCCCGCCTCGTCCTGAGGCGTTCCTCTACGGAATGATGCAACTCCAGCGCAAAGTGCGCGTCGAAAACTTCTTCGGCACAACCAACCGCAAGGAAAGCGATCCTTACAAGGAAGAAATGAATGAACAGTATGTCGAACTTCTCAAACAACAGGAGGAAGCCTAATGGATTTAGAAAAAGATTTGACTCCCGCAGCCGAACAACCTGCTGCACCTGCAGAAAGCCCCAAGGCCTCCCCTGCTCCTGCTGTTGAACCCGCGGCCGCCGCTCCCACAGCCCCGAAGGAAGAGAAGTCGGAAACCACCATAGAAGCAAAGCCTGAACTGGCTGCCACCACGGCAAAACCGGCTGCCCCACGTCCGGCAGCGGCTCGTCCGGCTCCTGCTCCTGCCAAACCAGCCGACAACAAGTTTGAGCCCGAAGTAGTGGCCCCGGCTGACCTGCACCAACGTCTGGCTGCCCTGAAAGCCGAAGGCTATGGTCTGCTCGAGAACCTCACCGCCACCGACTGGGGCGAAGAGGGAATGGGCGTGATTTACTCTCTCGCCAATCCCGAAACCTTCAAGATGGCACACGTCAAAGTGGTGGCCGAGGACAAAGAGACGCCCTGTCTCGACAGCGTTTCGGACCTTTGGGACATTGCCAACATCTACGAGCGCGAAGCCTATGACTTCTACGGCATCATCTTCCTCAACCACCCCGACCTGCGCCGCATTTTCCTCCGCGAAGACTGGAAAGGCTATCCTTTCCGCAAGAACTATGACGAGAGCGAAAATCCCGAAATTCCCGAAGGCGATGAGCCCATTTCGGACCTTGCCGTAAAGTATACGCGCAAAGAAGACGGCACGCTCCACAAGGAAGAAACGCCCCTATTTGCTGAGGATGATTATGTCATCAATCTCGGTCCTCAGCACCCCTCCACCCACGGAGTGTTGCACTTCCGCACCCGTTTGGAAGGTGAAATCATCACCAAACTCGACCCGCACCTCGGTTATATCCACCGTGGTATAGAGAAGATCAGCGAACAGCTCACCTATCCGCAGACCCTCGCCCTCACTGACCGTATGGACTACTTGGGCGCTATGCAAAGCCGTCATGCACTCTGTGCTTGTATCGAAAAGGGACTGGGCGTGGAAGTGAGCGACCGCGTACAAGTGATTCGCACCATCATGGACGAATTACAACGTATCGACTCGCACATTCTCTTCTTCTCCTGCCTTTGTCAGGACTTGGGGGCTACTACGGCTTTCCTCTATGGGTTCCGCGACCGCGAGAAAATTCTCGACATTTTTGAAGAAACCTGCGGCGGCCGCCTCATCATCAACTACAACATGATTGGTGGTCTGGCGCACGACTTGCATCCCAACTTCCAGCGTCGCGTCAAGGAATTTATTCCCATGATGCGCGAAAACCTGAAAGAATATGACGATATCTTCACAGGCAACGTCATCTTCCGCAACCGTTCTATCGGTGTGGGTACGCTCAGCAAGGAGCAAGTGATTTCCTATGGTTGCACCGGTCCTACGGGACGCGCTTCGGGTTGGCACAACGACCTGCGCAAGCATCGTCCCTATGCTGCCTACGATCGTGTCAACTTCAACGAAGTGGTGCGTAGCGAAGGCGACAGCCATGCCCGCTACTTGGTGCGTTTGGACGAGATCCGCGAGTCGCTCTCGATCATCGAACAGCTCATCGACAACATCCCCGAAGGCAACTATGCCGAAAAGATGAAGCCCATCCTCAAGATTCCTGCGGGCACTTACTACCACGCTGTGGAAGGAAGCCGCGGACTCTTTGGTGTGCACATCGAGAGCAAAGGCGACAAGATGCCCTACCGTCTGCACTACCGCGCCACGGGGCTGCCCTTGGTGGCCGTGATGGACACGGCTTGCTCGGGCAACATGATTGCCGACTTGATTACAATCGGTGGTACGGTCGACTACGTTGTACCCGACATTGATCGATAATCACGTTCGTCCTCTCAAGACACTAAAAAGTTTACAATTTTTCCAGACTACTGGTTTACCAAATCTCAAATAATATGTTTGACTTTTCAGTCGTAACGTCATGGCTGCATGGTGTGCTTTCGGGTGCTATCGGCGACAGTTGTGCTGTGCTGGTGGAGAGTGTGTTGGTGGCACTGGCCATCGTCACAGTCTATGCCATCTTGGCGATGATTATGATTTATGCGGAGCGCAAAGTGTGTGCTGCTTTCCAATGTCGCATCGGTCCCGACCGTGTGGGTAAATGGGGCTGGTTGCAGGTCATCAGCGATGTGCTGAAGATGATGACCAAAGAGGTCATCAACCTCCGCAAGACCGACCATTTCCTTCACAAACTTGCCCCGTTTTTAGTGGTAACGGCTTCGATGACCACTTTTGCTTGTCTGCCTTGGAACAAGGGAGCACAAATCATCGACTTCAACGTCGGCGTTTTCTTCTTCCTTGCCGTGGGTAGTATCGGTGTAGTGGGCATTTTGCTCGCCGGTTGGTCGTCCAACAACAAATATGCTCTCATCGGTGCTATGCGCTCGGGCGCACAAATCATCTCCTATGAGCTCTCCATCGGTATGGTGATGCTCACGATGATTGCCCTCACCGGCACGATGAGTTTTTCTGAAATCTGCCAACAACAAGCCGTCGAGGGTTGGAACATTTTCCGTGGGCATATCATTGCCATTCCGGCCTTTGTGGTCTACCTCATTGCGGGTAATGCCGAGTGCAACCGTGGTCCGTTTGACCTCCCTGAGAGTGAAAGTGAGTTGACCGCAGGTTACCACACCGAGTATTCAGGTATGGACTTCGGTTATTACTATCTGGCCGAATACCTCAACATTGTGGTATGTGCCGGAATGGCCAGCACCATCTTCTTAGGCGGATGGGCCCCCTTGGTCGTACCCGGTCTCGATGGTTTCAACGAAGTGATGGCTTTGATTCCCGGCTTTGTTTGGTTCATCGGCAAGACTTTCTTTGTCGTAGCGCTCCTTCTTTGGGAACGTTGGACCTTCCCCCGCTTGCGTATCGACCAAATTCTCACGCTCGAATGG
This sequence comes from Alloprevotella sp. Lung230, assembly GCF_014385435.1. Lineage (GTDB taxonomy): Bacteria > Bacteroidota > Bacteroidia > Bacteroidales > Bacteroidaceae > Alloprevotella. The sequence continues at coordinate 391,684 of NZ_JACSUD010000001.1, forward strand.
AAGTATCTCATTCCCATTTCCATGGCACTCCTCGTGGGTATGTCGCTATTGGTAAGTTTCGGTCTTACCCTCTAACCTCCTCCTAAAAAACAAAGAAATTATGGAACAAAACAATTATTTCGCTGGTCTGATAGGGGGAATTAAGAGTTTGTGCACGGGTCTGAAAGTGACCATGCGCGAATTCTGGACTCCTAAAATCACCGAGCGCTATCCCGAAAACCGCAAGGAGAACAAGATGTTCGACCGCTTTCGTGGCCAACTCATCCTTCCTCACAACGAACTCAACGAGCACAAGTGTGTGGGTTGCGGTGTTTGTCAAATGGTGTGCCCCAACGACACCATCATCATCGAAACCGAAATGGTGGAAACCGAAGAGGGCAAGAAAAAGAAGATTCTCAAGAACCACATTTACGACCACGGCAAGTGCATGTACTGCATGCTTTGCGTGACCAGTTGCCCGCATGGCGCATTGGACTTCGACAACGAATTTGAATATGCCGTTTTCGATCGTGCCAAGCTCGTCAAGCACCTCAATCATCCTGGTTCTAAGTGTCAACCCAAGAAGTAATGCCCAAATAGAAAAACAATGAACGCTTACAATATAATGTTTGTCATCTTGGCCGTGCTGATTCTCTGCTCTTCCGTTGCCACAGTGGTCACCAAGAGCATCATTCGCGCTGCCACCTATCTGCTTTTTGTGCTTTTGGGCACTGCAGGGCTCTATTTCCTCCTCGGCTACACTTTCCTTGGGTCAGTTCAGACAATGGTCTATGCCGGAGGCATCATCGTGCTTTACGTTTTCTCCATTCTGCTCACCAGTGGGCAACAAGAAAAACTGAGTCAGAACTCTGCCCTCAAAACCCTTGCGGCCATCTTGCTGAGTTTGGCTGGTTTTGGTGTCGTTGTCGGCATTTTCTGGGCTCATGGTTTCATCGGTGCCGAGACGCTCAGTGCACCTTCCGAAGCCGCCACTCCCTCGATGAAGGAAATCGGTGGCTATATGCTTTCGACGGGTCGTCACGGCTATCTGCTCCCATTCGAAGCCGTTTCGGTATTGCTGCTGGCCTGCATCGTGGGTGGTCTGCTCATTGCTCGGAAACGATAATCGCCCCTAAAACCAAACAGAATTATGATACAGATAGAATATTTCCTCGTTATCGCCGCTTTCATGATGTTTGCCGGGGTCTATGGTTTTCTGACCCGCAAGAGCACTTTGGCCATCCTACTGAGCATTGAACTGATGCTCAACGCTGCCGACATCAATTTTGCGGTCTTCAATCGCTTGCTCCACCCTGCCGGACATGAGGGCTTGTTCTTTGCCATTTTTGCCATTGCTATTGCAGCTGCCGAAAGTGCCATTGCCATTGCCATTATGATCAACATTTACCGCCAGTTGCAAAACATCTCTGTCGACAAACTCACAAAGATGAAATGGTAACATTCAAAGAAAATTAGCACAATGGATTATACAATCTTTATCCTCTTATTGCCCCTCTTCTCTTTCCTCCTTATCGGTGTGGTCGATATGGACATCACGAAGACGGGACGAGTGTGGAGTCACAAGGTGGCGGGATTGATTGGCACAACCTCTTTGGCCATCGTTACCGTTCTTTCCTATCTCGCGGCCTACCAGTATTTCACGGCTGAACGCCTCGCCGATGGCACATTCCCTACGATTGTGCCCTACAACATCACGTGGTTGCCACTCGGTTCGCTTCATTTCGACTTGGGCATCTTGCTCGATCCCATTTCCGTGATGATGCTGATCGTGATTTCCACCGTTTCGCTCATGGTACACCTCTATTCGTTCGGCTATATGCACGGCGAACGTGGTTTCCAGCGCTATTATGCTTATCTTAGCCTCTTCACGATGTCGATGCTCGGACTCGTACTCTCTACCAACATCTTCCAAATGTATCTCTTCTGGGAGTTGGTGGGTGTTTCGTCCTACCTGCTCATCGGCTTCTACTACACCACGGCTCCGGCTATCGCTGCCTCTAAAAAGGCATTCATCGTGACCCGCTTTGCCGATATGTTCTTCTTGGTCGGCATTTTGGTGTTTGGCTATTTTGCTCACTCTTTCAATTTCTCATTCGCCGGTACAGTGCAGATGGGTGAAGGAGCAGCAGCTTTCATCCCAGTTGCTATCAGCAAAGAGGTTGCCGCTGCCGGTTTCCTCATTCCCAGCGCCTTGGTACTGATGTTCATCGGCGGCGCGGGTAAGAGTGCCATGTTCCCCCTCCACATTTGGCTCCCCGATGCTATGGAAGGCCCAACTCCAGTTTCGGCCTTGATTCACGCCGCTACGATGGTCGTGGCCGGTGTATTCCAAATCGCCCGCATGTTCCCCATGTGGATGGAATATGCTCCCGACAGCCTCTCTATCGTGGTATGGATAGGTGCTTTCACCGCTTTCTATGCCGCTGCCGTGGCTTGTGCCCAAAGCGACATCAAGCGCGTACTGGCATTCTCCACCATTTCGCAAATCGCCTTTATGATGGTGGCACTGGGTGCTTGTCTGCCCGGACACCATGGAGCAACAATCGACAATCACGCGTCGTTGGGCTACATGGCCTCTATGTTCCACCTCTTCACCCACGCCATGTTCAAGGCCTGCTTGTTCCTCGGCGCCGGTGCCATCATCCACGCAGTTCACAGCAATGAGATGAGCATGATGGGTGGTCTGCGCAAGTACATGCCCATCACCCACATCACCTTCTTGGTGAGTTGTTTGGCGATTGCGGGTATTCCCGGCTTGAGCGGTTTCTTCTCGAAAGACGAAATCATCACCGCCTGCTTCGAATACAGCCCCGTGCTCGGTTGGTGGATGACAGCAGTCGCTGCCATGACCGCATTCTATATGTTCCGATTGTACTACGGTATCTTCTGGGGTACGGAAAACGTGGAAGCTCATGCCCACCACACTCCTCACGAGGCGCCTTGGACGATGACCCTTCCCCTCATTATTCTCACCGCCATCACCCTCGGTGCCGGCTGGTTGCCCTTCGGACACTTTGTGAGTGCCAGCGGCGAAGCCTATGACATCCATCTGAATGCGCAAGTTGCCATCACCAGCAGCGTGATTGCCATTATCAGCATTGGTTTGGCTACGTGGATTTTTGCGGGAAAGAAGCAGCCCATCGCCGAAAAGATGTATGCCGCTGCCCCCCGACTCCACCATTGGGCTTACAAGCGTTTCTACCTCGATGAGGTTTATCAATTTGTAACGCACAGAATTATCTTCAAGCGCATTTCTACCCCCATCGCTTGGTTCGACCGCCACATCATTGATGGTTTCTTCGATTTCTTGGCTTGGGGCACCCACCGCCTTTCAGCGCTCATCAAAGACCTGCAAAGTGGAAGTGTTCAAAAATACGCTTTTGTGTTCCTCCTTGGTGCGCTCATCCTCTTACTCATCATGATTTTCTAAATCCAACAATATGAATTTTCTCTCGATATTCGTAATCATTCCCTTGGTGATGTTGCTGGGTCTTTGGTTGTCCCGCAGCCTCAACCAAGTGCGAGGTGTGATGGTAGCAGGTAGCACCGCCCTTTTGGCACTCTCCGTCTATCTCGTTTTCGCGTTCCTCGACGCACGCGCTGCTGACCCCACCAGCGAAATGCTTTTCGTCAGCAGCATTGAGTGGTTCCCTCCCCTTCACATCAACTACACCGTCGGTGTCGACGGCATCAGCGTAGCGATGTTGTTGCTCTCGGCCATCATCGTCTTCACGGGAACTTTTGCCTCTTGGCAACTCAAACCGCTCACCAAAGAATACTTCCTTTGGTTCACCCTCCTCTCTATGGGTGTGTTCGGCTTCTTTATCACCATCGACATGTTCGCCATGTTCATGTTCTACGAAATTGCCCTTATTCCCATGTATCTCCTCATCGGAGTTTGGGGTTCCGGCAAAAAGGAATATGCGGCCATGAAGCTCACCCTTATGCTCATGGGTGGTTCTGCCTTCTTGATGTGTGGTATTTTCGGCATCTTCTATGGTGCAGGTGGACAAACGATGAACATCATCGACATTGCCAACCACACGAATGGCGCTCATGCCATCGCCTCCGGCTGGCAAATGCTTTGGTTTCCCATGACCTTTGTCGGTTTTGGTATCCTCGGTGCACTTTTCCCTTTCCACACGTGGTCGCCCGATGGTCACGCTTCCGCCCCCACAGCAGTTTCGATGCTTCACGCCGGCGTATTGATGAAACTCGGTGGCTACGGCTGTTTCCGCATCGCTATGTATCTGCTTCCTGAGGCCGCCAACGAACTCAGTTGGATTTTCCTCGTGCTCACCGGCATTTCCGTAGTCTATGGTGCTTTCTCGGCTTGCGTACAAACCGACCTCAAATACATCAACGCCTACTCTTCCGTGTCCCACTGCGGTTTGGTGCTCTTTGCCATCTGCATGAACACCACCACCGCCAGCACAGGAGCCATCCTTCAGATGCTCTCTCATGGATTGATGACCGCCCTCTTCTTTGCGCTCATCGGCTTCATCTATGGCCGCACCCACACCCGCGACATCCGCGAATTGGCAGGTTTGATGAAGATTATGCCCTTCCTCGCCGTCTGCTACGTCATTGCCGGTTTGGCCAACCTTGGTCTGCCCGGTCTCTCCGGTTTCATTGCTGAAATGACCATCTTCGTGGGTTCGTTTGAGAACACCGGTACGTTCTACACCACGATGACCATCATTGCCTGCACTTCGATTGTCATCACGGCGGTCTACATCCTTCGCTTGGTCGGCAAGATTCTCTATGGTGTCCCCACCAACGAGCATCACCTCCAACTGACCGATGCCACCTGGGACGAACGTTTCTCGGTCATCTGCCTCATCCTCGCCGTTGCTAGTTTGGGACTTGCGCCTTTCTGGGTGAGCAATATGATTGAAACCGGCGTTGCCCCCATCATCAATCACATCCACAGCGCCGGCAGTCTGCTGCAAAGCGTCAGCAATCCTTTCTTGTAATCTCCCTAATTCCACCAAACATTCACTAACATGGATTATTCTCAGTTTCTCAGTATGCAAGCTGAACTCTCTCTGTTGGCGGTGATCGTCATTCTCTTTGTGGCCGACCTCTTCATGTGTGCCGACCGCAAGGGTGGCAAGGGAGTCTACAACACCCCATTGCCCGTCATTCTGCTTGCACTCCATACGCTCCTCAACCTCGTCCCCGTTTGTCCGCTCACGGGAGCCTGCCGCGCCACCACCGGCGAAGCCTTCGGTGGCATGTACGTGGCCACACAGATGGGAGTTATCGTCAAGACCGTGCTCAACGTGGGCACCATCGTGGCCTTCTTGATGGCTCACAAATGGCTTTCGCGCGAAGAAAACCTCGTCAAGCAAGGGGAGTTCTACCTCGTCACCCTCTTCACCCTTTTGGGGATGTACTTTATGATTTCGAGCGGTCACTTCCTGATGTTCTTCATCGGTCTCGAACTCGCCTCCGTGCCCATGGCGGCCATCGTGGCGTTCGACAAGCACCGCTACGAAAGCGCAGAAGCCGCGGCCAAGTTCATCTTGCTCGCCCTCTTCTCCGCTGCCCTCCTGCTCTATGGCATTTCCTTTGTCTACGGTGGAGCCGGAACCCTCTATTTTGATGCCGTCGGCTCTCATGCCGTGGCCGGACAGCCCTACGCGATTTTGGGATTGTTACTCTTCCTCACCGGGATGGGCTTCAAAATCTCCCTCGTCCCCTTCCACCTTTGGACAGCCGACACCTACGAAGGTGCTCCCACCACCGTGACCGGCTATTTGAGCGTCATCTCCAAGGGTAGTGCAGCCTTTGTGCTGTTCACCATCCTCATCAAAGTGTTCCCCTCTTTGGTGAATGAATGGAACACGGCCTTCGTTTGGCTCATCATTGCCTCCATCACCGTGGCCAACCTCTTCGCGCTTCGTCAGAAGAATTTGAAGCGTTTCATGGCTTTCTCGGCCATCTCTCAAGCCGGCTACCTCGTGCTGGCCATTATGGATGGTACCGCACAAGGCATGACTGCACTGGTGTTTTACCTGCTCGTCTACATGGCGGCCAACCTCGGTGCATTTGCCGTAATGAACGTCATTGAGCAAAATAGTGGCAAGATAGGCATGGACGACTACAACGGCCTCTACAAGACCAACCCTCGCCTGGCCTTCCTCATGACACTCTGCCTCTTCTCTTTGGCCGGTATTCCTCCCTTTGCCGGTTTCTTCTCGAAGTTCTTCGTGTTCATGGCCGCCTTCAAGGCCGGATGGCACTGGGTGGTACTCGTAGCGTTGATCAACACTGTTATCTCGCTCTATTACTATCTGCTCATCGTCAAAGCCATGTACATCAACCCCAACGACACCCCCATCGCCACCTTTAAGAGCGACTGCTATTCTCGCACCGCCCTCTTTATCTGCGTGGCCGGCGTACTCTTGTTGGGCATCATCGGCGGTTTCTACAACTACATCGACCGGTTTGCTTTCGGGCTCGACCATCTCTTCGTCAGCCTATAAGCCTCCGATCATCTCTTTGACAAGGAGACAATGCTCTGTTTCTCTCACAGAGAGGAGCACGCGTTGTCTCCTTTTTTATGCAATTCTCATGGCAACAACCCAAATTTCTCCCTCGCGCCGATTCTCCCATCGCGAGATTTTGACCATAGCCTTCCCCATCTTGCTCAGTTCGCTCGTCGAGCAGATTGTGGGCATGACCGACACCGCCTTTTTGGGGCGTGTGGGCGAAATCGAACTCGGAGCTTCGGCCTTGGGCGGCATCTTCTTCATCTCCGTCTTCATGCTCATTTGGGGGTTTTGCTCAGGCGCACAGATTTTGATGGGACGCCGCAATGGAGAACAAAACTTTGCCGACATCGGCACCGTCTTCTACCACAGCCTCGGCTTTCTGCTCCTGCTCTCCACGCTGATTCTCATCGCCACCCTCGTCTTTGCCCCCACTGTGCTGCGGCTCATCATCTCTTCGCCCGAGGTGTGCGAGGCCGCGTGGGACTATCTCTACTGGCGCATTCTGGGCATCCACTTCACCATGGTGGCCTCACTGTTCCGCGCCTTCTATGTCGCCACCACCCGTACCGGTGTGCTGCAACTCAACTCGGTGGTCATGGTGGCGTGCAACGTCCTCTTCGACTATCTCCTCATCTTCGGTCACTGGGGATTTCCTGAACTGGGCATTGCCGGTGCCGCCATCGCGTCGAGCCTGTCGAGTGCATTTTCCATGCTCTTCTTCATCGTCTACACCCTCTGGCGAGGCGATGCTGCGCACTATGCCCTCAATCGTCTGCCCCGCTTCCGTCCCCGCCTGTTGGGCAAGATGCTCAATGTGAGCGTGTGGATGATGGTGCAGAGCTTCCTCTCTCTCTCCACGTGGTTCATGTTCTTCATCGCCATCGAACACCTCGGTTCGCGCGAACTGGCCGTTACAAATGTGATGCGCTCCATCTCGGGCTTCACCTATATGAGCCTTATGGCCTTTGCTTCGACCGCCTCCACCCTTACTTCCAACCTCATCGGCGCCGGCAACTTCTCTGCCGTACGCCCCATGATTGGGCGCGTTGTCCGCCTCGCGGCCTATCTGCTCATCCCCACGTGGGTGATTATCTGCCTTTTCCCGGCTGCCGTGCTCAGCATCTTCACCAACGATGCCACACTCATTGCTGCCGGTATCGTCCCCTTGTGGGTGCTCGGGTCGAGCTATCTCTTTCAGGTTCCCGCGCAAATCCTCTTTATGAGCGTCTCCGGCACGGGCAATACCCGCACGGCTCTATGGGTAGAAATCTTCTCCCTCATCATCTACTGCACCTTCGTGTGGGGGATGGTGCTCCAACTTCGCTGCAACCTTGCCGTCGCCTGGACCTCCGAGATCATCTACGCTTTCTTCATCCTGCTCCCCTCCTATGCCTATATGCGCTGGGGCAAGTGGCACCGCAAGCAGATTTGAGCCATCGCGCACGCCCTTTTCCAGCTTTCCTTTGCCCATTCCGCGCAAAAGTCGTATTTTTGCACGCACAACTCCCATCGTCTCAACACTGAAAATTACCCCTTATGTTCGATAATCTCAGCGAAAGACTCGAGCGGTCTTTCAAAATCCTCAAAGGTGAAGGCCGCATCACCGAAATCAACGTGGCCGAAACCCTCAAAGACGTGCGACGTGCCCTCCTTGATGCCGACGTCAACTACAAAGTGGCCAAGAGTTTCACCGACACCGTCAAGCAAAAAGCACTCGGACAAAACGTGCTCACCGCCGTGAAGCCTTCGCAGCTCATGGTCAAGATTGTACACGACGAACTGGCTGCGCTGATGGGTGGAGAAGCAGCCGACCTCCGTTTGGAGCACCGACCTTCCGTCATCCTCATGGCCGGCCTCAACGGTGCGGGTAAGACCACCCTTTCGGGAAAACTTGCCCTTTTCCTCAAAACGAAGAAGAACCGCCGACCGATTCTCGCTGCCTGCGACACCTATCGTCCTGCCGCCATCGAACAGCTCCGTGTGCTGGCTGAACAAATCGAGGTGCCCATCTTCATGAATCTCGAAGAGCGCGACCCTGTCAAAATCGCGACCGATGCCATTCAAGAAGCCAAGGCCAAAGGCTACGACACCGTCATCATCGACACCGCCGGCCGTCTCGCCATCGACGAAGCCCTGATGAGTGAGATTGCAGCAGTCAAAGCCGCTACCCAGCCCGACGAAACCCTCTTTGTCGTCGACGCCATGACAGGACAAGATGCCGTCAACACCGCCAAAGAGTTCAACTCCCGCCTCGATTTCGACGGCGTCGTCCTCACCAAACTCGACGGCGACACCCGCGGCGGTGCAGCACTCTCCATCCGCTCCGTGGTCGACAAGCCCATCAAGTTTGTCGGAATGGGCGAAAAGATGGACGCTCTCGATGTGTTCCACCCCTCCCGCATGGCCGACCGTATTCTCGGCATGGGCGACATCGTCAGCCTCGTCGAGCGCGCCCAAGAGCAATACGACGAAGAGGAAGCTCGCAAGCTGCAGCGTAAGATTCAGAAAAACCAGTTCGACTTCAACGACTTCCTCGCACAGCTCCGCCAAATCAAGAAGATGGGCAACATCAAGGACCTCGCCGCCATGATTCCCGGTGTGGGCAAAGCCATCAAAGACGTCGACATCGACGATCGCGCCATCCTCGGTGTCGAAGCCATCATCCTCTCCATGACGCCCTACGAACGCCAGCACCCCGAAGTCCTCAACGGCTCGCGCAAAGCCCGCATCGCCAAGGGGTCGGGCAAGACGGTGCAAGATGTCAACCGCCTGCTCAAGCAGTTCGACCAAACCCGCAAAATGATGAAAATGGTCTCCGGTGGAGGCCTCAAACAAATGATGGGGCGCATGCCGAAGTTTTAAGCTGCCGCCCCTGAATCCAATAGACGTTGGCACAACAGCACACCGCTGTGCCCAACGTCTATTTTGCTACCCTACCCTCTTTCTCTCTACCCACCTCTAACCCCTCAACACCATGCCTACCCTCATCGACGGCAAAGCCACAGCCACCCAAATCAAAGCCGAAATCGCACAACAGGTCGAAGCCCTCGTGGCCGCAGGCCATAAGCGTCCCCACCTCGCCGCCATCCTTGTGGGCAACGACGGCGGCAGCGAAACCTACGTTCGCAATAAAGTACTCGCCTGCGAAGCCTGCGGATTTGAAAGCACCCTCATCCGTTTCGAAGACACCGTCAGCGAAGCCGAACTCCTCAGCAAAATCGACGAACTCAACCACGATGCTCGCATCGACGGCTTCATCGTCCAGCTGCCCCTCCCCCGCCACATCGACCGCCAGAAAGTCATCGAGTCCATCGACCATCGCAAGGATGTCGACGGCTTCCACCCCATCAATGTCGGCCGCCTCGCCATCGGCCTGCCCTGCTTCATCAGCGCCACCCCATTGGGCATCCTCACCCTCCTCCGGCGCTACGGCATCACCACCGCCGGCCGGAAGTGCGTCGTAGTGGGGCGCAGCAACATCGTGGGCAAACCCATGGTGCAACTCATGCTGCAGAAAGAGCACGGCAACGCCACCGTCACCTGCGTCCACTCCCACACCAAAAACCTCACCAGTGAATGCCGCGAGGCCGACATCCTCATCGCCGCCATCGGCCGCCCCGGCTACATCACGGCCGATATGGTCAAACCCGGTGCCACCGTCATCGATGTCGGCACCACCCGCGTGCCCGATGCCTCCCGCCCCTCCGGCTTCCGCCTCTCGGGCGATGTCGATTTTGAGAGCGTAGCCCCCGTAGCCGGGGCCATCACGCCCGTTCCCGGTGGTGTCGGCCCCATGACCATTTGCATGCTCATGCTCAACACCCTCGCCGCTGCACAGAAGACCTACTATCCCGACTAAACGCATGGACAACGGCTTCCGCTTTTCAGACGTTTTCCTTCTTCGAGGAAGACACAACAAAGATTTCCATCTAAAAAGGTGGAAATCGGACGTCAACCATTTCTGAACATCTACTCAAAGGGGCAAAAGTTTTCTCCGAAGCGTGCAAACTTCGTTAGGTCACGCGCAAACTATAAACCAAGGTTTGGTTTATATAATTCAAGGTTTGGTTTATGTAATTCAAACTTTGGTTTATATCAACCAAACCTTGAATTAAAGAATTTCTTTGTTGTAATGAAGTTTCCGACGTTCGTAGTTGACTTTGCGACGTTCATAGATGACTTTGCGACGCTATCGGGAGATAACGCTGCCCGAGAAAGGAAGAGCTACAAGCAAGAAAAATCCCCGAGCCACATCAGTGTGGTTCGGGGATAATTGTGCGGCTTTCGACCGCCTTAAAGAAAGATGGATGCCTTGCGGCCAAGATTTATGCCTCTTCGGCAGGAGCGGCAGCGGATTCAGGAGTTTCTTCGGTGGCGGGAGCCGTGTAGAAATCTTTGTAGCCGGCTTTGGCGAGGAGGTTGTACCACTGCACGAGTTTGCGGATGTCGCTCAAGTGGACGCGGTCGCGATCCCAGGCGGGGAGGGCAATGTTGTCCATGAAGTCGGTGAGCTGCGCTTCGGTAGCGGTTTTGTGAGAAAATTCGGTGGGAGCGCCATTGAGGGCATCGCTGATGTTCTGGAAGACGAGCATGAGCGAAACGTCCTCGGCTTCGGTGTACATCGACACATCAGCGAGGGAGGTGACGCGGTCGCGTGCTCCGGCGGGAAGGCGGCGGTGGGTTTCGTCGATGGCTTCGACAATGAGGTTGCCGTTGCCACGTGCAACGAGTTTGTAGAGACCGGGCTTGCCGGCAATGGCGAGAAGGGTTTCTTGCATAATTGAGTTGTTTTGTTTCTGTTCGGAGTAGATGTTCAAAATTAATCGTAGCTCAGTAGGTGTGCAAAATTAGCGCTTTATTTCTGTTTTGCAAAGCGGTGCACCCTTTTTGTGTACTTAATAAGTAGGAACACCCACTTATTGCTTGTTGAATTTGAAGTGGCGGAAGTAGCACTCCACGTCTGCACCCGAGATATTGGTGAGACGAAACGCTTTGACAGTAAGGCCGCTCAGTTCGTTGCCGGTGTGGATGACGGGGTCGGTGGGCTTGTAGTGGAGGATGGAAACCGTCTTCCACGTACCGTCTTCGAGAAGGCAGTCGAGGCGGAACTTACCGGCAATCTCGTTGACGCCAAGGTTGAAGTCCATACCGGTGAGGGTGAAGGGGCGGTCGCCGACGATGGTGAATTGTGCGCCGGCCGGCCACTTGATGACCTCGTTGGAAGGGGTGATTTTGGCTTCTCCGCCATAGAGCGAAATGGGGAGTTGACGCAGTTGCCCTACGTTGCTTTCAATGGTGAATGGCGCGTAGGCAGAGATAGGTTCGTAGCCATGGTTTCTGCAAACTCTGCTCATGAGGCGATCGAGCATCGGCATCAGGCGGAGAGTGGCGAGTTTGGTACCGGTTTGATAGGTGTGGAGTTGGTGTTTGTCCACCTCGTTCTCATACATCTGCTTGCGCAACGATTGCGCCTGACGATAAAGACTGTAGAACGTGTAGAGGTCGTCGGGATTGTAAGTGGCAGCATCAACAGCCGTAATCTGGTTCACATAGCGAGCGGCCTTACACACCACCCCACCATATTGCGCGATGAGTTTGCCCTGTACGAGCCAAGGGCGCAGTTCGTTGATGAGCCACGGATTTTCGGTATTGTTGAGCAGGAGGTCGCAGGCAGTGCCGAGTTCAAAACACGTTTGGGAGAGTTCTTGAACAGCCTCTCTGTCCACTTCTCCATCGGCAACAGCCTTGATGCGCTTTTCGAGGGCTTCAAGTTGTCGGCTTTCATCGCGTCGGAAACCATGGCCGTTCGGACCGAGGTCTTCGTTGTAGGAAGCAAAAGTAAGCAGCGCGATGGAGTCGGACGGCAGCAGGTCAATAATGGCACGCCGCCACGATGCTTTCCAATCGTAGTGCTTCATGTTCCACGTATAGTCGGCAATACTGAACAGGGCTATCTTCGACGATTCGGCATACTGCATCGGATTGCTCACAAAGCCGCTCAAATCGTCGGCAATGTCCAAGCCATTACCATAGGTCGGGCCGAGGAGGATGTGGTCGCGCACAAAGTCGTTGACGGGGAAGTTAAACCAAATGTAGCCCTTGCGTTTGATGCGTTGGTTGATCCATTCCATACCCTCTTTGTCGATGGTATGCACCACGGAGTTGCCCGTCCACATTACTTCGATGCCTTTGTTCAGCCCATTGCCCAGTGCGGCAAGGTAGGGGCTGTCATTGCGGCTCCAAGCGCGGTTGTACTCTGTAGGACAGAGAAGGAGGGGGGCAATGTCGCCATGTTTTTTGACAAACACGGAGTCGACATAGTTAAGCAAGGCGGCTTGCTTTTCGCCTTTTGCCCCTTCGCCCCAGATATCATCGAAGAAGACGGCAAAGGAGCGAATGCCGAGGCCGTACATCCGTTCGAGTTTCTGAACAAGGTTTTGGCGGTCCTCGTCGTTCCACTTGATGTCCACCCCGGGGTGAATGGCCCAGTAGAAATTGACGCCCCGCAATTTCGCACGCTCATTGAGCTCTTGCAGTTGCTGCGCTTCACGCGTGGGGTAAGGATCGCGCCAGTGGTCGCGGTGATAGGGGTCGTCCTTCGGGCCATAGATGTAGACATTCATCTTGTTGTGGCCGTAGAAATCGAGTTGGCGGAGGCGGTGCTCATGGCTCCAAGGCTGTCCGTAGAAGCCCTCAATCGCCCCTCGGAAAGGCACATCCGGCCAGTCTTGGAGCGTGCACGTTTCGAGTTTGCCCTTGGCAGCCATCCGGCGCAGGGTCTGCACGCCGTAGTAGAGGCCGCGCTCATCACGACCGGCAATGACGATGCCCTTAGGACCCACGGCCATATAGTAGCCTTCGGCCTTCTCCGGCACCAGTTTTTGCACTTTGCTCACCGACTTGTCGCCCACCACGCCCAGCGTGACGCGAAATTTGGCACGCGGCGTCAATTCTACACCCAATTCGCTCACAGCCGTGAGGGCATAAGAACTTGTTCGGGCACGGTCGGACGTAATGCGCCACTGTTTGGGCGCTTCAAAGAAAGTGCCGGTGGTGGTTACGCTCTGCGGGATGGGCGACACGTTGGCCACTTGTGCCATCACCCCCATCGTCAGGAGAGAAAAGAGGGAGAACGTGAGAAATCTCTTTTTCATGGTCATCATTTTGAGGTGTTTGATGCGCAAATGTACTCAAAAATGCGCGAAAAGCCAAAAGAATGTAGTATTTTTGTCGTTGGAACGCCTTTCTGCTTATGGCAGTTCCACTTTTCTTCACACCCCAAAAACCAACTGCAACATGACTTCCATTGTAGACCGCTTTCTGAAATACGTGAGTTTCGACACGCAAAGCAACGACAACAGCGATAGCTGCCCCAGTACCGACAAGCAATTTCGCCTTGCCGAATATCTCGTACAAGAACTCCAAACCCTCGGTCTTTCCGAGGTGGAAATGGATGCGCAAGGCTATGTTTATGCCACCCTGCCCTCGAATGTAGCCCACGAGGTGCCGACCATCGGCTTTATCGCCCACATGGACACCAGCCCCGACTGTTCGGGAGCCAACGTCCGTCCGCGCATCGTGCGCAATTACGATGGCACAGACATTGTGCTCGATGCCGAAGCGGGCATCGTGACCCCTGTGGAGAAATTTCCCGAACTCCTCCGCCACAAGGGCGAAGACCTCATCGTTACGGACGGACACACTCTCTTAGGCGCCGACGACAAAGCCGGCATTGCCGAAATCGTATCGGCCATGGAGCACCTCCTGTCCCATCCCGAAATCAAGCACGGCCGCATCCGTGTCGGTTTTAATCCCGATGAGGAAATCGGCCGCGGTGCACATCGGTTCGACGTGCCCAAATTTGATTGCGCCTGGGCATATACTATGGACGGCAGTGAGTTGGGCGAACTCGAATATGAGAACTTCAACGCTGCCACGGCACGAATCGACATCACCGGCGTGAGCGTCCACCCCGGCTATGCCAAAGACAAGATGATCAATGCCGCCCTGCTCGCCACTGAACTGGCACGCCGCATGCCGCTGGAAGAAGTGCCTGAAAAGACGGAAGGCTATGAAGGCTTCTTCCACCTCATCGGCATAGAAGGGGGTGTGGAGAAAGCCGGCCTTACCTACATCATCCGCGACCACGACCGCACGCGCTTTGAAGAGCGCAAGACCATGCTCCGCAGTTTGGTGCGCGGCATGAATGCCCAACTCGGGGAGGAGCGCATCCGTGTGGACATCACCGACAGCTATTATAATATGCGTGAGAAAGTGGAGCCTCAGCAGCACATCATCGACATTGCCCACGAAGCGATGCTTGAAGTGGGAATCACTCCCATCGTTCGCCCCATTCGTGGCGGAACGGATGGAGCGCAACTCTCGTTCATGGGTTTGCCTTGTCCCAACATCTTCGCCGGCGGCTTGAACTTCCACGGCCCTCACGAGTTCCTGCCCATTCCCAACCTCGAGAAGGCTGCCGAAGTGATTGTGCGCATCGCCCGTCTCACCGCCGAGCGCTACGCAGTTTCTTGAGGCAGCGCCGACGTCCCGCGGTTTCTCCTCGCGCGCGTATACACTATTATAGGTCGTGCTTTTTGCCTTCACTCCTTCACCATCCGTTGCAACCTCCTGAAAGATAACCTTTTGCGGGTGAAGGCAACCGTCCCTTTTGCCTTCACCTCCGGCAGGACCTTCGAGGACACACGGCACGATGTTGCCTTCACCCACAACCCTCTGAGGATGAACACTTTTCCAACAAAGGTGAAGGCAATGAAGGAAAAAATAGCAACATATAGTGTAGGAGAATACGCGCACGAGGCATTTTCCGGATGATTTCGGATGATTTGCACGTCCTCACTCAATCTCCTCATCCGGTCAGAAAAAACTCAGAGATAGTTTCATCTGCATGGGAGATAGAAAAAACCACCTCTGAGATAGATTTGCTTTCTTCCCATCTTCGTCCCTCTTTCTCCTCTTCGTCCTCCGAAGTGTTAAAGTCGTGTTAAACCCGAGGTCAAGTGGCGGATTTTCAGGGTGAGATGTCTATATACTATTGCCCCCCAGCACATACAACATTTTTTAGCAAAAAATCTATCATTTAGGTTCAAATGATTGGCATTCAATAGCCTAATGAGTTATGAAATGCAGTAGGTAATGATTTAGCGACCTATCTTCAACAATGATATACAACGCTTTGCATAACTCGAATAACCTGTTGCAAAGATAAGGGTATATCGTGAGAAAAAAGAATTTTCTCCAAATTATTTTTGTAGAGCCGTCCGTTGGGGTGGCTTTTTGTTTTCCGAGTATTCTATTCTTATGATGAAATGCAGTCTCCGAAGACTGCGTTTTTTGTTCTCGCCCTGCTTCTCTCCTTGCACATCCTCCACTTATGCCCGTGTATCATGTCGGGATCGGTTGTTCGTTGTCAGCGGCAAAGGTAGTTCCGGGCTTTTACGGACAAAAAAGGTCGGGGCGGCAAGCCGTTTAGACGACAATCTCCACACTTCCATTTCATTGCAGGTAGTATTCTCGCCGTAAAACCTTGTTTGTCCTAAGCCCTACCTTTTTACGCCACTGAAACGAAAACGACCGACCCGACGGAAAGACGCATAAAAAAAATGTCGGATATGCGAGAAGCAGGGAAAAAGAAAAAGTTGAAACTCAAACTCCCTCACCTCTGGAATCCGCATAAAATCAAAAAAAATCAGACAAGATGAAACTGAGATACAAAATATCAATTTGGGTGGCACTTGCACTTGCAGGCTCTCTCCTTTGTGGCGGAAGCGTTTGGCTTTGGCTGGCAGGGATATGTGCAGGAAAATTCCTCGTTCGGTTACTCCTTACCATCGCTTTGGCTATCGCAGTGTACATTCTGACTTATGCCCTCATCATCGGGGCAATACTTTGGTTACTCATTTCTTAAATACGCTCATATATGAAAAGAAGAAGCAAAACTATCGCACAGCAATGCAGATACTATGAGGTGGACAATATCTTCGAGTATATGGTATCGGTTTACCTCAACGGAAATATCTCCGCCTTTGGAGAATTATTCAAGGAACTCAATCGGAGAGACAGAAAGGAATTTATCTCCTATCTCTTTTCAGAGGTCGAACCTATTCATATCCAAGAAATCATTTTAGCAACCATCTAAAAGTAAGAATAATGGAAAAATTCAATTTTTATCAAGACAGAAAGGTTACTTGTTGGGAACGTACCCACTTTGATGTAAAAGCCGAGAGTTACGAAGAAGCCGTTGCCATTGTCAAGTCGTGGCAGGGAGAGGACGTGCTTTGCTTTGAGGATGATGAGAATATCATCATCACAGACGGAGAGACCTTGTATGACACCTCCGAAAGTCTATCCGTAGAGGAAAACGGAGGGAAACCGACTATCGAGGTGTTTACGGACAATGGAGAAGACATCATCAACAATAAACCCGATAACACTGAACAGATATGAGAACGGAAACAAGAACATACGAGGTATATAACCTCCACGAACTGACAAGGGAGGTACAAGCAAAGGCACACAGCCATTGGGCAGAACATTGCGACTATGCTTGGGACAGAGAGAACCGAGCCACATTGCAAGCCTTTGAACGGATTTTCAATATCAAGGCGGAAAGATGGTCATACGACAGTTGTACCTACACCTATCGTTTCATTTCCCATTACAGCGAGGAGGAAAACAATATGAAAGGGACAAGACTTCTGAAATACCTTGTCAATAACTATTGGAACGACTTGTATCCACCCAAGACTTATTGGAGCGGAAACTACAAGAAGAAACGCAAGAGCCGTGTGTTTGTTTCGGACGATTGTGTGCTGACTGGCTACTGCATAGACTATGAAATCTTAAAACCCATATATGATTTTCTGAAAGCCCCCGATGACACCACCCTTTACGAACTTATGGACAGGTGCTTGGACGGATTTTTCAAGGCTTGCAGGGACGATATGGAATATCAATTCAGCGAGGAAGCCTTTGCCGAGAGTTGCGAAGCAAACGATTATGAGTTCCTATCAGACGGAACATTATTCAACTGATTAAAACATAAAAGACAATGAAAGGTACAGAACATTTCAAAAGCGTAATCCAATGTTATTTGGAGAACCGAGCATCATACGATGAACTCTTTGCAGAGAGTTTCCGTAAGGAAAACAAGAACATAGACGAGTGTGTAACCTATATCCTCAGCGAGGTACAGAAAAGCGGTTGTTCGGGATTTTCGGACGATGAAATCTATTCTATGGCAGTGCATTACTATGATGAAGACGACATAGAGGTCGGCAAGCCCAATTCCTGCAAAGTGGTGGTAAACCACACCATCGAACTCACGGAGGAGGAGAAGGCGGAAGCCAGACAGAGAGCCGTAGAGCAGTACCAGTGTGAGGAACTTTCTAAAATTAAAAGCCGAAACGCAAAACCGAAGAAAGCGGAGACAACGGAAATCGCATCACAACCCTCACTATTCGAGTTTTAACTCCTTAAACAACGAAAGGAAAATGGAAACAATGGATTTAAGCGAAGCACGCATCTATGTAGGCACTTATGCCAAGTACAACAACGGCTCATTGCAAGGCGAATGGGTGGAACTTTCGGACTTTTACGATTTGGATGACTTTATGGAGCGTTGTGCCGAGATACACGAGGACGAGGAAGGACCCGAATATATGTTCCAAACGTGGGAGGAAATCCCCGATGGTCTGATAGACGAGGGGTATTTGGAGGAAAACTTCTTTGAACTTCGGGACGAGTTGGACAGACTGAACAACACAGAGAAAGATGCCTTTTGGGTATGGGCGGACGGAAACAACATCAAACTAACCCAAGACGCATACAGCCTTGTAAAGTCTTTCCAATCCGCCTATATGGGCAGTTATGCAAGCAGGGAGGATTTTGCGGAGGAAATTGCAAAAATGGAGAATGAATTATCTGATTTTGCACTGATATACTTTGACTTCTCAAAATATGCCGATGACCTTTTCGACACGGACTTTTGGTATAAGGACGGCTATGTATTTCGCAACGAATAAAACAAGGAGGATAGATTATGAAACCAAGAAATAAGTTTGAGAAGGTAGTCCTTGCCGAGAGCAAGCACCTTCGCCCGATAACCAAGACACAGAGCAAATGGGCATTCCGTGAGTGCATAGACCATTTCGCCTACCGACTGCCCAAAGGTCGCACAACGTGTATGGATTGTGGGCATAGTTGGACAATGGAAAAGGCAACGGACACTTGTACCTGCCCCCATTGTGGGGCAAGATTGCAGGTCAAGGAAACCTTTGAACGCAAGATTAGGCAGAAGCAGTACTTTACGATACTTACCGCTTGTGGAGAATACCAAGTACTAAGAATGTTTCTTCTTTCTGTGGAAATGGAGAAAGGCTGCAAGGCTATGCCCTATGTTATAGAAATCGGTCAATATTGGTGGAACGCACAAGGACGGCAATCAGTAATAGCCGTTCAACGAACATTAGGCAGATACATTGACACCTTTTCTTTCTGTTCGCCTATGGCAGTACGCAACGATAACGAAGCCTACCGCCATATATCGTACTCACAGATATATCCCAAGTTCAAGGTTACAGACACACTCCGCAGGAATGGATTTGAGAATGATTTTCACGACATAGCTCCGACAATCTTTATCCCCTCCATATTGTCCGACAGCAGAGCAGAAACCTTGCTGAAAGCAGGCAGAACCGAGCGTCTGAAATACTTCCTCAACAATTCAAGGACATTTGACACTTGTTGGCAGTCCTATAAGGTTGCCACTCGAAACGGCTATGACATAGAGGACATTTCTATATGGTGCGACTATGTGGATATGCTCCGCAGATTGGACAAGGACACACACAGCCCGAAATATGTTTGCCCCACCGACCTGCATAGGGAACACGACCGCAGACAAAGCGAACTTCGCAAACAGAGAGAAAAGGAGGAAATAGAGAGGAAACGCAAAAAGGCAATGGAGGACGAGGAGCGTTTTCAAGAACTCAAATCCAAGTTCTTCGGTATCCGTTTCACGGACGGCATAATCCAAGTCCACGTATTGGAGAGTGTACAGGAGCATTTGGAGGAGGGAACGGCAATGCACCATTGCGTATTCTCCAACGAGTACTACCTCAAAGAGAACTCGCTGATACTTTCGGCAACCATTGAGGGCAGACGGATAGAAACGATTGAAGTCAATTTGGATACGCTCAAAGTGGTGCAAAGTCGTGGCGTGTGCAACAAGAACACGGAATATCACGACCAAATCGTGAGCCTTGTCAATGCCAACCGCAAATTGATAAGGCAGAGAATGAGGGCGACAGCATAAGCAACAATCACCAAAACATCACAGATATGAAAGCAGAAATAGAAAGCATCGTATGCAACTGGGCGGACGAGATACCTAATATCCTTGTAAGGGTAATCAATGCCATTACCCTATCCGCCAATGAAGAGGAACTGAGGGCTGCTGTCAAGAGGATAGCCGAAGAAACGGAACTTGACAAGTTCTTTGCCTATGGTTACGGCACACATCATTTTTGGCTTACCCACCGCAGGTTATCGAATGGTGAGCCAATGGAACACAGATTATTAAAGGTTGAGTTTTGAGAATATGAAGAAGAGAGTTTACAGAGTACGGACACAATACATTTTCGAGGGAGTGTTTGAGGTGGTTGCCGAGAGCAGGGAGGAAGCACGGCAAAAGGTCATTCAAAATTGCGGATTGGTAATGGGTGGAAACATTCACAGCACCCTGCCCGATGAGGAGGTAAATTGGGCTTTCTCCACTCACCCCGAAGTCAGGACGGGATGGATAACTGTTCAAGAAAAACTGACGGAGTAAAGCGGTCGGCAGATTTGCCGACCGCTCCTTTCTTTCGTGAGCTTCGGGCGGACAAAGAAAGGAGCAAAGAAACCCTAATGAAAAACACCTCGTTACTTTTGACAGTGAGTTGAGACGGCTCAAAAGTAACAAAAAGCCATTTCTAAACGAGATTTATTTTTCGTTATTAGTGTTTATTTTTTTCTCCTTTTTCCCATGCTTTTGCAATATCCTTGTATGCTGGAAAATCATCAGATGGATTTTGAATCCAATTCTCAATGAACTTTGGATTATTACTATTGGGTCTGGGATTAGCTGTATTCATTCGAACTTGTACAGGAGTTCTTACTGCATCTCCCATTATAATCGCATGTTGTTGTGGCAATATCGGCAATTGTTGTAAAATATCGTTATTAGCTGCTGAAACTAATTGTCGCACATAAGTCTGGTCATCAGGATTTTGTAAGCGATGTACGACAAAAGAATTACATTGCGATAATACTGTTTTAGATAATTCTGATGGTCTTTGACTTGAAATCAATAATGAGACACCATATTTTCGTCCTTCACGAGCTATTCTTTCAAAAACTTTTTTAGAAATAGACTCCTTATCTCCTCTATTCCTTTCTGGGATGTAGTTTTGCGCCTCCTCTAAAGCTATAACTATGGGCATTTTCCCGCGTTCTTCTTCGGGAAAACGAGAAACAAACTCAAGTATGAGTCTCCCTACCAATCCTGTTATTGTTTCCAATACATCAAAAGGCAACAATGACATATCTATAATGGTGATTTGATTTGCCTTTTTGGTGTCATCCGCCTTTGTTTTGTCCTTGTAAAATAGCGTAAAAAAGTCATCATCTTCTTGTGAATACACTTTACAGAAATCTCCAAGTACAAAAGCTATAAATTTTGCAAGAGAGTTTTCTATTTCTGCAGTTTGATCCATCATTAAAGGTTGACACAACCTTTCGTCTCCAAGGTAAGATTGTAAACGTAATCTTAGAGTGGATACAAACTCTCGTAGTTTATTCCCTGAATTTTCTTGTTCAATGATTGCTTCTTCAAAATAACGATTTATTAATTCCTCAAAGTTAAAATAAATCGGCAAATCAATATTACGTTCTTCAGCTGTTTCTTGTGAACGGATTGTTTGATTGTAAGTAGACAATTCTTTTTCTATGTTTTCGCTAAACTCCGATAAAACCTGTGAACTTACACAACCATTTAAATAGTTGCCATTTTTACTAAGTTTAGATTTCTCCTCTAATAATCTCTGCAATGATGATATGATGTTATTTTTATCAAAATCTGTTTCTAAAGAGCTGAACTCATTTATAAAATCCTCAAGCTCTGAATATATCGTGTTTTTTATCACGAAATTATTAGTTAAACACTCATTCCTAATAATCTCCAGTTTTGATAGATATGTTTGTGGAATATTTCTTTTTATTACAGCGACACTTTGATTCTTTGATAAGGATAGTGCCCTCTTGAAAATCGGTGTCTGCGTACCGGCAGTAGGAGTAAACAAATAATCAAAATCTGAAAAGTTCATAAACCAAAAAGGAACTTTCAATCCATCCTTATCTATATGAAATGGATTTACCTCTTTTAATTTGGCATAAGGAACTTCTTTTGTCCCCATAAAAGCTTGTTTATATTCTCCATTTGTATCAAACACAACGAAATGAGCACTCTGTAGCAACTGTCCATTGTATTTAAAACTAAATAAACTTTGGATAATAGATGCAAATGTACAGGACTTTCCTGAACCAGTATTGCCTAAAATGGCTGAATGTTTCCCAAAGAATTTATCAGGATTAATTTTTATTTTATAGTCGGTGAAAGATGGTGAGGTCCCTATCGGGAGATAATAATCTTCAGAAAAATCTATATTATCCTTAGGTTGCTGATCGAAAATAGCATCTAAATCTTCTCGAACTACATACCAGACAGGATTATCAAGAATAGGATAATTATAAACTCCTTGAATATACCTTCCGTCATTTTCTATAGTTCCTATCATTGTGGCAATAAGAAAACGAGAAGATTTAGTCAAGAATATAGCTTCTTTATTTTTTCCTAATTCTGTTTCATCTATAGCCCTTACGCTTGTTACCATAGCAACAATTCTATCTGCTCCAATAGGTATTATCACATAGGAATTAATACGAGCGACTTCGTAGATGTCCTCATATCCACTTTTATATAAACTTTTTAGGTCATCATCTAATCTGATGAATACCCTAAAGCTATCTACGGAAATAACCTTTCCTATATTTCTGTCTGACATTTTTTTCAGATTTTCATTTTGTTGTTAATAAAGAATTCAAGGTCGTTGCTATATTTTCTGCGGAAGTATGGGAGTAGAAAGCAGAAAATGGCATAAAACTCATATCTGACTGAAATACAGCGGATATTGCTTGTTTCTTCTTAGGGTTGCATCATAGGAAACAGGCAGAAAAGGGAGCGAAAAGGAGGGAGTTCAGTTACCAAATCGTTCGAAAAACGATGAAAGGAAAAGGACGGCTGAAAGTGGTAACTAAAACGGAGTTTTCTCTTTCATTATCAATGTTTTGCATCGTTCAAAGTTCCTCAAAGAAGTGTAATTTTGCAAGTAAAAAACAATGGAAAAAGAAAAATTCAAGCTGCTTTTCTACCTCAAGAGAGGTACGCAGGACAAAAACGGAAAAAGTCCCATCATGGGACGCATCAGCGCAGGACGCTCTATGGTACAGTTCAGTTGCAAATGCTCGTGTACTCCTCGTTTGTGGGACAGTCGCAAAAACCGACTGCTGGGCAAGAGTGCCGAAGCCGTATCGGTAAACAAGGAACTTGACCGCCTTCAGGTGAGCATACACAAGGTTTATGAGTCTCTTTCGGGTAAATCCGATGCTCCCATCACGGCAGAGCGAGTACGGGAGCTTGTATTCGGACTGAACAGTGAGTCACAAGGACTGCTGCATCATACAGACGAGTATATCGACCGCTTCCGTGAGCGTGTGGGCATAGACCGCAGCGAACGCAGACTAAAATGCCTGTTGCTCTTTCACAAGCATCTGGCAAACTTCGTCAGGTATCGCTACCGTGTGGAGGATATTCCCGTGCAGAAAGCCGACATCGCCTTTATCAAAGACTTGGAGGACTACTTCGCCAAAGAAAAGGGATTCAAGCTCAACACTTCGGCTGGCTATCTCTCCATGCTGGCTTCCTTGCTCAAAGACCTGCATAAACGGCACATCATTGACACCTATCCCTTCATCAACCATTCCATTCGTTGGGAAGTGGGTACTCCACGTTACATCACAAGGGAGGAGGTAGGTCTTATCGCAGCCTTGGGAGAAGATAAATTGCAAGGCTATGAAAAAGTGTCGAGGGATATGTTCCTTTTCTCCTGCCTGACGGGGCTTTCCTATACCGACGTGTATCACTTGACGGAGCAGCACGTCTTTCACGAAGCGGGAATGACTTGGATACGCAAGCCGAGAATAAAGACGGGCAACGTGTGCCACATCCCCCTACTTCCCGAAGCCACTGCCATTATCGAGCGTTATCGGGGCATTCACACGAGGGCTTTCCGACACGAACCGCCCAAGGGGTATCTGCTGCCCATACCCGGATGCGACACGGTAAACATACACCTCAAAAAGATAGCACGGCTTTGCGGTATTCAGAAAACGCTGACCTATCACATGGCACGGCATACCTTCGCATCTCAGATGACACTGTCGGAGGGCGTGTCCATTGAGAGCGTTTCCAAAATGCTCGGACACAGTCAAATCAAAACCACGCAAGTGTATGCGGAGACATCTCCCGAGCGTGTCTTTCTGGACATAGAGAAAATACTTCCACAACTCGCACATTATCAACTGACCAACTAAAACCGCAGAACAATGAAAAGTACATTTGCCATACTATTCTACATAGATAGAAGCAAGACCAATGAAGACGGACTATGCGTAATCCGTTGCCGTATCACCTGTAATGGAACGTCCTCATCGTTTTCCACGCAGTTGCAAACTTCCCCCGACGAGTGGCTTGCCCGAAAAGGGTGCATCAAGGCGACAACAGGTAATTCAAGCGGCATCAATCTGCAACTGAACTCAATAGAAGAGTGCTTGCATTCACTCTATGAACGTACATTAAGGGAAGAAAACTATATCACGGCGGAATACCTCAAGGAGCGTTATATGCAGCAAAGTCGCCCCATGCCAACACTTACGGAGCTATATCAATCCGTTTGTGAATACAAGGAGGAATTGCAGGGCAGAACATTAAGCAAGGCAACTGTCAGGGCTTTTAAGGACAGCTACAAGAGTTTTGTTCATTTCCTGCAAGTAAGGGACAGGGCAGACTGTATGCCCACAGAGGTGGACAAGACTTTGCTTGAGGACTATCGCCTTTTTATGCTTCGGGACTTGG
The DNA here is from genome assembly GCF_014385435.1 of Alloprevotella sp. Lung230. Taxonomy (GTDB): domain Bacteria; phylum Bacteroidota; class Bacteroidia; order Bacteroidales; family Bacteroidaceae; genus Alloprevotella. The sequence continues at coordinate 416,437 of NZ_JACSUD010000001.1, forward strand.
GAAACAAGGAAAGCAGTGTCGGCAACCGCCTACGCCACTTGCATCAGGTCATTCGCAAGGCATTGCAGGAGCGATACGTTCGTGAAGACCCTTTTGAACTCATAGACATAGAAACGCCTACCTACGAGCGCAATGCACTTACGGCGGACGACCTGCAAAAACTCTTGGCTTACCGTCCGCACCGCTCGACAGATAACCATTGCAGACTTATTTTCCTCTTGGGATGTTTCACGGGGCTGGCATTCTCAGACTTAAAGAAACTCCGAATGGACGATGTTTATACATTCGGGGATGGGCGTAGGTACATATCGCTCTGTCGAACAAAGACACAGAACAGAAGTATTGTCCCGTTGCTGCCCGTTGCCGAGAAAATACTCGCCATTGTGAGCCACGGACGAAGGGAGGGGCTTTTCTTTCGAGAGTTTCCCAGCAACAGTAATTTCAATAGAACTATTCAGGAGATATGTATTAAGGCAGGACTGCCACCGCATACTCAAGCGACCTCGCACACCGCACGGCACACCTTTGCCACGACCATCTGTCTGGAGAACGGACTTCCGATAGAGACGGTGAGCAAGATGCTGGGGCATCGCTTCATCTCCACGACCGAGATTTATGCACGGGTGACCAAGAGCAAGATTGCCAAGGAAATGCAACCCCTGATGGGTAGTGAGCATACAAGGGTACTGCGTAAAGCCTTACGGCTGTGTCCGTCAAGAACACCGAAAAAGTCAAGTCCCATAATTGGGATGTAACAGCCGTAATGAATGATTCAAAAAAAAGAAGTCCAACTTTTTAACAAGAAAAACAATGAAACAGAAGAACAAAAAGGAACTTTCCTACTTCCGATTGAAGTTAAGAAGTTACATGAGTGAGCATCACCCCGAAAAGTTGCAAGATACGGAGTTTATCACTGCACGGGCAGATATGGCTCTCACAGTTTACTGCGATGCTGTAGCACAAGGCTTTACACACATTGAAGCGGAGAGCATGGCAAGCGAGGCATTGTATCAAGGCTTGCACTTTTCCAAGTACGATACGCTTATATCCGTGTTGGAAAACGAGTTTGAAAGGGAACTTCCTGCACCGCTCCCAGAGAAACTCGTACCTATACTGTTGTCGAACAAGGCTGTTCAAGCCACATTCGACAAGTTCGGTTTGACGGACACATTGGCTTCTGACGAGCAATACGGCCGTCTTTACACCGAACTGACAGGCACGATAGTGCTGCTCATCGAGAGCAACAATCTGCCAACGGTCAGACTGACGGAGGAAGCAAGCCTGAAGGCGTTGTAGGCAAAGGCGGCGCACGCAAAGTTCCTGATGCCGTTTCTTATCGTGCAAAGGTACAACGGCAGCCTGTCTGCCCTGACAAGGTCGAGTCCTGCGGATGGAGAGAAGAATCTCCACCGCAGGATTTCTCTGTTTCAAGGTGGTATTGCCATTTTCTATATCCATGCGGTCGTATTCATCTCTCCCAACCTTGCAGGGCTGGGCTGCCGTAGAGAGTATAGGCACGACAAGAATACGGCATACTCAGGCTCTTTGGACGCAAGGCGTAACAACTAACAACAGATAGGACTGACGATAATACGGACAATCTATTGTTTGTACAATTTGTTGTCATGACTATCTGTTGTCAAAACTATATATCGTCAAAATAATCTATCGATAAAACTATCTATCGACACTTCGACATCTCGATTTGTCGAACTATCGAATTATCGATAAAACAACAAGATAATAAAAGGAACGAGCCGGCACCTCATCTCATTACCGCAATAACACAGACGGATTTCCTTTGTTTTTCTATTGCTTTCTCTCTATTTCCCTGCTTATCCTCATTTCTTGCAGTGGTGCTTCCGAGGGGTTACTTTTGCACCCGAGAAGTACGGCAATGGACTGCATAACAGTTTGTTTGCTGAGTAACAATAAAGTAATCAAAACAAAATTAAGGCAATGAAACTCATTATCATCGACCGCAAAGCGTGGGAGCGACATCGCTCCGAATTTGCAGACTTTATCCATCGTGTGGAAAAACTCATCGGTAATCCTCCCAAGACCGAGCAATGGCTCGACAACGAAGCCGTGTGCAAGCGTTTAGGCATCAGCAAGCGTACCCTACAATCATACCGAGATACGGGCAAAATCCCTTTCTCCATGATTGGACATAAGTGTTATTACAAACAGACCGACATCTGTGAAATGCTGAATGCAGTCAAGGATTGAAATCAAAGAATGAATGAATTATGGCAGAGAATGAAATCATTACGCGGGAAGACCCTCAGATGCAGTTGTTTTCACAACTGATGGAAGGCACTTTGAAGAAGTTGGAGCGGTATTGCTCTACCGCCCGTCCGATGCTGAATGGTGAGGTTTACCTTTCGGGTGAGGAGGTTTGCAGCCAATTACGGCTCAGCACACGCACGCTCCAAGAGTACAGAAACTCAGGAACGCTTCCTTTCTACAAAATCGGAGGGAAGATACTCTACAAGCAGAGCGACATACAAGCCATGCTTGAAAAACACTATAACCCGATACCCAAGAAATTATGGCAAGAATAGATGAAAAAAGGAAACAACGCTTGGAACAAGCCATTAGAGATATGGGAAATTATGGCGTTAAGCTCCGCAAGCCCGAAGAGTTACCCGATTTTGACCAGCCCTTCGATTATGAAGAGGAAAAGAGAAGGTTTGAGCCTGTTGATAAAGTTGAGGAACAAAATGACAAGGAGAGTAACAAGGATTTTTCTCAACCGTCCTATCAAGAAACAGCGTTGTCGCCAACAGAAAGGGCTACTTCTACCGAAGAATTTCATCAAAGAATGGGAAAAACAAAGGACAGAAAGCAATTATCCGAGTTTCAGGGGAAATATCTCCAGCCCTTTCGCAACAGCCACCGCAAAGCCGTGTATGTATCAGAGGAAACCCAACGAAAGTTAGACTTCGTGGTGCGGAGAATCGGTGAGCATGGAGCGAGCGTTTCGGGATATGTCGAACAGGTACTGCGGGAACACCTCGACCAATACAAGGAAGATGTGGAAAGATGGAGGAAACTCTGAATTACTGCATTCCTCGAATGCAAGCCTACGCCGAGTTACTGTATTCAATGAATGCAGTAACACAGCAGGGGCTTATAATCCCATTTTCTACATCAGCAAGGTGTGTCTTTGTACCACAAATTGCCATTTGTACCACAAAGACCCTTGCCCCGAAAGGGGATTAAATCACTCCAAAGTCGTGATTAGAAAGCAATGAAGAAGCAAAAACAAAAGAAGCCAGACGGCAGATGTGCCACCTGCCCACGATGGGACAGATGGCACATCAGAATACCTAATTCCGAAGACCAGCAGAAACTTATCAGACTCTATCGCAAGTCGGGAGCAAAGACAAAGAGCGACTTTGTCCGAGCAAGGCTTCTTGGTGAATCTTTTAAGGTCATCACCCAAGACCCTGCAAAAGAACCTTACTTGGAGAAACTCTCAGAAATCGTTGCCTTGGCTCATAAGATAGGAGTTCTGTACAACGAAGTCGTGAAAGTCCTCAATACTTATCATTCTGTTGCCACTGCTCAACAACTGCTCGGCAAACTCGAAACCTATTCCCAAATTCTCATCAGACTACAACAGCAAGCAGTACAACTGACAAAATCCTTTGGGAGTAGAGAAGAATGAATGCTGATAAATCATAACACCCATACTCGTATCGTACCGCGAATGTCCAATCCCTCTTTGGATGATACAAAAGGGTCACTTTGAACGATTACATAGGACCAGTTTCAACGATTTTTCCACTCTGCCCTAATACTTTATCTTTTGGAAAGTACATTGATAATCAGATAATTATTTCAATAACTCCCGATTTGGAGTATTACCCCACATTTATTATTTTTTTATTTTGACAATTCCCGATTTGGGGCATTACCATGACCATTAACAAACACAAAGTCTGTATAATCCCCTATAACTAACGTATCTTTTGAAATTTTCCGTATTTTGTAATCAACATATGGATAGAGCTTTTCCACAGGATGTGGAAGTTTCCAATAAATAAAAACTCGCATGCCATCAACATCAAACACTTTAGGGAATAAAATGTCCTGTTGGGAAGTAAATTCTTCATCTCCTTTCTTATTATAAGCTGAATTCAACTTGCAAATGCAACAGAATTCTGATTAATAATTTGTTTAAATTTTTCGTTTGGCGTGAGGTATCCAAGTCTTTTACGAGGTCGATTATTGAGTTTATTTTCAATCCACTTAATCTGTTTGTTGGTTACTTCACTAAAGTCCTTACCCTTTGGGATATACTGCCTGATAAGCCCGTTGGTGTTTTCATTGGCACCACGTTCCCATGAGTGGTATGGTTTGCAAAAATAGAATTTTATTTCCAATTTTTGCGCAATTTCCTCGTGCTTTGCAAACTCCTTTCCATTGTCAGCCGTAATTGTGTGTATTAAGTTTTTCACTTTCCGCAGTGCCCATACTGCAATCTTAGCTACCGGGATGGCTTCTTTTCCCGACAACTTGCGTATCCAGACCCTGCTTGTTGCTCTGTCGTTAATGGTAAGAATGGCACCTTTGTGGTTCTTACCAATAATTGTATCTATCTCTAAATCACCAAATCTCTCCTTCAGTTCCACTATCTCGGGACGCTCATCAATATCCACCCTGCCTGGGATAAATCCTCGCCCTGCATTTTTAGAACCACGTTTGGCATACCTGCGACCTTGTCTGCGAAGATATTTGTGCAGTTTGCCACCCCGCCGCTTATCCTCCCAAATCCAGCGATATATCGTTTCGTGAGATACCATCGCAATTCCCTCCAAGCGGCTCCTGCCGACAATCTGCTCCGGGCTGAATCCTTTCTTCAACAGCTTTATTATCCGTTTTCTCATTGCCGGTGTAAGCACTTCCTTGCGATGTTTTTGCTGCTTGCGCCTGTCTGCTTTTCGCTGGGCAAGCTCCATGCTATAGCTACCACTTCGGGCGTCGCAATTGCGCTTTATCTCCCTGTAAACAGTGCTTTTATCTACTCCGATAGCTTCCGCTATTGCTTTTTTGCTCATCGGTATTTGCAACATCATAGAAAATTGCATACCTTTGTACCTCGGTTATATGTTTGCTCATCTGCAACTTTTTTTTCTTTGGACGGACAATTAAAGCAAAGATAGCAAACTTTATCCATTCAGAGTGAGAGAAAGGGGGACATTGTCTCTCTTTCCTCTCTGAAAAATAAATGTTTTTATTGCTTATTATCCGCACCCAAAAAGTTGCATTTATAAGTTGAACTCAAGAAGTATTCACCTGTAAGAAGTTACTAATGACAAAAAAGAAATTGCCCGTTCGTTTTACGGGTCAGCACTTTACTATTGATAAAGTGCTAATAAAAGATGCAATAAGACAAGCAAATATAAGTAATCAGGATACGGTTTTAGATATTGGGGCAGGCAAGGGGTTTCTTACTGTTCATTTATTAAAAATCGCCAACAATGTTGTTGCTATTGAAAACGACACAGCTTTGGTTGAACATTTACGAAAATTATTTTCTGATGCCCGAAATGTTCAAGTTGTCGGTTGTGATTTTAGGAATTTTGCAGTTCCGAAATTTCCTTTCAAAGTGGTGTCAAATATTCCTTATGGCATTACTTCCGATATTTTCAAAATCCTGATGTTTGAGAGTCTTGGAAATTTTCTGGGAGGTTCCATTGTCCTTCAATTAGAACCTACACAAAAGTTATTTTCGAGGAAGCTTTACAATCCATATACCGTTTTCTATCATACTTTTTTTGATTTGAAACTTGTCTATGAGGTAGGTCCTGAAAGTTTCTTGCCACCGCCAACTGTCAAATCAGCCCTGTTAAACATTAAAAGAAAACACTTATTTTTTGATTTTAAGTTTAAAGCCAAATACTTAGCATTTATTTCCTGTCTGTTAGAGAAACCTGATTTATCTGTAAAAACAGCTTTAAAGTCGATTTTCAGGAAAAGTCAGGTCAGGTCAATTTCGGAAAAATTCGGTTTAAACCTTAATGCTCAAATTGTTTGTTTGTCTCCAAGTCAATGGTTAAACTGTTTTTTGGAAATGCTGGAAGTTGTCCCTGAAAAATTTCATCCTTCGTAGTTCAAAGTCGGGTGGTCTACATCAATGCCACTGTTTATCTTCCATTGCTTACCCTTATAATCCATTCTCAGGGTGAGTTCCTGCCCACATATAGATAGTGTGTTCTCATAACTTAGGCTATCTATGTATGGTCTATTCGGTATAGTATAGTCGTAAGTGTTGCTTGTGTTTCTATCCTCTTCGTGATGCAGTCCGTACCCTGTCTGCAATTTCAACTGTTTGCCAAAAGGATGGGTATATTGCAATGATATTCTGCTTTCGTTGCGCAGGGTGGGCAGTTGTTGGCAAAGATTGCGCAACAGTAGTGAATCTCCGCCCACAGCGTTGCGCAGGTGGTGGAATTTCGTCAGTGAAAGGCTGGTATTATTAGTTTCATTCGAGTTACCGCCAAGTGTCGCCTTCACGGTAAATGATGCCCCAGCCTTGCCAATCCGCCGTGTGAGGTCGGCAGATACATGGTAATTCTTTCCATTGCTTTTTGTGTTATTTCGCAGCGTTCCCGAGGTCAGCGTGTCCGCAGCCGTATTGCGCTCATATAGGTATGTTGTGTTGTCAGTCAGGTTGTCTGACCGTCCGAAGTTTCCATTTGCACTTATATTCAGCAAAGTCTTTTTGTCTATGTTATACTGCAGATTTATGTTTGCGGCATTACTGTGATTCTTGCTCAAGGAAAGCAGCATTGATTCCCGATATTTTGTTCCCGATGAAAGATATTGCTCATCATAGTCATGATTCTCGCTTCCATTGTGGAAGGCATTGAGTGAGAGGCTTGCATTGAGCGTAATTTTCTTACCAAATTTCTTCACGATATTGCCCGACAATATGTTTTGGAAATTGTTTCCCCCAATGTTCATATTACTAAGATTGTCAGAGCGCAAAGTCAGCGAGGTGTTTTCGCCATCGGCATTGAATAGATTGCCCTGTACCTCATCCCTGCGTCTGTCGCGATTGCCGTGTTCAGCCGTTAGTGTTCCTGTCAGGCTGCCATTGTAGGTAGATTTGGTCTTGATGTCCAGCACATAATTGTCGGCACCATCATCTACTCCCGTCATTTTCTCCAATGCGCTGAGCATGTCATACAGTTTCAGTAGTTCCACTGCATCGGTTGGCATATTCTCCAACGCTGCGATAATGTCGTTGCCCATAAAGGTCTCGCCATTGATGTTTACGCCGTTCAATGGCTTTCCTTTGAATGATAGTTGCCTGTTCGCCTTGTCGTATTCCATGCCCGGAATATTCCTGATTAAGTCTTCCAAGTTAGCACCTTTCCTTACTCGAAGGCAATCAGTATTGATAAACGTGGTGTCTTTTCTTATGGAAAACAATTTCCGCTGTCCAATAACTTGAACTTCATCGAGTTCTATCGTTTTATGTAATGAAGAAACATGTTTTCGAGTAGGGTATATAGTATCACCCACAACTAAATTCAAAATAGTAGCATTAGCAGTGGGAAACAGCAGAAGTAGAATGATGAAGATTAAAAGAATTCTTTTGATTATCATTTTGCAAAATTACCATTGTTCATAGATATATGCAATACCTTAAAATGGCGATTTTATAGAATTAGAAATGTCTAAGGTTGATTTTCATTGAAAAAACAACGTAAATACTTTGCTTATATGAATTATATCGCTATCTTTGCAACATCAAACAGAGAGTTCTTTGAGACTTTGCAGAATAAAGAAAGGGAAAGAAACTCGCTCGTTTCTTAGTCGTTCACCTTATCAGATTATATATTCTGCTTTTTATTAGTAATCAGTCGATTACATTCACCCCCATTACTTTTATGCGGAACTTCCTTCGTTAAAATTGGGCATTAATGTATCTGCAAAAGTCAGAAAGTCACCAAAGAACTCGCCCTCAAGGATGATAATCCGTGGGTCATTTAAGTCCTTCAGTCGTTGTATTTCCAAATTCTTTGTCCCTGCAAAATCTACAATAATGAGTGTAAAAGTAGGATTTGATAAAGCTTGATATATAATATCATTAAAATGCTCATCATAAAATGAGTATCCTACTGTGATGAGCACAGATTGAGGCTGTGTAATAGTTGTTGCAAATTGCCTAAACAATTCAGAGTAAGGCAAATCTAATGTGTAGGTTTTTTTTACAGCAGATGGGTAAATGATAATCTCGCCTTTCTTATCCAACTTATCAATAACATCTAATGTTTTTTCTTCAATGCCATATAGGTTGTTAGAATCTCTTTGTATAGAATTTATCCAAGAAAGAGAACCATGCAATTTGATGTATCGAACTACCTTTTCAATTCTTTGTACTTTTCCAGAAGTTGTTGAACCTGGATAAAAAATATCATACTCAAAAGTCTCTGGCTTGAAAAATCTTTTATGGAATCCTGTAAAACCATCAATATAATGAATCCCCAAATTATCAAAAGCATACTCAAAAGCCAAATCATAATTTGATGTAAAGATATTCGCTCTCCTCAAATTAAGAGGTCTTTGCAACAAAGATTTTAAGAATAATTGATGAAAATGATATTTGTTTTTTAGGGCACTCTTAAAAGCATTCTTTTTACCTCTTTTGATAATTCTCCGTAATTCAGAAATAGGAATTTTGCGCTTATCTACATTGCAAACCTCAAACAATCCTTCCTTGATAGTACTTATAAGCTCTCTTGTCTGTTTGGCTTCTTCTGCCATATTAGTCAAAGATTGAAGAAATTCTGTAGCCGTCAGATAATTGAGTACGCTTTCATACTCTGTTGCTATTTCTCCAGATAGACTATCTCTAATGATAGAGTCCTTTATTATAAACTCCCATCCTTTTTTGTCTTTAAAAGTTGAGCCTTCTTCCTTATCCTTCAGTTGCTCTTTCTGCAACTTTTTTATCATCGAATAAAAAGCATCACCTCTCTCTCTTCCTAAAATATATTTTTCAACTTCAATAGGAAAGTTTCTAATAGAAACTGCCCCAAGATGAATAGAAGTACCTGAGCCAAATAGAAAACTAACATTGTCCAATTCCATATAATTTTTCAATGTCATTTTTATTTTTTCTATGATTTTTGCTTGCGATATTTTGCCATCATTCCAGTCGTGTAATTTATCAACATTTCCAAAGAACAGCTTATTCTTCGTTATATCGAAAATCGCATTTTTTTCTTTTTCTTCCATATAGAATCTGTTTTTTGCAAAGTTACTCATTCATAACGAGAAAAGTGAATAAAACGGCAAGAAAACGCCCCTTGTGAAGCACAAAAATGTCGCAAGGAGCGTATCTGATAATCAGGGTATATAAAACAGGGTAAACTCTACATTTCGTCGTTTGACAAGTCCTCGCAGGACTTTGCCTTTGTATCGGCAAAAAGAGACAAATTCACGGTAGAAATCCCTGTCGCCCGACTCTATCTTTCGTAGCAGTCGGCTCTTGGGATGCTTGCCATATCCCAGCAACCTACCCGCTCCAACATTGTAGGACAGAACGGCAAGCAACAAAGCATCCTTTCCGTAGTCCTTGAACATCATCAGACGCTTCATCAAGTCGGCACGCAATAGGGAGTCCGCCTGCCTTTCCGTCATCGCTGCCGTAAACTGTTCGCCCGGCAAGAGCTGATGCCCGTATCCGACATAGGGAGCATCTTTGAACCCGTGTAAGCCCTCAAAATGCTTAATGCAGACGACGGCACGCTCAAAAGGTGGCAACGAAAGAAGTACATTTCTTCTTTCCTGAGCGGAAAGCCGTAAGCAGGAGAGGCAGACAAGACACAAGACGACAAGCTTACTTCCTATCCTCATCCTTCTTCTCCTTTTCCTCGTCTTTCTGACTGTTGAACTCAAACGAGAGCTTTGCTGTCTGCCCGAAGTTGTCCTCCACATACACATCTATTGTCTGTTGGTCTGTGGATGCGGAAGTATAGTATAGCCTGAACTCTTCTTTCGTGAGCGGATAACGGTCGTTTGGCTTGAAGACCATGCCGTTATCCATCTTCAATCTCCCCCTACCATCGGGTTGGAAATAACGGATGATATAGCGTGCATCTTCAAATCTCCCCTGCCGTTTGAGCGTGCAGCGTATTTCCGCCGTCTGCCCCTTGGCGATATGCTTCTGCACCGGCATTGTCTCTACCGTGAACGGGTACGCCTGCTGAATATCCAACTCGTGATCACAAGCAGATAGACAAAACACGGCAAAGGAGAGCACCCCCATTACCCAAATCGTATTCAATATTTTATTCTTCATTTTTCGTTACATTTTAATATTATACTCTCACACCTGCCTTTGAGATAGCAGGTAGTCATTCAAATCTTTGTAGTCGGCATATAGGGAGGAACGGTCGATGACCTTCTCTCCGAAGCACTCGTACAACCTCTGAAAAGTCCTTCGCCCCGCCTCGTCGTTGTCGAGAAAGCATTCTATCCTTTCATAGCCCTGCAAGGCTTTCACAGCTTTCTCCACATTGGATACGGAATTAAGCACAAGCCAATCCGAAACGATGATGCCTAACTGTATAGCCGAGAGATAATCCATAAAGCCCTCGAATACGGCACATACGTCCGAGCCGTTATGCTTCAAGGATATGTCCTTCGGTGGAATGCAGCCCTTGAAGAAGCGGTTGCGAAGCTCCAATCCTCCTGCATCGTTACGAAAGCCGATGGCATAGTATCGTTTGCCACGCACACGGTATCGAACCTCCTCGCAGTTGGGTATGGCTGTATCGGCAAGAATGCCCCGTTTCTTTAAGTAACCCAGCAGTTTGGCATCCTGCAACGGTCGCACCCAAATATCCTCAAAAGCGGGTTCTTTCTTTTCGCTTCTTTGCGGTTGCTCCAAAATAGGTAACGGACACGTTCCGCTCTTTGCAATGAAAGCTGCCCGCAGGAGAAAATCACCGCTTCCGATAAACTCTCCCGCCAAGTCGAAAATGTCGCCCCCTTTGCCGATGCCAAAGTCGAACCATACATTTTTGTTCGTATCGACCTTGAACGAGGGTGTCCGTTCCGTGCGGTAAGGGGCATTGTACCAAAGAATGCCGCCTTTTTGCTTTTGGGGCTGAATCCCCATCGCGTTCAGGAAGTCCGCAATGGGGATTTCTCTCATCTGTCGCACGTCCATCAGTCCAGCATGATTTTCAGTCCGACACCATACTGGGCATGGAAACGCTCCGTAGAGCCACCCCACAGACAACGTTCCCTGCCATAGAACAGCAACACCAATCTATCCGTCAGATAGGTCTCCGCCTGCAAGGTAACGGCACCACCATAAAGAAAGCCATCCTTGTTGCGTAGCGTCGAGCCGTCAAAGAGCAGCTTCTTTCCACCATTGACCGTCTCATATCCCGCCACGGCGGAAACACCGGCGGAGAGGAAGAAGGTCTTGCTTCCGTCAGAAAGCACGCCAAAGAAGAAACCTCCCTCGCCCGTGAACTGCTCCACAGGGATACGGCTCTCCCGATAAGGGTGGTATCTGCGGAGATACTCCGCCCCGAGTACCCATTGATGTCCTCCTTTGGTATAGGTGGCAAGCGAAGCCCCGAACGAATAGCCCGTGTTGTTATTTGCAGACTTGGCATAAAAACCGTCCGCCATGCCTGAGGTCAGACGTATGCCCCTCATCTTGGGCAGACAGCGTTGGGCGTGTGCCTGCCCTGCAAAGAGGGCAAGCATCACGACAAACAGGAAAAACAGAGACTTTCTCATATTACTTCACTTTGAGTTCGTCAATCTCCCTTGCACGCACAAGGTCCTCATTCTCCACGATGAAGGACTGATGTCGTCCACCGTTCTTCTCGTGCATCTCCACAACGAGTTGCTTGTCATCGGGGATGGTGAACTTCTGGAGCGTGAACACCGTGCGACCGCTCTTCTGTCCAGACACACAGGTAACATAGTTGTAGGCACGCAGCGGAAGCAGTACCTGCTCCTGCATGGCGGTCTGCTTGGCAACCTTCTTATCCACGATTTTGAACGTAATGAAGTCGATGTCGAACGGCACGTTGGACTTGTTGCGCAGTTCGGTGTGGAAGTACAGCAACCCATTGTGCGAGTAGAGACCTCGAAGCAGGTACTGAATACCGAACGCCTTATTGCCGATGTGCTTGACGGTACGCCTATTCTCCTTATGGATGGACTTCATGATGAGCCTTACCAGCATCGGACTCTCGCTGCCGAGTTCCTTCAGATAGACCTCCATCGCATTGTTCGGGCGGTTTACGCTCGCACCGTCATGAATGAAGTCCGTCATCTCCACGTTCAAAAGCAGCGGCTCATCGGCATACTTGACATTAAAGGTGTAAAAAGCACCGTCCTCCGTGATCACACTCATGTTTGTCTCCTCCTGGAAGTTCTTGACCGTCGCTTTCACACGGATGACGTTCTCCGCTCCATCTGCCTTTCCTGCAAAGAGGTTGGGCGAACCCAGATCCACATAGCGTACAGCGGAGGGGAAGATGATGTGCACCGTCTTGTCGTAGGTGATTTCTAACCCATGGGGCGGTATCATACGCTCAAAGGAGATTTTGCGTGTCAGACCCTCATAGAGATCTCCGCTTGAAGTTGTTTCCTGTGCGTTTGCACAGACTGCGCCCAGCATCAGGGCGATGGCTAAAACTGTTCTTTTCATTTTACTTTGGATTAAAGTGGTGAATAATAAATGTGAATTACTTGTTCTCGGGCTGATAGAGCAGCACCTTATAACCTGCTTTCAGATGCACCTTGACAGTACGCATCTTCTCGGCAAAGTATTGACTCGTCCCCTGTATCAGCCCCTTGCCAAAGTCGGAGGCAAGCTGCGCTTTTGCGTCGGTGGAGATGTTCACGCTGCTGCCCACGGATGTCCCCATGTTAGCGGCAATCTCTTTGGCGGCACTGCGCTCCATCGAGCCGGGAATGAATATCCCCGCCTGTCCGTCCGTATCATAAACCGATAGCTCTACGGGAATGATGTTTCCCCGATACTCCAATGAGGAAATGACAATGGCGAGCCGTTCGCCCTGTAACTTTGCCGCTCCCACGACAAGGGCATTGCGTGGAATCTCCCTGCCCGATACCGACATCGGCTCCAAGAGACGGAAACGCACCGTCTGCCCATCCATAACCGTCTGATTGTTATACACACAGGCTGATATGGTGTTTCTCTCCGTCTGCGAGATTGTCCCGATAGCCGTTTGAAACATATAGTTCCTCTCCTTGACATATTCGGAGCGGAAAGTCGAGTCGCTCATCGGCTGTGCCAGAGCCGACACCACTTGACCGCTCACCTGCCTGACAGGAAACGCCATTGCCTTTCCATTGCGACTGGAAGAGACCGCTTTCCTTTCGGAAGCCGTCTCATTCCCTAAAGTCGAAGGGCGAGCAGCGGGAACAGATTGTCCATTACCTCCTGCGGGCATATACTTGGCTGCCAGCTGATAGGATTTTTCGAGCAGTGCCATCTGGTCGTTCACGGTTATAGCGGGCGACTGCTGCTCGCTACTCATACGACTTTCCAACTCCTTCAAACGGGTACGCATTTCCTCCTTTTCCGGATCTTCTCTCGGCATCTCATAGAAACTGCCGAGCGTGCGGTTGATGTCCTGGTAAGCGGAAGCCGAAGCATGGAATCCCTCTTGCGGAGCAGTAGTACGAGAGCCGAAGCCGTTGTCTCTTTCCGACAAATCCGTCTTCAAAGCCAACTCTTCGGAAGCCTGATCTGGTTGTCCTCCCGTCATCTCCCCGAACATGGAACTGAGGCTTTGCATGGCACGGCTTCGTTCCTGTTCCTTCTGTTCCATCATCTCCTTTTCGTAGGCTTTCTTCTTGTCGCCGATGAGTTCCGAGGCTTGCGGATCCGGCACTTCCGTATTGAAGCCTTGGCTGTCCTGCTCCTCCTCTTTCTTCGATGGGGCAAAGATGAGCCACATACAGCCTGCAAAGAGCAGGAACATCAAGGGATAGATGACAAACTTCTTTCGCCTTTGTTTTTCTTCCTCCGTCAGTTCAGGCGAGGTACTCCCGTCGGAGGCTGTCTTTCTTTTGAATGGGTACATAATCGTAATACTTTAATGGGTTGATACTGTCGTTGGGATAGAGCCGCTTTACTTCAGGCGTTTCTATATGCTTGATAGCCGGTATGTTCCCCTCATTTCCCCTTTCCTCGAAGAAGATGTGGTATATCCCCTGAAAGAAAAGGTAATTGGAAAGAAGAGCGAATACCGCCAGCATTGTCAAAACGACATAGAGCCTTGCATGAAGTGGAATACGTCCGCACAAATGGCGAAGCCTCTCATTGACCTCTTCCCGAACCTTTTGAAACACACGCTTCTTTTTCATCGTTTACGGGTATTGATGTCCTTGTTTTCCATAATCTCAAATCCCTCGATGTTGAAACCGTTCGGGTTGTCGTCGCTTCGGTTCGTGTTCAGCAGGCGGCACTCCGTAACGAGGCTACGTTCCGTGACGTTGCTGGCACGGATAATCAGCTGTCGGGCATACGTCCTTGCGGAATACGGATAGCGGTCGAAGTTGCATACCACGCTGTCCACCTGCACCACTTGGTTGATGTTGCCCGCAATGATACGGTTGTAATATCCCTTCTCCGAGAAATCCCGATAATAGTTGTAGGCACTCTTGTCCGCCAAGAGCAGTGCCCGTGAGATATTGCTCTCAATGGCATTCTTGTCGGGTGAAAGCGTGAAGAACAGTTCGTGGAAGCGGCGGATATGTTCCTTGGCTTCCGCCGGTCTGTTCTGCGACAAATCCTGCGAGAGTGCGAGCATGAGCGACTTTCCGCCGTCCAGCACATAGATTTTCTGCCGCTGGGCTTCGGCAAAGGAGTAGGCACTCCACACCGAATAGCCCGCAAGGGCGGTACACAGGCAGACGACCACCAACGTAAAGAGCCTTATCTGCCTGAAACTTGTTTCGATATTCTTTAATGACTTAAATTCCATAGCTTTTTAATTTTGTTCCGATGGTTCGGAGGATTTGTTTCCTCCCCGATGAAATAACTTCCCGGCTATCTCCTTGCCCTTGCTACCCGCATAGTTCATCGCATTTCGTGCATGTCCTCCGGCGAAACCGCCGACGGCTCCGCCCACGGCACCTGCGATACCTGCACCCTTTGCAGCAGCAAGTCCCACATTCTTGCCATAGTTTCCTGCACCTCCCGCTTGGATAATCCAACCGGCAACGGTAGGAACCGTAAAGTATCCGATGATACCGATGATCATAAAGACCAAATACACACCGTTCGAGGCATCTATGGAATAGGTCGGGTCGTTCTGTAACTGTGTGATGTCGTGCTTGAGCATCAGTTCTTGGATTTTTGCCAGCATCGAACTGAACAAGTCCGCCACGGGCAGCCACAGATAGATGGAGACGTACCTCGTAATCCATTGCGTGAGGGTACTCTGAAAACCGTCCCATACGGAGATGGCGAAGGCTATCGGTCCCAAGATGGAGAGGACAATCAGGAAGAAAGTCCTGAGCGTGTCGATGAGCAGGGCGGAAGCGGCGAAGAGCAGTTCCAAAAACTCCCGCACCATATTGCGGAACCATTTCTTGAAGTTGTACATGCTACGTTCCACATACATACCCGCCATTGTTGCCATATCCGAAGGCGAGAGACCGAGTTCATCTAATTTTTTATCGAACTCCTCGTTGCTCACCAAGTAGGCGGTCTCCGGGTCACGCACCATTGACTCATACTCTATCTTGTCCCGCATCTTGCGGTATTCGTCCATCTTGAAGGTCTGTGTCTCCATCATCTTGTGCGTTCCCTGTACAACGGGACTGAGCACGCCGTTGATGGTGTCCAAGACCATCGGGAAAAAGAGAATGCAGAGACCGAGGGCGAACGGACGGAGCAGCGGATAGACGTCGATAGGCTCGGCACGGGCAAGCGTCTGCCATACCCTGAGTGCCACATAGAAGAGAGCACCCAAGCCCGCAATCCCCTTTGCAACGGCAATCATATCGCCGCACATGGGCATCATCTCCGTATAAAGCGAACGGAGTACCTGATGCAGATTGTCAAATTCCGCTCCCATGACTACCAGTATCTTTCGTTGTCCGTCCCGTACAGGTCAAGTACCCTGTCCGCATCCTTCTTCGCCTTGGCTCGGAGATAACTCACGGAGATGTTCTTGTTGGTGTAGTAGCGCACGAGGTTGCGGTAGTCCCTCACCTCCTTGTAGCAGCGGTCCACCACGTCCATACGCTCCTTGTCGGTCATCTTCAGCGTGGTGATGTTCACCACCTGCTTCAGTTCCTTGAGCAGGTTGTTGCTCTCGCCAAGCAGTTTGGTATAGCCGTTGGCAATGGCAATCAGCTCCTCCGGTCGGAAGTTCGGGTCAGAGAGCATCTTCTTGTAGTTGTTCACATAGATGTCGGAGATTTCTCCGACCATCAGAATGGTCTCTTTCACTCGCTGGGCGTCCCTGACGAGGTCGTTCACCTTTTTCAGGGCATCGTAGTATTTCTTGCTCTCATTGTAGAGTTTCTCTACCTCCTTGAAGTTGTCGAGCGTGTTCTTGACCGTCTTCGAGGTCTGCACGATTTCCTTGGTGGTGTTGATGATACTCTGTGCAAGGTTGGTGGGGTCTGTGACCACCCACTGGGCGTGTGCGCTGCTTGCCAAGAGGCAACCGCACGTGATAAGCATTAAAATTTTCTTTCTCATTTTACTTTGGATTTTAGTGAATGTTACTGTTGTCTAATTCTCTTCGGCGAGTTGCCTGACGGCAAGCTCCATGTTGCCGCCAAGTTTCTCGGCTCGGGCAAGCACGCGCATCTTCTCCGTCTCTTCCGTCGTATAGGTGAGGTATTCGGCTTTCGACACTTCCGTGGCATAGACGGCGGACTGTACGCCGCCCAGCCCGATCCACACCTCCTTGTATGACCTTGTGGCATCGTTGCTCTGGTTGATGGAGAGTATTTGCCCCCGTTCCTTGTCCGTCAGTCCCAAGAGTTCCTGTATCTGATCGAACTTGTTCATGTACTTGCGCTGGTCGAGCAGTATCTTGCAGTCGGAATTGTTGATGATGCTTTCCTTGACAATGGGCGACTGGATGATGTCGTCCACCTCCTGAGTGACCACAACCGCCTCACCGAAGAACTTTCTTACCGTCTTGTAGAGGTATTTTATATAACCCGCCATGTTTGCGGACGCAATCGCCTTCCATGCCTCCTCGATGAGGATGACCTTCCGTATTCCTTTCAATCGTCGCATCTTGTTGATGAAGAGTTCCATAATGATGATGGTCGTGATGGGGAATAGGATGGGATGATCCTTTATCGCATCAATTTCGAAGACGATAAAGCGTGCATTCAAGAGGTCGAGTTGCTTGTCCGAGTTCAGCAGGTAGTCGTATTCGCCACCTTTGTAGTACGGCTCTAGCACGTTGAGAAAATTGGCCAAGTCAAAATCCTTTTCCCTGACCTTTTTCTCATGGAGCAGAGCCGAGTAGTCGGTGGTGAGATACTCATAAAAGCTGTTGAACGAAGGTACGATGCCGTCGTCCGTTTTGATCCGCTCGATAAAAAGTGACACGGCATTGGAGAGGGCTACCTCCTCCGAGCGTGTGGCAGGCTCGTTGTCCTTCTTCCACAGCGTGAGCAGCAATGTCTTGATGCTCTCCCGTTTTTCCACGTCGAACACCTTATCCGGCGTATAGAACGGGTTGAAGCTGATGGGGCTTTCGTCCGTGTAGGTAAAATACACCCCGTCCTCGCCCTGCGTCTTGTGGCGTATCATCTCGCACAGCCCCTGATAGCTGTTTCCCGTGTCCACCAAGACGATATGGGTATTCTGCTCCCAGTACTGCCTTAAGAGGTGGTTGGTAAAGAACGACTTGCCACTGCCCGACGGTCCCAAGATGAACTTGTTGCGGTTGGTGATGATACCTTTCTTCATCGGCAGGTCGGAAATATCCAAATGAATCGGCTTGCCACTGCGGTCTGCCATCTTGATACCAAACGGCGAGAGCGAATCTTGGTAGTTGGTCTCCTCGTTGAAGAAGCAGACCGCCTGTTCGATGAAGGTATAGAAACTCTCTTCGGCGGGGAAGTCGGCTTCATTGCCCGGGATGCCTGCCCAAAAGAGCGTAGGCACGTCCACGGTGTTGTGCCGTGGCTTGCACTCCATCAAGGCAAGCTGACTGCCCACGTCGTTGCGGATACGTCGGAGTTCCTCACCGTCCTCGCTCCATGCCAGCACGTTGCAGTGGCAGCGGACGGAGGTAAGTCCAAAGCTGTGCGCCTCGTTCAGATATTCGTCAATCCATTGCTTGTTGATCTGGTTGCTTCGGCTATAGCGGGAGAGCGAGTGCATGTTCCGTGCGTTCTTCTCAAAGCGTTGCAGGTTCTCCGCACTGTCGTCAATCAGCACATACTGGTTGTAGATATGGCTACACGGCAGCAACAGTCCCACGGGAGCGGCAAATGAAAGACGGCAGTCGCTGCGGTCGGTGGACAGGCGTTCGTAACGCATATCCGTCCCTACCTGTCCCGGCAGGTCTTCCGTGTCGGAAAGCGTATGCAGACAGAGCCGCTTATCGCCGATACGCATCCGGTCGGCTCTCAGGTCGATGTCTTCCAATACCGTCGTGTCGGAGAGGGAAAGCGAGAAGTATTTTTCTATCAGTCCCGGTTTCTCTTCCGTGCCGACAATCTCTTCGTCGCTCAATCGCCTCAGGCGGACAAAACCGCACTCGTTCATAATCCGCTCAAACTGCTCGGTGGCTTCGAGGAACTTGCGAGCGGTATCCTTGTCGCGTACTTCCTTGGGAATGATATGCCCGCGGCAGAGCGTGGAAAAATTGCTCTGTTGTCGGCTTCGGTTCTTGGTTGTCTTGGTCAGGAACAGGTAGCAGGCGTGGTTCAGGAATGGACGCTCGTTGAAGTGCCGCTCGAAGCTGCGGGAGAGAAAACTCATCTCCTCCTTCTGCAAATCCGGACGGTAGCCCTCCCTGACAAACCAGTCCTGCTTGTGCACGACGCTGTAAGTCGGCAAGACCTTGATCGCCTTCACCCAAGCTGAGTGGATGGCGGCATACTCCGCACTCGTCACCGTATAGAGTTCGGGCAAATCCACACGGAAGGCGACCGTGATGTCGGCGTCCTTCGAGAGGATGCACCCCTCTTCGACGGCAAGCAGCGGGAAGCGGTTTTCCAGCGTGGTGGCTTTCAGTACGTTTCTCATTCTTTGTCCTCCTTTTCTTTGTTTGTTTTTTTACGATCTGTTCTCTTTCGTCTTGGCAGCTCCTTGTGCCGCAGCAGACGGGGAATGCGTCGTCGGTTGATGAGGTATCGGGGATGGCTGTGCAGCGCGGAACGCTTCATCAGCCCGTGTTCCCCGTACTTCCTGTTCAGGGAGAAGGTTTGCCACACCAAGATGGCTGCGGCAGTACCTCCGAATCCGATACAAATCCATTGATTGACGCCCGCCATGTAGAGGATGACAAACAGTACGAAGAGGGCGAGCAGCCCTCCTGCGAAGATGAACAGGTATTGGCTTTTGAGTCCCTGAAACTCAACCGAGCGACCGATCCCCTTGTTGATGGGATAGGTCTCCATAGGCTTAGAGGAAGAAACTTCTTAAAATGGTGGCTGCCACGATAAGGAAGATACAGGCTCCAAACCAGCTTGCAGCGGTCTTCGAGGTGTCCGGGTCGCCGGACGAGAACTTTGAATAGACCTTTACCCCACCGATGAGTCCCACGACTGCGCCGATGGCGTAGATGAGTTTCGTGGCAGGGTCGAAATAGGACGTTACCATGTTGGTGGCTTGGTTGATGCCCGACAAGCCGTTGCCTTGGGCAAAGGCGGAATAGGCGGAAAGCAGCAGAACGGCTGCGATAAGAAAATGTCTTTTGGTCATAAATCTTTGTTTTGTGCCGAGAGAATTGGATAGGTCCTCCCGACGGGTGAATACTGTTGTTACTTTCGGATTTCAGTAGTGGCTTCTCTCGTATGTCAGCCGTACTCTTTTTCTTTCATCGTCTTTGACTGTTTAATGGGTTTGTTACTGTTTGTCCCTGCCGTCAGAGGGAACATAAAGTTCTTCAAAACGGCTGCGGACAATATCGTCTATCGTGGAAGAACGGACAGTATCGCTTCGGAGTGTTTCCATCAGACGAGTGCCTTCCAATTCGGTCAGTGTCTCACCGGCTCTCTGCCGTTCTCCTATGGAAGAGGCGTTTCGGTGTATGACCGACAAGGCTTCCTGCACCCGTTCAAAGTCAATCCCTCCGTCGTATGTTTCCTTTTCAGCGTGCGGCACTGCCACTTCGACTTCTTCCTCTTCTCCTGCCGTAGCCCCATCTGTTTCATACTGTAGGGGCACATCGTCGATTTCAGGAAGTCCTTCCGTATCTCCGGAGTGCTCGTTTCCGTTTTCCGTGGCAAATGTAGAACACTTTTTCTCCGTAGAATCGACTTCTGGATAACTGCGTACTTGTGGCTTCGAGTGGCATACCTGAAAGCGACTTTTACCGATGATTTCAGCCTCGGAAACCTCTTCTGTGAGATCTTCCCTTTGGGCTTTTCGCCTTGCCATTCTCTTTCTTCGTTCGTACCCAAAGAATAGAAGCAGCCATAGGAGATAAAGCACGAATGCGATAAAAACTACTCGGAACATAGGCGGGAGATGATTTCGTGAAGTTCTTTCCCCAAACTATCGGCAAGCCGACCTAATGTTCCGCTACGGGGATAATGGAGCGTACAAATACCCGCCTTGCCGTCAGCGAAAGAGGGACGGAAATGTTTGGAATATGGTAAGGAGGTCTGCATAAGTACTGCTCCCGTTTCGTCGGCAAGCGTTCGACACCGTTCTTGAACTTCTTCTTTTTCCCAAGAGCCGACCATATTGCGAAGCAGGCAGAGTTCCTTGATGCTTCCTTTGCCCATGGTCAATATCTGTTCGCCTACAATCTCAATGAAGCGGCGGACGGCATCGGCATCCATCGGGTTGCCCGTAACGGGAAAGATGACTGCATCCATACGGGTCAGCAATTCCACCGTCCCTTCGGTTCGCATCAATGACGGCAGATCGAAAAAGATACACTTGGGGTGAATTTCCGCTTGGAGTCGCTCTGTTTCCTTCCATGCTTTTGCTATGGGGACACAAACGATTGGATAGGGTTGAAGCCATAATGGTTGCCGCATCATATTTTTGAGGCACTTATCGGAAAATCCTTGCTTATTTTGTCCCTCAGTTTCTTTTCCCCTTAGGTAAGCCGTCGTATAGAGCGGATAATTGCAGTCTATTACCGCAACGCTGTATCCTAAATGATAGTGAAGGGTACTTGCCGCAAGTACGGTAAGCGTGGTTTTGCCGACACCTCCCAAAGGGGACGCAATGGCGATGTGAATCGGATTGCTCATGATTTTTCTTTTGATGGGTGAATACTATATCTTGATAAATTTGCTGTAATCGAAGTTCCCGGACTGAACCGCCTTGGGAGCTTGATTCATGACACGTTCCAGCAGTTCATGGACACGTCCGCCGGCAACTTTCTCTATCTCTTGGAGCATCGGTGAATCGTGCAGCTTACAGATGGTTTCTGCCGCTTTGACCTCTTCCTCTATGGGAACCTCCTTACGGGACAGGACACTTCCCATGTGGTGCAGTTCTTTCGCAGTGATACTTTCTGAGAGAGAATGGCTTTCTCCCTCAAACTCCACCTGAACGTACTCCTCTTCACTCTCCATATCCAGAAGTTCCGAAGATTCAGCAGGTTCACTATTCTCCTCGTCCTCCTCTTCGGGTGTTATGGGAAGTTCGGCCAACAGGACATTCTCCTCTTGTGCGAACTCCCGCTTGGGAATACGGATGGTAACGACGACTTTGTCTTTTCCCCGTTCCTTGAAGAAGAGTCTTAGGTCTTGATAAAGTTTCTTGGCTTTTCGATAGAGGGCGTACAGGAAACGCACGACCTGCACGCTGCCGAGATAGGCTAAGCCGACCAGCAGCAGAATGAAAAATGTCTGTTTCATGTCACAATAATTTCTTGAAATTCTGTTCGCTTAACCGGTTGATTTCTTCCTTGTAGTCCTCTAAATGTTTGAGGAGGATATTTTCGACATACATTCCCAGCGTCATTTCCCGCTTCCTGATGAAGAGGACAATCTCCGCCAGCTTATCCTGCAATTCTTTGGAGATGTAGATAGCCTTTCGGTCAAACAAATCATTGCGGTGCATGAAGAGTGATACATAGTCTCCCTTGGCGACATTCCTGCGACGGGTACGAATGGGAGAATGAAATTCTTCCGCCGTTTCTTGGGGTACTTCAGTCATATCGTTTTTCTTTTCCTCGACTGTGGCTGATGCAGCCATCTCACTCTCTTTCTTTTTCATCGGGATCCCCTGTGAAATCAGTTCCCGGATAGCGACGGGATCTATCGCCCCTTTATTCTTTCCTGCCATATGCTTCAGGTTTTACGATGGACAAGATTTCCTCCACAAGCTCTTTCAGACGACTGCCTCTAAGCAGCGTGCGAGAGGCGGGAAAGATGGTTGAACGGAAGAGGGTCGTACCCTCCTCCATTACCTCCTTTTTGTAGCGGGTCGTATTGGGGACTGCCGTTTTTAAGATGGGAAGTCCCAAATCGGCAATGACCTTTTCATACATCGCATAGAGGGGTGTCTTCTCTCTGCCGTCCACCATGTTCCAAAAGAGGTAGATCCCTTTGTTGGCAGTGTCTGTATTGTCGGTTATCGCCTCCTTGATGATGGCTGAAAAGCTCAGCGTGCTTTCCAAGGATATACGGTCGGCGGAGATGGGTGTGAAAATATAATCCATACCGGAGAGGGTGGTCAGCACACCGTCATTGTTGATGGTTCCGGGCAGGTCAAAAAAGACGAAATCCGTATCCGGCTCGTGCGTTTCCAGATATTCCCTGACCGTATCCACGGCTGCCTCTGCCGTGGCACAAAGGATGGTGTACGTGGGCTTTTGCAACTCGGAGAATTGGGTGGCTGCCAATTCTTGCAGCGCGGGGTTGCGATCCACGCCCTGTGCGTCACGCTGACGCATGGCATTGATGCTGAATTGCGGATAGTCGCAATCCACCACAATAAGGTTGTACCCGCAGGCATAGTGCAGGTAACTTGCCGTCAAGACCGTAAAGGTCGTTTTGCCGACACCGCCCTTTTGGGTGGAGAAGGCAATGAAAACAGGTTTCTTTTTCATTTCATTTTCTGTTTAATGGTTCTACATATATGTGTGGAAAGGCGCATGCACGCCTTGGCTTGTTTCCTTGAAAAGGCGGATGTGGAAATAAGTCCGTGAGGGAATAAATCCCCGGACAGGCATACGGAAAGGTATTCCAACAAGGGAATATGGACCCGCCTTTCGGGATATGTCCCTCCCTATATAAGGGTGGGGCTATATGATGGGAGTCATACTTACCCACGTCCCCCCATCCATACGTCCACACTTGTACCCTTGCGCAAGGGTGCGAGGGGCGACGGGTGCAATAACTTGTACATATTCTCATTCCTATTTCCATTTCCGTAATTGTCTGTTCAAATGGCTGCGGACTGGTTTTTAGACTTGGGCAGGCAGGTATGTCCACCGACCTGCAAACACCTGTTCGACGGGGCAAATATAGAAGCCTTTACCCCCTTGTTTCTGCCCTTTTTGCTAACTGCGTACTTGTGGCGTCGATTTGCGTATTTGTGGCTTCGTGAGAGGTAAGTGCTTTAGGCACAACGCTTAGTAACTTTGCACCCAAGCGGTAAGCCGAAGCCTTCGAGGCATAAAGCGTTCTTTTTTGAGGGACTCGACTTCCGTCCTTCGCGGACGGATTTATTTGCGCCGGAGCAAATAGCAAGATATGTCCTGCGTTACTCGAAATAAATTCGGTAACTCAGAACTCTTGCTCTTGCAGAGGGCTGAAAAAACTCCGAAGTCGTTTTTTCTTGGAAGAGAGAATGCCTTGTCTTGAATGCCGGTGATGCCGTGAAACACTAAAATCCAAAGTAAAATGACAAAGAGACATGTGGGGAGACCCTTGAAAAAAGAGAAAGCCAGCCATTGTTGCATGGTTCGGTTTACGGACACGGAGTTTGCGCGTTTCCTGACGCTTTATGAACAGTCAGGTGTCCCGAACAGGGCTGTTTTCATCAAGGCAAGGGTCTTTGATGAGACTTTCCGAGTGATAAAAGTAGATCGTTCACTGCTTGATTACTATCTAAAACTGACGACTTTGTACGGACAATTTCGCAGTGTCGGGGTGAATTATAACCAAGCTGTGGTCGCCTTAAAGAGCAATTTCACCGAGAAAAAAGCCTTTGCGATGCTTGCCCAATTGGAGAAACTGACACTCGAATTGGCGGCTGTCGGAGGCGAAATCGTACATCTAATCCGTGAATTTCAAGAGAAATGGTCGCAAAGATAAACTATGGCAGTTCCCTTTTCGGGGCATTGGCGTACAATGGAGAGAAGGTAAACGAGGGCGTTGCCAAGATTCTGGAGACCAACAAAGTCTTCTCTCCGGCTGATGGGACACACGATATATCCGCCTGTATGCAGGACTTTATGGCATATATGCCGAGTCATGTCCTCACTAAGAAACCGGTTATACACATCTCCTTGAATCCGCATCCCGATGACAGCCTCACCGATGAGCAGTTCTCTGCCATCGCATGGGAGTATATCGAAAAGATGGGCTACGCTAATCAACCCTTTATCGTTTATAAGCATGAAGACATAGACAGGCATCACCTGCATATTGTCACCTTAGCTGTCGATGAACGGGGAAAGAAGATTAACGATGGTAATAATTTCTATACCAGCACCCGTATTCTCAAAGAACTGGAACAGAAGTACGGTTTGATCCCTGCGCAAATGCGGAAGGAAAAAGAAGTGTTTCGCCTGCAAAAAGTCTGCTACGGCGATGGAGAGAATCTTAAAAAGCAATTGGTTTCGGTCATCAGACCGGCAGCGAAATTCTACCACTGTCCGAGTTTTAAGGAATACCGTGCTTTGCTCTCCACCTATAATATATGTGTGGAGGAGGTTAAGGGAGAGATACGCGGAAAAACCTATATGGGACTTCTCTACTTTGCCACGGATGACAAGGGGAATAAAGTCGGAAAAGTATTTAAATCCTCTCTCTTTGGGAAGTCTGTCGGATATGAAGCTCTGCAAAATAGATTCAAGGCGTCAAAGGAGAAACTGAAGGAAAAGCATCTTGCTCCTAAGACCAAAGCAATCGTAGCCGGAGCATTGAAGCGTTCTGCCACAAGAGAGGATTTCAGGGGGGAACCTGCATCACAGGGGTATTGATGTCATCTTCCGAGAGAACGAGGAAGGGCGGCTCTATGGTGTCACCTTTATAGACCATAACAACGGCTGTGTCATCAATGGCTCGAGATTGGGCAAGGAATTTTCGGCAAACGCTATTGCCGAGTGGTTCGACCGTCCGCATCCCGAACTCTCTGTTAATACTCCTCAAGGTGAAAATCAGTCTGCATCTCATACGCTCCCGTCGGAAGAAAATTCCTTCTTGGGCGGTCTTCTTGATTTGCCTATGGAAGCCAACGGAACGGATTGGGAGGAAGAACAGTTCCGTAGACGGATGCAGAGAAAGAAGAAACAGAAGAAGCCTCGGTTATAAACCGTATTTTCCATCTCTAAAGTGTAGAAAAAAAACGAAGATTGTAAGATGTTGATTATCAGGAATTATCAGAGGTGTCAAATTCTCTTATAAGGGAATTAAAATTGTCCTATAAGACAATTTGAAAAGTCTTATAAGACAATTTCAACAATCATAAAAGTAAGAACGAAATTAAACGAAAAACTATGCAACAAGAAGACGATTTGAGAGCACTGGCGAAAATCATGGATTTTCTGCGTGCCGTAAGTATTATATTGGTAGTAGCCCACCTCTATTGGTATTGCTATGAAGCGATACGGTTATGGGGAATGAATATCGGTGTGGTGGATAGGATTCTGATGAACTTCCACCGCACAGCGGGACTATTTGGTAATATGCTTTACACCAAACTCTTTGCATTGGTACTGATGGGGCTTTCCTGTCTGGGCACGAAGGGCGTTAAAAAGGAGCATATCACGTGGTCGAAAATATGGGTATTTATGGGCATTGGCTTTGTCTTTTTCTTCCTCAATTGGTGGATACTTGCCTTGCCGCTACCCATTGAAGCCAATGCAGCGCTCTACACCTTTACGATAACCATAGGGTATGTATGTCTGCTGATGGCGGGACTCTACATGAGCCGCCTCTTGAAGAACAACCTGATGGAAGATGTCTTCAATCAGGAGAACGAATCCTTTATGCAGGAGACAAAGCTTTTGGAGAACGAGTACTCAGTCAATCTGCGACCCGATTCTATTACCGCAAGAAGTGGAACAGAGGGTGGATAAACGTCGTGAATCCTTTTCGTGCGGTCTCCGTCTTGGGGACACCGGGCAGCGGTAAGTCCTATGCCATCATCAACAATTTCATCAAGCAGCAGATTGAGAAAGGTTTTGCCATCTACTGCTACGACTTCAAGTATCCCGACCTCTCTACGATTGTTTACAATCACTTGCTACGTCACTCGGAAGGGTATAAGGTTAAGCCGAAGTTTTACGTGATCAACTTCGATGACCCTCGTCGGTCACACCGCTGTAACCCGATACACCCCGACTTTATGAGCGACATATCGGATGCTTACGAATCGGCTTATACGATTATGCTCAACCTCAATAAGACGTGGGTGCAGAAGCAAGGGGATTTCTTCGTGGAGTCGCCCATCGTACTCTTCGCCGCCATCATTTGGTATCTCCGTATTTTCGAGGGAGGGAAATACTGCACCTTCCCGCATGCCATAGAGTTTCTCTGCCGCAAGTACAAGGATATTTTTCCGATACTCACCTCATATCCTGAATTGGAGAACTATCTTTCTCCTTTCATGGATGCTTGGCTCGGAGGGGCGGCTGACCAGTTGCAGGGACAGATAGCCTCCGCCAAGATACCCTTGTCAAGGATGATAAGTCCGCAGCTCTATTGGATTATGACAGGAGATGATTTTACACTGGATATCAATAATCCCCAAGAGCCTAAAATCCTGTGTGTAGGGAATAACCCTGACAGACAGAATATCTACGGAGCAGCATTGGGGTTGTATAATTCGCGCATTGTCAAGCTCATCAATAAGAAAGGAATGCTGAAAAGTTCCGTGCTCATCGACGAGCTGCCCACCATCTATTTCAAGGGATTGGACAACTTGATAGCCACCGCACGAAGCAACAAGGTGGCGGTATGCTTGGGCTTTCAGGACTTCTCACAGTTGAAGCGGGATTATGGAGACAAGGAAGCTGCCGTGGTGATGAACACTGTCGGAAACATTTTCTCCGGTCAGGTGGTCGGCGAAACGGCAAAGACGCTCTCGGAGAGGTTTGGCAAGGTGCTTCAGAAACGGCAGAGCATGAGCATCACCCGAGGCGACAAGACGACCTCCATATCCACGCAGATGGACAGCCTGATTCCACAGAGCAAGATTTCCACGCTCACACAGGGAATGTTCGTGGGAGCGGTCGCAGATAACTTCTCCGAACGTATCGAGCAGAAGATATTCCACTGTGAGATTGTAGTGGATAATGCAAGGGTGGCAAGGGAAACGGAAGCCTATCGTCCGATACCTGTTCTTACTGACTTCACAAATGAAAACGGAGAGGATATGATGGAACAGGAGATTAAGGCAAACTATGACCGTGTGAAAACGGAGGTGCGGGAAATCGTGGAGCGAGAGTTGCAACGGATAGCCGATGATCCTGAACTATCGAAGCTCTTAACTACCAAGAAATCATAAAAATAAGTGGTGTTTTTCTTGGACAGAAAAGCGGTTTTTTTGTATTTTTGGAGTCGTAAAACTTGAATCAGATGAATTGCTTTAATCATATAGATAGGGCTGCAGTAGCCCAGTGTTCCGATTGCGGGAAAGGACTTTGTGCCGAATGTACCGAAAAGTATGAGCCGATACTTTGCACGCCTTGTTTTCAGAAGAGAAGACAAGGCGAGAAGTGGAGGAGCGTATGTAGTTTGTTACTCTTGGCAGCTCTGTTTGCCATAGGTTTCAGGTGGAACTTTTTGGCAACCAAAGGTTTTGAGGATATGCGATGGATGTCAGGATATACGCTGATGGCGATATGGTCGGGCTATCTCTTCGTGGAAAAGTACATTCCTTATAAAATGGTGGCAGGGACAAATGGGCAGTGGATAGTTTATTACATATTCAAACTCCTTCTCTTTGTTGTCATCGGAATCTTTACCGCTCCTTTCACCTGCTTGTGGACTGTGTTCAGGGTAATAAAGGCATTTCGATAGAAGATCGTAAATTCTCCAACTAAAGGTTGGAGAATTTCTAATCTACTTGTGCAAGACTCGAAGAATTTCTGCGACCAATAGTTGCAGAAAATAAATCAAGGGAGATACTCCGAAACCGGAATACCTCCCTTTTGATTTGCAGCATCTTGTGTTCTCTTCATTTCGGCTCCTTTATAAAATGAAGAACGCCCCTCAAATATGCTGTCTTTCGACGCGCCTGAGAGGCTTATTGACTTTTAGTGTTATATTCAGCTGTCGGAATATGAGATTATCCCAACAACAATTCCATGTCGCTTCTCAGAAAGTCTTCCAATGAGACACCGCCCGAACCCACGACAAAAGACTTTTTAGGGTGGAATGCCTCCACAAAGGCAGGAAGACCCGAGTTCATGCCACGACGACCGCTTTTCACCTCAATGGCCGTCACCTCTCCATCGTTTACGATGACGAAGTCCACCTCTTTGTCTCCATCTACTCTGTTCCTTGCAGGCTCTCGCCAGTAATACACTTGGTAATCCGCTTCCTCTGCCATGCCCAGCAAATGAGTGCCCACTGCACTCTCCACCCATCGTCCCCAAAGTGTTGTGTCCGTTCTGTCCGTAAGAAACGCCCTGCCTTTGTATGCTGTCAACAAGGCGTTGTTATACACTTGGTATTTGGGAATGGAGCCACGCTTGCGGGCATCATCATTGGCATATTTTTGTAAACCTGTCAGCAATGCACACTGGTCGAGTATCTCCAAATACGAAGCTAACGTAGTTACGTTTCCTGCATCTTGCAACTGTCCCATCAGTTTGGTCAGCGAAAGTATCTCGGCAGAATAGCCGCAACCTAACTCAAATAACTGCTTCATAAGGGCAGGCTTGTAGATGTTGGAGGTCATCAGCACATCTTTCTCGATGGCAGGTGCCACCAACGAATCCTTGATATACTTACGCCAACGCTTCTCGTCGCCTATCATGTGCGCGGCACCGGGATAGCCGCCAAAGTAGATATACTCGTCGAGTGTCACTCCGAAAGCGTCGTGCATTTCTTGATAGCTCCAATGCCCGAGGCGAATAAGTTCAAAACGCCCCGCCAACGACTCCGTAAGTCCTCTTTTGAGCAACAGACGACTGCTACCCAATAGTACCACTTTCAGATTGATATGCTTGCGTGTGTCCTCGTCCCATTCTCTTTTGACAACCTCGCTCCAATTGTCAATCTTCTGAATTTCATCGATCACAAGCAGGCGTTCAGTCTCGCTGCGGAGTATCATGGTGGTTCGTACTCCTTCCCACACGCGGCGTATCCAGTCGCTGTCTTTCGGATTGACAGCATCTGCCACTTCTACCGAATAGGGAATGGCTACCTCTTGTAACACCTGCCCCACGAGGGTCGATTTGCCCACTTGCCTCGGACCTGCCAATACTTGAATAAAACGCCTTGGCTCCAGAATGCGTGCTTTCAGCGTGTGATATTGTTTGCGAATATAGTTCATGCTCAAATCCAATGATAGATTTACTCAGTTGCGATGAGTATTTTACTCAATTCTGCTTGCAAAAATACTCAATTTAATCTATTCACACAAATAAAATCGCTGTAAACTTCAGGTAATCGACAAGTGAGAGTGTCAGGGGGATAAGTCGGAGTGCTTCTCTTTGTCTTTATCGCTTCTTGAATTTACCTCCTTTCAGGTCGCTTTCCACCATACGCTTATTGAGTTTCTCTCGGAGTTCATCAAGGAAATAGGTGCGGCTGTCATCTTTGCGACGCTTCATATTCATATATACGTTGTAGCAGTTCTTTATCTCCACCCCGAAGATTTCAGAGAGAGCATCTGCCAACTCCTCCACACCTATTTCTCCGTTGTTGATACAGTCGCAGGTGTCGAGAGCATAAAGGAGTTCCACTAAATCTGTCGCTTTGCCTGTCCAACGGAGATTGCTGACAGACTTCTGCGGAGCAGGGAACAATCCATGCAACCGCATATCCAGCAGTTTCAGTTCTGTGTCAATGACAAAGAGTAACTCCGATACATTTTTCCCCCATTTCGACTGTTAAGGCAGGACTCGCATGGATAATCTGCAATTGAAATCGAGTGTAATGCAAGGTTCGAAATAATGCCTCCAATTTTTTCTCTGTCTCTACAAGCTTTAAGATTTCTCTAATTAAGCAAGCAGTAGCTTTCGTTGTATTTTCAGAGAGTAGCATTTTAAAAGAGTTCTTTTTTACGAGTCTTTTCATATTCCTAATCTATGAATGGTTTTACTATTCTTCTGAAAGAGTAAATACATCTGAATAACATTGAATAGTCAAAACAGATGATAGAGCAAGAGATATGAAAAGAAGATTCTCATCAGGTGTTATCTTCGTTGCCCTTTTAATTTACGGGCAAAGTTCATATGTTTTATTGAGACAAAATATCCGTAAAAAGTATAGTTGTACCCCTGTTAAGTTGAATTACAACGAATCAAGATATTGCTTGGGTTTTATCCTGTGATATTTGCAGAAAGCCTCCGTGAAATGACTGAGATTGGCATATCCAACTTTATAGCCTACTTCTGACACCGAGTAGAGGCGAGTGGAAAGCAGTCGTTTTGCCCATTCCATCTTTTCGGATAGGGCATATTCGGCGATGGCTTTTCCAATAACCTGCTTGAAGCACTTTTGTAGTTTGGAACTGCTCATATTGGCTTCACGTGCCAATTTGGGAACACTCGGTACATTACTGAGACTTTGAAGAATCTGACGACGAACACGGAATACTGATTCAACATCATTCAAGTTTAGGTTGGCAAGAGATTTTACTTCCGAACGCTTTTCGAGCTTTTCAAAGTACATCGTCAGTAATTCCATAGTTTTTCCATGCAAATGAAGCATTGAAAAAGGATTGCCTGTTTCAGTTATTGACTTAATGTTATCCAAGACCTGTTGCATTGCAGGTGTAATGGTTTCAAACAAATAAAAAGCCTTGTCCGATTGGAGAAGACGACCGATATAGGTTTCATGTGCTGCATCAATCTTTTCAATCCAATCCTTATTGAAAGTCAGTGTAATATTTTCGTATCGTTTCTTTGGAGGAAAACTCCACTCAGTCGGGATGCTACTTGAAGGCATGAAAATGCCATCGAGCGTGTCCACTCCGACCGTTTTTGTGCTTGTTCCAATTATCTGCTCGTGCTTATGCTCATTGATATAGAACATCACAGGAATCCATTTCGAGTTTTCCACCGAGCGACGTATCATAGTTATCGGCTCGTATGCTATGAAACTGATGTAAGTCAATGTGAGCCATGGCAGAGGATAATATTGTTTGAAGAATCCACTACCCATAGAAGAAGGAATGGTAAATCCATCGTTTATTACTGATGTACCAAATTGCTCGGCAACCATCTCCATCCAATCTTCGGGTTTGTTGATGGCACAAAATTCTATAGTCATATTTTATGTCTTTTTGCAAAGTTACAAACAAATACGGATAAAAACTCGAATTATCGCAGGTTTTTATCCGTATTACTCTCAGAAAAGGACCAATAGC
The DNA here is from genome assembly GCF_014385435.1 of Alloprevotella sp. Lung230. Taxonomy (GTDB): domain Bacteria; phylum Bacteroidota; class Bacteroidia; order Bacteroidales; family Bacteroidaceae; genus Alloprevotella. The sequence continues at coordinate 448,352 of NZ_JACSUD010000001.1, forward strand.
TCCATGAGAAATGTTTTTAATGGGAGCTTACTCAAATGCGACTAAACTTGAAGGTACTCCTATGGCAGTAACAACCGGTCTTTGCGAGCATTCGCCTGTCTTGGTATTGTAGGTGTAATAGCCCGTACCATTGTTACATGTCATTCCAAAGACGATGAAATCCTTGTAGCGAGTTATGGCAAAAGAGCCGTTGCTGTCAGTCATTGGCAAATCAAGTTTTTCGATGGTTTTGTTCCAAATGTCGATTTTCACGGGTTGGAAGTCTTTCTTGAGTATTCCAAATTCTGTATCCGTTACTTTCACACAACTATACACAATACCATTACCTGCATAGAAAGACTTAATTATATACTGCCCTGTTTTGCCTATTCCTTTTATGGTTGTCTTCGATAGGTTGAACAGATAATCGGTATCCCATTTGTCGCTTCCTTTGCGGATACGCAGGAAACCTTCCTTATTGGCAACATTGAAGTTGTTACCCGCACTGTAAAAGTAGATGTCACCCCGCTCGTCTATGAATGCGTCAGAATGGCGGAACAATCCTACAACACTTGTGCGGTTATCTTTGATAACTTCAGTCTTTTTCGTCTTGAGGTCAATGATAGCTACCTCTGCTCCAGTACCCGGTACGGAGGTGTGGGGAGAGTTAAGTTGATTGAGAGCGACATACATCTTTCCATCTCGAATGACATTGCAGCCGGGATCAGGATTGTTGTCTTGAACCGCATAAGACGAGAGGTCAATTTCATCTTCCTTTTGCAATGTTGAAGTATTGATTAACGCAATTTTTCCACGTCCGTGCAAAGCAACGTATGCCCGCTGTTCATCAACGAAGTTAATTTCTCCGGGTTGAGCCATCTGTTCAAATGTCATAGTACCTGCTTTTATCAGTTCTCCATGGGCACCTCTTGTAAACTTATGTATCTTATCCCCGAATTTCCCTTCGGGTACAAGCACTGTATTACCCTTAGCAAAGAGATAGCAACCGAACCCGAATTCAAATGCTTTCTTATTGTCGGTTGCTTGAGGAGTCAAATCACTGAATGTCCCTACATAAGCACTTTTGTCCACATAATGCACAAAGGTGAAATGTTGCTGAACCTCTTGAGGAGTAGGCGTAGGTTCATCATTTTTGTTACAAGATGTCAGCCCTATGAAGCCGACCAGCATAGCAGAAAAAGCTATACGATTGAAAATTGTTGTATTCATCTTTTTATATTTGTTAAATTAGAAAATTCCTTTTGAGAAGACATATCTGAATTTGAGGTGAAGTGTCCGTCCTGCCAATGGTTGGCGGAATTGGTCCCAAACTTCTTTGTTCATTATATTATGGCATTCCAAGGCTACGGAATATTTGCTTTTGTAGGTCAACAATAGCCCTATGTCATTGACGAAACTGCGGGGAATACGTCGTTTCTGTAATTCGGTAAGTTCCCAGAAGTAGAAGAACTCCTCAGTAAATTTGCCGTCCCAGAAAGCCTTGACATACCAATTCTTGAATAATCGGTTGCTGTGATACTCCGCCCCGAAGTTGGCGAACAAATAGGGAATGTTCGGTAGTCGCAATCCTTTTGTCGGATTGGGGGCTTGGGTACCGGGTAAATAGTTCAAGACATCACGCACATCCTGATAAGTTAGATTTCCGTAGGCATAGACCGTTGGCGATATGTCCAATTTTATTTCGGTTTCTATACCTTTAATATGTACCTTTTCTGCGTTTACATATCCGGCTGCCATGTGTTGTTTCATCAATTTTATCATATCGCTTACCTGCATATAAAAGCTGTTCACTTCAAACTGCAATCGCGATAAGCCGAGGACATCATTTTTGTCTATTAAGAACCCCAGATTGAAGTTGTGGCTTTTCTCTGGTCTCAATCCGGCTGCAGGAAAGGTGATGATACCATCACCGAATAGTTCTTGTGAATTGGGAAGGCGTATTGCCCGCTGGTAAGATGCTTTCAAGTGAAAACCTCTGAAGGGCTCGTATTTTATTGCCTCTATCCAGCCTATTTGTGAGGTCGTATTGTTCTTTTTCTTCGGAGCCTCAATCAGCTCGTATGAAGTCAAATCTTCTATCTCGGAATGGAGGTGGAAATACTTTGCGGAAAGCATATTCGTCAGTTTCTTATCAAAGAGTTTTGACTCCCAAGTCAACCCCGAAATGACACTGGTCTTTTTACTGGGAAATCCTCCGATAACAAAACCTGCATGCTGACTTGCAATGTTGTCGCTCGGTTGTTTTCTGGCGTAGTTAATAAGTGTGTTCAGATTCAAACTGTGATTGGCAGACAACTTGTAATCAAAATTGATACGTTCATTGATTTCCAAGCCTTTGTCATTTGAGTTGTGAGGAACATCTCCTGTTTCTCCCTGCCCATTCGGACTCGGATATATGTTTCCTTCGAAATCGTGATTAACTCGTGCCGTATCCACAAAATTGTTTGTTGTATGTGAAAGGGAGAAATGGGACTCAAGATTAAGGCGGTCGTTCAGCATTCCGCTTTTTATCAGTTTGTTTTCCAACATAAACATTCCTGATTGGTTTTCGGCATGTTGTATGTTTTTTAAGATACCTTGGATTTCATTGAAACGATTGTAATACCCGAACTCGGTACTAATCTCATCGAACCAAAGTTTCGTGAAAGCAATTTTTCCCTTCAACATATACGAACGAAAACGGTCATGGTCACGTCTTACCAACAGATTTTCTCTCTCGGGAACTCTGAAAGAGTAGTCATTCTTTGCAGATGTATAATAGCCTCCCGCACCGAGTAGAACGCCACTCTTTGGAAAGTTCTTGCGAGAGAAGACGCTTCCTTTGTGTGTTTGGTAAGACCCGAATTCATACGAGGCATCTAAATAGTCCGTACTAAACTCTTTAGTAACGATATTGACGGCTCCCCCCAATCCATCACATCCGAAACGGGCGGGTATGATACTCTTATAGACTTCTATTCTTTCTATAATGTCTATCGGAATTTCATCAAGAGAAAAAGCCCCGTCAGAAGTACTCATTGGTATTCCGTCCCATAAGATTTGAATGCGGTTTCCTTCCAATCCATGAACAATAATTCTCGAACTGCTTCCCAAACCGCCGGTCTGCCCAACTTTCAAACCTATGGTTTTATTCAAAACGGTTTCTAACGAAATAGATCTGCCTTGAAGTTCTTTCGCATTTATTACAGAAACTGCTTCAGGCGACTCTCTGAGAACTTGTGCTTTTGTTTTTCCGAAGACCACTACATCTGCTAACTCTGTTGATTCCGGGAGTAGTCTTATGGTATAACGCTTCCCATTTGCAGTAATCGTATCGGTAATGGTCTGATAACCGACATAACTTACCATAAGCATAAGTTTTTGATTACTTGATGCACTTAGTTTTGCAATACCTTTCCTGTTTGTAGTCGTACCATTTGTGTACGTTGGAGCATTCAAACCTTTCCAATGTACGGCGGCAAATTCTATACTGTTCCCATTTTCTGCATCAATAACTTTTATTTCTGTTGGTTGCAGTTGTGCAAACATAGGAAAAGACCACAACAATAGAAAGCCGACAATGAGCATTCTTTTGTATAAATGGACTATTGAGCTGATTGACATATCATATTTGTTTGTGAGATTCTGTGCAAAGGTACTTACCTGCCGAGCAAATAAATAACCCTATTATCCACGCTTATACCCCTATTGCGTTTATATGCGAGCAAATTGTTGTTTTGGGGCAGTGTAATGCTTATCGGGGTTATTTTATCCCTGTTTGTTGCCGTACTTTTGCAGCAGAAAAGATCAAAACGACACATATATGGATAAACAAAAAGTCGGACCTCTTGATGAGGAACGGGAGAGCCGTAGCCTGCTCTCCAATGCTGTGGTTATATTGCACCTTATTTTAGGCACACTCCCTATACTGCTTGTAGTGTGGGCTGTGGACAAGTTGATAAATGGCACACTCTCTCCCATAATAGTTTGGGGTATTGGAGGAATAATGATACTATTTGCAATGCTTCGAGGCGTATTCTATGGAACCTCAATTTGGCGGGCACACCGGTCGGCTTACAATGCCCTTACACGATTGAGGTTGCGTATCATAAGTCATCTGCAACGCTTGCCACTCGGTTTCTTTCAAGAACGGAAAGTTGGCGAATTGGTGAATATTATCAACCATGATGTGGAACAAATTGAAATTTATTTAGCGCACGGATTACCCGAAATCCTTTCGGCTACGCTTTTTCCTGTCTTACTCTGGATAATCATTATGGTGTTGGACTGGCGTTTGGGGCTGTCGCTCATTTCTCTTTTGCCTGTGGCATTTCTCCTGCAAATGGCTGTCAAAACACTTTGGGGAAAGAACTTTCAACACTTTATGGAAAGTACGCAAAAAATGTCGGAAGACCTTTTGGAATATGTGGCTACCATATCGGTAATCAAGGCTTTCAGTAACGAGGAAAACAGAACGGTACGGGTACTTGGCGGTATGCGCGATTATATTCATTGGGTGAAGCGGAGCATGTTCTGCGTTACTGTTCCGATGGCGCTCATAACGATGTTCCTGGAAGGTGGTATCGTGGTAATGACCCTTGTCGGGCTATGGATGATGACTTCGGGCGAACTGACGGTGGCTCGTTTTATCCTTGCCCTGATATTGGGCGGACTGTTCTCGTCCTCCTTTGCTAAGTTGGCAACATTCCAACATTTCCGAATCGTCTATGGTCAGTCGTTGGCAAAAGTACAGTCCATTACAGAGGTACAGACAAAGGAAACTGCGGACAAGAAAACCGATACGACACAGACGGATGTTTGTTTCGAGCATGTTACATTCTCCTATCCAAACAAGAAAGACAATGCGCTGAAAGATGTATGTCTTCAATTTCCGAGAGGAAGCCATACTGCAATCGTGGGCGAATCCGGGTCGGGAAAAACCACGCTGGCAAGTTTGATGATGGGGTTCTGGCAACCCCAAACAGGTACTATACGACTGGGAGGAGAGAATATTACGGAACTCTCCGAACGTAATATCGCTGATTATTTTTCGATGGTACAGCAGGAGGTTTTTCTCTTTAACACAACCATTCGGGATAATATCCGTATAGGAAGACCAACCGCCACACAAAAGGAAGTGGAAATGGCAGCACAGCGTGCTCGTATTCATGATTTTATCATGGGCTTGCCGAATGGTTATGATACGCTGGCAGGCGAAGCCGGCGTAAAATTCTCCGGCGGAGAAAAACAGCGTATTTCCATTGCCCGAATGTTGCTCAAAGACTCTCCAATAGTTATTCTCGATGAAGCTACTGCCGCATTGGACGGAGAGAATGAGAAACTAATTCAAGAAGCTCTTGATGAATTGCAGCGTAACAAGACCGTCATTACGATTGCCCACCGTCTCAATACCATTCAGGATATGGAGCGTATTGTTGTGATGCACAAAGGGCAGGTTGTGTCGAAAGGAACACACCAAGAACTGATGAAAGACTGTTCTCTGTACCGCAATATGACGGAAACACAGGAACAAGTAAGTAAATGGCAATTAAAAGATGAGGAGGAATAAGAATGGTACGCAATATACTGAATGAATTGACCGCTCGCGGAGTGCGGCATCTGATTATCTCCGCACTGTTTTTCGTGGTTTATGCCCTTTGCGGCACGGCGATAATGCTCACAGTCTTGTTTCTCATCGACCGTCATATACAGGGAGAAAGCATTTCTTTCATTTCGGCAGCATGGGTACTCGGCAGTCTGCTGGTCTTGAAAACCATATCCAATGCCATTGCCGATATGAGTAAGCATTTTGCCGGATTTGATCTTGTGAAACGTATCCGCGAGAAAATCATATTGAAACTGAAAATGTTTTCACTCGGTTTCTATACCAATGAGCGTCTGGGAGAGATAAGTACAGTCATTCACAAAGACGTTGATAATATGGAGATGGTTGTGGGTCATCTTTGGACGCGAATGTCCGCCGATTTCATCGTGGCGCTGATACTTGGCATCGGGCTGTTCTGTGTGGACTGGCGCATGGGATTGACGATGGTTGCCATTCTTCCCATTGCCCTATTTTCTCTGTATCGGGGCATTCGCTCGGGAATGAAAGCACAAGAGGAATCACAGGATAATCTGGCGGATATGGTTAGCCTCTTTGTTGAATATGTTAAGGGCATCCCAGTTTTGAAAGTGTTTGGAGGAAAAGGAATGTTCCGTGACAGACTCGACCACTCTGTCAGTGAATTTGGAGAAAGCAGTAAGAATATTTCCCGTTTGGCTGCTGTAAGTGTGGGCAGATACACTTTTTTGATAGAATTGGCTTTCGCTCTGATGGCTACAATCGGTCTTTGGTGGACACAGCAAGGGGAACTTTCTCTTTTCGCTTATCTGATGTTCGTCATCGTCTCAAAAGAATTCTACAAGCCTTTTGTCAATATGGAAAGTCATTGGCTGAATTACATCAAGGTAAAGGACAGCTACGGACGCATTTCCCATTTGTTGAATGCCCCTGTTATCACCAATCCTGAACAGCCGAAAACAGCAACCCATTTCAATCTTTCCTTTGACAAAGTTGGTTTCCATTATGAGAAGGAAGGTTTTGAGATGAAAGATCTCACGTTCCATGTTCCCGAAGGAACGGTAACGGCACTTGTTGGCTCGTCAGGTTCTGGTAAAACAACCATTACCACCCTGTTACTTCGTTTCTGGGAACCGCAGACCGGCAGTATTCGTATCGGTGGTATAGACATTCGAGAAATGGACTATGATTATCTACTCGGCAAAATCAGTGTGGTGATGCAGAATGTTATTCTCTTTTCAGATACCATTGCCAATAATATCAAAGTGGGCAATCAACATGCTACGCAGGAAGAAATCGAGGAAGCGGCACGACGGGCGATGATACACGACTTTATCATCAGTCTGCCAGAAGGTTATGAAACAAAAATCGGAGAAAATGGTTTGGGACTGTCCGGAGGTCAGAAACAAAGGCTTTCAATCGCCCGTGCGTTCCTCAAAGATGCTCCCATCATTCTTTTGGACGAGATAACGAGCAATGTCGATCCTGTTAATGAATATAAGATACAACAGGCGATGTCCGCCCTTATCCGAAATCGTACAGTTTTGGTCATAGCCCATCACCTGCAAACCATTCGCAATGCTAATCAGATTATTGTGATGGACAAAGGACGTCTTGTAGAGAACGGGACGCATTCAGAACTTGCAGCCCATGACGGAATGTACTGCAAATTGCTGGCGATGCAGTAATTTAATCAATAAAAATATGGAGGTATGGTTTGAGCCATACCTCTTTTTTTGCCACTTCCATCCATATCAACGCCACAAGTACGCAGTTATTTCCAACTGCTAATATGCACAGTTTCTTTGATTTACCTTTGCCCATGCACCGCTGTTGGTGTCATTAAATACATTGTAATATGGACGAAAAAATCAAAGATCAAGAAGTCCTTTTGGTGAAAGATTCCAAGGACGAGAATCTCAAAGCCGTCGCAGGGACGGACGAGAAAGGCGGACTGAAGACAGTACCGCCCACCGCCGAGCATGAACAGAGTTTCCTGAAGTTCGACAAGCACAGCAATGCCTTGGAGAACTTCCTCTCCAACTTCATGCGGCAGTTCAAGAACCCCACACAATTCCACTTTTTCAAAGTCCCCTTCGAGGGTGTTGTTGCCAGTGCACGGGTTCTCTCCGAGATGCTCAAAGCACCGGATGTTCCCTCTAACAAAGAGATGCTGGACTCTGTCCGTGTCAATCCTTCGGACTATGCAGGAGAGCAGAAACAGACCTTTCAAGGGATAGACCCCGAGAAAATCGACTGGGAGCAGTTCTCCAAGATGGGCGTGAGCCGTGAGAGCCTTGAAAAGGGCAAGGAGCTTGAAGCCATGCTAAAATACCGAAAATCACCCCACCTTGTCCCCATCAGCGTAAAAATCGGAGACGTAGCTCTCCATACGGACGCACGCCTTTCATTGCGTGAGACAGAGGACGGCAGATTTATCCCCGTTGTCCACGCCATCCGCAAGGAGCCTCAGTTGGAGCGGGAGTTCTTCGGACACACCTTCACCGACGAGGACAAGAATGCCCTGAGAGAAACGGGCAACCTCGGACGTACCGTGGAACTGACCTTTCCCAATAGCGATAAACCCACCCGCAGTTTCGTGAGTATCGACCGACTGACCAACGACATCATCGCTTTGAGTGCCGATAAAGTTCGCATCCCCGATGAAATCAAGGGCGTAAAACTGAGCGAAGATCAGAAGAAGGATTTGTCGGAAGGCAAGAGCATCTATGTGGAGGGAATGACCGCCAAGACGGGAAAGAGTTTCAACGCCAACCTCCAGTTCAACGCCGACAAGCGGGCGATTGAATTTCGTTTCGGCTCGCCCAAACAAAGCCAAGGACAGCAGCAGGAAAGCCGTAAAACAGAAAATCAAGAGAAGCGGCAAGGAGTCCGCATCCCCAAGAAGTTGTTGGGAAGGGAGGTCTCACCGGAGGAGCAAGCCAAGCTCAAGGAAGGAGGAACGGTCTATATGGAAGGCTTGAAAGATAAGCAGGGACAGCCGTTCAACGCCTACGTCCGTGCTAACTTCGAGAAGGACAAGTTCGATTTCTTCAAGTGGAATCCCGACAAGTCCCAAACGAAAGAAGTCGTTCCCGACAACGCCTCCAAGACACAGGTCGCCGTCAATTCCGAAGGCAAGACCAACGAAGCGACGAAGCATGTGAAAGAGCCTCTGAAAGAAGGACAGACACAGCCCATCGCCGAGCAGAAAGAAGAGAAACAGGAACAGAAGCGTTCCAAGGGAATGAAAATGTAATCCGCCACCACTAACATCCAAAAGTAAAATCGTATGAAAGTCATCATAGCAGAAAAACCGAGCGTAGCCCGTGAGATAGCCCGCGTCGTTCGGGCAACAAACAGAAAAGAGGGCTATATAGAAGGCAGTAACTACACCGTCACATGGGCATTGGGACACCTGATAACGGCGGCCATGCCCGAAGCCTACGGGTTCAAAGGTTTTCATCGTGAAAATCTTCCCATCCTGCCTCCCATCTTTACCCTTATTCCCCGACAAGTCAAGAGCGGAAAAGGCTACAAGGCAGACCCGAGTGCCGTTGCCCAACTCAAAGTCATTGAGAAACTTTTCAAAGTGGCAGAGAGCCTCATCGTAGCCACCGACGCAGGACGTGAGGGTGAGTTAATATTCAGGTTCATCTACGAGTATCTCGGCATCGCCAAGCCTTTTGAGCGACTCTGGATCAGTTCGCTCACAGACAAAGCCATTCGGGAAGGACTTGCCCATCTCAAAAGCGGAGCCGAGTACGACAATCTTTACTATGCCGCCCGAGCACGCAGCGAAGCCGACTGGCTTGTGGGCATCAATGCCACCCAAGCCGTTTCCATAGCGGCAGGTTATGGCACCTACTCGTTAGGCAGGGTACAGACTCCGACGCTCTGCATGGTCTGCTCCCGCTTCTGGGAAAATAAAAAGTTTACGCCACAACCGTTTTGGCAGCTAAGCCTTTCCGTAAAGGACGGCGATGAGAGCTTCCGTTTCTCTAATCCCGAACGCTGCTTCAACAAGGAAGAAGCCACCACCCGGTATGAGAAGATCAAAGCCGCCTCTCACATCACAATAGAAACGATAGTCCGCAAGGAGGCGAAGCAGGAACCGCCTCTTTTGTACGACCTGACCACCTTGCAGAAGGAAGCCAACAGCCGACACCGTTATTCGGCAGAACAGACCCTCACGCTGGCACAGAAACTTTATGAAAGAGGATACATTACCTATCCGCGCACCGGAAGTCGTTATATCTCGGAGGATGTCTTCGAGGAAATCCCCGCATTGATTGCCTTCCTGCACGACCATCCCGTATGGGGTATCCATACCCGTAACCTTTCCGTCCTCAATGCCCGGTCGGTAAACGGGAAGAAAGTGACCGACCACCACGCCCTGCTCATCACGGGCAAAAAGCCGATAGATGTATTCGGAGAGGAAGCGGTCATCTACAATATGATTGCGGGGCGTATGCTGGAAGCCTTCTCCCCTCGGTGTGAGAAAGACGTTACCACCGTAACCGCCTTGTGCGAAGGTGTAAGGTTCACGCTCAAAGGAGAAATCATCAGGCAGGAAGGCTGGCGTAGCATCCTTAAAAACGAGAAAGGCAAAGACAAGGAACAGCTCGAAGCCGAAGAGCGAGAAAGCCGTGAGAATGGCGAAGGAGTCCTCATTCCGGAATGGAACGAAGGCATGCAACTTGCCATCTCCGCCTGTTCGTTGGCACAAGGGACAACCAAGCCCAAACCGCTACACACGGAAAGTTCCTTACTTTCTGCAATGGAGACGGCAGGCAAGGAGTTGGAAGACGAGGAACTGCGTGCCTGTCTGAAAGATTGCGGCATCGGCACTCCTGCCACCCGTGCCGCCATCATCGAAACGCTCTTTACCCGCGAGTATATGGTACGTAAGGAGAAGTCGCTCGTGCCTACCGAAAAAGGACTTGTCCTCTATTCCATCGTCAAGGAAATGAAAATCGGCAATGCCGAGATGACCGGGCAGTGGGAGGCAGACTTGGCGAAGATAGAACGTGGAGAGATGAAGGAAAAAGATTTCCGCAAGGACATCGAGTCTTATGCCACGCAGATTACGGACGAACTGCTCTCGTCCAAAATCCTCTTCCCTCAAAGGCGAAGTGATATCCATTGTCCCAAGTGCGGCAAAGGCTCATTGGTCTTCTATCCCCGATGTGCCAAGTGTTCGGATGCCGATTGCGGATGGACGCTTTTCCGCACCGTTGCGGGCAAAAGCCTCACAGACGAGCAGCTGACCCGATTGGCTGTAAACGGAGAGACCGACATCATCAAGGGCTTTACCTCCAAAGTCGGCAAGCGGTTCGAGGCTTCGCTCTCGTTAGACGGGGACTTCAAAACGGTTTTTGTCTTCCCCGAACGCAAGAAAACGGGCAAATCCCGAAGATAAATCCCCGTAAATTGCTAATTTTGCCACTGAATGATGCGGTCATAACAATCTTATTGTTTTACTGCGGATTTTAGTGGTGGCACTCGGCGGGGACGTCGAGTGCCTTTGCATTATAGGGTTATGCCTCAAAAAAGTATTCTTTAGAGAAGTTTTTTTCAGAGCCGATAAACGGTCGTTCAAAAGATGTCGAGTAATCTCCGAAAAGATCCCGAGTAATAACAGAAAAGATACCGAGCAACCGGCTGAAAGCTCATTAGCTTTCTCTTGATTACTAATTAGCTTTTCGGGCAATCCATAACATTCACTAAAATCATTCATATGACAGTCATTCATTTTTCATACTACGAACTTTCCCTGCTCTCATTTCTCAGGGAGAGCCACCCCGAGCTGGCGGACGACATTCCTTTCGTGAAGGAGCGTGCCGAAGCCGCCTCGCAAGCCTATACCGAAGCCTTTGACAACGGCTTTTCCGTAGCCGAATGTATCGGCATCGCCAACAAAACCCTTTATGCGGGACTGCATTTCTCCCGACACGACACGCTCACGTCCGTTCTGTGGAACGAGTTCTCGGCCGATGTACCACTCGAAGCGGTACGCGAGACGGCAATACGGCTGCGTCCGTCTGCGGAGGAAGTCTTCTCCAAATACCCGATTTCGGACGACTTCGCCTATACCCCCGAATACAATGCCCTCTACACGGAATTGACGGGCTTTATCCAATTAAAACTCGAAGAAGATGGCAAGCTATAACAAGAAAGAGCATCTTCGGGCAAATATAGATGCCATCCAAACGGTTTTTACCCTCCATCGGGAGCATCGCACGGCTACGGAGGAGGAAATGAAGGTGTTGCGGGCTTATACGGGTTTCGGTGCCTTAAAGTGTATTCTTTCACCGGCAAACTCGATGGAGGACATCGCACGCTGGAACAAGTCGGAAGTGGAACTCTTCCCCTTGGTTATGGAACTGCATCGGGTCATTCGGGACAACACCGCTTCGGAGACTCAGTACAAAAGCTATATGCAGAGTCTGAAAAACTCGGTGATGACCGCTTTCTATACACCGGAACCCGTAGTACGGGAGATTGCTGTTTCCTTGCAAGAGGCAGGTATTGCCCCTGGCAAGATACTCGACCCGTCGGCAGGAATGGGCGAGTTTATCCGCTCGTTTTACGGTATCGCAACCGAAGGGCATACCACATTCGGCTTTGAGAAAGACATTCTGACGGGACAACTGCTTTCCGCCCTGCATCCCGACGACAAGATACGCATCCGTGGATTTGAGGAAATTGAGTCCAAATTCGAGGGCTATTTCGACGTGGTGAGCAGCAACATTCCTTTCGGGGACATCGCCGTCTTCGACCCGGTCTTCAGCAAGACGGATGAGCCGGCACGCAAGGTGGCACGCATGTCCCTGCACAATTACTTTTTCGTCAAGGGCGTGGATATGCTTCGTGAAGGTGGCGTGCTGGCATTCATTACCTCCCAAGGCGTTATGAACGCTCCCTCGAACGAGCCTGTTCGGGAATGGCTGATGAGCCATACCCGCCTTGTCTCAGCAGTCCGTCTGCCGAACAATCTCTTTTCGGAGAATGCCGGCACGGAAGTGGGCAGCGACCTGATTGTATTGCAAAAGAATAGTAACAAGGCATGCCTTACCGAAGAGGAGCAGCGTTTCATCAAGAGCGGGAAGCGTCCCAGCGGCGTAATGTTCAACACCTATCTGCGGAGTATGTCGCAAATCGTGCATACCGAGTGGAAGCAGGACACCGATCCTTACGGGAAACCTGCCATCCTGTTCCACCACAGCGGAGGGGCGGAAGGCATTGCCAATGATATGGGTAAAATCCTGCGGGCAGATTTGGAAAAGCGGTTAGACCTGTCATTATACCAACAACATATCCCCACACAGCAACAGAGCGAAGTTATTCTCCCTGCTCATTCTGAGGAAAAACAGACCGTGCAAAAGCCTCTGTCTTCTGATGGTGCACACACAGAAGAAAAGCCCGCGACTACGGAACCCATTCAAACGAATGTATCGCCACAGACGGAACTGTTCGACCTCTTCGGAAATGTCATTCAAGAAAAGAAGTCCAAGCGTAAAGCAGCCGCAAAACCGAAGCCGGTTTCTTCCCCCTCTCTGTTTCCCGAGACTTCACAAAGCAGCGAGACGGCAAATGGATTAAAAGATACGGGCGAGCTGTGGTGGCAGCAGGATAAGGAGAAAGGGATGCTGGCACGTCCCTATGAGGGCTTATGGCACGAACACCTCAAAGAGGCTTCTTTGCTCGCCTCGGACTTTCAGGTAGGTACGCTTGTCCGTGATATGCAGGACAACCGCCTGTTTCAGCCCATAGACCTCTCTTCCCAAGAACGGCAGAAGATGCAGGGCTACATAGACCTGAGAGACGCCTATCACGCTCTCTATGATTATGAAGCGGAGCACAAGGCGGAGAATGTTTCTCTTCGGCAGCACCTCAATGACCTGTATGACCGTTTTGTACGTCTTTACGGGCATCTCAACGACCGCAAGAACCACGAAATGATTCTGATGGACGCTGGAGGACGTGAGATACTTTTCTTGGAACGCAAGGTGGATGGCAAGACGGTCAAGGCGGACATCTTCACTCAGCCGGTCTCTTTCAGTTTGCACGAGGTAACGCAGGTGGAGACTGCCGCCGAAGCCCTTTCCGCTTCCCTGAACAAGTTCGGAAGCGTGGATCTCGAATACATGGCTTCCCTGTTGCCCGACGGAACGGAAGAGGACATCCTGAACGAATTAAACGGCAAGGTCTATTACAATCCGTTGGAAGGCGGATATGAGACGGGCGAGAAGTTCATATCCGGGAATGTGGTCGCCAAGGCGGACGACATCGGGCATTATCTGTTGGAGCATCCCGAAGACACAAGAGCCGCTGCCTCCATGCAGGCGCTTAGGGATGCCGTGCCTGTCCCCATTCCTTTCGCCGACCTTGACTTTAACTTCGGGGAAAGATGGATTCCCGTACAGATATACTCGGACTATGCCTCCTTCCTTTTCGACACGGAGGTGGCGATACATTACAATTCAAGTGCGGACGAGTACTCGGTTGATGCACGCCTGCACAATGCCAACATCTGGGACAAGTTCTGTGTTCGGGGACAGCATCGCCGCTATGATGGCGTTACGCTGATGAAGCACGCCTTGTTGAATACTTCTCCTGACATTACCAAGAAAATTATGGTCGGAGACAAGGAGGTCAAAGTAAGGGATACGGAAGCCATACAGATGGCAAATTCAAAGATAGACGAGATACGAAACGGCTTTACAGACTGGCTTGCCGAGCAGCCGGACGATTTCAAGAAGCGGCTGGAAAAACTGTATAACGACAAGTTCAACTGTTTTGTGCGACCGCAATATGACGGCTCGCATCAGACATTTCCCGACCTTGATCTGAAAGGATTGGGTATTGAAAGCCTGTATGACAGCCAGAAGGATGCCGTTTGGATGCTCAAACTCAACGGAGGGGGCATCTGCGACCATCAGGTGGGAGCAGGAAAAACGCTCATCATGTGCGTGGCGGCTTACGAGATGAAGCGGCTGGGCTTGGCAAACAAGCCGATGATTCTTGCCCTGAAAGCCAACGTGCAGGAAATTGCGCAGACATTCCGAACGGCATATCCCAACGCAAAACTGCTTTATCCGGGCAAGAACGATTTTACACCCGATAAAAGGCAGCGTATCTTCCATGACATCAAGAACAACAACTGGGACTGCATCGTCCTTACGCACGACCAGTTCGGTATGATACCCCAGTCGGACGAGATACAGCAAAGCATCTTGCAGGATGAGTTGGACAGCGTGGAGGAGAACTTGGAAGTGTTGCGTCAGCAGGGACACACCATTTCCCGTTCCATGGAAAAGGGACTGGTCAAGCGTCAGATGAATTTGGAGGCGAAACTTGCCGACATCAAATTCCGCATCGACAACCGCAAGGACGATGCGGTGGATTTCAAGACGATGGGCATAGACCATCTTTTTGTGGACGAGTCGCACACGTTCAAGAACCTGATGTTCAATACCCGCCACGACCGTGTGGCAGGATTAGGCAACAGCGAGGGAAGCCAGCGTGCACTTAACATGCTCTTTGCCATCCGCACCATTCAGGAGCGGACGGGTAGGGACTTGGGGGCAACCTTCCTTTCGGGAACGACCATCTCCAACAGCCTCACGGAGCTGTATCTGCTCTTTAAGTACCTCCGCCCGCAGGCATTGGAACAGCAGAATATCAAGACCTTCGATGCTTGGGCGGCTATCTTCGCCAAGAAGAGTATCGACTACGAGTTCTCCGTCACCAACGAGATTGTGCAGAAGGAGCGTTTCCGCTATTTCATCAAAGTACCAGAGCTGGCAGCGTTCTACGCCCAGATAACGGACTACCGGACGGCAAAGGATATCGGCATAGACCGACCCGAGAAAAACGAAATCATGCACAATATCCCGCCAACGCCCGAACAGGAGGAGTTCATCGCCAAATTGGTGGAGTTTGCCAAGACGGGCAATGCCGAACTGTTGGGAAGAGCTCCGCTTACGGAACGGGAGGAAAAAGCCAAGATGCTGATTGCAACGGACATGGCCCGCAAAAGATTCAAGAAATCTGTATCTTTCAGATAATCAATAAAATAAGAATGAATAAAGGGTAAATGGGTTACGAGATGGAAACGAGCGAGTTTCTTTCCCTTTCTTTATTCTGCATTGCCTCAAAGAACACTTAAATCTTATAATGCAAAGATAATCATTTTCCGATGAAATACAATTCTAAAACAAGAATTTTATACGAAAAAACAATTACTTTAAATATGTTTGTAGAGACAACCTTAAAAGTGTATCTTTGCACGCCAGCATCCGCACTTGCACATTTGTATCAATCGCATTGGCAATGACGGCAAGACCATCAGCGACCGCAATGAGAAATACCGCTCAACAAAGATTTGCCGAGAACTGACCGAGCGTTATGGTTTACACTTGGGGAAGGGAAGAAGGCTGTAAATCGCCACCGACTGCGAGGAGAAGACAAGTTTCGCTATGAGATATTCGATGCCATCAAGGCAGTGTTGCCCCAATCGAAAAATTGGAAAGACTTTGTCGCAGGCTTAAATGACGACAGGGCAATGGAATTTCTACTACGTATTCAAGGTCCTGCTTTACCTCATAGGTGGTTTCTTTACGGCTCCTTTTGTTGTCCTTTGGACAGCGTATAAGTTCATAAGAGTACTTCGCCGATAGAAGATTCTCCAACCTTTAGTTAGAGAATTTGCTAACTCTTTTTTGAAGAGGCTTGAAGAACTTGTGTAACCAATAGCGGCTTTGTATATGCAATGTGTGTCAAACCCTTAAATATACATAAAGCATTTTAATATGCTGCACAATGTACTGCGGTTTCTTGGAGGGATTATAAACTTTTCCTATATTTGCCAAAGTAACAAATATTCAATTCGCATTTTATGAATAAAATAGCTCTATTATCAATTCCCTTTTGTGTGATTTTGCTTTTTGCGTGCAACAACGAAGACCTCTCTCCAGAGATATTAGGTTCTTCAATAGAAAGTAATCACAAACGTCAAGAGCTTTACATTCCTTATGCTGACTCTGTTGAATTAAAGGAATTAGCTCAGAATAAAAAAGTTCTTGATTTTGAATTAGCGAGAAAAATCACCTTGTTAGAGATGAATGAAACGGGATTTGTCCAAGATATGGCCTGGAACGGCTATCATTTAGCACCAAATCCTGTAGTAATATACAATTTGGAATCTTGGCCGAAGTTTTATGATTTTATTGCATTTGACTCGGAAAACAATGCTATAGGTACAATACGTGTCAATGCCAACCGAAAAAACAGTAGTGTCATAAACGGAGTGTACTCCAGCGTTTTTGATTATAATGAGTTCTTAACAAAATCCAATGCTTCCAACCCTTCCATTTTTATGGATTGGAAAGGGGAACAATTTGTAGGAGTCAGGTCAAAGGCTGGTAAAGCACCCAAGCAAATTATATCAGTTGATAATGGGACTCCTGTACTCATGGAAAATATGAGAGAATTAGAAGGTGAGGAGATTATCCAGCACATGGAAACTCACATACTTCCAACATTAATACCTGATCAACGTGCTTTTGAAAAAGTACCAGATTATATGGTGGCAGACGAAGAACTTAATAAAGAGATCGAATATGGAAAAAATATGACTGTGGAGGCGTTAAAAGACTCTATGGAAGTCAGCTTAGCAAGAACAGAAGAAGAAGCTAAAGCATATTGGAATACTTTAAGTGCTTATGAACAAGAACTCTTAGAGACAAGCGATGAAGAACTTAATAATGAAGGTAAATTTTTTGGACGATTGTTTAGAAGAATCTTTAGTCGTACCGATGAAAGTTTAAAATGGATTGATAAGTATGATGACAGAAAGTATTCTTACAGAAGAGGTGGTGCATGTGGTCCTTGGGTTTGTGGATATATCCTTTATGTGAATCAAGGCAAAGATAAATATGATTTCTTTTATAATAATGCTTCTTCATTTGGAGAGTTTGGTATTTTAAATTTTGCTTTGCGTCTTTTCGGAAGACCGATGACTCCGGGAGAAATGGGGTGGACAATGCCTATTGCTTCCAATGGGAAAATATGGATTAATCCAGCTCTGTGCTTTGCAGATCTTTTTGCATATGACCAAATAAAGCATTATAAGAAACCTGCAATCAGATTGTGTGGTTCTGGTGGGCAATTACATTGGACTTTAGCTTATGGTGCAAAACAGACTGGTTCTTGGTTCTGGAGAAACTATTATTTCCTTCAGATAGATAATGGTGCAAAAGTAGGCGTGCCAGGAGACAAGAAGAATGGCGGCAACTATACAAAGGTTGATTGGTGGAATCCTTGGTTAATGGTTTGGGATTAATTTAAAGATGTAACAAAATGAAGAAGATCTACTCTTTACAATTGTATGTTTGGCTTTTTCTTACAATATTGTTTTCACAATGTACAAAGGTTGATTTAGAGGAGGGAGTACGCAAAACAACTATTCTTCGGCATAATTATATTGCAATAACCACAAAAGATGATATTCCCGGAGAAGTGGAAGTGCATTATAGTATATTGGGCAATAATGGTCAAAACGAAGTCAAAACAGAGAGGCTTTCTACTCCTTGCGTGATTGGTGGAGAGAACGTCTTGGTCGCCTATGACAGTATTGTTGGTACACATTCGGGGAAAAGCGTTTTTAGCCAGCTTATCATGAAAAGAGACTATCAAGAAAACGGAGCAGATTTTCTTTCAATCAAAAACTTGTCTTCGACCGTCCTTGAGTATGCTGTAATCGGTAACCAACCTCTTGTGTTCCATAACTCTGCGGATTTAAAAGAGTACCATAATTTCACCAATTTAAATGAGATAGATAAGACCAAGGTTGTAAAAGAAAGTCCAACTCCTATTAATTCAGAGGGTATTCCTGTTTTATATTTACTAAAGCCTGGACTTTCTAAAATTAACCAGTACTATATTTTGCTAAGTATTGGAGATTGTGTGAATGGGGAGCTTACAACCGTAGAAAGTACCTATGCTAAGAATATTGGCATTAAACCTACACAGTATACTATTAGAGAAATAATGAATTTCTACAAAGAGGAATATAGCCATGGCAAAACCCTATTTGCAGACTACAACGACTATGATTTAAAATGTCAAAAGTACAAAGGTCTAGCTCGTTTAGACATAAAATTTTATGGAGAAATACAACCTGAGTCTTTTGTAAGGAACTCCGGACAGATTTGGTTTATTAATACAACTTCGGGAATGAAGGGAATTGACACCTTTAAGATATTTCAATAGGAATGATACACACTAAATTTATGTTATGCTGTCTTTTGTCAGTGCTATTATTGAGTTGCTCTGAAGATGATGACATAGTTAGGCATTCCGAGAAAAACGCTATATTCGTTTATATGGCTGCAGATAATGACTTGGATTACTTTGCAATACAAAACATCAATCAGATGGAGAGGGGTTTTTCTGAAAATCAAATTAGTAATGGGGTTTATGTTTATGTAGACAGGGTAAAGAATCGCAAAACCTCTCACCCATGCCTATATAAAGTAAAGGCAGACAATACAGATTTAATAGTTTCCGAGATAATCAAAACCTATCCTGAACAAAACTCGTCAAGTGCAGATGTTTTTGTAAGTGCTTTAAAAGACGCAATAGCCTTTTCAAGAAAAGCCAATGAGCAAATTAAAGGTATTGTACTTTGGTCTCATGGGAGTGCTTGGCTCCCAAAATCAGAAATTTTAAATTCTAAACGTGCTTCAACTTCATCAACTCGTTCCTTTGGGATTGATATAACCACAGAGGAACCCCAAGAACCTTACGAAATGGATATTAGGGAGTTAGCAGAGAGACTGCGTCCTTTTCATTATGATTTTTTGGTATTTGACGCTTGCTTTATGTCATCAATAGAAGTTTTATATGAGATGAGAAACAGTTTTGATTACATTGTATCCTCGCCTACGGAAGTCCTTGCTACAGGATTTCCTTACAAAGAAATCCTACCTGAATTATTAAGCAATAGTCCAAATTACAGTGAAATTGTAGAAAAATATATTGCTCAATATAACGAAAAGAAAGGTGTCCTAAAGTCAGCGTCTATGACTGTTGTAAAGACATCTGTTTTAAAATCTTTTTCAGAGTCTTTAAAGGAATTGATAAACCATGATGTTACAGTTCCCGATATAAGCACTATTCTACAATACGATCAAGAAGCAACATCTTGGCTGTTTGATATTGGAGGTTTTGTTTCTCTCTTTAAAAACTCCGAACGAAAGGAATTAGTAATAAAACTTCTATCTGATATGACATTATCATATAATCATACAGATATGTTTTACGGTAAAATCCCTTTAAATGGCAGTTCAGGAATTAGCATTTATATTCCCAATAATCATAAAGATAGAAAATATGAGCATGAATTTTACAAAACACTATCTTGGTATAAAGATGTTAGTTGTGACAGTTATTTTTGGAACAATTATAATACTGGTATCTTGCAATAAAGAAGATATTTACCCTGAATATTACACGCTATTAGTTGAGAATAAGTATTTTGAACCAATTGATTCCATTGCAATTGATAATCAAACAGAACATACTGGTATAGAGGTGAATAATATTATTGTCTGTAAAGAACAGATTACACGTACTATTCACGAGTTAATCTGCTACACACACTCAAATCTGAGATTAAAAATACAGTTCAAAGCAATTAGCAATAAAAAACAGATTATAGCAACAATACATTCTGATGGTTCCATTTCGTTAAGATGATTCTTTCGTGTAAGAACAAACTGGTAAATAACGTGAGTTCGACGAATTCAAAACAATGCAAATTGTGTATCAATGGTTCTTTGTACATTGATGCACGGCTTCTTTGGAAATAGACAATAGGCTGCAATTGCCCCTAATAAATTGACGATGAAATTGTCAAAGCATCTATGTCTGGAGTGTTCCACTTGCGCAATGTTCTTAAGTTCATCATTCACAGTTTCTATAATGGCTCTTTTTTTGAGTAAAAGTCTGTCTGAAACACTCATTAAAGCTCCTTTCATGTTACTCTTTAATTTGGTAATAAGCTGTATTCCGTCAACGAAAAGCCTTTGAAAAAGATTCTTGCCGATGTAACCCTTGTCACCGAATAGCTTACCATATATAAAATCTATGAATGCTTTGTACTCCAAAGGCTTACGGTCATCAATATCTCCTGGCGTTATCATAAAGTTGAGAAGTTCTCCTTTCTCATTGCAAATCAAATGCAACTTGAAGCCAAAGAACCAACCCATAGAGCATTTTCCTCTTTGAGCTATGCCTTTGAAAACCTTGTGAATATGTATTCTTTGGTTTTTGCACACACGCAGTGGTGTACTGTCAACAAAGCTTTATACCCGTGCATTTACCCAGCAGGACCTTCTTGATAAACAAGATTAAGGGTACAGCTACCTCCCTTTCCAATTCTACTAAACGGTTATAAGAAACAACTTTGCCATACTTACCATCTTTCTGAGCTTTTACAATACGCGCCTGAAGCTTCTTGACCGCCTCCTCTGCTTTATTCCAGTCTATACTGGTCCAACTTTGGTTTCAGAAGGCGCACACTTAATATTTCTATTTTCGTTCATTTGCTTTCCTCCTTTAAGAAGTTCTTTAAGTTATCTTGTAAAAGAATTACCGAGTGGAAGTCTGCCCACTTTCGTGTTGGATGATGTTGTCTGTGCCACACGTGGCATCGGCTCAATCCGTATCCGTTCCATTACAGAACGGCATTCGCTTTTTCCACAATCTCATACCTACATATCCCTTGCGGTCGGCTTACCCTTTGTGGGAGATGTATAGGCTTACCGAGTTCCATGTAGATGCCAAACCAATGGGTTAGGTTCTGTCTCTCAGCCGGCGGTTCTGATATTCGTGCATCCCCAAAATTCACAGGAATGTCCAACCGCTTTACCTTTTGGTTCAAACCTGTCAGCGTTGTTTGGCTTGTTCGACTTAACGACCTTTAAATGACAGTTCGCTTGCGCTAACCATACTATTGAGCCAAGCCCCCAGACCGCATAACGCTTGCTGTCGTTGAAATCCTCTCACGGTTCATCCTTCCCCTTTCGGGAGGGTTACCTTTTCAGAGCAGCTTAGCACAACAGATATTACACCTGCTCTTAGGCTACTATTGACGAAACAATAGGTTTAATCAGAGGATTACTCTGTTAAACAGCCATCTACATGACTTTCTCGTCACCCGAACTTGTAGTCGTAGATATACATGGCAAAGCCTTTCTCAATCTGTTGCTTGATATAGTTGTTCACAATAGCGTACGACTTACCCGACCCCGGTGTACCGAAGCACCATCGAGGCACGGAAAGGATTGACTACATTTATCCAGCCGTTGTTCCACTTCTTTTTGTAGTAAAATCGTGTGGGCAGATTGACGGAGTACTCATTCTCCATCAATCTTGTTTCCTGCATGAAACTCTCATTCTCCGTATTGAAAACATCGTCCATCAGATTGTTTTTAAGCAGTCGGCTCATCCATACGCCACCCATCAGCAGGCAGATATAGCCAACGGAAAGCGTGAAGATGTAGAGCGAAGCTGCCCCGATCTTACCGATGGGCAATACCAATAGCCACCAGTTGAGAAAGAAAAAGACAAAGCCTGAGAAAAGCACCGTCCAAATCCTTGTCCATGTGATTTTCTCTTCTTTCACGCCTTTCGTTCCTAAACATGAAAGAGCAAGAAATACCACACAAAAAAGTTTCGTCCAAAGGATGGACGAGAACAATCCCGTGGTGCGCTGGAAGTTCATCAATATCTTGTCGATGATACCGAGCGTGAAGTGCCACTTTTGAAACGCCTCATAGCAGAACCAATAACAGTTAATCAAGAGGAATATCACCGATATGCCCCGCATAAAGTCCATTACTTTTCCCAATGCCCTTAAATCATCTTCTTGTGCCATAATCGTATTGCTTCTATATTTGTTGTATTATCGTTATTTGAATTGTATTTGAATGTTGTTCAAACAAAGTTTGAAATACCTTACCTATCTTTTCCTCCGTCTGAGGTTGACTTTGCTTTGCTTGCGGAGCTTACGCTGCCACGCCGCCTCCTTCCAATCATCGTTGCCCGTAGACAGGAAAGAACCATCTGCCATATCCTCGATTAGTTCATCGATGAGATTGTCGGCGTTCTCCGTATCTGATTGCAAGGGTTGAACGGTTGGCGATGCTTCTAAACGAACAAACGGATTGCCATACAGCGTTTCATCCAAGAATGAGTTGTGCGTAGGATTGGAGAAATAGGTATTAAATATATTGGCGGCATATCCCTTACCTAATCGAGAACCATTGAGCTCAATGCCCACTTTATCGTCAATGAATGTGATGCCATAGATACACCCACCCTCATTCTTTCGGATTACCACCCGCAAGCCTTGTTCTTCCAATCTGCTCTGCAGGTCTTTCTCTGTTTGAGGAGAGGTGTGCATAGCTTGTAACACCTTGTTCCTGAGGATTGGTAGCAGTGGCTTGATTCCTTGCTTGGATTTCTGCATCCTTTTCTGTACAGCAGCAATAACCTACACCACGACCGATGTCCGAGGCGTTAATGGATGTGCTTATTTTGTAGCTCTTGTCGTCAGTCGGAACATAGACCAGCCCGTCATACTTCTTTCCTCGGAACTCCGTCTTGACTTCCTCTACGGTAAGGTTGTATGCAGAAAGGATGGCGTTCAGCTCACCCAAGGAGCAAAAATGATAATGTTTCAATACCATTCGGACAACATTTGACACTTGCTCCTTGATATTTCTTTGGGTGGTATCAATCTTGGGCATTTCTTTCATCGCTTTGTCAGTAACCTTTGAACTTGGAATGAGACCAAATTTTCTTTCCAAGGCATCGGTAATCTTCTTGCTCTGCCGTTTCTCGAACTTATCGTTAATCTTCCGTCCACGATAGTCCACCCGAAGTGATACGATGTGTATATGCTCACGGGCAATGTCGTTGTGTTTGAATACGATATAAGGTTGATTGCCGTAGCCGAGTGCCTCCATATACTCCTTGGCAATTTGCATGAGTGTTTCATCTGAGAGCTTCTCGTCCGGGTGCGGATTGAGCGAACAATGGAATACTGTCTTCTTCGTTCGGTATTTTTCCAGTATCAAAGCCTGCATGTCGGCCAACACATCCTCCATCGTATAACGCCCTTCCTTGCTCTGATACAATTCAGCGGCAAGAAGAATATTCGCTTCTCCTTTTTCCACCTTTTTGAAGTTGTAGCCGAGTGCTCTTCCGAGGTTCTCCGTTGCTGAAATTTTTGCTATCATTTTTCTAACTAAATTCTCAATACTTCTTCTTTCTATAATCAATAGTTAGATTGATAGCCTGCTCTTGCAAGGCAATGATTTGAGCCGACAGTTTTTCTAACTTTTCAAGCAGAATCTGTGCGATCTTGACCGAATGATAGCTGTTGATGGCACGCACGGTTTGGTTATACAGTACACCAATCTTATGGATTTGCGCCGTCAGTTCGGAGAGTTTTCGATAGTATTCCACGGCGGATTTATCCACAGTGATGACCTTAAAACTCTCCCCAAGAATGCGACCACGCACGAAATCCGATTTAGTTTCTGCCCCTGATTTCTGGAATAAATCAATCGCCCTTTGCTGGTCTTTCGGGTTGGGCAGGCGTACATGCCAGTTGTCCCAACGGGGCTTTTCTGCTTGTTTCGGTTCTAAGCTATGTTTCGTTTCCTTTTCCATTTCCGTTTTGGCTTTTAATTACGACTTTGGAGTAATTCATCTCCCCCTCGGGGCAAGGGTCTTTGTGGTACAAACAGCGGTTTGTGTTACAAAGACACACCTTGCTGATGTAGAAAATGGAATTATAAGCCCATACCGTGTTACTGCATTCACTGAATACAGTAACTCGGCGTAGGCTTGCATTCGAGGAATGCAGTACTTCAGAGTTTCCGCCATCTTTCCACATCATCTTTGTATTGGTCGAGATGTTCTCGAAGCACCTGCTCCACATATCCTGAAACGCTTGCTCCCTGCTCACCGATTTTCCGCACCACGAAGTCCAACTTTCGTTGAGTTTCCTCTGATACATACACGGCTTTGCGGTGGCTGTTGCGAAAGGGCTGGAGATATTTCCCCTGAAACTCGGATAATTGCTTCCTGTCCTTTGTTTTTCTCATTCGTTGATGATTCTCTTCGGTAGAAGTAGCCCTTTCCGTTGGTGACAACTCTGTTTCTTGATAGGACGGTTGAGAATAGTCCTTGTGACTCTCCTTGTCATTTTGTTCCTCAACTTTAACAGGCTCAAATCTTTTCTTTTCCTCTTCATAATCTATGGGCTGATCAAAATCGGGCAACTCTTCGGGCTTGCGGAGCTTAACGCCATAATTGCCCATATCTCGAAGGGCTTGTTCCAGACGTTGTTTCCTTTGTTCATCTATTCTTGCCATAATTTCTTGGGTATTGCGTTATAATGTTTTTCAAGCATTGTCTGTATGTCGCTCTGCTTGTATAGTATCTTCCCTCCGATTTTGTAGAAAGGAAGCGTTCCTAAGTTTCTGTACTCTTGGAGCGTGCGTGTGCTGAGCCGTAATTGGCTACAGACCTCCTCGCCAGTGAGGTAAACCTCTCCGCCCAGCATCGGACGGGCGGTAGCGCAATACCGCTCCAATTTCTTCAATATTCCTTCCATCAGTTGTGAAAACAACTGCATCTGAGGATCTTCCTGCGTAATGATTTCATTCTCCGACATAATTCATTCATTGTTTGCGTTCAGTAACTCCGTGATGTCGCTCTCCTTGTAATAGCACTTGTGTCCAATCATTGAGAAAGGGATTTTTCCCGTATCTCTGTATGATTGCAGGGTACGTTTGCTGATGCCCAAACGCTTGCACACGGCTTCGTTGTCAAGCCATTCGTCCGTTTCGGGCGGATTGCCGATGAGCTTCTCTACACGATGGATAAAGTCTGCAAATTCGGAGCAGTGTCGCTCCCACGCTTTGCGGTCGATGATAATGAGTTTCATTGCCTTGATTTTGTTTTGATTACTTTATTGTTACTCGGCAAACAAACTGTTATGCAGTTCATTGCCGTACTTATCGAGTGCAAAAGTAAACCCTCGGAAGCACCGCTGCAAGAAATGAGGATAAGCAGGGAAATAGAGAGAAAACAAGAGAAAAGACCAAAGGATATCCATCTGTGTTATTGCGGTAATGAGAAGAGGTGCCGGTTCGTTTCATATCAACGAAAATGAAAGCAGGTAACTCGCGAGAGTTCGACAATTCGACATATCGATCGTCCGATAGTTCGATAAATAGATAGTTCGAACGATAGACCGTTTGGATGAACGTAAGAATTATCTATCTCTCTGTGGTTAGATAGATAAATCGTCCGTACGATTGACAGGTAGAATGCTTATTTCATCGCTTGCGTCCAAAGAGCCTGAGTATGCCGTATTCGTTCGGGCATTTCTCTTTGGCGGTCAGCCTACTTTCGCAAGGTTGGAGCGAAAAATACAACCGTACAAAAAAATTAAGCTTGAATGAAAACGGCCTTGACAGATAGAAGAGAAAAGCCCTGCGGTGGAGATTTTTCGCTCCATCAGCAGGACTTGACCTTGCAAGAAAGTGAAGGCAACCGCCATATCTTTGCCCGACCGATTACGGCTTCAGGGGCTTTGCATAAGGCTGTTTATAAAGTGTAAACAAACGTTTTATCTGTCCGTCTGACCTACTGTCGGCAGATTATTGCTCTCGCTGAGCAGCACTATCGTGCCTGTGAGTTCGGTGTAAAGACGGTCGTATTGCTCGTCAGAAGCAAATGTGTCCGTCAAACCGAATTTGTCGAATGTGGCTTGAATAGCCTTGTTCGACAACAGTATGGGTGCGAGTCTTTCGGGGAGTGGCATTGGCAGTTCCTTTTCAAACTCGTTCTCCAAGACAGATACAAGCGTATCGTACTTGGAAAAATGCAAGCCCTGATACAAAACCTCGCTTGCCATGCTCTCTGCTTCGGGGTGCATGAAACCCTGCGCCACGGCATCGCAGTAAGCCGTGAGAGCCATATCTGCCCGTGCATTGATAAACTCCGTATCTTGCAATCTTTCGGGGTGATGCTCACTTATGTAACTTCTTAATTTCAATCGAAAGTAAGAAAGTTCCTGTTTGTTGTTCTCTTTCATAATAGTTTGGTTTTCAATCGTGAATAATAAATGTTTGGCAATTACTTCCTTTTTATCCTTGTTGCTGCACTGCACTCTGCCTTGCGATTGACTCACAATAGCCTTCAAAGGCTGAATGCTCTCTATCGGTGAGTGCAGTCATATCCTCTTGTATCTTGTGGTCGGTTATCTTTCCGTAGATTTGTGTCGTACCTATATTGCTATGTCCGAGCATTTTGCTGAGCGTTTCCATCGAAATACCATTGGAAAGGCAAATCGTGGTTGAGAATGTGTGGCGAGCCATGTGAAAGGTCAAGCCCTTATCTATCCAGCATATCTGCCCGATGTTCACACACGCAAAGGATGCTTTCCTTATTGTAAGATTGGGGAATATTAAATCGTCCGCTTTCTTATCCTTGATATAGAGCGAAAGGATTTGCTTGGCAATGGGCAGGAGTGGGATAATCGCTTCCACATTGGTTTTCTGCCTTTTGATGCGGATTTCCTCTGTGCCGTCTGCATTATGGATGATGTGTTTTGGTTTGAGCCGTTGCATGTCCACACGAGCCAGTCCTGTGAAGGCGCAGAAAAGGAATAGTTGCCTTGCTCTCTCGAACTGCTTGTCAATAATGGGCGTTTGTAATACCCGTTGCAGTTCCTCGGTTGTGAGATACCTGCGTGTTCGGTGTGGTAGTTCCGCCTTGTAGTCCGCAAAAGGGTCGATGCGGATATACTTCTTCTGCTGACCGATGCCGATGAGTTTTCTAAGGAAGATGACCGCTACCTGAATAGTGGCAAGAGAAAGGTTGCGCTCTGATTTAAGGTAGAAGTCCATCCCTTCGATAAAACCATAGTCAAGCGATGAGTAGCGAATATCCTCCAGCCCCAAGCGTTCACGCAAATAAGCCTCAATGAGTTGTGTGGCATAGATGTAGTTGGCAAAGGTCGGCTTGGCTACCGTTATTCCTACGCAAGGACGCTTTTCCTCTATGAAAAGTCGTGCTTCCTCCATAAGAAAACCTTTGGGCTTGTCTTCTTCCATGAGTTCACGCTTCAACAACTCAGTGGTAATATAGCCACGTTGCCAGACTAATTCTTGATACTTCGCTTTGGCTTGGTCCTCTTTGCTTTGTAAATAGCGGTTGATTTCCTTTGTTTCTTCATCTGTTCCCTTGCATCGTCCCTTACGACTGTCCCAAAGTTCGGGAGCGATTTCCTTTCCCGTGCTGTACTGTACTTGTTCTCCGTCTATGGTGATGCGTCCCATAATCGGGCATTTGCCGTTCTTCTTCTCTTTGGAACGGTTGATATAAAAGAGCGTCTTAAATGTACTTCGTGCCATGATGTCAAAATCTTAAGGTGAATGTATCTTGTATGCGTTGTTGCACTTCCTGCATGTCCCGATGGATTCTCTCGGAGGAAACAGCTGCATATACCTGTGTTGTTCTCAAATTTGTGTGTCCGAGCATACGGCTCACCGTTTCGATAGGTACACCTGCCGAGAGTGTGATAAGCGAAGCAAAGGTGTGGCGAGCCATGTGGAAGGTCAGTGGGCGTTCCATGCCGATGTTTCTCTGTATGTAGTGCATGCCATTGAGAATAATGTCAGTAGTAGGGACATCAAATACAAAGCCTGCACGCTTTCCCCTGTACCGCTCTATTATCGCCCAAGCAGGAGGAAGTACTTGTACACGATATGGTGTCTTGGTTTTTATTCGCCTGCCCTTGATGCAGAGTTCGCCTTCTTCCAAGACAATGTTTTCCTCTCTCAGATTGCGGACATCGGAGATGGCAAGCCCTGAAAAGCAAGAAAAGACGAACAAATCACGGACAATACGATAGTTCTCCCATTTAATCTCCAAGTCGATGATGCGCTCAAGTTCTTCCTGCGTAATACTTCGAGGTTCACCCTTTGGTCGCTCGTAACTGTAGCCCAAGAACGGATAAAAGTCCAGCACACCTTTCTTCACCGCCATGCGGACGATGGTCTGCAAGGTGGATAAGGCACTCGATATGCTGCTGCGTTTCAGTCTGCGGTCGATGGTAAGATAATACTCAAAACCCTCGATAAAGGCTTTGTCCAACTGTGAAAGGGGAATGTCTCTTACCTTGTGCTTCTTTTGTACATACTCACGGAGCAGGGAGAACTGGTAGGTACGGAGTTTGAATGTCTTTAAAGCTCTATCAATGCCTATACGCTCCTTTGTCTGTGTGAGATACTCCCCGAAACTCTCCAAGAGCAAGGCTTGGTGGTAGATTTGTCCTTGATAGGCATCCCTCACGTCTGTGGCGGTGAAAGTTTCTTTCCTTTCACTGAGTTCGTGAAAGCGTGTGTGGATGAGTGCGGTGCATTCACCGAGTTTCTGATTGACGGACACCGCCATTGCACTCTTGCCGATAAGCCTTTGCTTGCGGCTGTCCCAAAGAGCGAACGGAGTTTTGCACTTGGTGGAGAAGCCTGAATGGGTTCTGCCTACTGAGATGCGCCCGATGAC
Source organism: Alloprevotella sp. Lung230 (assembly GCF_014385435.1). Classification (GTDB taxonomy): domain Bacteria; phylum Bacteroidota; class Bacteroidia; order Bacteroidales; family Bacteroidaceae; genus Alloprevotella. The sequence continues at coordinate 477,573 of NZ_JACSUD010000001.1, forward strand.
AGGCACAAGTCCTTTCTTGTCGGTTCGTTTCGCCTGAACGAAGAACGATACTTTCAGTTTGTTTTCCTTCATTTTTCTGTCGTTTTTTCTAAATTTCCTTTGCTTGCAAAGGTACAGATAAACAAGTATTCCCCAGCGATGCAGAAAAATGAAAGATGATGAATAAAAACCTATGACACAGTTGTTTACATTCAATTCGTAACCCCTTTTTGCTTTTTCCCTGATGGGTTACGATTTGGTAACGGAACTCCTGCCGTTTGATGCTCGTTTTCGCTTACCATCAAAATAGCAGAGGAATGCTAAATAGTACTATTTCAAATAGTTACATTCCCTATAACTCCTCCTGTTTCCCTTAATTCTTAATGACTGATTATGCAAGAAAGATGAGTTTGGATCTGAGGCTCATAGATCCCGAGAAGTACTCGGATCATGTGGACAACAAGGCTTCCCACTGTGCCGCCAAGATTGCAGAGTATTATCGGAAGTATGACGCACAGAAAGGTACGCAGTTCGTATTCTCCGACCTCGGAACCTACAAGCCCGGAGAGTGGAATCCTTACAGCGAAATCAAACGGAAGTTGGTGGAGGACCACGGCATACCCGCTCAGGAGATACGCTTCATACAGGAGGCGAAGAGCGACAAGGCTCGAAAGACGCTCATTGCGGGCATGAACGAGGGAACCATTCGGGTACTGTTCGGTTCCACCTCTATGCTCGGTACGGGCGTGAACGCCCAGAAACGTGCCGTGGCTATCCATCATCTTGACTGTCCCTGGCGTCCTTCCGACCTTGAACAGCGGGACGGACGGGCGGTGCGTAAAGGAAACAAAGTAGCCAAGTTTCATGCGGACAACAAGGTGGATGTCATCATCTATGCGGTGGAAAAATCACTTGACAGTTATAAGTTCAACCTATTATATAATAAGCAATTATTTATAGAGCAGCTGAAGAACAATCGTCTTGGCAGCCGTACCATCGACGAGGGAAGCATGGACGAGAAGTCGGGGATGAATTTCTCCGAGTATGTAGCCATTCTTTCGGGAAATACGGACTTGTTGGAAAAGGCGAAGTTAGAGAAGAAGATAGCTGGCTTGGAGAGTGAGCGACGTTCCTTTATGCGCAGCAGGCAGACTTCCCGAAGTCGATTGGACGAAGTGTTGCGTGCCGTGGATGGGAACAAGGAACTGATAGCACGCTTCAAAAGCGACTGGGATCTGTTTGAGAGCAGGGTGCAAAAGGACAAGGACGATAACAAACTCAACCCGATACAGCTGAAAGGCGTGGAAGGCAGCGACCCGAAACGGATCGCAGCCAAACTTGCGGAAGTCAAGGAGCATGCCCGTACCAAAGGGGAGTATTTCGACATCGGCACTCTTTACGGTTTCAAGATAGTGGTCAAGACCGAATCCTCCTCACAGAGTCTCTTCGACTTGTCGCAGAACAGGTTTTTCATCATGGGAGAGAGTGGCATGAAGTACAGCTACAACAACGGAAACATTGCCGCAGACCCGGTGCTTGCCTCCATGAACTTTCTCAATGCGTTGGAAAAGATACCGAGCCTGATACAGAAATACGAGGCGGATACGGTGAAGATAGCTAAAGATATTCCCGTATTGCAGGAGGTGGTCAATGGATCGTGGAAAAAGGAAGAGCAACTGAAAGACCTCAAGACGGAACTTTCTGCACTTGATCGTCAGATACAACTATCCTTAAAGCCGATTGAGCAGGGAGACGCACAGCAGGAAGAGGAGAATGTAGAAGAGCAGAAGGAAATGGAAGAGAACATCTCCGGGCAGTTCCATCCGATTGAGCCTGCCGCTAACGCATCCTCTGTCTGCACGCTTTCGGCTCAAACCGACAGACAGCCCGAAAACGTGGGGCAGAGTATCCGAGATACACAGCCCCTTACGGACGGTGTGCCGTCATTGGCAAGTAAGGTCTTTATCGTCAGACCGAAAATGTAATCAAAACGGACGAACTGCACATGGTTGTAATTCGTCCGTTTAGAATTTATATAACGTCAAAACAACTTTAATTTAGATTGTTGATATAAAGTCATTCCGGGAATATCATCATACATCGTAGCTAATTTATTCCTAAGTCCAAACATTCTCTTCTCTGCGGTATCAACAAGTTGGTCAAAATCTGTCAAGAAGATACTTCCTTCATCTTTAGTACCTGCACGATACTGACGTTGTAGTCCTTTAGCAACTTTATCTCCCACAACAAAAGCAACAATTTTAGCAGTATTAATCCCCAATGTAATCAAACTATCAACATAGTCAGTAGCTTGATTTCTTTCTTTACTTGTTATTTCGAATCCTCCTCTTTTTAGTTCAACTATCAGAACTTTTGTTATCGTAGCCAGTTCATTATCACCAAACTCTTCTACACCTGTCATAGAAAGAGAAGTGTTATCGGCTAAAACGACAAGGTCTGGTCTTCTATTTGTTTTTACTCCGTCCCCACCTAAAATGTCCTTTTTGAACAATGTTTTCATCACCGTCTGAAGTTGCCTGTTAGATGTATATTCGGGAGTGTCATATTCAGGACCGAAGAGCCACCGAGACTCGGTTACAAGAGGATGTAAGACATGCAACTCATCTGTGCTCTTATCTTTAGAAAGTTTTCTTATTGCCTCAATAATAGACAGACGTCTGTCTATTTCACTCAAAACTGTCAAGGCGTCCTTTACAGACCATTTATTCAGTATAGTATTAAGACCTGTAATATCTTCTTCTGAAAGTTGAGAGAGCTTCATTAAAAGTTCCTGTCCATTTTTCGATGATTCTAAATTTAATACAGCTTCAACGGCAATATATACAGTCTCTTTAGTTGCTGTTGGAGAATTTATCGAGATGTTCTCTATAATCTCATCTACCTCATACTGAGCCAATGGAGAAGCATCTTTTAATTTGGCTGCCAATTCTTGTTTTACAGCAGCCTTTGTTTCTTCTAAATTAACCTTTGCCGTTTGTTCAAACATTGTATTCACATACTCCGCAACTGTTCGGTACAAATTCTCTGTTTCATTTGTATTTTTGAAACCACTCCAATCTTCCTTGACCAACTCTGCTAATTCGTTGCTTTGTATTACAATAGTATATCTCTTAGCAAGGGCAGTTCGACCGTCTAAATAGAAAACAGATCCTAATATCCATGACGGAATACCAATTAAACGACCGCTTTCCCAAAAAGCAATTCCCTGATAAATACTTTTACGAGACGATTTTTTTGAATCTATAAAGTTCGCTGTAATGTTATATCCATCTGGAGTCGTTAGTTCAGTCGTATCCAATAACCCTTCCAATTGATCTAAGGAAAGCTGTTGTTTGTTTACTTCGATTACAAACTCAGGATCGTGTAGGAAACGAGAGGATATTATTTCTCTGATTTTATCCACATTGGGAAGGTTTCTTTCAACACGAACTTCCAGTCTTGTACCATGCTTTGAAGTGGATGAGATATTTTGTTCAATGACAGAGATCGCTTGATCTTTTATTTTAGTTGAAACAGTAAGAGAAAGTTCTTTACCGTTTTTTGATGTGACAATATGATACTCGTCATTAAAGCACAAAAGGCTATGTCTGCCAATACCATTGCGACCATAAGCCATACGAGGACTTCTTTTCTTTTTATCTGGAAATAGAACCTGTTTGCCTTGATGTTTTAGTTTGTTATATGCCAGTGTCATCCAACGTTGTTGAAATTCTTCTTCTGTCAATCCATTGCCATCATCTTCTACGACAAGGAATTCTCCATATTCATCGGGAATGAATATGCTTACTTTTGTAGCACCAGCATCCCAGGCATTTGCAACAAGTTCAGTCAAAGCAATATCAGCTTGGCTGGTTATAGAACTGCTCAGCGATCTAACAAGGTAGTCTTCCTCAAAAAGAGAGCGAAATATGGGTTCTGAGTTCTTTTTCATTGTATCTATTTATGGTCATTATCAACCAAAAGTTCTGATATCTTTACATGCAATATTCTTGAAATCTGATATAAAATCTCAAGAGAAGGCTGATGTCGATTACAAGCATAAGCGTTCATGGTACTAAAACTTTTATTAAGTTCCTTCGCCAACCATTTTTGGGAAATGCCCTTTTCCTCAAGAACTTCTTTTATTCTATTTAGTCTCATCATATTTACAAAAGAAACAAGTGCGTATAATTTGCTACAAAAATAGCAAATTATTCTCTATACACCTAATTTCTGAATAAGAAAATCATTTTTGATGAGCAAATCCCGCCTCGTCATCACGACGGGACGGGATTTTATGCAGACAAAACAAAAAGCAAAGCTTTTTCCTCTATGTTTTTCTCTTACGTTTCCTTTTCATGTTCTCTGTGAAATGATGTTTCATAAAGGCGGTTATCTCCGACTCCAGATACCACGTTTTGTGATAGATGATATGAAACGGAAGCGTCCCCGAATCTCGGTAACGCTGCAAGGTTCGCTTGCTGACTTGCAGCATCATACAGACCTCCTGATTGTCCAAGAGCGGCTCACCGTTGAGCATCGGACGTTGGGGAATATCGGGAATGGTCTGCTTCAGATGGTCGAAACGGGTTATGATCCGTTCCATCCATTCAAGAAAAGTGTCTTTGTCCAATAGTTCCATACGCTATTTCGTTCTCTTGCTTTTAAGTAGGAAATTCTGTCTCAGCTCTTTCATGTTTTGAGGGTTGCAGTACAGGCTTTTCTTGCGTATCGCTTCCTCTATGTCTTTCAAGTCGTAATAGCATCGTCCCAGAATAATCTTGTAGCCGATACGTTCCGAACTTCGCAGCCTCTGAAGGGTACGCTGGCTGATGCCGAGTATCTCGGCTAAATCCTTGTTGGTTATCAGGCGGTTTTCATATTCTTCCTTCGCCTGTTCCTCCTTCTCCACATATCGGAGTATCTTCTCTATCTTGCCCACCAAATCATGGTAGGCTTTGCTCTCAATTGTAATGACATCCATCGCCCTTTTTATTTGATTATGGTGCAAAGTTCGGGCATTGAAATCGTTTGGATTGTATGCTAAATATGTACTGAATAGAGATTTTTATTGTCAAGTATTCAAACCCTAAGACACAGGCTGTCATATCAAAGCCACAAGCACGCAGTTAGATGAAAGTATCTCTTTCTCACATACGCTGTCATTACATTTGCATATCGTAATATCCAAACTAAAAAAATGATATATGGAAGTAATCGCAATCGAGAAGAAAACGTATGAAGCCATGATGGAGCGTTTCCGCATCCTGACCGCCAAGGTCGATGCCCTCTGTCGGGAATCGGACGAAAAGAGAATGGGCAAATGGTTGGACAACCAAGATGTCTGCCAAATCCTGAACGTCAGTTTGCGTACACTGCAAACCTATCGAAGTAACCGGACTTTACCTTATACGAAGATAGGCTACAAGATGTACTATAAACCGGAGGATGTACAGAAACTGATAGACAGGTCGGTTTCTCCATGATACAGTATCTTAATCACCACTAAATCCAAAGTAGAACAATGAGCAATAATGTTAAGACCAAGAATGATGAAGAAATCATGCACTTCTTCAATGCCTCCGACCGTATGATAAAAGGGATAGATGCCCTGAGAAAAAGAAACAGACCGATGCTTCAAGGGCAGCGGTATTTGACGGACGAGGAACTTTCCCGACGGCTGCATGTCAATCGACGCACTCTGCAAGACTATCGAGATATGGGGCGTATCCCGTTTATCAAATTAGGAGGGAAAGTCCTCTATAAAGAGGAGGAGGTAGAAAAGTTGCTGCAAGAGAACTACCATCCACGATTTGAGGAATGATGAAAGGAGACAGGCTGTGAGAAATCTTATCCCACAGCCTGTCTCCTTTAGGTCGCACTCCCTTTAGCAGTGCTCTCCGCCAACAGTATAGCAGATTATCATGGGAGGGGAAGAAACAGTCTTCTCCGAAAGCCTGCCGATTATCCACCCTCGCAAAGTCTTTGCCTTTGGCGTGGCTATACGAAACGACAGCATCGTTATCATTTCCATACTGTACAAGTCAATAAATCCCCGTTCGGAGCGGATTGTCCTCACTGCTTCCGTCTCCATCAAAAGACCCTCTTTGAATATCGTTTTGATTTGTGCGTTCACCTTGCCGGAGAAAGCTCCGAACAAGTCGGCTATCTCACAAGCCGACATCCAAACGAGAGTAGCAGGGATGTGTATTTCTCCATTCCCGCCAATGGTTATGATTTCTCTTTTCATAGACATTCCTCCTTATTATATGGTGATACCGTTAAACTGTTCTATCCGGCTTAACTTGTCGGAAAGGGTGTTCATGTCCCGACTCTCCTTCTCGTGGGTGATTTTAGCATAAATCTGTGTCGTGCGAATATTCGTATGCCCAAGCATCTTGGAGAGCGTTTCGATGGGAACTCCGTTGGTCAGACAAATTTCCGTTGCCATGGTATGGCGACTGGTATGCCACGTTATGTTCTTCTCTATACCGCAAAGCCCGATGATTGTTTTGAGGTTCTTACAGGCGGTAATGTACTGAGGAACGGGCAGGAGGTAATCCTCCTTTGCCATCCCGTCATACTTTTCGATAATCCTCAATGGAATGTCCATCAGCATGATATTGGATTCCACGCCCGTCTTCTGTCGCTTGGTCATAATCCACAATTTGCCATCGAATGAAGTCTGCACATTGTCTTTGGTCAGGTTCTTCATATCGGTGAACGACAAGCCGGTAAAGCAACAGAAGACGTACAGGTCACGTACCAACTCCATGGACTTGCGGCGAAACTTCAAATCCATCATTTGACGTATCTCGTCCTTGGTCAGATAATCCCTTTCCGTACTCTCGGCGGAGATGCTGTAGTCCACGAACGGGTCTCGAACTATCCAGCCGTGATTCTGGGCAATGGTAATCATTCGGCGCAAAGGCATCATGTAGATCCATACGGTATTGTTACAGCACTGCTTTTCCGTGCGGAGGAAAATCTCAAAGTCAGTAATAAATGCGGGTGTAAGCTCTCGTAGGGCAATATCGCTCAGACGGTAGCGTGTCTTGATAAATTCTTTCAAGTGCTTGTAAACGGTACAATACTTCTGGTATGTGGAATCACGACGCAGACCGGCAGATACCTGCTTGGAAAAATCCTCATTGTGCTGGGCATAGACCGTCAGCAGTGTCTCGTGCCGCATCTCCAAACCCAAGAAAGCGTTCTTCACTTTCTCCGCCGTGACATAGTTGTCCCTTTCGGCAATCTCCTTGTATTTGGCATTGATACCCACCCGAATCTTGTCCAAGAAGCGGTTGGTTTCCAATGCGACGGAACTTTTTCCCGAAGCCCGGTTGCTCTTGACATCCCATAGATTGGGGAGAATGTTGTATTTGCAACTGAACTGTGCAATGGTTCCGTCGATAGTAATACGACACATCACGGGAACGGAACCATCTTTCTTCGGGGCGTTCTTTTTGAGGTAGAACAGAACCTTAAACGTACTTCGCATAACTCTGGCTCTTTATAAGTTACAAAACTATTTATTGTCAGGTTATCCGCTGATACGCAATTCATTGTACTTTGACGGGAAAGATTCCAAGCATTCATTTTTTCGCCTTTTTTCTTCCCTTTCTCCCTTTATTGGGCTATCTTTGCAGAAGATTTCAGTTGGGGATTAGCTCGTTCGTTACCGTTTTTGCCATTCCTTCCTGCTTGGATATAGGGTAATGTTTTAGTAACGCTACTCTGTCCAAAGTTGGCAAAAGTACGTCTTTTGGCGGTTTTTCCCCCGAATGGTCGAATAATCAGAACTGACTGACTCACAAATCATTTGCTATGTCCTCTCATTTTTTGACCATTAAGGATAGATTTTTGCTGAAAAGATTTCATCTTTCTAATTCAACCAACCAGGATATATTATTATTTTTCCACGACCTACTTATGAACGAAAAATTATACGCATCGGCCCTTTCCAATTATAAGAAATGGGCTGACAGCAACAAGGCAGAAGCGAAATCGGAGTTCAACGAACGTCATGCCTTGTGTGATGAGATGCAATCGTACACTAAAGAACGACTGCAGAACCTAACAGAGGATGAGTTTTTCAATCTCATTGCGCCTCTTTGGGCTATGGGAATGTGGGGAAATAAGCGGTATTACCTCGACAATGTCATTGAAAACAACGGTATGGATTTGCTCCGAGCGCAACTGGTTAACCTGTTTTACGGAAGCACCTCCATCAAGAACCGATGGGATGAGTTTCGGGAGAAGGTCAAAGGAATGGGTCCCGCCTTCATCAGTGAACTGCTGAATAAGTTCAAACCGGAGGAGTATATTCTTTGGAACAAGAAGGCGCTCATTGGGTTTATGGCTTTGGGCATTCCTAACATTCCCAAATCTAATTCAGCACTTGATGGTAAAAAGTATGCCTATCTCTCTAAGGTGGGACGTGAACTTGTGGTTTCTGCCAAGAAGCAAGGTTTTAGTGAAATCGAAGATCTCCTCGCCCTAAACTACTTCATTTGGCAAGAGCTTCAGATTGTTCCCACGGATATGGGTGTACCTTTGGAAGAGGAACCGGAAAAAGAGACAAAAAAACAAAAAGCATTCGTCCACAATGACGTGAGAGACCGCATCCGAGATATTGGTTTGTTTCTGGGTTTCAAGGCAGAAATAGAGAAGAAGATTGCCGACGGAGCGGTGGTGGATGCGCTCTGGGAAGTGTCGGTGGGCAATATGGGACGGATCACTTACGTGTTTGAGGTGCAAACGAGTGGCAGTATCGACAGCCTGTTGCTCAACCTGATGAAAGCCAAGAATAACCCCTCCGTACAAGGTATTGTGGCTGTTTCTGACAGCAAGCAAATCGAGAAGATAAAGAAGGAAGCGGCCTCGCTGAGGGAGATACGCGACGAACTCAAATTCTGGGACTACAACGATGTGCTGAAGGTATTTGACTCGCTTTCCAATGCGTACGAGTCTATCAACGCATTGGGGCTTGTTCCTTCCGGACTGTTCTAATGGGTAAAGAACCATAAGTCAGCGTTCAAAAATGAAAAGTCCGGTTGAAAAAACACTTTTCTCTATCGCCAATGTCGGAAGAATGTTGTAAATTTGTTCCCGATATATGGGGAAAGGGGTGAATTGTATCTGCACAGCACCTCTCCTCCTTCCATCCTCTTCGCATCAAAAACAATCAAAATACCCGCTTCAAGCTATGAAATTTGTCATCTCAAGCAGTTTGCTTTCCCACCGCCTCCAAACCCTGGGTCGTGTGATTGCTTCGAAAAACAGTATGCCCATCCTCGACAACTTCCTTTTTGACGTTGCCGACAATCATCTGACCATCACCGCCAGCGACGGCGAAATCACCCTGCGCACCACCCTCGAACTCGTGGAGAGCGATAGCAATCTCAAGTTTACCATCAACGCCCGCACCATCCAAGATGCCATCAAGGTGATTGCCGACCAGCCCATCGAATTCACCATCGACACCGCCAACTACGAAATGACCATCCACTACCAAAACGGTCATTATTCGCTCGTGGCACAAGGCGCTGATGAATATCCCTTTGTCAAAGACTTGGAAGGCGATATCTCCACCCTCACCCTCGATGCAGAGCGCATCTTCTCGAGCATCAACCGCGCGGTATTTGCGGCGGCCGACGATCCCTTGCGCCCCGTGATGAACGGTGTCTTCTTCGACTATCGCAGCGACGGCTTGGCCGTTGTGGCCTCCGACGGCCGCAAGTTGGCCTGCACCCGCCTGCTCAACGTGACCACCGAGGCACCCACCTCGTTCATCCTCCACAAGAAGCCCGCCACCCTCATCAAGGGAATTCTCCAGAAGGAAGTGGGCGATGTGGTGGTGAAATTTACCAAGCGCAACGCCACCATCGAGAGTGAGAACTATCATCTCTCCTGCCGCCTCATCGAGGGGAGTTTTCCGAACTACAACAGTGTCATTCCGCAGAACAATCCCAACCTCGTCACGGTCAATCGTGCGGCCATCATCGACACGCTCAGCCGCGTTGCTGTTTCAGCCAATGCCAGCAGTCCGTTGGTGAAGCTCCACATCGAACCGGGACGCCTTGTGCTCTCCACCCGCGACAGTGACTACAGCCGTTCGGGCGAAGAAACGTTGCTCTGCGACTATCAGGGCAACCCGATGAACATCGGTTTCAAGTGCAACCTACTCCAAGAGTTGCTCAACAATCTGGAAGGCGAGGAAGTGGTCATCCAGTTGGCCGACCCCTCTCGCGCCGGTATCATCGTGCCTGCCCAGCAGCAAGAGGATGAACACGTGCTCATGTTGCTCATGCCCATGATGCTCAACGAATAATTTGCTTCTTCCGGACCTCTCTAAAAGCTACTTTCCCACCATGCTCAAAGGCAAACACATCGTGCTCGGCATCACGGGCAGCATTGCCGCCTACAAGGCTTGCACCTTGGTGCGCCTGCTTGTCAAAGCCGGTGCTGAGGTGCAAGTGGTGATGACCCCAGCCGCCAAGGAGTTTGTCACACCGCTCACCCTCTCCACCCTCAGCCGCAACGCTGTGGTGAGCGAGTTTTTCGACCGGCGTGACGGTTCGTGGCACAGCCATGTCGACCTCGGCCTGTGGGCCGACGCGATGGTCATTGCCCCAGCCACAGCCGCCACCCTCGGCAAAATGGCGCATGGTGTGGCCGACAACATGCTCATCACGACCTATCTGTCGATGAAAGCCCCTGTGTTTGTCGCTCCGGCTATGGACTTGGACATGTTTCGCCACCCCTCCACGCAAGCCAATCTGGACATCTTGCGAGGATATGGGCACCAGATTATAGAGCCTACGGCCGGCGAATTGGCTTCGGCACTGGTGGGCAAAGGGCGGATGGAAGAGCCTGAGGCGATTGTCGAAGTGCTCAACAGCCACTTTGCGGCCGACGAGGCAGAACTACCTGCTTTGGGCAAGCGCATCCTCATCACTGCAGGGCCTACGCACGAAAAGATTGACCCCGTGCGCTTCATCGGCAACTATTCTACAGGGAAGATGGGCTTTGCTCTGGCCGAAAGTTGCGCCCACATGGGCTGGACGGTGGAACTCGTGGCCGGGCCGGTGCAGTTGTCGACGGTTCATCCCCGCATTCACCGCACCGATGTGGAGAGTGCTGCCGAAATGTACGAAGCCGCCACCCGGATTTTCCCCACGTGCGATGCGGCCATCCTCTGCGCAGCGGTAGCCGACTTCACGCCCGCCCATCCGGCTCGGGAGAAGGTGAAACGCGAGACAACGGGAGATTGGCAACTCGACCTGCTGCCCACCCGCGACATTGCTCGACAGCTCGGAGAGATGAAGCGTCCCGACCAGCGACTGGTGGGATTTGCCCTCGAAACGCACAACGAGATGGCGCATGCTCTCGACAAGCTCCGGCGCAAGCACTTAGACGCCATCGTGCTCAATTCGCTCAACGACCCTGGTGCAGGTTTCGGGTACGACACCAACCAAATCACGCTGATTGACGCCGCGGGTATGGCACAAACGTTTGCCCTCGCTCCGAAAAGCGAAATTGCCGACCACATTGTTCACTATCTATGGCAAAAGCATTTCTCCTCTTCCTCCTGACTTGTGCCTGCCTGTTCGGCACGACCGCGGCAGCGCAAGAACTCGACGCCCGCGTCACGGTCAATCATCAGCAGGTGCAGGGCACCAGTACGGCGGTGTTCGACAATCTGCAACAGGTGCTCACTGAGTTTATCAACGAGCACCAGTGGACGCAATTGAACTTCCGCCGCTCGGAGCGCATCGCCTGCTCGTTCAACTTCACCGTGCAGAAATACGACGAGGCCGACCACAAGTTGGAGTGCGCCCTCACGGTGAGTGCCACACGCCCCGTCTACAACGCCTCCTACACGACCACCACCTTTTCCACACGCGATGGCAACTGCAACTTCCGCTTTCAGGAGTTCGACAAACTGGAGTTTCGCCCCGAAGCCATCGACAACGACCTGACGGCGATCGTGGCCTATTACGCCTACCTCATCATCGGCTGGGACCTCGACACAATGTCGCCCCAAGGAGGCACCGAAGCCTTGCAGACGGCGCTCAACATCTGCAACAACGCCCAAACCCTCACGCTCTCTGCCCGCGGCTGGAAGTCTTTCGACGACGGCAAAAACCGCTATGCCATTGTCAACGACTATCTGGACGGACGCATGGAGCCATTCCGCAAGATGCAATATAAGTACTATCGCGAAGGGCTGGACGTGATGGCCGAAAATGCCGAGCGCGGACGGGCGGCCATCACCGAAGCGTTCGATCTTCTGGCGCAAGCGCACAACAACAAGACGATGAGCCAACTGCCGCAACTGTTCACCGAGTTCAAGGCCGATGAGATTGCCAACATCTACCAAGGACACGCCACGCAAAAAGAGAAAGAGGCGGTCGTAGAACTGCTCAGCAAACTCAATGCGTCGAAAAATCCAACGTGGAACAAAATCAGAAACTAAGTAGGTGTTCAAAAGTAATTGATGCTATATTTGTTTCCATTTTTCGTCAGGTCGTCTTTGTAAAGAAGGAGTGTAGCGGGCTACACGGCTGATGAACAAAGGCGAGATGGCGGAAAAGGGAAATAAAGAGAGCATCAAAATAGAGAGCCACCTACGACTAAGATAGTTACGATTAATTTTGAACACCTACTTCATCCCATGCTCACTCATCTCCACATTGCCAACTATGCTCTGATTGATCGGCTCGACCTCGACCTGAGGGCGGGCTTTAGTGTGATTACGGGCGAGACCGGAGCGGGCAAAAGTATCATCCTCGGCGCATTGGGATTGCTGCAAGGCAATCGGGCCGAGGCCAAAGTCATCAAAGACGGCGCAGCCAAATGTGTCGTCGAAGGTGAGTTTGCCGATTTCGCCCCCACGCTGGTCGACACCCTCCAAGCCGCCGACATTGATGTGGAGGAGGACAGCATCATTGTGCGGCGGGAAATCATGGCCGGAGGCAAAAGCCGCACTTTCATCAACGACACACCGGCCACCCTCGCCCTCCTCAAAGAGGTGAGTGCCCAACTCATCGACATCCATTCGCAACACCAAAATCTGCTCCTCACCCGCGAGACGTTCCTCATCGACACGCTCGACGGCATGGCCGACAATGCAGAACAACTCACGACCTATCGAGAAGCCTATGCTGCCTTCGTGGCCGCCGAGCGCGAACTGAAACGCCTGCAAATGATGGCCGCCCAAAGCAGCGCCGATCAAGACTATTTGGCGTTTCAGTTGGCACAACTCGACGAAGCGCAGTTGCAAGAAGGCGAACAAGAGGAGCTGGAAGAGGAGAGTGCCACCCTCTCGCACGCCGAAGAAATCCGCACCTCGCTGGGACAGACCGCGCAGGCGCTGCAAAGTGATGAGTTCGACGTGTGTTCGGCCCTCCGTTCGGCCGCATCAGCGATGGAAGGCATTGCGGCCTATCTGCCCAACGCCGAAGCCCTGAGCGAACGCCTCAACAGCGCTCGTCTAGAGATTGACGACGTACTCAGCGAAGTGGAGCGTGCGGCCGAGGACGTGGAGTTCAACCCTCAACGTCTGGCCTATGTCGATGAGCGCCTCTCCACCATTTACAGTTTGCAGAAGAAGCACCATGTAGAGACGATTGCCGAACTGCTCACCTTGGCCGACGACTTCCGCCGACGTCTGGATGCCATCGAAAATGCCGATGAACATTTGGCACGTGCCGAAAAGGCACGCAGCGCTGCCCAAGTGCGACTGTCGGCCTGCGGTGCTCAACTCACCAAGTCTCGCCGGCAGGCGGCCGCCGAGATTGAAAAAAGGCTCATCGACAGTCTGCACAGCCTGGGGATGCCCAACGTGAGTCTGCGCTTCGATTTCGCTGCGCGCCCTCATCCCGATGCCGGCGGTTGCGACGCCCTGCGCTTCCTCTTCTCCGCCAACAAGCAGGTGGCGCTGCAAGACGTGGCACAAACGGCCTCCGGAGGTGAAATCGCCCGCCTGATGCTTTCGCTCAAAGCCTTGATTGCCCAAAAGCAAAACCTCCCCACCATCATTTTCGACGAAATCGACACCGGTGTGAGCGGCACGATGGCCGAAAAAATGGGGCGCGTGATGCAGCAGATGGGGCGCAACGCACAAGTGATTTGCATCACCCACCTGCCGCAAATCGCTGCCTTAGGCACCGACCACTTCCGGGTGCACAAGGAGGAAACCGAAGCCGGCACCACTTCCCACATCACCCCTCTCACCACCGAACAGCGCGTGCAGGAACTGGCCGACATGCTTTCGGGGACGTCCGTGACCGAAGCCGCTTTGGCCAACGCACGTGCCCTCCTCGGCGCTTCCTAATCTCCATCTCCACCCACCGATGTTTTCTTTGCTTATGAAAAAGTTTTTCCTCTTTCTCCTCCTTCTCCAGCCCCTTGCCATGGGCGCACAAAACGCCGCCGACCTCCACAAGGCCGTCGTGCTCATCACCACCTTCGATGCACAAGGCAAAGTGCTACACACCACCCACGGCTACTTTGCACAGCCCGAAGGCAGAGTCGTGACCCCCTACGCGCCTTTCAAAGGGGCAGTGCGGGCAGAGGCCGTCGACTGGAAAGGACGCCACCTCCCCATCACGCGCATCATCGGAGCATCGAGCAACTACGATTTGCTGGTGGCCGCGACCGAACGTCCCGACAAGAAGACACCCACCCTCGCTGCGGCCTCCACTCCGACCGAGCGCGGCACAAGAGGGTTGCAACAGACCTATTATTCCACAGCGAAGAAAGCCCTGCCCGAAGCAACGGCCATCGCCACGGTCGAGAGCGTAGATGGTTTCCCCTACTACACCCTCACCACGCCCAACGAAGAGAAATATATAGGCTGTCCCGTGGTCAATGCCGAAGGCAAAGTAGTGGGCGTGGTGCAGAAAAACTTCATCAAAGATGCCATCACCGCCTGCGCCATCGATGCCTCCGCTGCCGACTCGCTGAACATCTCGGGGCTGAGCGTCTTCAACACCGACCTCAACGCCGTCGGCATCCCCAAACTCCTCCCGCAGAATGACGAGAATGCCGCCTACACCTATCTCTACATGTTCTCGCGCTCCTCGCAAGACTCCGTGTTGGTGCAAACGGCTTTCGACGATTTCCGACAACTTTATCCCAACAACACGATTGTCCTCGGCGACCTGGCCACGTTCTACGCCCTCCGCGGCAACTACGCCCGAGCCGACGAAGTGCTCCGGCAGGGGATTGCCAAAGCCGACAACAACCTCGCCGCTCTCTACGACGTGCAGTCTGCCTTGATGTATGCCAAAGCCACAGCCGCCGGCGAAGACCGCTATCCCGCTTGGACACTCGAAACAGCGCTCGCCGCGGCACAAAACGCCTACAAGGCCAATCCCTCGCCTACCTACCAGCTCCAGCAAGGCGTGGTGCTCTACGCCCTCAAGCGCGACGAGGAAGCGCTGAAACAGTTTGCCGCAGTCAATGCCTCCCCCTTGGCCGGCAGCCGCTCCTTCCTCTACGCCGCCAACACCTTGGCACGCAGCGGCGGCGACCGTGCAGCGGTGGTGGCATTGCTCGACAGCGCCCTCAACCACTGCGCACAACCCTACACGCAAGAGGCGATTGCTCCGCTCAACGCCCGCGCCAAATACCTCATGGAGATGGGCGAATACCGCCGCGCCGTGGGCGACTACAACGACTACGAGAAGATTTTAGGCCGCGACAACCTCACGCCCTATTTCTACTATCTCCGCAGCCAGGCCGAAGTGCAGAGTCGCATGTATCAGCAGGCACTCGACGACCTCGAAACGGCCATTTCCCTGGCTGCCACCACCGACGAGAAAGACGACTATAAGATAGAAAAAGGGCTGCTCTACGTTCAGGTGGGTATGTTCGACGAAGCCATCGCCGCGGCCAACGAAGTGCTCGCCCACGCTCCCGACCACCTCGATGCCCACAAGGTGCTGGGCGTGGCCTATGGTGAGAAGAAGCAAAAGGCCCTGGCCCGCCAGCACCTGCAAAAGGCAGCCTCCCAAGGCGACGAAAACGCCAAAGCCCTGCTGGAGAAATACAAGTAGCGCCGCTCCTTTCTCCTTCCTCCTCTTTTTCTCCCTTCCCCTTATCCCTCCCCAAGTGCTCCACAGCGCTTGGGGATTTTTGTTGCTGAAAAGTTGGGCGTAAGGGAGCAAAAGTTATCTCCGAGGCCTGCAAACTTCTTCAGGTCACGCGCAATCTATAAACCAAGGTTTGGTTTATGTAATTCAAGGTTTGGTTTATGTAATTCAAACCTTGGTTTATATAAACCAAACCTTGAATTAAAGAATTTCCTTGTCGTAATGAAGTTTCCGACGTTCGTAGCGGACTTTTTGAAACCACTGGGAGATTTTTCCGGCTCAGCCATCATTTCTATTTCACCCATACCTAAGAGGAGATACGTGAAGAGAAAGAATGCCGCGGAAGGAGGGATTTTTCGTTCGTTCATGGGATTTCCCACAGATTGTTTGCAGAAGTCAAGGTTTTTTCGGAACTTTGTCCTGCCGTTGTCGTCGGCCATTGGGCGGCAGCGATTTTCATGTCCTTGTTCTGTCGTTGAAAAACAAGCACCTACTTATGTATATCTTTCGTATTGTCTTCATAATCTCTCTCATCATGATGGATTTCATCAATGGAACGAACGCAGACGCGCAACCCTTTGAGTTGGTGCGTGTCGAGCACGTTGCGGGCTTCCCTGCCGACGAGCCCGGAATCGAAAAAGGCGTGTCGGCCTGCTTTGCCGGCGCCGTTGGCGATGTGTTGCTGATGGCCGGCGGTTGCAATTTTCCTGAAAAACCGGCAGCCGAAGGAGGGCAGAAGCGCTACTACCAAGGCATTTATGCCGCCCCGATTACCTCGGCCGACACCTTAGATTGGCAATGCATCGGGCAGCTTCCCGCCGCTTGTGCCTATGGAGTGAGCGTTCCCTTAGAAGATGGATTGCTGTGCCTCGGCGGCAACAACACCGAAAAGAGTTTTGCCGAGGTGTTTGCCATCACGCTGAAAGCAGGCAAAGCCGTTGTGACTCCTTATCCCTCCCTGCCGACAAGTATGGACAACTTCACGGGATCACGCTGCGGAAATCGGGTCATCGTGAGCAATGGTTTGCAAATCTTCAAACTCGATTTGAATCGCTTGGAAGCCGGATGGCAAACCCTACCGCCGCTCACCTCGAAAAAGTTGGGGCAGCCGGTGGGCGTGTTTGTCGATGGGCAGTTTTGCCAATGGGGTGGCTGTACCCCCAAGACAGCCACCGAGCTCACCACCCTCTGCATTTCCGGCCTCAGTTCTGCTTCGGCATCCCCCTTACCGCCCCCGACCGCTGCCGGCGAAGAGATTTACTTAGGTGGGGCGGCCGCCATCAACCTCACCGAACAAGCCTTTGTAGCGGTGGGCGGTGTGAATAAAGACGTGTTTTTGGAAGCCGTGAACCATCCCCAACCCGGCTATATGACGCACCCCGCAACTTGGTATCGCTTCAATCCCTACATCTGCGTGTATCAAGCCGGACAGTGGCACATTGCTGGAAAGGAAACCATTGCCGCACGTGCAGGAGCCGCCTTGGCGCGACATGGACAAGAGGTCTACATCATCGGCGGAGAACTCAAACCGGGGGTGCGCACGCCCGACATTTATCGTTTAACTTTCAACTAACAGATACACCATGAAAATAATCGACAAAAAGTATTATCCCTGGCTGGTGGTGGCGCTCTTATGGGTAGTGGCGCTACTCAACTACATGGATCGGCAGATTTTATCGACCATGCAGACTTCTATGAAAGCCGACATCCACGAACTCAACCAAGCGGAGGCGTTCGGCGCTTTGATGGCCGTGTTCCTCTGGGTCTATGGTCTGGTCTCGCCTTTTGCCGGCATGGTGGCCGACAAGATGAACCGTAAATGGCTCGTGGTGGGCAGTCTGTTTGTATGGTCGGCCGTTACTCTGGCCATGGGGTATGCCACCAACTTCGACCAGTTATACTATCTGCGTGGTATCATGGGCATCAGCGAAGCGCTCTACATTCCTTCGGCCTTGTCGCTCTTGGCCGATTGGCACGAAGGCAAAAGCCGTTCGCTGGCCATTGGCATTCACATGACGGGTATTTATATGGGGCAGGCCGTAGGCGGCTTCGGTGCCGTCGTGGCTGCTATGCTGTCGTGGAAAACGGCCTTCCAAGGCTTCGGCCTCATCGGCATTGTTTATGCTCTGGTACTGGCCGTCCTGCTCTATGAAAAGCCGTCGCATGGCCAAGCATCTCTCGACAACACGCCAACGACTGCCCCCAAAGCAGGTTTGTTGAGCGGCTTCGGCGTGGTGCTGTCGAACTGGGTGTTTTGGATTATTCTCTTTTTCTTTGCTGTACCGAGCCTGCCGGGATGGGCAACAAAGAACTGGCTGCCCACTTTGTTTGCTCAAAACTTAGGTATTCCCATGGAGGAAGCCGGCCCCATCTCCACGATTACCATTGCGGCTTCATCGTTCTTAGGTGTCATCTTTGGCGGTTATCTGTCGGACAGATGGGTGAAACGCAATCTCAAAGGGCGTGTCTACACCAGTGCCATAGGCTTAGGCCTCACCATTCCCGCTTTAATTTTGTTGGGATTGGGGCATAATCTGCCCGCCATTGTGGGCGCCGGTTTGCTCTTTGGCGTGGGCTACGGTATGTTTGATGCCAACAATATGCCCATTCTTTGCCAATTCATCTCGGCTAAACAGCGCGCCACGGCTTATGGCATTATGAATATGACGGGCGTGTTTGCCGGAGCAGCCGTGACGCAAGTGCTCGGCAAATGGACGGACGGCAATCAGTTGGGCACCGGCTTTGCACTCTTGGGCGGTATTGTTGCTTTGGCGCTCTTTGTCCAACTGTGGTTCTTAAAGCCAAAAACCGACAATATGGTATAAGTCGTTTGTCGTCTGAAACGATGCTGTTCATCTCCAACGACAAACGGAAAGGACGGCAGAAGGTACTAAAAATCGGGGTTCTCTTAGCAACCCTCTACAATAATAACGTGATTAAATCAAGATAAGAATGGAAAAAATTATCGGTCTGATTGATGCACCATTCACTCCGTTTTATGAGAATGGTGATGTGAACCTCGAACCCATCGCGGCTTACGGGGCAATGTTAAAGAAAAACGGTCTGCAAGGTGTGTTTATCAACGGTTCATCGGGCGAAGGCTATATGCTCACCACCGACGAAAGAAAGCGCTTGGCCGAAGAGTGGGTGAAGCAAGCCCCACAGGACTTCAAAGTGATTGTCCACGTGGGCAGCTGCTGCCTGCGGGAAAGCGTTGAGTTGGCGCGCCATGCCGCCGAGATCGGAGCTTGGGGAGTGGGGGCGATGGCTCCTCCTTTCCCCCGCATCAACCGCATTGAGGAGTTGGTCAAGTATTGCGAACAGATTGCTGCTGCGGCTCCTCATCTGCCGTTCTACTATTACCACATTCCGGCTTTCAACGGCGCGTTCCTCTCTATGCTCGACTTGTTGAAGGCGGTGGATGGCCGCATTCCCAACTTTGCCGGTATCAAATACACCTATGAGAGCCTCTACGAATACAATCAATGCCGACTTTATGCCGGTGGAAAATTCGATATGCTGCACGGGCAAGACGAAACCATTCTGCCTTCTTTGGCACAGGGTGGCGCACAGGGCGGCATCGGCGGCACCACCAACTACAACGGCCGCGAACTGGTGGCCATCATTGAGGCTTGGAAAAAGGGCGACATCGAAGCGGCTCGTGCGCATCAAGATTTTGCACAGGAGGTTATCAATGTCATCTGCCATTTCCGTGGAAACATTGTCGGAGGTAAGCGCATCATGAAACTCATGGGCTTTGACTTAGGGCCTAATCGTGTGCCGTTCCAGAATATGACCGAAGAGGAGGAAGCACGTATGAAGGCCGAACTTGAAGCCATCGACTTTTTCAGTAAGTGCAATCAATTTTAATGGACAACGACAATGAATCTTGATCCCGAAACTTATTTGCAGCAATGGGCCGACCGCTACAAAGCGGATCTCACGCAGAACATCATGCCTTTTTGGATGAAACACGGGGTTGACTCGGTGAATGGCGGTGTTTACACCTGCCTGAATCGTGACGGATCCCTGATGGACACGACCAAATCGGTGTGGTTTCAAGGGCGGTTTGCCTATATCTGTGCCTATGCCTACAACCATATTGAGCAGAACGCCGAGTGGCTGGAGGTGGCCAAATCGACAATCGACTTCATAGAAGCTCATTGTTTCGACAAAGACCGCCACATGTTCTTCTCCGTAACGGCCGAAGGCACACCTCTACGCAAGCGCCGCTACGTGTTTAGCGAAACTTTTGCTGCGATTGCCATGGCCGAATATGCCATCGCTTCGGGCAATGCGCATTATGCCCAACGGGCTTTGGAGGTGTTTGACGACACGTTGCGTTTCCTTTCCACTCCCGGATTTCTGCTCCCCAAGTTTGAATCGCATGTTCAGTTGCAGGGACACTCCATCGTGATGATTCTCATCAATGTGTGCAGTTGTTTGCGCAGAGCTATCAATGAAGAACGACTCACTCGACAAATCGATGAGTCGATAGACAAGTTGCAACGCTACTTCATCCATCCCGAATTTAAGGCGTTGCTGGAAACCGTCGGCCCTAATGGTGAATTTATCGACACGAACATGACGCGCACCATCAACCCCGGCCATTGCATCGAGACCAGTTGGTTCATCATGGAGGAAGCCCGCCATCGCCAATGGGACAAAACTTTGACCGATATGGCGCTTACTATCTTCGACTGGTCGTGGGACTGGGGTTGGGATAAAGAGTTTGGCGGCATCATCAACTTCCGTGATTGCAAAAACCTGCCTCCGCAGGACTATGCACAAGACATGAAATTCTGGTGGCCGCAGTGCGAAACCATCATCGCTTCGCTCTATGCTTATCTTGCCACAGGAGATGAAAAGTACTTACAGCGTCACCGGCAAATCAGCGAATGGACTTATGCTCACTTCCCCGATCCGGACTATCCGGAATGGTATGGCTATCTCCATCGTGACGGCACCGTGGCTCAACCTGCCAAAGGTAACCTCTACAAAGGGCCTTTCCACATTCCCCGTATGATGGTGAAATCCTTCACCCTCTGCCAGGAAATTCTCCAAAAGCTGTAGCCTTCCACTCCTTTTGGAGTTGTCAGTACAGAAGCATAATAGAGGCCGTGTCAAAAACATTTTTGACACGGCCTCTATTTGTATTTGGGAGATATTTTTCTTCCTCGAATATATTCTACGCTGATTATCAATGATTTATATTCGCGTAGTACAAAAATGTTTCCTCAATTTGAGTAGTATTGATTAGAAAACATCTTGGATGTTATCGTTGATTGTTCATTTTGCAATAACTTGTTGTGCGACCCTAATTTTCTTATTGGCATATTCTGCAACGTCTTTTATGACTAGTTTCTTGACGGCAGAAATGATAGTTGCCATTTTAGAATAATCAGGTTGACCAGATTTCGCTGGCAGTCGTATTATTGTATTTCTCAGTTTCTCATTTACATCTCTTACAAGTACAGACTGTAAGGATTGTTTTTGTTTATTTAAAATAGCTGTGAACCATAACATCTGATTTTCATTCAATATATTCTTAGGCTCTAATATACGAACAAATTGTCCAGCATACCAAGGACGCTTGCGCATAAAAAAATCCATTTGTAGAAGACCTAAACTCCATGTGTTTTTTGGATTTAATTTGGCATTTTTTACGACACCTGTACTCCCTAGAATTCCTTGATCCATAGAAGTTCGAGTAATATAATCATAGCAATCTCCATCGGTAAGAGCGTCAGAGTTAATTCCGATAATATTCTTAATTGAGATATGCTTGTTCAGAGTTGCTGAAATTGTTGGGGTACTATCAAAATCTTCAATAGCGGAACGCTCTTCTTTAGTGAGTTCGTAGTTCTCAAGACCAGCAGCTCGAAGCCATGCTTCGAGCTCCGCCACGCTCCGCTCTTCGAGCTCCGCTATAAATTCTTCGATGAAATCGAAGTCGACTTTATTATTTTTAGTTGGCAATACAATTATATCGTTTTCCACCTTATTATCCCAAGTAGCCAAATAATCTCTTGAATACTTAGGATAAAGTACTTTCTCTAAAACTGTTACCAAATATAAATTAACATTATGACTTGCTTTATGCTGTTTTAAACGGATAAAATAGCTTTCAGCTAAAATACCAGTGGCTTGCTTCTGTGCGTAAACTTTTCCTGCAGCAATAACTCCATTATATACTATAGAAATTACGTTTTCGAATGTCGTAAATTCCCCTTCACGCCCCCAGTACATTATTCCGTTATCTCCAAATTTGCAATAAACCACAGGGATACTAAACTCCTTATTTCTGTATTTGCGGACATTTTCTTTGATTGCTTTTGTAACAGTTAGTTTTTCAAACAAATTCCCAATTTTATATTCGCCCCACTTAACATCATTTAGCCGTTTGTTAAGTGAGGCATCTATTTTCCCAAGCTATCCTCCTCGTTTGCTTTTTGTTTTAAGAGGTTAGACACTTCCCACGCAAGATAGTCGCTAACTGTTTTCTTAAAGTCGGCAAGTGTAGGTTTGGTATCTATGGGTGCAATTTGGTTCCAATCGGCTCCATTTTGGGGGTCTATAGTTCCTTCATGATATTCTTTTTCTGTCAAAATCTTAAGTTTATTTTTACCAAAACGAACAAGATTAACTACTTCCTCATAACGTTCCTTGGCATGATCAGTATCTTTTATATTTACACTTGCTTTCCTTCTATTGGAACGTGTATAACCATCGATAGAAAAATCAATAAATTTAACGACATCGTCTTTCTTATGCGCCTCATTTATACGGAAGACATAGATGTTGGTCTGTACATTTGACTTACCTATAAACAAGTCGCTAGGCATTTTTATACTTGCCAAGAGAGTGTTACGTTTAAGAATACGCTTGTTGTATTCCGTAGCTCTACCCGATCCTGTTGAACTTTGTATAATAATAGCAGCATACCCTTTTTGCATCATACTCAAAGCTTTTTCTACAAAATTCATTCCATTTCCCAAAGAGGAATAAGGAGGATTCAGTACGAAAGCATCAGCAGGAAATTGTTCTTTGGGTTTTCCATATCCATATTTGCCATCAAAATCTTTTAGCGAATCCTTATTTAAAATATTAGAACTTCCATCACCCATCAATATCATATTGAGAATTGCAAGCATATAAACACTTGGCAAAAGTTCAATACCTAAAAGTTGTTCGGCTTTGATACGTGCTTCCTTTTTGGCTAATTCGTTAGGCGAATCAATATTGTTTTTAGCATCAACGAGCATCTCGTTCATTGCAGCTACAAGCAAACCTGCAGAACCAGTCGCAAAATCCCAAACGTATGAATCCTTATTTACTCGTGCTAACTTAACTAAAAGAGTAGCTACATATGAAGGAGTAAGTACAACATCATTAAGTTTATCTTGTGAAAAGCCTAACCAGCCATACATTTCATTGAAGAGTTTACCTGTAAAGTCTGTTGTTAGTCCAATTTTATAGTAAATCCCCAAATCATCTACTATATTTGTAAAAACACGTTTCAGTTGGCTTTCTCCATTTTCTACCTTATTCACATTCTCCGCAGTAAGAGTATTCTGCAAAGTTCGGATTATCAAACCTCGCTTTGCATCTGGCAAATTCTTTTCTTTTAAGAAAGCTATTATTTTGCGAAGAATTATTTCACCATCAGTATTACCTTGCTCAACAGACGATTTCAAATCTTCTTTCTCAAGTGGACTTACTTTGCCTGCTATTCCCAATGTTGCAATAATAGATGCAGCAACAAGGTATACCCTATCATTTTCACCAAGTCCTTTTTCGTTTTGGTAAATATGATTGTTCAGTTTTACAAGACTTGCCGTTATTTCTTGCTCTCGTTTTGCCTTAAGATTATCTAATTCTTCTTGTGTAAGACTTAACGATTCTATTTTTTCAATGAAGGCATCAAAGTTATTTGGAGCTAAGAAAGATAAGTCAGTAAATGTTCCAACTTCTTGCCCTACACCTAAATTCTTTCGTGAAACATAATAAACGCCTATTTGATGCTGTATCTTCCCAAACTCATCTTTATAGCCCGTCATACCAATTGCTATTATTTCCGTATAGCTGGTATAATGGAGGAGTGCGTTTGCATAGTGTACTGCTCCGTTTACTGCGTATGAGTTGATATTCTTAAAGTTAGGCTCATTCTTTGCATTTTTATTTTCTACTCGCCCATCAGCATCTAACTTTACCAGTTTATCCTTATATCCTTTATACTCAATAAGTACAGGATAATAATTAAGTTTCTTATCTTGTAAAAGCAACTTCGCATCTGGACGATTAGCCCCACTGCCACCGTTCTTACTGAAGTAGTCAGAAAGAGCTTTGTCGATTTCGGTATTTAAAGACTCTTGCTCAAGTTTGTAATCCAACTTATACGATTTTAGCCAACCATTAGCCAAATCTGCTATATTAGGTTCTATTGATTGTACGCTTTTTGCCATAATCATTATTTTTTTATTCTTGTTCATAATAATATGAATAATCAATACCTTTCATGAACATTTCTCGGTCATCAATCTTGGTGGTGAGTGCAGGCAGTACCAAAGCTTTGATGTGTGTACTATCAGAAACACTCTCACGCATTGCGCTCAGATATTCATTTTTATTTATCTGACTCCAATCCACACACCGTTTGAGAGAACGCTTCAGCATGAGGTCAAGCCAAATACGAGTGCTGCGACCATTACCCTCCATAAAAGGATGGGCGACGTTGCATAAATTCGGCTGCACTCGACCATTTGTGAACGAGTTCACATGGTGCTCATTGGCACGAATTTTCATTTCAACATATTTGTCCATTATCTCGTTGAAGGTTGTTTCTGGCATTCGCTCTATTGCTTGCAGGGTTTCAGGGAAATGCATACAATTAGCAAAGGTAAAACCACCTTTTGAAATATTCTTGGTACGGATTTGTCCTGCAAAGTCATACAGTCCTCCAAAGAGATAAGCATGTATTTGTTGTAAACATTTGATTGTACCTGGGTCTACAGTCTTTAAGATACCACTTTCAAAAAGCTGATAAGCCTTTTTCTTGCTCTGTCCGTCAATAGTGTTATCACTATAGAGGAACCAGTCGAGAAAGTTCGTAGCCTTGGTATTGTTGATATGCTTTGCCAAAAGGGTTACACCCTCTGCATCAAACGTATCTGTCTTATAAGACTTCCCGTCAGAGGCTTTTAGCTTCAGTTGGTTAGTGCTACTAACCAACTGACTATTTTCTTTTCTTAGTTTGGTTTTGAGATACTTCCAATAGTTTCTCGTCTTTTGGTAATCATCTTGCTCGTTAATCGCAGCAATGATGTCCAGCACAGAGAACCACCACTTACTGTGTTCCTCGTCCCACACCGCCCTAACTTCACGGTCGTTGAAAAAACGAATAGATTTTTTATGCTCTACCATAATAAAGTTACTCATCTGGGGTGTTAATCAATTCCTTTGGATTCACCTGCAAGATCTCTGCTATCTGGAATGGTAATTCAAGGCTTGGCTGTCGACGATTGCAAACGTATGAATTCACAATAGTGAAACTCTTACCAAGTTTCTCCGCAAGCCATGTCTGCTTAATCCCTTTCTCGTTAAGCACCTCTTTAATTCTATTAGTTGGAGTTTCCATAAATATCATCTGATAGTTTGCAAATATAGTAAATTTTCTTATATGAAACACTTAATAAGAGGAAAAAAATCGGCTTAATGGTCAAATGTACTCCTGAAAAGGGGCATAATGCTCTCTTTTTCACACCTTTGTAGGTGTTCATCGTACTATTATGGAAAATCATCGTAAAAAAAGTGTCAGAAATGCGGTTCTCATGATGTAATCCGCAAAGGAGTTAAACATGGTTCCTCATATTGGTATTGCAAGAGTTGCCAATGCTATTTTAGTGGTCGTGAAAAGCCTAATAACCCCAATTCAGTTTAAGATCCCCTCCTTTTTACTCAGCTTATAGTCCACAACGATTCTTTCGACCTTGTTGTAGGCCGAAGATTTATTGTTTCACGCAAGTAAATTTAGAAAAGTGTGAGCTGTTTCACTTCTGCTTCTCCCTCCATCTCAAACTCCATATTGATAGAGGGTTTTGTGTCGTAGAAAGCATAAGCCGCCATTCCTGCCAAAAGATTGACAATAAAGTTTGAGATACTTCTGTGGCGGGTATGAACAATCTGTGCCACGTTCTTGAGCATATCGTTAATGGTTTCGATAATGCTTCTTTTGCGGAGCATGATTTTGTCGTGCACATCCATTAAGCGGTTCTTCATATTAGTGCGTATTCCCGTAACGATGCATAGTACCACCCCATCGTACTTTTCCCCTTATGAGCATAGCCCTTGAAGACACGATTGGAATACTCTCGCTTGTTTTCGCACACAGGAATACGCGTCGAATCGATAAAAGTAATCCCCGTACATTCTCCCATCAAAGCTAATTTAAGGAAGAGCAAAAGTGGAATCGCCACTCGTGGCATACGTTCTACAAATCGGGTATACGAAAGAAGGTTAGGGAACTCTTCTTTAAGTTCTCGACAGACATAGAAGAGATAGAAATGTTTGAAATTTCGAAACGTATTGCTGTGGGACAATACAAGGATGGTAATCATTTCTGCATCGCTCATTCTTCCCTTTCTATTGCGGCGTTTAGGGGTGTTTGGAGAGGGATTTGAAAGCGAAACCGTACTTTCAAAATCGAAGTGCGGCCCACCTTTTCATTTTGTTTGTAAAAAAGGATTTGTTAGGCGGAAAGAAATGAGTAACTTTGCACAATCAACTCTATTCAGAACAAAACAGAACAAAAATGCTCGAAATACGTAATCTGCATGCCGCAGTAGAAGGCAAAGAAATACTCCGTGGCGTCAATCTGACCATCCGCGATGGAGAGGTGCACGTGCTGATGGGCCCCAACGGCTCCGGCAAGTCCACCCTGTCCAATGTGCTGGTAGGCAACCCTAAATATGAAGTGACGGAAGGCGAAATCATCTTCAACGGAAAAAACCTGCTCGACCTCTCGCCCGAAGACCGCAGCCACGAAGGCATCTTCATGTCCTTCCAAGCGCCGATTGAAATCCCCGGAGTGTCGATGACCAACTTTATGCGCGCGGCCATCAACGCCAAACGCCAATACTTCGGACAAGAACCGATGGGGGCGGCCGACTTCCTCAAACTCCTTCGCGAAAAGCGCAAACTCGTGGGATTGGATGCCCACTTCATGAGCCGTGGGGTGAACGAAGGTTTCTCGGGCGGCGAGCGCAAACGCAACGAAATCTTCCAAATGGCGGTGCTCGAACCCACGTTCTCCATCCTGGACGAAACGGACTCGGGGCTGGATGTCGACGCCCTCCGCATTGTGGCCGAAGGGTTCAAACAACTGCGTACGCCTCAGTCCTCGGCCATGGTGATTACGCACTACCAGCGGATGCTCGACTATCTCCAGCCCGACTTCGTGCACGTACTGGTCAAAGGTCGCATTGTGAAAGATGGCGATGCCTCCCTCGGCTACGAAATCGAAAACCGCGGTTTTGACTGGATCAAAGAAGAAGTGGAAGCCCAATAAATTCGTCTGCCCATGTCCAGTGTCCAACAATATCTTGACCTCTACCGCGAACAACGTGCGCTGATAGAGCAGAACAGCAGTGCGCCACTCAACGCCCGGCGTGCCGAGGCGGCCAAATGTTTGTCTCACCTTCCGCTGCCCACCCGCCGCGTGGAGCGCTACAAGTACACCGATGCCGAAGCGGCCTTCTCGCCCGACTTTGGTCTCAACCTGCACCGGTATGCCCTGCCGGGCGAACAGATGCTTCCCTCCTGCCGCGTACCGGCGCTGCACACCTTCCTGATGCACGTCAACAACGATGTGGTGTGCCCATTGGCCGACGATGTCGTGCTGCCCGAGGGCGTCACCATCATGAGTCTGAACGAAGCCGCGCAGCACCACCCCGACCTCGTGGCGCGCTACTACCACCAAGCCGCCGCCCAAGAGCCGGCCAATGCCCACAAGCACACCGACCGCATCAAGCGCGATGCCGTCACGATGCTTAACACGCTACTGGCGCAAGACGGCATCTTTGTGCACGTTGCCCCTGGTGTGAAGTGCGACCGCACGCTGCAAGTGGTGTTCCGCGCTTCGGCCGATACCGACTTCATGTCCAACCGCCGCGTGCTCGTAGTGGCCGAGGAAGACAGTCAAATCGACCTCCTCTTTTGCGAACATGCCGAAGGTACCCACCGCTACCTCAGTACGCAGGTGACGGAAATCTTCACCGCCCCCCGAGCCGAGGTGAACCTCTACACGCTCGAAGAGACACACGCCCACAACACGCGCTTCTCCAACATCTACGTGGAGCAAGAGGCCGACAGCCGCGTTTCTATCAACGCCATCGCCCTGCTCACCGGAGTTTCGCGCACGATGGTCAATGCCCGCCTCCTCGGTCGCGGTGCCCACTGCCAAACCACAGGAGCGGTGATTGCCGACAGCCACCAGCGCGTGGACAACAGCATCCTCGTTGACCACGTGGCTGAAGCCTGCACCTCCGATATGCTCTACAAATATGTGCTCGACGGCGAAAGCGAAGCCGCCTTTGCCGGAAAAGTGCTCGTGCGTCCCGGTGCACAACAGACGCTCTCTCAACAGACAAGTGCCAACATCTGCATTTCGCCCACGGCCAAAGTGCACTCGCAGCCGATGCTGGAGATTTATGCCGACGATGTGAAGTGCAACCACGGTTCGACGGTCGGTAAACTCGATGAAGGCGCTCTGCTCTACCTCCGCCAGCGCGGTATCCCCGAGAAGGAGGCCCGTCTGCTCCTCCAGCACGCCTTCATCAACGATGTGCTGCAGCGCGTCCACCTCGACCCGTTGCGCGAACGTCTCTCCTACCTGGTCGAACAGCGCTTCCGCGGCGAACTCTGCCACTGCCAGTCGTCGTGCGAGGGATGCTCGTCCGTTCGCTAAACATTTCTCTCGGATTCCTTGGCAAGGCCTGAGCAATCCGACTTTTCCCTCCCCCCATCATGCAACATTATCGTGACGACTTCCCCATCCTTGGGCGCGAAGTCTACCACCGTCCGCTCGTCTACCTCGACAACGCCGCCACCACCCAGAAGCCGCGTTGCGTGGTAGAAGCGATGACGGCGCAATACTACGAAACCAACGCGAACGTGCACCGCGGTGTGCACTTCCTCTCCCAGCGCGCCACCGACCTGCACGAAGGGGCACGCGAGGCGGTGCGGCGCTTCATCAACGCCCGTTCCACGGCCGAAATCGTCTTCACCCGGGGGACGACCGAAAGCCTCAACCTCGTGGCCTCCTCCTTCGGCGAAGGTTTTCTGAAAGCGGGCGATGAGGTCATCCTCTCCACGATGGAGCACCACTCCAACATCGTGCCGTGGCAACTGCTGCGCGAGCGGAAGGGCATCGTCCTCAAGGTCATCCCCATGGACGACCGCGGCGTGCTCGACCTCGACGCCTACCGCGCCCTCTTCACCGACCGGACCCGACTGGTGAGCTGCTGCCACGTGAGCAACGTCCTCGGCACCATCAACCCCGTGGCCGAAATGGCGCGCATCGCCCACGATGCCGGCGCCTACTTCCTGGTGGACGGCGCCCAAAGCGTGCCCCACTTCCCCGTCGACGTGCAAGCGCTCAACTGCGACTTTCTCGTCTTCAGCGGCCACAAGATCTACGGCCCCACCGGCATTGGCGTGCTCTACGGCAAGGAAGCGCTCCTCGACAAGATGCCCCCCTACCAAGGCGGCGGCGAGATGATCGCCCGCGTCACCTTTGAACGGACCACCTACGAGCGACTGCCCTTCAAGTTTGAAGCCGGAACGCCGGACTATGTCGGCACACACGGTCTGGCCGCCGCCCTCGACTACGTATCGGCCATCGGGATGGAGCGCATCGCCGCCCACGAAGACGACCTCACGCGCCACTGCATGGAGCGGTTGAGCTGCGAAATCGAAGGCATACGGCTCTTTGGCGAAGCTCCCGCAAAAACCTCTGTCGTGGCCTTCAACGTGGGCCATCTCCACCCCATGGACCTGGGCACGCTCCTCGACCGCCTCGGCATCGCCATCCGCACCGGCCACCACTGCGCCCAGCCCCTCATGGCCCGTTGCGGAGTGGAGGGAATGGCCCGCGCCAGTTTTGCGCTCTACAACACCCGAGAGGAGGTCGATACCTTCGTCGATGCGCTCCGCCGCGTAGTCCGGATGTTCTGAGTACCGCTTTTTTTTCAAATCCTTTCATCCCAACCTATGCTCCTTACCACCACCCCCACCATCGAAGGACGTCCTGTCGTGCAATACCTCGGCATCGTCACGTCCGAAAGCATCATCGGCGCCAACTTCGTCCGCGACTTCTTCGCCAGCATCCGCGATGTCATCGGCGGTCGCTCCGGCTCCTACGAAAGCGTGCTGCGCGAAGCCAAAGATGCCGCTTTGCGCGAGTTGCAACAAGAAGCCGAGCGTCTCGGTGCCAACGCCGTGGTCGGTGTCGACCTCGATTACGAAACTGTCGGCGGAAGCGGCTCGATGCTCATGGTCACCGCCAGCGGAACAGCCGTCATCATCTGAGTCGACACCCGACACCTCACTGCCTCAACGCGTCCTGTGCCCACTGCCACAGGGCGCGTTTGAGCACCCCACCCACCTCAACGCCTCAGTCCATGTCCCTCCTTCCCCTCTACAACACCCGCGGCCTGCTCGAAGCCGGTTGCGACGAAGCCGGCCGTGGCTGTCTGGCCGGTGCGGTCTATGCCGCCGCCGTCGTCCTGCCGCCCGACTACTGCAACCCTTCGCTCAACGACTCCAAACAACTCACCGCCGCCCGTCGTTACGCCCTGCGACGGGAGGTGGAGCGCGATGCGCTGGCCTGGGCGGTGGGGGTGGTGTCGCCTCGGGAAATCGACGAAATCAACATCCTCAACGCCTCCATTCTGGCCATGCACCGCGCCCTCGACCGCCTCAAAGTGCGCCCCGAGTTTGTCATCGTCGACGGCA
Organism: Alloprevotella sp. Lung230; assembly: GCF_014385435.1. Lineage (GTDB taxonomy): Bacteria > Bacteroidota > Bacteroidia > Bacteroidales > Bacteroidaceae > Alloprevotella. Next base: position 508,667 of record NZ_JACSUD010000001.1, read on the forward strand.
ACCGATTCCACCCCTACCGCCCCGGCGCCACCCTCGACAGCTCCGACCTCTCCCTCCTCCCCGAGCCCCTGCCGCACGCTACCCTCGTCAAGGGCGACGCCCGCTACCTCGCCATCGCCGCCGCCTCCATTCTGGCCAAAACCTACCGCGACGACTACATGGCCGACCTCCACCGGGAGCATCCGCAATATGGCTGGGTGCGCAACGCCGGATATCCCACCCGCGAGCACCGCGCCGCCATCGCCGAGCACGGCCCCACCCCCTTCCACCGCCGCTCCTTCCGCCTCCTTCCGGACTGACCTTCCGCTCCCTTCGCACCAATATGCCGCCGTATTTGAAATCCGCTGCCGGAAGGCCCAAAACAAGATGATATCATTTTCGCCCAAATATGATATCATCTTCCCCCCGTTTCTTCTCCAAAATCCCCACCCCACATGTTTGCCGACATCGTCCTCCCCCTCGCCGTCCCCGGTGCCTACACCTACCGCGTCCCGCCGCTCCTCGAAGGGCGCGTGGAGATGGGCTCGCGCGTGGTCGTTCCGCTCGGAAAGGCCAAACGCTACACCGGCATCGTCCTCCGCCTTCACCAAGACGCCCCCCCTCTGGCGGCCGACCAACTCAAAGACATCGAAGAACTCGTGGACGCCGAGCCACTCCTGCTCGAAAACCAGATTGACCTCTGGCGCTGGATGGCCCACTACTACCTCTGCCATCCCGGAGAAGTGATGAAAGCCGCCCTGCCATCGGGGCTCAAACTGGAGAGCGAAACCCTCTTTGCCGTGACCGAAGGCACCGACTTCGATGACGATGACCTCGGCGAGGTGGAGCGCGCCGTCGTCCGCACGCTCGCCGCCCGGCCGCAGTCGTTGGCCGATGTGCGCAAGGCGGTCGGTCGGCCGGGAGTGGTGTCGGCCGTGAAGCGGTTGGTCGAAAGTCGCGTCATCGAGGTCGAAGAGCGCGTGAGTCAGGCTTTCAAGACGAAGACCGAACTGCAATACCACCTTCCCACGGCCTACCGCGACGAGACCCGGCTCAATGCTGCCTTCCAGGCCCTCAGTCGCTCCCCGCGGCAGCACGAAGCCCTCATCACCTTTGCCGAACTCGCCGGTGCCGCGGCCGCTTTCACCCTCGACAATCCCCACCTCATCGCCGACGTACGCCGCAACGACCTCATCCGACGCCTCGGCGACAACGCCGCACCAGCCCTCGCCGCCCTCGTCAAGCGCGGCATCCTGGAGCGCATCAACATCGAAGTGGGCCGCCTGAAGACCCACAAAGCCCTGCCCGGATGGCTCGACCGCCCCCTGAGCGAAGCCCAGCAGGCGGCTCACGACGCGATTGTCCGCAGTTGGGATGACCACGAGGTGGTGCTCCTCAAAGGGGTAACGTCCAGCGGAAAAACGGAGATTTACACCAAACTCATCCAACGCACCCTCGCCGAGGGACGACAGGTGCTCTATCTCCTGCCCGAAATTGCCCTCACCACTCAAATCACCGACCGCCTGGGCAGATACTTCGGTGAGCAGCTGGGCATCTACCACTCCAAGTTTCCCGACAACGAACGCGTCGAACTCTGGCAGCGGCAGCTCACCGACCGCGCCTTTCCCATCATCCTCGGTGTGCGCTCCGCCCTATTCCTCCCCTATCGCAACCTCGGCCTCATCATCGTCGACGAGGAGCACGAGACTTCCTACAAGCAGCAGGACCCTGCCCCCCGCTACCATGCTCGCGACGTAGCCGTCCTTATGGCCCACCGGCAGGGCGCGAAAGTGCTCCTGGGCACGGCCACGCCCTCTGTGGAGAGCTACACCAACGCCCAAAAGGGGAAATACGGACTGGTGGAGCTCAACACTCGCTTCGGCGACGTCCGTCTGCCGCAAATCCTGGTGGAGAACCTCGCCGAGCTACGGCGCAAGAAGCAGATGACCACGCCCTTCTCCCCCCGCCTCATCGAGGAAACCGAGGCCGCGCTCAAGGCCGGACGGCAGGCCATCTTCTTCCTCAACCGCCGCGGCTACAGCCCCGTTGTCCAATGTCGCTCCTGCGGATGGTCGCCCTCCTGCAACCGCTGCGATGTCTCTCTCACCCTGCATCAGAAGATCCACAAGCTCGTCTGCCACTACTGCGGTGCGGTCTACGACATTCCCACCCATTGCCCCCAATGCGAGCAGGCCGACCTGCGCGACATCGGGGCCGGCACCGAGAAGATTGAAACGGCCGTGGAGAAGACTTTTCCCCAAGCCCGGGTCGGACGCATGGACCTCGACACCACCCGCTCACGTTCGGCCTACGAACGCATCATCCGCGACTTCCAAAGTGGACACACCCACCTCCTCGTCGGCACGCAGATGGTCACCAAGGGGCTCGATTTCGAGGGCGTCACCCTCGTGGGCATCCTCAATGCCGACCAACTCTTCAACCAGTGCGACTTCCGAGCACACGAGCGTTCCTTCCAGATGCTCACCCAGGTGGCAGGGCGCGCCGGTCGCCGCGGGACGCAGGGCACGGTCATCCTCCAGACGCGGCAGCCCGACCTGCCCATCGTCCGCTGGATTGTCGAAGGTGACTACGAGGCGATGTACCAATCCGAGATGGCCGACCGCCGCATCTTCCGCTTTCCTCCTGCCGTGCGCCTCATCGCCATTTTCCTCAAACACCGCGAAGAGCGCACCGTGGCCGCCGCAGCCCGCAGCCTGGCCGGTATGCTCCGCCCCTACTTCGGCGACGACCTCCTCGGCCCCGACCGCCCAGCCGTGGGCTTCGTGCAGATGCTCCACATCCGCAAACTCCTCCTCAAGGTAGACACCCGCTACTCCGCCGCCGATGTGCGCAACATCCTCCTCTCCGCCCGACAAGGCCTCCTCAACGTCGATGCCTTCAAGCGCGTCAGCCTCTATTTCGATGTCGACCCACTCTGACCTTTTTCCTTTCCCTCCCCTTGAATGTTATGCTCACACTTCTCCTCCTCTTCTCTCTTGTGGGCGTGGGCTGCCACCACCCCACTGTGCCTCCCACTGCCGATGCCCACTATTCGCCTGCCGACTCCGTGCAGGTGGAGCGACTGTTGGCCGACACCACCCTGCTCTCGCCGCTCGACTTTGCCCGCTGCCTCAAAGGTCGGCCCTACGTCTCCTTCACCCTCGAAACGGGCGATCCCGAGCGCTTGGTGGTCAACCTCCGCGAACTGGACTGCGCCACACTGGTCGAAACCTCCCTCGCCTTGGCCTGGACGCGCCGCCGTAGGGAAACCGCCTTTACCGACTACTGCCGCTCGTTGCGCCGCCTGCGCTATTTCGACGGCCGCACCGACGGCTATCTCTCCCGCCTCCACTACCTTTCTTTCTGGATGAAGGAGCAGACGGGCCGTGGCACCGTGGCCGAAGTGGTGCTCCCTGCCGCCCTCACGCAGCCGCTCAACGTGCGCCTCAACTACATGAGCACCCATCCGCAAGCCTACGCTGCACTGCGGGCGCACCCCGAGTGGGTCGACAGCATCGCTGCCCTTGAGCGCCGGTACTCCGGCCGCGTGGGCCGCTTCATTCCCAAGCACCACCTCGGCAAGAGCCGCCGCGAACTCGGGGCCATCCACGACGGCGACGTCATTGCCATCGTCACCAGCAAGGCCGGGCTCGACTATTCCCACCAGGGCCTGGCACTATGGGGGGCCGACGGTCGCCTCCACATGCTCCACGCTTCGAGCGACCGCAAGCGTGTCATCGAAGACGAGCGCACCTTGCAGGACTATCTCAACCGCATCCCCCACACCCTCGGCATCCGCGTGTTCCGCCTCACCGACCGCTGAACTGCTCGCCTGCTCCCCTCCCGGTCGCTGTGCTTGTCACGGCCTGCCCACCTGTTTGTCGCCCATCGAAAAAGCCATCGGTGCGTAAGAACGTTGTGTTCCTACGCACCGATGGCTTTATATATAGGGTCACCTCTGCGCTTAGAGGCGGGCCTTGATGGCTTCCGTTTCGGCTTCATAGCCGGGCTTGCCGAGGAGGGCAAACATATTCTTCTTGTAGGCTTCGACACCGGGTTGGTTGAAGGGATTGACGTCGAGCAGCAGACCGCTCACGCCGCAGGCCCGTTCGAAGAAGTAGATGAGTTGACCGAGGTAGTACTCGTTGAGTTCGGGCATCACGATGCGCAGGTTGGGCACACCACCGTCCACGTGGGCCAGCTGAGTGCCGAGTTCGGCCATCTTGTTCACCTCGTCCACGCGTTTGCCGGCCAGGAAGTTGAGGCCGTCGAGGTTTTCTTCATCGTGGGGGAAGAGTACGGTGTGGCGGGGCTTCTCCACGGAGATGACGGTTTCGAAGATGCTGCGTTCGCCCTCTTGAATCCATTGTCCCATCGAGTGGAGGTCGGTGGTGAAGTCCACAGCGGCGGGGAAGATGCCCACACCGTCCTTGCCCTCACTCTCGCCGTAGAGTTGCTTCCACCATTCGTTCATGAAGTGGAGTTTCGGTTGGAAGTTCACGAGAATTTCAATCTTCTTTCCAGCACGATAGAGGGCGTTGCGCACGGCGGCATATTGCGTGGCCATGTTGTCTTCACCGGCACATTGTGCTTCCATGTCGGATGCACCCTTGACGAGGGCATCGATGTCGAAACCGGCGCAGGCGATGGGGAGCAGGCCCACGGGGGTGAGCACCGAGAAGCGGCCGCCCACGTTGTCGGGGATGACGAACGAAGCGTAGCCCTCTTGCGTTGCGGTGACGCGGGCAGCACCTTTCTGGGCATCGGTCACGGCCACAATGACTTTTTGCGCCACTTCCTTGCCACGTTGCTCCTCACATTGCTTCTTGAGCAGACGGAAAGCGAGCGCAGTTTCAGTGGTCGTGCCGCTCTTGGAGATGTTGATGACGCCGAATTTGCGGCCGCGGAGGTAGTCGCAGAGTTCGTAGAGATAGTCTTCACCGATGTTGTTGCCGGCAAAGAGGATGACAGGATTTTTGCCATCGTTGGTGAGCCACTCAAATTGGTTGCCAAGGGCTTCAATCACCGCGCGCGCACCGAGGTAGGAACCGCCGATGCCGGCCACCACGATGGTGTCGCAGTGCTCGCGCAGGGTTTGGGCGCAGGCTTTGATTTCGCCCAAGAATTGCGGGGTGATACTGCTGGGCAGGTGCATCCATCCGAGGAAATCGTGGCCGGGGCAGGTTTGATTTTCGAGCGCCTGCTGTGCGGCAGGCACGTTGGCTTTCACTTCATCGAGCACACCGGCCGCGAGAAACCGGGTGGCATTGTCGAGTTCTAAACGAATAGCATTCATTGTAAGTAGTGTTGTTTGGGATAGGTCGGGGACAATCCCCCACCTGATTTTCATGCGCAAAGGTACACAAAGTTTGCTGGCAGACCAAAGAGAAGCGCGCGATTTTATGGGCAAAACATTAATTTTTCTCATTGCGAAGCGTGGGTATCCCTCCCCTTCTTTCTGGTTTACAAGGCGCAAAAAGTACGCCACGAACGTCGGAAACTTCATTACGACAAGGAAATTCTATAATTCAAGGTTTGGTTTATATAAACCAAACCTTGAATTACATAAACCAAACCTTGAATTATAGATTGCACGTGATCTGACGGAGTTTGCACGATTCAGAGACAACTTTTCCCCTTACGCCCTTATTTTTCAAAAAATCCCCAAGCGCTGCGAAGCACTGGGCAGAATAAAGGGAAGGAATAAGAAAAGAGGGGGGTACTTCACTTCCTCGATGTACTTTCAAGATAAGTATATTTTCTCTACTTTGCTACCCTCTTTGTTTCAACTCATTTCGAACACCTACTTAATAGGAACATCAATGAATTTTGTCTGTTATTGATTTCATCTTGTCATATGCATCAACAAGAGCATTGACAATCTCTTCTGTTTTATCCCCATCTATAATTGGAAGATGCAAATAAGTACGTTTTCCGCGATTCTCATCTAATTTTATATAGTTGGGGAAAGCTTCAAGAACAGCTTCCTTGTATGGGAACCAGTTTGACTTGTCCCATGTTGTTATATAAATATGGAACTCTCCACAATATCCTTTTTCTGTTGCTTCATAACTTGACTCTATACCTATACGATTAGTTTTGTCGTTAAAGGAAAATCCTAAATCCCATCCTTCCCATATCCACCATCCTGCTTTAGTTCTTTCTTTTGCCCTCTCCGCTATAGAGACGATTTGCTCCTTTTGTCGTGGGCGAATACCTGCTTGGAAATTATTGTAGCGATTAATAAGTCCTTCTATACTTTCTTTATTCTGCATAAAGAAATCAAACTCTCTTTTGCTGTTTATATCATCCATGTTCTCTATTGTTTTCATAAAATCAATCATATAAGTAAGATATTTCTGATCGCAGGACATCATGTAGCTGCCCAACTCCTTATGAACCTCTGAAAATAGGTCTTTATAAAGGACGGGACGAAATCCATTATGTTTCATCCGTTCCTTACTGTTGGAATCTAATAAGGGAAAAACAGATAAAACCAATAATATCTGATGTTTCTTATCAGCATAGTTTTCATGTATGTGCTTGGCGTATACTTCCAGTGGGTTATACAAGCCGGCCGTGGTCTTGTTTTCTATCGCAATAACAAACTCCTCTGATTTAACAACAATATCAATTCTCTTGTCTTCAGCATACTCTTCTGTAACACATTCTACATTATTATAGAAAGGCAGATTCTCACCTTGCCTTGAAACACGCCATAATGCAGACAACCACAAATCATGCAACCCATGTTCTGCAAAGGGATTGAAATAGAACTGCAAGATTCTGCTACACACTTCTTCGAATCTGCTATTCGGATATTTACAAATATCCATAAAAGTGGGACGCAAATCTTGCTTAGGCAACTGCTCAAACTGACACAATAGCTCTTTATCTGTCTTTCTTTCCCGCAATTCGTTATTGGAGGTTTCTGTTTTTTTATCTTTCATATCAAAATTCTGAAACATAAAATCGCAGCAATCCAAGCGGGACTGCTGCGACTACTATTCTGTGAGAGGTTTATTTCACTTCCTCAAAACAAATACATATTGATTTACAGCGAATTGCAATAACATGGTACAAATATGATTACTGAAATCGATTGCAAACAATCGGTTATATTGCATCGTCTATTTTTTCGTAGCAATAATGGAAAGACTTTTCCTTATCATGAAAAGCTACAAATAGGAATTCCCCATTTTTCAATGGCGTATATTTTGTTATTGCGTTATTGAAATCCTCGGATAAGTGATTTAGTTCTTCTTCTTTTGAAATATTGAAAATCATCAATCTTAATCCTGTATTTGATAACAGTAGTTTTTGAAAATCATATTTGATACCACTATACCGATCTCCTTTTTTTGTCCTCTCTGCGTCTATTTTCCCATTCGGATTCAACAATCAGAGGAAAATCTAGAGGAAAATATCCCCCATCGTTATCTTCTCTATACCATAGTAAGTCGTATAACCATTCTCTATTTACAAACTTAGAGTCTCCTTTTTCATTTTTATATTTATCCATGAATTCTTTAGACAGAGAATGGGAATAAACCTTGTATTCTTTTTCACCCCCCCCCATCAGGGTTAGAGCTTCAAAAAGTTTTGTCGTTCGCTCTCCTCTCTTTATAATAGGAGTATCTGGGGAATAGAAACTCTTTGAAACTTCCTTTGCTAATTTCTCTATTATTTGCCTTGCAAGTTCATTACCCACATTAATATTATCTCCATCCTTATATAGGATCCAATTTCCCATATTAATTGTTTGTTTAAGATGTTACATTCTTCACGTTCTATTATCCACTTACCTGACTTTGTAGAGCCTTCGTGCTTGATGAGTCCTTGCTTAGTTATATTCTTAATATGATATTTAATGCCGTCAAGAGTAATGCCGATAGATTGAACCAACTCCTTTTGAGTAATTTCAGGCTTTGCCTGAATAGCTGATAAAATCCTTTCTTGGGTAGTTTCTTGGATAGTTTCTTGGATAGTTTCTTGGATAGTTTCTTGGATGTTTCTTGGATGTTTCTTGGATGTTTCTCCTCCAAAACCCTCTTCAAAATACTTTTGAGAAACGTTCTCAACTACTCGAAAAGCTGTAATCAATGAAAAATCAAAATAGGCTTGCCCGTTACCGTTTTCTTCCAACTCCTTCTGGCCTCGGTAGACTCCACGACTGAATCGGTTTACATAGCCCAAGACTTTCATTGCTTCGGCAATAAAGGGGTTGCGATAGTGCTCACATTGGGGAAATTATCATAGGTTCCTTGACTAAAAAATCATTTAAGCTACACTTTAATTTTCTTATCATCTATGATCTCTACCGAATTCTGGAATCGTATTACCACATTATGTCTCTTCTTCATTGCTGATAAGTAAGGTTGGGTTAAACTAATATTAGTAAAAGGAGGGCGTTGCATAGGCAACGAAGCTAATAAGTAGCAAGTATTATTCTTATCGAAAACACCTTGAGACCTATAGTAATATTGTGTTTTAAATAGTTGCTTTCGAGCTTTGTTTAAATTATTCTCGTTGTTCTTAGGCTTGCAGCTATACTTTAACTCAAGAAAGAGAATCCAAGACTCATCATTACCACTATGAGGATAAATAACACATTCACATTGAGACAAAGGACTGCCATTGGCTCGAATAAAACTTGTGTTATTGAAAGGAATACCATCTATCTCCAAATTACATGGATTGTTTACCGTGAAATAGTCTATATCGCTCGATGGAGAACCTTTAATCAACTCTACTGCTCGTTTAATTTTATCCAGCTTTGTTTGTTCTGTATAGTCTGCCACATATATTGAACTGCATGTGGTGATGCCATTAGTCAATTGGTGAGGGAAATGATTTTGTATATTTGTTCGTATCATTATTCGTAGTAATTAAGCATTGAATAAAAATCATCCATCAAGTCTTTCATTTTCTGGTCGAAATAATTATCAGAAATTAGTCCATCTTCTCCTTGAATGGTACCCCTTACAACACCTTCTCTGATTTCATAAATAGATACATCTAAAGGATTGATTTTAGATAAATTACATTTGAGTTTACCCAATTCATTCGCCTCCATTTTTTTACTGACCAAACCTGCCATCATACAGTTATTTAATGCATATAACACATACGGACTATGTGTTGTAAGCGTTAATCTGTTCCCTTCTTTATTCAAACACTTTTGTAAGAAGTAATACACCAAATCTCGTTGAGTTTCTGGAAACAAATTTTGTTCTGGCTCTTCAATAATAAACTGAGAGTTCGTTGTTTTAAACAAACTATTTGATATGGTTTTGTAGTCATCAAAATATTCAACTGCTTTTTCTTCCTTTTCGTGGAGTTTTTCGTTAAAAGAATTCACGAGTTCTTGTATATCTCCTATAGGTAAATCATCCTTATCATAATAAGGTTTTAACACTTTTTCCACCGCAAGAATTCTGTTGACCCGTTGTTTTCTTTCATCCTGTTCAAAAGAAATAGTATCTTCATCATATATCCATTTTGTCAAATATTCAATCATTGCAATTAAGGGAGTAATAGACTGCAACCCGCTTGATGCGTTTGACAAGAGGATATCATACTCGGCATCATTATTATTACCTCTAATATGGTCTTCTTCACTTCCTTCAACATAATAATAGTTAACACCAAGATTCAGAACAGATAAATTATTTTCATTTGAATATTTCTTACGGGCTTCAAACCAATCAAACAAGAAACTTCTAATATTAGTATTCCCAAATTCTGATTTTCTTGCTTCAGGAAGAATAACCATATTACGTTCAGAAGGGATATAAGCTATTTTACTACGTTTGTATGCATATTTATCAACCCATGAGATTGAACATTCCTCATTTTCCCACACAATATCTAAGACCTCACTTTTGTAGTGAATATAACTATCAGAATTAAAGTAACCTTTTATCTTATGAAAAGACTCAAGACGTTCTCTGAAATATGTTTTATTTTCTTGATATTCGGAAAGGGATTGACTTGTCGCCACATCTTTTTCCACCCACGTACAAAAACTAATAATTTTTGCGATGGTACTTTTACCACTACTTTGTTGTCCCATAAAGACATTAATCCTATTGAGAGAAATCTCTACAACCTCTTTTATAGGGCCTATATTTTTTATTGTTATTGTTGACATAGTTATTGATTTGTATTATAGTTCGAATTTTCTATCAGTTGTTTTGCCTCGATTTCCAGTATCTCCGCTATCTGGAAGAGGGTTTCAAGGCTTGGTTGACGGCGATTACAGACATAGGCATTGACAATGCTGAAGCTCTTGCCAAGTTTTTCGGCAAGCCATGTTTGCCTTAATTCCGCAGCATAAATTCTTGTGAGAACTCCAAGTGCCTGAGAAACAAAGTTCTCAAAACACTTGGATATGTCAGAAATTTCACCTATCTTGGTGCTGCAAACATAGCAAGTAAGCAAAAATTTGACATGACAAAGGTAGCAATTAAAAACGAGAATATCACTTCTTTCGGTGGAATTTATCACATTATGGACGTTTTCTCAAAAGTTGGGCTTTGAAAAACTTACTGAATCTGTATTGGGCAAACGTGGAAGTAGCGGCAAAGCATTCTGTTATGGAAGTATTTTCGGCTCTCTCTTCTTCAGTTACCTTTGTGGTGGAGAATGCCTTGAGGACATCAATGTGCTTATTGGGCAGTTCAAGCAGAGACCTGATACGCTATTACCCGGTGCCGACACTGTGGGGCGAGGACTAAAGGAACTTGCCGAAAAGAATATTGTCTATAAGAGCGAGACCTCCGACAAGTCGTATAGTTTCAACACAGCAGAAAAGTTGAACACCTTACTTTTACGGATGATACGAAGAATGGGGCTTATAAAAGTGGGCAGTCATGTTGACTTAGACTTTGACCACCGGTTTATTCCAGCCCACAAGTTCGATGCAAAGTATTCTTACAAGCAGGATTTTGGCTATTTCCCTGGTTGGGCTTCCATTGGGGGAATCATAGTCGGAGGTGAGAATCGTGACGAAAACACCAATGTGAGATTCCATCAAGAAGACACGCTCCGTCGTATTATGGACCGTGTGACCTCAGAACTTGGTGTGGTAATAGAGCGTTTCCGTGCTGACTGCGGGTCGTTCTCAAAGGAAATCATCCAAACCGTAGAGCAGCGCTGCAACACGTTCTATATACGTGCAGCCAACTGCGACAGCCGATGTGAGGACTTCCGCCAGCTGAAAGAAGGGAAGAGTGTTGAGGTTGGTTATGAGAGATGCGATGTCACATCCATCAGCATGGACAACCTAATAGAAGGAAAGTCATACAGGCTTGTCGTACAGCGTAGTCCTTTGAAAGACAAGGATGGCAGGGAGCAGACGGATATGTTCGGAGTGATATACACATACCGCTGTATCCTTACCAATAACTGGACATCCACAGAGAAAGACATCATTACATTTTATAATGAGCGTGGAGCGAGCGAAAAGAACTTCGACATACAGAACAATGACTTCGGCTGGGCACATCTGCCATTTTCCTTCATGGCTGAGAACATGGCTTTCATGATGGTTACCGCCATGCTGAAGAACTTCTATCTCTATCTCGTCCGTCATATCAGCGAGAAGGTCAAGCCATTGAAAAAGACAAGCAGGCTGAAAGCCTTTATCCTGCATTTTGTCAGCGTGCCAGCAAAATGGGTGCGCACTGGAAGGCAGAACGTTCTGAACCTATATACAAATAAAACCTACTACTCTGAGGTCTCCATTGAATAAATATCATTTCTTTGTGGTTTTTCATACTTCCCCATTGGTTTGGGTGGGGGATTTCATGACTATGCAAGAACCAAGAACCCCAGAAAATCCCCATATCAATGGATAAATCCCCAAAATGTCACTTCAATATATAAAAGTACCTCACAAGGAATAATGCTGCGGAATTGAGGGAAAAAAGAAAAACAGGAAAAACTATTGGGATTCTCATAGGAAATTACTACTTTTGAAGCGAATATCACGCTAATATTGGCGTAAAATCATCAGAATATGGCAGAAAATCGCATTAAAGCCGTCCTTGCAGATAAGAAAAAGACATGCAGGTGGCTGGCTCAAGAAATAGATATGAGTGAGAATACAGTTTCTCGTTGGTGCTCTAATAAGATGCAACCATCGCTATCGCAACTTGATAAAGTAGCTGCAGCTTTGGATGTCGATATTCGCGAATTATTAAGACCTACAAAAGAAGCATTATGAGATATAGTTTTTCTGGACATGAGTCTTTTCATTGCAAATCATTATGGCTAAAGAAAGGCTATGATTTCATTTGTAATAAAAAGCATTTCACAGATACAGACTCTGTTGTAGAGCTAGGAGTCGGTAAGAATATGGTGTCGGCCATTAGATTTTGGCTGAAAGCGTTTTCGTTGACAAAAGAAGATGTTCTCACAGATTTAGCTGAATATATCTTCAGTACAAATACTGGTAGAGATCCATTTTGTGAGGATATAGCCACCCTTTGGGTATTGCATTATAATTTGGTTAAATCTCAAGTTGCAAGTATATATCAACTTGTATTCATTGACTTTCAACGTGAAAGAAGAGAGTTTGAGAAAGTACAGCTTCTATCTTTCATTAAAAGAAAATGCAGTGTTCCTGAACAAAAAAATGTCTATAATGAGAATACTGTTTCAAAAGACATAAATGTATTCCTTCAGAGTTATATTGAACCCAATGATTTAAAGCAACTTGAAAGATACTCAGCTTTGCTTATTAATCTGGAACTGATTCGAGAAATCGAAAAGGGAGTATATCGCTTTCAGGAAATAGATACCGATTCTATTCCAGATGTTGTAATCCTGTATGCTTTATGTGATATGAGGGATGAAGACAAGCTACTTTCTTTTGATAAGATACAAGAGTTAAGCTTGCTTTTCTGTATTCCTATAGCAGCCTTTTTAGATAAGGTGAGACATATTGCAGAGTTGTATCCTGACTATATCACTTATTCTGATAATAGTGGAATACGCAACATCTATTTCAAAGATAATATCGAAAGTATTCATTTGCTCGACATGTATTACAATCATGAAATATAATCCTTCAATCAACATAGAATATGGAATAGACAAAGATTTCCATTATATCGTTACACCTAATGCTCAGGCCGTAACAGGGGAACTTGTATCGAATTTCCATTCCGGCATGCACTCTTTTTCCATTATTGGCACTTACGGAACAGGTAAGTCTAGCTATCTGATGGCCTTAGAAAGAGATTTAATGGAAGGCACTAATTACCTTATACAAAACAACACAGTTTTTAGCAAAAACCTCAAAGGTTTTGAATGCCTCAATATTTTGGGAGACTATAGCACCCTTTCAAATCTATTGGCGGACAAGCTTCATTGCGACCGTTCTGATGATACCAAGAATATTTTTACCGCATTATCAGAATATTATGCTAAAGTAAAGAAAGAGAATAAGTTTCTTTTTATCGTAGTGGATGAGTTTGGCAAGATATTAGAGCATGCCGCTAAAAACAATCCAGAACGAGAACTGTACTTCTTGCAGAAGTTAGCTGAGTTTGTAAATGTACCTTCTCGAAATATTATTCTTCTGACCACTCTTCACCAAAACTTTGGTGCTTATGCAGGTAAATTGACTGATAGCCAAAGAAATGAATGGCTGAAAGTAAAAGGCAGATATAAAGAACTTGTGTTCAGTGAACCTGTAGAACAACTGCTATATCTAGCTGCAGAGCAAATATCAAACACAAAGATGAATTGCGATTCAGCAGCTCTGGTCGAACTTCTAGCGCTGGCAAAACGAACCAAGTTCATCTCGCCGCAACTTGACGGAAAGACTATCAAGAAATTGTTCCCCTTAGACGCATTCTCTGCAATGTGTATGACAAAGGCTATCCAAAGATATGGCCAAAATGAGCGAACTCTCTTTTCTTTCTTGATGTCGAAGGGAACAAATTCGTTCAGCGAGTTCGTACCTCAAGAAAATGAGACCTACAACCTATCCATGGTTTATGACTACTTGGTATATAATTTCTATTCGTTCCTTTCTGAGGCTAATGCAGACTCTATGAATTGGACCTCAATGCGCGTAGCTATTGAACGTGTAGAAAGTGGAGTTATTCATGCTGCTCACATTGCTGATGCCTTAAAAATAGTCAAAAGTATTGGTCTTCTTAGTTTGTTTGGTAGCTCAGCCACGTCAATTAGCAAAGAGCTTTTGGTAACTTATGCTCAAAAAGCATTAGCCGTTAAGAGCCCGGAGAAGGTAATTGATGCGTTGACTGCACAAAAAATCATCAGATTTGCATCATACAAGTCTTCATATATCCTCTTTGAAGGTACTGATTTAAACTTGGAAGATGAGCTTTTTAATGCAGCAAACATCGTGCAGAAACCTGCTGCTGAAATCAGCAATCTGAGTCCGTACTTATCGCAAAAAGCTATTGCTGTATCCGAAGAATATTATCGTAATGGTACACCCCGTTACTTCGAGTATATTGCTAGAAATGAGGCTGAACCCATTATGCCGCAAAGTGATATTGATGGATATGTACAGCTAGTATTCCCTTTGGATGACCAAGGAATACCTTCAACGTTGCGCATTTCCAAAGAATCGCCCTATGCGAACATTTTTGTAGTGTTTACCAATGTAGATAAGATTACCAAGCATCTGTATGAAATAGCAAAGCTTCAATATCTTAATGAGAATGTGGTACTGGATGACCGTGTGGCTAAGAAAGAAATAGAAAGCCAAATTACGTATGAGAAGTCACAGCTTAATAGCGTAATTAATGAATCCTTAGTATCAGGTTCACAAAACTGCACTTGGATATACAAGGGCGAAATTAAGGACATTAGAAGTTTCAGAGACCTCAACAAACTGCTCTCTACTGTTTGCAAAGACGTGTACTCTTCAACACCAATCCTGAGAAATGAGCTTTTCAATAAGCAGAAATTAAGCTCGGCTATTTCATTAGCTAGAGTCAAGCTTTTTGATGCTATGATTGATAATAGTGATAAGGAAGAATTCGGCTTTGCAGAGTCTACATGTCCACCTGAAAAGACCATATATTATACGATTTTCAAAAGTACAGGCATTCATCGGATGTCTAAGGATGGTCTTTACATACTGGGAGACCCTCAAAATGAACTCATCAAGGATCTTTGGACTGTATGCTGTGACTTTATCACTTCAACAACAGATAAACCGAGAAAAGTCAGCGAGCTGATTAAGATTCTTAAAGCGCAACCTTTCAAACTCAAACAGGGTGTAATTGACTTTTGGATTCCTATTTTCTTGTTTATCAAACAACAGGATTTTGCTATCTATAACAGCAATGGCGCTTACGTCATGAACATAACTAAGGAGTTTTTTGAACTGCTACAAAAACATCCTGCAGAGTTCGCTGTCAAAGCATTTAATGTCAGTGGTGTTAAGATTGAATTTTTCAAGAAATATCGTCAATTCTTGCGTAAAGATGATGGTACTGCCCTTGGTGCTACATCATTTATTGAGACTTTCAAACCATTCTTGCAGTATTATAGAAACCTCAATGAATATGCTAAGAATACCCGGAAGTTCGAAAATGTATCAACGGCAAAGTTCCGCGATATATTAGCTCAAGCCAAAGACCCCGAAAAGGCATTCTTTGGAGATTTGCCCGAAGCATTTGGCTATCAAGGTGAACAATTGACAAACAATCAAGAGTTCATAGAGCAGTACCTTGAAAAGATTCAGACAGCTGTTAGAGAGTTGAATGTTTGTTACGACAACGCTATAATACGTATCGAAAATCGAGTAAAGGATGAACTTTCTTTGGAAGGCTCGTATGAAGCATACAAACAGGTTCTTGAGAATCGATATATGCATGTAAAGAAACACCTGCTCACAACCAAATGTCGCACGTTCCTTGAACGTATATTAGCTCCTTCAGCTTCTCCCAAGGAGTTCTATGAGAAAATATGTAATGTTGTTATTGATAAGCAGCTCGTTCAGATGCGCGACAAAGAGGAAGAATCGTTACTTGACAATTTGATTTTCCTTTTCCATGAATTGGATCGTCATGTAGCCATTTCGTCTATGGATGTAGGTACCGATGAAGTATTCAATTTTGAGATTGCATCGACTTCTCACGGAATGGCACACTCTCAAACGTATCGACTTCCAGAAAAGCAGAAAGCAAAAGCAAAAGAGATTTCAAAGTCCATTGAAGCGCTTCTAACAGGTGATAGTAACCTTGATGTATGCGTGCTACTTAAAATGTTAAACGAAAAATTGGCAAAATGAACGTAAGACATATATTGGGCATATCTGGTGGCAAAGATAGTGCAGCCCTAGCAATATATATGAAGGATAAATATCCGGATTTAAAGGTTGATTATTACAACTCAGATACTGGTTGTGAACTGGAAGAAACAGAGGTCCTAATCAATCGACTAGAATCCTATTTAGGAGGTATCACACGACTACGCGCAGCAGAAGGTAGCCCTGAGCCAACGCCTTTTGAACATTTTTTGAAGGCTAGTGGTAACTTCCTTCCTTCACCTCAAGCACGATGGTACACCCAAAAAATGAAACTCGCAGAAATGGAGAAATTTGTGGGTGACGAACCAACCATTTCGTACGTTGGGATTAGAGGTGACGAGGAGCGTGAAGGCTATGTCTCTACAAAGCCTAACATTCAAGCGATTTTCCCCTTCAGAAAAAATATTTGGAGCTTGGACGTTATCAATCAATTCTTGAGTCCAAAGAATACAGATAAGGTTAGAGCAATCTATCAGCAAGTATGCCCCGATAACTTGGTTGATTCTGTTCTTCAAATTATAGATACTCCCTTAACGAGAGACTTTTATTATAGTAAGAAGCTCAATGCACTTCTAGATATAGACGTTAAGGTTTTCAATAAAGCTGTCTATGAATATTTGAAGACGACAGACCTACCTGTTGGTCAATTAGATGAGTTTCCGCTGATAGACAACGATGATGTTCTTGTAAAGGATGACATCTTCTCAATTTTGGAAGATTCGGGTGTTGGTGTTCCTGCATACTATAAGCCTGTTGAATTTGAGGTGGATGGTAGAAAAGGAACCTATAGCCGTAGTCGTTCAGGTTGTTACTTCTGTTTTTACCAGCAGAAGATAGAATGGATATGGCTATACGAACAACACCCTGATTTATTCAAGAAGGCTATGGAATTTGAGAAGGATGGCTATACATGGAATCAGCATGAAAGCCTTTCTGAACTCATTAAGCCTGAACGTGTTCGTCAAATCAAACTGGATGCAATCAAAAAGCAAGAAGCCAAGAAGAAACAAGGTGATGGCACCTTACTCGGCCAGTTAGATGATGACGAAGAACTCATGTGTGCTAACTGTTTCATTTAATATCGATACATTATGCTTAAGTCGAATGTAGTATGGCCTGATAGCCGACGTTTCAAATCACGTTCAGAGTGGGAACCAATAGGCTTCTTCTCCGAAGCGCTATGTAATGCTACACAGTTTGATTTGTACTTGGGCTTCTTTTCTTCCTCTGCTATAAATGTATTAGCTGACAGCTTTGCAAGCTTTCTTTATCAAGGTGGAAAGATGAGAATGATTATAAACGATATTCTCTCTTCTGATGATAAGCACGTGATGATGGTTAGTGAATCGGATACCAATATTCCATTTTTTGATTTGTCTAACTTGGAGTCATTGAGCTATACATTGTCAAACAGAGATAAGCACTTTTTTGAATGCCTTGCTTGGTTGATAAAAAATGAGAGAATTGAAATTAAAATCGTTTCACCTAAAGAAGGTCATGGCATATCACATGCCAAATGTGGCCTTTTTAGTGATGGCTTAAACAGAGTCGCTTTTGATGGATCATGCAATTTTTCACGAACGGCTCTAATCGAAAACATAGAGAGCATTACTGCATTCTGTGATTGGGATGGTCAAGGTGATGTTTTTAAGATTAATGATATTCAAGAAGAGTTCAATCGCACCTTCGCAGGCAACAATGATACTGTCACCTACTTGAGCTGCGACAAAGTCAAAACTGCAATTACCACCACTTTTGCAGAAAAAGACATTAAAGAGCTCGTCAAGGATGAGAATGTCTTGATAAGCAAATCTCTTGATAAGGAATTGCCATCAAGTATAAGTAAATATCTGACTAAAGCCAAGGTAAGAGTCCTTGATATGATTGATAAGATGGCTCCATCCAAGCCCTCTGTTGAGGATTCTGATGAGCCTAAATTTCCATTTTCTGAGCCAAGAGAATATCAAAAACAGGCTTTTGAAAATTGGAAGAATAATAAGCAGCAAGGCTTGTTTGCTATGGCCACTGGTACTGGTAAAACATTGACTTCATTAAATTGCTTATTGAACATATACAAGAAGTATCATTTTTATAAATCTATCATTTTAGTCCCAACGATAACTCTCGTAGATCAATGGGAGCAAGAATGCAAACGGTTTAACTTCAAAAACGTTGTTAAGGTCAGCTCCAAAAATGCAAAATGGAAAGACGAAATAGGCACTATTAAACTCAGAGAAGAGATTAATGATAACGCAGACGTTTCGTATGTCATTATAGCTACTTATGCATCGTTTGCCCGTGAAGCGATTTTTAAGGAGCTAATGTCTTTCAATAAGATAACTCAAAAACGTCTCCTGTTTATTGCTGATGAAGCACATAATATGGGAGCAGGTAGAATCTTAGACCGGTTAAATGGCATTAAATTCTTGAGACGCATCGGCCTTTCTGCCACTCCAGAGAGGCAATACGATGATGTCGGAAATAAAGCCGTGATGAATTTCTTTGGATGTGAAAAAAGTTATACTTTTGAATACTCCATGAGAGATGCTATTGAAAATGGTTTCCTTTGCAGATATTACTACTATCCTCATCTAGTAAGACTTACCGACGAAGAAATGTCTAAGTATATGCATATTTCTACGCAACTCGCTAAGTCCTATAGCAATGAGCGCAGATGTTTTAATACCGATGACGATATAGTAATGCGTCTGCTACTTAAACGCAAACGTATCATACATAAAGCGTCTAATAAGGATAGTCTTTTCAAAAGTATCCTAGAGCAACGATACAAAGAAAAAGGAAATCTAAAATACACCTTAGTCTACGTACCCGAAGGTTCACGCCCAGACGATGAACAATCAGATATGTATGATAAGCGTGAAGATGTTGAATCTGATGATTATTCTGAAAACTTAATTGATAAGTATTCTCAGATAGTCTTAGATGTGAGTAACGAAACAACAGTAAAAAAGTTCGTTTCTGGCATCAATGAGAGAGGCATTATACTCGACAAATTCGCCGAAGGTGAAATTGAAGTACTTACTTCCATGAAATGTTTGGATGAAGGTGTTGACGTTCCACGTAGTGAAATGGCCATATTCTGTGCAAGCACTGGTAATCCAAGACAATTCATTCAGCGTCGAGGACGTATCTTGAGAAAACATCCTGACAAGCATATGGCTGTAATTCATGACTTAGTTGTTGTGCCTGAAATAAACTCAGAACAAGACAACTATGCTATGGAGCGCAACCTCTTACAAAGTGAATTAAAACGAGTTCATGACTTCGCCATTCTTTCGGAAAATGCAGATTTTGCATACACTGAATTAGAAGACGTTACGTCATACTATAACCTATCAATATTCTAAAGATGGACAAATCAAATCTTGACAAGATGCTCGAAGCAGTGCTTCTTGATGAGCAGTTAATGAAGTTTGGCAAGTATGAGGCTTATGAAGTCGGTAATATTTATCAAGCTTTAGAGTCTGACAATTACGTTATTAATGTAGTTGCCCAAATTATAAAAAGATGCTCTGAGGATGGCGCAAAGGAAAGCGAAATCTGGAGGGAAATTAATGACTATTTAAAAAGAAACGTATGATTATAAAGGAATTACGAATCAAGAATTTCCGGAGCTACTATGGCGATAATAATCGTTTTGTCTTTTCGGATGGTCTTACTCTAATTATCGGTGACAATGGCGATGGTAAGACAACTTTCTTTGAAGCACTCCAGTGGTTATTCAATACTACTGTAGATAAAGGAAGTATGGACCATGTTTCAGAAATGAGAAAATCAAAACTGGAAATCGGTGAATCAGATGAAGTAACAGTTTCGATGCTATTTGAACATGACGGTGAGAAGAGTGTTGAGAAGTCATTTTCATTTGAACGCACAGGAGAAGATACATTTAAGGTTGGCACCCTTATGTATCGAGGCTTTGAAACCAATAATTCAGAGCGCGTTTCTGTTAATGGTAAAGCCCTAATCGACAGATGCTATGATGCCTTCATACAGCGTTTTAGTATGTTCAAGGGAGAATCTGAGCTTAATGTATTTGACAGTCCAACTGCCCTGAAGGATTTGGTAGATAAATTTTCTGATATTCGTCAGTTCGATAAGCTTGAAGAGTTCTCAGCATCATTTGCACAGAAAGCAAATACGGCATATCTCAGACAGATTAAGTCTGATGAAAAAGTTTCAAAAGAAGCAAGTTCATTGGAACTTAGAATTAAGCATAAAGCTGATGAAATAAGTCAAACCAAGACAGATATTAAAGAAAAGACCCACTCGTTAGAGTTGTTTACGACCAAGCTTTCTCAATTGGAACAGAGTCAGGAGACCTCTGAACGATACAAGGACATTTCAAATCGCCTTAAGACCAAACAGGAAAAAGCGACGAGATTAAAAGCTCAAATTGGAATGGTAGACTATAACCATAGTCTGCTTGATAAATTGTGGATTCTGGGTGCGTTTCCTCCAATCCTTAAAGAGTTTCAACAAAAATGTTCTGCTCTAAGTAAGGAAAAACGTCAACTCGAACGAGATTTCGATAAGCAGCAGGCAGCAGCGAAAGCGAAGCTTGATACAATCAAAGAATTACAAGGTGTGCTAATTAATGGTGCAACTGAACTTCCATGGTATTTA
>NZ_JACSUD010000002.1 GCF_014385435.1 Alloprevotella sp. Lung230
ATTAACTTCAAAAAAACAAACAACAATGAAGAAATTATGGTATGTCTCGTTCGCGCTCTGCGCTGTTTTTCTTGTTTCCTGTAAGGAAACATCATCACAATCTTCTACGATTGATACCTCTACTGTCGATTCGACTTCTATTACTCCAAATGAAAATGAGAGCACGCTAAGTGAAAGTGAGAGTGCGTCTTCTTCTGAAGACTGGGATGCCGTGATTGAGGAATACGATAGCTTCACGGATAAGTACATCACGATGCTTAAGAAGGCTCAAAAAGGTGATATGAGCATGTATGCAGAACTGGCTGAAGTCACAGAGAAACTGGAAAGTCTCACACAGAAAATAGAAGAAGCAAAGGGAGAAATGTCCGCATCTCAAGCTGCTAAGTTTACAAAGATACAAGCCAAGTATCTAAAAGCTGCAGCTCAGTCGATGTAGTTCTTGACTGAAGGAGGATTAAGTGGGTCTTCAAATTTAATCGCAACTATTTTAATAAATCTAGTATCAATTAATTTTGAATATCTGCTTAATGATTCCCTAAATTCAAAAAAATTATGATCAAGTATGTAATTCGTTCAAAGAAAAACCCACAGAAAAAGGACGTGGTCAAGTATTATCCACAGATGGCTCCAACCACTCCGTTGAGTCTTGAGCAGATTATCAGACGTGTGGAGAAGCGATCCACAGTGTCGAGTGCCGATGTCAAAGCGGTTTTGGATGCGCTGCAGTACGAAGTGATGGAAGCGTTGGCATCGGGAAGCACCGTCCGTCTGGGCGACTTAGGCTCTTTCCGCCTCACCATGAAGTCCGAAGGAGCAGCAACGGCAGCTGAAGCCAAGCAGAAAGGCGCACAACTCATCAAACGAGTAAATGTGCAGTTCACCAAGAGCACAACCATGCGCGACACGCTTGCAGTGCCCCTCTTAGACTTTGGTGCTCAAGAGGACATCGTCAACGCTACGGACAAGAAAAAGAGTAGCAACGACAAAACTTCGGGGGATGTGAACCACTCATATCTCCGTTGACAGACTTCATTTCGGTGCGTAAAATCAATAGGTTTTGCGCACCGAAATTTATTGTTGTCGGTGAGCCAAACCCACTGTGTCGGCACTCTTTTGAGAGAAGAAGGTAAGAGGGCGAAAATTGTCTTATAGGACAATTTGAATTGTCTTATAAGAGAATTTGAATTGTCTTATAAGACAATTTTGAGAGGCATCGTAGAGAATGGCAAAAATGACGGAAATCGAGGAGGAACTACTTTTTTCAAGAGAAAAGTTGGCCATTTCGAAAACAGTTTGTAAATTGCGCTCGATTTGACAGGAGGAGATGTCATTTTCCATGTGAAATGAGTTTCTCGTTGAAACGACACCTTTACCTGAAAAACACAATCTATCATTCTTTGTTTTCATTATTCTAATGGTCGTCACGTTCTGCTCCTGCAGCATTTCGACCCCCTCTAAATCTTTACTGTTATGAAAGTGTACAACTCTCAAGACATCAAAAACATTGCCCTTCTTGGCAATGACGGCTCCGGCAAAACCACCCTGACCGAGAGCCTGCTCTATCATGCCGGCGCCTTAAAACGCCGTGGCCGCATCACGATGAAGAATACGGTTTCCGACTACTTACCGGTGGAACAGGAGTATGGCTATTCGGTGTTTGCCACGGCTTTTCATGTGGAATGGAAGGGCAAGAAACTCAACATCATCGACTGTCCGGGTTCGGACGATTTTGTCGGTGCAGCCATGACGGCGCTGAACGTGACCGACACGGCGGTGTTGCTCATCAATGGCGGATTTGGACATGAAGTGGGGACGCAAAATCACTTTCGCTATACGGAGAAGTTGGGCAAGCCGGTCATTTTTTTGGTCAACCAATTGGATAGTGAAAACTGCGACTATGAAGCTATCGTCGAAGACTTGCAAAACATCTATGGTCCGAAGGTGGTGCCGGTGCAGTATCCCATCAGCACAGGACCAGACTTCCACGCCCTGATTGATGTCATCCTGATGAAAAAGCTCTCTTGGTCGGCCGACGGGGGAGAACCTACGATAGAGGAGATTCCGGCCGAAGAGCGCGACCGCGCCGAGGAGATGCACAAGGCGTTGGTAGAAGCTGCGGCCGAAAATGATGAAAGTCTGATGGAGAAGTTCTTTGAGACGGACCATCTTTCGGAGGACGAGATGCGCGAAGGCATTCGCAAGGGAATGGTGACGCGGAGCATTTTCCCCGTTTTCTGCGTCTGTGCCGGTAAGGATATGGGCGTGGGCCGCCTGATGGAGTTCTTAGGCAACGTTGTGCCTTTTGTCAATGAAATGCCCAAGGTGCACAACACACGCGGCGAAGAGGTTGCTCCTGTCGAAAATGCCCCTACAAGTGTCTATTTCTTCAAGACCGGCATCGAGCCACACATCGGCGAAGTGCAATACTTCAAGGTGATGAGCGGAATTGTGCGCGAAGGTGATGATTTGACCAATGCCGACCGTGGTTCGAAAGAACGTATGGCACAACTTTTTGTTTGTTCCGGCGCTCAGCGCGACAAGGTAGAACAACTTTCAGCAGGTGATATCGGTTGCACCGTCAAGCTCAAAGATGTCCGCACCGGCAACACCTTGAACAGTAAAGACTGCGACAATCGCTTCAATTTTATCAAATATCCCAATTCGAAGTTTACACGTGCCATTCGTGCCGTCAACGAGGCCGACACCGAAAAGATGATGGTTGCTCTCAACCGTATGCGCCAGGAAGATCCGACATGGGAAGTTGAGCAGAGTAAGGAACTTCGTCAGATTTTGGTGCACGGACAAGGCGAGTTCCACCTTCGCACCTTAAAGTGGATGCTTGAGAACATCGACAAAATTGCAGTGGAATACTACCAACAGCGCATCCCCTATCGCGAGACCATCACAAAAGCCGCTCGCGCAGACTATCGCCACAAAAAGCAGTCCGGTGGCGCCGGGCAGTTTGGCGAAGTTCATCTGATTGTCGAGCCTTACTATGAAGGCATGCCCGACCCAACGACCTACACCTTTGGAGGACAAGAATACCGCATCACGCCCCGCGGCAAAGAAGAAATAGCTCTGGAATGGGGCGGTAAACTCGTGTTTATCAACAGCGTGGTGGGTGGTGCCATCGATGCCCGTTTTATGCCGGCCATCTTGAAAGGCGTGATGAGTCGTATGGAGCAAGGTCCTTTGACCGGTTCTTATGCTCGTGATGTGCGCGTCATTGTCTATGACGGGAAGATGCACCCCGTGGAC
This sequence comes from Alloprevotella sp. Lung230, assembly GCF_014385435.1. Classification (GTDB taxonomy): domain Bacteria; phylum Bacteroidota; class Bacteroidia; order Bacteroidales; family Bacteroidaceae; genus Alloprevotella. The sequence continues at coordinate 3,259 of NZ_JACSUD010000002.1, forward strand.
AGCAACGAAATCTCTTTCATGCTTGCCGGACGTAATGCTTTCTCACAAGCTTTCCGTGAGGCCGGTCCGAAGGTGCTTGAGCCTATTTATGATGTCGAAGTCTTCGTTCCTGCCGACAAAATGGGCGATGTGATGAGCGACCTCCAAGGGCGCCGAGGGATGATTATCGGCATGAGCAGTGAGAATGGCTACGAAAAGTTGCAAGCCAAAGTGCCCCTTAAAGAAATGAGCACTTATGCGACGGCCTTGTCCAGCCTCACCGGAGGCCGTGCGAGCTTCATCATGAAGTTTGCCAGCTACGAGCTTGTGCCCTCTGACATTCAGACAAAACTTGTGAGTGAGTTAGAACAAAAGGACGAAGAATAAGCAAGTTTTCAAAATCAAACGTAGCTGTCTTAATGATAGACTGCTCCCTACTTTTTAGGTTCGCTTCCATTGTGGAGGCGAGCCTTTTTGCTTGAAGATCCACTTTCTAACCTTTCAGGGCGTGTTTCTTAAAATAAATCACTAATTTTGCGAGGCAAAACAAATAACTACAATTCAAATGTTGACAATCAAACAAATCACAGACAATAAGGAAGCCGTGATACGCGCTCTTGAAAAGAAACATTTCGCAGGTGCGCGCGAGGCCATTGAAGCCGTGCTGGCAGCCGACCAAAAGCGCAAAACTGCGCAATCGGACATGGACGCCACTCTGGCCGAGCAAAAGCAACTGGCCAAGGCCATCGGCGGACTGATGAAGGAGGGAAAGCGCGAAGAAGCAGAGACGGCCAAAGCCCAAGTGGGCACTCTCAAAGCCAAAAGCACCGAACTTGAAGAGGCCATGAGAGCCGCTGAACAAGAGCGCACAGAATTGCTTTACACCATCCCCAACCTCCCCTACGACCTCGTGCCCGAAGGAAAAAGCGCCGAGGACAACGAAGTAGTGAAAATGGGCGGCCGGCAAACGGCACTGCCTGAACATCCCCTTCCCCACTGGGAGCTTGCCAAGAAGTATGACCTCATCGACTTTGACCTCGGGGTGAAAATCACGGGCGCTGGTTTTCCCGTCTATAAAGGCATGGGCGCCCGCCTACAACGTGCCCTCATCAACTTCTTCCTCGATGAAGCACGCGCTTCGGGCTACACAGAAATCATGCCCCCCACCGTGGTCAACGAAGCCTCGGGCTATGGCACCGGTCAGCTTCCCGACAAGGAAGGCCAAATGTACCACTGCACGCTCGACAATCTCTATCTCATCCCGACAGCCGAAGTTCCTGTGACCAACATCTATCGCGATGTCATCCTTGACGAAAAGGACCTGCCCATCAAGAACTGCGCCTATACGCAATGTTTCCGCCGTGAAGCCGGTTCGTATGGCAAGGACGTCCGTGGACTGAACCGTTTGCATGAATTTTCCAAAATCGAAATTGTGCGCATCGACCGCCCCGAACACTCAGAACAAAGCCATCAAGAGATGCTCGATCACGTCGAAGGGCTGCTTCAGAAGCTCGAACTCCCTTATCGCATCCTGCGACTTTGTGGTGGCGACATGAGTTTCACCGCCGCTATTTGCTACGACTTTGAGGTTTACAGCGAAGCACAAGGTCGTTGGCTCGAAGTGTCTTCGGTTTCTAATTTTGACAGTTATCAGGCCAACCGTCTCCATTGCCGCTATCGCCGTGCGGAAGACAAGAAAATCGAACTCTGCCACACCCTCAATGGGTCGGCACTGGCCTTGCCTCGCATCGTGGCCGCTCTGCTCGAAAACTTCCAAACTCCCGATGGCATCCGCATCCCGAAGGCTTTGCAGCCTTATATGGGCTGCGAGATGATTTCCTAAGCACTGCCCTTTTTGCTCCACATTCTTCCGGCGCGCGTCCCTCACCGACAATCAGACTCGGGGTAACGCGCGCTTGGAATTTTCTTTTCATCCTGACCTTCAAGTAACACTCATCTAAAACAATGAAACTGTCTCTGTCTTATTGGTTATCGGCTGTCATAGGTGCTATGCAGCGATTTGGTTTAGCTTTTGCTTTTTTGTTGGCATTAGGAAGCGTTTCTCTATTGCAAATATGGAATGAAAAATCCCTTTGGAGTGATTATGAATTTGGTGTATTGATTTACTATACCTCAGTGGGCTTGCTGTTGAGCCTCGTCTTGCAGCTATGGGGTGAAGAAAGGGTGTCACGTTCTCGACAGGTAATCGTGGGCACACTGGGTCATGGTTTGCTTCTGGTGGACAGCTTGTGGCTGTGGTCGTTGAGCAGCGATGCGTTCAGCACAGGTTTAGGGATAGGTCATCTTTCTGCCATCGTGTCTTTGGGATTAGCTCTTTTCTTTCTGCCCTTCTTTCGAGAACGCGATGACCTCCCTTCTTGGCACTTTGCTTTGCAGGTGTTTGTCGGTGCAGCGGTGGCACTGCTGGTGGGCAGCATCATGACCGGTGGGCTGTGTCTGCTCATCAGTTCGCTGGATTTATTGTTTGGAATTTCTCTCGACTGGGAATGGTATGGCACGACGGCCGTACTCTTCGAACTGATGTTGCCGATACTCTTGTGGATGAGTCGCTTTCCTCAAGGGGATAATAAACATTGTCATCACATCGTCCCGTCCAACTTTCTGACCGGCATCGTGCGCTTCCTTTTCCTTCCCTTATTGGGTTTGTACGTGTTTGTGCTCTATGTCTATGCACTTACGATTTTGGTGCAATGGGAGTTGCCCAACGGGGGTGTGGGCTGGATGGTCTCTGTGCTGACTTTCGGAACTATTGCCTTGACCTTCACGCTTTATCCTGCCATGCAGCAACGTCCGAATGCTTGGGAATGTCGTGCGGTGAGATGGCTCTCTATCGTTATCCTACCTCTTCTGCTCTTGATGACTATCGGCATCTGTCGGCGTCTATCGGATTATGGTGTGACCGAGATGCGACTTTATGCCTTGCTGCTCAACATCTGGTTTTACGGTGTGTGTATCGGCCTGTTCGTCACTCGTGCTCGCCGCATCCACTGGGTCGCCCTCTCTTTTGGTACGCTGTTTCTACTTTCATCGGCATTGCCCATCAACTTCTCTACGATAGCCTTGTCTGCGCGCAAGGTCAAACTGCAAGAACTGTGGGCTTCTTTTCCTCCTCCGAACTCTCCCATGAACCAATCACAATTTGAGACTTGGTTGCAACACTATCAGGGCAAACGCCGTGCAGCGATTGTAGAGAATTTACGGTATATCGAAAGCCGCTACAATGAGAAGGAAGTGGCACAATGGGTGAAAAGCGATGTTTCTCTTTGGACGGACGACTATGCACAAGCAGAAGCCGCAAAGCAAGCGGGTGAGATTTTGCTAAGTGCCGAGATACGTGAAGCCATCAATGTCCCCAAAGGATTTGGCAAAGTGATTCATATCCCTTACCTAAATGTAGACTGCTCGTGGAAAGATAGTACTGCAATCATCAGTTTTCAATTCTCAGAGCGTGTCGGCAAGCAAGAGGGAAAGGAGGCTGAATATACGACGGTTGATGATAGCGTAAGAGCGACTATTCACGAACTGTCTACTCTAAATGACGACAACCTTCATCTTCGTTTTTTTCCTACAATAAGTGGAAAGTATCATCTGGTGTTGGAAAGTATCGAAGGCTCTTATGTGCCCAACAATCCGGAGGCTTCTTCTTTACGGGTAAGTGGGGCTTATGTATTCTTCCGAAAATGACATTTGTCAACTCACTCAGGGCAAAATCAGCCCACTTTCCTCGGAGGAAGTGACACATTTCCGCAGGGACTTGCCTTAAAAACGCAGTTTCTTGAAAAAAAACGTCCAAAAACTTGTCCGTAAACAATTATATTTCTACCTTCGCATTGCAAAATCATTGTTTAACCCTTATTCTCTAAAACTTCCTCTTTATTATGAACATTGAACTTTTTATGAGCCAACTCGAGGCTCGTCACCCTGGTGAAAAAGAGTATTTGCAAGCCGTTCACGAAGTCTTGCTGTCGATTGCTGACATCTATGATCAACACCCCGAATGGGAAAGCGCCTCCTTGTTGGAGCGTATCGTAGAACCCGAACGTATCATCACTTTCCGTGTACCCTGGGTAGACGACCGTGGTAAAGTACAAGTCAATTTGGGCTACCGCGTACAATTCAACTCCGCGATTGGTCCTTACAAGGGGGGCTTGCGCTTTCACGCGTCAGTAAACTTGAGTATCCTTAAATTCTTGGGATTTGAACAGACTTTCAAGAATGCCCTCACCACTCTTCCCATGGGAGGCGGAAAAGGAGGAAGCGATTTCTCTCCTCGTGGCAAAAGCGATGCCGAAATCATGCGCTTCTGCCAAGCGTTTATGAATGAACTATACCGCTATATTGGGCCGGAAATAGATGTTCCCGCCGGCGACATCGGTGTTGGTGGTCGTGAAATCGGCTACTTGTTTGGACAATACAAGAAGCTGACACGAGACTTCTCAGGCGTCCTCACAGGAAAGAACCTTGAGTTTGGCGGCAGCCTTATTCGTCCCGAGGCCACAGGATTTGGCGGACTATATTTTGTCAATGAGATGCTTCAAACGGCAGGAATTGACATCAAGGGGAAGACCATCGCCATCTCGGGCTTCGGCAATGTGGCTTGGGGAGCTGCCACCAAAGCCACAGAACTTGGAGCAAAGGTCGTGACCATCAGCGGACCTGACGGCTACATCTATGATCCCGATGGCATTAGCGGCGAGAAGATAGACTATATGCTCGAACTTCGTGCTTCCGGTAATGATATCGTTGCACCTTATGCCGAAGAGTTCCCCAATGCAAAATTTGTGGCAGGCAAACGCCCATGGGAAGTCAAGGTAGACATTGCTCTCCCCTGTGCGACACAAAATGAGCTGAATGGTGCTGACGCCAAGCAGTTGCACGAAAATGGTGTGCTCTGTGTCGGTGAAATCTCCAATATGGGTTGCACTCCTGAAGCCATAGACCTCTTTATCGAAAAAAAGATGCTTTATGCTCCCGGCAAAGCCGTCAATGCCGGCGGTGTGGCCACTTCTGGTCTTGAAATGAGTCAGAATGCCATGCACTTAAGTTGGACTGCCGAAGATGTGGATGCACGTTTACACCAAATTATGCATGGTATTCACAAGCAATGTGTTACCTATGGCACAGAACCTAATGGCTATATCAACTACGTGAAGGGTGCTAATGTGGCAGGCTTCATGAAGGTGGCTAAAGCCATGATGGCACAAGGCATTGTATAACTCTGAATCCTTTTTCAATACTCCCACTCAAAAGTGTTTCACAATATTCAGTGTTTCACTTTTGAGTGGTTTTTGCTTTTTAGGCATATCAATATCGACTCTCTATTTTCTATTATCTCTATTTCCAATTTGAAAAGTAAGTAGAATCAAAAAATAATCACTATCTTTACAATCAATTTAGGATAGTATATACTATAAATTACATCCACTTCATTTGTTCCAAATTGATAATGCTCTATTTTATTATGAAAGCAACATCTCTCAAGAAAATCAGTTTCTGGGTACTTCTTGCACTCCCTTTGGGAATGTGGGGACAATCAATAGATGCGGTTGGTATCAACACACGTAAGCCAACAGAACTATTAAATGTAAATGGGACAGTGCGTATACGAGAACTACCTCAGAATGGTTCTACTAATAGTATACGCACCCAAAGCAATGGAATAGTTTCGGCGGCTGGAAAAGATCAAGAGTTTAAGATTTCAGATAATAATGTAGATAATGCAACCCATACTTTCAGAGACCCTGATCAAAGAGGGGTTCTCCATGCTAATGATCAAGGAGTGATAGGAGCTGCACCGGCAGCAAAGCCGCTTTTCTTCCATATGCCTTGTATGGTATTACCTTTAGAAACGACTTTTTCGGGTTACAATCCGACAACTCAAGAATTTGTTGTGGATCTCTATCAGACCTATGCAGACCAGTTTGCCACACACTATGTTGCCTCACCGACTCCCACCAGTACCTCTGCTGCCAGCAATACAGCAGGTGAACTTCCTGTGGAGCAAGCAGCGGATTTGGAATACTACATTACCTATTATGACCCTTTGGTCTTCTCTAATGTTAGTGTAGATAATGATGGCAAGTTGCACTATAAAGTAATTCCTGGCGCAGAAGCAACGCAAAACACCTTTATGAACGTCATTTTTAAGGTGAAATGATTAAACTATAATATGGTATAATATGGAGTCCCCTTTGGAGGCTCCATATTTTATTGTAGTGTTCTCATAGTTTTCCTATTCGGAGTTCTTGATAAAGTAGATGCTCAAAATAAATGGGAACATTTAACTTTGAGCATCTACTTATTTTCTATTTAAGAGGAAATATCATCGCCTCGGAGGGTGGGCAGATTGATTTTGTAGCGTACAGCCACCACTCGCGAGATTATGACGACGGCCCCGCACACTAAGCCGCACCCTACGGAGTCTAAGCCTAAACCTCGGCAAGCCCAATAGGCGATGCCACCGAACACGCAGGCCACAGCGTAGATTTCGGCACGGAAGATGAGTGGGACTTCGTTGAGAAAGACATCACGCACCACACCGCCGCCGGCACCGGTGAGCGCCCCCATCACGATGGCCACCCAAAAGGGATAGCCGGTGGAGAGCGTCTTTTCGATGCCAATCACGGCAAACATCCCCAAACCGATGGTGTCGAAGATGAACCAAGTGTTTCGCTGGCGAATGACAATCTTTCCAAATAGCGCCACCAAGAGCAAGGCCACCAGGTTGATGAGGAAGTAGATGCCGTTGTGCATCCAAAAGATAGGCACATTGAGCAGCAAGTCGCGGATTGTGCCGCCCCCAATGGCTGTGGCCAAACCTACAACGTAAGCTCCAAAAAGGTCAAAACGTTTGGCACTGGCCAAACGAATGCCGGAAATGGCAAAAGCCAGCGTACCGATATAGTCGAGCAGGTTGACAAAAGTCAGTTCGAGAGGAAGAAAAGTCATGTGGTACAGAAGGAGGAAAAATCAGCTTTTTGCAGTGGTTGCTCCTACCAGTCGGGTGTAGCGTTCGCCCGGCCTTTGGTAGTAGATAAGAATGGTGTAGTCGTTGGTGGTTTGGAAGAAGTCGCCCTCTATCAGAGAGGAGTCTGTCGGGTGCCCCACCTTTTTTTCGAGAGTAAGATAACGATAGCTGTAATAGCCCTGTTTGAGCCATAAAGCAGCTTCATAGGCTTGCCGTTGCTCATCGTAGGTCATACGATACTGCTGAGGAGGGCCATTCGTCCATTGTCCATCAATATAGATTTCGGTGTTGGGCAAAGGAGAACTTTGGAGACTAAAATGCACAAAGACATATTCACTCTCGGTGGCGTTGTCTTGATTGTCCGTGTTGCGGATGACGCTCGTGCCATTGCTGTCCCCTACCAGCAAGTAGTTCTTTCGAGGCTCATCAGTTTGCAATGTGGTATGGAAGTAAGGAGGAAACCACTCGATACGCTCCATGTGCATACCGGGGAAACGCGTACTGAGCATCTCAAAACTTCGATACTCGTTGCCGGCTCGGAAGATGAGGTCCGGACAATGCTGCCAAATCAATGTCCCTCCTCGGGTTAATGTGGGGGCCGGGGCAACAACAGCGCAATCCACATCGGCATTCTGCACAATCTCGACCTTCAAGGCTTCACGCAAGTCATTGCTCGGCAGAGCTTGGGCATTTAGTTCGACGCTCACTTGCTGGTGACGGGCATTCCAGTCGATGTCAGTGTTGCTGCTCACCTGTGCCTGCACGCCCACAATGGGCTCTACGACTCGACAGCAGACCTCAGCAACAGGCGTTGACTTCTCTCCATTATCATCGAAAATCGTGATGCGATAATTTCCTGAAATCAAAGGGCGCATTTCACCATTGGGAAAGGAAAAGGAATAGTGTGTGTAGAGCGTCGAAGTGTTGCGACTCTCGCTATGGTTCTCAATGGGCACATCAGTTTGAGTACTCTCCATAAACTCTGCGGCAAACAGTCCCTCTGTGGGCTTCCAGTTGAAGTCGCAATGTTCCACCCGATAGAAAAAGCGCAGGTTGTCGTGCGACATTTGGTCGAAGCTCACGTGCATCAACTGAGCCCCCTGAAGCTGAATCACCGGGAGGGCTGAGAGCCGTCCATCGACTTCACAGCGCAACGTGCACACATCGTCGCGCAACGTTCGGTGGTGCTGAGGAAAGAGGACTCCGCAACAATAGCAAAAGAGGAAGAGCAAACTAATGCGACGCATAAATTCCATTAAGTAGGTGTTCAAAATTAATGGATACTATATTTGTTTCAATTTTTCGTCAGGCTGTCTTTGAGAAGAAGGAGTGTAGCGGGCTACACGACTGATGAACAAAGGTAAGATGACGGAAAAGGGGAGACAAAGAGGGTTGCAAAGTAGAGAATCGCCTACAACTAAGATAATTACGTTTAGTTTTGAAGACTGACTTATTACTTTAGAGAAATCACAAAGATGCGGTCGGCCATTTCTTTGTCTGCAGGTGGGAGGTCAAAGGACAAGCGTCTGCGAGTTTGCTGAAATGTCATCGGCAAGGTGTTGCCAAAGGGCGTCATGCGTTTGACGCGTCGGTCGCACTCCACTTCTATATGTGTGCAGTTGGGGTCAAGCACGTGTAGGTACACCTCGTTTCCTCGTTGTGTGCTCACCACATCTTCACCATTTCCCAAGCACCCGGCTTCCGTACCATAGATGGTTGTCCCATAACGACTGAGCCATTTGCCCAGGTCTGCCAAGCGTTCGAGTGCCGCCGTAGGCAGATTGCCATCAGGTTGCGGACCGATGTTGAGCAAGAGATTTGCCCCCTTGGAGGCGGTGCGCACCAGTAGGCGAATGAGCGTTTCAGGCGACTTGTAGTTTTGATCGGCCACTCGATAGCCCCACATACCATTCATCGTTTGACAGGTCTCAAGAGGGAGAGGGCTGATGTCTTGTCCGCTCAGTCCGGCGTGATTTTCACCAGGCACATCCCGCTCAAAGATTTGGATGTCTTCCCCTTCATAGGGAGTTTGGTGGTGATTGTTGCCCACCAAACACGCGGGTTGCAGGCGATGGATGAGCGCGTACTGTCCTGGCAACTGCCAATCAAAGGGTACACTGTCCTCATCGTGATCCCACCAGCCATCAAACCAGATGGCACGAATAGAGCCATAGCGTGTGAGGAGCTCGGTCAGTTGCCGATTCATGAAGTCGTAATACTGAGGCCAATTCTCCAGCTTGGGATCTTTGCCCGTGTGGCGGGCAGTGCGTCCGGTGGGATAATCATCACGCGTCCAGTCGATGTGGCTGTAATAAAGGTGCAATGCGATGTCATTGTCGTGGCAGGCACGGGCAAGTTGAGCCACGATGTCCTGTCCGTAGGGAGTATGCATGATGTTGTAGTCGCTCGCTCGAGTGTCCCACATCGAGAAACCATCGTGGTGTCGTGTGGTGAAAGTGATGTAGCGTGCCCCGGAGGCTTTGATGGCTTTCACCCAGGCATTGGCATCAAAGGCATGAGGATAGAAAGCATTGGCAGCTTTGGCATACTCTCGGTGATCGATATTGGCATTTTGCATATACCACTCGCCTTGTCCGAAAATCGAGTAAATTCCCCAATGCAGGAAGATGCCCAATCGGTCGGCCGCAAAGGCACGACGGCTATTGAGATTTTCGGAAGAGGGTTGATAATGTTGTGCTGTGGAGGGCGATGTCCAGAGCAGCAGAGCGAAGAGGAAGACTAGAAAGCGTTTCATGGGGACGTAAAGGATTTATTCTCTGCGCAAAAGTAGTGAAAAAAGCCGATTTCCCCACGTTTTCCAGAGAAAAGTTGTACTTTTGCAGCAGAAAGGTTGCAGTCGGACAGTCTGTCGCTTGCATTCTTGTGATGTAAGAGGAAAGTCCGGGCAACACAGAGCATTCCGCTTCTTAATGGGAAGTTGCTCGCGAGAGTAAATCAGTGCAGAAGAAAACAACCGCCCCTCACGCTCCTAAGGGCTTCGAGGGGTAAGGGTGAGAAGGTGGGGTAAGAGCCCACCGGCTGAACGGTGACGTCTCAGGCCGTGCACATCGGAAGTTGAAAGTTCATGTAAACCGACGCAGTAAGAGTTGCTCGCTCAAATCTCTATGGAGATGGGTCGGAGGGTAGAACGATAGAGTGGGTCGGCAACGGCTCACCAAGATAAATGACAGACGGCTCACCCCGCGTGAGAGACAAAACCCGGCTCATCGGCCGGCTGCTCCTTTCTTTTCAAGAACCAAACGGCTTTACATAAAATAAAAAATGGGCCATAGAGACGTCTCTATGGCCCATTTTTTATAAGAGGGTTGTCGCAAAGCAACACTGCGGCTTAGTTCTGCAGCAGCCAAGCGTCAGGATGTGTGCTTCTGAGCTGGTTGCGGCTTTGCGCTGCTTGTGCTTTGTCATCGAACGAAGAAGCCACTACACGGAACCAACCGGTATGTCCATTGATGGTTTCGTTGGTTTTCACCACGCGTGCAGCAAAACCTCGATTGCGCAACGTTGTCATCACGCCCTCGGCATTGGTCTGATTGATGAAACTGCCCACCACCACACTATAAGCTTTGAGAGGCTCACCATTGATGACAGTGACACCACCGGCAATGGTGCGTACAGGTACATCGTCTACCACGACAGGGGTCGTCACAACGGGGGTTACTTCTTGCTTGGGAGCAACAGTCACGGTCTGTGTGTTGTTCTGCTGTTCCTTAGCACGAGCAGCTTCATAGGCTTTACGATAAGCGCTTTCTTGAGAGCCACAAGAAGAGAGGGACGCCACAGCGGCACAAAGGGAAAGGGCGAGAATGATGTGATTCTTCATGTTGAAAATGACTTTTATGCAATGAAAATGATGATTATTTCTACGAAAGGAAAAATCGTCCTCTGTTTCTGAGGAAAATCCGTTCAGAGGGAAAGATTTAATGTGGCAAAGTTACAATGAAAATCCTATTTAAGGCCAAGAAAAGGCAAAAAAAAGATTAAACCTTCTACTTTTGAGTAAGTTTATTGCCTTTTCTCAAATAAAAGTGCTATTTTTGAAGTCGAAAATTTATTAACCCTCTAACACCCAACTATTATGAAAGGTTTAAGCATCCTTGCAGCATTTCTTGGTGGTGCCGCTGTTGGCGCCGCTTGTGGTATCCTCTTTGCTCCCGAACGCGGTGAAGACACTCGCTCACGCATCGCTGAAGCTATCCGTAAGCGTGGCATCAAGCTCAACGGCAAAGAGCTCGAAAATCTGGTCGACGACATCGCCGACGAACTCAATGTGTCTAACGCATAATTCCTGACCGTGTTTTCAAACGATAAGAACATCGAAGCCTTGGTGCGTTTGGTCGAAAATCTCAAACGCTACGGAGAGTTACGCTGGGAGAGTTTACAGCTCGATTTTGTGAGCAAGATGACCCTTTTGGCCACGACACTCATTTTAGGAGCGGTGATTTTTGGCATCACAGCGCTGGTGGTCGTGTTCTTGTCCTTTGCAGCTGTCCACTTCTTGGCTTCACACGTTGGAGGATTGGCGATGGCCTATCTTATTGTTGCCGTGGGCTATGTCGTCTTGGCCTTTTTGGCCTATTCCCTACGGCGTCCTCTTCTGCTTAATCCGATAGCCACTCTTTTGGAACGCCTCTTCTTGGCCGACGACCATCGCCCCGAAGACAGCACTGTTTCTGATGGATATCGTGCTGCACGGCGTGGAGAAGATTACGACTACCTTTAAGATTGAATGCCTATGCCAACTTCATCCCCACTTGCTGCCTTGAAGGCACGTCGTGTTGCTGTGGAACAAGAGTTGAGCAAAGTCGAAGCGCAAATCGCCAAAGACTATGCCTTCTTAACAGCACCTCCTCCCCCGACCAACAATCGATTTGAAAACATCCTTAGTGTGGCCTCACGCGCTTGGTTTGTGGCCGATGGCGTCATGACGGGCTATAAGCTCTTCCGTCGTCTAAATGGCCTGACCGGTATTTTTCGCCGCAAGAAAAGCAAGCGCTAAGGTTTACCCTTTACTTTAAGAAAGCCCTTGCACCTTTGGCAAGGGCTTTTTTTTGAGTAAAACCTCACGGCCGATTCGCATGCTCTCTCTTCCGTACGTTCACTCCTCACTTTTTCGACTACGACCTTTCGTCTAATCTATCTTTTCATGCCCATCAAGTCTTTCTTCATTAGCATTGTCTGCCTCCTGAGCAGCACGCTTCCTCTTCCCGCTCAGTCATTCAACATCATTCCCATACCTTCTCATCTCGTTGCTGGACAAGGAACTTTTTTGCTGTCACGCAACACGTCCGTATGGGTGCAAACGCCCATCGCCACGACTGCGGCACAATATCTGACTCGGAAAATCAACCGCGCCACAGGTTTTTCGCTTCACGCCACAACAGGGAAAACCGGGAAATCCGGAATTTTGCTGCGCCTTTCGTCCACGCCGCTGCCTGCCGAAGGCTATGTGCTCCACGTGGATAGACGCGGCATCGAGTTAGAGGCCGGCGATGCATCTGGTTTCTTTTATGGCGTGCAAACTCTCCTCCAACTGCTTCCTCCCTCGGTCGAAGGAGAACGCGCTGCGATGGGCATTTCGGGGTGGGAAGTGCCGGCGGTGAACATCGAGGATGCACCTCGCTTTGCTTATCGCGGTGTGATGCTCGACCCCTGCCGCCATTTTCTGAGTGTGGAGGAGATAAAGCGCGAAATAGACCTCCTTTCTTCCTACAAAATCAACCGCCTGCACTGGCACTTGACCGACGACCAAGGCTGGCGCATCGAAATCAAGAAGTATCCCCAACTCACTGCCATCGGAGCGTGGCGTACAGAAGCCGACGGTACACGCCATGGCGGCTACTACACCCAAGAAGAGGTGCGCGAAGTCGTGGCCTATGCCGCTGAGCACGCGATGGAAGTCGTGCCCGAACTCGAAGTGCCGGGACATGAACTGGCCGCCATTGCCGCACTGCCCGAACTCTCTTGCAAAGGGGAAACTACCACGCCGCGCATCATCTGGGGCGTAGAAGAAACGGTGATGTGTCCGGGCAAGGAAACTATGTTCAACTTCCTGCGCGATGTCATTGATGAGATGACAGCCCTCTTTCCCTCCCGCTTGTTCCACATTGGCGGCGATGAATGCCCTCGCACAGAATGGGCCGCGTGTCCTCAATGCCAACAGCGGATGAAGAGCCTGGGCTACACCCGCGAAGCGCAACTTCAATCCTACGTGGTGGAACGTGTGGCGCGCTATTTGAAGAAGAAAGGCAAGACGGCCATCGGATGGGACGAAGTGCTGGAAGGGGGCAATCTGCCGAAGGAGGTTGTGGTGATGTCATGGCGTGGGGTGGAAGGCGCCACAGAAGCCGTCAAAGCCGGGCATCCTGTCATCCTCTCTCCTGCCAGCGATGGTTGCTATTTCGACTATCTGCAAGGCGACCTCGTCACCGAACCGATAGCTTTCAGCGTCTATGGCGACCTGCGCATGACCTACGGACTCGACCCTGTGGCCGCTTCGCAAGCCGATGAAGCCCAACGTCCCTTGGTGATGGGCGTGCAGGGCAACTGCTGGAGCGAATACATCCACAATCCGCAACACCTCGAATACAAAATCTTCCCTCGTGCTCTCGCCCTGGCTGAAGTGGGATGGTCCCCCCAGGAGAAGCGCGACTTTGACTATTTCTGTCGACGTCTCGACAGCGATGCAGCTCTGCGCCTGCAAGCCCGTGGCGTGAACTTCCACATCCCCCTTCCCGAACAGCCCGGAAAGAAGCGCGGTGACTGGGCTTCGTGCAATAAGGTCGTGTTTATGGGCGACAGCACTACCCTATCGCTCACCACCACCCGTCCGCTTGACATCGTCTACACCCTCGATGGCAGTCAGCCATCAGCGCGCTCTCCGCGCTACACCGGCCCCATCCGCCTGCACGACACCCGCCAAGTGCGCACACGCAGCGTCCTGCCCTGCGGCATTCTCGGTCCAGAACGCACCATCGATGTGCTGCGCGAAACACCGCGCCCTGCTATTCCTTCAGGGACAACAGTGGAAAAGGGCATCAAGGTGCGCTATGTCAAGGGCAACTTCACCTACGCCAACGGAGCTCAAGCTCCTTTCGACCGCGACACCGTGGTGAGCACTTTTGCAGACGTGACGCGCCTCACTCCCTTGCCCAAGAACATGCGCGGAGTGGAGCACTACACCGCCATGGCCCAAACCCTCATCGACATCCCCACCGATGGTGTCTACGAATGGACCACCCACAACGCCTGCCTTTGGATAGACGACGAATTGCTGGTCGACAATCGCGCCGTCTTCATTCCGCGCAACTCTCTCCAACCTGCTCAAATAGCTCTCCGTGCCGGACGCCATCGTGTGCGCACCCTCTTTGTCGGGGGCATCTTCCAGGGGTGGCCCACCTATTGGGACGAAGGCTTCGTCCGCTTCCGAAAAATCGCAGAATAGCCTCATCATCTTTCTGCTAAAACCAACAACGCCGATTGCTTCACCGCAGTCGGCGTTGTCTTTTTTCGTTGTCTTTTTTCTGTCTCTCGTCCCCCACCGCGACAGTCCTCAAACCTCATGCTTCGTTTTGGCCCTACACGTCCGGCTGAAAAAAGTTCGTTGCTTCAGCAAGAAAAGTTCAAAAGATAGGGAGCATTCTATAAACCAAAGTTTGGTTTATGTAATTCAAACCTTGGTTTATATAAACCAAAGCTTGGTTTATGTAATTCAAAGTTTGGTTTATAGTTTATCCTTGGAGAAAGCAACTTTTTGTCGTAGGTAGCATCTTTTTCGCACTGCGCGTCGAACTATACGAGAACATGGATACATCCAATCTTTGAGCGGACAGTAATATCAAAAAGTAGGGAGAGCGCTGCTTCGTGCAGCACTCTCCCTACGACTGAGGGGAAGAAAAATAGAAGTTCTGTAAGGGATTTTAGTAGAGATGTTCGTCCTGTTCGAGTTCTCGGCGGGTGAGACTCTTGCGGTCGATGGCGCGCCAAGCGTAGAAGATGTAGGCCAAGACAAAGGGGATGATGAGGGAAACAACGCCCATAGCCGTGAGGGTGAACTCGCTCGAGCAACTATTGGCCAAGGTGAGAGAACTCTGCGGGTCGGCCAGCGAGGGATAGTAAGCCGTGTGGTTGTAGCCGGCAATCATCAGCAAAGCCCATACTGCCAAAACTGCACCGATACCGGTGGCCCAGATGCCGCGCTTGAAGGTGGGCATGAGAAGGGTTTTGGCAATGCCGAACAAGACAAGGACAACGCCCAGCAGGAAGAGCACGAGGACAGCGGGGAGTGCTAGGAAATTGTGAAGATATTTGTAGGCTTCAAGGCCGACCACGCCTGTGGTGGGATCGACCGCCCAACCGTCCATCAGGAGCAGATGTCCCACGAAGGCGAGGAAAAGGATGAGGAAGACCACGGTGTCGATGAGCAACTGGCGACGCACGCGAGGGGCAAGTTGTTCGTCGTCGATGTTGTTGACGAGGTAGAGGTCGCCCAAAATGCGATCGAGGAAGAAGACCACCAAGCCGAGGACAACATTCCAAGGATTGGCCACAGCGTCAAGTCCATGCCAAGCATTGGCCCACTGGCTGATGGCAGGAGCGATGCTTTCGCCCATCACGTCTTTGTTGACCACAAAATTAGCGCCATGGAAGAAGGTGCCGACGGCAGTGCCCAAGAGCACCGGCCCCAACACACCATTGAACACGAGGAAGGCGCGATAGGTGGTCTTGCCCAGGAAGTTGCCCAGTTTGGATTGGAACTCATAGCTCACAGCTTGGAGCACGAAACTGAAGAGGATGAGCATCCACACCCAGTAGGCACCGCCGAAACTGGTGCTGTAGAAGAGGGGGAAGGAGGCGAAGAAGGCGCCGCCGAAAGTGACGAGCGTGGTGAAGGTAAACTCCCATTTGCGTCCTGTGGAGTTGACGATGAGCTGGCGTTCGGCTTCGGTTTTTCCCAAGGTGAAGATTTGGCTGTTGGCGCCTTGTACGAACATGAGAAACACCAAGAGTGCACCGAGCAGCGTGACGAGCAGCCACCAGTAGTTTTGAAGCAATTCGTAAGTAATCATGAGACGAAGTTTTGTTTGTGGATAATGGAGTTACTCTTGTTCGTGCTTCTTGATGGCACTAAACAGGATGCGCAGTTCGGCGATGAGGAGTGCGGTGAACACGATGAGGAACAGGAAGAAGGTGGTCTGCACACTGCTCACCGAGAGTTTAGAGATGGCAGCCCCTACGGGAAGAAGGTCTTGGATGGCCCAAGGTTGCCGACCCACTTCAGCCACAATCCATCCGGCCTGTTCGGCGAGGTAGACCAAAACCACGCTCCAAATGCCCACGTGGAGCAACCAGCGATGTTGTTGCAAACGCCCTTTGCGCTCGAACCACCAGAAGAGTGCCATGACGAGCAGCAGAGCACCGCCGGCACCCACCATCACGCGGAAGGGCCAATAGACGAGGAACACGGGCGGCACGAGATCTTCGACCTTTTGGATGTAGCCGTAGCCAAAATAGGCTTTGTGCTCTTCGAACGTCTTGCGAGCTTCGGCAGCCTTCTCAGGGTTGGTGTGGCGAGTGGCACGATAGGTCTTGAAGGCTTCGAGTGCTTTCTGTCCTTGCTTCATCTTCTCAGTGGCGGGCAACACTTGTTCTCCCTCTGTATTGGTGTAGCCTTTGTAGAGAATGTCGTTGATGCCCGGCACGTAGCCATCAGGATCGTGCGTGGCCAAGACGGAAAGAACTTTAGGGACATGGACGCCGGGAACGATAGAGAAAGGCGCCCCCTTTCCGCCATCGTACAATCCCTCGGCAGCGGCCAACTTCATGGGCTGGTGTCGAGCAATGTCCACACCACTCTGGTCGCCTGTTCCGGCCACGACAAGGGCTGCAAAGAAGCCTACGATACTGGCCACCTTGATGCTCTTGGTCGCCATCTTGACATTGCGGTTGCGCAGAAGATACCAGCAGCTCACCGCAACAACAAAGACTGCGCCGGTGAGCCAGCCGCTCGACACGGTGTGGAAGAACTTGTGTACGGCAAAGGATTGAAAAGCCACACCGAAGAAGTCCATCATTTCGTTGCGGACGGTGTCGGGATTGAAGTCCATGCCCGTGGGGTGTTGCATCCAGCTGTTGGCCACCAAAATCCACCAAGCAGAGATGGTGGCTCCCAAGCCGGTGAGCCAAGTGGAGGCCAAGTGGAACCCTCGGCTCACTTTGTTCCAGCCGAAGAACATGACAGCAATGAACGTAGACTCCATAAAGAAGGCCAAGATGCCCTCAATGGCCAAAGGTGCGCCAAAGATATCGCCCACAAACCAAGAATAGTTGCTCCAGTTGGTGCCAAACTCAAATTCGAGAATGATGCCGGTGGCGACACCGATGGCGAAGTTGATGCCGAAAAGTTTTTGCCAAAACTGAGCCGTCGTTTTCCAAAATTCATCGCCTGTGCGATAGTAGGCCGTTTCGATGATGGCCATCACCAGTGCCAAGCCCAGTGTGAGCGGGACAAACAACCAGTGATAGCATGCCGTCAAGGCAAATTGCGCTCTCGACCAGTCGAGCACCGCAGGGTCAAATGCATGAAGTAATGTCATATCTATAAAATTAAGGATTGGATAATTCAGTGGCAACGTGTATCTCCTTTTCTTCGGGTGTTCCTTTCAAAACCGGCTGAAAGAAGAATAGGCGCAACACAGCAAACATCACGAACAGCTTGATGGCAATAATGAGCCACAGCGTACGCCCCCAGGTCATTTGTCTGAAGCCGTCGTAATAGAAATGTAAGATTGTTTTCAGAGGATTTCTCATATTGAGAATAAGAATTCATTGTTTTGTGGCTACAAAAGTAGTCTATCTCCTCATAACTACCAAGTGTTTTTTGAGATTTGTAACTTTTCAAACCTATTTTTCTGCATCAACGATATAAAAACAGGATTTTTAGGCTTGAAATTTGGCCTTTAACGGTGTTCTCCGTACCTTTGCACATCGAAAATGAACCTATGGCAATGAACATTATTCATACTCAAGAAAATCTGGCTGCCGCAGTCGCAGCGGCCAAGGCCGGAGGCAAAATTGTGGGTCTTGTTCCGACAATGGGCGCACTTCATGAAGGTCATGCCTCCCTGATTGAGCGCTGTGCAGACGAGTGCGACCTCACAGTGGTGAGCATTTTTGTCAATCCCACGCAGTTTAACGATCCCAACGACCTACGCAACTATCCTCGCACCCTCGATGCCGACTGTCATTTGGTCGAAAGCAAAGGAGGGGACATCGTGTTTGCCCCGGATGTGGCGGAGATTTATCCCGAACCCGACCAGCGGCATTTTTCTTATCCATCGATTGACACAGTGATGGAGGGGGCACGTCGGCCCGGGCATTTCAATGGTGTTTGTCAGATTGTGTCTAAACTTTTTCTAATGGTCAATCCTGACCGGGCCTATTTTGGCGAAAAAGATTTTCAGCAAATTGCGGTGATTCGCGCCATGATGGCAGACCAAGACTTCCACTTCACTTTGGTGTCTTGCCCCATTGTTCGCGAAGAAAGTGGATTGGCCCTATCCTCCCGCAACACCCTGCTCACAGAAGAAGAACGGTGCGTGGCAGCCAACATCAACAGAGTGCTCCAAGAAAGCAAGCTGTATCGGCAGACGCACACGCTTGTCGAAACTCGAGAATACGTGACGGATACACTCAATCGGATTGAAGGGCTCGAAGTGGAGTATTACGAAATTGTGGATGCTTTCACATTAACCCCTCTTACAGACTGGAAGGAGAGCAAGCATATACAGGGTTGCATCACTGTATATTGTGGTGCACGTCCGGTACGCTTGATTGACAACGTTTCTTATCAATAATCCCAACACCCATAGAAGTTATAAGTAGGTGTTCAAAATTAACCCTAAACACCTACTTATGCCGTTTCTTCCCCGTCTTCTCCCCAATCCTCAATATTATGACGCTTAGCATTCTCAAATCAAAAATTCACTGTGCCACCGTCACAGAAGCCAATCTCCACTATATGGGGTCCATCACTATCGATGAGGCTTTGATGGAAGCTACCGACCTCTTGCCGGGAGAGCACGTCCATGTCGTTAATAATATGAATGGCGAACGCATCGAGACTTATGTCATCCGCGGCCCTCGTCATTCTGGATGTATTTGCTTGAACGGTGCTGCAGCACGGAAGTTTCAAGTGGGCGATGAGATTATCATTATGGCTTTTGCCGATATGCACCCCGATGAAGCTCGCACATTTGAACCCAAGGTGATTTTTCCGAACGAAAACAATCAGGTAGATTAACTTATGCTGCACATCGGTATATTGGGCGGCTCGTTCAACCCCATCCACAATGGTCACCTCAGATTGGCACAAGCCGTGCTTGAACGAGGATGGGTCGATGAAGTATGGTTGCTTGTCTCCCCTCAAAATCCTCTCAAATCCCAAGCAGAATTGGCCGATGAGCAGTTGCGCCTTTCGATGGCGCGCGATGCGGTGAAGCGAGAAAATCACATCAAGGTGTGTGATATTGAGTTCTCACTTCCTCGTCCCTCCTACACTTGGAACACTCTCGAAGCGCTTGAGGAACAGTATCCAGAGAATTGCTTTTCGCTGATTGTCGGAGGAGATAATTGGCAGGACTTCCAACGCTGGGCACACTGGGTGGAGATTTTGGCCAACTATGAATTGATAGTCTACCCACGTCCGGACAGCTCTATATCTCCCACAACTCTACCGCCAACAGTGCATTTACTTGACGTACCTCTTCTTCCCATAAGCAGCACTGATATTCGCAAGAAAATCAAGCAAGGTAAAGATATTTCAGAGGAAGTTCCCTCCTCTGTTGTTCCTGTTTGCCAACAGATTTATCGATGACCTTCTCTTTCTGATAAAATCCGTAAAGGAAAAACTCCCTCTCAAACTCTTACCGAAAGAGATTGAGAGGGTGTTTTTCCTATGGAGAGATTGTTACTTAGACAAGTGAGCAAGACACTCGACAATGGTTCATCACAGCGTGGCAACCAAAGGAGAGAAGAGTCATAGCGCACCGATACAGAGGCAAATCATGCTCAGCAACACCAATAGCAAATCGACCGCCTTCAAACGTAGATTACTCTCACGAAATAGAAATGCCCCAAAAAGAAAACTCACCAATACGCTGCTGCGCCGCGTCATAGAAACGATAGCAATGAGAGCTTCCGGATGCGAAAGGGCAAAGAAGTAGAAAAGGTCGGCTGCTGTCAAAAACACACTAATACCGACAATGCTCCATCTCCACGCAAAAGGAGTGGAATGCTTACGCTTGGGCCACCAAATCGCAAGAAAGATTAAGCCCATCAATACGACTTGATAGAAGTTGAACCATACCTGTACAAACATGGCATTCAACCCCATACCACCAGAAGACTGAGGGGACAACAGAAACTTGTCGTACAATCCACTACAAGCACCGAGTAGTGCTGCCAAGATCAGCAAGAAAATCCACTTGTTGTGTGTAAAGTCTATTCCTTCTTTCTTTCCGCTTCTACTCAGCAAGAAAAAGGAAATGATGGCCAGCCCTACACCAGCCCATTGCCAGGCATTAAAATGCTCGTTGAACAGAAGTAAAGCCCCCATCAATGTCAATACCGGCCGTGTTGCATTGATAGGGCCTACAATCGTGAGGGGAAGATGCTTGATGGCGAAGTAGCCGCACATCCAAGATGATAGGACAAGGATGGCTTTTAGTATCACCCAGCAATGTGCCTCTCCATCCATGAGCGGAACATACCAATGACAGTCCGTAGAAAGTTGCCCGGTCACAGAGAGTAGCAATGTGGGAAGGAACAATGCACTACATATAATGGTGTTCAGCAACAATACCGGTATGACAGCGTTGTTCCGCAACGACTGTTTTTTGAAGACATCATAACCGCCCAAAAGCACGGCTGAACAAACAGCAAGAAAGAACCACATAGATGATATCAATATTGGACGTCCACCAAGAATAAAGCGTTGGCAGCAACACTTTCTCCTGCCGAACAGCGATTTTGGGCTGCAATGACCTTCCGAAATTCATCGATTGACATGCGCCCACGTCCCACCTCTAAAAGTGTTCCGACAACAGCGCGCACCATATTGCGGAGAAAACGATTGGCGGTAATTTCAAATCGCCAATAATCCTCCTCTATCTGTACCCATCGGGCGTGTTGGACGTCACAGATGTTGGTCTTTTGATCATTGTTGAGTTTCGAGAAACTCGTAAAATCCTCTGCATCGAGCAAGAGAGCTGCAGCTTGATTCATCAGTTCATAATTAGGCACAAAGGTCAGCCGATGTGCATAATGCCGACGATAGGGATTCTTCTTGGTGTAAACAAAATAATGATAGGTGCGTAGGATGGCAGAAAAACGGGCATGCAAATCGTCATCTACTTGCTTTACGCCGTCGACAGCAATGTCTTCGGGTAAAATACGATTAAGACGAAATGCGAATTGTTCCACATCAAGGCTTTGTTCTGTATCGAAATGGGCAACCATTTTCGAAGCATGCACTCCGGTATCTGTACGCCCCGCTCCCACACATTCTGTCGGTGTTGGAAGAAGTTTAGAGAGTGCATCATTGAGACGCTCCTGAACAGTAGCAGCATTGGGTTGAACCTGCCAGCCATGATAGCAAGTGCCATCATAGGAGAAAGTAATGAAATAGCGCATAAGCCGGCAAAGAAATGAAAAGGGACAATAAAAAGCGTGCTGCACTCTGAGCAGAATGCAGCACGCAATGATAGGTATTTAAGTGAGATTGCTCAATCGCAATTAGGCTTCTTCAGCAACAACTTCGAAAGCAACTTCTGCCGAAACATCCTTGTGGAGTTTCACAACCGCAGTGTAAGCGCCTACTTGCTTCACTTCTTTCAGAACGATGCTCTTGCGATCTACTTCGAGACCACGCTTAGCCAATTCTTCAGAGATTTGAAGGTTGGTCACAGAACCATAGATAGAGCCTGTAACACTTACCTTCATGGCAATCTTGATGTCGGCAACAGCATTGAGTTTTTCGGCCAAAGCAACAGCTTCGTTCTTAATTTTTTCGAGCTTGTGAGCCTGCTGCTTGAGGTTTTCAGCCAACATTTTTTTTGCAGAAGCTGAAGCGATGACAGCCTTACCCGTAGGAATGAGGAAGTTACGGCCATAGCCGTCCTTGACAGTTACGATTTCGTTCTTGAAACCGAGACCTTGTACGTTTTCTTTCAGAATGATTTCCATGTGTGTACCTCCTCTTTTATTATTTCATCAAATCGGTTACGAAAGGAAGGAGAGCCAAGTGACGTGCACGCTTCACAGCTTGTGCCACACGACGCTGAAACTTCAGAGAAGTACCCGTGATGCGACGAGGCAGAATTTTACCTTGTTCATTGAGGAACTTCTTCAAAAATTCAGGATCCTTGTAGTCGATATACTTAATACCGCTCTTCTTGAAACGGCAATACTTCTTTTTCTTGACATCGACAGTGGGGGGAGTCAAATAGCGAATTTCAGATGCTTGTGCCATGGTTTAGTTCTCCTTTTTGTTTGAGCGACGTTTTTCTGCATATTGTGCTGCATACTTGTCGAGTTTAACGGTAAGGAAGCGGATTACGCGCTCATCGCGACGGAAACCGAGTTCCAACTTTTCTACTACGGAGGGTTCAGCCTTGAACTCCAGCAACTGGTAGAAACCGGTGCTCTTCTTGTCGATGGCATAGGCCATCTTCTTGAGGCCCCAGTTTTCTTCATTGACAATCTCGGCACCTTGTGCAACGAGAACATCTTTGAACTTTTCGACCGTCTCCTTCATCTGAACATCAGACAAAACGGGAGTAAGGATGAAAACGGTCTCATACTGATTCATCATGAGATGTGATTGAATTGAGTGAATAAAATGATTTTCTTGTTGCTTTGGGCATATTTATCCTTCCCAAAGAGGAGAACAATCCCAAAAAGCGCTGCAAAAATACGCCTTTTTTCTCGACACAACAAGTTTTTCGCTCTTTTTTTTCTTTTTGCCGACTAAATTCTTCTATTATAGAAGTAGTGTCATTTGTTTTTAGTACTTTTGCATACCTCTTTTTTCAAAGAAATCACATTCACAAAACTATGACTCAGAACTTATCTCCTCAAATAGTCCACCTGCTTGCTCTCAGCAGAGAGGAAGCTCACAACAATAATTGTCACTCTGTTGGGTCGGTAGCTTTGCTACTTGGCATGCTTCGGGATGAAGATGGTTCCGCCCGAAAGGTGATTGCTCAGTTTGGACTTCCTATTGATGTGCTTCGCGCGACTCTTATGAAACGTTTAAACACAGAAGATGCAGACATTGAGCACGACACAGACCTTCCTTTGGATAGTGATACAGAGCGTATATTGCGCCTGTCTCAACTAGAAGCTCGTTTTCAAAAAGCAGAGGAGGCCACCGATGTGCATGTTTTATTGGCTTTGTTGCGCGACCACATCAATGAGGGCTGCAAGGTGATGCAAACATTTGATATTGACTACAAGAAAGTAATCAGTGTCATGAATTTGAAGTCAACAACTCCGGCCCCACAAGGCAATCTTGGGTTTGCCGATGAAGATTCCTCCAATACCACAAATTCCACAAATACTCCCACAGCACAATCCAACAGTCACGAGACCCCCATTCTTGACAACTATGGGACAGACCTGACCAAAGCAGCCGCTGAAGGCGTGCTTGATCCCATTGTGGGAAGGCATGCCGAGATTGAACGGATGGCGCAAATTCTCACACGCCGTAAGAAGAACAATCCGGTTCTGATTGGTGAACCCGGGGTTGGAAAAAGTGCCCTTGTGGAGGGACTTGCTCAGCTTATCGCCCAGAATGAAGTACCCCATCTGTTGCTCAACAAGCGCATTGTGAGCCTGGATATGGCCTCCGTCGTGGCCGGCACACAATATCGCGGTCAATTTGAAGAACGCCTGCGTCGATTGATAGAAGAACTGAAGAACAATCGCGATATTATTCTTTTTATTGACGAAATACACACCATCATCGGGGCTGGTAGTGCTCCAGGCAGCCTTGATGCAGCCAACATCCTCAAACCAGCTTTAGCACGGGGTGAAGTGCAGTGCATCGGTGCAACGACCATCGGTGAATTTAAGAAAAGCATCGAAAAGGATGGAGCGCTCGATCGACGCTTTCAGAAAGTCTTGCTTGAACCCACTACCGCAGATGACACATTGCGCATCCTTCACAACATCAAAGAACGCTACGAAGCTCACCACAACGTGCACTATACAGATGCTGCATTAGACGCTTGTGTCAGTCTCACTGAACGTTATATCACCGATCGTGCATTGCCGGACAAAGCGATTGACGCCCTTGATGAGGCTGGGAGTCGAGTGCATCTGCTTAATGTGCGTATGCCTCATCATATTGAATTCAAAGAGACAGAAGTAAACCGCTTACGAGCCCTGAAAGAAGAAGCTGTGGTTCAGCAGAACTTTGAGTTGGCCGCAAGTCTGCGTGACCAACTGATTCAGGCAGAGGATGAACTAAACCACTTGAAATCAGAGTGGCAAAAAGACTTGCAAGACCACCGCATCACAGTCGATTTAGACGATGTAGCCGGAGTCGTATCAATGATGAGCGGAGTTCCGGCAGAACGTATGAAAGAAAGCGAAAACATTCGTCTTAAAGGAATGAAACAAGCGCTTTCTTCGAAAGTGATTGCTCAGGAACGTGCCATCATGCGTTTGACGCGTGCCATCACGCGCAACCGTCTCGGACTCAAAGATCCTAATCGTCCTATTGGTACCTTTATGTTCGTTGGTCCCACCGGTGTAGGCAAAACGCATTTGGTCAAGACCTTGGCCGAGTTTATGTTTGGTCGTAAAGATGCACTCATCCGCATTGACATGAGTGAGTATGGTGAAAAGTTCTCCACCTCTCGGCTTGTGGGAGCCCCTCCCGGATACGTAGGCTATGAAGAAGGGGGGCAGCTCACCGAACAAGTGCGACGTCATCCCTACTCTATTGTGCTGCTTGACGAAATTGAAAAAGCCCACCCTGACGTGTTCAACACCTTGCTCCAAGTGATGGATGAAGGACGCATGACGGATGGAAATGGCACAACCGTAGATTTCCGCAACACCATCATTATCATGACCTCTAATAGTGGAAGTCGACAACTGAAAGAATTTGGAGCAGGCATCGGCTTCTCAGCTCCCACTGATGGACTCAATGTAGAAGTGGCTGAGAGCATCGTACGCAAAGCACTTCAACGCCAATTTGCTCCCGAATTTCTCAATCGACTGGATGAAATCATCATGTTTGACCCCCTCAGTCGAGAAAGTGTAGAAAGCATTGCCCAGCTCGAAATCCAAGCACTCTCTCACCGTCTGACAGCAACAGGACACACCCTCACCTTGACGCCCGCTGCTATCGCCTTCATCGCGAGAAAAGGTTATGACCCACAATATGGTGCTCGTGCCCTTCGCCGCACATTACAACAATATGTGGAAGACCCCATTTGTGATCTTTTTTTGGATAATGCGGCAGGCACAGCTTTGACAGCCGACTTAGATGAAGAGGCTGAAAAGATAGTCATATCAACTGACACCACCATGTCGTAAATTTACATCTATGAAAAGTACCTTCCTATAAAGGTTGTAGTTTATTTTACCTCAGAGGTAGTTTTTTCTATCTCTGAGGTAGAAAAAATTATCTCCTATGTAGAATTGAAGCCTTCCTAAGCAGGTATTCAAAATTAATCGTAGCTATTTTAGTCACAGGAAGTTCTCTACTTTGATACCATCTTTGTGTATTTTTTCCGCCATCTCGCCTTTGTTCATTGGTCGTGTAGCTTGATACACTCCTTGTTCGCAAAGACGACCTGACGAAAAATTGAAACAAAGATAGTATCCACTAATTCCGAGCACCTACTTAGCTTTCGTTTTTCCACCTTTCTTTTTGCATTTTTCCTCTCTAAACCTTAGAATCTTCCACCATGTCTCCTGCAATAGATTTATTTTGGGCTTGCACCACATCTAATGATTTGCATTGCGCTCAGAGTTATGCCAACGCCCACCCACAGGTTGTTCTCCATCCCATCGTTCAAGACGAACATCTCTTAATGGGGGAACATCAAGCAATATTGGTTGATAGTTTATCCTCTTCAAAGAGCCTGCGACTCATTGCACAGCACAGCACAGCTCCTTATGTGGCTCTATTTCTGCGTCCCACCCACTTTCAACCGGCTTATCGTTGTCTGGAACGCCTACTCCAAGTCGCCATCGACACTCAAGCTGCAATGATTTACGCAGACCACTGGATCCAACAGGAAGAAAAAGATGGAACACTCTCTCTTCCTCAACTCCACCCTCTGATTGATTATCAGATAGGATCCGTGCGTGATGATTTCGATTTTGGTGGTTTGTGGTTAGTACGTGGAGAATTACTTCGCAACTTTGTTGCCGAGAACAAATGCCGGTACAAGTTTGCCGCGTTTTATGCGTTTCGTCTTTACCTCAGCCAACAAGGAGAGCTATATCATTTGCGCGAGCCACTCTATACCGAATTGCAAATCGATTTGCGACAAAGTGGTGAAAAACAGTTTGATTACGTCAATCCTTCTGCTCGAGAGGTGCAACTCGAAATGGAACGAGCTTGTACTCACCACCTCAAGGAAATCGATGCTTGGCTCGACCCCAGCGAGTTTGATGACATACCGATAGAATACGCTCCTATCAATAATAGTGAGTCAGAAGTTATTTCAAATTATAAGGAGGGCACACAGTTGCTCAACCAATCCTTTGAAGGGACTTTTCCTGTGACTGCGTCTGTGATAATTCCCGTTCGCAACCGTGTCCGCACCATTGCTGATGCCATTCAATCTGTGCTCTCGCAAGACGCTGACTTCTCTTTCAATCTTATTGTCATAGACAACCATTCAAGTGATGGAACACTGGACGTGATTACGAAGTGGCAGCAGCAGGATCAGCGAGTGGTGCTACTCACCCCTGAGCGTACCGATTTAGGCATTGGTGGATGTTGGGATATGGCCATACGTTCTGAGCATTGTGGACGTTATGCTGTGCAATTGGATTCCGATGACTTATATAGTGGCGCCGATACACTGAAGCGCATCGTAGAGGTTTTCCAAAAGCAGAAGGTTGCCATGGTGATTGGTGCCTATCGTATGGTGGATTTCTCTCTCAATACTCTTCCTCCCGGACTCATCGCCCACACCGAGTGGACGGCCGATAATGGAAGAAACAATGCGCTTCGTATCAATGGATTAGGAGCTCCACGTGCTTTCAACACTTCAATCCTTCGGACGATAGGATTTCCCAACACTTCTTATGGTGAGGATTACGCATTGGGACTGGCTATCTCCCGACACTACCGCATCGGACGCATCTACGACGAACTTTATCTTTGTCGACGATGGGAGGACAACTCCGATGCCGCCCTTAGCATAGAGAAGATCAATGCCAACAACGCCTACAAAGACGAACTGCGATCCCTTGAAATTCGTGCACGTCAACAGATGAACTCTATTTGGAAGCATTCCCTCAACGAGAATGAGGTCTATGACTTTATCAAAGTACAAAAGAAAATATGGGACGAAGTGCGCGAACGCTTTGAGGCCCTGCAAAATGTCGTACAGATAAAATCTTTTGAAACAGTGGGAGGAGAGATTGCTGTTCAACACAATCCGGCCCGAATTGTTTCGACCGGAGCAAAAATCGATGCTCATTATCTCAAGAAGCGTCCTTGTTTCTTGTGTGATCTCCATCGTCCCACCATACAAATGTCCTTACCGGTTGAAGCCTACTATCAAGTACTGATCAACCCCTTTCCTATTCTTCCCGACCATCTTACCCTCCCCACGCGGCGTCATCTCCCTCAAGAGATTGAACGACACCTTTCTGCCTTTTGTCGTATGACCGCTGCATTACCACATTTCCTATGCTTCTACAATGGAGCACGTTGTGGGGCCTCCGCTCCTGATCATGCTCATTTTCAAGCAGGAGCACGTGGCATAGTGCCATTGGAGCGAAATTGGGGAAAATACGAGGGACGACTGGAACGCCTATTTCCTCTAAATACGGAGGAAGTTGCTGAAACGGAAGAAGCGGGCTATACCGACAAGCGAGCCGGCATTTATTTATTACGTGACTACGTCTGTCCTGCTTTCGTTGTCATTGGAGAGCAGGCAGAGGGTGGCCAACCTCTGTTGCGCAAACTTCTTGCTGCAATTCCATGTCCGGAAGGTCGGAAAGAGCCCGATATCAATTTACTCGCTTGGATGGAGGAAAGCGCAACCACACAGCAAAAAACAATGATAACCATCGTATTCCCTCGCTGCAAGCATCGTCCTGACTGCTACACTGCCGAGGGGGAGGCACAAATGCTTGTGTCTCCAGGCGCATTAGATATGGGTGGACTTATCATTACACCTCGCCCAGAAGATTACCAGCGCATCACCGAAAAGCAAGCAGTAGGGATTCTCCGCGAAGTGACACTTTCAGAAAGTGAAATGCAGAGCATTGCTCGGCATTTGCATCATTCGATGCGGCAGAACACAGGAACTATCAGTAATAGTTCTCTGAAGAAAGGTAAAGAGCCTATGGTCAATGTCGGAATCATGACTGCAGACAGCATCCAGTTTTCCATAGACACTGTTTACACTGCCAAGGGGAAAAATATCAGCGGAGTGCAAACTGTGGAATACTGCGAGGGAGGAATCCTATGGAATGGTAATGTGTATAGCGAACTCACTTTCCGTCCTACCTCCGAAGAACACGAGTCTCAATTCACTCTAAATGAAGTCCCTATAGGTATCAACTTCCATTGGGAGTGCAAGCAAAAACAAACCTTTCATGGAACTTTAAGTTTCATGGTAGAGGAAGAGAAGTTGGTCGCTATCAACCGCATTTCTGCAGAGTTGTATCTGGAAAGTGTAATTTCTTCTGAGATGAGTCCAAATGCCTCTTTTGAATTTCTCAAAGCTCATGCCGTGGTCAGTCGTTCTTGGCTGTTCAAAATGCTGCAACAGCGCCAGAAGATGGTGCAGTCAGGTAATGAAGAAAACTTTTTCTCCTTTCAGCGAAAAGGAGATGAATACATTCGCTGGTATGGGAGGGAAGATCATACTCTATTTGATGTCTGTGCCGATGACCACTGCCAGCGTTACCAAGGTATCACCTCTATCACACGCTCCGAGGTGCATCGTGCCGTAGAGGCAACTCGTGGACAAGTGCTGAAAGTGGGCGAAGACTTTTGTGACGCCCGTTTTTCAAAATGCTGTGGCGGTGTCACGGAACGTTATTCTACATGTTGGGAAGACCAAGATTTTTCTTACCTTTCTCCCATATTTGATGGCCCCAACACAACGAAGCTGGATCCGGGAATACCGAACCTCACTGATGAGCAGGAGGCACGGCATTGGATAACTTCTGCTCCAACCGCTTTCTGCAAAACGAAAGATGCGCAACTACTGTCGCAGGTGATGAAAGATTACGACCAAGAAACTCCGGACTTCTATCGCTGGGAAGTTCGCTATACCCAGGAGGAATTGTCTCGGTTGCTTAAGAAAAAAACAGAGGTTGACTTTGGAAAAATCATCGACCTTATTCCAGTGGAACGGGGAGGCAGCGGGCGCATCATACGCCTCAAAATACTCGGCACAGCCTGTACAATGACCATCGGGAAGGAGTTGGAAATCCGCCGTTCTCTGTCTGAATCCCACCTATATTCCAGTGCGTTTATTATTGAAAAAGAAGGAGTTGACGAAGATGGAATCCCCAAGAACTTCAAGCTGATAGGTGCAGGCTGGGGACACGGCGTAGGCCTCTGTCAGATAGGGGCGGCCGTGATGGCTGCAAAGGGCTATTCCTATCAGCAAATCCTACTGCACTATTATCAGAACGCAGAAATTCAACGTCAGTATGAGTAGAATTTATAGTACTTGGAAGTGGGTTCCTTCACTTTACTTTGTCGAAGGAATACCCTATATCATTGTGGGCAGTGTGGCCTTAATACTCTTTAAGCGCATGGGGTTGTCCGACACCGCCTGTACAGCCTATACCTCTTGGCTGGCCTTACCTTGGGCCATTAAGCCCATTTGGAGTCCGTTCATTGACATCTTTAAGACCAAACGTTGGTGGATTATAACGATGCAGGCTGTCATAGGTATCGCTTTGGGCACAATCGCTTTCACGCTCCCCACGTCCTTCTTCCTGCAAGCTGCTCTTGCTTTGTTTTTTCTTATTGCCTTCAGCAGTGCCACCCACGATATTGCAGCTGATGGGTTCTATATGCTGGCGCAAGATGAGCAGCAACAAGCCCTTAATGTTGGGGTGCGCAGCACTTTCTATCGTCTTGCCACAATCTTTAGTGAGGGGCTGCTGTTGATGCTCATCGGATTGCTTGAAGTTTATACGCGAAAATCAGTTGTGGCTTGGAGTTGGGGACTTGGAGCGATTGGATTGCTTTTCTTCCTCATCGCTGCTTACCATAACTGGGCACTTCCTCGTGTAAAAGAAGACCAAGGCACCTCATCGGATAACATTTCTGTTCGTGAGGTGATGGAGCAGTTTTTAGAGACCTTCGCTGTATTTTTCCGCAAGCCTCACGCCCTCATAGCGATGGCATTCCTCTTGATTTATCGACTGCCGGAAGCTATTTTGGTGAAACTCACCCCACTTTTTTTGTCCGAACGAATGAGCCAAGGCGGTCTCGGATTGACCACTTCGGAATATGGTTTTGTAAAAGGAACAGTCGGCGTTATCGGACTCACCTTCGGAGGGATTATTGGAGGCATTCTCGTTTCTCGCGATGGGTTTGCACGCTGGAAATGGCCCATGGCGTTGTCGATGTCACTACCCAACATCTTCTACGTCCTACTGGCCTATTATCAACCCCACAACTTACTATGTATCAATTTGGCAGTTGGCATTGAGCAGTTTGGCTATGGATTTGGTTTTACGCTTTATATGCTTTATATGCTTTACTTCTCCCAAGGAGCGCTAAAAACGGCCCACTATGCCATCTGTACAGCCTTTATGGCCTTGAGCATGATTATACCCGGCTTGTTTTCCGGCTGGATTGCCGACCACCTTGGCTATTACAATAGCTTCATCCTTGTGATGTTGCTCATTCCTCTGTCGTTTTTTGTGTGTCATCTTATTCGTGTGCCGGCAGACTTCGGACAGAAAGCGAAAGAAGAGAGTGACACAATATAATCATTTGAACCTTTCGCCTGCACACTATTGGAAGGGAGGGAAAGAAAATCTGCAAGCTTTTATTTTTTTTGTTTTTCTCTTGAAGAAAATAGGCTCAATAGCTTTCAAAATAGATTTATCTTTGTATCTTTGCAAAGTCTCAATGGCAGAATTTGCCTTCTGACAAGTCTTTAATATCAAATTATCTTCTCAACGAAATTATCACTCACATGGCAGAATGGTTTGAATGCAAAATAAAGTATGAGCGCACGATGGAAAATGGCATGCTCAAAAAAGTAAATGAGCCCTACCTCGTGGATGCGCTGAACTTCACGGAGGCCGAACGGCGTATTACCGAAGAAATTGCCCCCTTCATGATGGGAGAATTTCAGGTAAGCGACATAAAGCGTGCACGTTTTGCCGAAATCTTTGAAACCACTGACGAAAGTGCTGACCGCTGGTTCAAAGCCAAACTCACTTTTGTCACCCTCGACGAAAAAACTGGTAAAGAAAAAAAATCATCCCACAACATTTTGGTACAATCCTCTGATTTGCGTGACGCTGTCAAACGTTTAGATGAAGGGATGAAGGGCTCGATGATGGACTATGTGATTTCATCTCTTGCAGAAACTCCTTTGATGGGCGTTTTCCACTATAAGGTCGACATCCCTGAAAAGAGTGAATGATACTCAACCTCCAACTGCCATGCTCACCCCTCTTCAGCAACAACTATTGCAAGTACGTGCGACATTACCTCAAGACGTAGAACTGGTGGCTGTCTCCAAATTTCATCCTGTGGAGGCCCTTCAAGAAGCCTATGACGCAGGACAGCGTATATTTGGAGAAAGTCGCGTGCAAGAGTTGGAGCAAAAACGTCCACTAATGCCTGCCGACACACGATGGCACTTCATTGGGCATCTGCAAGCGAACAAGGTGAAATATATTGCACCCTATGTAGAACTCATACATGCAGTTGACAGCCTTAAGTTGTTGGTAGAAATTGACCGACAAGCCGCGCGCTGTGGACGTATTATTCACTGTTTGCTGCAAGTACATGTGGCACAAGAGAATACAAAATATGGCTTTCTCCCTAACGAATTGTTTGATTTCTTGGAAAAAGGAGAGTGGCGAGCACTTTCCAATACCTGTTTAGCCGGTTTGATGTGTATGGCCACCAATACGGACAACGAGCAACAGATACGTCAAGAGTTCCACCAAGCGAAATCACTTTTCGAGCAAGTAAAAGTACGCTATTTCTCCAAGGTACCCACTTTCTCCCAATGCTCTTGGGGAATGAGCGATGACTACCCAATTGCTATAGAAGAAGGGAGTACACTGATACGAGTAGGATCAAAAATCTTTGGAGAACGGCACTATTAGCGATTACTATGAAAACTTTTAAGCGCATTCAGCAGCTTATTGAACAACAAGATCTAAATGTGGCAGAACAGCAACTATTTTCTGCCTCAAAAGAGGAACTTTCTCCTGCCGAACATCACTATCTTTTAGGGCTGATTTGGGCAAAGCGTGCAGACTGGAAGCAAGCGAAGAGTCATTTTCTCGAAGCTGTTGCCCTTGACCCAAAAAGCCCGGCTCAATCTCCACTTGAGATGCTGACGAACATCTATGACTACTATTATAAAGACAATTTAAATCCTTAAAAATCATTTGTGTATGGCTAAAATCAGAGGTGCTGTGGTCATTGACCAAGAGCGATGTAAAGGATGCAATCTCTGCGTTGTGGCATGCCCAACCCAAACTCTCGCGCTGAGTACGACAGCCGTCAACCATCATGGCTATGCATTTAGCCAAGATGTTCAGCCCGAAGCTTGCATTGGATGCGCGTCTTGCGCAGAAGTTTGTCCCGATGCGTGTATTGTAGTTTACAAAATCAAAGAAGGATAATTCTTTCAGTCAGAAGAGGGATATCCCTTCTTTTCTGCCCCTCTTACTGAACGAACGACTCCAAGTTCTTATTTTTTCCTTTTGACCCCCCTTGACTATGGAAAAAGAAATAATGCTGTTAAAAGGCAATGAAGCTTTGGCACATGCTGCCGTGCGTTGTGGATGTGATGCCTACTTTGGCTACCCCATCACCCCGCAAAGCGAAGTGCTGGAAACCTTAGCCGAACTTGCACCTTGGAAAACAACCGGTATGGTTGTGCTACAAGCCGAAAGCGAGGTAGCTTCTATCAATATGCTCTATGGAGCTGGTGGCTGTGGCAAACGCGTAATGACATCTTCCGCTAGTGTAGGAATTGCCCTGATGCAGGAAGGTATCAGCTACATGGTAGGAGCTGAGGTGCCCTCTTTGATTGTCAATGTGCAACGTGGCGGCCCCGGCCTGGGAACCATTCAGCCTTCTCAGAGTGACTATAACCAAGCGACTCGTGGAGGCGGCAATGGTGACTACGAAATGATAGTGCTCGCCCCCAATAGTGTGCAAGAGATGGCTGATTTCGTAGGGTTGGGCTTTGACTTAGCGTTCAAATATCGCAATCCTGTCATTATGCTCGCCGATGGCGTCATCGGCCAGATGATGGAGAAAGTCGAATTGCAACCTCAACAAGAGCGACTCTCTGATGAGGAGATTGCTCACCGCTACCCTTGGGCGACTACGGGATGCCGACAGCGTAAGCCCAATGTCATCACCTCCGTAGAGTTGCAACCCGAGATTATGGAAAAGCACAACCTCCATCTGCAAGCTAAATATCAAGAGATGGAGCAGAATGAAGTGCGCTACGAGTGGTCGGGCTCTGACCATCCTGTGCTTGGTATTGTGGCTTTTGGTTCGGCAGCACGCATCTCCCAGAAAGTGGTAGACTTAGCTCACGAAGAGGGCATCGAGGTGCGTCTCTTACGCCCCATCACGCTGTGGCCTTTCCCAAAGGCTGCTGTACGTGAAATGGCGGCTCAGGTCAAAGGCATTCTGACGGTCGAAATCAACGCCGGCCAGATGGTAAACGATGTCCGCTTAGTGGTCGAAGGGCGTGTACCGGTCGAACACTATGGCCGTTTAGGCGGCATCGTGCCCAGTCCGAATGAGATTTTAAGAAAACTGAAATCCATGCTCTAACTATGTCCAATCGCATTCCAATTCAAGACGAAAAGGCTCGTCGCCAAAGACGTTTGCTCAGTCTTCGCAACTGGCTCAATGGTGTGTTTATGCTGCTTGCGCTTATTGCCATCATCGGTGTGCTTCTCTTTAAGGCCGGCGACATCAGGCTCTATATCAGCTACGGCATAGCCATTCTGGCCATACTCGTCAAGATGGTAGAGGCCATATTTCGTATGCCTGGAATTTTCAATAAGTTATAGCCATGACAAAAGAAGAAATCATACAGCAGGGGCAAGTCGCTTACAAAAGCTCATCTTTGCTCAACAAAAATACGATGCACTACTGCCCAGGGTGTTCCCATGGGGTGGTTCATAAGTTGGTGGCTGAGGTCATCGAAGAGATGGAACTCGGCGACAAGTCGGTGGGTGTCAGTCCTGTGGGATGCGGTGTCTTCATGTACAAATACCTCGACATCGACTTCCAAGAGGCGGCTCACGGGCGCGCTGCTGCGGTGGCCACAGCCATCAAGCGCGTCTTGCCAAACCATCTCGTTTTCACTTATCAAGGAGATGGAGACGCTGCCGGTATCGGTACCAACGAAACGCTCCATGCGCTCAACCGCGGTGAAGGCATTACCATCATCTTTATCAACAATGCCATCTACGGCATGACCGGTGGACAAATGGCCCCTACGACCCTACTGGGACAAGTTACGGCCACAAGCCCTTATGGACGCGAACCGGCCATCCACGGCTACCCTCTCAAACTCTCGGAAATGGCAGCTATGCTCGAAGGTACAGCTTATGTCACACGACAGAGTGTAGAGACTGTGGCTGCCATCAAGAAGACCAAGAAAGCCATTCGTAAGGCTTTTGAACTTTCGATGGAGCATAAAGGCTCCTGCTTGGTCGAAGTTGTGGCCACTTGTTCCTCCGGTTGGAAGCTTCCCCCCGTCAAGGCCAATGAGTGGATGAAAGAAAACATGTTTCCCTATTATCCAAAGGGCGATCTGAAGGATATCACCAAAGTACAATAGTTATGACACAAGAAATCATCATTGCCGGATTTGGCGGACAAGGCGTACTCTCTATGGGGAAAATTTTGGCTTATGCTGCCTTGATGGAGGGCAAAGAGGTGAGTTGGATGCCCGCTTATGGTCCCGAGCAACGCGGAGGGACAGCCAATGTGACAGTAATCATCAGCGATGAAAAAATCTCATCGCCCATCCTTTCAGCCTATGACACAGCCATTCTACTCAACCAGCCTTCCATCGACAAGTTCCAGCCGAAAGTCAAAGCCAGTGGAGCACTTATCTATGATGGCTTTGGAGTGATGGAGCCCCCCACACGCACTGACATCCACAACTACTGCATGCAGGCGATGAATGCGGCCACTGAAATGCGGTTGGCCAAATGCTTCAACATGATTATTTTAGGTGGATTTCTCAAAGTGCATCCGATTGTTGCGATCGAAAGTGTGATGAAGGCCTTGCGCAAAACCTTGCCCGAACGCCACCATCATCTGCTCCCCGCCAACGAACAAGCCATTTTGAAGGGAATGGAGCTCATCACCCTCTAAACATTACCAACATTATCTATTTAGACTTCACCTCCTAAAATAACAAACTACCTATGGCAAGCAGAAGAAATTTAAAGAAAGTGGTAAAAAACATCTCCGGTGAACTTTTTGCCGATTGTGTATTACTACGTCTTACCGAGCAAGCCGATCGCACGAAAGTGGAAGAACTGATGCGTGACATCGCCACGATGTACGCAGAGTTTGTGGCACGCATCAACCACACCGAAAAAGGCAGCGAAGCTTTGTTCTACAAAAAACTGCGCAAAGAGTTCACCGATACGGTCAATCGTATCCACGAAGAGCTCATCAAGGCTTGATTTCCTTCCTATCTATCTAACGCGTGAGCCTACGCGCCACTTGGGAAAAACTGATTTTCCTTCTCGACCTTCACACCTTTGACTGATTAGCTCTTAGGTGTGGAGGTTGAGTGTTGCCTGATGTTATCTTTATTTTACCAACAGCATGTTACAAAAAATCGCACATTACCTTCTGTTTCGTATGATGGGTTGGACTGCAGAGATTACCGTTCCTCATCGTGCCAAGTGCATTCTCTGTGTAGCGCCACACACGAGTAACCAGGACTTCCTGATCGGTGAACTGCTCTACACGGCTTTGGGACGAAAGGCTGGCTTTTTGATGAAAAAAGAATGGTTCTTTTGGCCGCTGGGCATGTGGTTGCGCCATATTGGAGGCGTACCTGTGTTCCGTTCCAAACACGTGAGTTTGACCGACCAACTCGCTGAGATGGCGCGCAACAGCAGTTATTTCAACCTGGCAGTAACACCCGAAGGCACGCGCTCACGGACAGAAACGTGGAAACGAGGCTTCTATTTCATTGCCCAAAAGGCAGATATTCCTATCCAACTTTTTGCCATCGATGCGCAGCACAAAAGGGTTGTCTGCACAAAAGAAGTATTTCCCACGGGCAATATTGACGCTGATTTCCGTACGATTGTCGATTACTATCGCGCTTTTGACGGATGTGCGTTCCATCCCGAAAAGTTTGCATTAGATACCTCTTTACCTCCCCTGTCATGACCCTACACCTACGTTTTCTCCTTTTGCCCTTCGTCTTTGCCCTGTTCGCTTCGCCAGTGTTGGGGCAAAACACCTCCTTCCCTTCGGTAAAGCCTTTCGATTTGTCGAGTCTGAAGGTTGACTATAAGGGCAATCGCTGGGTAAAGAACGTTTCCAAGCCCTACAACATCAAGGATGGGCTGGTGGGACGACACTTATATGTATCCCCCAGCCATGGCCGATATTTTAATGGAGACAGATGGCGCTGGCAGCGCCCCACCCTCTTCTGCACGACGGAAGATTTACTCACACAGAGTTTCGTCTTCCCCTATCTGATTCCGATGTTGGAGAATGCAGGGGCCATAGTCTACGCACCACGCGAGCGCGACCCACAGACCTACGAGGCGATAGTCGACAACGACCAGCCCGGATGTTATGGCACCTACGAGGAGTGGAACACCGCCAAGTATGCTTGGCAAACGGCAGAAGGACGCGGTTTTTCCGCCCCCTTGACGACCTACAACAGCCAAAACATGCCCTTTGAGATGGGGACTGCTCGTTGCGTACCCACTACACGTGAGCACAACGAGCACGCCACCGCCACTTGGACGCCGCTAATTCCGAAGCGTGGACGCTACGCCGTCTATGTGAGTTACGCCTCCCTTCCCAACTCGGTGTCCGATGCTCACTACACCGTCCATCATGCCGGGGGCGAAACGTCCTTTCGTGTCAATCAGCGCATGGGCGGAGGCACGTGGCTCTACCTCGGCACGTTCCTTTTTGACGAAGGGCGCAATGAGCGCGGACGTGTGGTGCTTCACAACGAGAGCCGGCACAAGGGCGTTGTGACGGCCGATGCCGTCCGTTTCGGCGGAGGTATGGGCATTGTTGAACGCTCCATCCCCACCATTTCCTACGCCCCCGACAGCACCAAGATTTACACCTATGGGCAGGGCGTGACCAGCGGTCTGCCCCGGCAGTTGGAGGGTGCACGCTATTATGCCCAATTGGCCGGACTTCCCGACTCTTTATACAATCTCGACGAAGGGCGCAACGACTACAGCGACGACATCCGCTCCCGCTCGCATCTACTCAATCTGCTGAGCGGTGGATCGGCATTCGTGCCCGACACCACAGGACGCGGTGTCCCTTTCGAACTGGCGTTTGCGCTACACACCGATGCCGGTTACAACCGCTCCAACATTCCCTACGGAACGTTGGGGATTGTCACGACCTACAACGACCAAGGCGACAGCCTCTTCCGGACAGGCATTGACCAGCGCATCTCGCTGGAGCTTGGCAGCCGGGTGCTCAACCAAGTGGTGCAAGACCTCTCATCGGTCTACAACACCACCTGGCCGTTGCGCGAACTGCGCGACAAGAACTACGGCGAAACGCGAAGCCCTTTGGTGCCCAGTATGATACTCGAATTACTGGCTCATCAGAACTATCGTGACATGACCTATGCCCACGACCCCAACTTCAAGTTTACGGTGTCGCGAGCCATCTATAAGAGCCTGCTCCGTTATGTCAGCGCCACCCACGGACAGCAAGACCCTGTGGTGCAGCCGCTTCCCGTTTCCCACTTTTCGGCTTGCTTGGTGAAAGGCAAAAATCAGGTACATCTCTCGTGGCAACCCACGCCCGATCCCCTTGAACCTACGGCTACACCAGTCGAATACATTGTCTACACCCGCACGGCCGACTCCGATTTCGACAACGGCCGGCTCACAAATGGGCGCACCACACTCACCCTTCCCATCTCCCCCGATCATCACTATATCTTTCGTGTGGCGGCCATCAATGCCGGAGGCGAGAGTTTCCCTTCCCAACCGCTGAGTGTCTACTGCTCCTCCGATCATGCCGCCGGACGAAGCCGGGAAGTGCTCATCGTCAATGCTTTCGACCGCCTCAGCGGACCGGCACGCGTCGAAACGGCCGACAGCCTCGGCTTTGATCTCGATGCAGACGCAGGCGTGGCGTGTGACTACACTACGGCCTATTGCGGTCGGCAAACAAACTTTTCCCTCTCGGGCTTGGGCAAAGAAGGCCCGAATGGATTGGGCTACGGATCGTCCGAACTGATGGGGAAACTGATTGCCGGCAACCGTTTCGATGGCGTTGAGACCCATGCCGAAGCCATGATTGGAACACGCACCGACCTCTCCATTTCCTCCGTAGGCAAAGACGCCTTTTTGGCGTTGAAGGAGAAAGAACTCTCCACCTACGACCTGACCGATTATGTCTGTGGGTTGGAAAAAGACGCCCCCTACAATCTTCTCCCTTACAAGACCTTTCCCCCTCGTGCCCGCCAACTGCTGCGTCGTTTCAGCGAGCGAGGCGGACGCCTGCTGGTAAGCGGCAGTTTTGTGGGGAGCGACATGCAGCAGGATGAGGAGCGCGACTTCCTCAACGAGGTACTGAACGTGAGCTATATGGGGAGCGTCCGCTGCGACACCCTTCAAAACTTCCGGGGGCTGCAGGTAGACCTGCCTGTCTACACGGGCTTGAATACCGAACACTTCGCTTGTCCTCACAACGATGTGCTCGAACCGACAGGCAAAGCCTTTTCAGCCTTTGCCTATGGGGGCAATGGATACAGCGCCGGTGTGGCCGCTGCCGAAGGACGTTCGCGCACCCTCACGATGGGATTTCCCTTTGAATGCATCTCCGACAGTACAACGCGCCGAGTGGCTATGGACGCCATGCTGCGCTTCCTTCTCAAACAATAAATACCACAATATCATTATGGCAACAGTAGACGACAAGAAAATCATCTTCTCGATGATCGGGCTGACCAAAACAATCAAGCAGACCAACAAGACCATCCTTAAAAACATCTACCTCAGTTTCTTCTATGGCGCTAAGATTGGCATCATCGGTTTGAACGGCGCCGGTAAGTCGACCTTGATGAAAATCATTGCCGGCTTGGACAACGACTACCAAGGCGAAGTGGTCTTCTCCCCGGGCTATTCCGTGGGCTACCTGCCGCAGGAGCCCCACTTGGACGATGCAAAGACCGTGCGCGAAGTGGTACAGGAGGGCGTGCAGCACGTGGTCGATGCCTTGAAAGAGTATGAGGAAATCAACAACAAGTTTGGCCTGCCGGAATACTACGAAGACGCCGACAAAATGAACGAACTCTTTGCCCGCCAAGGCGAGTTACAAGACATCATCGACGCCACCGATGCTTGGAACCTCGACAGCCGCCTCGACCGCGCCATGGCCGCGCTCAACTGCCCACCGGCCGACCAAAAGTGCGAATTCCTCTCCGGAGGTGAGCGCCGTCGCGTGGCCTTGTGCCGCCTTTTGCTGCAAAAGCCCGACGTCCTCCTCCTCGATGAACCCACCAACCACCTCGATGCCGAGAGCATCGACTGGCTGGAGCAGCACCTCAACCAATACGAAGGCACCGTCATCGCCGTGACCCATGACCGCTACTTCCTCGACGACGTGGCGGGATGGATTCTTGAGCTCGACCGCGGGGAGGGCATCCCCTGGAAGGGCAACTACACCTCATGGCTCGAACAGAAGTCCAAGCGCATGGAACAGGAAGAAAAGGTGGCCTCGAAGCGTCGCAAGACCCTCGAACGCGAGTTGGAATGGGTACGGATGGCTCCAAAAGCCCGCCAGGCCAAGGGAAAAGCCCGCCTCAACAGCTACGACCGCTTGCTCAACGAAGACCAGAAGGAAAAGGAGCAGCACCTCGAAATCTACATTCCCAACGGACCGCGTTTGGGCAATAAGGTCATCGAAGCGCAGCACGTGCAGAAAGCCTTCGGCGACAAAGTGCTTTTCTCCGACCTCAACTTCATGCTGCCCCCCAACGGCATTATCGGTGTGATTGGACCCAACGGCGCCGGCAAGACCACGCTCTTCCGCCTCATCATGGGACTCGAAAAGGCCGATGGCGGCCAGTTTGAAGTGGGCGAAACCGTCAAACTGGGCTACGTCGACCAGCAACACAAGGACATCGACCCCGACAAAAGTGTCTACGAAGTGGTGTCGCAAGGCAGCGAACTCATGCGCATGGGCGGCCGAGACATCAATGCCCGTGCCTACCTCTCACGCTTCAACTTCTCCGGTGCCGATCAGGAGAAGAAGTGCGGCGTCCTCTCCGGCGGTGAGCGCAACCGCCTCCACCTCGCGCTCGCGCTCAAGCAAGAAGGCAATGTGCTCCTCCTTGACGAACCCACCAACGACATCGATGTCAACACCCTCCGTGCGCTCGAAGAGGGCCTCGAAGCCTTTGCCGGTTGCGCGGTGGTCATCAGCCACGACCGCTGGTTTCTCGACCGCATCTGCACGCACATCCTCGCTTTCGAAGGCGATGGCAACGTCTTCTTCTTCGAAGGCAGCTATTCCGACTACGAAGTGCACAAAGCCAAGCGTCTCGGCGTCGAAGAACCGAAGCGCATCCGCTACCGCAAGCTCGAAGAGTAGCTCTCTACCACCCTTTTCGCCACAACGCCGACTGCCTCACAGTCGGCGTTTTTTATGTCCTTGCCGTATTCAAACGGGAGGTGGTGAAGTTTTCAACACGTTGAAAAATGATTTTCAAGGTGTTGAAAAATTATTTTCACCATGTTGAAAACTTGCTTTCATCATGTAGAAAACTCTGCCGCCTCAGGCAGAGATCCGATGAAAGCAAAGGCAGGGGAGCGCAAAACGCAGACGCAATGCTCTGGAAAGCAAGAAAAATGCCTTGCCGCGTGCTCTTCGCTCATCGGTAGAATGTAGGATGGGGCTTGCAAAGCACGGAGATAGACGGCGAAGTATGTCGGTTTCGAGCACGAAAAGTTGGGAGTTCGTTTATTATTTATTACTTTTGCAAGCAGACAAATAGTATATCGTCGCTTATGATTAAGACTCATTCGACTCTTCTTCCCGATGTCGTCTTTGAGACCAGCTGGGAAGTTTGCAATAAAGTAGGGGGCATCTACACCGTGCTGTCGACACGTGCTAAGACCCTGCAAGAACAATTCCACGATCATCTTATTTTCATCGGTCCCGACCTCGGACAGGACAAGGACAATCCCCTCTTCACCGAGCAACCGAAGCTGCACGCCGACTGGCGCAAGGCCGCAGCCGCAGCCGGATTGAAGGTGCGCATCGGCCGATGGAACGTGCCCGGCAATCCGGTGGCCGTCTTGGTGGACTTTGCACCTTTCTTTCCCGAAAAAGACGAAATCTACGGCCGCGCGTGGAATCTGTTTCAAGTGGACTCGCTCCACGCCTACGGCGACTACGACGAAGCCTCGATGTTCTCTTATGCTGCAGGGCGGTTTGCCGAAATTGTGGTGAAACACGCCCTCGCCGGCAAGCGCGTCATCTACCAAGCCCACGAATGGATGTCGGGGCTGGGCATGCTCTTCCTGCAACACGAATGTCCCGAAGTGCGTACCATCTTCACCACCCACGCCACGAGCATTGGACGCTCCATTGCCGGCAACGACAAGCTCCTCTATGCCTACTTCGATGGCTACAACGGCGACCAAATGGCGGCCGAACTTCACATGGAGGCGAAGCACAGTATCGAGAAGCAAAGCGCCCACCGCACGCATTGTTTCACCACGGTGTCGGACTTCACCGACCGCGAGTGTGCCCAGTTGCTCGACAAGCCGGCCGACGTGGTGCTGCCCAACGGCTTCGAACTCGACTTTGTGCCCAAGGGAGCTGCCTTCACCAACAAGCGCCGCGCTACACGAAAGGCATTGCTCAACACGGCCGGCGCACTGATAGGCGAAATGCTTCCTGCCGACACCCTTATCATTTCCACCTCCGGCCGCAACGACTTCCGCTGCAAAGGCTTTGATGTCTATCTCGAAGCCATGCGCCAACTCAACGAGCGCCTGCGCGACAGCGAGCAGAAGGTGCTTTCACTCATCGAAGTGCCGTGCTGGCTCTATGGGCCGCGCTTGGACTTGCAAGAGCGTCTGAAGGCCATGGAGAAGAAGGACAATGCCGAGTTTACAGAGGCCTTACCCACACCGATGATTACGCACGACCTCTACAACCTCAACGAGGACCGTATCCTCTGTCTCATCAAGGATCTCGGGTTGGACAACCGCCACGAGAACAACGTGAAGGTGGTGCTTGTGCCTTGCTATCTGGATGGCAACGACGGCATTTTCAATCTGCACTACTACGATGTGCTCACCGCCAACGACCTCACCCTCTATCCTTCCTACTACGAGCCTTGGGGCTACACCCCGCTCGAAAGTGTGGCCTTCAAGACGCCTTGTATCACTACCGATCTCAGTGGTTTCGGCCAGTGGGTCGATGCCGAGCTGGGGCACAGCGGTACGCTCAGCGATGGAGTGCGCGTGTTGCACCGCGACGACAGCAACTACTATGAATGTGCAGCGCAGATTTGCGACACCATTCAAGAGTTTCTGGAAGCACCCAAAACCACTCGTGAGCGGATGCGCGAGAACGCGGCCAAGTTTGCCGACAAGGCACAATGGAGCCACTTTGTGAAGCACTATTATAAAGCTTATGAGGTAGCCCTGAGCAAGTAAAACATTTCTGACAACAAAAAACTATAACATCATATCCACAACCCCATGAACGTTAAAATCACTAACGCCAATCAGCCTACGTGGAAGACAGTGACCGTGAAAAGCCACATCCCCGCTGCGCTGAAATCGCTCGATGAAATTGCGCACAACCTTTGGTTCTGCTGGAATCAAGAAGCGCTCGACCTCTTCAGAAGCCTGGACGCC
The DNA here is from genome assembly GCF_014385435.1 of Alloprevotella sp. Lung230. Classification (GTDB taxonomy): domain Bacteria; phylum Bacteroidota; class Bacteroidia; order Bacteroidales; family Bacteroidaceae; genus Alloprevotella. The sequence continues at coordinate 46,823 of NZ_JACSUD010000002.1, forward strand.
AAGCTCTGGGAGGAAGTCGACCAGAACCCCATAGAACTGCTCAGCCGCATCCCCTATGCCCGCTTGAAAGAAATGGCGGCCGACAAGGAAGTACTGGCCCGCGTGGACAAGGTCTACAAGACTTTCCGTGCCTACATGGACGAAAAGCCCAATCCCGAACGTGCCTCTGTGGCCTACCTCTGCATGGAATACGGCATGAACCACAATGTGAAGATTTACTCCGGTGGTCTCGGCGTGCTCGCCGGCGACTATGTCAAGGAAGCCTCCGACTCCAACGTGGACATGTGTGCCGTCGGTTTCCTCTACCGTTACGGCTACTTCACCCAGACGCTTTCGATGGACGGACAGCAGATTGCCAACTACGAAGCTCAAGACTTCGACCGCATGCCCATTGAGCGCGTGCTCGATGCCAACGGCAACCAAGTCGTGGTGGACGTGCCTTTCCCCACCTTCACCGTCCACGCCCTCATCTGGCGCGTCAATGTGGGGCGTGTGCCCCTCTACCTGCTCGACACGGACAACGATATGAACTCTGAGTTCGACCGCAGCATCACACACAGCCTCTATGGTGGTGACTGGGAAAACCGCATGAAGCAAGAGTATCTCCTCGGTATCGGTGGTATCCTCGCCCTGCAAAAACTCGGCATTAAGAAGGACGTGTACCACTGCAACGAAGGTCACGCTGCGCTCTGCAATGTGCAGCGTCTGGCCGACTTCGTGGCTGGTGGTCTCAACTTCGATCAAGCCCTCGAACTCGTCCGCGCCAGTTCCCTCTACACCGTGCATACTCCCGTACCTGCCGGCCACGACTACTTCGATGAAGCCCTCTGCGGCAAGTACCTCGGCCAGTATCCGGAGAAACTCGGCATCAGCTGGGATGACTTCATGGGGCTTGGTCGTCAGAACCCTACCGACAAGGGCGAACGCTTCTGCATGTCCACTTTCCTCTGCAAGACCTGTCAAGAAGTCAACGGCGTGAGCTGGCTGCATGGTAAGGTGTCGCAGATGATGTTCAAGCCCATCTGGCCCGGCTATATGCCCGATGAAGCTCCTCGCGATCACCAAATCCTCACCCACGACGAGTACGAGCAAATCTACAACGTCAACCCCGAAGAGAGCCACGTGGGCTACGTCACCAACGGTGTGCACTACCCTTCTTGGTGTGCCAGCGAGTGGAAGGCCGTCCACAAGAAGCACTTCGGCGCCGACTTCCTCCAAGACCAGAGCAACCAAAGCTTGTGGGAAAACATCTACAAGGTGTCGGATAAGGAAGTGTGGGAAACCCGCGTTGCCCTCAAGAAGAAGCTCATCGACTACATCCGCGACCGCTTCCGCGACAATTGGCTCAAGAACCAAGGCGACCCTGCTCGCGTCATGTCCCTCCTCGACAAAATCAACCCCAACGCGCTCATCATCGGTTTCGCCCGCCGTTTTGCCACCTATAAGCGTGCCCACCTCCTCTTTTCTGACCTCGACCGTCTGGCCAAGATTGTCAACAACCCCGACTATCCCGTCCAGTTCCTCTTCGCCGGAAAGGCTCACCCCGCCGATGGGGCCGGGCAAGGTCTTATCAAGAAGATTCACGACATCTCGATGCGCCCCGAGTTCATCGGTAAAATCATCTTCCTCGACAACTACGACATGGAGTTGGCGCGCCGTCTCGTGAGCGGTGTCGACATCTGGATGAACACCCCCACCCGCCCCCTCGAAGCCTCCGGCACATCGGGCGAAAAGGCACTCATGAACGGTGTGGTCAACCTCTCCGTGCTCGACGGATGGTGGTATGAAGGTTATCGTCCCGGTGCAGGATGGGCGCTCACCGACAAGCGCACCTACCAAGACCAAGGCCAACAAGATCAACTCGATGCAGCCACCATCTACAGCCTGCTTGAGAACGAAATCATCCCGCTCTACTACAGCCGTGGTGCAAAGGGTTACAGCGAAGGTTGGGTGAAGACAGTGAAGAACTCCATCGCCCAAATTGCTCCTCACTACACCATGAAGCGCCAGCTCGACGACTACTACACTCGCTTCTACAACCCCTTGCGCGACCGCTACGCCATCATTGCAGCCGACAACAACAAGATAGCCAAAGAAGTGGCCGCATGGAAAGAAGCCGTGGCTCAGCGCTGGGACAGCATCCACGTGGTAGAGAGCAACTACGGCGAAGGCTACAACGGCGGCATCCTCGTGAGCGACCACGAGTTTACCGTGCAACACGTTGTTGATGTTCAAGGCCTTGATGACTCCATCGGTATCGACCTCGTTGTACTTCATCAGGACGCCCAAACCGGTGTCGATGTCATCTACAAGACCTTCCCCCTCCAAGTGGTGAAGCGCGATGGCAACCTCGTGACCTTCGAACTGAAGACCTCCATCGACATGGCCGGCTCCTTCCGCACAGCTTTCCGCATGTACCCCAAGAACAAGCACCTCACTTCACGTCAGGACTTCTGCTTCGTTCGCTGGTTCTAACTCACAGCGCTTCTGCGCTCCCCTTTCAGCAACTCCGCACTGATCGTATGTGAGCAGTGCGGAGTTTTTGTTTTTCTCCCTCCTTATTACATTGGCCGCAACCACCTCCGGAGCTCCTAAGGTTTTGCCCAAAAGCTTAGAAACTTTTCGTTGGAATTTGAAACAAAAGGGAATATTTTCATTTTACGAGTTGGTCAATTACACTTGCTCGGTGACTCTACCGCGTGGTAAAAATACGATGAAAAAGCGAAAAAGGAAAAGAAAATCTTTGCTATTCCTTACTTTTGGCGTAAATTTGCGGAGAAAATAGTACAAACAAATCATGGATATTTACAAAATCAAAAAAGGGCTAAACATCCCGCTTGAAGGTGAAGCAGCACTACAAGTACATGATGCTAAGCCTGTTTCTGAGTATGCTCTTCGTCCGGAAGATTTTGGCGGCATTACCCCCAAAGTCGTTGTCAAGGAAGGGGAGTCAGTGCTGGTAGGTACCCCTCTTTTTGTCGACAAAGCTACTGAGCGCATCAAGTTTGTTGCCCCGGTGAGTGGAACTGTGACAAGTGTTGAGCGCGGAGAACGTCGTAAACTCTTAGCCATCCATATCAAACCGGATACTTCGCAGATGGCAAAGACATTTGAGTTACCGAATCTCAATCAAGCAACGTCTGAAGAAGTCACAGACCTGCTCCTGAATTCTGGTATCTTCGCCTATCTGCGGCAGCGCCCTTACGATTGTGTTCCCATGCCTGATGTGATGCCCAAGGCCATTTTTGTCAGTGCATTTTCGACTATGCCATTAGCAGCCAACTTTAGTTTTGTGGTGCAAGGTCAAGAAGAAACATTCAAATCCGGTATTTCTGTACTGAGCAAAATTGCAAAAGTGCACGTTGGCGTCAACCCAGATCAATTAAATACCAGTCTGTTGCCCATCAATCTTCCCAATGTGGAAGTTGCTTGTTTTGAAGGTCCCAATCCTACGGGCAATGTTGGTGTTCAAATCAACCATATTTCTCCGATTAATAAAGGAGATGTCGTATGGACATTGGGAGCAGAAGAAGTTCTTTTCTTGGGCCGGCTGATAGAAACTGGTAAGGTTAGTTTTGAACGCATTATAGCTCTTGCCGGTAGTGAAGTGGCTGCTCCTCACTATGTGCATGCCAAAGTGGGCCAACCTCTGGGTAGCATTATAGAGGGAGAATTGAAACCTTCTTCACATCATGTGCGTATCATCAATGGAAACCCCTTGGTGGGCAGCAAAACTCATCCAACCGATTTCTTAGGTGCACACGTCACCGAAGTTACGGTCATCCCGGAAGGCGATGATGTAAATGAAGTACTAGGCTGGATTATGCCTCGTTTTAATCAGTTCTCTACTTCGCGCAGTTACTTCTCTTGGCTGTGGGGCAAAAAGTCTTACAATTTAGATAGTCGTATCAAGGGAGGAGAACGCCATATGATTATGTCGGCCGAATACGAACGCGTATTCCCGATGGACATTTATCCCTCTTACTTGATTAAAGCCATTATTACAGGAGACATCGACCGCCAAGAAGCTTTGGGCATTTATGAGGTGGCTCCTGAAGATTTTGCAGTAGCCGAATTTATTTGCTCTTCAAAGCTTGAACTTCAACGCATTGTGCGCGAAGGCTTAGAAATCCTTCGCAAAGAAAACGCTTAAAATAATGATTAAACAGTTTTTTGACAAAATCCATCCTTATTTCCAACCTGGTGGTAAGTTACAAGCGTTCCACAGCGTTTATGATGGTTTGGAGACGTTTGCCTTGGTGCCCAATCGCACCTCTAAAAGCGGTGTAAGCATCCATGACGCTATCGATTCCAAGCGCATCATGAGTTTCGTGGTGATAGCGCTCATACCAGCTCTCTTGGTTGGCATGTACAACATAGGTTTTCAAAACTATAAGGCGGCTAGTGTAGAAGCTTCCTTTGTAGAGATGTTTGGCTATGGTCTGATTGTGATGTTGCCCAAGTTGCTCGTGAGCTATGGCGTTGGTCTCGGCATTGAGTTTGTTGTAGCTCAGTGGAAAAAAGAAGAGATTCAGGAAGGCTATCTCGTGTCGGGCATGCTTATTCCGATGATTGTACCTGTCGAAACTCCCCTTTGGATGTTGGCTTGCGCTGTGGCTTTCTCTGTGATTTTTGCAAAAGAAATCTATGGTGGAACAGGCATGAACATCTTCAATCCTGCGCTTGTGGCGCGTGCATTCCTTTTCTTCACCTGGCCTACTAAGATGAGTGGTGACACGGTGTGGATCAGCACACAGCAATGGCTGGGTCTGGGTAACCATTTAGATGGATTTACGGCTGCAACACCACTGGGTCAAGCCGCGAATGGACACTTAGTGGAAGCATCCATCAGCGATATGATTACCGGCCTAATTCCCGGCTCAATAGGTGAAACTTCCGTTATTGCCATTGCCATCGGTGCCGCCATCCTCTTGTGGACACGCATTGCCTCTTGGAAAACAATGGTCAGTGTCTTCGTGGGTGGTGCTCTTGTTGCTGCGCTATTTGACGCTTTTGGTGAAGCCGGCAATGTAGCCGCTCATCTGGGCGTTGTACAGCACTTGTGCCTGGGTGGATTCGCCTTTGGAGCTGTGTTTATGGCTACCGACCCTGTTACTTCCGCACGTACTGAAAAGGGAAAGTACATTTATGGTTTCCTGATTGGTGCCCTCGCCATTACAATTCGTGTGCTCAACCCCGGCTATCCCGAAGGTATGATGCTCGCCATCTTGTTTATGAATATGTTTGCGCCCCTCATTGACTACTGCTTTGTGCAAAGCAACATCAATAAACGCCTCAAACGTTTGAACACTAAATAACGATATCGCCATGAAACTGAACACCAATAGCAATGTCTATACCATCGTCTACGCTTCGGTAATGGTCATTATCGTTGCTTTCCTTTTGGCTTTTGTCTCCTCTGCCCTCAAAGCTACTCAAGATGCCAATGTCGCAAATGACAAGCGCGGCCAAATTCTGGCAGCACTTAATCTCCGCGATGTGAAAAACGTGGAAGAAATCTACCACCAAACGATTATCGCCGACCCCATCATCAATGTCAAAGGCGAGGTTGTGAAAGAAAAGGGAGGTTTCGAGGTTGACAGCAAACTGATTACTGCCAAAAATGACCAGGACAAGCAGTTACCCTTGTACGTAGCCAAAGTGAACAATGACACCATTTATGTCGTCCCACTCTATGGCCGTGGCTTGTGGGGCGGTATCTACGGATATTTGGCGTTGAAGAAAGACTTCAGAACCGTCTATGGCGCCAACTATGGACACGAAAGTGAAACTGCCGGACTTGGGGCACGCATTGTTGAAAAAGAAATCCAAGAGCAATTCATCAACAAAATTGCCTTTTCCGACAGCACCTTTGCCCAGGTGTCTTTGGGCATGAGCAAAAAGGTTGAACATCCCGAGAGTCAAGTTGACGCCATCACCGGTGCAACGCTCACGTCCAATGGTATGGATGAGATGTTCAAAACCAGCTTAGCCCCTTACAAGAACTACTTTATTGCCAATCACAAATAAAAAGGAGGACAACAAATATGAGTCTTTTTTCTCAAAAGAACAAAGAGGTATTCACAGCTCCTCTCAATCTTGACAACCCCATTGTAGCACAAGTGTTGGGCATCTGCTCCGCGCTGGCCGTTACCTCCCAGCTTGAGCCCGCCATCGTGATGGGTCTCTCGGTGACCGTCATCACGGCGTTTTCTAATGTCATCATTTCGCTCATCCGCAACACCATTCCCTCTCGCATCCGCATCATCGTCCAGCTCGTAGTCGTCGCCGCACTCGTTACGATAGTGAGCATGTTCCTCAAAGCCTACGCTTACGATGTGAGTGTGCAATTGTCGGTCTATGTCGGCCTGATTATCACCAACTGCATTCTCATGGGACGTCTTGAAGCCTTTGCCATGATGAACGGGCCTTGGGAATCGTTCTTGGACGGCATCGGCAACGGTTTGGGCTACGCTTGGATTTTGGTGGTCGTAGGTTTCATCCGCGAGCTTTTCGGTTCAGCCTCGTTGTTGGGACACAAGATTGCATTCTTGGACCAATACGATTTCTTCCATAACGGAATGATGACCATGCCCGCCATGGCGCTCATCATCTTGGGATGCGTCATTTGGGCGCATCGCGCCGTCAACGACCGTCGCGAAAACAAGTAATTCCTCTCAAACGTCTATACTCTAACAACAATGGAACATTTGTTAAGTCTTTTCGTCCGCTCCATCTTTGTGGACAATATGATTTTTGCGTTCTTCTTGGGCATGTGTTCTTACCTTGCCGTATCGAAGACCGTAAAGACTGCTTTGGGACTCGGAGTTGCAGTCACTTTCGTGTTGCTCGTCACCGTGCCCATCGACTACCTTTTGCAGACAGAGGTGCTCTCTCCCGAAGGAAGCCTCAACCCTGGTGTCGACCTCACCTTCCTTTCATTCATTCTTTTCATTGCCGTCATTGCAGGCATCGTCCAGTTGGTCGAAATGGTGGTGGAGCGCTTTTCCCCATCTCTCTATGCCGCGCTCGGCATCTTCCTCCCTCTGATTGCTGTGAATTGCGCCATCATGGGCGCATCGCTCTTCATGCAGCAACGCATTCAGATGGACCCCGCGACTTCCTCACAGGCCATTGCCAACACCCTGGACGCTGTTGTCTATGCGTTGGGCTCCGGTGTGGGCTGGCTGTTGGCTATCGTGGCACTGGCGGCCATTCGTGAAAAGATGGCCTACACCGATGTGCCCAAACCGCTACAAGGACTTGGCATCACCTTTATCACCGTAGGTCTTATGGCCATGGCTTTCATGTGCTTCTCCGGCCTCAAACTCTAACCGACATCAGATAGATAAATGGATACTAACTTAATCATTTCGAGCATCATCGTTTTCTTCATCATCATTATCTTGCTGGTGATGATATTGCTCATAGCCAAGCGCTACCTTTCCCCTTCCGGTTCGGTGAAGATTATCATCAACGGCAAGGAAACTTTAGAAGTAGAGCAAGGCAGCAGTTTGCTCTCCACGCTTTCGGAACAAGGCGTCTATCTGCCTTCAGCCTGCGGTGGCAAGGGCTCGTGCGGCCAGTGTAAATGCCAAATCACAGAAGGTGGTGGTGAGATTTTAGATTCCGAAAAGGGACAGTTCTCTCGCAAAGAAATCAAGGATCACTGGCGTTTGGGCTGCCAAGCCAAGGTGAAAAGCGATATGAGCATCAAGGTGCCCGACTCGGTGATGGGCGTCAAAGAGTGGGAGTGCACCGTCATCGGCAACCGCAACGTTGCCACCTTCATCAAAGAGTACAAGGTACAGCTTCCTCCCGGCGAGCACATGGACTTTGAGCCCGGCTCTTACGCCCAAATCCGCATTCCCGAATTTGAGATAGACTACGACAAAGATTTCGACAAGTCGCTCATCGGGGACTTGTACCTCCCCGCTTGGGAAAAGTTCGGTCTGTTTGGACTCAAGTGCGTCAACAAAGAGGCGACTATCCGTGCCTACTCAATGGCCAACTATCCGGACGAGGGCGACATCATCACCCTCACCGTCCGCATCGCTACGCCTCCCTTCAAGCCCAAAGACCAAGGTCCGGGCTTTATGGACGTCAATCCGGGCATTGCCTCTTCCTACATCTTCAGTCTGAAACCCGGCGACAAAGTGGTGATGAGCGGCCCTTACGGCGACTTCCATCCCCGCTACAACTCCAAGCGCGAAATGATTTGGGTGGGCGGTGGTGCCGGTATGGCTCCCCTCCGCGCGCAAATCATGCACCTGCTCAAGACCAAGAACGTGCGCGACCGCGAGATGCACTACTTCTATGGCGCACGTGCCATTGATGAAGTGTTCTTTATGGACGACTTCTTGGCCCTCGAAAAGGAATTCCCCAATTTCCACTTCCACTTGGCGCTCGACCGCCCTGATCCAAAAGCCGATGCACAAGGCGTGCGCTACACCCCCGGATTCATCGCTCCCGTCCTGGGCGACACCTACCTCAAAGCCCACGAGGCGCCGGAAGACATTGAGTATTACCTCTGCGGACCGCCCATGATGTCGAAGACCGTGCTCGATCTTCTCCACTCGCTTGGCGTGGAAGACGACATGATTTCGTTCGACGACTTTGGAGGATAATCCTCGATTCATCCCCTCTCGACCTCCCTTCTTGCCCATGCAGGACAAAAAGGGAGGTTGCTGTTTCTACACACACACTGAGGGATTTCTCCTCTCCCGAAAGTGCGATTGCTCTTGCCCGTTCGCGGGATGGCCTTCGGAGGGAGTGCTTCTATTGTGCAAACTAAGGTACTCCCCCATTTCACTCAATCATTCTGCCCCATCGGCTTGTGGAGTATTCTCTGAAAAGTGGAGCAACAAAGTTGCGGCAACGCTTCCCAAAGTTGATTTCTCCACAAGTATTCTATAAACCAAAGTTTGGTTTATATAAACCAAGGTTTGAATTACATAAACCAAACCTTGAATTACATAAACCAAACCTTGAATTACATAAACCAAACCTTGGTTTATAGATTATCCCTCGTTCGCAGAAGTTTTTCTGTGCTCCTGTTGTCTTTATCATTGAGCCAGATGAAGAGCAAAGCCATGAACTCCACAAGACCCTCTTCATGACGCCTCCCCACCTTCGTCTCCTAACATCCACTTAATCTCTCATCCCCCTATCAATTCCTTATGAAACGCTCCTTCCTCTCCACGCTGCTGTTCCTATGCACAGTTGCGCTGCTCCACGCTGCGAAAGTAGACGTTCAGCACGTTCATCCCCTCCACTGGTGGGTGGGGATGAAACAACCCGAATTGCAAATTCTGATTCACGGCAAGAATGTGGGCCAATGCACCCCGACCCTATCTGCCACCGATGTGCAGCTCATTCGTACCGAGACCACAGCCAATCCCAACTACCTCCTTCTCTACGTCGACACGCGCAACGCCCGTCCGCAGACCTTCGACATCGTCTTGCGTGGAAAAGGACTGAACGGGCGCATCCCCTACACCCTAAAACCACGCACGCCTCGGACGGTGGACAGTTTCACCTCCGCTGATGTGATGTACCTCCTCATGCCCGACCGCTTTGCCAACGGCAACCTCCACAACGACAACATTCCTCACCTGCTTGAGCCCAAAGCCAATCGCACCAATCCCGATGGTCGGCACGGCGGCGACCTGGCCGGCATCGCCCGACATCTCGACTATTTGGCCGACTTAGGAATCACTGCCCTCTGGCCGACACCCGTGCAGGTGAACAATCAGAAGAGCCACACCTACCACGGCTATGCCATCACCGACTATTATCAAATCGACCCCCGCTTTGGCAGCAACGAAGAGTTTTATGCCCTCGTCGACAACTGCCACTGCCACGGTATCAAGATGGTCATGGACCTCGTGTTCAACCACTGCGGCAGCAACAACTTCCTCTATGCCGACCGCCCTGCCGACAACTGGTTCAACTTCGACAGCCGCTACGTGCAGACCAACTACAAGATAGGCAGTGTCTCCGATCCCCATGCTGCCAAGGCCGACAAAGCCTTGGCACAGGATGGCTGGTTCGTTGAGCCCATGCCCGACTTCAACCAGAAGAACCCGGCCGTGATGGATTATCTCATCCAAGCCTCCATTTGGTGGATTGAGCAAGCCGGCATCGACGGCATCCGACAAGACACCTATCCCTACACCGACCTCGAAGCCATGGCCGCTTGGAACGAACGCATCGAACTGGAATATCCGGGGTTCAACATCGTGGGAGAAACCTGGATCAACCACAACGTGGGGGTGAGCTTTTGGCAGAAGGACAGTCGTCTGGCTGCCCCGCGCAACAGCCGCCTGCGCTCGGTCATGGACTTCCCGCTCATGTATCTTCTCAACAGTGTTGTCGACGAGGAGACCGACGATTGGGACCACGGATTTGCCCGCCTCTACGACTATCTCACGCAGGACCGCGTCTATGCCGACCCCATGAACCTGCTCACTTTCCTCGACAATCACGACACCAACCGCTTCCAATCCACCCCCGAAGCGGCACAGGACATCGACCGCTACCGACAAGCCCTCACGCTCTTGCTCACCCTGCGCGGCATCCCACAACTCTACTATGGAGATGAAATCGGAATGGCGGCCAACAAGAGACAAGGCGACGGTGCATTGCGACAGGACTTCCCCGGCGGCTTCCCCGATGACGAACAAAACGCATTCTCGCCCGAAGGCCGCACTGCCCGACAAACCGCCTATTTCGACTTCACGCGTCGACTCCTCCACTGGCGCAAAGGCAACAAGGCCATCAGCGAAGGCACGCTCATCCAGTTTGCGCCCAAAGATGGCATCTACGCCTACTCTCGCCAAGTCCCCGGTCGCTCCTGCTTTGTTGTGCTCAATGGTACGCGCCATCCCAAGCGTATCGGTCTCTCGCGCTTTATCGAAAGCCTGCCTTCGCCCATTGCCCACGAGGTACTGACTAATCAAGACATCGCTATCGGCGACTCCCTCAGCCTTGCCCCACGCGGCATCGCCATCTTCGACTTCAAATAAAGACGTTTCGATGCGTCAAGACTGCCTGCGCCATTCCTATCGCGTCGTCACACACTCAATGAAACACAAAACCAACTTACACGATTCTCTTTATGGACAAGACGTTTATCCCTCCTTTTTTGCTTTCTTTGCTGTTGGCCGCTGTGGGATGCAGTAGCGAAAAGGTGCTGCCGGTGGAACCGCCAAAACCTGAAGTAAAACTGCAAATGGTGAATTATGTCGAGACGAAAGAACTCTTTCCTAATCCGGAACGCGGATTTTACCGCTACTCTATCAGTACCGACTCGCTCACCGAACGCAAAGTGCGTGAGTCACGCAACGAAAACACCACCCTCATCTTCCGCTTCTATTATTTGAAGGATTTCCGCAACGCTCCGCTCAGCAACGACCTGCTGACCCAAGTGGAGCACGACATGGCCGTGCTGCGCAAAGTGGGGGGAAAAGCCGTTGTGCGCTTCGCCTACTCCAACAGTGGGACAGAGCCCGATGCTCCGCTTTCGGTGGTGCTCCAACACATAGAACAACTTCGCCCCGTCTTGCAACGCAACAAAGACGTGATTGCCGTCCTACAAGCCGGTTTCATCGGTGCTTGGGGAGAGTGGCACAGTTCGACGAATGGACTCGAAACCGACGAAACGCGCAAAGCCATCCTCGATAAACTGCTCGATGTGCTACCTGCCGACCGATTTGTGCAGGTGCGCAAACCTCGCTACAAGCAGACGTATGTCGGCGCACAAGAGGCGATGAGTGCCGGTATGGCTTTCGACCAAAGCCGGCGGGCGCGCATCGGCCTGCACAATGACTGTTTCCTCTCCAGCGAAAACGATGTAGGGACTTATCTCAACATCACTGAAGAAAAGAAGTACCTCCACGGCGAGGGCCTTTACACTCCGATGGGTGGCGAAACGTGCCGTCCACGCGGCATCGACAAGCCCGGGTGCGACAAGGCGCAACAAGAGATGGCCTATCTGCGCTGGTCCTACTTAAATCGCAGCTACTATAAGCCCACCATTGAGCAATGGGCGGCACAGGGTTGTATGGACGAGATTGCGCGAAAGATGGGCTATCGCATCGTCATGAAGGAAGGCATCTTCTCCGACCGACTTGCCCCTGGAATGGACTTCTCTATCGCCCTCACCTTGCGCAACGTCGGCTACGCCCCGATGTTCAACCCGCGCAAAGTGGAGTTCATTCTCCGCTCTGCCGATGGCCGCTCCACCTATGTTGCTCCACTCCCCGATGACCCTCGCCTTTGGCAACCTGACCAAGACGTGAAGTTGGAAACCAAGGTGATGCTGCCCGTTGACATTGCCTCTGGGAACTACCGCCTTTTCCTCTTCCTTCCGGCTCCTGAGCCTACCCTCCACGACCGTCCGGAATTTGCCGTCCGCCTTGCCAACCACAATTGTTGGGAAACTTCCACGGGCTACAACGACCTTGGTGTCGTTCTCCGCATTGAGCCACTTCCCGAAATGTCTCCCGGCACTTCCTCTCTCCGCTTTGTAAGCAAGCCCTAAGCTAAGCACCGCTTTACGAAAAAAGAACTACCTCACTCTTGAATAGGAGCGAGGTAGTTCTTTTGGGATGTATAGGTCAGTGCAGTCTATTCTTCAATCTGAGAAATCTCCTCAAACTCACGGCCGAGGTTGAGTTTGAGATAGACTTCGTAGAGCATCGGACGCCAAGCGGAAACTTTGTCGGGCTGCAGACGGCGGAAGGCTTCGAGATGTGGGCGAGCCAAGGTGTAGAGTTGCTGGCGGCGGCGATAGGCCGCGGAGTAACTACGGGCGTTGATGGAAGTGGGGAGTTCCACTCTCTGCGCCTGCCGGAAGTAGGACCGCCCTAAAAGATATTGAGCTTCGATGCTGGTGCTGTCGCATCGGAGGAGATTGTGGGCAGCACGGATGCAGAGGTTGTCGTTGCCTAAGTGCTCATAGGCGATGGCCTGTGCGAGATAGAGGGTGGCATTGGTGGTATCTTCGGGCAAGAGGAGGTCGACCCAGAAGAGGACAGAGTCGGGACGTCGACGGTTGAAGTCGTAGTCGGAGAGGTGGGTGAAGAAAAAGGTGTTGCGCGGATAGGCGTTGATGCCTTGGCGCAAATAGCGGAGGAGACGGCTGCTGTCGGCTTGGGCATCGGCGGCAATGGTGAGGGCTTCCAGCACTTGTTCTCTCTGGAGGGTATCTGTCCAAGCAAGGTCTTTGTAGCGCTCGCATTCGGCATAGTTCTTCAAGTGGAGCTGGGCGAAGAGGTAGCGCTGAGCGTGCTGCGCCAAAGCATTGGAAGAGAGGTTGGCGCGCTGATGAGCGAAGAGCGTAGAACGCTGTGCCTCAATGGCCATCTTCGAGAAGCGGGCGGCATCGCTCATCTTTTGCAGATTGAAGAAGTAGAGTGAGGCCGCGGTGAGGTTGGGATAATAGTTGTTAAGCAGAAGAGCGTGTTCTTGTCGAAACTTATGTCGGGCGCTGTCCTGTTGCTGTTCGGCTCGTTCGGTCAGAAGGGCATAATCGAAGATGCTGTAGAGCCGATTGAAGAAGGCAGTGGTGTCGGGCGAGCGCTTCAAATAGATTTTCTCATTCTCCTGTTCGTAGAGGCGGCGGCTGGCTTCCACTCCGTAGGCATAGAGTCGGGGTTGCGTGGAGAGCACACTGTCTTTCCTCATTTTTTCGACCAGCCCGATGGCATCGGCTGCCTTCTTATTTTTGAGGGCAAGTTGAATGGGAGCAAACGGATTCTGCACTCCCCCACACGCTGTGAGGAGGCAGAGCAAGGCAGGGAGTAGAGCGTTGCGTGGTGACATATTTGTGGAAAGGCAGAGACACCCCGGTGGAGGTGTCTCTGCAAGTTTAGAAATAGGGAAAAAGAAAGTCGCTTACTGATGAGCGCTGCGGCTCATGATTTCGTCCATTTGGTTGGCTTCTGCCTTGCGGCCGAGGTTGAAATAGATTTGCTGCAAAGCCGAGGCCCACATCTTAGAGCGGTCGGGAGCAAGTTGGCGCACCTTTTCCATGAAGGGGAGAGCCTTTTCGTAGTAACCCTTAATTTCGGCTATCTCCTTGTTGTACTGGTCGACGGCCTTCTGACCGATGACCTTCGTGGTCTTGCCGGCATACTTATAGACACCGTCCTGACGCTTGGTGACCACTTCGTTCATATAGGCATAGGCCATATTGGCGTTGGCTTCGAGGAAGTTGGCATCGTAGCCCAAGCACTTTTCGAAGGCTTCACGTGCTGCAGGATAGTCACGCTTGAGGTTGAGGTCGACACAGCCCTTCATGTACCACGCACTCTTGCTGTCGGGGCGCTTGGCGATGATGTCGGCAGCAGTGGCTTCGGCGCCGGCCACATCGTTGTTGTTGTAGTAGACGCTGATGAGGCTTTCCATGAAACCGATGTTGTCCTCAACGTCGGTGATGGCTTGCTTCAAGCAGTTCACGTAGGCCGTGGTGTCATGCGTGGTCTCCATGATGGCTTGGAGCTTCATCAAGTAAAGGTCGCGCTTCTGCTGTGGGAGGGCGAATCCTCCGTCAACGGTTTCGAGCACCTCTTGCCATTTCTTCTGTTCGTAGGAGAGAATGGTCATGTAGTAGGCCGTGGTGGCATAGCTTTCGGCCTTGGCTTGGAGGAGCGAGTCCTTCACGCCGGCGAGGGCGGGGTTGTTGGGGAGATTGAGGTGTTTGCCAAACATTTCGCGGGCACCCACCTTGTCGCCGTTTTGGTTGAGAAATACACCAGCATAGAAGAAGTAGTCTTGGCAACCGAGGAGCATGCGGGTGTTGTCGGCGTCAAACTTGGCCTTGGGCATCTTACCCTTTTCGTTGGGCGTGTGTTCAGCCATGTAACTCTTGGAGTAGTAGTCGTACATCTGGCCGAGGCGGTTGATGAACGTCGCAGTGTCGAGCGGCTGATTTTGTGCCGCCTTCATCAATTCGGGATTGAAGAGTTGCGCTGCACAACGGCCGGCCATGTTGTAGATTTCATTGAACTTGGTCGTCTTCGGATTGTCAAACGACGATTGAAGTAAGGTGAGCGCTTCGGCGCTTTTGTTTTCACCCATCAAGGTCTCGGCCTTGTAGATGACGCTGTTTTGGGCAAACCCACAGAGCGTGCTTGCTGCCAGCACAGCCATAGTAAAGATTTTCTTCATGGTGGAATATGTTGTTGAGTGAATATTATTCGTTGACTTCCGGACTTTCAGGCGTCTCGGTGATGGGAGTTGCGCCGTCTTCGCCTTCGAGGATTTCGACCTCTTCTTCATCATCGGCCGGAACCTGACACACGCTGCTGATAGCATCATTGCGTTTTTTGAGATCAATGAGACGAACCCCTTGAGTGGCACGACCGCACAAGCGCACATCGGCCACATGGAGGCGCAGGGTGATGGCGCTTCGGTTGATAATCATGAGGTCTTCTTCTTCCGTTACGCTCTTAATCGCCACAACCTTACCGGTTTTGTCGGTAATGTTGAGCGTACGCACACCCTTGGTGTTGCGATTGGTAATGCGGTAGTCATCCACGAGGCTGCGCTTACCATAGCCCTGCTCGCTGACCACGAGAATGGTTTCGCGCTCTGGGTCGTTGACGCAAACCATGCCCACGATTTCGTCATCGCCGCCGTCGAGCACCATACCACGCACACCGGTGGCGTTACGTCCCATCGTGCGGATGGCTTCTTCGCGGAAGCGCACGGCACGTCCGTTGCGGTTGGCCATGATGATTTCGTCGCTGCCGTTGGTCAGCACCACGCTCACCACACGGTCGTCTTCGTTGATGTTGATGGCGTTCACACCGTTGGTGCGCGGACGAGAGTATTCCGTGAGACAAGTCTTCTTGACAATGCCCTGTTGGGTGGCGAAGACCACATAGTGGCTCTTGCAGAAGTCTTCATCGCGGAGCTTACGAATATGGAGACAGGCATTGATACGGTCGTCTGGGTCGATATTGAGCATGTTTTGAATGGCACGCCCCTTCGATTGACGCGTTCCTTCTTCGATTTCGTAAACGCGCAACCAGTAACAGCGGCCTTTGGCGGTGAAGAACAACATCGTGTTGTGCATCGTGGCTTGATAGATGTACTCGATGAAGTCTTGGTCGCGGGTCGAACTTCCCTTATAACCTACGCCGCCGCGACCTTGTGCACGAAATTCTGCGAGCGGAGTGCGCTTGATATAACCTAAATGACTAATGGTGATGACCACTTCATCGTCGGGATAGAAGTCTTCTGCGTTGAAGTTGGTCATATCCGGCATAATTTCAGTCTTACGCTCGTCGCCATAGGCTTCTTTCACTTCCAGCAGTTCGTCCTTAATCACCTTTTTGCAGAGTTCGGGATCTGAAAGAATTTGGTTGAAGTATTCAATCTTACGCGCCAACTCATCATACTCCTCGTGGAGTTTTTCCTGTTGCAAACCGGTGAGCTGTCCGAGACGCATATCCACAATGGCACGTGCCTGCAGTTCATCAAGGGCAAAACGTTCCATCAAACCCTCCATAGCCACCTGAGTGTTCTTGCTGGCTTTGATGATGCGCACCACTTCGTCAATGTTGTCGGAAGCGATGATGAGCCCCTTTAAGATGTGCTGACGTTCTTGAGCCTTGCGCAGGTCGAAACGAGTGCGGCGAACGACCACATCGTGACGATGTTCCACAAAGTGGCGGAGACACTCTTTGAGGGTGAGCAACTGCGGGCGCATCTTGGCGGGATGTGTGCCGGGGATGGGCACAAGTGCAATACAATTGACGGCAAAGCTCGTTTGTAAGCCGGTCATCTTATAAAGCTTGTTGAGCACGACATTGGCGTTTTGTCCACGCTTCACATCGACCACAATGCGCATACCATCGCGGTCAGACTCATCATTGACATTGGCAATACCCTCTACCTTCTTCTCATTAGAAAGCGCGGCAATGGAGCGGCACAAGTCGGCCGTGTTGGTGCCATAAGGTACGGCACTGATGACGATTTTGTCGTGCTGCATACCGGCTTCGATTTCGGCTTTGGCACGAAGGATAACGCGACCGCGCCCCGTTTCGTAGGCACTCTTAATACCCACGTTGCCCATGATGTAAGCCCCCGTGGGGAAGTCAGGGCCTTTGATGTAGTGCATGAGCCCTTCGGTGTCGATGTCAGGATTGTCGATATAAGCAATCGTTCCATCTATGACTTCGCTCAAGTTGTGGGTAGGTACATTGGTGGCCATACCCACAGCGATACCCGTGGCACCGTTGACGAGAAAAGAGGGAATGCGGGTGGGCAACACCGAAGGCTCATCGCGCGAGTTGTCGTAGTTGCGGTTCATGTCCACCGTTTCCTTCTCGATGTCCTGCATCATGGCTTCACCCACCTGGCTCATCTTCGCTTCGGTGTAACGCATGGCTGCAGCACCATCGCCGTCCATCGAACCGAAGTTTCCTTGTCCGATTACCAGCGGATAGCGCATCGCCCAAGGCTGTGCCATGCGTACAAGTGCACCATATACAGAACTGTCACCATGAGGGTGATACTTACCGAGCACTTCACCGACAATAGCAGCCGACTTCTTCGTGGCTTTGTCGTGTGTGATGCCCATATCCATCATACCATAGAGGATGCGGCGATGCACAGGCTTGAAACCATCGCGTACATCGGGCAACGCACGGCTCACGATGACCGACATCGAGTAGTCAATATAAGAGGATTTCATTTCCTCTTCAATATTGACCGGCTTAATTCTTTCTTCGTCTTGAATCATTGTTTATTGAAATTGGCTCATTTGTGGGTCTTGTCTTTCGCTATAAAATGCCCACAAACGAACTTTTTTATTTTGGTTTATAGTGCAAAAATACGCTTTTCTGCCGATATGGAGCCATTTTTCAGTTTCTTTTTTGAGAGAACTTTGCTTTTAAGGGCATTTTTAGGCGCTCTGACGCATCTTCTCGAGTCAAGGAGTATAAATACCGCACTCGAAGACCGACAGACATTCGATATTCGTCTATCTATTCCTCATTTCTCATTTTTCTGACAAGAAGCAGTGGAACTTACTCGGCAAATAAGGGTTACTCCAGACTGTTAGAAAATTATTTCCATATATTGCTGTCCGGTAAAAGTTTTTCAAAAGATATCATCACGATAAATTTGGGAAGACCTTTTTGTGGAAAGAATCGGAGCGGCAAATGGAATTAGGGAGCGAAAATCCTCGCGCGCACGCGCGCATCCCTTGCAAAATGTGTTTTTATCCTTCACTTCCTTCACCGAATAAGTTATTCTCTTGTTAAACAGGGTGTTGTGAGTGAAGGTTTTATTTTACAGAATCCTTCACCAGATAGGGTAATTTTGAGAGGAGGACTGATGGGTGAAGGAAGTGAAGGAAAAAAACACGAAATTTGTGTGTATGACGCGCGCGTATGCGTGTGTGCCGAGAGGGAGCATTTTCCTCAGAGGTAGTTTCATTTAGATAGGAGCTGAAAAAAACTACCTCTGAGGTAGATTGAGCCACATCGTTCGGAGGAAGTCGAAATGTTAAAATCGCGTTAAAATTGAGGTGCGGTGGTAAGAATCGAAGGTGAGATGTCTATATATAAATAGAGGGCTTGCTTTTTGAAAAAGAAAGCCTAAACTCCTATTCTAAAGGGATTCAGGCTGGTATTTTTTGCGGTTTTGAAGTTTACCGGACAGCAATAAATTCCATACTGTTGGAAATTTATTTCCATGATACTGGTTTTTTTAGGAAAAACAAGGCGTAAAAAACTCCTCTACAAAAAATGCCCCCGATGCTGCAAAACTTTGCAGCATCGGGGACAATGTTCGGTAAAAAACAGTTCAAAAGATGAACTATGGAGACAGCGGAATTATTTTACCCAAACCTTGCGGCCACCCACAATATAAATTCCGGCAGGGAGGCGGTGGAGATTCTGAGCACTGAAATTGCGGCGCACCACTTTTCCCGAAAGATCATAGACTGTAACGAGGGCGCTTTCACTGGCAAGCGGGGTGAGGGCTGTAAGCGTTTGCGGGCGATAGAGCTTCACGGCTTGGAATTGGTTTGAGGAGGCTGTATAACAAGCAAATCGGGGGTTGCTCGTATTGTAAGCAATGTGGCGATCAGAGGACAGGCGAGGCACGATTTCGACTGTGCCATCGGCGTTAAACGTAATACTCCACTGCGTTTTATCGTTGAGCGATGGGTAAGAGTAAAGTTTGTTTCCTGAGCCTTCAAAGCCCAAGTAGGTAGTGGTAGCCATATCGAGCAGCGTATAATTGCCTGTGCTACCACCGAGAGTAAAGAGCGTAGGATTACCCTCCTTATTAACCTCTGTAGTGATACCCTTGTTAATCACAGTAACTTGTACGATTTCACGATAATTCCCAGTGTGTGGTTTAGACATGGCAGCCGTTTTTTTGCCTTCACTCACGATGAGGTAATGTCCACCGATGGTGAGATCGGCCGCAACATCAACCGAAATATAGACATTATTTCCATCAGGCGTAGGAGTGGGTGTGGGGTCGGGTGTTGGAGTGGGAGTCGGTTCTGGAGTCGGTGTTGGGGTTGGGGTCGGTGTAACTCCTCCATTGTTGTAATGCTCAGGATCAAAGGCCAAGGCCGTCTTTTCGCCCCAAATGTATTGCTCGAGTCCTGGGAAGTCAATATAGGGATTGCGGTTGCCTTGTATCTTTTCGACAGCGTTGTTACGATCAATCTCCTTTTGGCTTACGGGGTCTTGCTGTGCCCAACGCAGGAGCATCTTGATGGCCCACTCTTTGTAGCCCGAGTTCTTGTTGCCCGAAAGCATAGGGCTGTGCCACGATGCGATTTTATCTTCGTAAGCTGTGGCCATATAGAAATAGGTGCGAGCAAAATCACCTTTATACTCGTCGTTAGGTTCAAATACTGTGCCGGAGTAACCGGGTGTTTTGCTATCACCGCATTTGGAAAATCCGCCGTTACTTTGCTTCGTAACCCGTCCCACTTCGCCAAAAGGTAGGTTACCACGCATGCTGTTGATGTAAATATCGGTAGGATAGAGGTGAAAAAGGTCGTTGTGCATTGGCTGCGCCTTGTTAAACCAGCTTTTCGGGAAAGAGTGCTCGCGATTATACCCTTCACCTTCTCCTCTGGCACCACTGCCTTGGTCTGCACCATAAGTATAATTGGTGGTGCTGGAGTACATGTCCCAAATTTTACCATCAGGGCGTAGGTCGGTGGTTTTATAGGCTGCCCATACACTATTATAACCAATGTCTTTATGTTTGGCAACGACATTATAGAGGGCGGTTTTCAGAGAAAAGCCCTTTTGTCCCTTGGCCGATGAGTAGTAGCCGGATTTGGGTTGTGCGCACAAACTTGCGACAGCCACGAGGGCGAGTAAGAATGAACTAAACTTACGCATAAGAATGAATTTTAATGTGTTGTTTCAATGATATTAGTAGTGTAGAATTACAAACCGCGTTGTGCAAGGAGCGCATCCATCTCTTGCTGTAACTCTCGTGCTTTTTCGCCCGCCACATCGGCAAAGCGTTCGGTGCCATCGGCATAGATGATGCCGCGACTTGAATTGACAAGCAGTCCGCATTCGTCGGTCATGCCGTAACGACATACTTCTTCAAGACTCCCCCCCTGTGCACCGACACCGGGAACAAGCAGGAAATGATGGGGAACAATGCGACGGATGTCGGCAAAAAGGCTACCCTGTGTAGCACCGACCACGTACATCATTTGCTCATCACTCCCCCACTGCCCGCTGGTGCGCAACACACGTTCAAACAGTCGTTCGCCCTGCGCATCGGTGGTGAGTTGAAAGTCATGGCTGCCTTTGTTGGAGGTGAGGGCAAGAAGCACGACCCACTTGCCTTTGTATTGAAGAAACGGTGTCACCGAATCTTCTCCCATATAAGGGGCTACCGTAAGAGCATCAACGCCAGTACCCTCAAAGAAGGTGCGGGCATACATGGCCGAGGTATTGCCGATGTCGCCCCGCTTGGCATCGGCTATAATGAATTGGTCGGGATGGTGCTCTTGAATATAGGCCACAGTGCGCTCATAGGCTTGCCAACCTGCCAACCCGAAGCACTCATAGAAAGCCAGATTGGGTTTGTAAGCCACACAATAAGGAGCAGTGGCATCGATAATCGCCTTATTGAACGCGAAGATGGAATCGGGTTCTTGGAGCAAATGAGGAGGCAGCTTCTTCAAATCGGGATCGAGTCCCACGCAGAGAAAGGTGCGCTTACTGCGGATATTAGCAATGAGTTCTTGCTTGGTCATAAGGGTAATGTTTTTGAAGATTAATGTTGCAAAGGTACAGAAAAGAAATGGTTTGCCAACAGCTTCTTTATAAAATGTAACGAATGAAGTGGCGAATTGCTGGAAAGACATCTTTATATTGTCAGACGATATCTCCCCCAACTGCAGACTTCGTTGATTTGTTCACCTAACTTCATGACGTTTCATCAGGAAAAGGAGAGCGTTCCGCAAAGCGAGGCTCATCGGAATCGGCCGAAAAAACACGGTAAAAGCTTTGCTTTTCGCCAAAGTCTATGTATCTTTGCGCATAAATACCGCTCTTATGCTCTTACTCCGCCCGCAGTTTTCACTTAGACCTTGGCTGATGCTTCTACTGCTCAGCCTAACGGCCGTGATAGACACGATGGCACGCACTTGGCGTCCTGAAGAAGTGCCTATCCCCTATTTGCAGGATGCGCGCCGCTACGTGAGCAATCCCGAAGGCATTCTTTCTGCAGCGGCGGTCGACTCTATCGACAGAATACTCTTTGCGCTCGAACGCGACAAAGGGGTGCAAACGGTGGTTATGGTGCTCGATCGTTTGGAAGGGGATGACCCTTATGACTTTGCGATGCGTGTTGCACGAAAGTATGGTGTGGGCAGTAAGCAGAAACGTACAGGGCTGGTGATTGTCCTCGCTACGGGAGACCGCTCCTATCAATTCCTCACCGGCAACGGGCTGGAAGGCACGCTCCCCGACGGCGCTATCCAGCGCATCGAAGACCGCATCTTCGTCCCGCGACTCAAGCGACAGGACTGGGACGGCGCAATGGTGAGCGCGGTGGCGGCCATCGACGGGATTTGTCGCGGTGATGAGAGCCTCAGCCGTGGTGAGATCGAAGGCCAAGAGGACGGATGGGGCGGCTGGATGTTTCTCCTCATTGCGGTGATTTCCATCGGAGGGACAGCGCTCTACACCCACTATGTCAAGCTCCGACCGCGCCTTTGCCCCGCCTGCGGACGGAAAGAACTCCGCTTTCAGCAGCGCCGCACACGCCACGAGCGGCGCGATGGCCACCGCTATCTCGTGGTCGAAACGACCTACCGTTGCCGGCAGTGCGGTCACGTCAAGGTGGAGCGTGAGGCCCATCGAGACGACCCGCCCGATGTGGGCACCGGTCTGCTGCTCGGCTCATTGCTGGCCGGTGCCGCCCGCGGTCGCAGCGGTTTGGGTGGCAGCGGTTTCAGCGGTGGATCGTTCGGTGGTGGATCGTTCGGCGGCGGTGGTTCGGGCGGCCGTTTCTAATCGCTTTTTCCTCATTTTGTTTCCTATCAACCCCTCAAAACTTTTATCCCTATGAACCTTTCTCGTACACAAATCGGTCTCATCGCTGTCATCCTCTTCCTCCTCTCCTTGGGCGGCTGCACGGTGTCGAAGTACAACGGCCTTGTGCAGCAGGACGAAGCCGTCACCCGCTCGTGGAGCGACCTGCAAAGCGCCTATCAGCGCCGCGCCGACCTCATCCCAAACCTCGTCGCCACCGTCAAGGGCTATGCCAAGCACGAAAGCGAAACCCTCGAAGGTGTGGTCGCTGCCCGCGCCAAGGCCACGCAGATAACCATCGATCCCAGCAAGGCCACACCCGAACAGATGACGGCTTTCCAAAAGTCGCAAGGTGAACTCTCGCAAGCTCTCGGTCGACTCCTCGCCGTGACAGAAAACTATCCCGACCTGAAGGCGGCCGAAAATTTCAGCCAACTCCAAGCCCAGCTCGAAGGCACGGAAAATCGCATCAA
This sequence comes from Alloprevotella sp. Lung230, assembly GCF_014385435.1. Lineage (GTDB taxonomy): Bacteria > Bacteroidota > Bacteroidia > Bacteroidales > Bacteroidaceae > Alloprevotella. The sequence goes on from NZ_JACSUD010000002.1 coordinate 69,843, forward strand.
CGAAGGGCGCAAACTCTACAACGAGCAGGTGCGGACCTACAACATCATGGTGCGCTCCTTTCCCATGAACCTCCTCGCCGGCTTCTTCGGTTTTCAACAAAAACAAGGCTTCGCCGCCTCGGAAGGCGCACAAAACGCTCCCACCGTACAGTTCTAATCCCATTGCCAAGCCCCTCTCGCGCTGAGGGATTTGACAATCGAGCTTTGTAGCCCCCTCTTCATTTTTTTACTCCTCAACCACAATGGACAAGAACCAACGATACATGATGCGCGGTGTCAGCGCTATGAAAGAAGATGTGCATGCCGCCATCAAGAACATTGACAAGGGCCTCTTCCCCCAAGCCTTCTGCAAAATCATCCCCGACATCCTCGGTGGCGACCCCGACTACTGCAACATCATGCACGCCGACGGCGCCGGAACGAAGTCGAGCCTCGCCTATATGTACTGGAAAGAGACGGGCGACCTCTCCGTGTGGAAAGGCATCGCGCAGGACGCCCTCATCATGAACACCGACGACCTCCTCTGCATCGGGGCGGTGGACAATATCCTCGTGTCCTCCACCATCGGTCGCAACAAGATGCTCATCCCCGGTGAGGTGATCTCGGCCATCATCAACGGCACCGACGAACTCTTGGCCCAGCTTCGCGAAATGGGCATCGGCATTTATGCCACTGGTGGCGAAACCGCCGATGTTGGCGACCTTGTGCGCACCATCATCGTGGACAGCACCGTCACTTGTCGCATGAAATGCAGTGAGGTCATCGACAATGCCAACATCCGCCCCGGCGATGTCATCGTAGGCCTCTCTTCGAGTGGACAAGCCACCTACGAAAAGGAGTACAACGGCGGTATGGGCAGCAACGGCCTCACCTCCGCACGCCACGATGTCTTTGCCAAATATCTGGCAGAGCGCTATCCCGAAAGTTATGACCATGCTGTGCCTAATGAACTCGTCTATAGCGGCAGTTATCGTCTCACCGATGCCGTAGAAGGTGCTCCGATTGATGCCGGTAAACTCGTGCTTTCCCCCACTCGCACCTATGCTCCTGTCGTGAAGCGCCTGCTCGACGAACTCCGCCCGAAGATTCATGGCATGGTGCACTGTACCGGTGGCGCTCAAACCAAAGTTCTGCATTTTGTAGGTGAGAACTGCCACGTCATCAAAGACAACATGTTCCCTGTTCCTCCGCTCTTCCGCACGATTGCTGAACAGAGCGGCACAGATTGGAGCGAGATGTACAAGGTGTTCAACATGGGACATCGCCTCGAAATCTATCTCTCTCCCGAACACGCCCAAACAGTCATCGACATTTCCCGCTCTTTCAACATCGATGCCCAAATCGTAGGACGTGTCGAGGAAGGGCAACGCAGCCTGACCATTGAGAGCGAATGTGGCAAGTTTGAATACTAACCTCTCCAGCTCCTCATTTCATAACAAGAGAATAGAATGACAAAATGATTGGAAGATGTGGAAAGACAACGAAAATAAAACGCTTAAAGCATACATAGCAGAAAATAAAGACCAATAAAATATGGCAGAAACAACTTCTCTCCTCGAAAAGCTCGAAGGACTTGTAGCACGTTTTGAGGAAGTATCCACTTTAATTACCGACCCCAATGTCATTGCAGACCAACAGCGGTATGTGCGACTGACGAAAGAATACAAAGACCTCGAAGATTTAATGAATGCGCGACGAGAGTACGCAAATTTATTGAGCAACCTCGCCGAAAGCAAAGAAATCCTCATGAACGAGGACGATGCAGAGATGAAAGAAATGGCTCGCGAAGAGGTGGCGCATTGTGAAGCACGCATTCCCGAGCTCGAAGAAGCCATCAAGCTTATGCTCGTCCCCAAAGATCCCGAAGATGCCAAGAACGCCATCCTTGAAATCCGTGGTGGAACCGGCGGCGACGAAGCTGCACTCTTCGCCGGCGACCTCTTCCGCATGTATGCCAAATACTGCGAAACCAAAGGATGGAAGCTCGAAGTATCCAGCACTTCTGAAGGAGCAGCAGGCGGTTTCAAAGAAATCGTGTGTTCAGTCACAGGAGCCGATGTCTACGGCACACTGAAATACGAGAGTGGCGTGCATCGTGTACAACGTGTTCCGGCCACCGAAACCCAAGGCCGCGTGCACACCTCGGCCGCCACCGTTGCCGTACTGCCCGAAGCTGAAGCTTTCGACGTTGTCATCAATGAAGGCGAAATCAAGTGGGATACTTTCCGATCATCGGGTGCAGGTGGTCAGAACGTCAATAAAGTAGAGTCCGGTGTGCGCTTACGCTACAATTGGAAAAATCCCAACACGGGCGAAGTAGAAGAAATTCTCATCGAATGTACCGAAACCCGCGACCAACCCAAAAATAAGGAGCGCGCTTTGGCTCGCCTGCGTACTTTTATCTACGACAAAGAGCATCAAAAGTATGTCGATGACATCGCTTCACGGCGCAAGACCCTCGTTTCTACCGGTGACCGCTCGGCCAAAATCCGCACTTACAACTATCCGCAAGGGCGCATCACCGACCACCGTATCAACTACACCATCTACAACCTCAGCGCCTTTGTCGACGGCGACATCCAAGACTGCATCGACCACCTCATCGTGGCCGAAAACGCCGAACGCCTCAAAGAAGCAGAACTCTAAACGGCCGGAGGATGTCGAATCGAAAAACTGCCGACCGCTGTGGAAACAGGCGGCAACGCAACTCACAAAGAGCGACAAAGCAAAGCGAGCCAAAATATGATATCATTTCCAAGCAAATATGATATCATCTTCTGAGAGGGGTGGCGTCATCCTCAGAGAAATATGACGCCATCTTGAAAGGACGATGACGTCATCTGCGAATAGGCATGATATCCTCCTCGGAGGAATATTCTGCCATATTCAGGCAAATATGCCGCCATATTTCTCCAAATATGGCGGCATATTTTTTAGGTCGACCGCGGAGGCGGAAGTTGAGGAGGGCAGAATGTGTTCTGTCGAGGTGCTCGGGCGGTGCCGTTGGTGGAGGTGTCCCGACCTCGATGGTGGAGATTTACGGCAGGCGGCAGCGGACGCTCAGGTCTTAGTTCAGACGCTCCAAGAATTCGGCCTCGGTCAGCACCGGGATGCCCAGTTTTTCGGCCTTTTCGAGTTTGGAGGGGCCCATGTTTTCGCCGGCCAAGATGAAGGCGGTGTTCTTCGAAAGGCTCGACACATTTTTGCCACCGTATTGCTCAATCATCTGCTTGTACTCCTCCCGCGAATGCAGCGAGAAGACACCGCTCACCACGACGCTCTGTCCGGCGAGCGAGGTGCCCAAGGCGTGGGTCTCCTCGACGGCCATCTGCACGCCGCATTGAGCCAGGGTGTCGACAAGCGCTGCATTCTCGGGCTTGGAGAAGTAGGTCTGCACGCTGCCGGCAATGACTTCGCCCACGCCTTCCACGGCCTGCAATTCGGCCAAGGGGGCTCGGCGCAGGGCGGTGATACTCTTGAAATGGCGGGCCAGATTTTTGGCCGCTACCTTGCCGACAAAGCGGATGCCCAGAGCGAAGAGTACCCGCTCGAAGGGGACGGAACGGCTTGCGGCAATGCCGTCGAGGATTTTCTGGGTGGCGCGTTGCGACACCGACATCGTGGGTGTCTTGCGGTCGGCTTCCCCAAAGAGTGTGGGCGCGACGAAATCTCCGCGCGAGAGCCACCAACTACCGTCCCAAGCGGTGAGTTTCAGCCGGTAGAGGTCGGTGACGTCGTGAAGCAATCCTTGTTCGAAGAACTTGTCGACCACTTCTGGGCCGAGGCTCATGATGTTCATGGCATCGCGGCTGATGAAGTGTTCGATGCGCCCTTTCAACTGCGGTGGGCAGGCCGTGTCGTTGGGGCAATAATGGGCGGCTTCGCCTTCGTAGCGCACCAACGCAGCACCGCATTCGGGACATTGGCGGACGAACTCCACACGTTCGCCCAAGTCTGCACCGCGCATCGTGGTTTCCACCCCGACGATTTGGGGAATGATTTCGCCCGCCTTTTCCACATAGACTTGGTCGCCGATGTGGAGGTCGAGCTGGCGGATGATGTCGGCATTGTGGAGGGAGGCGCGCTTCACCATGGTGCCGGCCAGCAACACCGGCTCCATGTTGGCCACCGGCGTCACTGCGCCCGTGCGCCCCACTTGGAAGGTCACGGCATCGAGGCGGGTCAGAGCGCGCTCGGCTTGAAACTTGTAGGCGATGGCCCAGCGAGGCGACTTGGCGGTGTAGCCCAAGAGGGCTTGTTGTGCAAGGGCATTCACCTTGAGCACTACCCCATCGGTGGCCACGGGGAGCGAATTGCGGGCTTCGTCCCAATGATCGAGAAAGGCGTAGATGTCCTCCAGACTGTGGGCGAGACGCATGGCGGTGCTCACCTTGAAGCCCCATCGGCGGGCGGCCTGGAGGTTGGCCAGATGTTCGCTCGTGGGAAGATTGTCGCTGAGCAGATAGTAGAGATAGGCGTCCAGATGGCGCTGCGCCACCACACGGCTGTCTTTGCTTTTGAGCGTACCGCTAGCGGCATTGCGGGGGTTGGCGAAGAGCTGCTCTTCGCGTGCCTCGCGTTCGGCATTGAGACGATCGAACGATTGCCACGGCATAAGCACTTCGCCCCGAATTTCAAACCGCGCGGGATAGCCACTGTCGGGTGTCAGCACCAGTGGTACGCTCGAAATGGCCCGCACATTGGCCGTAACATCGTCGCCCCGCACGCCGTCGCCGCGTGTCAGGGCACGCACCAACTGCCCCTCTTCATAAAGGAGGGAGATGCTCAGTCCATCGTATTTCAACTCGCAGCACACCTCAAAATCCTGACCATTCAAGCCCAATCGAACGCGTTCATACCATTCGTGCACGTCCTCACGATTGTACGTGTTGCCCAGCGAGAGCATCGGGTATTCGTGGGACACCTGCACAAAGTCGGTCGTGAGGTCGCTCCCCACTCGCTGTGTGGGCGAGTTGGGGTCGAAGCGCTCAGGATGTTGTGCCTCTAAGCGCTGTAGTTCGTCCATCAAGGTGTCGAACTCCTTGTCGGAGATTTCAGGCTGGTTGAGCACGTAGTAGTTGTAGTTGTGGCGATGCAGTTCGGCACGCAGTTGTGCAATGCGGTCGGTCATAAGTAGGGATGTATTGAGGAGGGAGAAGGTGATTTGTCGTAATGAGAGTCTTTTAGCTTTAGCGCTCCAATAAGTCCGGACGCAGGCGCTTGGTGCGCTCCAACGACTGTGCCATCTCCCATTCGTGGATTTTGGCATCGTGCCCCGAGAGCAGGACATCGGGCACGCGCCAGCCTTTATAGTCTGCAGGGCGAGTGTAGACTGGTGCTGCCAGCAGGTGGTCTTGGAACGAGTCGGAGAGCGCACTTTGTTCATCACCGATAGCACCGGGCAGTAGGCGTACAATGGCATCGCTCATGCAGGCCGCTGCCAGTTCACCGCCGGTGAGCACGAAGTCACCGATGGAGACTTCTTTCGTGATCAGATGTTCGCGGATGCGGTAGTCGATGCCCTTGTAGTGACCACAAAGGATGATGAGGTTGCCTTTGAGCGAAAGTTCGTTGGCCATAGGTTGGTCAAATTGTTCGCCATCGGGTGTGGTGAAGATGATTTCGTCATAGTTGCGTTCGGCTTTGAGCGCTGCAATGCAATCATCAATGGGTTGGCACTGCATCACCATCCCGGCAAATCCGCCATAGGGATAGTCGTCGACACGGCGGTGCTTGTCGGTGGTGTAGTCACGCAAGTTATGCACGTGTATCTCCGCCAAGCCTTTCTTCTGAGCACGGGCTAAGATGGAAGTGTTGAGAAAACCGTCGAGCATCTCCGGCACAACGGTGATAATGTCAATACGCATATAATAAGTTAATAACTAGGTGTTCAAAAAATTAATCGTAGCTATCTTAGTTGTAGGATGTCTGATATTTAATTTGGGGTCGCTTAGAGTGGCATTCTGCTACCGATGTGGTACACAAACCACTTGGCTCTATGCTGCTACAAAGGTAATAAAAAAACACGAAAGGTTTTCTTTCCTACGCTCGGAAACCACTCGAAGTAGAGAAATATGACCTTCACGCACAAAAAAACACACGCATCCCTTGCTGTTTTGAAAAAAAGTAGTACTTTTGCACTCGAAAACAAAACGGTACCATGGCCGAGCGGTTAGGCACAGGTCTGCAAAACCTGCTACAGCAGTTCGAATCTGCTTGGTATCTCCACCTCAAAGGAGCGGCTCTTATCGAGTTGCTCCTTTTTGCTTCAATTTACTTTGCCTTTATGGAAGATACCACCCTGCTTACTCATCCCGAAACAGACAACCTCACTGCTGGCACGTCCGCTGCGGCTGCAACATCGCTCACCCTTCGCACAGAGGGCTTGGTGAAGCGCTATGGCAAACGCACCGTGGTGAACGACGTTTCGTTTGATGTCAAACAAGGCGAAATCGTAGGACTGCTTGGGCCGAACGGCGCCGGAAAAACCACATCTTTCTATATGACCACCGGCCTCGTTGTTCCGAACGATGGACACATTTACCTGGGAGAGCGAGAAATCACCAAAGCGCCGGTCTACAAGCGCGCCAAAGCGGGCATCGGCTATTTGGCACAAGAAGCTTCGGTGTTTCGCAAGATGACCGTTGAGGACAACATTTCTTCGGTCCTTGAAATGACGGGAAAGAGTACGGAAGAACAACGCGAGATGTTGGAGTCGCTCATCAGCGAGTTTCGTCTGCAAAAGGTGCGTAAGAATCTGGGCGACCAACTCTCCGGAGGTGAGCGTCGCCGCACAGAAATTGCGCGCTGTCTGGCCATCGACCCTAAATTCATCATGCTCGACGAACCCTTTGCCGGTGTAGACCCTATTGCCGTCGAAGACATTCAATACATCGTCTGGAAACTCAAAGACCGTAACATCGGTATTCTTATCACCGACCACAATGTAGAAGAGACGCTCTGCATCACCGACCGAGCCTATCTACTCTTTGAAGGCAAAATCCTCTTCCATGGTACACCCGAAGAGTTGGCCGACAACCAGGTGGTGCGTGATCGCTATCTGACCAACTCCTTCAAACTCCGCAAAAAAGACTTTCAACTCATTTCTGAACAACGCGAACAACAATAGCTGTTGGTGTGTTGTTCACCAATTCTTTACCCCTTATTCTCTTTACCTCTTATTCTATGATGCGACGTCTCTGTCTTTTCTTTTTTATCGTCCTTACTATGGTCAAGGGCTTAGAAATTAACGCAGCCTTCCTTTCAGCTTCGGCCTCATCTGATACACTGCACGTTGCACAAGCTTATCTTGATGGGCCTCATCGACTACGCCTCCCCTTTTCTACGGACAGCGTCAATCTGAAAGGCAACGCTTTTGATCCCCAAGAGGTTCTCAAAAACAACGCCTCGCTTGCCTTGCGGCATTTTTCGGCATTCCCCACGGTTGCCTATGGAGCTGCCCTTGACAGCAATTCCGTGAGCGCTCTCCACTTCTCTCTCGACACGGAGTGCTGGCGGAAGTTGAAATTGGACGCCAAGAGCATGGCGCGCTACGACATTTATCTGAATGGGGTGAGGCAACAAGGAGGAGAGTTGCGTCTAAATCCTGGACGCAGTGTTGTTGCGCTGCTGATTTATTCGGAAAAATCGGCTCGCGACACCTTCAAAGTGAGCCTGATTGGGGAACACCTCAAAGGGGTAATCATCAACTCCACCGAAAAGCGCAAACTTTTGTTGGACGATCTCAACCATGGTGAACGCTACTATGGAATGAAGATGTCGCCTTCCGGTCGTTACCTCATCTCTTATTATTACACGACTCAACATGATGGCGCAGCTTCTTACAAAACGATGCTCACCGACCTCAACACCAATCGTACTCTCTACAACCACGATGGCTACGAGCATGTGGATTGGCTGCCACAGCGCGATGCGCTCTACTTTACCAGAAATACCGATAAAGGAAAACAACTGGTTACTCTCAATCCTGCCACGATGCAGGAAACCATATTAGGGACAGGCTTGCCCAGTGGTTCTTATGAAATTGCTCCCAATGAGCAATTCCTCATTGTCTTCAAAGACGAAGAAGGTCCGACTTCACAAGGGTCTTTGCGCCAACTCATTGAGCCGGACGATTGTCAGCCCGGATGGCGAAACCGCAGTTCGCTCTTTCTCTATGATTTGAAATCAGGGATGATGCAACGTCTCACCTTTGGCAAAAACAATATGCACCTGAGCGAAATTTCGCACGATAGTCGGAAACTGCTACTGATGCAGAGCCGGATGGAACTGACCAAACAACCCCTCAGCTATACCAATGTCTACGAGATGGATTTGGCCACCGGACGCATTGACACGTTGCTTGTTGACCAACCTTGGTTGAGCAGTGCCTGCTATAGTCCCAACGATAAGCAGGTGCTCTTTAAGGGAACGCCAGCGGCCTTCAACGGCATCGGCAGTGAAGTGAAAGCTGGTCAACACCCACAGGGCTATGACATGCGTCTCTTCCTCTACGACATCGCCACCCGAAAAACAACGCCTCTCCTCCGCAATTTCGCTCCCTCTGTGAATGACGTGGCTTGGCACACGGCGGATGGCTTCATCTATTTCGAATGTACCGATGGCTATGACGAAACGCTCTGGCACCTTGATCCACGCACCGGCGAACGCTTCCGTTTTAATCTTCCCGTAAGCGTCATTCAACATTATGGCATTGCCAACACTAAAAATCCGCGGATGGTGTTCTATGGACAAACCGGCACCACCTCACGCAACGCCTACTTGACTCATCTCTCCGGTGCAACACCCAAATGTACGCCTTGGGGCCATCTCTCTTTCAAGCAGCTTTTTGGCGACACTCGTGTAGCCTCTTGCCATCCTTGGAAATTCACGACCTCACGCGGCGATCAAGTAGAAGGTTTCTACTATCTTCCTGCTGATTTCGACCAGTCGAAGCGCTACCCTATGATTGTTTACTATTATGGTGGATGCAGTCCTACGACACGCGTCTTGGAGTTTGTCTACCCCTTCTCAGCTCTCGCCAACATGGGTTATGTTGTTCTTGTTTTGGAACCCTCCGGTACCATCGGATTTGGACAAGAGTTTGCAGCCCGTCACGTCAATGCCTGGGGAGATATGACAGCAGATGACATCATTGAAGGCACACGTACATTCTGCGCAGAAAACACCTATGTAGATGCCAAGAAGGTGGGATGTATGGGAGCCAGTTATGGCGGATTTATGACGCAGTACCTGCAAACGAAAACCGACCTCTTCGCTGCTGCCATCAGTCATGCGGGTATCTCAAACATTGCCTCCTATTGGGGAGGAGGATATTGGGGCTACACCTATGGAGAGGTTGCACAATATGGATCTTATCCTTGGAACAACCCCGACCTTTACGTCAAGCATTCTCCCCTCTTCAATGCCGACAAAATTCATACCCCCATTCTCTTTCTCCACGGCACTGCCGATACCAATGTACCTAACACCGAGAGCCAGCAACTCTACACGGCTTTGCGCCTGCTCGGGCGTCCGACAAGCTACATTCAGGTCGAAGGAGAAAATCACCACGTGGTCGACTACCATAAGCGTAAACAATGGCAGGCAGCCATCATGGCTTGGTTTGCCAAATATCTTCAAGGTGACGATGCGTGGTGGAAAGACTTAGGCTTTGAGTAGCTTCCTCTTTTACCTTTTATCTTTCATCCATTCGTCTATGTGCCTCACTCCCTCCCGATGAAACAAATTCTCCCACTCTTTCTTTTGATAACGCTGCTGAATTGCTTCGTCAGCTGCAAGACTAATAAGGAAACGCCCACTGAAGCTTATACCGAGATGGACACGACAAGCATCGACACGACCGAAACCGATGCGATTGAAGAGACTCTTGAAGTGACACCTCCGAAGAAGGCTGATGAATTCTTTGACGACTTTCTCTATGCCTTTATGAAGCAAAAACGATTCCAGCGTAATCGCATTAGTTTCCCTCTCCGTCACTTTATCGATGGAGAAGAGCACCTCATCACGCGTCGGGCATGGGTCTACGACCCAATGTTTTCCAAACGAGAAACCTACACACTCATCTTCGATAGTCGAAAAGGCATGAAACTGGCCAAAGACACCAGTATCTGCCACGTCATTGTCGAAGAACTCAATCTTGCCGAACAGCGCGTCAAATGCTACCATTTCGACCGTGAACAAGCCGAATGGAGACTCACTCAACTCGTAGAAGATGAGATGCAGCAAAGCGAAAACAGCGGTTTCTACACCTTCTACCAACAGTTTGCTGCGAACAAAGAGTTCCGCCGTTCTCACATTACCAGTCCCTTGGCTTTTTCCACCATTGATGAAGACACTTTCGACCCAATTGATGGAGTCATCACCCCGGAACAATGGGAAGACTTTGGACCACAACTCCCCACTACGCAAATCACCAACATCCTCTACGGGCAAACCTACCTCAACTCGAACGTACGCCTGCTCACCCTTTCCTCGATTTCGGGAGGAATGAACTGCACGCTCACCTTCAAGAAACAAAAAGGTGAATGGATGCTCATCAAACTTGAAAACTAAGTCTCATGTATCCTTCTCTCCTCTCTTATAACACCTTCCGTATCAATGCCACTTGTCGTGAGCTCCATGTCTATGATTCCATTGACCAACTGGTCAGCCTGCTTCCTCAGCTTGTGGGGCAACGTTGGCTGCACATCGGAGGGGGAAGTAACTTGCTCTTCGTCACTCCGCACTTCGATGGCATCGTGCTCCACAGTCACATCCGCAGCATTGAGGTAGTAGAGCGGACGAGTGACAGTGTACTGCTTCGTGTGGGAGCCGGCGAAGACTGGGACGCTTTCGTGGCCTATTGTGTGGAACATGGATTTTATGGATTGGAAAATCTCTCTTTCATTCCCGGACAAGTCGGTGCCAGTGCTGTACAAAACGTCGGTGCCTATGGCGTAGAAGCCGGTGATCACATTGAGGCCGTTGAAACTATTGATACCGAAACGGGAGAAAACCGCCTCTTCTCCCATGCTGAGTGCCACTATGCCTATCGCAGCAGCATCTTCAAGCACGAGTACCAAGGGCGTTACGTTGTGACCCATGTGCTTTATCGCCTTTCGCTCACCTTCCACCCGGTGCTCACCCACACAGCTGTGGTACGCATCCTTGAAAACTCAGGACTTTCCCCAGATACAGCAGATGCCGCTGCACTGCGTCATGCGGTGGTCGAAGTGCGCCGTGCCAAACTACCCGACCCACACGAGGTGGGCAGTGCCGGTTCCTTCTTTATGAATCCCATTGTCTCCGAAACGCAAGCACAACAGCTCTTATCAACTCACCCAGAGATGCCACATTACCCTGCCTCTAATGGAGTGAAAGTTCCCGCAGGTTGGCTTATAGAACAGTGCGGCTGGAAAGGACGCACCCTCGGTCGGGCCGGTGTTCATCCGATGCAAGCTCTTGTGCTCATCAATCTCGGGCAGGCTACGGGGAGTGAAGTTGTGCAACTGGCAACTGCCATTCAGAACGATGTGAAGCAACGCTTCGACATTGCCTTACATCCTGAAGTTCTCTATATTCACTGATTATGCCTAAGATTCACCCTTCATGGTTGGAACAGTTGCAGTCCGAATTTGATGCTCCTTACTTCCAGCAGCTCAGTGCTTTTGTACACGAGGAATATCGCACGACAGTGTGCTATCCACCAGCCAAAAGCGTATTTGCAGCTTTCGACCTCTGCCCATTTGACAAAGTGAAAGTTATTATCCTCGGACAAGATCCTTACCACGAGCCAGGACAAGCCGAGGGGCTTTGTTTTTCTGTGCCGGAAGGCGTACGACAACCGCCATCACTCGTCAATATCTTCAAGGAATTGGCCGACGATCTCGGTGTCAGCCCTGCACAAAATGGCAGCCTGCGCCGCTGGGCTGCTCAAGGTGTCCTACTGCTCAATGCTACCCTTACCGTACGAGCGCACGCTGCCGGCTCTCATCAAGGGCGAGGCTGGGAACAATTCACTGACGCTGTAATTCATCGCTTAGCTCTCGAACGCGAAGGCCTGGTCTTCATCTTGTGGGGTAGCTATGCTCAGAAGAAAGGGGCATTTATTGACACTTCTCGTCACCTAGTCCTCCGTAGCGCCCACCCTTCTCCTCTCTCCGCACATCGTGGTTTCTTTGGCAACCATCACTTCTCACTCACCAACGACTATCTCATCCGGCACGGAAAAACGCCCATCGATTGGTAATCTTTCCTCCTAATCCCCTCTCTCCTATGCACCCTATTCTTCAAGTGGGCGATGTGCTCCTATCGCCCGATATTCTCACCGAACACTTCTGCTGCGACCTTGATGCTTGTGGAGGTGCCTGTTGCATTGAAGGTGATGCTGGAGCTCCTGTTACCCTTGAAGAAGTTGCCGAATTGGAACGTGTGCTTCCTGCTGTGTGGAACGACCTCGACCCACGAGCTCGAAAGGTGCTCAACAAGCAAGGTGTGGCCTACCGCGATATCGATGGCGACCTCGTGACCAGCATTGTGGGAACGAAAGATTGCTGTTTCACCTGCTACGATGAAAAGGGCATCTGCCTTTGTGCCACCGACCGCGCCCATCGAGAGGGACGCATCAACTGGTCGAAACCTATTAGCTGTTACCTCTACCCAATCCGCGAGCAGCCGCTCTCCAATGGTACTGTTGCCCTCAATTACGACCGCTGGACAGTATGCCACCCCGCCGTTATAAAAGGTCGTGAACTTCGACTTCCACTGTATCGTTTTTTACGCGAACCTCTTATCCGTCGCTTTGGTGAAGCTTGGTATGCCGAGCTCGAAGTTCTCGTCGACCAACTCAAAGAGCAAGGTTTGCTGAGCGACTGAATTCTTTGCAATCTCCAAATACATTAGCCACATTTCCATCCACAAACAAGACGTGCATCATTTCGTCGAAGAAATGATACACGTCTTGCTATGGTGGGCAAAGATGGATTCGAACCACCGAAGGCGTAAGCCAGCAGATTTACAGTCTGCCCCATTTGGCCACTCTGGTATTTGCCCGTTTGCACTCACTTTGTGTTTGTGAGTGCAAAAGTAGTGTTTTATTTACAATCCGCCAAACAAATGGCGAAGAAATCCTCTTCTTTACTCGAAAGACTTCATGAAGTCTACCATTTTGATGGCAGTGATAGCAAACTCTCGACCTTTATCCATGGTGCGCCAAGCACGGTCTATCGCTTGTTCCTCGGTATTGACGGTGAGAATACCGTTGATGACAGGGATTTTCCCTGTTGCGTTGAGACGAACCAAGCCTTCGGTGGTGCCTTCGCAGATGTAGTCAAAGTGCGGTGTGTCTCCTTTGATGACGCAGCCCAAGGCAATGATGGCGTCGATATAGCCATGCTGTGCCAGTTGAGAGCAGCCATAGATGAGTTCAAAGCTGCCAGGCACACGGCGGATGGTGATGCTGTTTTCCTGCACACCATACTCTACGAGGGTTTCAAGAGCGCTTTTGAGCATCGCATCGGTGATGTGTTTGTTCCATTCTGTGACAACGATGCCAAAGCGCATGGATGAGGCATCCGGAACGTTGTCTGAGTTGTTTTCGAGAAAAGAAAAAGTAGACATAAGAGATATAATGGTAGGGGTATGTAAGCAAAGGAATTAGAACGACTCAATCCGATGAAGATTAAATCGTTCTAATTCCTCACATTTATAATTGAAGGGTTGCGTATTATTTCGTACGCTCGATGTACTTATCGATTTCTGCACCGATTACTTGCCCGTTTTGATAGTTGGGCGAAGCGAGTTGGCTCGTAGGATAGTCCTTTTTGAGGTCGGTGTAAACCTTGTTGGCCTCTTCTTTCTTGTTTTGGCTTTCCAAGATTTGGCCGGCTTGCAGCAAATAGAGAGGAGAAAGCGCGGGATTGTCAGCCTTGTCAGCAGCGGCTTTAAGGGTGCTCACCGCCTTTTCCAACTGCTTGTCGGCTGCATAGGCATTGCCGAGAGCCGCAAGTACATTGGCAGAGATGGTGGCATCTCCTTTGGGCGAAAAGTCTTCTAGGAAAGTGATGGCTTTCTTGTAGTCTCCTTTGTTGAAGTAGCAGATGCCGGCATAAGCTTGTGCCAAATTGGTAGCATCGATAAAGGCAGAACCCTTGGCGAGCTTCTCAAAACCTTTGAAAGTGCCATCGCCTTTAAGGGCTGTGTCCCATTCGCCAGTGGCAAAATAGCGCTGACCAAGTCCGATTTGCGCTTGTGCTTTTTCGTTTTGTCCCTGCAGATAGGAACGACCTGCAAATCCACCAGCCACAATCACTGCTATGGCTACGAGGCCAATAATGAGGTAGTTCTTGTACTTTGCAATAAACGCTTCCGACTTTGCAATGGAATCGTTGACATCCAGAGTTGGGTTCTTTTGACTCATAATGGTATATTGGTATTTTTGTTGCGATGGGTGTTTGTGTAAGACAGATGAGTAGAAACACCTGCCCCAGGTGCAATTTGAGCGCAAAAGTACTACTTAATCGTTGATTAACGAAACAAATGCCTCTTTTTTTTGGAGAGGTTTTCAAAAAGGAGGTGTTTTTCTTCGTTTTTCGACCTACGCGCTGTAATTTTGCAGCCAACAAGTTTTTATCCCCATGATTTTAGAGCAACTTTCCATTCTCAATTATAAGAACATTGAGCAGGCCGAATTGAGCCTCTCGCCCAATGTTAATTGTTTCATCGGTGCCAACGGGATGGGCAAAACCAACGTGCTGGACGCCATCTACTTTCTTTCCTTTGGCAAAAGCGCCGGCAATCAGACAGATAGTTACAATATTCGCCATGAGGCCGACTTTCTGATGGTGCAAGGGCGGTATCGCAACGAAATCGGGGAGGAAGACGTCATATCCTGTGGGGTGAAGCGCGGACAGCGCAAGCGCATTCGTCGCAATGACAAAGAGTATAAGCGGGTCAGTGAGCACGTAGGTGTAGTCCCTCTTGTGCTCATCTCGCCAACCGATTCTCTGCTCATCATTGGTGGAAGCGAAGAGCGCCGAAAGTTCATGGATATCGTCATTTCGCAATCCAATCCAGCTTATCTCGAAGCCCTCATTCGCTACAACAAGACGTTGCAGCAGCGCAACGCCTTACTCAAACAAGAGGACGAAGCAGACTGGAACGTGTGCAGCGTGCTTGAAGAATTGATGGCGGCCGATGCCGAACGGATTTATGCTGCACGTCAAGATATGGTAGAGGCCTTTTGCCCCATATTCAAAACCCTGTATGCCCGCCTTTGCAACCAGGCTCGGGAGGAGGTCGATATCCTTTACAAAAGCCACCATGAGCGTGGCAATCTGCTCCCTTTGCTACAACAAGGACGAGAGCGCGAGCGCATCGTCGGTTACACTCTCCACGGCCCTCACAAAGATGATTTGGAACTGCTGATGAACGGGCACAGCGTCCGCCGTGAGGGGTCGCAGGGGCAAAGCAAAACCTTCTTCATCGCCATGAAACTGGCGCAATTTCTCTACCTCAAGTCGCAAGGCCGACAGCGCACTCCTCTGCTCTTGCTCGATGACATTTTCGACAAACTGGATGCAGGACGCGTGGCCTGCATTGTCGATTACGTCGGCGGAGACGATTTCGGGCAGATTTTCATCACCGACACCAACCGCGAGCACCTCGACAGTATTCTTTCAGCCACTACGCGCGACTATCGCCTCTTCACCGTGGAAGCCGGGCGGGTGGAGGGATGACCGGCATTGCCCATTCTCCTTGCCGATGACATCAGTAGAAGTTCAGAATGAATGAATACCATGTTTGTTCCCATTTTTCCTCAGGTCGTTTTTGCGAAGAACGGAGTATAGCCGGCAACACGAAAGAAAGGTAAACAAAGGCAAAGTGGCCGAAAAGGAGACAAGTAGAGAACAGGCAACCACTAAGATAGAGACAACTACCATTATTTTGAACACCTACTTAATCTCTAAAAAAACATTCTTGAGTGGACGTTCCTAACCCTTCTCCTCAAACTCCTCTACCATCTTTGCAGCCTCCATCTCTGCACCCGACACATCCTCCACAATCGACAACGCGCCGGAGCCGGCCTTTATCGGACTTCGCTTAAAAGCACGACCGAAGTTCGTCGTACCCTGAACAGCCGCATTCCAGAAAACATAAAACGTCCGACCGAAACCCGAAACAAAAGCCGAAATATCCCCCAACATCGTCTGACCATGAGCACCTAAGAACGTAGCACCCGCACCCTTCTTATTAAAGTTCACCGTTATCTCCTTCGCATCATAAACCGAACGACCCACACTGCGACCCATCTCACGAGAAGTCAAATAAGCCGCAAAGCGAGAACCTATTTCCACAGAGCGATTAAAAAAATCTAACCCCTCCAAGAAATCATCCCAAGCCCCCAACAACTTACGCCCACCATTCAGACGTCTCAACACCTTCTTCACCTCACGCTTGTGCGCATCAATCTCACGAATAGAAATGTAACCCGTCTCACCACCATTCAACATAAATTCAGAAAAAGCACGCTCCAAACCTTTACCCATATCCAATTTTCCTGCCTTGTAACGACCAATCAAGACAGCCATGTGCACAGGAGTCGTACGCAGCGCATTCTTATGATAAGCCAACGCATAGTTGCTACCCTCCTTCGCATGCACCATCGTGTGGGAATAAATCGTATCACGCAAAAGGTTACTTACCATAAAATTAGGAGAAAGACTAGTAAACACCATCGACTGCCAGCGCTTCAAGGTATCCATAGCCCCAACAATTTTTCCCACGACACCCGACAAATTACTGTCAGGATTTGTAGCACCGTTCAGTGCCTGAGCCAATCTAGGGTTGCCGTTCACCGTCAGCACATAGTCCCGACCACCACGCTTCACTACCACCTGGTGCTGATGAAGCTTCGCATCACCCGCCACACGATAAGGCACATCCGCACCATCAGTCACCCGCATATACAAGTCAGGCCTTTCCGCTGCACGCTGCTCCATCTTCGCCTCAAAAGCCTCCAACTTCGACACCACCACATCACCACCATCATCCACACCAATATCATCAGGAAGCACCACACGCCATTCACCACTCTGTTCATCCAAACCCACCCACAACTCACTCACACTCACCAAATCACTCGGGTGGTTCATTACAAAGTTCAGCATCTTCTGCTTCACCAATACATTACGATTACCCTGAGCAATCGCACTATCGGCCATCATCGCCATGTTCGCAAACGGATCATCCGCCTTGCTCTTACGACCACGTGCCTTCTTGATAGGAGCATTAAACATACCGCCGCCTTGAGCCATATAAGCATACACCTCATCACTCGTCTGCTCCGCAAAACCACGCAGCGGAATATAATACTTGTACATCCCACGAATATCATCATACAATCCACGCGAAATCAAACCGCTCTCATACGTCTTGCGAAGCGTAGCCCCATTCACCAACCCAATCTTTTCCCACAGCGCTGACACAAGCTCCGCATCGTGCTTCTCCTCAAATTCCGCCACCATCTTCCCTGCCTCCATCTCAGCCCCCATCACATCGTCCACACCCGTCAGCGCTGTCAAGCCCGAATAGTCGCGCCCCCGGGCCTTCTCCACGAACTCGCCCACCTCCTTCTCGCTCTCTGAGTGCTTCTTCACGTACGTCTCATAAGCCTTCAGCCCCTCACGTTCCGCCATCACGCGGTTACGCTCCAGACCATGCTTAGCCATCAAATAGTCCGTCAGCACCATACGCTCCTCCTCCGTCTCCGCCAACTTCGCCACAGCACCTAACATCGGCTTGAACATCCCACGAGTGAAAGCCTCCTGCTCCGCACTGTTCACCGAACTCAATCGGTTCTCACCCATGTACGCATTCTCAAGGTCGCTCACATCCTCCACACGCCAACCCTTACCATGTTTACCCTCATGCAAAATCAAGTCCATAGCTTCCCGCAAGCTCAGCATACTATCCTGCAGCGCCTCCCTGCTCTGGAAAGCCCCCGAAGCCATACGTTGCTCATACGCCGCACGCGACACCGCCTGCCCATATTCCACCGAGCCCCCCTCTCTATGATAGCGCGCATTTCTTCGCGCCCTCTGCTCACGCTTTGTCTCCTCCGCAATGCGCTCCGCCATAGAAAATATATCCTCACCCTTGCCTTTCTCAGAACTTTTATCTACCTTTGCAGCAGAAGAAGTCTCAGACAAATTGACACCGAGAGGGACAGCGTTTTTATCGCCCGAGGTATCTGTCCACGAATTGTCTTGGGAAAGCGATATTTCCTCGCCTTGCGTTTCGGATGCAGGCTGATACTTCTCATTTATCCAACCTATTTCACCTTGTTGAAGTAGGTTGGATATTCTTTTACCCGTCTTCTCTTGATTAGAAATCACCACCTCTTGATTGTTACGATGCACTGTTACCGAGGTAAAGAAGTATTGCCGTTTACCTTCTTCATTGACAAAACTCTTCACAAACACATACGAACTACCCCTTTCCGTTTCCTCACCCACTTTCGCACGGCTCTTATCCTCGATGACCACATCGGGGCTTTCCAGCGTAGGCTTCACCATACCCAGCTTGCCACGCCGTCCCTGTTGCTCCAATTTCTCATATTGGTGCTCGCCCATCTTCACCTCGCCCAGCGGCGTCTGCACCACACCATCCGCACCAAACTCCGCAGCCCAGTTCTCACGCGTCAGTTCCAACTCGCGCACAGGAACAGCATTCTCCTCCATCATCGACACCAACTCCTTGGCCTCCTCAGCACTCAGCGAGCGACCCACCATAGATACAGACACACCCTCTCCATCCAGTCTCCGACCCCGCAGCAAATCCCCCAACACCATATCCGCCACCTCATCAGCACTATCAAAGTGCACATTCAAAAAATCAGCCACGCCCTTCCAGAAGCGAGCCAAAGCACGCTTCACACGCTCAAAAGCACTCACCACCTGAGCACGTTCAAACACACCATCCGCCCCCGCCATCTCCTCACCCAAAGCCGCACGCAGTTTCGCAGCACCACGCCGCCCCGAATAGTGGGCCAACACCTCATCCGCTATCTCATCCTCACTCTCAAGCTCAGGATAATTCCGTTTCACCTCATCCCACACACTCGTACCCTTCATCAACTCCACCACATTCCGCCACTCCGCAGGGTTCACACGGCGCAAAGCATCCGCCCACAAGTGCGTGTACTCATGCACAGCCGTCTCCACACCCGCCATCTTCGGGTCAAGATACACCTTCCCATCCACCGTAAAACCATATGCCTTCCCATCTTCTGTGCGGAAGAAACGCCTTTTTTCCACTCCCAATTTGGGGTTCTCAAAATCTTTCACTACCTTTGCAGCAGAAGAAAGCTCGGCGTTTGCTGCTGTTGCCGCGATTGGTGCGGATTGATGGGACAGGAACGTTAGGGCTTTCTTCTTGTTTATATAGGTAGCCAAACCTTTGTTTATCCAGTCCACAATACTATTGTCCCCCTTACCAAAGACTGAGCGCACAATATTGAAGTCTATATCAGCATCCTTGCCAATATCCACAGACACAAGGAAGTTGCCTTGCTTTGTCCTCAATTCGGTAAGAATGGAGCGGTTTCCCACTTCACCATAGTTGTTAAACACAGCTACAGGATCAGCTACCGCACGGGGCAAATCGCGCAGTTCTTCCAGCGCAAAGCCGTGCTTGCGCATCTTCTTCATCACCTTGTTGCCATACAGCTTCATCGGGCGGTCCTCAACCCCAGCCGACAGCAATATGCCCGATGGACGACCCAGCGAAAGCACCACCTTGTCCGCATTCGCCTCCGTCAAGCCCGAAAGCTCATCATTAAAGCGCGCATTCACCTCCTCTGCATCTTCCTCCGACCCCACCTTATGCAACCGCGCCTCACCCACAGCACGAGACAGTACCTCCTGAGCCGAAGCCCACCGCCTCGACATCTCCTCATTCCCCTTCAACCACTCCTCCAGCGAAGGCGCACTCTCCTCCCACGCCATCAGCCGTGCCTCATAAGGAGCAACAGCCGCCTGATACTCCGCAAAAGCCTCCTTGCGCAACTTCTTCGCATCCCCAAACCGCCCAATACCATGCGACAAAGCACTGCCCACAGGCATCAGCGACACATACCGCCCGAATCCATCGGAAAGGTGCTCAATTTTCAGCCCATTCGAAGCCGTGAAAGGCAGGTGCAGCCACTCATCAAGCACAGGTTTCCCCGTCTCCTTTTCATAAGCCTCACGCACAGCCCCTACCTCAGCCTGAGCCTCCTTGACCCGACCCTTAAACTCATCACTCCTCAGCACCTCATCATCCAAGAACCCACTCAACAGCGGAAACTCATCCCCCAAATAAGATGAAGGCAGCACAAAGCCCGACACACGCTCCTTACTCAACACATCCACACTACTCCCATTGAAGCGCTCCACCTCGTCCATCAGTGCCCGCAAATCCTCCACCCCCATCTCATTGAGCGACAAGTCCACCTCCACACCATACACCGGCCTCTCCCCATCTTTCAAATCCATCGTCAGCTCAATACCCGACATCCCACGCACCTCATCCAGCGTAGTGCCCGCACTCAGCGCCTTCGTATGATTAGCCGAACGCACCTTATACCACACACCACCTCTCTCAAACTCCGCATAGCGGCTGCCCGTCCTCGCCTTGTGGCTCTCCACCTCCACACCCTCTTTCTTCAGCCCACGCTCCAGCGCATTGAGTGTAGTCGTAGGATTAGCACGAGTAAACACAATCGAGCGTCCACTCCGAAACGTCTTGCGCTCCATCGCCCACCGCACACGCTCATTCTCCATATCCAACACCCGCTGGCCCTCCTCACTGTCCACCACCACATCAATACCCGCACCACGCATCAACTCCACAACAGCATCACGAAGCGCAGTATCCTCAGCACTTACAACCACATCATCACCCTTATGATAAGAAACATCCGACACACCCTCATCAAATCGCTTCGACAAAGGAATAAGAACACCATCCGCATCATAAGTCACTGAAAAGGACTTGCGGTTGTTCGCCACATTCTTGTAAGCCTCCTCTCGACCATTATCATAGCCCCACTCAGCAATATCATTCCCATCCCACCACACATCCTCAATCGGCACCTCCTGCTCGATGATACGATACCCATTCTCCCATCCTGGATAACCGCCGTGCACAGCTGCATTATCCTCAGCATACAAACGGCTCGGAGTCACCCAATCGCCATTCCGAAACTCCCCCTCCACAACACCCGCAGGAACACTACGATACATCGTTATCCGAACATCCTTCTCACCCGCATTAACACGCGCACGAACATTCCTCAAGTTCTGTATCGCCTCCCTGCGCGACCTATCTGCATGATTCAATTCACGGTCACTAAGACGAAAATCCAAACTCCCCATCTCAATACCATGCACCAACTCATCTGCCAAAGACCAATCACCCTCAAAATCCTCCTCATCAAAAGCCGCCTTACGTTCTTCAAGGCTCTCGTAATACCCATTCTCACTGGGCGCCGCCCCATTAAAAGCACTCGTACCCTGATAGTCGCTCTCCATCATATAGCCCTTGCGTGCAGCCTCCTCAGCCAGCATACGCTCAGCCGTTTCCATATCCCCACGCGCCACAGCATCAGCATAAGCCGCATCACGAGCCGCAACACCATCATCACCCTTTTGAAGCCTAATCACACCATTTTTACCATCAAATCCTTGCTCCTTTTTAGAACTTTCACTAACTTTGCCCTCAGAAGACAAGTTGTTCGTACGGCTGGAAAGGCCACCAGCCTCTTCCGAATCTTCGGAAGGCAGTATGAGGATAGGGCCGCCCTCACGAACAGCTTGTCTTTTTATTGTTTCTAAGGCATTGTCACGAACATAGTGCCAGTGCACAATCTCCACATTATCCTTATTCTCATTCACCTCCAATAGGACGACCCGATTTTCGCCCTCAGCATCCCGCGTCTTTATCAACACCCAGTTGTAAGGACGCTTCGTCTTTTGGTTCTGCCCATAAAGCGTAGGCGTATACAGTGCTGCCTTGAGAATGTCACGACTATCAGCGGCAGTCAAGTCGCCATGCGCCTTCGCATTGCGCTCAAAGATATTCTTCTTAATCACCACAGGCTTACCACCCGTCCCGATGGCATCCGCCACGCGTGCGTCAAGCTCGGGCAACTCCACACTCCGAGAGGGCGAAGTGAAATCCTCGTCCCGCAACTCATCGATGCTCCCCACCTTCTCCGTCACCAAACGACCTTCACCATCCACCAAATTACCCTGATCATCCACAGCATGCAAAGCCGCATCAGTTGCACCCTTCCTATGAAGCTTCACCCCATCCCTATGCTGTACCCAATCATAAAATCTCACCGCAGCATCCACACTCCTAAATCCAAGTAGTGCAGTATCCCCTCGTTCCCATCCCTTATCCTCTTCGGCTGCCTGTGCATTATACTCATCGGCAAGATTACCCCACTTTTGCCAACCACTGTTTGTTTTCTCGTCAATCTCTTGCGAATAATCATATACCGCAATCTGCACAGAAGGGTCATTGATGTCATCAGACACAGAAGTCATCACAGCCAGCGGCGACGGCTTTCCATCAAGTAACAACGGAGCAAACAGCTCTTTTGCATCATATCCGCTTTCATCCATTGCAGTTCTGTCCATCGTGTCCGTTTGAGCAATAAAGTCCTGCAACTCCTTCTTAAGCGCAGCATCCACCTCATCCACCTCGCGCTTCACCCCCTTATACTCCGCAAACGGTTTCGTCTTGCGATGGCTGCTCGCCAGCCACTTCTCAAAGTCTTCAAGGTTCGTGGCAGACACATCAAGTCGGCGCCCATCTTCCCATCCTTTCTCATAGTTGGCAAGATAGTCGCTTTTTGCATCCTCTGCATTATTAAAGCCCAGCATCACCTTGTGCTCGTCAAACGTCCCATCAGGGTTATACTGGTCCACCACAAACACCTTTTGCCCATTCCACCCATCTATATCATTCGACACAAACACATCGATGTGATCGCCATCTACACCCTCCGTGCCGCGGAAGTAGCCGTAAGTGTTGTGCATCTTGCTCTCCCACGCCTTTCCGTTCGCATCCACACCACGACGCACACTCCCCTTAGGCTGTTCGATACTGATGTCAAACGCACCAATCCGAATATGTCCCTTCTTGTAATTCCCCGCCTCCTTCTGCCCTTCACTCGGGTTAGTGTCCACCTCGCCCTCTGCCGCGGCAATCTTCGCCGACAGAGACTCATCAGAACTCAAAGGCTCATTGCTGCGCACCAGCACATCAGACGCCTTAATCGTATAGCGACGACCATTCTCCAATATCGTTATCGAAGTGGGTGATTGTTCCACAATCTCACCCTCCACAACACGACCATCTAGGAAAGTACCGCGAGCATACTTCGCTCCACCCTCCAAATAATCCTGTCGCTTCACACGATTAGGAGATGTATCCAGCAAATCATGATAGTCAAACCCCGCAAATTCAATCTCCTTGCGTATCTTGTTTTGAGTCTTTACCGAACTTTTGTCATACACCTCCTGTAAAGTCCCCTCTTCCGCAAGACGAGAAACATAAGATGCATATTCCTTACCCACATTATCATACACGGTAACAAAAGCATCCGGTTCTTCAATCTCCCAATCTTCCAACGAGGCATAACCGCTTTTCTCCAACTCCTCTGCCATACGCTGTTCCGTAAAAGCATCAAGCCCCACAAAGGCGGGTTTATCCCCATTAGACGTTTTTTTCTGCGCTTTTCTTTTTCCCTTTTCAGAAGAAGTGCTAACTTTGCCATCGGAAGCATCCAAATCCGAAGTCGCTACGGGCGTGTCTGAGACCGGCATTTGCAGGTTCTCGTCGGTGAGGGAGCTTCCTTTTTGTTTATACATAGTCTTCAGAGCAAGCTCTCCACGCCCCATTCTTACTTCCTCTACATAGACAATCGTCCCATCATCAAGCCTTTTCTTATACTTGATGATAGGAGTAGATTTTTTTTGCTCCACAACAACATCATCGTAAGAAGACACAACATTCTCTATCAAAGCAAAGTCTTTGGCTTCAATAGGAACTTGCCCACGCTTTTTCTCCTTGATATGGCCGTGTTGTTTCATTGTGTGACGGATACCCGAAACGTCCACCACATGTTTGTAATCCTCCCCAATTTCAAGACCTTGGGCAGAAAGATCATTACGTAGTTGCTCCGACACTACCGAAACGACTTTCTTATCATTAGCCGTCTTGTCAGACGATTTACCAATCAACTCCTCCATACTGCCATTAAAGTAAGAGAAAGCTTTTTGTGCCTTGCCCTTACTTTCATTCACATTCCCTTGCTTGCTATTAGAAGAGGTATTCACTTTGCCATCAGAAGATGCAGGAATAGCCATGCGGGAGGATGTCCGATTGTCGCCCTGTTCGGCATTCTGCAATGTTTCAACATCCTCCTTGCGCTGCACCTCAGCTGCACGCTTCGCCTCTTCTTTGGCCGCACGCTCCTGACGATAGCGCTCATTAGCCGCAGCAATCTCACGCTCCTTCACCGCATCACGTGCTGCAGCTACAGAACGCCAGTACTCCAAGTGAGGCACAGCCTCCGCAAGTTCCGCCTCCACCTTTCCCTTATGCACCCTGATTTCCGCAGGGCTCGCCCCCTTACGAGGTTTTCGAGCCTCAATCCCCTTCACCACCTTCTCACGCTCAGCAATTTTAGCCGACACAAAATCATCTGCCTGCTCTCTGGTGATACCGCTTTCCACCTCATTATAAAGATAATCCTGCGTACGCTCCGGGCTCACCGCCTCAAAGTCCTCCTCATCCACCTCCACCATCTGTCCCTCAATCTTGCGCTTCACCCGCCGCATAGGCATCTCTATCACATTTTCACCCACATTCCCTTGCCCATTACCAGAAGAAACGCTATCTTTGCCCTCAGAAGAAGGGACGCCTTCTTCACCTTGCCCTCGCGCATCAGGATATTGATGGGGAGTAGTCCCATCCAGAAGTGCCTGTTGCTCGGGGGTAAGTTCGTTTCCGACGTACACCAATTTCTCGTGGACATCCGAAATCACAGAACGACCGAACACCGTGTTAATCGCATTCACCTCCACATCACGACCCGCATTCTTCACCTCTGCACTCACCATCACGTGAGAACCGTCGGCAAGTTGCAGGCGCGTATAAATCCGATACCCCTTTTGCTGTTGCTTATCCTCATCCGTATAGTACTCTGAGATAGCAAAAGGTTTCTGCAAAGCATCAGGCAATTGTTCCCATACCTCCATCGGCAAATCGTGGCCACTATCCTTACCAAAGTGGCGGGCAAGCACTCCATAGCGAACCGTAAATCTATCTCCCGTTAATCCCACACCCTTCATAAACTCAGGAGTGCGCGCCACATCAAAGAAGGTGCGCGCAAATTGCTTGGCTGCATCCTTTCCTTTTTCATAGAGCGTACGCACAGCATCCATCAAAGACGGACGCTCATCCCTCCCATCTTCACCCTGCAAAGTTCCATCTTCACCCTCCTGCGCTCCCTCTCTCAGCCCCTCAACACCCTTAGCCTCCACCAGGCGCATATCCTCAGGCGCATAATAAGCCGAGCGAAGCCCACCAACACTACTATCCGTAAACACCTCATACAGCCCATCCTCATTCATCGGACGGGTCACGTACCCCTGCACCATCTGTCCATTTTCACCCCTCACCTCCACCACATCATTCAACTCAAACCCACGAGACGCTGCACCCTCCGTAGTTGCAGAGTGCACTGCCTCTCCCTCAACCGGTGACACATCCTCACCGGTTGCTTTCGCCTCCTCCTGCTCATCATTATCCAACAGCAACTCCCAGCGCTGAGCACGCGCCAAGTCCACCATCCCCTGCACATCCTCCCTGCGCATCGACACCTGAGTAGCACCACCATCAAAGTTCACCACAACGTTCCCCTCACCATCTTCCCCCACCACGACTCACCATCACGTGAGAACCGTCGGCAAGTTGCATTATGAATATTGCGTTAATGTTCGTGATTATATTCTATTTCACAGCCTTTTTTTGTAAATTCGCGGCATATTACACATCAATAAAGCACTTTAATATGGTCAGACATCATCAACATAATTGGGTGGTTTCCCCCGGAACAACGCCCACTCCCTTTGATTGCCGCATCTTGGAAATGCAGGAGAAGGGCTTTATCGTCCCCACCAATCGGCTGGTGAAAACGCCCGAACAGATTGAAGGCATTCGACGCGCTGGAGTCATCAATACGGGCATTCTCGACATGCTGACCACCGAAATCCGCGAAGGCATGACCACTGGTGAAATTGACCGACTTGTGGCGCAATATACCGCCGATCATGGGGCAATCTCGGCCTGTTTGGGCTACGAGGGATTTCCAAAAAGTTGCTGCACTAGCATCAATGAGGTGGTGTGTCACGGCATCCCCTCCGACGAAGAAGAACTCTTTGACGGTGACATCATCAATGTTGATGTGACGACCATCAAAGACGGCTATTACGCCGACGCTTCACGAATGTTTATGATTGGCAATGTCGACCCTAAGGTGAAACGTCTGGTCGAAGTGACCAAAGAATGCTTGGAGATTGGTATGAAAGCTGCACAGCCTTGGGGTTTTGTCGGTGACATCGGCAAAGCGATTGGCAAATACGCCCATGAACACGGCTACAGCGTGGTGCGCGAATTGGCAGGGCACGGTACAGGACTGGAGTTTCACGAGGACCCGATTGTGGACCATTACGACACACGCCATCGGGGGATGCTCCTCGTTCCAGGCATGGTGTTTACCATCGAACCGATGCTGAACATGGGCGGCCGCGAGGTCTTTATCGACGAGGAAGATGGATGGACTGTGGTGACTGAGGATGAGCTTCCCTCTGCCCAGTGGGAGCACACCTTTGTGATGACCGAAAAAGGTTTGGACATCTTGACGCATTAAACATTCACACCTTAGTTTATGAAATCTACAATCACGATTCTCGCCATCGAATCCAGCTGCGACGACACTTCAGCAGCCGTGATGCGCGACGGAGTGCTACTCAGCAATGTCACCACCTCCCAAGCCGTGCACGAGCAGTATGGCGGCGTTGTCCCGGAGCTTGCCAGTCGCGCACATCAACAGAACATTGTTCCCGTGGTAGATGCTGCCCTCAAACAGGCCCACATCGATAAGTCGCAACTCACGGCCATCGCTGTCACCTTAGGCCCGGGGCTGATGGGCAGTCTGCTCGTTGGGGTGAGTTTTGCCAAAGGGTTTGCTGCGAGTTTGGGCATTCCGCTCATTGAAGCCAACCACCTACATGGCCACATTTTAGCCCACTTCATCCATGCTGAAGGGGAAACACACGACGATCCGCCCTACCCTTTCCTTTGTTTGCTGGTGAGTGGCGGGAACTCTCAGATTGTGAAAGTCAACGCTTATAATGACTTTGAAGTGCTTGGTCAGACTATAGACGATGCTGCCGGCGAAGCCATAGACAAGTGTTCAAAAGTGATGGGATTGGGATATCCTGGAGGCCCTATCATCGACCGTCTTTCCCGCGAAGGAAATCCCAAAGCATTTTCTTTCTCCAAACCTCATATTGGTGGATATGATTATAGTTTCTCAGGGTTGAAAACCTCTTTCCTTTATTTTCTGAGAGACCATATGAAGGAAAATCCAAACTTCATCGAGGAAAACAAAAACGACCTCGCCGCATCGCTTGAAGCTACGATTGTAGACATCCTTATGAAAAAACTCATCGCTGCTTCTAAAGCTACGGGCATTCGCCACGTGGCTTTGTCCGGCGGTGTGAGTGCCAACACGGCTCTGCGCTCTGCTTTCAAAGCGATGGAAGAACGAGGCATTTGGAGAATCTATATTCCCAAGTTTTCTTACACCACCGACAATGCTGCCATGATAGCCATGACAGGACACTATCGATACCTTGACGGCGAGTATTGCCCGCTGGATAAACCAGCCTTTTCACGCACAGTATTTTAATCATAACGTAATTATATAATGGAATTAGATCTCAAAGTAACCAGTAAGGATATTAACGAAATCCTTTGGCGCAATCACAAAACCCTCTCTGTGGCAGAAAGTTGCACTTCCGGCCGCGTAGCCAGTGTCATCACCTCCGTTCCAGGTTCATCACAATACTTTAAGGGAGGCGTCATTGCCTATTCAGACGAGGTGAAGATTAAGAACTTGGGCGTTTCGGCCGAAGTCATCGAAACACAGACTCCCGTTTCAGAAGATGTCGTAAAAGCCATGGTACTGGGCGCCAACAAAATGTTTGAAAGTGACTATGCCGTAGCCATCAGTGGCTTTGCAGGCCCCGGTGGTGTAGAAAATGGAAAGAATGCCATCACGGTGGGCACCATTTGGATTGCGGTGGGCAATGAAGAAGAAATCATGACCACTATGCTTGAGGAAGACAATGGGCGCGACAAAAACCTCGCTTCTGCCACCAGCACTGCCATTCACATGTTGCTTGATTATCTTAAAAAGCACCTCGACGAAACAACCGAAGAGTAAAAAACTCGTCTAATGGCGTTTTTCGTTGGAAAAGTTTGTTAGTTAGGAAATTAAATCGTAATTTTGCCTCTCGATTGGGAATAACAACAAATTAAGCAATAGAAAATTACAGATAGCAATGTCTAAGATTTGTCAAATTACCGGTAAGAAAGCCATGATTGGCAACAACGTTTCGCACTCGAAGCGTCGCACAAAGCGCACTTTTGATGCAAACTTGTTTACTAAGAAATTTTATTATGTTGAGCAAGACTGCTGGATTTCACTCAAGATTTCTGCTGCCGGCCTTCGTCTCATCAACAAGGTCGGCCTTGATGCAGCCCTCAACAGCGCTGTAAACAAAGGTTATTGCGCTTGGAAAGAAATTAAAGTAATCGGCTAATCAGTAAAATAACATGGCAAAGAAAGCGAAAGGTAATCGAGTTCAGGTAATCCTCGAATGCACCGAACACAAAGATAGCGGCATGCCCGGAACCAGCCGTTACATTACGACTAAGAACCGCAAGAACACTCCCGAACGTCTTGAGTTGAAGAAGTACAACCCCATTCTCAAGCGTATGACGGTTCACAAGGAAATCAAGTAAACAACACCGCAATCTCCATAAATCATGGCAAAGAAAACAGTCGCTTCGCTCCAATCGGGTAAGACTGATGGGCGTTCGTATACGAAAGTTATCAAGATGGTAAAAAGCCCCAAGACTGGTGCTTACATCTTCGATGAGCAGATGGTTCGCAACGAAGAAGTCGCAGACTTTTTCAAGAACTAAACCCTGCTTGACAGCATAGAACAAAAGTTCTTTTCTATCGCTTCTGCAATCAAACTTTGCAGAAGCGATTTTTTGTCGCTTTTCTTGTAGCGAAAAGCCTACAATCCAGTTTTTTGTTGTATTTTTGCACGAAATAGATTGCAGTAGTATGGGATTTTTTAATTTCTTCTCTAAAAAAGAAAAGAAGGAGACCTTAGATACAGGTCTTCAGAATACAAAAGCCAGTGTTTTCAGCAAATTGACTCACGCTGTTGCGGGAAAGTCCAAAGTCGATGAAGACGTCCTCGACAATCTTGAGGATGTCTTGATTACGAGCGATGTCGGTGTCGATACGACCCTCGACATCATCCATAATATAGAGGCACGAGTGGCACGCGACAAGTATGTCGGAACCTCTGAACTCAACCGCATCTTAAAAGAAGAAATCATCAACCTCTTGGCAACCGATGGAAGTCCAGACACAGAGGGTTTCGAAATCCCATCCCTCAATCGCCCTTATGTCATTTTAGTGGTGGGCGTCAATGGCGTAGGAAAAACGACAACCATAGCCAAACTCGCCTACCAGTTTAAGGCAGAAGGCAAGAAGGTGGTATTGGGTGCTGCCGACACATTCCGTGCTGCTGCAGTAGAACAGCTCTCCATCTGGGGCGAACGCATAGGAGTGCCCGTGGTCAAACAGAAAATGGGAGCAGACCCTGCCTCTGTGGCCTACGACACCTTGGCTCACGCCACCGTAGAGCACGCTGATGTCGTCATCATTGACACCGCTGGTCGTTTGCACAATAAGATAGGTTTGATGAATGAACTCACCAAAATAAAGAAGGTGATGCAAAAGATAGATGTGAACACCCCGGACCAAGTGTTGCTTGTACTTGACGGCAGCACCGGACAAAATGCTTTTGAACAAGCCAAACAGTTTGTCAAAGCGACCGAAGTGACCGCTTTGGCCATCACAAAACTGGACGGCACCGCCAAAGGTGGTGTGGTCATCGGTATTTCTCATCAAATGAAAGTCCCTGTGAAATATATTGGTCTGGGCGAAAAAATGACCGACCTCCAGCCCTTTAATCGAATAGAATTTGTCGAATCCCTCTTCTCCAATCAATAAACCTCGCATCCTTTTTTACGCCAATGAAACATACCATTGATGTCATCACCATGGGGTGCTCCAAGAATCTCGTTGATTCAGAGCGCCTCCTCCGTCAATTTGAAGCTATCGGCTGTGACTTCCATCACAACCCAGACGAACTTCATGGAGATATAGCCGTCATCAACACATGTGGATTCATCGGTGATGCTAAGGAGGAGAGTATTAATACCATTCTGGAGCTCTGCGAGCAAAAGGAACAGGGAAATCTGAAAGAAGTCTATGTTATGGGCTGCCTTTCAGAGCGATACCGCAAAGAATTGAAAGAGGAAATTCCGGAGGTCGACAAGTTCTATGGAAAGTTCGATTGGAAAGACATCATTAGCGACCTTACAGCTGCCAATGAGTGGAGCAAGAGTAGTTGTCAGAGCCTAAGCAATCGTGTGCTGACCACCCCCAAGCACTATGCCTACTTAAAAATCTCCGAAGGTTGCGATCGCACTTGCGCCTATTGCGCCATTCCATTGATCACCGGTCGTCATAAGACGCGACCTATGGAAGAAATCTTTGATGAAGTCAAAGAGCTTGTAGAACAAGGCACTCACGAGTTTCAAATCATCTCCCAAGAACTCACTTTCTATGGCATAGACCTCTATGGACGCCAAGCCATAGCCGAGTTGATAGAAGGAATTGCCCACATTCCTGGGGTAGAATGGATACGTTTGCATTATGCCTACCCGGCTCGCTTTCCTATGGATTTGCTTCGGGTGATGCGTGAGAACAAAAATGTCTGCAACTACTTGGACATTGCCTTGCAGCATATCTCAGAGAACATGCTTTCGCGCATGAAGCGCCACATCACGAAGCAAGAAACGTTAGATCTTATTGCGGCTTTTCGCCGTGAAGTGCCTGGTATTCACCTGCGCACGACACTTATGGTGGGCTTCCCCGGCGAAACGGCCGAAGATTTTGAGGAGCTTATGGACTTTGTCAAAGAAGCTCGTTTTGAGCGTATGGGCGCCTTTGCTTATAGTGAAGAAGAGGGAACCTTTGCTGCCGAAAATTATCAAGATGACATCAGCGATGAAGTCAAGCAAGAACGCCTTGACCAACTGATGGCACTGCAAGAACAGATTTCCTCCGAAGCGCTGGCTCAAAAAGTGGGACAGATCTATCGTATCATCATTGACCGCCGTGAAGGAGACTATTTTATTGGCCGTACTGAGTTTGACTCTCCCGAGGTCGATTGTGAAGTGCTTGTCAAAGCAACAGATGCTCCTCTACACATCGGCAGGTTCTACAACGCCCGAGTCACCCGCACTGAAGAGTTCGACCTCTATGCTGACATCATTTAACCCCATTGCCAAGCTCTCTTTCCCATGAACAACAAAGAATTTCTTAGTGAGCTTTCTGCGCGTTGCGACATCACTGTCAAGGAGGCTCGCCAACTCGTCGAAGGGTTGACCAATGTTCTGGCAGATACCCTGGACGATGGTGACACTTTCTCCCTACAAAACTTCGGAACTTACGAAGTGAAGATGAAAAAAGAGCGTATCATCGTCAATCCCTCGACCAAACAGCGGCAATTGGTTCCTCCCAAACTCACTATTGCTTTTAAGGCCAGCAATACGCTGAAAGATAAACTCAAAAAATAACAGTGAAGAATGGCTCGAAAGTTTCTCCTTCAAGACATAGCTGAAAGCCTCTCTGCACGAGAAGGTATCACCAAGCGAAAAGCCGAACTCTTTCTTCGTGCATTCTTTGAATTGACAGAAGAGGGAGTGCTGCGCGACAGTTTTGTCAAAGTGACCAACTTTGGCACCACAAAGATAGTGGACGTCAGCCCCAGAGAAAGCGTGAATGTCAATACCGGGGAGCGTATCCAAATTAATGGTCACGCCAAAGTCTCTTTCCTACCAGACAGCCTGCTGCGCAATCTGGTCAATCGCCCATTCGAGCTCTTCTCCACAGCTTTGCTTCATGAGAATACCACAGAAGAAGAACTGGATGCGGTCGATGACACCCTTCTTCTTGAGGAGGTAGAAGAGGAGAGGATGCAGGAGGAAAAAGAAGAGGAATTGCTGCCCCTCTCCGAAGAGTCCCCCTCCTCGGCAGATACATTTTCAGGAACTGCAGAAAAGCCCTCAGCCATAGATGCCGATGGAGAAGCCGTAGATGCGACCTTATCCACATCCGACACCGACTGGAAGGTCTCTGAAGAGAAAACAACCGAAGAACAATTCGGAACTCTTCAGCCTGATCCACAACCGGACATCACTCTCAGTAAAGAGGAAACTTCAGATACCCTCGAAGATGAGGAGCATTACAAAAAGACAGCAGAAATAGATATCGAAACCGAAACTCAAACCATTGTCACTACGGTTTCGCCCGGCACAACGACCTCCCCGACCCCAACTTCCGCTTCGGGGGTGACAAATATCAAAGGTTCAATCATAGTGAAGACAGAAAAACCAGAAAAAGGCGTCACCACGAAGATGGTGAATAAGTGGCAAATTGCCTGCCTCGTATTGTTCACCCTGCTGATGACTGCAATTGGCTATATCATAGGTTTCCAGTTAGGACAAAATACAATCTCTCCTTCTTCGCAGCACTCAAGCAAAGCGGTGCAAGAAGTGGTCGAAAAGCCTTCCCGACAACCGACCACCTCCCAAGCTCCTCAGTCCTCTATGCACCCAGAACCTTCTGCTAACAAAGTTGACGTCCAACAACAGAAAACCACCTCTACCGACCTTCAGATTGCTCCGGCCGAGCAGACAAAGACTCCTCAAAAGCCTGCCCCCACCATCTCACAGTCCCCGACACGAGAGCAACTGGACAAAGCCGCGCAATACCAGCAAATGCCCAAAGGCAACTACCTGATAGTCGGTACGCTCAGTACTCACGTACTGAAACCCGGCGACAACCTCTATCACTTGGCCAAACAAATCTATGGGGACAAAGCCTTCACACGCTACGTCATTCTCTACAATGGTCTACAAAATCCCGACTTGATTGCCGTCGGGCAAACCATTAAGTTTCCCAAGCTGGTAGAAAAATCAAGCCGACCCCAATAAGCAAGCCCACTTTCTCTATTCCCTCAACAGTTCAAAATAGATATCATGTTTGACATCCAACTCAACGAGAGCGGGACACGCCATCTGCAAGTGAGTGAGGACAACCTACGCACCATCGAAAAATACGCCCTCTTCCGTGACCTTGTAGATTCCACGGGCTATGTGACAGAAGATGTTTTGGAAAAGCTCAAGTGCAACATTCGCTCCATCATTGCCCACTCCACAGAGAACAGCAAAGACCTCCTTGACCTCTGCATCGATGTGATTTATCACGAAAAGATGAAAGCCTTTGGACTGAAAAATCTCATCTTGGCTTTCTTGGAATGGGAAGCAAACCGCCCTTCTCTTCCGGCCGAAGAAGCATAGACCATCATCCCCCTCTTTATCTTCATCTCAAAAAAACATCCTATGTTTCCGCCATTCCCAAGGAAACATAGGATGTTTGGCTCATACTCTTGTCACAGCCACTCCCTTGCCGACACCGCAAAGTAAGGCTTCCACTTTTTCTTTTCTTATGCCACAACTCACCGACTGGCTCCCCACTACGAAGCGCGAAATGGAGCTTCGCGGTTGGACACAGCCCGACATCATTCTTTTCTCCGGCGATGCCTATGTCGACCACCCTTCCTTTGGAGCAGCAGTCGTTGGACGATTGTTTGAAGCCGAAGGTTTTCGCATTTGCATTGTGCCCCAGCCCTCGTGGCACGGCGACTATCGCGACTTCAAGCGCTTCGGCCGCCCACGCCTTTTCTTCAGCATCTCTCCGGGAAATATGGACTCGATGGTGAATCGCTACACCGCTGCCCGCCGCCTGCGTTCGGAAGACGCTTACAGCCCCGATGGACGTCACGACATGCGACCGGAAATGCCGAGCATCGTCTACACCCACATTCTCAAAGAGCTCTATCCCGATGTGCCCGTGGTGCTGGGAGGCATCGAGGCTTCCTTGCGGCGCGTCACCCACTACGACTATTGGAAGGAGACCCTGCGCCCCTGCATCCTGGAGGAGAGTGGCGCCGACCTGCTCATCTATGGCATGGGCGAACTTCCGCTGGCAGCTTTGTGCCGGCTCGTAGAGGAGAAACTCACCCACCACAAGGAGGAATTGTTTGCAACAGCCGAAGATTTCCGCCAACTGCTCCGTAAATATCCCATCCTCCAGACCGTTACGCTCGAACACGAGAAGGACATCCACGGTGGCATCCGCCCCGACGATATCGTGCTCCACTCCCACGAAGAGTGTGCGCGCGACCGCAAACTCCACTCGGCCAACTTTCGCCATGTTGAGGAGGAGAGCAATAAGCTCGAACCGCAGCGCATCCTCCAGCGCATCGGCAAGTGGAAAGGTGTAGGCATGGAAGAAGCCTACGACCCGCGCTATGCCGTGGTCAATCCACCCTTCCCCCCGATGACCACCGAGCAGATCGACCGCAGTTTCGACTTCCCTTACACCCGACTGCCGCATCCGAAGTACAAGGGCAAGAAGATACCGGCCTACGAAATGATCAAGTTCTCCGTCAATATGCACAGAGGCTGTTTCGGAGGCTGCTCTTTCTGTACCATTTCCGCCCACCAAGGCAAGTTTGTCATGAGCCGCTCGAAAGAAAGCATTCTGCGCGAAGTGCGGCAAATCATCGAAATGCCCGACTTCAAAGGCTATCTCTCCGACCTGGGCGGCCCATCGGCCAATATGTATGGCATGCGCGGTCGCAACCTCGACATCTGCCGAAAGTGCAAGCGCCCCTCGTGCATCCACCCCAAAATCTGTGCCAACCTCAATGTAGACCATGCCCCGATGGTCGACATTTTCAAGGCCGTCGATGCCTTACCCGGCATCAAAAAGAGTTTCATCGGTTCAGGCGTACGCTACGACCTCCTGCTCTACAAGCAAAAAGATCCGGCCCTCCAAAAGGCCGCAATGGACTACACCCGTGAGCTCATCCTTCATCACGTTTCGGGACGATTGAAAGTGGCTCCAGAACACACAAGCGACCGTGTGCTCAACTTCATGCGCAAACCCTCGTTCAATCTCTTCTATGAGTTCAAAGAACTTTTCGACCGCATCAACCGAGAAGCCGGACTGCGCCAGCAACTCATCCCCTACTTCATCTCCTCTCACCCCGGCTGCGAACCCGAAGACATGGCCGACCTTGCCGCAAAGACCAAAGATCTCAACTTTCAGCTTGAGCAGGTGCAGGACTTCACGCCGACTCCCATGACCGTAAGCACCGAAGCCTGGATCAGTGGCATTCACCCCTACACGCTCGAAAAGGTTTTCTCTGCCATCTCTCCGACCGAAAAGAAAAAGCAACACATGTTCTTCTTTTGGTACAAACCCGAAGAACAGCAACGCATCGTACAGGAGTTGCGCGCTATGGGCCGCGATGATCTGCTTCATCGGCTTTTTCCCAATGGCGCCCCCTCTCTGCACGCTCAGCAGCGGCACACCGACAGTCACCGGCACCCTTCGACGGACTCTGGCCGCCAACGCGGAAAGCCGAGTGGAAAACGTGAAGGCAAATCAAAGTCCAAAAGCTACAATCCCAACTTCGCGCCCCACCCCACCAAGCGCCCTAAACGTTAGTTTTCGCCCGATTGACAAAATCCCGACAATACAGGCAAAGTTAACTGGAAGGTTGAAAAACTTCAATAAGTACCGTGCAATCTATAAACCAAACTTTGGTTTATGTAATTCAAACTTTGGTTTATGTAATTCAAACCTTGGTTTATATAAACCAAAGTTTGAATTATAGAATTGCTTTGATCTAATTGACTTTTTCTCCGGCAGGGAGAAGTTTTTTTCTGGAAGTTTCGGATTATGAGTATAACAACACAACACCGCCTGAGTTCATCGATGAACTCAGGCGGTGTTGTGTTGTTAGAGGAAGCCTTCGGTCAGCGTGCACGCTGGTAAGTGATTTCATAGAAATAGGGGTGGACGCTCCGTGTGGCGTTACGCTGCCCCTCTGTGCTGGGGATGATGAGGCGCACTTTGGCAATCTCCCCCTGCGAAGTGCTTTGGCGCCCAAGGCGCAGGAAAGGAAGCGGTTGCAACCAACCCGAGGGGACAATGGCACCGTAGGTGCGGGCCATCAGGCCGCTTAGAAACGAGGCGGTGTAAGTGCCGTATCTGTTGGTGACGGTCATGATTTCGGGCCACTGCTCGTAGCGCCAGTCCACGTTGCTCAGAGTGAGGGTGTCGGCCGCGATGTCAAACTCGGTGAAGCGGCAGATGACTTGTGAGGTTTCGCCCTGCTTGATTTTCTCCCCTGTTCCTTTGCGCAGGATTTGGAGGTAAACCCCCGAACCGGCCAGCAAGACGTACTCGTTTTGCGCCACGTTGGTGGTGGAATCTTGGGCGTAAAACTGTGTCTCTGAAATGACCTTGATGTTGGGAGCCACGGAGAAGAGGTCGGCGGTGTTGTCGGGATTGCGCAGGGTGCGTCCGCGCTTCAAGAAACTGTCAATTTGCTTGTTTTCCTTTTCACGAAGGTCGGCATAGGTATCGTCGTTATTGCAGGCGACAAAGGCAGACAGCAGGGTGGCAAGAGCAAACAGGGGAAGGAAGAGGGATTTCAACATAATGGAGAG
Organism: Alloprevotella sp. Lung230; assembly: GCF_014385435.1. Classification (GTDB taxonomy): domain Bacteria; phylum Bacteroidota; class Bacteroidia; order Bacteroidales; family Bacteroidaceae; genus Alloprevotella. Next base: position 106,926 of record NZ_JACSUD010000002.1, read on the forward strand.
GTTGGGTTGATTTTGTGGCAAAAGTACAAAAAAAATCTCTCCCGCTCGTAAAGTGGAAGAGATTTTAACGAGGTGGGACGACTACACTTCGGCATCTTCGTAAAGGAAGCGCTTGATGGAGCGTTTGGGCGTCTTTTCAAACTCTTCGCGATAGATGCGGATGCCCACAATCTGCTCGTAGGCATTGATCATCTGGTTGAGTTCCTTACGATTCTGTTCCATTTGTGCGGCGAGGGCTGCTTCATCCAGCCCGACTTTCTCCGCCTCCTCAAAGTCGGGATGAATGAGGGCGTAAAGTTTTTGGTCGCGCTGGATGACGATGCTCTCCATCACGTAAGGAAGCGTGTTGAGTTTGTCTTCGATTTCTTCGGGATAGATGTTTTGACCGTTCGAACCGAGCAGCATGTTCTTGCTGCGTCCACGGATGTAGAGGTTGCCCTTTCGGTCGAGGATGCCCAGGTCGCCGGTGTGATACCAGCCTTCACTATCGAGGGTGGCAGCGGTGGCTTCGGAATTCTTGTAGTAGCCAAGCATGACGTTGGCACCGCGCACCAGAATTTCGCCCACAACGTGGTGAGGGTCGCTGCTGTCGATGCGTACTTCCATACGTGGTGCTGCCTTTCCGCAAGATCCTTGGGCAAAGTTGTTCCAGTCCTCGTAGGTGATGATGGGGGCACACTCAGTGGCGCCATAGCCCACGGTGTAGTTGAACCCGATTTTCTTCAAGAACTGTTCCACCTCGGTGTTGAGGGCTGCCCCACCAATGATGACTTCGTAGAACTCGCCCCCAAACACTTTCATGATTTGCTCGCGCACCTTGGCTAGTATTTTATCGCTGATTACGGGCAGGCGAAGCAGGAGTTTCATCGAGGGTGTTTCGAGTTTGGGGAGAACGTTCTTCTTGATAATTTTCTCGATAATCAAAGGTACGCTGATGACCACGCAAGGCTTCACATCGGCAAAAGCCTGCACAATGACTTTGGGGCTGGGCAGACGGGTGAGGTAGTAGATGTGAATGCCGTGGATGAACTCGAAGAGGAACTCAAAAGCCATGCCGTACATGTGGGCCATGGGAAGCATGGAGATGATGCGCTGCCCGGCTTGGACATGGTTGCCCAGCACTTCGACGGCAAACTCATAGTTCGACCACAGAGCACGATAAGGCACGAGCACGCCTTTGGAGTTGGAAGTCGTTCCGGAAGTGTAGTTGATCATGGCCAGCGCTTCGCCATCGGCGGCAGCGGCGTAGTGCACGTGCTCTTTGCGGAAGAATTTGGGATACTTCTTACCGTAAAATTCGTTGAGCCGTTCGCGGGCTTCGGTGAAGGCTTCGTTGCGGCTCAATTGAAGCATGAAATCCGGGATGTAGACGATGCCCTCCAAAGCCGGCATCGCGTCCGGGTTGAGCGTGGGCCAAACCACATCGCCCACAAAGAGCAAACGGGCATCGGAGTGGTTGACAATGTTGTGCACCTGCTCTGCCTTAAACTCATGAAGGATGGGCACCGCAATGGCGCCATAGGTCAACGTGGCCAAGAAAGCCACCGCCCAATGTGCACTATTGCGGCCGCAAATGGCAATTTTATCACCGGGCTGAATATCGGCATTTTCAAAGAGGATGTGCAATTTCTCGATTTTGCGCGCTACGTCTTTATACTGCAACGTAGCTCCTTTGTAGTCGGTCAGCGCAGGCATGTCCCAGTGGTCAATGATGCTTTTCTCGATCAGCCCGACGTAGTCTTGATAATGGTATTCCATGAAAAGAATAAAAATTTCTGTCAGCGGACGATGGGCAAACGGCTCATCTCTCCTGCTCAATCTTGTTCGTTTTGTGCAAAAGTAATATATTTTTCAGAATTGGCAAGAACAAAAGGATTGGAAACTGCACACGTAAGCGGTTTTTTGTGTACTTTTGCCAAAGAAAACGGCTGATTAGAACGTTTTCCCTACGCTAAACGAACCTAATTCATTCTCCAAACTTCCTTGTTTATGCTCTCCTTCATCTCTCGTCGGCGATGGCTCTTGCTGGGCCTGATTTCGGTGCTGTTCTGCCTGCTCGCTTCTCCCTTTTTCCTCGTGTTCAGCACCCGTCAAGAAAACATCATCTACCTTGACCGGCAAGATACGCTCGAACAGATTTTGCAGCAATCGAAAGCCGCCAACTGGGCCACGAAGGCTGCCTTCCGTGTGTTGGCACAACTCACAGGCTATGGGTATCCCGTCCGTGCCGGACGTTACGACATCGGTTCGGGACAATCCACACTCACCGTCTTCCGCCACCTGCGCAATGGGCATCAAGCTCCCGTGCGGCTGACCATCCCCGTGTTGCGCACCAATGCCGACTTGGCCACATTTTTAGGGAACAATCTGCGGCCTGATGCTAAGGAATTCTTGCAGCAGCTCAATGATTCGGCCGCGATGGCCCGATGGGGCAAAACTCCTGCCACGGCGGTTTGTCTCTTCATCCCCAACACCTACGAGATTTACTGGACTTCCTCGGTCGATGAGGTGATGAAGCGTATGCAGCGCGAAAGCCGCCTCTTCTGGACGAAGCAGCGTCAAGCCCAAGCAAAATCTCAGCAGCTCACGCCTGACGAAGTCCTGACCATAGCTTCCATTGTCGAACAAGAAACGGCCTACAACCCCGAGAAGCCCCGAGTGGCCGGGATGTACCTCAACCGCCTTCGCAGCCGGATGCCGCTCCAAGCCGACCCCACCATCAAGTTTGCCCTGCAAGACTTCACGTTGAAGCGCATCCTGCAAAAGCACCTCTCGGTGAAAAGCCCCTACAACACCTACCGCAACGCAGGTTTACCTCCCGGTCCCATCTGCATTCCTTCCGTGTCCAGCATCGAGAGCGTGCTCAAGGCTGAGCGACATCCCTATATCTATATGTGTGCCAAGGAGGATTTCTCCGGCAGCCACAATTTTGCTGTCACCTATACCGAACATCAGGCCAACGCTCAAAAATATGCCGATGCCCTTGACAAGGCAGGGATTAAATAGGTGCTCCAACTTAACAGATTTCATCATGATACGCAAACTGCTCTTCCTGTTCGTGTCCTTCGCCGTCTTTTCAGCGACTTTTGCCGAGAAGTTTCCACAGCGGCCCTTGCGGCGCACGAACAATCCGCCGACCGACAGCACAACTCTCATCGGGCGTGTCTATCAAGCCCGCCTGGCAGACCTCGTCCGACAATGCCGCAGAGACAGCACCGCCCTTGAACACGTTTTGGAAAATCCCTACCTCTTCCCGCTGTTTGGCGCACCTGCCCTCTACAACTTTCCTATTCATCGAGAGTTTGCCCTAACGGCCGAAGACAGCACCACCGTCTCGTCATGGGTGAGTCAGACGCTGTTGCACACCTACGCCCACGATCCGGAGCTCATTCTGCACAATTTGACGCTCCTGCCGACGGCCTTGCCGCCTCGTAAAGAGCATGCAAAGGAGCAGCCCACAAAACCTTCGACCGCCTTATTGCCGCCCATCGCGCCCCCCGTCCCGTCAACCACCTTCCAAGCCCCGAACGCCAACGACTTAGAGATTACCGTCCACAAGCCCAACTTCTGGACCTTTGTGGGCAACTTCTCGTTTCAGTTCATGCAATACTACGTTTCGGACAACTGGTACAAAGGCGGTGAAAAGCACAATTCCTTCCTGGCTGCCACCAACTTAGAGGCCAATTACGACAACAAGGAAGGGCTGGTCTTCAACAACAAGTTGGAGATGCGCTTGGGCTTCCAGTCGTCCAATTCCGACACGCGCCATCGCTACAAGACCAACACCGACCTGCTCCGCCTCACCAACAAACTGGGGCGACAAGCCACCAAAAACTGGTACTACACGGTGATGCTGCAATCGTGGACGCAGTTTTCCCCGGGCTACAAGTCCAACGACCCCAAGGTCTACTCCGACATCTTCTCCCCCCTTGAAGCGGTGCTGTCGGTGGGTATGGACTACAAGCTCAACCGCCGTGCTTTCGACCTCACCACCACCCTATCACCGCTCGCCGTCAATGCAAAATATGTCGACCGCCTCGCGCTCTCCTCACGCTATGGGCTGGACGCAGGCCACCACACGAAGTTCAATTTCGGTTCGAGCATTACGGTCAATGTCAAGTGGCAACTCATGAAGGATGTGCAATGGGTGTCGCGCCTGTTTGCCTTCACCAACTACTCTCGTGTGCAAGCCGAATGGGAAAATACGTTCAACTTCAAGGTCAATCGCTATCTCTCGGCCAAGTTGTTCCTCTATCCTCGCTTCGATGATGGCGTACGCCGCGTCAAAGACCAAAGTTACTTCCAGTTCAACGAATTCCTCTCTCTTGGCCTCGACTATACTTTCTAAATCCTCCATTCGGAAAACAACTACCGCCTCGGTTCGTACAGAACCGAGGCGGTAGTTGTTTCAGGTCAAGCGGATGAAATGGAGGAGCAATCACTGCCTCTGCGTTTCGAGGTCGAGTTTCTCCACATGTCCCGTGGTGGGTGAAAGGAGCACCCGCGTGTTGAACTTCTTGTTGAAGAGCGCACCGCCCAAGTGCTCAATGCGGCCAAACTGGGCGAGAGACAGCATTTGGTCCACAAAAGTGCGGTCGGCCGTAAAGAGACGGATGCGTGCCGTGCCGGGATTGCAATAGCGCAAGTCGTCGGTGGGCTTCTTCTTGTCGGCCTTCGGATCGGGAGTTTCTTCGGGCAGAGTGTTTTGGTTTTTCACCTCAATATAGATCGGATTGCCCGCCAAGTCGTCGCGTTCCACCAGACCTAGGTGGCGCGAGAAACGGAAGATTTCGTCGGCCTCTACGTCCTTCGTCGGCACATAGTCGAAGGTAAACACGTGGTCGTCCTCGGTCGTTGTGCCCACAAACATAGCGGTGAGTGCCGTCTCCTGCTGGTCGATTTTTTCGAGCATCAAACGCAGTTGTTCGCCGTCTTTGGGGTTGAACTCGGCCTGCCCTTTGATGAGCAGATTGCGATTTTCGCGAAGGTCATAAATCTCCTGCGCTGCCAGTTCGGCCTTGGTGCGCAAGTTGCCGGCGCGCAACATCTCCTGCGTTTCGACCGAACGCGAACTCGTGCGCGGTGTGCTCCGGATTACCGAGGGTTGCGTGAGTGCAGACACAGCGGGCGCTTGTGCGTTGACCGCAAGCAGGCAGCCATCCGGTGCCAGCGACACCAGAGGAGCTGAGGTCTTGGGATTGAGTTTGATGGTGTAGGCTTGCTCCCGATTGGCTGTGCCGAAGGGTTCGAGGTCGATGTCCGTGAGCGTCCAAGTTTCCGTGGGGAGTTGCTCCACATTGCGCGCTTCAAGGAAGCGTTCGGCAAAAGCAGCATAAGGTCCTGGGGCGTAGGTGACGCGATGGGCACGCACCACGATGTGCAGCCCAGTGGTGGGTAGAAAGTAGGTGATGCCTTCCGTCGTCACGCCCGGACGATAGGGCGTCACTTCCGTCTGTGCCCCGCAGGGCAGCGAAGCGGTGAGGGAGGCAGCGAAAAGGAGAAAAGCAGAAAGGGAGTGTAGGAACTTCTTCATAGGTCGATGAGATAAAGAAAGAGGGGACTTCCGGTGTGCAGGCGTCCACGTCAGAGAGTATAGGTGTTCGGAGATTTCGGAAGATAGACCTCAGACGGACGCCGGCAAGAGCGAAAGGAACGCATCCGGCAGATAGTCGATGAGGTCGGACGCGATGAGGCTGTGCTGTCCCAACTCCCGCGCAGCGAGGTCGCCGGCGGTAGCGTGCAGAAAGACACCCAGTACGGCTGCATCCCGCCGGGGATAGCCTTGAGCCAGCAGTCCACCGATGAGTCCCGCCAGCACATCGCCGCTGCCGGCAGTCGCCATCCCCGCATTGCCCTGACTGAGGTTGCTGTAGATTTCGCCCGTGGGCGTAAATATTTGGGTATGAGGGTTTTTCAGCACGATGTAGAGTTGCATCTCGGTGGCCAAAGTCAAGGAAGAAGCCGCACAATCTTCGGCCAAAGCCCACGGCAAGTCGAGCGCTTGGCAGAGGCGCTTCATTTCGCCAAGGTGAGGAGTGAGGATTGTCCCTTTCGGAAGGAACGAGAGCATTTGATAGTCGGCCGCAAGAAGGTTGAGCGCATCGGCATCAAGCAGCAAAGGCACTGCCGACTCCGACTCTGCCATGAAAGCGTGGAGCTGTCGGCGCAAGGCCCATTGCGTTTCGCCCTCTCGACCAATCCCGGGCCCGATGACCACGCTTTGCCACAATCTCGGCTCCTCGGGTGTGCTCCAGTGAGTGGAGCTGTCGGTGTCAAAGCTAAGGACGGCCTCGGGCAGCGCGGTTTGAAAAATGGTGTTGGCGCGCTCGGGGATGTGTGCCGTCAGTTTCCCTACCCCACTGCGCAAAGCCGCTCTCGCAGCCAAGAGTGCCGCCCCCATCATGCCGTGGCAGCCGGCCACCAGCAGCATGTGTCCAAACGTCCCCTTGTGTCCCTCAGCAGGGCGTGGGCGCAGGAGCGTTGTCGTCCATTCGGGTGTTATCGGAAGAGGGGAATTGTGTTTCATACGGCAAAAATACGCTTTTCTCGGCAAAACAGAAAGCTTTTGCATAGGTTTCTAGGCCTTCCAAGTTCACTTTCCGCGCTGTGCTTGCGTCATCGAGTCGCGCTTCAAGCGGAGAACCGATTTTTTCTACACTGCTATTTTTCAAGGCTTTACAGCGCCAAAAAATCTCCACCTTGTGGCGACGCGTCGCCAAGGCGTGGCGTTTCACCGCCAAAGCGTGGAGCGTTGCACAGGTCAAAGACAGCAGGAATTGGTCGAAGGTTGAGAGGCACAGAAGACAATTTGGCGGCATTTCTTCCCTTATTTATTATAATGTGCCGCCTGCCGCTTGCAGGTTTGGCAAAAATGGCGTATTTTTGCGTGCAAATAGTTATTCCGGGGAAGCCGTGAGGCTGTGCTCCAAAACAATGTTTTCGACTTTGGGCCCAAACTCCCCTCTTGGGGGAAGTGCTATGAAGTTTGGCCGACTTAGAAAACATTGGTCATCTCAAAGAACGTAATTACGCATGTCCAACTTAGTAGCCATCGTAGGCCGACCGAACGTCGGCAAATCCACCCTTTTCAATCGTCTCACCGGGACGCGCAAAGCCATTGTCAGTGACGAAGCCGGCACCACGCGCGACCGCCAATATGGCAAATGCGAGTGGGGAACTCGCGAGTTCTCGCTGGTCGACACCGGCGGCTGGGTGGTGAACTCAGACGACATTTTTGAAGAAGAAATCCGCAAACAGGTGGCCATCGCCACCGAAGAAGCCGACCTTGTGCTCTTCGTGGTCGATGTGCTCAACGGTGTGACCGACCTCGACACAGAAGTGGCGCAGATTTTGCGCCGTGCCAAAACGCCCGTGATTCTTTGCGCCAACAAAACGGACAACAACGAAGACCGCTATGGTGCAGCCGAATTTTATGCCCTCGGTCTGGGCGAACCTTATTGTATCTCGGCCGCCTCAGGGAGCGGAACGGGCGACCTGCTCGACCTCATTCTGGAAACGCTCCCCTCACAATCTGCCGACGAGGGCGAGGCCGACATCCCGCGTTTCTCGGTGGTGGGACGTCCCAACGCCGGCAAGAGTTCGCTCATCAATGCCTTCATCGGCGAAGACCGCCACATCGTCACCGACATTGCCGGCACTACACGCGACTCCATCCTCACGCGCTACGACAAGTTCGGCTTCGACTTCTACCTCGTGGACACGGCGGGTATCCGCAAGAAGAACAAGGTGACGGAAGACCTTGAGTTCTACAGCGTGATGCGTTCCATCCGAGCCATCGAAAACTCGGACGTGTGCATCCTGCTCATCGACGCCACCCGCGGCATCGAAAGTCAGGATATGAACATCTTCCAGCTTGTCCAGCGCAACAACAAGAGCCTGGTGGTGGTGGTCAACAAGTGGGACACGGTGGAGGAGAAGAACCAAAAGGTCATCTCCCATTTCGAAAACACCATCCGTGAGCGTATGGCCCCTTTTACCGACTTCCCCATCATCTTTGGTTCGGCCCTTACGAAGCAACGCATCTTCAAAGTGCTCGAAACGGCCAAAGACGTTTATCTCAATCGCAAGCGTCACGTCGGCACCACGCGCCTCAACGAGGAGATGCTGCCGCTCATCGAAGCCTATCCTCCTCCCTCTATCAAGGGCAAATACATCAAAATCAAGTATTGCGCCCAAATCCGTGACACGCAGATCCCGACTTTTGTCTTCTACGCCAACCTGCCCCAATACGTCAAAGAGCCTTACAAGCGCTTCCTCGAAAACAAGATTCGCGAGCGCTGGGACTTCTCAGGCTCGCCCATCAACATCTTCATTCGTCAAAAGTAAAAACGCATGTTCTCTCGCTTTGTCTTCCTGCTTTGCACTTGCATGATGATAGCCTGCGGCGGTCGGCAACCTTCGGCCTCTGCGCCCGAAGGACCAAAGGCAGAGGAGGTGGAGCGCATCTACAACTTGTTCTTGCAAGGGCAGTATGAGGCTTATGTGGCCGAAATGGCTTCGTGCGACAGTATGCCCGACTTCTACCGCCTCCAGATGGTGGACCTTTGCAAGCAGCACGCCTATCAGCAGAAAGAGCGCAACGGCGGTGCCGTGCAAGCCACCGTGGTCCGGATTGATCTCGCGGGCAATGGTCTTCAAGCCAACGTGTTTCTCCGCGTTTTGTACGAAGACCACAGCCACGAAGAAATTCTGATTTCGATGGTCAAGCAGAACGACCGCTGGCGCCTACAATAATCCTCAGCCCATCACTCCTATCCCCCCTCAACACTATGCAATTAGATTTCCTGACCGCCGTCTCGCCCATCGATGGCCGCTACCGCAGCAAAACCGAAGCTCTCGCCACCTACTTCTCTGAATATGCACTGATGAAGTATCGTGTCCGCGTGGAGATTGAGTATTTCATTGCCCTTTGCGAACTTCCCCTTCCCCAACTCCAAGGCTTCGATGCGACCTTGTTTCCACGGCTGCGTAGCCTCTACACCGAATTTTCGGAAGCCGACGCACAGCGCGTCAAGGACATCGAGAGTGTCACCAACCACGATGTCAAAGCCATTGAATACTTCATCAAGGAGCAGTTTGACACCATCGGCGGACTGGATGTCTACAAGGAGTTCGTGCATTTCGGGCTGACCTCGCAGGACATCAACAACACCTCCTTCCCCCTCATGCTCAAGGACAGCCTGACGGAAGTCTACATCCCGCAACTGCAAGCGGTGATCGATGCCCTCAACGCCCGTGCCGAAGAGTGGAAGGAGATCCCCATGCTGGCCAAGACCCACGGCCAGCCCGCCTCCCCCACCCGCTTGGGCAAGGAAGTGCGCGTGTTCAGCTACCGCCTCGAAGAGCAGCTGGCCCTGCTCAAAGCGGTGTCGCAAAGCGCCAAGTTCGGCGGTGCCACGGGCAACTACAATGCCCACCGTGTGGCCTACCCCGCCATCGACTGGAGGACGTTTGGTAACGACTTCGTGAGCCGAAAACTCGGTTTGCAGCGCGAAGCCTACACGACGCAAATCTCCAACTACGATAACATGGCGGCTGTGTTCGACGCCATGAAGCGCATCCACACCATCCTCATCGACCTGGACCGCGACTTCTGGCAATACGTCTCGATGGAGTACTTCAAGCAGAAGATTAAGGCCGGCGAAGTGGGTTCCAGCGCGATGCCCCACAAGGTCAACCCCATCGACTTTGAAAACTCCGAGGGCAACTTGGGCATGGCAAACGCCATCCTCGAACATCTGAGCCGCAAGCTCCCCATTAGTCGCTTGCAACGCGACCTGACGGACTCCACCGTCATCCGCAACATTGGCGTACCGATGGGACACGCCCTCATCGCCTTCGCCTCCACGCTCAAAGGGCTGGGCAAGCTCCTCCTCCGTGAAGAGACCTTGGCCGCCGACCTTGAGCAGAACTGGGCCGTGTGTGCGGAGGCCATCCAGACCATCCTCCGCCGCGAAGGCTACCCCAACCCCTACGAGGCGTTGAAAGCGCTCACCCGCACCAACGCCGCCATCACCCAGAGCAGCATCTCCGACTTCATCGACAAGCTCAACGTGAGCGAAACCCTCAAAGCCGAGCTGCACCAAATCACGCCCGCCAACTACACGGGCATCTAACCTCCCACCTGCCGTGAGGCAGATGTTTCTTATCATCTCTTTCAAACACCAATCATCCCATTCAGTATGAGCGATTTCAATCAGCACAAGCACGATGGAGCCCGCCGCGACGGTTTCACTCCATCCTACGGCCGCAAGTCAAACGGCTACAACCAACGTTCCAATTTCAGCCGCGACGGCCAAAATGGAGAACGTCCCTATGGGCGCGGCTATCAGAACAACAACCCTCGCAACGGCGGACAAGGCCGACAGGGCGAAGGCTATCAGCGCCAAGGCGGCTATGACCGTCAGGGCGGCTACCAGCAGCGCCCCCGCTATCATAATGAGGCCTCTTCTGACGGCTTCGCACCCCGCACCTACCAGCGAGACGGCAGCTACCAGCGCCAAAGCAACGGCTACGGACGGCCCCAGCAGGGCGGCTTCCGCAAGTTTGGCAACAAAAACTTCAATCCCGGTAAGCGCCGCATCGACTATAAAGAGGAGGCTTACGACCCCAACCAGCCCATCCGCCTGAACAAGTTTCTGGCCAACGCCGGTGTGTGCTCCCGCCGCGATGCCGATAAATACATCGCTGCCGGTGTCGTGACCGTCAACGGCGAAATCATCACCGAACTGGGCCACAAAGTCCTGCGCAGCGACGTGGTGCTCTTCCACGACCAGCAAATCAAGGCTGAGAAGAAAATCTACGTTCTCCTCAACAAACCGAAGGGCTATGTCACCACGAGCGAAGATCCGCAGAACCGCAAGACCGTGATGGACCTCGTGCGCAATGCCTGCATGGAGCGCATCTATCCCGTCGGCCGCCTCGACCGCAACACCACGGGGGTCCTCCTTCTGACCAACGACGGCGAAATGGCCTCGAAACTGACGCACCCCAAGTTCTTGAAGAAGAAGATTTACCACGTCTACCTCGACCGCAACGTCACGGCCGCCGACCTGCGACAGATTGCCGAGGGCGTCACCCTCGAAGACGGCGACATCCGTGCCGATGCCGTGGACTACGCCAGCGACACCGACCGCAAGCAGGTGGGCATCGAAATCCACTCCGGCAAAAATCGCATCGTGCGCCGCATCTTCGCCAGCCTGGGCTACAACGTCCTCAAACTCGACCGTGTCTACTTTGCCGGCTTGACCAAGAAGAACGTCAAGCGCGGCGACTGGCGCTACCTCACGGAAGACGAGGTGAGCATGTTGCGCATGGGCGCTTTCGAATAAGTCCGAGTCCTTACCCTCAACCTTCCGACTATGTCTCCCGAAGAAATCAAGCGAATGCGCCAAATCAACTTCAAGCAGACCAACGCCTTTGCGATGCAAAACGGCCTCATCCTGGGCGCGGTGGGCATCGCCACCCTCGCCGCCTTCATCGCCGGCCAGAGTCTCCCGCTCTTCGGCAGCCTGCACCTGCTCCTCCTGCTCTGCACCCCGCTGCTGGCCGTCTGGCTCACCGCGCGTTTCCGCCGACAGGTGGCTCCGGGCTTCCCCTTCTCCTTCAGCCGCGGTTTCGCCCACACGCTGCTCGCCTTTCTCTACGCCGGCATTTGGACCGGCGTAGGCACGTTCGTCTACTTCTACTTCCTCGACCAAGGCCACCTCTTCGACACCCTGCAAGCCCAACTTTCGCGGCCCGAACAGGTGGAAGCCATGCGTCAATCCGGGCTGGACGAGTGGATCAAGACGTCCACCGGCGGGCTGACCTTCACGCAGGTGATTGACGAACTGCGCAAAGTGAGCGCCGCCACCTATGCCGCGATGGTCATCTACAGTTACATCCTGACCGCTCCCCTCGTGGCCATCTTCGGCGGATTGTTCAACATTCGGCGCGCTTCCGTTCCCCCTCTTTCCAACTAAAAAAAGTCCGCGCCAGAGTGCTTGTCCGAAAGATGACGTCATATTCGACCAAATATGACGTCATCTCCGAGCAAATATGATATCATATTTTTGAGCACCTGCCGACACCCTCCGACAGACATGCCGGCATATTTTGGCAAATATGGCGGCATCTTCCCACAGCCCTGCCCTTCCTCCTCAACATCGTAACCCCTTTTCCTTATTCTCTATGACCACCGACCACCGCATTGACATCACCATCGTCATCCCCCTCTTCAACGAAGACGAAAGCATCCCTGAACTTTACGCTTGGATCAAACGCGTCATGGCCGACCACAACTTCAGCCATGAACTCATTTTTGTGGACGATGGGTCGACCGACCACTCGTGGACTCTCATCGAAGACCTCCGCGCCCAAGACTCCGCGGTGCACGGCATCAAGTTCCGCCGTAACTACGGGAAGAGCCCCGCCCTCTTCTGCGGTTTCCGCGCCGCACAAGGCGAAGTGGTCATCACCATGGACGCCGACCTCCAAGACAGCCCCGACGAAATCCCCGAGCTCTACCGCATGATTACGGAAGAAGGCTATGATCTGGTGAGTGGCTACAAGCAAAAACGCTACGACCCCATCTCCAAAACTCTTCCCACCAAACTCTTCAACGCCACGGCACGAAAGGTGAGCGGCATCCACAACCTCCACGACTTCAACTGCGGACTGAAAGCCTATCGCAAGGACGTGATCAAGAACATCGAAGTTTACGGCGAGATGCACCGTTACATCCCCTACCTGGCCAAGAACGCCGGCTTCGGCCGCATCGGCGAAAAAGTGGTGCAACACCAAGCCCGTAAGTTCGGAAAGTCGAAGTTCATGGGCCTCAACCGCTTCGTCAACGGCTATCTCGACCTCCTCTCGCTGTGGTTTCTCAACAGTTTCGGCTTCAAGCCCATGCACGTGTTCGGCTTCCTCGGCACGCTCATGTTCCTCTTCGGCCTGTTGGCCGTGCTCATCGTGGGCGGCTACAAACTCTACCACATCTGTACCGGCACCGCTGCCCCGCTCGTGACCGACACCCCCTACTTCTACATCTCCCTGACCATGATGGTGCTGGGCACACAACTCTTCGTGGCCGGTTTCCTGGGCGAACTCATCAGCCGCAATGCCGCCGGCCGCAACGACTACCACATCGCCAAGGAAATCTGACCCCATCTCCTTTCTCCATGATTAGACACCTTTTCCCGGGTTTGGCCTTCGCACTGGCCCTGTCGGCGTGCAGCAGCATCGATTGTCCTCTCGACAATCAGGTGGAGATGACCCTCGCCTTCTACGACGCCAACACCCTCAAATCTCTCGCCCTCCCCGACACGCTGAGCATCTATGGGCTCAACGCCGGAAGCGAGCAACTCCTCTACAACCGTGGCATCGCTGTCAAGAGGGTGAAACTCACCCTCCGCCCCCAACAGCCCACCGACACCTTCCTGCTCCGCTTCATCTCCCCCACACAGACCGCCACCGATACGCTCTGGGTCGCCCACGAAAGTCAGCCCCACTTTGAGGCCCTCGATTGCCCTGCCTCCACCTTCCACATCCTCCGTGCCCTTCGTTGGAAAGGTCACGACCTCAACCTCCTCCCCCTCACGGTGGACAGCGCTGCCATCACTCATTCCAATGTTCGATATGAAGATGTTGAAAACCTCAAAGTTTTTCTCCGCACTACTCCTCGCCAGTAGTGGTGCCGCAGCAACGACCCACGCTCTGCCCACTGCTCCGCCCGACAGCATTGCCCCACGCCCGGCAGTGCAAGGCGTGCAGTACACCGACTCCCGGCAGACAGAACAGCTTCGCCTGCTCGGCAATCGCAACCTACCCACCTGGACGGGCATCAGTGTGTCAGTCAATCTAGCAGGAGCTGTGCTCTCTCACGCCACCTCCTACGGCGAATATGAAGCCGCCCTCCGCCTTAACTTCAAGAACAAGTATTTCCCCCTGATAGAGCTTGGCCTGGGCAACGCCGACTGCGAAGGCGAGACCACCCACCTGCGCTACAAGGTCCACTCCCCCTTTGGTAGGCTCGGGTTGGACTACAACTTGAAGAAGGACAAGCGCTCTAAGAACCGCGTCTTCATCGGAGCGCGCTACGGTTTCTCTGCCTTCTCCTACGACCTCACCGGCCCCGACCTCCTCACTCCGCGGTGGAACACCACCACGCCCTTCCGCTACACCGGCATCAATAGTTCAGCCCACTGGGGAGAAGCCGTCTTCGGATTGGAAGCGCAGATTTGGAAGTTCGTCCATATGGGCTGGTCCGTGCGCTACCGCCTGCGCATCTACGAGCACCAACATGCCCTGGGCCACGCCTACTACGTGCCGGGATTTGGCAAAAACACTTCCGCCACCAACTTCGGCGGAACTTTCCACCTCATCTTCGACCTGACTCAACTGCGTAAACGTTAGTCCCCCTCCTCTTTTATGAAACGCATTCTCTCCTTCTGCTTTCTCATCGCCCTCATCACGGGAACCGTCTTCATCCTCTCCTCCTCGAAGTACTACACCAACGAGGGACGCATCTTCGGCACCAGCTATCATATCAAGTACGCCGGCACGAAGGACCTGGGTGCCGACATCGAAGCCGAGCTCCGACGCGTCAACCAAAGTATGTCGATGTTCGATGAAGGCAGCACCCTTTCCCGCTTCAACAACAACCGGCCTTTTCCCCAAGACGCGATGTTCACCGAAGTGCTCCACCTCTCGCAGCAGATTGCAGAGGAGACCCACGGCGCCTTCGACATCACCGTGGCGCCGTTGGTCAACATTTGGGGCTTCGGTTTTAAGAACAAGTCCAACGTCACTCCGCAAGTGATTGACTCCATCCTCACCTTCGTGGGCTACGAGAAGTTGCAGATCAAGGGTAGCACCTTCACCAAGCAAGACCCGCGCCTCGCCATCGACATGGGCGCTGTGGCCAAAGGTTATGGTGTCGACCGCATCGCCCGACTGCTGGAGTCGAAAGGCTGCAAGAACTACATGGTGGAAATCGGCGGCGAAGTTTTCGTCAAGGGCGAAAACCCGGAAGGCAAGCGCTGGAGCTTAGGCATCAACAAGCCCGTGGACGACTCTACCCACACCGCCAATGAAATCCAGACCGTCCTCCACATCACCAACCGCGGCATTGCCACCTCCGGCAACTACCGCAACTTCTACTATAAGGGCGGCAAGAAATATGCTCACACGATAGACCCAAAGACGGGCTACCCTGTGGAGCACTCCCTGCTCTCGGCCACCGTCATTGCTCCCACCTGTGCGCAAGCCGATGCCTACGCCACCTCTTTTATGGTCATGGGGCTCGAAGCTGCCCGGCAATTTGTCGGCCAACACAAAGACCTACAAACCTATCTCATCTATGCCGACTCACAAGGGCAGCTCCGCACCTGGATGTCAGCCGGGATGAGTAAGTATATTCAGCCATAGCCGTGGAACCTCGTTTCTTTCATCGCCTCGTCAGTATTCCGCTCTTCCAGGGGCTGAGCCAAGACGAATTCCTACGCATTGCCGAACGCGTCCACTTCGACTTCCGCACCCTTGCCGAAGGTGCCACCATCGTGGACGATGGCGAACTCTGTGACCACCTCATCTGCTCCACCAGCGGAACCATCTGCAAAGAAGAGCGTTCCGACAATGGAGCCTATTTCTTCCGCGAACTGACCACAACCCCTACCGTCATGCAGCCCGAACGTCTCTTCGGGCTGAGACAGAGGCACACGGCCTCCTTCACTGCTGTGACTGAAGCCCAGGTGCTCCGCATCCCCAAACACGAAGTGCGCGACATCCTCTTCGCTTACATGCCTTTCCACATCAACTACCTTAACCTCATCTGCTCCAACCAGCACCTTTGGGAGAGTCGTCTGTGGAAAGCCTACCCCGACAGCCTCGAAAAGCAATTTGTCCACTTCCTTTTGTTGCGCTCCACCCGCCCCGCCGGACAAAAGGAGCTCATCATTGATATGATTGCCTTGGCTGACGAACTCGTCACAACACGCCTCAGAGTGTCGCAAATGCTCAACCGCCTCAAAAGCGAAGGACTCATCGAACTCCGTCGACGCCACATCATCATCCCTTCTTTCGAAAAACTCCTTCAACACCTTCAATAACTCCCCTCATGCACAGCAAAGAAGAAAAACTCGCAGCGTTCGGGCGTATGCTTGATGTCCTCGACACCCTGCGCGAGAAGTGCCCCTGGGATCGCAAGCAAACCAACGAAAGTCTGCGCCCCAACACCATCGAAGAGACCTACGAACTCTCGGATGCCTTGATGAAAGGCGATTCGAACGAGATTATGAAAGAACTCGGCGACGTGCTCCTCCACGTCTGCTTCTACGCCAAAATTGGAGAAGAGCAGTCGGAGTTCGATATCGCCGAGGTCTGCAACAAACTTTGCGACAAACTCATCTTCCGTCATCCACACGTCTATCCTCCTGAAGGAAGCCAAGGCAGCAATGTGGAGACAGCCGCCCAAGTGAGCCAACAATGGGAGCAACTCAAACAGCAGGAGAAAGACGGCAACAAGACGGTCCTCAGCGGTGTCCCCTCGTCCCTCCCTACCCTCATCAAGGCCTATCGCATCCAGGACAAAGCGCGCAATGTGGGCTTCGACTGGGAAGAACGCAAGCAAGTGTGGGAGAAGGTCAAGGAAGAAATCGGAGAGTTTGAGACCGAACTCGAACACATGGACCACGACAAAGCCGAGGCCGAATTTGGTGATCTCCTCTTCTCACTCATCAATGCCGCGCGCCTCTACAAAATCAATCCCGACAACGCGCTCGAGCGCACCAACCAGAAGTTCATTCGCCGCTTCAACTATCTCGAAGCCAAAACCCTCAAACAAGGGCGAAAGCTCACCGACATGACCCTCGCCGAGATGGACGAAATCTGGACGGAAGCCAAGCGTCGGGAACAAGACTAATCCTTCCCTATGCCTCACATCCTCTATCGACTCCCTAACGAGGAAAACATACACGAACTTTCTTATCAGCATCCCCCGCACGCTCTCTCTTCCTTTGATCGCATCGGAGAGTGTGCGGGCTATGTGTTTGCCCCTTTTTCGCCTTCGGCAGAGCATCCCATCCTCTTTTTTCCCCTCGAAGATGAATGTTGCTTCCCCGAACCCGTTGATACACCTCCGCTCTCTCCTCTCTTTCTCGAAGTTGAGGAGTCGGCACGTACGGCCTACCACCACGAGTTTGACCGATGTCTCTCTGCCCTCCTGAGCGGTGTCGTAGAGAAGATTGTCCTCGCCCGAAGACAAACGCTACGCCTTCCTCACCCCCTCACCGACGATGAACAACGTCGCCTCTTCCTCATCGCCTGCCGGCGCTATCCCGAAAGTTATGTGGCTCTCGTCGATGCCCAGGAACAAGGTATCTGGCTTATCGCTTCCCCCGAGGTTCTGCTATCTGTCCAAGCTCACCGACTCCACACAATGGCCCTTGCCGGTACCCTTCCCCTCACTGCCGGAACGGCTCCTCCCCCAGACCGCTGGTCGGTGAAAAACCGCCGCGAGCAACAACTGGTCGTCTCCTATCTCATGGACCGACTCTCCGGCTTCGACCTCTCTCCCACCCTCTCTGCAACCTATATCCGGACGGCAGGCCACCTCGCTCATCTCTGCACCGATTTCCATGCCACAATTCCTTCCTCACTTTCGTTGGGTACGGTGGTGGCGGCACTACATCCCACTCCCGCAGTCTGCGGTCTACCTGCTCAACAAGCCGCTGCTCTCCTCCACGAGATTGAGCACCAACCACGCATCTATTATTCTGGTTTCTCAGGCCCTGTCCTCCCGAACGCCGATACCCATCTTTTCGTCACTCTGCGCTGCCTGCAATTCGCAGGCCGACAAGCCCATCTCTTCGCCGGCGGTGGCCTGCTTTCTGAAAGTCAAGAGGAAGCGGAATGGCAAGAGACACAACGCAAAATGGATACAATGTTCAACTTGTTGCAATAAATTCTATCACCATGAATATCCTCGCACTACACAATAATTATCCGGCAACCACGTTATCGAACATAGACACCTGTGTCTGCTACACCCTGCCCGAAACTGCAGTGCAGAAAAACGGCAAACCGGTGTTTCTCCCAGATTACGCCAACCCTGCGGCGCTGGAAGTCCATCTCGCCATCCGCATCTGCCGTCTCGGCCGAAGCATCAGTATGCGCTTTGCTCATCGCTATTACGATGCCATCACGGCACTCCCTCACTTCTTCTCGGTTGAACTGCTCAATGCAGCAAAAGCTCAAGGACAGCCTTGGTCAGTGGCTATGGGATTTGACAATGCGTTGCCGGTCGGGGATTTTCTTCCCTTTACGCCCGGCATAAACCCTCTGCCCAGCTTTCGTCTCACTGTCGATGGGGCAACTCGCATCGAAGGCGATGGCACGCAGATGCTCTCCAACATTGACGAGGTCATAGCTCGTCTGAGCCGATTCTACACCTTCCGTCGGGGCGATATTCTTCTCTTGGGAGCGCCGCAAGCGCCGATTTCAATAGACCCCGACCATCGTATTGAAACCTTTGTGGGCGAGGAACGTGTGACTGCTTTCAACGTGAAGTAGCGCTCCTCTCCCCTTCTTTCTTCCGCACATGAACATCCGCTTTCTCCTCTCTCTCTTCGCCTTTACCCTTACCCTTTTGGGAGTACAAGGCCAGAACAAAGAGTTCATTCATATTCAGGTGGGCGACTACGAAGTCGTCGATGGTCTCCCTCTCTATACCGAACAAATAGCGCTGGGGCATACTGCAGCTTCAGCATTCGATGTGCAGGTGGTTTACCCGGAATATGTTCCTCTCACCACAAGCGAACGCGCCCTCTTGAAGACAATGCCGGCAAAGTCCGATGACGAAGGCGACTATCGTCTCTCGCAGTATCTATCGACCAGTCGAAAGTCTCACTTCCTTACAGTGAGTTTCTGTCCTTTTGTGAAACGTTCGGGCAAATGGATGCGTTTGTCTTCTTGCAAACTACGGGTCACACCACGCTTCGCCAAGGTTGCGGCTCATCATGCCCCATCGTCGACGACGCGCTGGGCAAGCCAATCGGTATTAAATACAGGGAAATGGGTAAAAATCAGAGTATCACGCGAGGGCATCTATTCTCTGTCTGAAAATACGCTTAAGGGATTGGGCTTCAATCGTTTCGACCGCGTTAAAATCTACGGCTATGGTGGTCTGTTGCAGGACGAGACTTTCGAATTCTCCGCCACCTCCCCTTCTGTTCCGAACACGCAGACGCCCGACGACTTGGTGGAAGTGCCTACGTTACGGCACACCAACCACCTCCTCTTTTGGGCAGAAGGCACCACTCGCTGGGCTTATGAGCCGGTGTCGAGGAGGTGGACACATACACTAAACCACTATTCGCGCTTTTCCTACTATTTCATCACCGAGGGTGAACAGCCGTTGGCCGTTGCCGAACTGCCCTCTGTCCCTGCACAAAGCAGCACAACGACCGCCGTTCCCTACGGCTATGCGCTCGATGACGATGCCGTAGGCTGGTATGAAGGCGGACGACGCATGTTCGACCGCTACAACTTTGCCGACGGCAACAGCCACACCTACCGAGTTGTCCTTCCGGATTTCGCGGCCGATGTCGATGAAGGCAAAGTGCGGGGAGAGATAGCTTTCTCAGCCTCCTCGGCGCTATCCAACACCATCGTCGATATCAAGCTCAATGGCAACAAGGTTGGGGGAATGAATCTGGGCCGATACACTTCACTCATCGAGATTGCTCGCGCTGCGAATGCCAGTTTCTCACAGCGTGTTACTGCGCCCGAACTCAACTTTGACTTCACCACCACACAGGGCAATGCTGCCCGCTTGGACTACATTCGCCTCAGCTACATGCGGCGGTTGGCGGTGACAAAGCAGCCTTATAGTTTTTCGCCCCAAAGCACAGAACCAGTGACGTTGCGCTTCGACAAGGCGGACAGCAACACCCGACTTTGGCGCATCGGGCAGGCCGGCGACCCAACGGCACAAGTTTCGGCCACGATGGGGAGCGACGGCATTCAGAACTTTACGACCGATACACCGCAGCGGCGATTCGTGGCTTTCGATGCCTCTGCTGCCTATCCCGAACCCGAAGTGGTGGGAAGCATTGAGACGCAAAACCTCCATGCCGACTCCGACATTGACTACGTCATCATCGTTCCCGAAAGCAACAAACTGACTGCTCAGGCTGAGCGTCTGGCGGACGTTCATCGGCAACGCGAGGGGATGAAAGTAAAGGTGGTGCGTGCCGACCAACTCTACAACGAGTTTTCCTCGGGCACACCCGATGCCAACGCCTATCGCCGCTACCTAAAAATGCTCTACGACCGCGCGGCCACTGCGGAGAAAGCCCCGAAGTTTCTCTTACTCATGGGCAAAAGCCCTTGGGACAATCGTCTCATCACCGAGCACTGGGCGAAGTTCAAAGCCGAAGACTTCCTTTTGGCCTACGAGGTAGACCACTCCCAGCAAAGTATCGGTACGGTAAACAGTTATGTTACGGACGACTTCTTCACTCTCTTGGACGACAACGAAGGGCGCAACATCCGCCTCGAAAAGCCCGATGTCGCTGTGGGACGCATGGTCGTCACCAACGAAGCCGAAGCCCAACGTTTGGTGGACAAGGTCCTCACCTATCTCGACAACAAAGATGCCGGTGCGTGGAAGAACACCATCGCCATGCTGGGTGATGATGGCGATGCCAACGAGCACATGGACGATGCCGAGGGAGTGGCCGATGTACTCAAGACGGTGGGTGACAATCGTTTCACCCTGCAAAAAGTCTATTGGGATCGCTACTCCCGGCAGTCGGGTGCTACGGGCTTCACCTATCCTATGGTCACAGAACGTCTACACCAGCAGATGAAAGCCGGTGCCGTGATGTATAATTACAGCGGACACGGCTCTCCGTTCCAGATTTCTCACGAACGTTCGCTCACCACCGAAGACTTCAAAAAAGCGTTCTCACCGCATTTGTCCTTGTGGGTCTTGGCCTCTTGTGAGATTTTCCCCTTCGACTCCCACGAGGAGAACCTTGCCGAACCTTCGCTTTTCCTTCCCAATGGAGGCAGCATTGCCTTTATGTGCGCCACAAGAGCCGTATATGCTTCTCAAAACAGTGCGCTCAACCGCCTCTTCTCACAATATGTGGTGGGGCGCGACAGTAAAGGCCGACGCATCACGATGGGAGAAGCGTTGCGATTGGCCAAGGTCAACTTAGTGACCAGTTCGACAGACCCGACCATCAACAAGTTGAAGTACGTTTACTTCGGTGACCCTGCCCTTGCCCTCGCTATTCCTACCGAACAAGTGGTGCTGGACAGCATCGATGGTCAAGCCCTCATCACCGGCCGACACACCCAACTCAAAGCCGGCAGCGTGGTGCGTCTCAGTGGGCACATTGCTCCACACAGCCGGGCGGAACAAGTGTCGACCGACTTCGCCGGCGTCGTGACTACCGAAATCTTCGACCGCGCAGAAAGCATCACCTGCAAGGACAACGATGGGAGCGCGGCGAAAGCGCGGAAAAAGCCGCTGGTCTTCCAAGAACAGGTGAGGAACATCTTCCGCGGAACCAGCCTCGTCACAGAAGGACGCTTCAGCATCTCCTTTGTCGTCCCTCGCGACATCAGCTACTCCAACGACGATGCACGCATCAGCTTTTATGCCGTCAGCAACGACCGCAAAGTCGAAGGTAGCGGTGTATATGCCGACATCTTCTTGAACGGCACTTCATCCGATGCTATCCAAGACACCTTTCCCCCCAAGGTACTGGCCTATCTCAACAACGTGGATGCATCCGAATATGCAGTGGTCGGCAGTGCGCCCACTTTCATCGCACAAATCAGCGACGACAGCGGCATCAACGCCACGGGCACCAGTTTGGGGCACAACATGGAGCTGACCCTCGATGGTAAGACCAACGAAACGGTGAGCCTCTACAACTTCTTCACCTACGATCTCGGCTCATATCAAAAGGGGCAGGTGGTCTACCCCCTCACCGGGCTTTCCCAAGGTGAGCACACCCTCAACTTCCGCGTTTGGGATGTCAACAACAACGTGACGACCACCCAACTGCGATTTGTGGTGAAGAATATCGAAGCCTCCGGCACTTTTATTACTGCCACGCAAAACCCTGCGAGCACAGATACACACTTCATCGCCCACTTCCCCACGACCCAAGACGAAGCCACCGGCATCACTTTTGAAGTCTACGACACCGCCGGGCGTAAAGTATGGGCTGCCACCCGCACACTGCCCAAATCGGTCGGGAACTACCATCTACCATGGAATCTCCGTACCACAGAGGGCGCTCCCCTGCCCGATGGCATCTATCTCTTCCGAGCTGTCCTCAAAGGCAGCCAAGGGTTCACCAACATCCCGACACAAAAACTCATCATCACCCAACATCATTAGTCATCTCCTTTCACTATGAAGCGACTCCTGCTCTTGCTCCCCTATATCGGTGTCGGCCTCACCGCTGCCGCCCAAGAAAACATCAAGGACAAGTTCAACCCCATCCGCACAGCCGTGGTCTCGCAAACCATTGCCTCCGATGCACGCGCTGCAGCCATGGGCGACATCGGTGCTGCCACAGAGCCCGATGTCCACGCTCAGACGTGGAACCCCGCCAAGTATCCTTTCAACATCTCTCGTGCCGGATTTGCCATCAACTACACCCCTTGGCTGCGCCAGCTCACCGAAGGAATTGCGCTGGCCAACGCTGTGGGCTACATGCGATTGGGCGACTACCAAGCCGTCTCGGGCGGCATCAAATACTTCACCGTGGGCGAAGTTTCTGACAACAGTATCACCGTCAAGCCCTATGAATTTGCCGTCGATGTGGCCTACTCTCGCATGCTTTCCGAAAAGTTCTCGGCAGCCGTTGCGCTTCGCTACATGTACTCCGATCTCTCCGGCCACTACAAGGACAATGTTACGGCAGGTTCTGCCTTTGCTGCCGATGTCTCGATGTACTGGAATGACTATGTCACCCTCGGCAACAGAGAGTGCAACCTGGCATGGGGGCTCAATGTGAGCAACATTGGCTCGAAAATCAACTTCGGCTCGGACTATTCCTACTTCCTGCCCACCAATCTGCGCATGGGGCTCACCCTCACCCTCCCCGTCAACGAGTACAACCGCTTTGCCATCTCTGCAGAGGCCAACAAGCTCCTCGTCCCCTCCCTTCCCCTCCAACTCCCGGGCGAAACCAACGAGGACTACCAAGAGCGGGTGCGCCGCGACCATTATGACATCTCCCCCATCTCGGGCATGTTCAAAAGTTTCGGCGACAGCGAACGTGGGCTCAAAGGTGAACTCGAAGAGGTGCAATGGAGCTTGGGGGCAGAATACACCTACAACGACAAGTTTGCCCTGCGCGGAGGCTACCACCACGAAAGCGCCATGCAAGGCAACCGCAAATACTTCACCTTCGGCGCCGGTTTCAAAATGAACGTGCTCAGCATCGATGCCGGCTACGTAGTGGCCACAACGCCTTCCAATCCGCTCGACCAAACCCTCCGCGTTTCCCTCTCCTTCGACATGGACGGCATCAAAGAACTTATGGGTCGGCGCCGTTGAAGCTCGCCCTCCTTCATTCATCCCCCCCCTTCATCCCTTCCCTTATGAACATCAGAGTAGGCTTCGGTTATGACGTGCACCGCCTCGTCGAAGGTCGCCCCCTATGGTTGGGCGGCATCAAGATAGACCACCACCTAGGACTTCTCGGCCACAGCGATGCCGATGTCCTCATCCACGCCGTATGCGATGCCCTCCTCGGGGCCGCCAACCTCCGCGACATCGGTTTCCACTTTCCCGACACCGGTGCCGAGTATGAAAACATCGACAGCAAAATCCTCCTCACCCGTACCCTCTCCCTCCTTCAAGACAAAGGATGGCGCGTGGGCAACATCGACTGCACCCTTGTGGCCGAGCAACCCAAAATCAACCCACACGTAGAGGCGATGAAGCAGTGCATGGCGCCCCTCCTTCACATCACGACCGACGACATCTCCATCAAAGCCACCACCAACGAGCGTATGGGATTTGCCGGACGCGAAGAAGGCATCATCGCCTATGCCACCGCTCTCATTGAGAGATGACCATCCGTCTATCCTCTCCAGACTACCCTCTCTTCCGAAGAAACTTCTCGCTCCTACTCGCAAGGTGAGTCACTCCCTTTCGAGTAGGAGCGTTTTTATGTCACACTTTCCACCACTTTGCTGAACGAAAAGAGGCTTAAGGGTCAAACTCTCTTGTAAGACAATTCAAATTCTCTTATAAGACAATTTCAATTCTCTTATAAGACAATTTTCGGCTTAATGGTAAAATGTGCACTCACGGAGAAGTGCTTGGATTTTGTCGCCGATATGAGCCGTTTTTCCGTGAAACAACATCCCGTCCCGGTTCGCCAGTCGGAACCGAGACGGGATGTTGTGGAGGGAGGCGGCAGCGGGTCAGAAGGGGGCACTGCCTTGGGGCAGATAGCCGAACGGGTCGGCCATCGGGGGAGGGGTGTCCGGAAATCCGCCGTCGTCGGCCGTCGGGTCGGGTGCTGAGGGTCGGGCGATGGGGGTCGTTTCGCCGGGGAGAGGGATGCTGAATCCGGCATCGGGATTTTCGAAGCGCGTGTATTCGCCCTTGAAGGAGAGGAGTACATCGCCCACGGCGCCGTTACGGTGCTTGGCGATGATGATTTCGGCCATGCCGCGGAGATCGCGGTTCTGGCTGTCTTTGTAGATGCGATAGTACTCGGGGCGGTGGATGAAGAGCACCATGTCTGCGTCCTGCTCGATGGCTCCGGACTCGCGGAGGTCGGAGAGTTGGGGTCGTTTGGCCTCGTTGTCGGTGTTGCCGGGCTGTCCGGATCCGGTGCGCTTCTCGGTGTCGCGGTTGAGCTGGGAGAGGGCGAGGATGGGGATGTTGAGCTCTTTGGCCAGCCCTTTGAGCGAGCGACTGATGATGGAGACTTCTTCCTGACGGCCGACAAACTTCATGCCGGAGGCGTTCATGAGCTGGAGGTAGTCGATCATGATGATGCGCACACCGTGCTCGCGGACGAGGCGGCGGGCTTTGGTGCGGAGCTCGAAGACGGAGAGGGAGGGGGTGTCGTCGAGGTAGAGGGGCTTGCCGTAGACGTCTTTGATGCGGCTGTCGAGCTGTGCCCACTCGTAGTTGGCGAGGTCGCCGTTGCGGATTTTCTCACTTTTGATTTCGCAGATGTTGGAGATGAGACGGTTCATGAGCTGAACTTTCGACATTTCAAGCGAGAAGAAGGCGAGGGGAATGGACTGCTCGATGGCGATGTTGCGGGCCATGGAGAGGGCGAAGGCGGTTTTTCCCATCGCGGGGCGTGCGGCGAGGATGACGAGGTCGGAGTTTTGCCATCCGGCGGTCATCTTGTCGAGGTGGGTGTAGAGTGAGGGGATGCCCGACATGCCGTCGGGACGGGCCGCTGCCACGCGAATCATGGCGATGGAGTCGTTGATGACGGGATCGATTTGCGAATAGTCCTTCTTGAGGTTGTTTTGTGAGAGTTCGAACAGGCTGCCCTCGGCTTCCTGCATGAGCAGGTCGATGTCGCTGGTGGGGTCGAAGGCCAGGTCTTGGATGCGTCCGGTGTAGCCGATGAGTTCGCGGGCGGTGGCTTTTTGGGCGATGATGCGGGCGTGAAACTCGATGTGGGCCGAGGAGGACATGCCCATGGTGAGCTGGGCCAGATAGGCCGGTCCGCCCACTTCTTCGAGTTGCTGGGTGGCGGTGAGCTTCTCGGTGAGGGTGAGCAGGTCGGGTGGTGTTTGCTCGATGTTGAGCTGCTGTATGGCTTCGTAGATGATTTGGTGCTTGGGGTCGTAGAAGCTTTTGGGCTTGAGGATTTCGCTCACCACGTAGTAGGCGTCTTTCTCAAGGAGGAGGGCACCGAGCACGGCTTTTTCCAAATCGAGCGCCTGGGGTTGGAGGCGTCCGAAGGTGTCCTGCACGGGAGCAGCATCGATTTTGCGTTTGGGGGCGGTACGCTTGGTTTGCGGCATGAGTTGGGAGGATTAGGGGTTGGGGGTTGGGGCTTCGTAGCAGCCGATGTCGGCCTTTCCGTCGGTGAGACGCGGATGTCCGTTGCGGTCGTTGGGGTAGGTGGCGCGGGTAGCGGCGAAGTCAGCGCGCCCCACGGCCCGCGAGGAGGGCGAGAGGCTGAAGCGGTAGAGGAGATGGCGGTTGTCGAAGGGCGGGGCGAAGTTGCCGGCCTGCTGCGTTTTGTCGCTGCTGTCGTCTTCAAACAGACAGTCGACGAAGTGCGCATCGTCCGTCACCGCCGGTGTGTGGACGAGGCAGTTTCGGAAGTCGTAGTTGAAAGCATCCGCGGTGTAGCGCGCCGACCGGTGGGCCATGAGGTCGTCGCTGTTGTAGCCCGTGATGAGCGTGTTGAGGAAGGTGGCAGCGTGGAGCGGATGGCGCAGCATGCCTTCGGTGTTGGTAAATCGGAGGGCGACCCCGCGCTCCCCGACAAAGGGGTAAAACTGAGCGAGGGTGCAATGGACGAAACGATGTCGGCCGCCGATGAGATGGACGCAGTCGCCGGCAGCGTTGGAGATTTGGCTGTTGCCCACCTCGGTGTGGCAGTCCTTGGCATACAGCCCGTGCCCCCCGATGTTGTGGATGACGGAGTTTTCCAAAAGCAGTTTGCGCGTGTCCATTCCCGTCGAGTCGCAGCGGATGCCGTAGGTGCCGCTATGGATGTCGCAGAAGTTGAGCACATTGCCCACGCTCGTGCGGCTCAGCACCACCCCGCCCCACTGATTGGGGATGCGGTCGTAAGGTTGCCCGGAAAACATTTCTCCTAAACGTGCGCCTCGGAAGACGATGGGCTGCTCCAGTGTGCCGTGGGCTTGCAGTGTGCCGTGGACAATGAGCGACGCCCCGGCCTTGAAGAAGAGGCGGGTTCCGGCAGCCAACTGCAACGTTGCGCCCGCTGCCACCACCAGGCTGTCACTGATGAGGTAGGGGCGCTGATCCGAAAGCAGGGTGTCGCGCTCCAGCACCTTGATGGTCAAGGGGAGCACGTCCTGCCCGGCAGCGGTGAGCGTGATGTGCTGCGTGGCACCACCGGCCAGGTGAAAGCGCAGTTCGTCTTCCAGCGGCTGTGGAGCATCCTGTCCGGTGACGGGTGCGGTCAGTTCCACAAATCCTCTCAGACTGTCGCCTGCCGCGATTTCCCAGTCGCCAGCGGTAGCAGCGCCTACGAATGTGCCATCGAGATTTACCCGGAAGGGCGACTGTGCACCTTTGCCCAACGCCGCTTGCTCAATGCGGACGCCTCGGGAGGTGCGGTTGTAGATGAAGAAGGTGTAGGTGTTGGTCGGTTGCCCGGCAATGACCGTGTCGAATGCCACGGTGTCACGGCTGAACTCCAAGCGCAGATTGGGCGATACGCTAAAATCTTCCTCGCCCCAACAAGAGGTGAGGAAGATGGAACATAGCGCGATGAGCGTTGCAAAAAGGGGGAAATGCTTCACGAGGGCAAAACAGAAATTAAGCGTGACGAGGAATGTGCTTCAAGATGTCGAGCAGGTGATCCCAAACGAGCTGGACGGTGGGGATGAGCAGGCGTTCATCGGGCGAGTGCACACCGCGCAGTGTGGGGCCGAAGCTCACCATGTCGAGGTGGGGATACTTCTCGCTGAACAAGCCGCATTCCAAACCGGCATGGATGGCGAGCACGAGCGGCTCCTTGTTGAAGAGGCGCTTGTAGCTGTCGACCGCCACTTTGAGGATTTCGCTCTTGGGGTTCATCTTCCAGCCGGGATAGCCCTCGTTGGTGACGCACGTTCCACCTCCCAGTTCAAAGGCAGCACGCACCGTAGCAGCCATATTCTCCAGATTGCTGGCCACGCTCGAACGCTGCGAGGTGTTGACCACCACCTTGTTGCCTTCCTTGCGAATGCTGGCCAGATTGCTGGAAGTCTCCACAAAGTTTTCCAAATCTTGGCTCATGGCAAACACCCCATTGTGCACCACCACGAGGCTCTTGATGAGACGGGTTGCTGCTTCGCTTTCGAAACATTGAGTCGGCGTGGGGCAGC
Source organism: Alloprevotella sp. Lung230 (assembly GCF_014385435.1). GTDB lineage: Bacteria > Bacteroidota > Bacteroidia > Bacteroidales > Bacteroidaceae > Alloprevotella. Next base: position 135,009 of record NZ_JACSUD010000002.1, read on the forward strand.
TGCCGAGGTCGATGAGCATATCGGGTTCGGTGGCCGAAAACTCGTCCCTCACGTTGGCGGCAAAGAGGTTCAAGTCCACACGAAGCTGTTCTTTATAAGCGGCAGGAACGGCGATGACGGCACGGGCTTCACGCGGGATGGCGTTGTGCAGGCCACCGGCTTGGATGTCGGCAATGCGGACATCGGTCTTGCCCATGAGTTCGTAGATGAAGCGCACCAAGATCTTGTTGGCATTGCCGCGCTTCTTGTTGATGTCGTCGCCGGAGTGGCCGCCGGTCAGCCCTTTGACGTGAAGTTCCACCGCAAAGTAGTCGGCAGGCATTGCCACTTCCGGAAGGGTGAACGTAGCTTCCGTGCGCACACCACCGGCACAGCTCACAAAGAGTTGGCCTTCGTCCTCGGAGTCGAGGTTGAGCAGATAGTCGCCCGTCATGAAGCCCGGTTGCAAGCCCATAGCGCCCGTAAGGCCGGTCTCTTCATCGCTGGTGAAGAGGCATTCGATGGGGCCGTGCTCAATATCAGTTGATTGAAGGATGGCCATCTGCATGGCCACACCGATGCCGTCGTCAGCACCGAGGGTTGTGCCTTTGGCTTTCATCCACTCGCCGTCCACGTAGGTTTGGATGGCATCGTTGTCGAAGTCAAACTCCACGTCCTTGTTCTTTTCGCACACCATGTCTTGATGGCTCTGCAACACCACGGTCTTGCAGTTTTCATAGCCGGGAGTAGCGGGTTTCTTGATGAGTACATTGCCCACAGCGTCTATCTGGGTATCCAAGCCGAGGTCTTGGCCGAACTTCACGAGGAAAGCATGGATTTTCTCTTCCCTTTTGGAGGGGCGGGGCACAGCGTTGATTTGTGCAAAGCAGTCGAAAACGACCTTCGGAGAGAGTTGCGTCATGATCTTGTTGTTTGAGTTAAAGACTTCAACCACCTTAAATAGTGCAAATTGCTTGCATCATTGCAGCGGTTGTACTATATTTGCACCGCAAATTTAGAAAATTCCTATGGATAAACTTCTCCTTCCAACCTTAATTATTGTTGGAATGTCCATCCTCCTCCTCTCGGTAGGTATCTTCATCAAAGGCAAATTCGTCAATACACACGTGAGCAGCAACAAGGCTCTGGCTCGAAAGGGCGTGCGCTGCGCCACGAGCCAAGACCGCGAGGCGCGCACGGAAAACCCACACCGAGTGAATGAATACTCCGCTTAAATTCCACCCGAAACCTCCCATCACAATGAAACCTATTTACTTTCTCTCCACCATCCTCTTGACCTCCGGCCTTCTCCTCACGGCTTGCGACAAACAGTCGGGCAAGCCCGCCACAACCAAAAAAGGAGTCGCAGTCACAGTTACTGCAAGCACAGACGCCCAACCTCGCATCGCCTATGTCGAAATCGACTCACTGATGACGCAATATCGCTTCTGCACGGAGCACAAGGCGATTTTAGAAGCCAAGAGCAAGCAGTTTGAATCCCAGCTTGCTGCCAAGCAAAGCCAGTTTCAGAAAGCCATGTTAGACTTCCAGCAAAAGATGCAGAAGGGCGCTTTCACCTCGCAGGACCAGGCTCAGACTGCACAGCAGCACCTCCAAAAGTTGCAGCAGGAAGGCGCACAGCTTGAGCAACAGCTCACCAAGCGGATGGCTGCTGAGCAGGAGAAGTTCAACAACACGCTCCGCGACAGCCTGCAAGCCTTCCTTAAAGACTACAACAAGGTAGCGGGCTACCAGCTCATTCTCTCCAAGCAGGGCGACAATGTCCTCTATGCCGACCAGCATTTGGATATCACCAAAGAGGTCATCGACGGCCTCAACAAGCGCTACAAGAAGAAGTAAACGCTCTCTTCGCTCATATCAACAAAAGAACACTCGCTCCCCTACCATTTGCTCAGCAGCAAAGGTGAGGGAGCGAGTCGTTTATCGAGGTGAAAAATAGGTGCAGTGTCTACAAGTCGTCTTCAATGGCGGTGCTCTTGGCGTAGGCGGTGCTCTTGGCCTCGAAGAAGTCGGTCTTCACCATGTTGGCGTTGGCATAGTGCGACACCCACTTCATGTTCTCTGGCTCTTGTCGATTGTCCTCATAGAGCGGGTCGAAACCGAGGCTCGTCCAGCGGAGGTTGCCGAGATAGCGGATATAGTCGTTCACCATCCGGCTGTTGAGTCCTTGCACCTCATCGCCGATGACATATTGCCCCCAGGCGATTTCCTGCGCCACGCCTTCGCGCATCATGGCTTCGTAGACGGCCACCTTTTCGGGGGTGAACATCTCGGGTTCTTCCTTCTTGAGTTCTTGGAGGATGTTGCGGAAAAGCCAGAGATGGGTGTTTTCGTCGCGGTTGATGTAGCGAATTTCCTGCGCCGAACCGGACATGCGTCCGTTGCGCGCCAGGTTGTAGAAAAACATGAAACCGCTGTAGAAGTAGATACCTTCGAGGATGAAATTGGCGATGCACGTCTTGACAAGCGAAAACTTGTCGCGCTTCTCCTGAAACTCGTTGTAGCAATCACCGATGAACTTGTTGCGGCGCAGGAGATGTTCGTCCGTCTTCCACTGATAGAGGATGTCGTTGCGTTCCTCGGGCGAGCAGATGGAGTCGAGCATGTAGCTGTAGCTTTGGCTGTGTACGCACTCTTGGAAGGCTTGGATGTGAAGACAGAGGTTCACCTCGTTGGCCGTGATGTACTCGCAGATGGAGGGGAGGTTGTTGCTTTGGAGAGAGTCAAGGAAGACGAGGAAAGAGAGGATTTTGTCGTAGGCCGTGCGTTCGGAGCGGTCGAGCAGCGGATAGTCCTTCGTGTCCTGAGTTAGGTTGATTTCTTCGGGAATCCAGAAGTTGTTCATTGCCTGCCGATACCAGTCGCTCACCCATGCGTAGCGCATGTTGTTGAAGTCGTTGAGGTTGGTGGTGTTGCCACCGATGAGTCGGCGGAAGCGGAGGTCGGTGTCGCCTTCGGGGTTGAAGAGGGCGTTGCGGCGGAGGGTGTCTTGTGCCATAGGGCTTTGAGGGTTAGGGGGTTAAAGGGATTTTAGTGGAGGATAGAAGCAGAGGAAAGCAGATAGGTTGCCCTTCCACGAGGTGGAGGTCAGCGCTCGCTTCAAGTGGAGGGCGGTGGCCGTTCTACATAGATGGTGGAGTTTTCAACATGTTGAAAAAGAACTTTCACCACGTTGAAAAGAAACTTTCAACATGTTGAAAACTCTATTACCTATGGTGAGCGACGACGCTCCTCCTACAATGAGCAAGCGGAAGCACTCTGCGTGATGAGGCATTAGGGGTGGGGCATATTAAAACCCCACGAGGTTTCGAGGGAAAGGTCGTGGGGTTTGCGGGTCAAGAGGAGCAGCTTTCGCACTCTTCCACTTCAAGCGACTTGGAACGGACGTAGTAGATGGTCTTCACGCCACACTGCCAAGCGAGGAGGTAGAGGTCGAGGATTTGGCGCATCGTATAGTCCTGCGTGATGTAGAGGTTCATGCTCTGCGCCTGGTCGATGTGGCGTTGACGGATGCCACCGGCACGCACGCTCCATTTCTGGTCGATGAGGTAGGCGCCCTTGTACATCCAGTAGGTTCGGTCGCTCAGTCCGGGGGCTACGCGGGGAAGCATGGCGCCCTTCTTTTCTTCGAGGAAGAAACGCTGCATCACGGGATCTACTCCGGCCGTCGTGCCGGCAATGATACTCGTGCTGCTGGTGGGAGCAATGGCCAGCAAGTAGGCGTTACGCATGCCTTCACGGGCTTTGGCGGCGATGCGTTGCCACTCGGGGGAGTGGTAGTCACGCTTGGTGAAGTAATCCCCCGTCTGCCAGTCGCTCCCGGCAAAGTGGGCGTAGCTTCCCTTTTCGCAGGCAATGTCGGCACTGGCTTCGACGGCGGCGCGGTTGATGCGGTCGAACACTTCGTCCATGAAAGCGAGGTGTCGCTCACTCTCCCACTTGATGCCCCGCACGGCCAGCGCATGGTGGTAGCCGCTCACACCCAGCCCGATGCTGCGGTAGGTGTGGTTGGTGATGCGGGCGAAGGGAAGGGGATAGAAGTTGAGATCGATGACGTTGTCGAGAGCGCGCACCACGGTGCCGACAATATGGTGCATCTGCTCGTCGTCTTCGAGGGGAAGGTGTCCCATGGAGAGGCTGGCGAGGTTGCACACCACGAAGTCACCGGGCTTGACGGTGTTGACCACCACGGTTTTACCCTCCTTGGTCTGCACTTCGGTGCTGACGGACTCTATTTCCGACATGTTCTGCGCGATTTCGGTGCAAAGGTTGGAGCAATAGATGATGCCGCGGTGACCGTTGGGGTTGGCGCGGTTGACGAGATCGCGGTTGAAGGCGAAAGGCGTGCCCGTCTCGACGGCCGAGCGGAGGATGAGGCGCACGATGTCCTTGATGGTCATCACGCGGCGAGAGATGCGCAGGTCGTCCACACACTCTTGGTAGCGGCGTTCCCACTCTTCGCCGTAGTAGTCTTCCAGACAATAACCCCGCACCGACATCACCTCGTTGGGGCAGAACATGGCCCACTGCTGATTGAGGTCTTCGGCCGCCATGCGCCAGAAGAGGTCGGGATAGCACACTGCGGGGAAGATGTCGTGCGCCTTCATGCGGTCGTCACCGTTGTTGGTGCGGAGTTGGAGGAACTCGGGAAGGTCACGGTGCCACACGTCGAGGTAGACCGCCACTGCCCCTTGCCGCATGCCGAGCTGGTCGACCGCCACGGCGGTGTCGTTGACGAGCTTCATCCAACGGATGACACCGCCGGCAGCCCCTTTGAAGCCACGGATTTTAGCTCCTGCGGCACGCACCTTGCCGAAGTACATACCCATGCCACCACCAAACTTGCTCACCTTGGCAAAGTTGTCTATGGAGCGGTAGATGCCGTCGAGACTGTCGGGCACGGTGTCGATGAAGCAGCTTGAGAGCTGGTGGAAGGGTTTGCGGGCGTTGGAGAGTGTGGGAGTGGCCATCGTCACGTGGAGTTGGCTCAGCATGTCGTAGAAACGCTGTACCCAGATGAGGCGGCGACTACGCTCCTCGTTCATGGCTAGGTGGAGGGCGATGCCGAGGTACATCTCCTGCACCGACTCGATGGGGCGCTGTGTGTAGGTGCGGATGAGGTAGCGCTTGCTGAGCAGGTCGAGCCCGGAGTAGTTGAGCAGATGGTTGCGCTCGGGCTGCATGAAGGCAGCGGCCGCTTCAATTTCGTCTTGGGAGTAGGCATCGAGGATGTATTCGCCAAAAAGTTTTTCGTCCACCAGATAGCGGAGCTTCTCAAAGTAGGTGCGCACGCCCACCAGTTCTTCCACCTCACGGATGTCCTTGTTGAGTTTGAAGGTGAGCAGTCGGGCAGCGATGAACTCCCAGTCGGGGGCGTCCTGTGTGGTCATCTCGACCGCAGCCTTGATGAGGGCGGTCAACTTTTCGCCTGCCTTCATCCCGGGCTTGGTGAAGCTGAAGAACTTCTCGCCCAGCAGCGGTAGGCTGTATTCGGGACGTTGGTAGGTTTGTGCGATGCCTCTGAGCGTGGTTTCCAAAGTCTCGTCGCCCACTTCCTCGGCGATATTGACCACCACCTTGCGCAGTTCGTTGCGCTGGTAGCGGAAGAGGATGTAGCTCTTGGCCACATTGAAAAAGCCGTTGCTCATGAGGGTGAGCTCGACCGCATCCTGGATACTTTCGACATTGCGCTTCTCGGGATGGTCGATGATGAAGCGTTCCACTGCATCGGCCATGGCCGAAATTTTTGCCTCGTCGATGGCTTCTTCGACGCCGGAAAAGCTCTTGCGCATGGCCCACTCTATTTTCTCTTTTTGATACTCGACGATAGTACCGTTTCGTTTGATGATTTCCATAAGTTAGAAGAGGAGTTGGGCAGATTAGATAAAGAGCATGCCGGATTTGACCTGCGCGATGGTGGAAGAATCGACGAAACGAGCGGCAATGGCAAAGGCAAATTCTACACTCGCCGCTGGGCCTTTGGCTGTGATGAGGTTGCCGTCTTCGACCAGCATCTCGTCTACTACTTCTGCCCCTCTCAGTTCTGTCTCCATGCCGGGATAGCAAGTGGCACGACGCTCGTTGAGGAGATTGTGCTTGCCCAGCACAGTGGGGGCGGCACAAATGGCGGCCACGAGCGTATGTTGTGCACACTGGCTGACCAAGAGTTTGCGCAAACCTTCGTGAAGAGAAAGGTTCTTTGCACCAGGCATTCCGCCGGGGAGAATCAGACCTTGCGTGCGTTCGAGTTCGCCCTTACGGAAAACGGTGTCGACCATGATGGGGATGCCGTGTGCACCGCGGATGAGGCGGGTGCCGGTGATGGAGACGGTGGCTACTTCGAGGCCACAACGGCGCAAAATATCGAGTGTGGTGAGGGCTTCGATTTCCTCAAAGCCGTCTGCAATAAAAAGATGGAGCATTTTTGTGTTAGCTATATAATAAAGAGAGGATAAACAAAGGAACGCGGGGAGAAGATTACCCCTTTTCCTTCAAACACTGACGATAGCGGGCAATGGTAGTTTCCAAGCCGAGATAGAGGGCATCGCAGATGAGCGCATGCCCGATGCTCACTTCTGCTAGATGGGGAATGCACTGAGAGAAATAGGCCAGGTTTTCCAAACTCAAATCATGGCCGGCATTGACGCCCAAGCCTAACTCGGCGCAATGAGCGGCACAGCGCACATAAGGGGCAACTGCCTCCTCGCGCTGGATAGCATATTGTGCGGCATAAGGCTCGGTGTACATCTCAATGCGGTCGGCGCCGACGGCCTTTGCAGCATCGGCCATAATAATCACAGGATCGATGAAGAGGGAGACTCGAATGTCGTGCTGATGGAACTGCGCAACCACCTCGCGCAAGAAGTCGCCATTTATCACGGTGTCCCAACCGGCGTTGGAGGTGAGCTGCGTGGGGGTATCGGGGACCAGCGTGACCTGCGTTGGGCACACCTCACACACCATGCGGATGAAATCTTCAGTGGGATAGCCTTCGATGTTGAACTCTGTCTCAATGTTTTGCGCGAGGTCATAGACATCGCTGCGGCGGATATGACGCTCATCGGGACGTGGGTGTACCGTGATGCCTTGTGCCCCGAAACGCTCGCAATCTTTGGCCACACGCAACACATCGGGATTGTTGCCCCCTCGTGCGTTGCGCAAGGTGGCTATTTTGTTGATGTTCACACTTAGTTTTGTCATAAATGCTTGGTTCAAAAGATAAAAAACAGTACTTTTGCTTCTACTTCTGCTCAAAGCACCATTTCATGAAGATGCAAAAGTACAAAATGTTTTGGAAAATTTACAGAGCAAGTTAGTTAAAGGTAATCAATCTTCTTTTGTTATGAACTTTCCGCCACGTCGCATTGCCATTTTCGGAAACACCTATCAAGAGGAAAAGTGCAAGTACGTTGAACGCGTTGTAAATGCCCTGCAGGTACAAGGGGCAGAAGTTGTTTTTGAGCAACAATTTCTCGACTTTATTCTCAGCATTCGCCCCAAGAATTGTTCCAAACCTTTCGACTTTGAAGGTTTCCGTGCCGAAGAGTGCAACGCTGATTTAGCCATTTCCTTAGGTGGAGACGGCACGCTTCTGAACACAGCCGAGAAGGTGGGACGCCGCCGCATCCCGATTTTGGGCGTCAATATGGGGCGCTTGGGCTTTTTGGCCGATGTGTTGCCGGCCGACATTGAGCAAGCCATGACCCGTGTGATGGAAGGGCGATTTTCCATCAAAGAAAGAAGTCTGATTGAGTCTGTGGTGGAAGGGCCGGAACTCGGTATTTACCCCTTTGCACTCAATGAGGTGGCGTTGCTCAAGCACGACAATTCTTCGCTCATTGAGATCGAAACCACCGTAGACGGCGAACTCCTCACCAACTATCTGGCCGATGGGCTGATTGTGTGCACCCCCACAGGGTCAACGGGCTATTCGCTTTCTGTGGGCGGCCCCATCCTCGAACCTCAGTCGGCCACATTCTGCCTTTCGCCCGTGGCCCCTCACAGCCTGACGATGCGCCCCGTTGTGCTTCGCGACGATGTGACCATCGACCTGCGTGTGAAGAGCCGAAGCGGTAGTTTCCTCATAGCTATTGATGGGAGGAGCAAAAGTCTGCCCGTCGACACGCAGTTACATCTGCGCAAGGCCGACTATACCCTCCCTATCGTCAAGATGCATCCGCAAGACTTCTTCTTTATGCTCCGTGAAAAAATGATGTGGGGCAAAGACCAACGTAATTGATGCAAGAAATGGCTCCTCTCTCTACTCTGCATTCGCTCGCACAACACACAGCGCACCATTGGCGCGCTTTTCGGCCACAAATCACCCTCAATCTCCTGTTGGGATTGCTGCAAGTGGGATGTGGCCTTGCTTTTGTCGGCATGACAAAGTTGGCCATTGACGTGGCAACAGGACGCGCCTTCATCATCAGCCTCAACACCGCCCTTTGGGCATTGGGTGCACTGATGCTCCTGCAAGTATTGATGGCCTTGACCGGCAAGTGGGTGAGAACGACTTTGACGATGAGCTTGCAAAATCGCATACAGTACCAACTCTTCTCGCAGTTGCAACAAAGTCAATGGCCGGCACTGCGCGACTTCCACAGTGGTGACATCCTCAACCGGCTGCAAAAGGACGTCGCGGTGCTGGTCACACTCATCAGCGAAGATTTCCCCACTTTCATCACCACCTGCCTGCAATTTGTCGGTGCTTTTGCTTTTCTCTTCTGGCTCGAACCGCGTTTGGCCCTGCTCATTGTCTTCATCGCTCCTTTCTTTCTGCTGGTGAGCAAGGTCTATTTCAAACGGCAGCGCCAACTCACCCAAACCATCCGCCGGACCGAAAGCGGCATCCAGAGTTTCATTCAAGAGAGTTTGCAACACATCCTCATCATCAAGACCTTGCAACGCGCAGAATATATGTGCAAAAAGCTGTCGGGACAACAAACGCATCTCTACAAGAAAACGATGGACAAGACCCTCTACAGCAGCCTCTCTTCCACCTTGATGAACATAGGTTTTGCACTGGGCTATCTCACCACCTTCGCTTGGGGCGTTGTCCACTTGCAGCAAGGACTCATTTCTTATGGTGCTCTCTTGGCTTTCATTCAGCTCGTTGGTCAAATACAAGGCCCCGTGCGCACCCTCTCCAAATATGTCCCCGTGTTCATCAATGCCTCGACTGCTGCCGAACGCCTTCATGAGTTGGAGCAACTTCCCAGCGAGCCAAGCCCCTCCCCTACCCTTTCCTCCGAAGAACTCCGTGCTCCTTTTACACTGACCCTGCGCAATGTTGGGTTCAGTTATGCTCCCGATGCCCGCCCCATCCTCGACCACCTTTCCTTCCAATTTCCTGCGGGAAGTGTCACGGCCATTCAAGGCGAAACCGGCAGTGGAAAAACCACCCTTATCCGCTTGATGTTGGCTTTAATTCCTCCCACAGAAGGAGAAGTCGGACTTCTATTTCCTTCCGAAAAATGGTGTCCCGTCAGTGCCTCTCTCCGTCAAACTTTCACCTACGTGCCACAAGGCAATACACTCTTGTCGGGCAGCATCCGCGACAATCTGCTGCTGGGATGTCCCGCTGCCAACGACGCGCAAATGTGGGAGGTGCTCCATTGTGCAGCAGCCGACTTTGTCAAAAAACTCCCCAACGGGCTGGACACCCTTTGCAGCGAACTCGGTGGGGGGCTATCGGAAGGGCAGGCACAGCGCATCTGCATCGCCCGCGCCTTGCTTCGCGAAGCCCCCATTATGATTTTCGACGAAAGCACTTCTGCTTTGGATGCGCAAACCGAAGCCTTGGTCACAGAGCGCATCGTGCACACCTACACCGGTCGTGGTCGTACCCTCATCTTCATCACCCACCGCACAGCCATCCTTCCCCACTGCACACAACAGCTCCATCTCAAACGCAAAATCTCATAAGTATTCCCTATCTAAAAGTCTTTGATTGCAAAGTGTAGTTTTCATAGAATTTTAATAGATGATAAATTCGTGTAGTTTTTGCACTCATCCCATGGTAGTTTCGCCAAAGACCTGTACCTTTGCATTGTTTTCATGGTATTAGATTTAAGGTTAATTGAAGATTGGTTGTCGGGAGACAATCAATTTTTTTTTGCTGCCTACCCCAAATCTGCCAAAGTGATCTCCCCTCCCAACCTGCTGATAGAGCCGTCTCTTATCCATATTTCCTATGACAGCTGAAAATTGTCTTATAGGAGAATCTAAATTGTCTTATAAGAGAATTCAAATTATCTTATAAGACAATTTTGAACACCTACTTACAATCTGATGCACTCCTAAACATTGGATATTCCCTATGGGGCGTATTTTCAAGAATATCCGTAAAAGAAGAGCAGTAATGAGCGCGAAAATCAAGAAAAAAGACGTAAGGCTTGCCTTAAAGCGAAATAATCGTTAACTTTGTGTCGCAAAGGGGGAGTGCCTTTTCAGAAACCTTTTGCCATTCGTCAATTCGACATACATCATACATACATTCATTCTTAAAAACCTGTTCCAACCATGAGAGTTATCATCGAACCGGACTACGCAAAACTTTCTCAGTGGGCTGCCGATTACGTTGTAGCCAAAATCAATGCCGCTCAGCCTACGGCCGAAAAGCCTTTTGTGCTCGGTCTGCCCACGGGGTCAAGCCCGCTTGGCATGTACAAAGCCCTCATCAAGGCTTACGAAGACGGACGTGTCAGTTTCAAGCACGTTGTGACCTTCAATATGGACGAATATGTGGGCCTGCCCGAAGAGCACCCCGAAAGCTACCACTCGTTCATGGCCACCAACTTCTTCAATCACATCGACTGCCCCAAAGAAAACATCCATCTCCTCAACGGAAACGCCAAGGATTTGGCAGCAGAGTGTGCACACTACGAGCAGATGATTGAAGCGGCAGGCGGTATCGACCTCTTCTTGGGAGGTATCGGCCCTGACGGACACATCGCTTTCAACGAACCCTTCTCGGCCCTCAGCAGCAAAACGCGCCAGAAGACCCTCACCACCGACACGCGCATCGCCAACAGCCGTTTCTTCGGCGGCGACCCCAATGCAGTGCCCGCGACTGCACTCACCGTGGGTGTGGGCACAGTGATGGCGGCCAAGGAGGTGCTCATCCTCTGCAACGGCCACAACAAAGCACGTGCGCTTCAAGCGGCCATCGAAGGCCCCGTTTGCCAAGCCTGGACCATCTCCGCTCTGCAAAACCATCCTCACGGCATCATCGTTTGTGATGAAGCAGCGTGCGAAGAACTCAAAGTGGGCACTTACAAGTACTTCAAAGACATCGAGAAGGACAATCTCTAAACGAAGTTGCCCCCTGCTTTTTAAGTGTAAGCCTACGTCCGAGAGACAATGGATTAGGGAAGCCTTGCCCCACATCCTCACGCCTCTGGAACGTAGGCTTACTTTCCGTCTCTCCTTACATTTCAAATCGTCAAACAAGTGGGTTTGAAAAAAAAACGCTATCTTTGCACGCGTTTACTAATCGTTCTTCCGGCTTATGCTTATCGATTTCAAGGGTCTCAACATCAAGATAGAAGAGGCCACGATTTTAGAGAATGTCGACTTTCGCGTTGACAACAATGAGTTTGTCTACATCATCGGTCGCGTGGGCAGCGGCAAGAGTTCGCTGCTCCGCACCATCTATGGCGAACAGGAGTTTGAAGGGCAGTCGGCCATGGTGCTCGACCATGACCTCACCCGGTTGCGCACCAAGCATCTGCCCGGCCTTCGGCGTCAGATGGGCATCGTGTTTCAAGACTTTTCCCTCCTCCCTCAGCACACTGTGGAGGAAAATCTCGACTTCGTGTTGCGCGCCACAGGTTGGAAGCACAAGAAGGAACGTGCCGCCCGCGTGGAGGAAGTGTTGAACCAGGTGGAATTGTACGACAAACACGGACGCTATCCGCACGAACTCTCCGGCGGCGAACAGCAGCGTGTGGCCATTGCCCGCGCTTTGCTCAACAACCCTCGCCTCCTTTTGGCCGACGAGCCTACGGGCAACCTCGACCACGAGACGGGACGCAACATCCTCCGTCTCCTGCGCTCGCTTACCGAGCAGGGCACTGCTGTGGTCATCGTGACCCACAATCGCCACTATTTGCAGGAGTTTCCCGGCATCGTCTATCGTTGCGCCGACCATAAGATGAGCGAAGTCACCGCAGAGTTTGCCTCCAAAGCCTCTCCCGAAGGCAATCCCTAAGTTCAGAACAGGTTTTACCATTGAAAATACATAAGAACATGAAAGTCTATAAGTTTGGTGGCACCTCGGTGGGCACGCCCGACCGGATGAAGGAAGTGTGCCGCCTCATCACAGAAGATGGCGAACAGAAAGTCGTGGTGCTTTCGGCTATGAGCGGAACCACCAATAGTTTGGTAGAGATTGCCGACTATTTCCGCAAGGGCAACCCCGAAGGCGCAAGCAATATGGTCAACGCCCTGCGCCGGCAGTATCACCAGCACGTACCGCAGTTGCACGACACAGAAGAGATGCGCGAGAGGACCATCAAAATGCTCGACGACATCTTCCTGCAACTGCACGACTTCCGCGGACGAGAGTTTTCCGATGCCGATGAGAAGGTCATCCTCTCCAAGGGTGAAATCATGAGCACCAACATGGTGACCAACTACCTCAAAGAAATCGGTGTGAAAGCTTGCCTGCTCCCTGCGCTCGAATACATGCGATTGGACTACAACGGCGAACCTGATGTAGCTTTCATCCGAGAGCGACTGAACGATCTGTTGGAAAGCAACCCCGGCTATGACATCTACATCACCCAGGGCTTCATCTGCCGCAATGCTGATGGCGCCATCGACAACCTGCAACGCGGAGGGTCGGACTACACCGCCTCTCTCATTGGCGCGGCCATACGGGCCGACGAAATCCAGATTTGGACGGACATCGACGGTATGCACAACAACGACCCACGATTTGTGGAAGGCACAACCCCCGTGCGCCAATTGAACTTTGAGGAGGCGGCCGAACTGGCCTATTTCGGTGCCAAGATTCTGCACCCCACCTGTGTGCAGCCCGCACGCTATGCCGGAGTGCCGGTGCGCCTCAAGAACACAATGGAGCCTTCTGCTCCCGGCACCCTCATCAACAACGACCTGCAAGAAGGCTGCATTAAGGCCGTGGCCGCGAAGGACAACATCACGTCCATCAAAATTGTGAGTTCGCGCATGTTTTTGGCCAGCGGCTTCATGTGCAAGGTGTTCAACGTGTTCGACAAGTACAAGACGTCCATCGACATGATCACCACCAGCGAAGTGGGCGTGTCGCTCAGCATCGACAACACCTCTCATCTGGCCACCATCGTCGATGAGCTCAAAGAGCTGGGCACGGTGCTGGTCGATGAAAAGATGTGCATCATCTGCGTGGTGGGCGACCTGCGTTGGAGCAACAAGGGGTTCAAAAGCCTGGCCACAGCCGCGCTGCGCGACATCCCCGTTCGCATGATCAGCTACGGTGGTTCGGACCACAATATCTCCTTCCTCGTGAGCATGAGCGACAAGAAGAGAGCCCTACGAGCCTTGCAAACCCAGTTGTTCAGCAAACCCTCCTGACCTAAACGCTCCCTCCTTCCATCGACAACCTACACAGCTGCTCGCAGATGTGTAGGTTGCTTTGAGTTCAGACGACATCCTCCCCTCCACACAGCACAACACACTAAACTGACAATGAACACTTCCCTCCTTCAAGAACGCGAAACCCCGTTCTACCACTATGACCTCAGCCTACTGCAATCCACACTTGACCACCTCCTCGCTGCGGCCCGCGACCTCCCCAACTGCCACATCCACTATGCCGTCAAGGCTTGTGCCACGCCTGCCGTCCTGCGCACCATCGCCCAAGCCGGGCTCGGGGCCGACTGCGTGAGCGGCGGCGAAGTGCGCGCTGCTTTTGCCCAGGGCTTCCCGGCCGACAAGATTGTGTTTGCCGGTGTGGGCAAAGCCGATTGGGAGATAAGGCTCGCCCTCGAAATAGGCATCTCCTGCTTCAATGTGGAGAGTCTGCCGGAATTGGAAAACATCAACGCCATTGCCCGAGAGATGGGGAAGACGGCACGTGTGGCTTTCCGCATCAATCCCAACGTGGATGCCCACACCCACGCGAAAATCACCACGGGGCTGAACGAAAACAAGTTTGGCCTGGCGATGGACGACATGCTCCCCACCATCCGCCACGCCTGGAGTCTCTCTCACGTCGAATATGTGGGGCTGCACTTCCACATCGGCAGCCAAATCACCGACATGCTGCCTTTCGTCCACCTCGCCGAGCGCATCAACACGCTCCAAGACCAACTGGAACAAGCTGGTATCACGACCGCAAGCATCAACGTGGGCGGCGGACTGGGGGTGGACTACGACCATCCCGATGCTCACCCTATCCCCGACTTCGAGGCCTACTTCGACGTGTTCCGCCGCTACTTGTGCCTGCGTCCGCTGCAGTCCCTCCACTTCGAGTTGGGGCGTTCCGTTGTGGCACAGTGCGGCAGCCTCATCAGCCGGGTGCTCTATGTGAAGCAAGGCCACGAGAAGCAGTTTGTCATTGTCGACGCCGGCATGACCGACCTCCTCCGCCCCGCCCTCTACGGTAGCCGTCATCAGGCCGTCAATCTTTCGGCCGAGGGAGAAAAGGCCGAGGCCCTCTACGACATCGTCGGCCCAATCTGCGAAAGCAGCGATGTTTTCCTCACTGACTACCGCCTCCCCACCACCCACCGCGGTGATCTCATCGCCTTCCGCACTGCCGGGGCTTATGGCGAAATCATGGCTTCGCAATACAACTGCCGCCGACTGCCCGGCCACCTCATCGAACCGGCCGACAGCAACGCCCTCGCACAATGACCGGTATCTACATCCACGTTCCCTTCTGCGAAAAGCGCTGCATCTACTGCAACTTCTACAGCACCACCCGCGGCAAGGCCGACCGCGAAGCCTACGTCCAAGCCCTCATTCACGAGATGGAACTGCGCCGAACGACCGACTGCATTTCGTCCATTTACCTCGGGGGAGGAACGCCCTCACAACTCGATGCCGAAGAACTGGCGCAGGTGTTTGAAGCCCTCCACCGCCTCTTTGCCATCGACCCTAACGCTGAAATCACCTTCGAAGCCAACCCCGACGACATCCATCCCGACAAAGTCCGGCAATTGGTTGCCCTCGGGGTGAACCGCGTGAGCCTCGGGGTGCAAAGTTTCGACGACACACGGCTGCAATTTCTCAACCGCCGCCACAGCGCACAGCAAGCCCACGAGACCGTGCTGCAGCTCGCAGCTGCAGGCATCGACAACCTCAGCCTCGATCTCATCTATGGCCAACCCGGGCAACAGCTCAGCGATTGGGAGCAGGAGGTCGAAACGGCTTTGGCCCTCCCCGTCTGCCACCTCTCGGCCTACGCCCTCACCTACGAACCTGCGACCCCGCTCCACCGCGCTTGGCAGCGGGGAGAAGTCCAAGCGTGCGACGAAGAACTCTCGCTCGCCATGTTCCAATCCCTCCTCCGACTGACGGAAGCCGAAGGGTTCGAACACTACGAAATCTCCAACTTTGCCCGCCCTGGACGCCGTTCGCGCCACAACTCCGCCTACTGGCAGGGAGTGCCCTATCTGGGTTTCGGTCCCGGCGCACACTCCTTTGACGGTGCACGCCGGCGCCGGCAAAACCTCCCTCAACTTCGGGCCTATCAGCAAACCGACTTCGGCCATGCCGATGTGCCGCACACCATCGAGGTGCTCAGCGATGCCGAGCACTACGACGAAGTGATGATGACCCGCCTGCGCACTGCCGAAGGCATAGACCTCGCCTGCTTGAGTCAAGACTGTGGCCTCGACTATTCCGACTATCTCCTGCGCACCGCCATCCCTTTTCTCCAAAGCGGCATGCTGAAAATCTGCCGCGGCCACCTGCGCTTCACGCGGCAGGGCATCTTCATCTCCGACCACATCATGGCCGAACTCATTTGGGCATAGCCCGCGCTCCTCTCTCCCGAAAGGATGCACTTCTCCCGAGGAAGTGCATCCTTTTTTTGCAGACATCGCGGTGTCCAAATCAGCAAACAGACAGAGGTTGGCAAGCCCGCGAAAGTAGGGAGTCTACCCATATGACACCATATTTAGAGGAGCATGCCGACCTGTTGAAAGAAGATGACGTCGTCTTCAGCGGCCCCCTGCGCATGCGCCCTTCCGAAAGGGTGAAAGTGAGCCGGAGGAAAGACGTGATGTTCCCTCTCCGAAGACGCTCTTTGACGAGAAAAAAAGCCCCTGCACCTCATCGGGTGCAGGGGAATGAGAGAGGGCGCGCGGCCGAGAGGACTAATCTTCGTCCTCCACGTAGCGGATGATACCGCGCTCGGCCGTGGCGATGAAGTCGGTGATGTCACGGATTTCCGGTGAAAGTTCGATTTGCTCATGGATTTTGATGACGGCATCTTCGAGCGAGAAGTTGCCCGCCGTGATGAGGCGGAAGGCATTGGCCAGGTGGCGGAGCAGACGCTCATCGGCATGAGGCAGATGCTGCTGGATGACCACCGTGTTCACCCCATGATAGGCCGGAGGATTTCCACCGAAGATGGCGTAGGGCAGTACGTCTTTCGACACGCGGCAACCGCTCTGCAAGAGGGCAAACTTGCCCACGCGCACCTTGCGCTGGACCATGGCGGCCGAGGAGAGGATGACGTAGTCGTGGATTTGACACGCCCCGGCCACGCTCACCGAGATGCCCAGCACGCAGTGGTTGCCGATGTGCACGTCGTGACAAATGTGCACCTTGTTCATCAGGAAGTTGTTGTTGCCGATGGTGGTGGCATCTTCGTGGCGGTTGCTGCCGGCGATGAGCACATTTTCGCGGATGACGTTGTCGTTACCGATGACCACGCGAGGGCGTTCGGCCTTGTCGTAGTGGAACGACTGGGGTTGGGCACAGACGACAACGTTTTGATAGACGACGTTGCCAGAGCCCATGGTGGTGCCGTTGAGGATGCTGGCGTGCGACTTGATGACGCAGTTGTCGCCGATGGTGACATCGCCTTCGATGTAGGCAAAGGGATGAATCTCTACGTTTTTCCCGATTTTGGCAGCGGGATCGACGAAAGCAAGAGGACTAATCATAGCTGTTTTGGGGTTATAGGTTTTACTGACGGCCTCCTCCGAGCGCTTGATAGAGCTTGATGACGGCCTGCACCTTGTCATAGCGGTTGTTGATGAGCGAGAGGCGGCCGTTGAGCAGGTTCATCTGCGCGGTGAGGGTTTCAAGGTAGGAGGTGGTGTTGCCGTTGCGGAAGAGGAATTCCGTGTCGTCGTTGGCCTTTTGAAGCTCTCTCAACCGCAGTTGGGCGATGTCGGTGGTCGTACAGGCGGTGTGGTAGGCCGCCAAGGCGTTGCTCACTTCTTGTCCGGCGGTGAGCAGGGCTTGTTGAAAGTCGATCTGCGCAGCTTCTTGTTGGAGTTTGGCCACCTCGTAGCCGGCTTTGATTTTGCCTTGGGCAAAGAGCGGCTGCGTGAGCGAGGCGATGCCCGAAGCGAGGAACTTGCCGGGGTTCATGATCATCCCGCCGAGGGAGTTAGTGAAAGCGCCCTGTCCGCTGATGGTGATTTGGGGGAAGAACTGGCCGCGGGCGGCTTGTACACCGTAGAAAGTGCTCGCGAGTTTGGCTTCGGCAATGGCCACATCGGGGCGGTTGGCCAAAAGCGAGAGGGGCACTCCCGTGGAGAAAGTCGTGGGGAAGCCGTCGGCGGTGAAGGGGTTGCGGTCAATGGCGTGGGGCACTTCGTGGAGCAACACAGCGAGCGAGTTTTCGAGTTGGCGAATGTTGTCCTCCAAGGTCGGGACGGTGCTTTCGATTTGAAGCACCTGTGCCTTGGCGCTGGCCAGGGCGGCCGCGTTAGTCATGCCGGCCTCCTTCATGGCTTCCATGGCCGTGATGTTCTTGTGCCAGAGCACGAGGGTGGAGCGCGTGGTGGCTAGTTGCTCATCGAGCATCTGGAGACTGTAATAGAGGTTGGCTACTCCCGTTACGATGGCCGTTTGCGTGGCTTGGCGCGCCACCTTGGCCTGCACGAGGCTGAGTTCGCCTTGCTTCTTGGCATTATAGAGTGTGCCGAAAGCGTCGATTTGCCAGGATGCCTGCACGGGGAAGCTGTAGGTCTTGGTCAGGCTGGAGCCGTCGATGAAAGCCTTGGAGAGTGTGCCCGAAGGCGAGAAGGCGATTTGAGGCAGATAGGCGAGCTTGTTGACCCGCAGCCCGATTTCTGCCTGTTTGATGGTGAGGGCCGTCTTGCGCAAGTCGGTGTTTTGTACCAAAGCTTTTCGGATGAGGGCTTGAAGTTTGGCATCGGTGAACACCTGCTGCCAAGGCATGTTGCCGAAAGAGGCAGTGTCGGTAGTCGTCAGTGAAGCATCCACTTGCGCCGGATCGCGATAGAGCTTTTGCGTGAGGCTGTCCACGCCTTTTGTATCGCGCTCGTAATGGCCGAAGAGTCCGCAGCTGGTGAGCAGCAAGGTGCCGGCCAATAGGGGAAGTATTTTGTGCATGGTGGTTCTATTTGAAACAGAGAGAGGGAGAGTCTTTCGGCTCTACCCTACTCTCTTTGTGAAAAGATTTACTTCGTGTATTGTTCGAGGTCGGCCGTAGCGTCTGCGTTGTGGATGTCGCTGAAGTCAAGGGGCTTGACACGCTCCTGCAAAGCTTGGAAGATGCGGAAGAGGGCGGGCACCACATAAATTTGGCAAATCATACCGATGAGCATACCTCCGATGGCGGTCATACCGAGCGAACGGTTGCCATTGGCGCCAACACCAAAGGCGAACATCAGCGGCAACAGACCGATAATCATGGCGAAGGAGGTCATTAAGATGGGACGCAGACGAGCGGCAGCACCATGGAGGGCAGCAGCCGTGATGCTCATTCCCATCTTGCGGCGATCAAGGGCGAACTCTACAATCAGGATGGCATTCTTGGCCAGCAAGCCAATCAACATGATGAGGGCAATCTGCACGTAGATGTTGTTTTGCGCGCTCCCGAAGATGGCGCCGAAGAGTTGGCCGGCCATACCGGGGAGACCACTCAGACTGCCGAAACCTTGGATGAACAAGAACGAACCCAACAGACCGAAAGGCACCGAGAGCAACACGGCAAAGGGAAGGAGGTAGCTCTCATATTGGGCAGACAACAGCAGATAGATGAACACGAAGCAGAGGACAAACACGATGCCCGTCGTACTGCCGGCGCTGTTTTGCTCTTCACGCGTCAGACCGGAGTACTCGTAGGAGTAGCCCACCGGCAACGTAGACTTGGACACTTCTTCAATCGCCTTAATGGCCTGGCCGGAGGTGTAGCCGTTGGCCGGATTACCATTGATGGCGATGGAGGTGAACATGTTGAAGCGCGTGATGTTGTCAGGCCCCATCGTGGGGGTGAGTGTCATGAACTGCGTGATGGGAGCCATCTCACCGCGGTTGTTGCGCACCTTAATCTTATTGAGAGACTCGTAGTTGGCACGCTGGCTGCGCTCGGCCTGCACCATGACGCGGTAGATTTTACCAAAGCGGTTGAAGTTGGAGGTGTAGAGACCGCCATAATAGCCTTGGAGCGTCATGAGCACATCGGAAGGCGAAATGCCGGCACGCTTACACTGCGCGGCATCGATGTCGATGATGTACTGCGGGAAGCGGGTGTCGAAGTTGGTCTGTGCCGACTGGATTTCGGGGCGCTTCTCGAGTTCTGTAGTGAAGTCGGTGGCCACTTGCTTGAACTTGGTGAGGTCGCCACCGGTACGGTCTTGGAGGTTCAGGGTGAAACCATTGGTCACACCATAGCCCATAATCATGGGCGGTGTGAAGAAGAGTACCTGAGCGTCCTTAAATGCCTTTTGCGACTCGAGGTAGAGGTTCGCGAAGACGATGGTCGAACTTTCCGTAAGGGCATTGCGCTCTTCCCAGTTCTTCAGTTTGATGATGAACGAACCATAAGAAGAACCTTGTCCACCGATGAAGGAGAAACCCGAAATCACCATCGTGTTCTCAACGAGCGGAGAGGCCATCACCAACTTTTCGACACGTTTGAGCATCGCCTCGGTGCGGTCTTGCGAGGTGCCGGGAGGCATCGTCACAGCGCCCATCACCGTGCCGGTGTCTTCGGAGGGTACAAGTGTGGTGGGAGTGATGTTCATGAAGAAAAGGAGCAGGGCAATACCGCCGGCCACCAATCCCATGGAGAGATAAGGGCGAACGATGAAGCGGTTCACACCTTTCTTATATTTCTCCAGCAAGTTGTCGTAGAACTTATTGAAAGCTTCGATGAAGCGGTCGGAGAAGAGGCCCAACACCGCTGCAACAGCGACAATCCAAGCAATGATGGAAAGGAAGATGTTTTCGAAGGTAAACCAGCCCAAAATCATCATCACAATGGTTGCAATGAGCAAAATCGTTGTCACCAGCGGTGGGAAGGGGATGGCAAAGCCACGCTTCTTGATGCTGTACTTTTCCTTCATCAAGTGGAGTGCCTCTTTCTGGGCCACCTTCACGCGTTCGCCCAGACTCTTGTCGTCACCGTGGGCTTTGAGGATGATGGCACAAAGAGCCGGAGAAAGGGTCAAAGCGTTGAGGGCCGAGAAGCCAATGGCCACTGCCATGGTGATACCAAACTGCCGATAGAACGTACCGCTGGTACCTCCCATAAAGGATACGGGCACAAACACAGCCATCATCACGAGGGTAATCGAGATGATAGCCCCTCCGAGTTCGCTCATCGCGTCAAGTGAGGCTTTCCGCGCAGAAGAATAGCCCATGTCCAGCTTAGCATGGACACCTTCCACGACGACAATGGCGTCATCGACCACAATGGCAATCGCCAGTACGAGGGCCGAGAGGGTGAGGAGGTTGAGGGAGAACCCAATCAGATAAAGCACAAAGAAAGTGCCGACCAGTGCCACAGGGATGGCCACTGTGGGAATGATGGTTGAGCGCATGTCTTGTAGGAAGAGAAACACCACCAGGAACACCAAGACGAAGGCTTCGATAAGCGTCTTGACCACTTCGTGGATAGAGGCAAACAGGAAGTCGTTGGCATTGAGCGAAATGCGTACTTCAAGGCCGGAAGGCATGTCGGCTTCGGCTTTTTTGAGGGTGGCTTGCAGGTCCTTGATAATCTGCGTGGCGTTCGATCCCGCAATCTGAGACACCATACAAGACACGGCCTTATGCCCGTTCATTCGGCTACCAAAAGAGTAGGTTTCACTGCCCAATTCCACACGAGCTACGTCCTTGATGCGCAACACGGTGCCATCGGCCAGCGACTTGATGACCATGTTTTCAAACTCGGGCACTTCTTGCAGACGGCCGCGATAGCGCAACGTGTACTGAAAGGTATTGTTCTCGCGCTCACCGATACTACCGGGAGCGGCTTCGATGTTCTGCTCGGCCAATACGCCGGTCACGTCGGTAGGAACGAGGCCATAAGAGGCCATTTTCTCAGGGTCGAGCCAAATGCGCATAGCATAGGCGCCGGAGAAAACTTGCGCTTCACCCACACCATTCACACGCTGTATCTGGGGGACAATGTTGATGTTGGCATAGTTGGAGATAAATTCGTCCGTGTAGCGATCTTCAGTGTCGACGATGGAGAACACCATCAACATCGAACTTTGGCGCTTGGAGGTGATTACACCCACACGCGTCACTTCGGCCGGCAGATAACCCGTGGCTTTGGCCACACGGTTTTGCACGTTGACGGCCGCCATGTCGGGGTCGGTGCCCTGCTTGAAGACAATCTGTATCGTGGCTTGTCCGGTATTGGTGGCCGTAGACGCCATGTAGTCCATGCCTTCTACACCGTTGATTTGCTCTTCGAGCGGTGTCACCACGGAGTTCAACACCGTTTGTGCATTAGCGCCTTGATAGACCGTCTGCACTTGGATGGTGGGCGGAGCAATGTCGGGATACTGCGTGATGGGGAGCGAAATGAGTCCCAGCGTACCGAGCATGACGATGAAGATGGAAATCACCGTCGAGAGCACCGGTCGGTTGATAAAGGTATCTAATTTCATTGTTGTTGTTCGTATTTCAGGAGTTGTGCAGCACACACTTCTCTCTTGTCCTTTATGATTGTGGGCACTCGTTTACTGGCCGGGCATCTTCTTTTCAGCCATGTGCTGCTCCGACTTCTTGAGCTGGGCATCGCTTTGTGCCGTGGTGATAGGCGTAATCTGCATGTCGTTCTTGAGTTTATTGATGCCCTCTACCACGAGACGGTCGCCCACCTTCAGACCCTTTGTCACGACATAGTTCGTGGCATCACTCTGAGCAAGCACTTCTATCTCAGTGGAGTGCACTTTATTGTTTTTGTCCACGACATAGACAAACTTCTTGTCCTGAATCTCATAAGTGGCCTTCTGAGGAACGAGGATGGCGTTGGGGCGGTTCACGGGGAAACGAACCACACCGGTCGCACCGGAACGGAGCACACGGTGGGGATTGTCAAAAGTGGCACGCATTTGCACGGAACCGGTTGTCCCTTCCACAACGCCCGACATGGTCGAAACACGGCCCGTCTGTTCATAAGTAGAGCCATCGGCCAGCAGCAAGTTTACATCGGGCATCTCCTTGATTGCAGCATCTGTGCCACCGTGGGTGCGCGTCATCTCGAGCAGTTGCTTTTCAGTCATGGAGAAGTAAACGTACATCTTCGAGAGGTTCGACACCACCGTGAGAGGCTGAGCCGAAGCACTGCTCACTAGCGATCCAACGCGATAGGGGATGGTGCCTATCACTCCGGCGCTCGTCGCACGAATGGTGCAGTAGGAGAGCTGGTCCTTGGCGTTGGTCAAGCTTGCTTGGGCTTGAGCCAACTGAGCCTTCAGTTGTGCCAACTGGTTTTGTGCCACATCGAGGTCATATTGCGACACGATGTCCTTCTCGCGCAACATTTTCTTGTTCTGCACCGTGAGTTCTTGCGTGGCAATGCTTGCCTTGGCCACATTGACCGCAGCTTGTGCCTGCTCCACAGCCGCACGATACTGTGTGGGGTCAATCACAAAGAGCACTTGGCCAGCGCTCACAAAATCGCCCTCATCGACGAGTTGTTTTGTGATATGCCCGGCCACCTTAGCGCGGATTTCAATGTCCTGCACGCCTTTGATGGTGGCGGGATAAGAGACACTAAGATGGGCATCTGAGGCAGCTACCGTCTCAACAGCAAATTTGGTGTCTTCCGGGGGCATTTGTTGCTTGTTGCCCGAACAAGCTACCAGTGCCAAACCGAGCACGAAGTAAGCGATTTTTTTCATAAAAAGGAGATTGATTGTTTATTTTATTGTGCCAATGATGAAGTCTGTAAAGAAGATGATGCTCGAACTTGGCGGGGGCGCAACATCATTATATAAAAGGTGTTTTGTGTTCAATTCACGACTGCAAAGATACGCCGAAAAAAACAAACACGCACAAAGGGTTTTCTAAGATTTCGGCCGGCTACACAATTTTTTAGGCTTTATTAGAGTTGAGTGCTTGCGTTTTACACTCTATTTTGCAAATCGCAGATTCTCTGTCACGACTTCTCTCGCAGTAGCAAAAACTCGTATCGTGAAGTTCAAAAAAGCAGCGGGGCGGACAAGAAAGAGAGAAGGAAAAGCAGAAAACCGGTGACACGGAAGCGCCAAAGGCCGAGGGCACTACCTACGCCCAGCACGCTGCACACCACCCACTGCCACAACGTCCCCTCAAAGTGAAGTAAAGTGACCACACTACAGCTCAACAGCAGTCCCAAACGCAGCAGGTCCGCCCATTCACGCCGAGGAGTGCGCCAATGTCGGAGGGCAAAGTTCACCGTTATGACCGACAAGGCCGGCCAGATGCCTATATATAAAAGGTGCAATCCGCTCCTTAAGGCAGGAACAACGGCATAGAGCAGAAAACTGCCTCCCATCAGGAAAAGGATGGCGGCAACTTGCCAACGAAGAGGGCGTGAGAGGGGAGAAGGAGACATCGGCAGGAAGAGAGAAAGGAGGAGAAAAAAAGAAGGGAAAGAAAAAACGGCCTTTCACCCAGCAAGCGCTATGTTGCCGAGTGAAAGGTCTTTTCTGAAAATAAGTAGGTCTTCAAAATGAATCGTAGCCATCTTAGTCGTAGGATGTTCTCTACTTTGAGATTCTACTTAAGCAACGAGGACGAAGCCTCACTGGTGCTGTTCGCGATAGAGGTCGTTGACCGTCTTAACAGGATTGAACGTGGAGAGCGGCACTTCCACAAAGATGGTGTTCCAATCGCTCATCGCTCCGTTCCACAGGCCGGGCAGCTCCAAAGCTTTCAGTTCACGGCCGTCCTTCGACTTGTGAGAAATAAATCCCGTGGCGGGGTCAACATACTCACGCAGGTCAAACGGTGTGCCTTCATAGTTGCGCACAGCACAAACCAAGTCAACGGGGTTGAAGTGAGTACCCTGCTCAAACATGGCTTTCTTCTTCGCGTCTGTCATGTCGATTTGGCTGCTTTCGAGGATTTGGAGCGACACCGTGCCGTCTGGATTGTAGGCCCAGAAGGGACCGCCACCAGGCTCACCGACGTTCCGAACCATTCCACACACGCGCATCGGGCGGTTGAGTTTGCAGTAGAGATAGTCCATCAGTTCCAGACCTTCCAGTGCACGTGCTGCTGTGCTCTTGCAGTGGAGTTGTTCTTCCACGAAGCGCAGCATCTCCTGCAAGCGATCTTCGCCCACGTTGCCCTCGTCGAGTTCGTCGAGGTAGGCAAACGCCTGTGCCTGCAATCCCACCAGCACACCGGCCAGCAACTTCTTGTAGGTCACGGTGTCGGCCTTCAGGCGGTCAGGCACCACATTGTCGATGTTCTTGATGAACACCACATCGGCTTCGATGTCGTTCAGGTTTTCGATGAGTGCTCCGTGTCCTCCGGGGCGGAAAAGGAGCGTCCCGTCGGCATTGCGGAAGGGCGTGTTGTCGGCGTTGACCGCGATGGTGTCGGTCGAGGGCTTCTGTTCGGAGAAGGAAATATTAAATTCTGCTTCCAGTTCTCTGCCCAGGTCCGCTTTCTTCTCCTGAGCCAGAACTTCGAAGAGTGCACGGTGTTCGGGCGAGACCGTGAAATGCACCAGAACGCGTCCCTTGCCATCCTTGGCATAGCGTGCCCCCTCCACAAGGTGTTCTTCAAAGGGTGTGCGAGCACCGCTTTCGTAACGGTGGAACTTCAGCAGCCCCTTGGGCAGCCGGCCATAGTTGAGCCCATCGCTCCCGAGGAGGCCTTCGACCACAGCCTTATACATCCCTTCAGCCACGAGTGCAGCCGTATCTTTGCCATAGTGGGCGATCAGCACTCGGTCGAGGTCATCGAGGAAAGCCGCATCCTCCAGGCGATCGAAAAATGTCCGCTCAAACTCCGTGGTCGGCATTTCATAGTCGGCCTCCAAGAAGGCAAACAAATCCTTGAACATACGGCTCGCCGCACCCGAAGCCGGCACAAATTTCACCACACGATGGTCGGCATCGGCAGTGTAGGCTTCCCAGTCGGACAAGTGGCGGGCGGCCGCTGCTGCATCCGGCGCATAGATACCGCCGTTGGCCAAATCAGCCGCGCCCTCCAACTGCAAAAAGGGAAATCCCGTTTGAAACGCGCTCAACTGAGCGTTAAGTTGTTCTTCACTGATGCCCTTCTTGGCCAAAAGGGCACAATCTTGTTCTGTCATCATAGTGATTCGCGTTTGTCAGTTTTCGTTGAGGCAAAGATACGACTTTTTAGTACAACGAGAGGGAGAAATATAGAAAAAAATGCATACCTCCTCAAATGTTCTCCTTCCCCGTCAACATTTCTTCGACTTAGATTCCGTTCAGTCCTCAATGACGTTCATTATCCCCCTCTAAAAAAAGAAAACCGAGGCCGCTCCTTTCCGTAACGATGTACTCTCACACATATTGCTATAACTCATAATAGCTATACATCGTTCGGGGCAGGAGGGCCTCGGCCAAATAACCACGTACACTTACGCAGTTGTAAGTAGGTGTTCGAAATGAATTGATACTAGATTTGTTTCAATTTTTCGTCAGGTCGTCTTTGTGAGGAAGGAGTGTAGCGAGCTACACGACTGATGAACAAAGGCGAGATGGCGGAAAAGGGAAACAAAGATGGTGTCAAAGTAGAGAATACCCTACGCAGAAGATCGTTACGATTAATTTTGAACACCTACTTAGAGAAAAGTAAGTTGATCATTCCGTCAGCACACGCTGGCGCAGGTGGGGATTCACCATAGCGGGATAGCGCTTCTTGAAGCGTACCGTGATGATGGGGCTTTCCACAACACAGGTGCCTGAGGTGGTCACGCGCTTGTAATAAACCGTAGAGCCGTAACGCTGCGTTTCGGTAAAAGTCTCGTTCGTCGCACTGGCTATGTTTGTCCACGATGTTTTGTCCAAACTGCGCTGCCACTGATAGCTCCGGGTGGGGCTGCCCGAAAGCAGACCGGCCGTGAGGGTGAAGGGGTTCTTGTGGTCGATGGTCACGTTGAGTTCTTCATTAGAGACTGTCTGTGTCATGCCCGGGTCTACCGTAATGGTCGACACACCACTGATGCCGGAGCAGTTGCCCAACACCGTCACACGCCGCACATGGTACGTACCGGTATAGGGCGGAGCATAGGTGAGTTGTTCACTCGTGGCTCCTGCAATCCCTTTCCAACCATTTGCATTGCTGAGGTCGTCGTTAATCTGCCACTGATACTTATGAAGCGTAGAAGGCAGACCGTCACTCACAACAGTGGGTGCCCCGATATTTATGGTAGCGGTTTGTCCGGCACATACGCGAGCACTGGTAGTCGTGGGCACTTCCTGCACTTTCACCACATGCACCTTGATCGTAGCGTCAATGGTTGTGGTGCAAGAGCTGGGCAACACTTTCAGCAGATACGTACCGGCACGTGCTGCCGTCGCGGTAAAACTCAGTTGTGGATTGGTCGAAGAGAATCCATTCGGCCCTGTCCAGCTGTAGGTCGCTCCTACCAGATTAATGGGGGTATAGGTTAGTTGCTCTCCTTCACAAAAATAGACTTCTCGACTCATGGCTAGTCCTATTTTTGCAGGAGCTTGCAACTGCACGTCTTGATGAATATAGGTCAAGCCACAATTATCGGTGGCATCAATACGATAGGTTTCGCCCAACTGCCCTGTATAGAAGGTTGTTGCTCCGTTCACATTGGCATGCGTATCCACCACCGTACCATCGGACTTCTTCAGGATATAAGTATAAGGGGGATGCCCGGCTTTCAGCCCAATCGTGATAACTCCCTGATTACTACTCGGACAGAAGAAACTCAACGATTGAGCTCCATCGAAGTTGAGGAAATAGCGAGAGAGATCTAATTTATACTCTTGAGAGGAACAAGTACTACCATCCTGGAATTTGGCTGTAAGGTATACGCTAGGATAAGCATTATAAGTGGAGAAGGATTGCCCCCAGTTGTAGGAGCCTTCTCGGCAAGACCATCCCACACAGTATCCAGACATGGACACAGGTTCTTTTCCACTTGGGAAATAGGCACGCCCCTGCGGAGTTACATGTAACTTACCATCACAATCCATCGTCACGATAGGATCGTGCATTTCAAACTTAATGCTCTCCTCTGTTGTTACCTTAAAAGTTCCAGTCTTTGGTCCACAATCTTCAGTAACGGTAAAGACATAGTTACCCGCCGTAAGTTGATAGGCAGGTTTTACCACACCTCCCGATTGCACCATCCATTTTCCTGAAGGTCCCCAGATTCGTAGATAATGATAGGTGTCGCGAGCCTGGTTCCAAAGCGGCTCATCACAGTAAAACACTTCACCGGTTGTAGTGTTACGAAACTCAATGCGAAGAATCTTGGGAATACGTTTATCTCTATCTTGTG
This sequence comes from Alloprevotella sp. Lung230, assembly GCF_014385435.1. Lineage (GTDB taxonomy): Bacteria > Bacteroidota > Bacteroidia > Bacteroidales > Bacteroidaceae > Alloprevotella. The sequence goes on from NZ_JACSUD010000002.1 coordinate 162,904, forward strand.
TACCTGATGGATATTGAGGGAAGAGGGCGGTGTAGTCCTCGCCCAGATAAGGATAATTAGATCCATATCCTGGGCATTTATTCCCTACAACGTAGTCACCTATATGATAGCTTGTAGGAAGAGCGTAACTAACAACATGCTGATGGATGGCAGAAAAGTAGGATGTGCCGTCCTCTTTCACAAAATCGATGTAGTAGCGCTGATTTCTTGCATAGAATGTATTGCTTTTCCAGCTTGCACTATAAGTGATGTCCATCAAAGGACTTCGCTCAATTTCAGTCATCCCTGAATTCCGTACGATAAAGCGCCCACGTCCCATACAAGGCAGGTTGCCTACATTCCAAGTATAATACTCTCCTGTACAAGTCGTGGTCCGATTATAAATAATGGCCTCCATATAAGGTGTATATGTGTATGGCGCGATTTGCTTCTGCCACAACTGGGTGGAAGTACCAGCCAAATTGATTTGATAGAAGTAAGTGTCGTCATTGGGTACTTGCAAGTCTTCAAAGTTATGCTTTTCCCAACCATAGTTGGTTATGGTCTTCTGCTTAACAATACTACCTGTCGCCGAGCCTTTTCTCACAATGATATCATAAGATTGGCATGATGTTGCCGCAAAACGCGTCAAATTCAAGGTGCCCATACAACGGTCTTCATACAAGTCCGCTCCAGCTGCGATATTACAGAGATTGATTCCAGACAAAGACACGCGCTTTACGATTGAAGGGCATGATTTCAGACGCAAGAGTACATCGACCCCTGCTGAGACATTAAAGCTGGGAAAAGTATCTGTCACCAACATATAACGATCAGAAGTGCTACCATAGGAGAACCTAGACGACCAAGGCTGAGTGGTTCTATTTCCACCGGGTGGAACAACGGCGATTTCATATGGAGATTTACCATAATAATAGGTCTCCACAAACTTCTGCATCTCCGTTTGTGACAATGCTGAGAGGTCTATTTTGACGCTAGCCCGCAAACTACAAGAATTAGGGAGAACTTCGACACACTGATAGAGTCCTGTCACTTTCGCAACTTCCGGAATGGCAGGCACAACCACATTAGGCACCGTCACATCCATACAGCCATCGGTAACCCAAAGCTTATAAGTTCCAGGAATTAGATCGCCGCCCCATCTTTCGTAAGAATAGTCACTAATTGGCTTAAGTTCCTTTTTAGGAGATACAGGCCCATTAGGGTCTTCGATGACATAAACGTGAACAAGTCTGTTCCAATAATTACTATTACTTCCTCCGATTGAAAGTCCTATTACTCCTTGGGCTGGACAGACATAGGTTGCTTTATGTTTGTCCGGATCTTGTACAACCGTCAATGGTGCTGTGTAACTTGTAGGAAGAGTTATATCCTGCTCTTTGGTATACGTCTGCAAATTTCCTTCACTATCTATGCATGTTCCCTTGGCTGTCAGTTTGTAAGTACCGGGAGGAAGGCCGATGAATTTCTTCACTTCCGTTGGGTCGGTAGTTTCTGCAGTTTGTGGGGTACCACCGGAAGAGTTTTGCAAAATGTACTCCATCTTACTCAACCTTCCTTTACTCTGCTCATAAACGTAGGCTTCAATTATACCGTTCGAGTGGCAAGTCAAATTGTGGCTGCTATAACCAATGTTAAGGGAAGATTCTGGAACAGTAGCCGTAAGCATCTTTTCAGCAGCAATGCAAGCACTCGAATAGGTTACTTTAATATCATACGTACCCCCGGGAAGTCTAAGGGTAGTATTGATGCCGGGATGAGTTTCATCCAGAGCCAAAACTCCCGTCGTATGATTTGTCACCTCATAGTGTACGCTCAAATTTGGATCTTCTGGAGAGAGGCGAATATTCACCTTGCCCAATTCACAAGGATTGGTTTGGGGTTCTACCCATGCTGTCACATCCATTGCTGTAGCTGCAGTGATATAGACGGTTTTGTCAAGATTGGCTCCACAATAGACATAACGAATTTTATAATACAACCCTGGAGTTAAATTTGTAAATTCTGCTCGTTCAATCACCGAACTTGATGAGATAGAATCATAAGCAACATCTCCCGTACGGTCATAAAGATACACTTTCGTGGGCATTTGGGCATAACCTTTCGTCAAGAGGTCAGAAGTCATAACCACTCCGGCAGCTTGGCAGCCTGGGTAGTAGGGGACAACTTTTACATCAATGGCATCTTCAGGATATTTTTTAGCGTGCTGCCAATCGTCTCGTCCAATTTGTACATAAACTTCTCCGCAACCCACCTCGGCCACAATTTTTACTCCTGCTTCTGGAAGATTGTTGAAGGTAATCTTTTCATCGGGAGATGCTGCCACTTTGGTTTCCAACAGATGTCCATTGGTATCATACGCCTTATAGGTTACACTGCCTGAAATGGATAATGGATTTCCTAGGCGATCTGACAAATGTACTTCAATACTCTGATTGTTAGTACAGAAGTCCCCTCTATCCAGTATACTGTATAATATAGTCACGTTACCTTGTGAGCTCCGTCCCCAACCTTCTGGAACGATAGTAGGAGGAAGTGAGCCGGAGGTTGAACATGTTCCGCTACCAGATAGGAGATAAGAGAGAGTATAGGTGCCGGCAGGAAGTCCCTCATAAGTGATATAAGCAGTTGACTTGCGTGTATAAGCGTATGTAGTACCGTTTTGATCGCGTAGAGTGAACTTAACTTTCGAGATATCGTTAAAGAAATAATAATTGATGGCACCACTTCTTCCACAACTTGCTGGAGTTACAGAATATGCTTTATTAACTATTTTTTCTGATAACTTCGCTTCAATTTTAAAAGTGCCCGAAGATACTTTTCTGTTACCACACACCATCAATTCGTAGGTATAATCTCCCGTAGCAAGGTTGCGCAATGTGATGTTGGGAACTGAACTCGACACCTCATCGTCATAAATAGGTGTAGTCGTGCCCACCTTATGGACAAGGAGCTTAGCAGAAAGGTTAGCAAAAACAGATTGCGAAAGCGTTGTATTGATTGTTACGCTACCCAAGGCTTCACAGTCAGGAGAAGGAACCATTGTCTCTGCAGCTATGCTTGCAGAAGGCAATGTATAATAAGAAGTGATACTATCATTAAACACCATGACGGGTGTACCACAAGCAGGAATAATTTTAAACTTAACATAAGAGTTGTCCTTACCAAGATCTTCAATGTCACTCGCAGCTACTGGAACAGTCCACTTGTCATCTTTCAGTGCCGGAAGCAGACCGCTACCCAGCAGTTTATCTTTGTAGTAAAGTTCATAAGTTGCTCCATCTACGAATCGCTTAGCTGCAGCAGAACTCAATTGAGCGGCAGAATAATCTTTAGCATATTGGAGAGGTAAACCTTCGGAACAGGTGCCAAGGAGGAAACGTCCGGTTGTAGGTGGAGTGCTCCAACCATTGTCTTCCCCTGCCACAGTTATCCCTGTACTATTGTTCGAAGATATCGTAGAAGTAGCATTCAACTCTTCTCCACAAGTTGTTCTAAATTTAAGGGTATAAGCTCCCGGCACCAGCCCCGACAATGTTTTGGTACGGTCGGTTTTGGAGAGAGAGAGAGTACGCACCGGCGTGCCCTCGTTGTAGAGGATGAGCGTGGAGTTGTCTAAGTAGACGCCATTCTCCAGCTCCACTTTGAGCGTTCCGGTAGGGTCGCAGAAGTAATCGGCGCGCGTGGCCGTGACCTTCAAATCGCCCAAACTGACGATGGGCACAGCTGCCGTTGCGGATTGCGTTTGTCCCGCCCATGTGGCTGAAATCGTGTAGTTGCCGGGGGCGAGCCCTTCGAAGACAGCGCTCTCTTCCGTCACACCGAGTTGAGTCGTCGGTGCACCGCCGCCATTGGGTGTGAGCGTATAGTCCACAGGGCAGGCCTCACTCGTGCCCGGCACCGTGGCCGAAATCTTACCGATGGAGCAATGAGCGTACGTGCCTTGCAGAGCACTCGCTGAGAGCGTGCCGGCGCTACCGATGGGGACGGTGAAAGGCACCGTCTCCACCGTACCGCAGTCGCTCGTGGCGCGGAGTTCATAGTTGCCACTGGGCAGATTGAGGAACGTATGTGTAAAGTTCGGATAGACAAGCTGTTCGGTTTGCAAGGCAGCACCGCCACCGGAGGGAAGCACTTCGTACTTCAAGCCGTTCACGCCCATCACGCGGGCCACGGCCACGCGAACACCTCCGGCACAAGCTGTGCCGCGCGTGGGAATGGGCGTGGGCAGGATGGAGAAGTAGCCCACTTTGACCGTCTCTTCTACTTCATAAGCACCGTTCTTAAATGCAGCGGTGGGCGAAGCAGGCGTGCACGCCGGAGTGGCGCGCATCACCACCTTGTACGTGCCCGAGGGGAGGTTGTAGAATGTGCTCTCGGCATAAGGCGTGTTGGAAGTCATCGAATTCAAAAGCGTCGTACCTTGATAAAGGAAATATTCCGCTTTGGTGAAGCCCGTTACGGCTCCGACTGACACATCGATAGAACCGGCCGTGGCCGAGCATCCACCCGCAGGTGTGGTTTCAAACACCGGCGCCACCGCGTGGGGCTGTTCGGAGCGGTGCGTGAGTGGGGAGAACACCACTTCCTGCGTGCCGGAGGGACAAGTGCCGGTGACGCGCAGGTGGATGGTTTGCCCCGCTGCCCAACTGGTGAGGGGAATGGTGGTGGGTACGGACAGATTGGTCTGCTCCACGGGATTGGCCCATGTTGCGCCATCGGTCGAGGTTTCGTAGGTGAGCTTCGAGAAGCCCGCCACGTTGTTGCGATAGGTCACGATGATTTGGCCGGCCGTGCCACAATCAGCATTGGCGGCGTAATAGTTGACCTTGAAATCGCTCACTTTCAGTTCCGGACAAGTGCTTTGTGCAACAGCCAGAATGCTCCACAGTCCGGTGACGAGCAGGAGTGCCCAACGGATTGGAAGCGCAGAGAGAAATCTTTGCATGGTGTGAGAAATTATAATGTTTCGTGTTTATATTTTATGCAGAAAGGAGAATGGGGTTTCCACAAAGGTAATGCGCATAAAAAATATAAACAAAAGAAACGGCGAAAAAGTGAATAAATCAAATTACCCCCCCCCCCCCCGATTTTGAAAGCTATAGTTTACAAAACAGACTAAAATCAAAGAAGGAGACGCTCAAAAGGGAGATGCCGGACGCTCTGTCCGATGGATATTTATTGCGCTGCCGTTGCAACTTACTTGTCTCCTTTGGAAAGTTATTTCTCTCCCTTGCAAAGTTGCGCAGATGGGAGAAAAACTATAAACCAAACTTTGAATTATATAAACCAAGGTTTGAATTACATAAACCAAACCTTGAATTACATAAACCAAAGTTTGGTTTATAGATTATCTTTGAGAAAAAGACTTTTTCTCCTTTTCCCTCAACATGGGTTGTGCTTCCGGTGAAAGAGAAAGAGAGGCAGCATCGTTTCAAAAACAAGGGCAAAAACTGCTTTTCTTCTCAAAAAGCACGTTCAAACAAAGATAAATTCTTATTTTTGCTCCTGCAATGAAGTGGACGGTGGCTTTTCTGCCGTGTCCATATCATCCAACAAAAAGCAACATCATCCATTAAACTCAACAAACAAGAAAGTATGAAAGCATACGTTTTCCCCGGTCAGGGCGCACAATTCGTAGGTATGGGCAAAGATCTTTATGAAAATCACCCCATTGCCAAAGAGTATTTTGGAAAGGCCAATGAAATCTTGGGCTTCCGCATCACCGACATCATGTTTGCAGGCACGGACGAAGAACTCAAGCAGACGAAAGTGACGCAACCGGCCGTGTTCCTCCACAGCGTCATCAGCGCACTCTGCCTCGGCGATGCCTTCCAACCGGAGATGGTGGCCGGACACTCCCTCGGCGAACTTTCGGCCCTCACGGCTGCCGGTTGTCTGACCTTCGAAGATGGTCTGCGCCTTGTGGCCAAGCGTGCTTTGGCCATGCAGGCAGCTTGCGAAGCATGCCCCGGCACGATGGCTGCGGTGATTGGCTTGGAAGATGCTCAGATTGAATCCATCTGCCGCGAGGTGAGCGAAGAGACGGGCAAGGTGGTCATCTGTGCCAACTACAACTGCCCCGGACAGCTCGTCATCTCCGGCGAACGCGAAGGCGTGGAAGTGGCGTGCAATCGTCTCAAAGAAGCCGGTGCGAAGCGGGCTTTGGTGCTCCCCGTGGGCGGTGCTTTCCACTCCCCCATCATGCAGCCTGCCAAGGAGGAACTGGAAGCGGCCATCGCCGCCACTACCTTCCACACACCGCGTTGTCCCGTTTATCAGAACGTGGACGGCGAAGCGCACACTGCTCCCGAGGAAATCAAGGCCAACCTGATTGCCCAACTGACGGCTTCGGTGTTGTGGACCAAGGAAGTGAACAACATGGTGGCAGCCGGTGCCACGGAGTTTACGGAGTGTGGTCCCGGCAAGGCGCTGCAAGGCATGATTTCGAAAATCTGCAAGGGCAATGATGCCGTGAGCGTGCAGGGCACCCATATGTAAGAACAACGCTCTTTACGAGAGAGAAGGAAGTTTGCTTGTCGAGACCAACTTTCTTCCCTCTTCTCTTTTGGGTAGGTTCGTTTCACAGACATGTTCTCCCCACGGCAGTGCTCAAAACTCATCCTTCGTTTTGCCACTGCTCATCCGGCTGAACGAAAATGTTCATCCTCTTTCTTTTCTGCCGAAACTTGCAGCCGGACCACCGACAGACTTTTTCTACTATGATTATCTATCAAATTTTCACCCGACTTTATGGCAACCCCACGACAAGCAATGTCCCCAATGGCACGCTCGAAGAGAATGGGGCGGCCAAGATGAACGGATTTACGACCGACGTGTTGAAGCGCATCAAAGACTTTGGTTTCTCTCACGTTTGGTTCACAGGACTTATTGAACACGCTACTCAAACCGACTATTCGCGCTATGGTATTGCGCAAGATCATCCTTGGGTGGTCAAGGGGAAGGCCGGTTCGCCCTACGCCATCAAAGACTATTACGACATAGATCCCGATTTGGCAGAGCGCGTGGAGGATCGCATGCAGGAGTTTGAAGAACTCGTGGTGCGCACCCACAAGGCCGGGCTCAAGATGATTATCGACTTTGTGCCCAACCACGTGGCACGACAATACCACTCGGACGCTGCACCCAAGGGCACGGAAGACTTGGGGATGGGCGATGACAGCGAGCTACACTTCTCGACGGACAACAACTTCTACTACTGCTGGGGTGAGCCGCTGCACACGGACAACTTCGCCTCGAAAGGAGTGGAGTTCCCCTACTTGGAGCATCCCGCCAAAGCCACCGGCAACGACCAGTTTGCCGCCTGGCCGGGACGCAACGACTGGTATGAGACCATCAAACTGAACTATGGCATCGACTATTGCGGCGGAGGCAGCAAGCACTTTGCCCCCACGCCCAGCACTTGGCACAAGATGGTGAACATCCTGCTCTTCTGGGCTTCGAAAGGCGTGGATGCCTTCCGCTGCGACATGGTCGAGATGGTGCCGGTGGAGTTTTGGCACTATGCCATTGCCAAGGTCAAGCGCGCCTATCCGCACATCGACTTCATTGCTGAGGTCTACAATCCCGACCTCTATCGCAGCTACATTCACGAAGGAGGGTTCGACTATCTTTATGACAAGGTGGGACTTTACGACACCTTACGGGCTGTGGTGTGCCGGCAGTCGGCGGCGGCCTCCATCACCCACGCTTGGCAGGCCACGGACGACATCAAGAACCACATGCTCTACTTCCTCGAAAATCACGACGAACAGCGCATTGCTTCCGACTTCTTCTGCGGCAACCCCACGGAAGCCCTGCCGGCATTGGTCACTGCCACCTTTATGGGCACGAACCCTGTGATGATTTATGCCGGGCAAGAGCTGGGCGAGCGCGGTATGGACGAAGAGGGCTTCTCCGGCCGCGATGGACGCACCACCATCTTCGACTATTGGAGCCCCGAGAGCCTGCGCAAACTGGCCCAACTGCCCTCTCCCAAAGCGCGGTCGAAGAAACTGGCCACGGAAGAAATCCTCACGCCGACAGAGCGCGAATTGTACGACTACTATCACCACATCTTGACACTCCGCACCACGCATCCGGCTTTCATCTACGGACTATTCTACGACCTGATGTACGTTAACTACGATGGCAGCGAGGGCTTCAATCCCGGTCGTCACTACGCTTTTCTGCGTCGTTCAGAAGACGAAATCATCTTGGTCGTGGCCAATTTCAGCGACCAAGAAGCCGCGATGGGCGTGCGTATTCCGGCTCATGCCTACGATTTCTTGTCACTGCCCGAAGGCACTTTCCCCGTGAAAGACGTCATCAGCAAAGAACGCCTCAAACTCACCTTTGTGCGCGATGGTTACAGCAAGGTGCACGTTCCGGCCAATGGTACTGTTGCCCTTTCTTATCGTTTGAAATAAAAAATGAGTGTAGATTATGGTAGTTTTCCCCTGCTGTAAAATCAACTTGGGTCTCAACATCGTGGAACGGCGGCCGGATGGGTACCACAACATCGAGACGGTGTTCTACCCCATTCCACTGCACGACAACCTGGAAGTGGAGAGCGTGAAAAACGCTTCGCAGCCCTATCTTCTGCATCTGTCGGGTCTCCATCTCGACAGCGAGGATGCCGACAACAATCTCGTGGTCAAGGTCTTCAACTCGCTGCGTTCCGACTATCCCCAAATCCCTCCCGTAGAGATTTGGTTGCACAAGCGCATTCCTTCTGGCGCAGGCTTGGGCGGCGGCAGCAGCGACGCGGCGTTTATGATGCGTCTGCTCAACGAAAAGTATGAGTTGCAGATGACCGATGAGGACATCACCTATCGGCTCTCTCGCCTGGGAGCCGACTGTCCATTCTTCTACCAACCCACTCCTACGTTTGCCACCGGAATCGGCGACCAACTGATGCCCATCGACTTCGACCTGGGCGGATATGTTCTGCTGCTGGTCAAGCCCGACGTCCACGTCTCCACCCGTGAGGCTTACGCGATGGTACGTCCCAAGCCTTCGAGTGTGAGTCTGCTACAAGCCCTCTCCCGTCCGGTCGAAACTTGGCGCGAAACAGTGAAAAATGATTTTGAATACAGTGTTTTCCGACAGTATCCCGAGATTGCCGCCATCAAGCAAACGCTTTACGATATGGGCGCCGTCTACGCTTCAATGTCCGGCAGCGGATCAAGCGTGTTCGGCCTTTTCACCCGCAGCCAGATTGAAGCCGAAGAGGTGTTCCGCGATTGCTTTGTCTACGAAACCCGCCTTCGTTTCCACCCGATATGATTTACTACTTTTCAGGCACCGGCAACACCCGCCGCTTAGCCACACTCTTAGCTCGACAACTCGACACAGAAGCCATTGATATTCGTCAGTGGCTTCTGAGCGTTGAGCCCCTTCCTCTCTCCTTTGCCGCCGACACTTCGGTGGGTTTTGCTTTCCCCGTCTATGGTTGGGGGCTTCCTCTTGCCGTCGAGGCTTTTTTGAAACGTTTGCCCGATTGTGCGGAAGGGGCATCCCCCCATGTCTTTGCCCTCCTCTCTTGTGGCGACGACATCGGGCACACCCATCACCAACTGCGACGATTGCTCGCCGCAAAAGGCTATCGGTTGGCTGCCGTTTGGTCGCTGCAAATGCCCAACACCTACATTGCCCTGCCTTTTTTCAATACCGATGCTGAGGAGGTGGCACGAAAGAAAATCGAAACTTCAGAACGCGCCCTGCCTCGCATCGCCCGTCAAGTCATTGAGCGGCAAACAGGCGTTGTCGAAGTCGTTGAAGGCGGAATGCCAGGATTGAAAAGCGGGATGATTCGCCGCTTCTTCAATCGCTTTCTGATTTCACCACGGCTGTTTCACACCGACCATCGCTGCATCGCCTGCCACCGCTGTGTGCGTGTCTGCCCGCTGCACAATGTCAGCGTGCCCGATGCCCAGAGGGGTCCGCAGTGGGGGAACACCTGCACGTTTTGCTTAGCGTGCTATCACGTTTGCCCGGAGCACAACATTCTGGTACGTCCCAGCGGTACTCTCGCGAAAGGTCGAAGCGCCCGTTTCTTGTCTTCAAAATAGGTTGTCTGCATATTGCAGTACAACCTTTTCAAGCAATTATTCAATCTAACACACAAAAAAAACAAGGATATAGCCAACGAAATGTAGCCATATCCCTGCCAAAACTTAGTGATTCCGTTGGGGTTCGAACCCAAGACCCACAGCTTAGAAGGCTGTTGCTCTAATCCAACTGAGCTACGGAACCAAGCCCTTTTATGTAAAGGTGGGTGGAGCTGGAGGGGATTGAACCCTCGTCCGAACGGAGAACCAACTTGCTTTCTACACGCTTAGCTTCCTATTGGGTTTTCGAGCATAGACCGGGGCAGAAGCAGCCTTAATCTGTGCCTTATCCTCTAAAATTTCAGTCGACAATTGAGGCATTGCCCACCAATCTCCTATTTGCTACACCACCGGTTCAAGACGCAAAGGAGCAAGTGCTCTTGGGTGATGTCTCGTCCCAATGCCTGGCAAAGGGATAAAGCCAATCTACTGTACTTCGATTAAGCAGCGAGAGCGAATTGATTTTCGCCAGATAAATTGTCGAAAGCCGAGATTTAAGTGCCCGCTTCCATCCGCACTGCGTGCTTACAAATCACTTCGAACCGCCGTCAAATCCAGTCAGCCCCGGTGTAATTGTTGCTGTTTCAGAGGCAAATGCCTCATTTTTCGACTGCAAAGGTAGTTATTCCTTTCGAATATACAAAGATTTGGTTCGACTTATTTATCGTTCTTGCTTTGCAGCAGTCGACTATAAACATAGTTTTGCACCGCGTCTTTGTAGGAATCCGAAACGGGGATATACTTTTCGCCGAAGATGATTTGTCCGCGTTCAATGATTTCGATGTGATGGAGATTGACGATGAAGGAGCGGTGAGTGCGCATAAACCAATCGGCAGGCAGCGCTGCTTCTATGGTGCGCATCGAGGTGAGCGAGAGGATGGGTTTGCGCGCGCCGGTGAGGTAGATTTTCACATAGTCGCGCAACCCCTCGATGTAGAGTATCTCATCAAAGCGTACGCGTATCAATTTGTAGTCGCTTTTGATAAAGAAACTTTCTATTGCCGATGGGAGGGGTTGCGTTTCGCGCGCAAACCATTTCATCGCCTTCTGCACAGCCGCCAAAAACTCTTCGTAGCCGATGGGCTTGAGCAAATAGTCCAAGGCATCGACTTTCCAGCCTTCGACGGCATATTTGTCATAGGCCGTGGTAAAGATGATGCGCGAGTGAGTGGTCGATATGATTTGTGCAAACTGCAATCCATCGAGTTCAGGCATTTGGATGTCGCAGAAAATGAGGTCGACGGGGGCTTCTTCCAGTCCCAGAATGGCTTCGACAGCACTTGAATAAGTAGAAACGAGGTCGAGAGCAGGAGTCTTTTGGACGTAGGCAGCCAGTAGTTTGACGGCCAATGGTTCGTCATCGATAATCGCACAAGTGAGGGTCATAGCAGAGAGGATTTAGCGTTGAGAGAATGTGGGGATTCGGCACGAAATTCAATGTGCGAGAAGTATTCCAGTTCGTCGGGCGTAGTGCCATACTCCCAAGTGTAGGCGTTGGGGTAACTCAACTGGAGGCGTCGTTCTACTTGTTGCAGTCCGATGCCGCCCGAATTTTTATCATCGCGTTTTTGGGGGAAGTTGCTGTTGCGGCAAAGGAAGGTGATGAGGCCGTTGTCGTTGTTCAGTGAGATGTGTATGTAGCTTTCTTTTGTAGGGCTGATGCCGTGTTTGAAGGCGTTTTCCACCAAGGAAATAAAGATGTGTGGTGCGATGCTCAGCCCCTGAAAGTCGTCGGGGTTGAAATCTGCCACCACTTCCACCTGCCCGCTGATCCGCAATTGCATCAGGGCAATGTAGTTGTGGAGAAACTCAGCCTCTTTCTGCAGACTCACCCGCGATCCTAACTCTTCATACAACTGATAGCGAAGCATCTTTGAGAGTTCGAGGATGGCTTTTTGAGCACTGGTCGTGTCGAAAGCCGTCAAAGCATAAATGTTGTTGAGTGTATTGAGCAGAAAGTGGGGGCTGATTTGGCTTTTCAGGTTGAGCAGTTCCGCTTCGGTTCTGCCCAGTTCCGCCTCATTGCGGGCGCGCTCGTTGTCATGCCAGCGCACAGAAAGGCGCACGGCCATTGCAGCACCCCAAGCGAAAGCAAAGGTGAGCACGTTGCGAATGAACAGAACGACAGTGATACCCGTCAGAAAGCCTCCCTCTTCCCCTCGCGGATGAGGGTGGGCCAAGGGAGAATGCAGGCCTATATAGTCCAGCAGGTGAAAGTGCAACACCGTTTCGATTCCGCTCGAAAGCATCACAAGCGCCACCAGGTTGCTCAGCACAAAAAGGCGAAAACGGCGTCGCCAGAAGTAGGCGGGGATGAACCAAAAGTAGTTGAGATAGAACGTCAAGAACAAAGCCAGCGAAAAGAGAGTACGCATAGCCAATCGCTCCACATTGATGTTGTCTTGTGGTTGTGTGAAGAGGGGGGCCGTGAAAATGTAGCCCCACACTACAACGTGGAGTACGATTTCTATCAACTGACGACTACTGAAACGTTTGCTCATTGCAAGGGTGCTATGGAATTAAGGAGGGAATACGCCCCATAGGCATAGTGCGCCATAGAGGTGTCCATTTGACAGGACAAAGATAATTACTTCTCAACAGTTGCGAAACAGATTAACAGATTTTGGGCGTAAAAACTCGGCAAAGCCCACCATTTTACCGCCAGAGGAACAGAAATCATATAGAAAAACTTCGCCAAGCGTACGGAAATCACTACTTTTGCTCACGATAAGCAGGTGCTCAGAATGAATTGGTACTATCTTGGTTCCATTTTTTCGCCAAGTCGTCTTTGAGAAGAAGGAGTGTAGCGCGGGCTACACGACTGATGAACAAAGGCAAGATGGCGGAAAAGGGATATATAGAGAGAAAGTCAAAGTAGAAGAACCACCTACAACTACCATTGCTACGTTTAATTTTGAAGACCTACTTATTATCAACCCTTTCAATCATAACACTTATGTTTTCAGGAATTGTAGAAGCCACCGCAACCGTTGTGGCCATCGAAAAAGAACAAGATAACGTGCACTTCACCCTCGAATGCCCCTTTGGCGACGAACTCAAGATCGACCAAAGCATCGCTCACAATGGCGTCTGCCTCACCGTTGTACGCCGCGAAGGCAAACAATATGTTGTGACAGCGATGAACGAAACCCTTCAACGCTCCAACCTCGGCAGGCTCATCGTAGGCAGCACAGTCAATGTGGAGCGCTCGATGATGATGAACGGACGTCTTGATGGGCACATCGTCCAAGGGCACGTCGACCAAACCGCCACCTGCATCGCCAAAGAGAGCGAAGAAGGCAGCTATCGCTTCACGTTCCGCTATGCCACCGACAAAGCGATGGCCCAACGCGGATACTTCTGTGTAGACAAAGGCAGCGTCACCGTCAATGGAGTCAGTCTCACCGTTTGCAACCCTACCGACGACACCTTCCAAGTGTGCATCATCCCCTACACCTACGACAACACCAATTTCCACGACATCGAAATCGGCACGCAGGTCAACCTTGAGTTCGACATCATCGGCAAATACATTGCGCGCCTCCAGCACTTTGCCTGACTCCAAGCCCGACCAGCATGAGAAAGAAAGAACTCTATGCCCACGTCCTCGACTTTTTTGAGCGCACGATGGATGCCACCGAGACCGAGCTTGACTTTCAGGACAACTTCCAGCTCATCGTGGCCGTGGTGCTCTCGGCCCAGTGCACCGACAAGCGCATCAACCAAGTCACCCCACGCCTCTTTGCCGACTACCCTACTCCCGAAGCCATGGCCGAAGCCACACCCGAGGTCATCTACGACTACATTCGCTCCGTCAGCTATCCCAACAACAAGGCCAAGCACCTCGTGGGGCTCGCCCAAAAGCTCGTCAAGGACTTTCATGGCGAAGTGCCGTCTACGCTCGAAGAGTTGACCAGTCTTCCCGGAGTGGGACGCAAGACGGCCAACGTGGTCCAAGCCGTCGCTTTCCACAAAGCCGCATTGGCCGTCGACACCCATGTCTTCCGCGTGTCGCATCGCTTAGGCCTCGTGCCCAAAAGTGCGACTACTCCCTACGCCGTCGAAATGGCCTTGATGAAGCACATCCCCACCGAAAAGGTAGCTGCCGGACACTATTGGATACTCCTTCATGGCCGCTACACCTGCTTGGCACGCAAGCCCAAATGCAGTTCCTGCGGCCTGTCTGACGTGTGTCCTTCGCGCAAACTCTTTCCCGACTGCTGAGTGCCAACCTTTCGAGAGGAGTTTTTCAAGGTCGTTTTTCAAATCAAAAGAAACCGTGTCAAGACTCACGTTTTGGCACGGTTTCTTTTTTCTCGAGGCAAAAAGTGCTCTACGAACGTCGGAAAGTCATCTATGACAAGGAAATTCTATAATTCAAGGTTTGGTTTATATAAACCAAGGTTTGAATTACATAAACCAAACCTTGAATTACATAAACCAAACCTTGGTTTATAGATTACGCGTGACCTGACGAAGTTTGCAAGCTTCGGAGATAACTTTTGCTCCCCTATACTTAACTTTTCAGCAACTAAGTAGGTGTTCAGAATCAATTGATACTTTTCTTTTGAGGAGCAGAGTGTTGCACTTGATGGATGAGTCTACAAAATGTTCGCTCCAGCCGTCTACCCACACATTTTCAAAGTTAATATCTCATTGTTCAAAAAAAAATAGTAACTTTGCGCGAAAATAATTTATAAGTCTCCACACTCTACACGATTATATGAGCAAGAAATTTACCGAACGCAGTGGTATGAACCTCTACGCTGTCAATGAAGAAGTCCTGAAAGAATGGGACGAGACCGACCTTTTTCACAAAAGTATGTCGGAACGGGAAGGTTGCCCCTCCTATGTCTTCTTTGAAGGACCTCCCTCGGCCAATGGGCATCCCGGCATTCACCACGTGATGGCACGTACCATCAAGGACGTGTTCTGCCGCTACAAGACGATGCAAGGATTTCAAGTGAAGCGAAAAGCCGGCTGGGACACTCATGGTTTGCCCGTAGAACTGGGTGTGGAAAAGGATTTAGGGATTACGAAAGAGGACATCGGCCATAAGATTTCCATCGAAGATTATAATGCACATTGCCGGCGCAATGTGATGATGTTCACACAAGAATGGACCGACCTCTCGCACCTGATGGGCTACTGGGTGGATATGGAACATCCTTATGTCACCTACGAAAACTCATATATTGAAACACTGTGGTGGCTGCTGAGCCGACTTTATGCCAAGGGTCTGCTTTATAAGGGATATACCATCCAGCCTTATAGTCCTGCTGCAGGCACCGGGCTTTCCAGCCATGAACTGAATCAGCCGGGCTGCTATCGTGACGTCAAAGACACCACCGTGACTGCGCAGTTTGAGATACTCGATCCTCGCGAAGAAATGAAAGGACATGGACGACCTGTATTCTTGGCATGGACGACAACGCCTTGGACGCTCCCTTCGAACACTGCATTGTGCGTAGGACCTCACATAGACTACGTTGCTGTTCAGACTTTCAACCCCTACACGGCAGAGCCCGTCACAGCCGTGTTGGCCGAAAGCCGTCTGAATGCTTATCTTAAGCCCGAAGGTTCGGAGTTAGAGATGGCTTTCACCTCTGGCGACAAAGTTGTCCCCTATCGCATCGTCGGACGCTATAAGGGAGAAGATTTGGTGGGACTGCACTATGCACAATTGATGCCTTGGGTGAAGCCGACAGAAAAGGTGGACGATGTCGCGGCCGAGTTTGTGGCTCGCTATGCAGCTGTACATCCGGAGAAGACTTTCACCATTGGCAACGATACATTTGTCGAAATGGCCGAAGAAGCCTTCCGCGTCATTCCGGGAGATTATGTCACCACCGAAGACGGTACGGGCATTGTACACATCGCCCCCACTTTCGGTGCAGACGATGCCAAAGTGGCCAAAGCAGCCGGCATCCCCTCGCTTTTCATCCTCAACCATAGTGGCGAGACACGCCCGATGGTAGACCTCGCGGGTAAGTACTACCTCACTGATGAATGTGCTCCCGCATTTATGGAAAAGTGTGTCAACGAAGAGCAGTACGCACGCCACGCCGGCGATTTTGTCAAGAATGCTTACGACCCTCGCTTCAACACCAATGGCAAATACGATGAAGAAGCCGCTGCAAAAGCCGAAGATCTCAACATCGTCCTCTGCATGGAGATGAAGCAAGAAGGCACTGCTTTCAAGATTGAAAAGCACGTGCACAACTATCCCCATTGCTGGCGCACCGACAAACCAGTGCTCTACTACCCTCTCGACAGTTGGTTCATTCGCTCAACCGCTGCCAAGGAGCGCATGATGGAACTGAACAAAACCATCCTTTGGAAACCCGAGTCTACGGGAACAGGGCGTTTTGGCAAATGGCTTGAAAATCTCAACGATTGGAACCTGAGCCGTTCACGCTATTGGGGCACACCCCTACCCATTTGGCGCAATGCCGAAACCCGCGAAGAGATTTGCATCGGTTCTGTCGAACAACTCTATAATGAAATTGAGAAATCGGTTGCAGCAGGACTTATGCCCGCCAATCCTCTCAAAGAGAACGGATTTGTTCCGGGTGATTATAGCAAAGAGAACTATCATCGGATAGACCTGCATCGCCCCTACGTGGATCAGATTATCCTTGTGTCTGAGAGTGGACAGCCGCTCACTCGCGAAACCGATCTCATTGATGTGTGGTTCGACTCCGGTGCTATGCCTTATGCGCAAATCCACTATCCTTTTGAGCATAAAGAAGCGTTAGACAATCGTACGGTTTATCCGGCCGACTTTATTGCCGAGGGTGTAGATCAAACTCGTGGTTGGTTCTTCACGCTCCATGCTATTGCCACTATGGTTTTTGACAGCGTTGCTTTCAAGGCCGTCATTTCCAACGGTCTTGTTCTCGACAAGAATGGGCAAAAGATGTCAAAGCGATTAGGGAATGCCGTAGACCCCTTTGGAGCCATTAAGACTTATGGTTCAGACCCGGTCCGTTGGTACATGATGACCAACTCCTCTCCTTGGGACAATCTGAAGTTTGATCCGGAGGGAGTGGTAGAAACCAGCCGTACTTTCTTTGGTAAACTCTTCCAGACCTATTCGTTCTTCTCGATGTATGCCAATGTTGATGGTTTTGATCCCGAAACAGAGGCTGTACCCACTCACGAGCGTCCCGAAATCGACCGATGGATTTTGAGCGAACTCAACACGCTCATCCGTGAAGTGACCGCTTGCTACGAAGATTACGAACCGACAAAGGCCGGACGTCTCATCCAGAATTTCACCATCGACAACCTTTCCAATTGGTATGTGCGTCTGAATCGTAAACGCTATTGGGCAGGTGAAATGACCAGCGACAAGCTCTCTGCCTATCAGACTCTTTATACTTGTTTGTTGACGCTAAGCCAACTGATGGCACCGATTGCTCCTTTCTATGCCGACCGCTTATACAAAGACCTCGCAGAGGGCACTTCTTGTGCAAAAGCGGAAAGTGTGCATTTAGAGCACTTCCCCATTGCTGACGAATCGCTCATCGACACAGAGTTGGAAGCCCGTATGGAACTTGCTCAGCAAACGACCTCACTGGTGCTCTCCATCCGCAAAAAAGAGCGTATTATCGTTCGCCAGCCCTTGCAGAAGATTGCCATTCCCATCACGGATACCCTTCTAAAGGAACGTCTCGAATCGGTCAAACAAATTATCCTTGACGAGGTGAATGTCAAAGAGATAGAATTTGTCGAAGGCCAAATGCTCGAAAAGAAAGTGAAGTGCAACTTCCGGATTATGGGCAAAAGGTTTGGCAAAATGATGAAGGCGGTGGCAGCCGCTGTCGAAACACTGAACCAGGAGCAGATTGCCACCTTGGAGCAAGGCAGCCTTTCACTCACTGTTGAGGGACAGACATGCACCATAGAGCGTGCCGATGTGGAAATCATCAGTGAAGACATGCCGGGCTGGAGTGTTGCCAACGAAGGTGCACTTACCGTGGCGCTTGACATCAACATCACCGATGAATTGCGCAATGAAGGCGTTGCCCGAGAAGTGGTGAAACGCATTCAGGCCCATCGCAAAGAGAGTGGTTTCGACATCACCAACCGCATCCACGTGGTCATGGAACACAATCCCATCGTTGAAAAAGCCGTCAATGACTACAAGGACTTCATCTGTTCACAAGTCTTGGCCGAAAGTTTCCAATTCGTGGATAAAGTAGAAAGCGCCACCACTTTCGATTTTGACGGAGAGCAAGTGAAGGTTTCCATCACCCTAGACACCCTTTAATACCCCTATTTGCAGCCGCAGAGCGGCTTCCGTTCTGCGGCTGCATTCGTTTTTGTATCATCTTTATTAACCCTTATTCCCCACCACTATGTCTGAAAAAACACGTTACACCGATGAAGAGTTACAAGAGTTCAAAACCATCATCGAAGAAAAACTTGAAGTGGCCCGTCAACAATATGAAGATGTCATTTCGACCATGAATAAGCGCAACAGCAACGACATCGACGACACGTTGCCCACCTATCATGCACTCGAAGAAGGTTCCAGTGTGCAATCGCTGGAAGAGCAAATGCAAAGTGCGCAGCGCTTGCAGAAATTCATCACCGGATTACAAGCCGCTCTCGTACGCATTGAAAACAAAACTTACGGCATCTGCCGCGTCACCAAAAAGCTCATTCCCAAAGAACGCCTTCGCGCCGTCCCACATGCCACTCTCAGCATCGAGGCCAAAATGGCACAAGGCAAATAATCTCTCTCCTACCTCGCATGAAACTTCGCTCCACGATTGCCACGCTCATCATCCTACTGATTATATTGGCCGACCAAATCATCAAAATCAGTGTGAAGATCAGTATGTGTCTCTATGACAAAATCCACGTCACAGACTGGTTCTACATTTTCTTTACAGAAAACAAGGGAATGGCTTTCGGCATGTCGTTCATTTCCACGCTGTGGCTCACGCTCTTCCGCTTGGGTGCCATCGCTTTCTTCGTTTACGTCTTGGTGAAACAAATTCGCCGACAAGCCCCGATAGGTTTTCTGGTGTGCTTGTCAATGATTATTGCAGGTGCCTTTGGCAACATCATCGACAATAGTCTCTATGGACTCATCTTTACAGAAAGTGCGCCTATACCTCCCCCTTTTGCCCAACCGGCACATTTCGTTGAGTTCGGACAAGGCTATGGCAGTTTCTTGAGGGGACACGTTGTCGACATGTTCTATTTTCCCCTCTTTCGTTGGCCCGATTGGATGCCGCTGGTAGCCGGACAAACGTTCTTTGGAGCCGTTTTCAATTTTGCCGATGCCGCCATCTCCTGTGGTGCGGCTGCGATGCTTCTCTTCTATCACAAATACCTTTCTTTTGTGCTCTCTTCCTCCAAGCGTGCGCAAGACGCCACAGACAAGACCTTGTCAAAATAACTCATCTCGGTCGTGAAGTTCTTCTCTCCTCTTCTATCTCTCCTTGCCTTCGCCCTATTGTCCTGTTCCGACAATAGGGGCGAGCATGTCCTTACGGAAAGTCAGATGGTCGATGTACTCTACGACTACCAAATGGCAGATGTTTTGGCGCAACAATCTCACCCCGAAGACCCGCGCCAACTGCTCAACTATCGACAAGCCGTTTTCTACAAGCACCACATTTCAGAAGAAGAATTCAACCACTCGCTGGCCCACTACTCTCGACATCCTCAGCAGATGAAAGCCGTCTATGAAGGATTAGCACACCACTACAATGTGCAAGCGAACACCACCTCTCTTGCCAGTGGTGGGAGCACATCCACCGACACAATTCTCGTTTGGGGGCAGAAGCAATACACGTTGAGCAGTAATCTTCAAAATCGTTTTACGCTTGAGCAACCTTTTCCACGCACCAAGAAGCCACTCGAAAGCCTCCGTTTGAGCTTCTTGAGTAGTAGTTTCTACCATCAGGGCACACCGCAACTGGCAGCGGCGCTCAGCGTCATCTACGACAATGATTCTGTTGGGACGACAGCCGTCACCCTGCCGCTCTATCAATCGCAGCAAGTGCTCCTCCATCCACTTTCCACCACTAGAAAGCCACGCAGTTTCCGCCTCTCCCTCTATCAAATGGCCGGTTGGGATGCGGCGCCCCAAATGGTCAGTCTGCACCATCTGCGCCTCCAAGGCATTCCTCGGCAAACGTCCACTTCTACTCAGCCATGACACGTTCCATTGCTGTAGCACGCCTCTACTTCCCCGATGGACATTGTGAGAAGCAGCGTCTGATTCGTCTCGACTCGCAAGACAACGTTGTCGGTATAGAAGCCTTGACCCACGAGACAGCCTTCACCTTCTGGCATCGTGGTGAAGCCCACCTCCTGCCGGAGGGAAAGTTGCAACTCACTCCCTCTTTGCACAACGGCCGCTCTCATCTTATAGAAACAGTACTCTCTCAGGCTCAAATGGTGAGAGAAGGGTTTCTCCTTAAAGAGAAGCGCTCGATAAACCTCAGATCCTCATGACCTCCACGCAAGACATTCAAATCAAGGACTACAACTATCCACTCCCGGACGAGCGCATCGCCAAATATCCACTCAGCGAGCGTTCACAGTCCAAACTTCTGTTGCGTAGTACATCGGGAGAAATCAGCGAGGACCATTTCTATCATCTCCCTCGCTATCTTCAAGAAGGAGCACTCATGGTGTTCAACAACACCAAAGTCATCCAAGCTCGCCTACACTTCCACAAATCTACTGGTGCACTCATCGAAATCTTCTGCCTCGAACCGCACACGCCCCACGATTATCAACAATCGTTTGCCACAACAAGCAGTGTCACTTGGACCTGCCTCATCGGCAATCTCAAGAAATGGAAAGAAGGACGACTGATCCGCGAAATCCAAGTGAGCGGCCGTACACTCCGCCTCACCGCGGAACGCATTGGCGAGAGCGGCACCGGCTTTGAAGTTCGCTTCTCTTGGGAAGATGCCGGCATCAGCTGGAGCGAAATCCTCGAAAACATCGGTGAACTTCCCATCCCACCCTACCTCAATCGCAGCACCGAGGCCGGAGACCTTAAAAGTTATCAGACGGTCTACTCCAAAATCAAAGGTTCTGTGGCTGCTCCCACTGCCGGACTGCACTTCACAGCGCCTGTCCTCCAAGCCCTTCAAGACAAAGGCATCGAATTAGGCGAATTGACCCTCCACGTCGGAGCCGGAACGTTCAAGCCGGTGAAAAGCAAACACATCGCCGGCCACACGATGCACGCTGAGTGGATTGCCGTGCCGCGCACCATCATTGAGCGACTGGTGGCCCATGGGGGGCATTGCATCGCTGTGGGCACCACCAGTGTCCGGACGCTTGAGAGCCTTTACTATATCGGGGTGTTGCTGCACCGCGCCAAGGCCGAAGGGCGCAAACTGAGCTCCGAAGAACTTCATGTGTCTCAATGGATGCCCTACGAATATGCCCAATCCTCCCGGCAACTCACCACACTCGAAGCCCTGCGGGCAGTGCTCGACCACCTCACGCAGCAAGGTCTCTCCACCCTCCATACCTCCACACAGATTATCATCGCACCGGGCTACTCTTTCCACATCGTCAAGACCATCATCACCAATTTCCACCAGCCGCAGTCGACCCTCTTGCTCCTCGTCAGTGCCTTTGTCGATGGGCAATGGCGTCCCATCTACGACTACGCCCTCTCCCACGACTTCCGCTTCCTCAGCTATGGCGACTCGTCCGTACTCAATTACGATGCCCCACTCGACTGACGAAACTCTCTTTCCCTTTCTTCACGCCCTTTCCTCCATGGATCAATACCCCAAATGGTTTCTTACCCTCATCTTTCCCAACGTGCTCATCCCCGTTGCCACAGTCGTGTTCTACCTCTTTGGCAACCTTCACCCTTTCGGCCGTGTTGAAAGTCTCGCTTTCAGTTTCCTGATCTACCTCCTCATGCAGCTCTTCTGGCTGCTTCCCATCGGCAGTTTCTTTGGGAGCCTCTTCCTTTGGGGCAACCTCAAGGAGCGTGCCGCCATCATCACCGCTGTTGTCGGCCTGCTCATCTCCCTCACCTCTATCCTGCTGATTCTCTTCCCATGAAGCCCACCCTCCTTTTTGACTATGGCGGAACACTCGACACCGCAGCGCGTCATTGGAGCTACGTCCTCCTCGATGCCTACCGACAGGCCGTCCGGCTTGAACCTCAACTCGCCAAGGTCGAAGGCAGCGTGTGGCGTGAAGCCTATGTCCACGGTGAGCGCACCTTGGCACGCGAAGTCATCATCCTACCCACCGACGACTTTCATGCGCTCTTGCAGAAAAAGGTGCGCATCGAGTTAGACTATCTCCGACACAACCACATCCTCAACCTCTCCGATGAGCGCACCACCCTCCTCACCGCTGCCATCGCCGACCATGGCAATGCCATCGCCCGGCTCCATATCCACGAGAGCCGCACGGTGCTGGAGACGCTCCAACAGCGCGGCTATCGCTTCGTACTGGTCACCAATTTCTACGGCAACATCTCGGCAGTGCTCCGCGGCTACGGGCTTTCCCACTTCTTCCCCACTATCATCGAGAGTGCCGTAGTCGGTGTGCGTAAGCCCGACCCTGCCATCTGGCAAAAGGGCGTAGAAGCCTCCGGCACCTCTGCCGATCGGTGCATTGCCATCGGCGACTCTTTTGGCAAAGACATCCTCCCCGCTCGAGAAGTCGGCTGCTCCACCATCTGGTTCAAAGGCGAAGAGTGGGAGGAAAAACACTACGACGAAAGTCTGCCCACCCACATCATCACCCACCTGCCTGATTTGCTCCATCTGCTACCCTGATGGAGAAGTTCACTCGCAAAACAAGGTTATCGTCCCAAGAAAAAAGCGTGTCATTGCTTTGAGCAGTGACACGCTTCTATTTGATTTAGACCAAAGTGGAGAAGGACAATCGCGGTTGAACCCGACGCGTTGCTTCTCCGGAAGAGCAGGAAACTTATGCTTCTGCGGGAGCTTCGGCAGCTTCTTCAGCAGCGGGAGCCTCTTCAGTAGCAGCAGCTTCGGCAGCGGCAGCAGCTTCGGCTTCAGCCTTTGCAGCAGCAGCGGCAGCCTTCTTCTCAGCTACCTTTTCAGCTACCTTGGCGTTGGCAGCCTTTTCAGCTTCAAGGCGGGCAGCAGCGAGGCTCTTCTTGGCTTCGGCGAGCTTACCCGTGATGGCTGCGGTCTTGTTTTCCTTTTCTTGCTTCCAAGCTTCAAACTTGCTTTGAGCAGTTGCTTCGTCGAAAGCGCCCTTCTTGACACCACCACGGAGGTGCTTCATGAGCATAACGCCCTCGTCAGAAAGGATGTTGCGCACGGTGTCCGTGGGCTGTGCACCGGTTTCCACCCAGTAGAGGGCGCGGTCGAAGTTGAGGTCGACGGTGGCGGGGTTGGTGTTGGGGTTGTAAGTACCGATTTTTTCAGTAAACTTACCATCGCGAGGAGCACGAACGTCAGCGATAACGATGCTGTAGAATGCGTAGCCCTTGCGGCCGCGACGTTGCAAACGAATGCGAGTTGCCATTGTGTTGAATTGATTTAGTGGGGACACGTCCCCGGTTAGAAAAATAGAGTTGAATCATGCCGTCAGCTCGTGACAGCGCTGCAAAGTTACGACAAATCTACGGATTAGGCAAGAGAGGCTCTGCTTTTCCCTTGATATTCATGCGCTTTGGAGCACTTTTGCAGTCTCCAGTGATGAAAAGAGGAGAGTAAACTCCACCAAGAAAACGCCCCTCAGCCATCGGGGCGACAGCATCTTCTGAAAAATATGATATCATTTTCGAAGAGAAAAGTTTTGGTGCAATCTCTTTTGCAGTTTCTAAAGTCACCTTCCGTTCAGCGCATCAAGCTTTTATTGCCAATTTTCACCAGCGCCACGCCCACCACAATCCAGAAGATTTCGCGGATGCGGGTGAAGAACGAAACATAGATGCCCAACGCGCCACTCGTGCCGGCAAAGAGGATGGGCACAATGACCGCCAGACTGCCCTCGCGTGCCCCAATCTGCATGGGCAGGAAGAAGAGGAGGTTGCCCATCAGCGAGGAAAAGCCCAGGATGATGAGGGCATCGACGAAGGAGACGCCGGGCATTCCGAAGGCCAGGAGGATGAAGAAAAATTCAAAGGAGTTGAGGAAGCGTCCCACGTATTCGAGGGCGAGTGAGCCCCAAAGTTGCTGCGGATGCTCGTAGAGGAAACGGATGTTGGCATCGGTGGTGTCGAAGGCGGTGCGGTTGCGTTCGTAGAAGCGGCGGGCAGGACGACGCAGGAAGGGGACGAAGAAGAGGATGCGGAAGAGGCGAGCGATGATGCCATTCTTGTAGCTGTAGCTGAAGAAGAGGATGGCGGCCACAAACACCACGAGATAACCCCCAAAGAGGCTCCAAAGCCAAGGCGTCATCTTGTCAAACTGCGAGCAGACGAAGGCGATGAGCGCTGTGGTCCAAAGGAAGAAATGGCTGAACACGTGCATCATGGCATAGAGCGCCACTGAGGAGATGGCGCGCGGCATACCGATGTGCTTCGAGAGTTCCATCACGCGATAGGGTGCACCACCCGACCCGAAGGGTGTGGTGTAGGAGAAAGCAAAGCCCGAGATAGTGAGTTTCATGGCGTGGCGGAAAGAGAGGTGCTTGTCGTGGTCGGAGGTGTTGACGAGCATTTGGAAGGCGCGGGCGTTGAGCAGGTAGACAAAGAGCCACGTGCCCACCACCCCCGGCAGATAGCGCAACACACGGATGCGGTTTTGGCGGATGGTCTCCCAACCTTCGGGAAACTGCCAAATCATGATGCCGATGGCGCAGATGCCGAACAGTAGGAAGAAGTTGCGATAGCGATTGGACATGGGAAATAGAGTTGATGCAGGATGGAAAGAAAGGGGGCGGCTGTATCCACAACGGTGCTCCATGGCGTGACATCACGGAGGGTCGTGGTGCGATTTCTCTCGGGAGTAGTGAGCGTCTCTTCGGGAAGGGACGTTCGTCCCATCGGGAAGAAACATTTGTCCCTTCGCGAAGGGACGTTTGTCCCATCGCGATGGGACGATGGCTGTGCACTGTGAGCGCAGGACACCGAAACGTGTGGAGAAACGCAGAACATCGTGCGTGGAGAAGGACAAGAGCCTACGATGAGGTGCAAAGGCGAGAGCACCGCGGCACCCCTCATAGAGTGGCGGCCAGGCGGGCACTGAGCGCCTCGTGAGAGCAGCGCATGTGGCGATAGATGAGGTGGAAGAGGGTCAGTTCCATCAGCGGATAGACCACGACAAACCACGGGACGAGTACGCCCACAAGCAGAGAAATGTAGAGGGTGATGGCACGCCAGTTGAACGTGAGCACGTTAGTCCACTTCATGAGCGGCAGACTGCCGCGGCGAAATTCGGCTACGAGGTCGGCAGGGAGATGGCGTCCGTACTTGGCATCGAGCGCGCACTTGAAGGCTTGAAACTGCGGAGTGTCATGCTCCTGCCCAGCGGTGTAGTTGCAGTAGAAGTGGAGGAAGAGTTTCCACGCAAAGCGGTCGTTCCAGCGAAGGGCGGCATATTCGGCACGGAGTTTCTCTGCACTGTCAAGCTCGCTGCCCGCCACCCCCTTGATAAAATAGAGGTGCACGTTGCGATAGTAGTCCGCCAGGCGACTCTGCACGGCGTGGGCGTGGAAGCCGATGTAGTAGAGCAACGGGAATATCCACCAGCTCCACATGGGACTGCCGTCCCAAAAGGGGAGGATGGGCTGCGCCATGAGGCGGAAGCCAATGGCGGCATAGATGCTCACAAACCAGACATCGCCGGCAAATCCGTCGAGGATGCGTCCCCAGAGGGTTTTCTTGCCAGTCATACGTGCCAGTTGACCATCGGCCGAGTCGTAGAAGTTGGCCCACATGAGCAGAGCGATGCCCACGATGGTGTTGGTCCACGAACCTTCGCCAAAAGCCATGAAGCCTCCGGCAGCAGCACCGAGAATGATACTGAGGATAGTGATGACGTTGGGGTGCGTGCCGAAGAGGTTGAAGAATTTTGCCCACGCCAGCCCGATGGGTCGGGTGAAGTAGACATCTATCGTTTCTTCGGTATCGTTGCTTTTGAAAGTCGATTGCAGGTCGGTTTCAGTAGCCATGAGAAAAGGAGGTTTAGGAGTGAGTGAGGAACGTTGAGCCTTCGGACAAGCGGGCGGCCACGTGGTCGGCAATGGCCTTTGCGGCAGCCTGAGTGCAACCGCCGAAGGATGGGAAGTCGTTGAAATCGATGAGCGCCGTCGAACCATCGGGACGCACTACTGCATCGCCGCCGTAGATGGGCATACCGCTCGCCAGCGCCAGACGGTCGGCTGTGGCTTTGAGGGCTTCGGCATCGAAGGGATGTCCCTGCGGCCGCCCGTTGTGGGCTTCCAGCCCGAACTTTGAGAAGCCTCCCTCGGCCGTGGGCAGGGTGCAGTGGAAGAAGGGCGTGCTCGCCACACCATAGAACTTGACGAGATCGCCCTCCACGTGCTCCATCGCCACAAAATCGGTGCACCCATTGTCGACAAGAAAGTGCAGTCCTTCGGAGAGTTGGGCGAGGTCGGTGACAAAGCGCACATCGCCCACACTTTGTGCCGTGGCATCACCTCGCTTGAGCCAAAGCGGATAGCCCACGACTTGCTCGATGCGCGCCACATCAGTGGTGTTGCCCATCGAACGCACGCCGACGCCCACCGAACACGCCAAGGCATCGAGGTGCGAGCGGGTGTTGCGCAGCAGTGCCGTGGGCGAGTTGAGCACCGGCACTCCTCGAGTTTCCAGTTCGGCCAAGTAGCGAAGCGTGTCGGCAGCACGCCCCATCGACACCACAAGGTCGGCATCTACAAGGCTGTCGGGCAGCGCCTCTTCGTCGATGGATCGCACTGCCCTACCCTGCAAGGCAAGTTCCATCAAGAGGGCCTTGAAAATGGCTTCGTCGCGCTCCACACTGTTGGGCGAAAAGCGTGGGGCGCGGGAGATGAGGTAAATCATGAGCGGAGGAAGGTTTCGGCCTTGACGATGTCGGCAGCGTGATCGACATCGAGGATTTTTGTGAACAGGTGGGCTTTGAGGCGCAAGCCGTCGGCAATGAGTCCGCGCTGGAAGTTGCGCATGCGGCTCTGCCCTTCGGCCATGCAGCGATGGAGGGTGTCGAGGGCACGAGGAGTGAGGGCATAGATGCCGCCCGAGATGAAACGGAAGCGCGGCTCGCGGACGTCGTAGAAGCCATCAATGTTCATCGCCTCGTCGGTGCCGATGTAGAGGGGACTTTCGTCGTCGATGAAGTCCGTGACCGCCATTGCGCCGTCGAAGCCCTCGGCCAGTGCCGCGCGGAAGGCCACGATGTAAGTGCGGAAGTCGTCTTCGCGGAAGATGGTGTCGACCGTGGTCAGGCAGAAGGGGGCATCGCTCAGATAAGGGGCGAGCGCCGCAAAGCTGTGCATCGACGAAGGCGTGGTCTGCACCACAAGACGGATGTGCCAACCGGGGTGTTCGTCCATGAGACGCCGCACGAAGGCTTCGGTGGAGGGGTGCAGTTGGTTGACGATGACGGCCACCTCTTCGGCCTCATTTTCAAAGAAGATGCGGAGCAAACGCTCCACCATGGGTTCGCCGTTCAAGCGAACAAGGGGCTTAGGCAGCGCAACGCCTTCTTGGGCAAGGCGCGAACCTTCGCCGGCTGCAATAATGGCAAATTTCATAGGCAGAGATAAACATAGAGAACAGCACCCCTGGACGAGAGGTGCTGTACTTATAGTTTCGAAAGAGAGTTAGAAGATGACGCGGAAAATGAAGCGGATGCCCCATTTCGTGGTCTTGGGGTCGTTGAGGTAAGTGAACCTCCGCACGTAGTCGATGTGGAGGATTTTGAAGATGTTGTGGACACCAAATGCCGCCTCGACATAGGGGCGCTGTGGGTCCATGAGTTGCGTGGTGGAGCTGAAAGACCCATCACGTTCGAACACACCGGGGAAGAAGAATAGATCGGTGCGGTGGCGGTTGGCCTCAAGCGTTGGGTTGTTCTTGTCGGTGAGTTTTCCCCAGAGGAGGTTCACCCCGATGTGCTCACGCCATTTCAGCTTTTGGAGCAGTGGGATGCGGTTGAATATCTTGCCGTGCATGTTCCAGTTGAAGAGGAGCTGGGCGTAGCGGTCGTTGAGGAACTCCATGTTGTTGATGAGGTAGAACATCTTGTCCTCGTAGACGTAAGAAAGGTTGGTGCGTGGCATGCACAGCAAGGGGAAAGGTACGCTGTTCCACTGTGCACCGGCCGCCATGTCGAAGTCCATGCTGCCCCAAGAGCGCAACCAGATGCGCTTGCGCACACCCACCTCGGTGATGTTGTAGGAGTAGTCGCTACCCAATCCTTTCAGGCCGATGGTGTGGGAGATGCGGAAGATGGGAGCTTCCTTGTTGACTAAAATGCGGCGCTGCTTGGTGTTGATGTAGGCCACGCCGGGTTGGTACTTGAACATCACCGAGAAGTCAGTGGTGTTGAAGAGGCGGATGTTGTGCCCTCCGGTGTGCGAGCGGCCGAAGATACCCTGGGGCTGTGGGTTGAAGCGGCCCGAAGCATCGTAGTGTGTACCGTAGGCCACGGGCTGATAGAAGAGTTGATAGGTTGGCTCTGTGGTCTCGTGCCGCAACTGGGTTTTCCACTGCATGCCGTTGCTCCACTCTTGGTCGTAGTAGAGTTTGAAGCTGCGATTGTACATCATGTGCTTGGTGGGCGCCCATTTGAGTGCCACAAAGATGTTGTCCTTGTCGGTGGAGAGGAATTGGTCGGAGGGCGTCATCACGTCGTAGGAGTAGTTGAGCGTGAGGTTCGACACGGGAAACTCCATCGGTAGATAAGCCTTGCGACGGATGGAATAGGTGAGTTCGCTCATGCCCTTCCAGCGGCGGTCGCGGAAGCCGTAGGCCATGTAGCCGCCCCAGAAGATGTGAGGACTGAAGTGAGCAGTGGTTTGCATGGAAGCACGCAGGCGGAGGCCGTCCACCGGGTTGGTGGTGACAATGGTGTTGATGGGGCCGATGTCGAACTTCGAGGGATTTTTCTCATCGAGCGACGTCGGTACATAGTTTTCAATGAGCGACTTGCCCACCCAAATGAAAGGCTTCAGGCCGGGAGTGTTGAGCAGGCGGCTCACGAAGAGCGACATTCCGCTTTCGGTCTTGGTCAGTTCCTCGGTGCGGTGCTCGCTCCAGAACTTTTCGGACTGCATGCGGGCATCGGGGTCAATTTTCGTGTCACCGCGGAATTTGAAGAGTTTGGCCGGCAGTGGGTCGAAGGAGAAATTGGTGTACTCCGTGTAGTGCTTCACCTCCATTGTCTTCAAGAACTTGGCGGCTTCGAGTACCACGAACATGTCGTTCTTGGTCATCACCTGTTCGCCCGAAGGAAGTTGTGTGAACTCTTGGCCGATGTTGATGCGCTTGACGTAGTTGACCGTCGACTTGATGGGGATACTAATGTCGGCGCGGGCAATGCGGAAGGTGCTGTCGGCGTGGATGTAGAGCGAACCGGTGAAGCCGAAGTCGCGCGGATTGTTCGGGCCGAACGACACCTGGATGCACTTGGCGCCGGCCACGTAGGTGGTGTCTTCGATGAAGTAGCGGTAGAAAGCGATGGCACTCTTGCCGGCGATGGGGCTGAGAAATTGCGACTGCACGAAGCGGATGTCGTCCTCGTAGATATTGACTTCGGTGAAGATGTCTTGCAGCATCGAGGTGAGGATGTCGCCCGTGTCGATGAGTTCATTCATGCCCGTTGTGCGCTGGCCTTGCACGATGGTCTTCTTCTCGTCTTTGTCCTTGCGATAGATTTCCTGCGACACCGTCTCGTCCACCGAAAGGGGGAGGATGAGTTTGCCGGTTTCGGGCGAGCGCTCCACGTGGTCTTTGAGGAAAGCAAACTTCTTGAGCGCCCCTTCCTCAAAGACTTTGGGCGTCACATCGCTGAGAGCAAAGGAGATTTTGTCGTACTTATCCACGCTGTAATAGTCGTGCTGGCGGAGATTGCTCGCCTTCTTGGCCGCGATGACCTTCTCCATCAAGATGACGGCGGGGTTGTTCTTACGGGAGTATTTGCCGCGCGAACCTTTGACGGTGGCTTCGCTCAGTCCCAGGTCGGCGGGCTTGAGTTTGACCATCAGACTGTCGGTCGACTTCAAGCGTAGGGAAAAGGTTTCATAGCCCACGCTCGACACCAGGAGCTTGGCGTTGTGGTGGAAAGGCAGACTGAAGCGTCCTTCAAGGTCGGTCTGCACGCCCCCCTTGCCACCGTCGTAGAAGACATTGACAAAAGGCAGGCTCTCGCCCGTCTTGGCATCGTAGACGCGACCGGAGATGCGCTGCGCCACAACGGCAAGCACACCTCCGCAAAGCAGAAAGAATAGGAACAAAATCCTTCTCATCATGGGTTTCTCGAAATATAGTGGTAAGAATTAGGAAGGGGACGAGTTCGTGTCGCGGCGACGGCGCTCGGGGAGGCTGATGGACAGGGGGTTGGCGTTGGCCTCGTCGTAGGACTGCCGACAGCGGAAGACATCGATGGCCGTGTAGATGGCTTGGAGGAAGGAGGCCGGCGAGGCTTTTCCCTTTCCGGCAATATCGTAGGCCGTGCCGTGGTCGGGCGAGGTGCGCACCAGGTCGAGCCCGGCGGTAAAGTTGACACCGTCGTCCATGGAGAGGGCTTTGAAAGGGGCAAGCCCTTGGTCGTGGTACATGGCCAGGACGGCATCGAAGTGGCGGTAGAGGCCGGCCCCGAAGAAGCCGTCGGCACTGTAAGGGCCGAAGCAGGGCAGCCCTTCCTCGTTCATCTTTTGCAGCAAGGGGCGGATGATTTCTTGCTCTTCGCTGCCCAGCAAACCATCGTCACCGCAGTGGGGATTGAGACTCAGCACGGCGATGCGCGGTGCGCTCAGACAGAAATCGCGCTTGAGGCTACGAAGGATTTGGCGAAGTTTAGCTTCGATCAATTCGGGGGTGATGTGGGCAGCCACTTCGCTGATGGGCAGGTGGGTAGTGGCCAGTGCTATGCGCATCGTGGAGGTCATGAGCATCATCAAGGCGTCCTGTCCGTAGGTTTCTTGGAGGAATTCGGTGTGTCCGGGGAAGGCAAACTCGGGGCTTTGGATGCCAGCCTTGTTGATGGGGCAGGTCACGAGGACATCAATCTTTCCGGCTTGGGCATCGGCCACGGCGGCTTCGAGAGCATGCCGCGCCATCCGTCCGGCTTCGGGGGAGGGGCGTCCGAGTTCGATTTTCACTTCCTCATCGCCCACTACGTCCACCAGGTTGAGACGATCGTCTTGGGCGTCCTCGGCACGGTCGATGGTGTGCCAACCGGTGTTCAGGTCGAGCATTTTGCGGTGGTAGGAGGCGACCTTGTCGCTGCCGTAGACGATGGGGGTGAAGAGGTCGAAGATGTCGAGGTTGTCGAAGGCTTTGAGGATGAGTTCGTAGCCGATTCCGTTGGTGTCGCCGTGGGTGATGCCCACACGTATTTTGTTGGTCATGGGGTTGGGAGTGGAGGGGGTTATTGTCGGAGGAAAAGCCGCAGTGGGGGGGACAGGGAAAGGCTATGCGCGCTCTTCCATCATCTTTTTGGTGGTGAGCATCCCGCAAGCGGCGTAGATGTCTTGTCCTCGGGAGGCGCGGATGGTGGTGGTGATGCCGCGGCGGGTGAGGTAGTCGCGGAGGTGGACCATGCCGGCATCGTCGGTGCCGTTGAAGGGGGTGTCGGGGATTTGGTGGAAGCGTATGAGGTTGATGCGGCAGTCGAGGGGTGCGAGGAGTCGGAGCAGGGCGTCGGCGTGGGCATCGCTGTCGTTGAGGCCTCGGAAGACGATGTACTCAAAGGTCAGTCGTCGTTGCTTAGCGCCTTCGGGATAGTCGTCGTTGGTCTTGCGGCAGAAGTCGTATTGCCGGAGCAGGGCGACTATGTCTTCGATGCTGAAAGCGCGCTCGGCGGGCATGAACTTGTTGCGTTCGGCGGCGATGGGGTGATGGAGGGAAATGGCGAGGCTGCATGGGCTTTCGTCGAGGAATCGCACCAGCCCTTTGGCCAGTCCCACGGTGGAGACGGTGATGCGCTTGGGGCTCCAGGCCCAGCCCCAGGGGGCGGTGAGGGCGGTGGTGGCACGGAGGACGTTGTCGAGGTTGTCGAGGGGTTCGCCCTGTCCCATGAAGACGATGTTGGTGAGCCGGCTGCATTCGGGGAGGGAGTAGATTTGGTTGAGGATGTCGGCGGCGGTGAGTTGTGCCATGAATCCTTGTCGGCCGGTCATGCAGAAGTGGCAGGCCATTTTGCAGCCCACTTGGGAGGAGACGCAGAGCGTGGCGCGCTCGCCGTCGGGGATGAAGACGGTTTCGATGTAGTGACCTTCGACAGTGCGATAGAGGTATTTGATGGTGCCGTCCTTCGACTCGACGCTTTCCACGGGGGTGGAGATGCCGATTTGGTAGCGCTCGGCCAGTCGGCGGCGAGCTTCCTTGGAGAGGTTGGTCATCTGCTCGATGGAGCGCACCTGCTTCTTGTAGAGCCAGTCAGCCAACTGCTTTCCGACAAACTTGGGCAGTCCGAGGTTGAGGGCGGCTTGTGTGAGTTCGTCTAGGCTGAGTCCTAAGAGAGTGTTGGGTTTGTTGTCCATATCGAAAGGGCGGTTGCGTCTAATGTTCGTGCAAAAGTACGACTTTTTTCAGAGAAGTCGAAGGGGTAAGTGTAAAACCTCTCGGCGCTTCGTCCAAAAAGGGATGTCCTTTTGGGGCAAAACCGACGTTCCTTTTAAGAGAAACCAATGTCCCTTTTGGAGGGGGACGATGGGAGGGCTGGAAGAATATGCCGGCATATATGG
>NZ_JACSUD010000003.1 GCF_014385435.1 Alloprevotella sp. Lung230
GCGGGTGCAGACGTGGCGTGGGGAGGCACCGACGGCTGTGCCGTGGCGGCAGCAGGAGCGGGTGCGGGCTGCGCGGCACGCTGAGGGGCGGGCGCAGGGGAGAAGATGGGGAGGAGGCGTCGTGTAGGGCCAAGCCCACTGCCGGCGCCGTCGTCTTCGAGCAGTTGTGCCACCTGAATGAGGGTGAGCTCGACGAGGAGGCGCTTGTTGTTAGAGGCGCGATAGTTGATGTCGCAGTCGTTGCAGAGTTTCAGCGCACGATAGAGGAATGCCGGGGCGCATTGCTGCGCCTGTTCGGCATAGCGCTGACGCACACTTTCGGCCACTTCGAGGAGCGGGAGCGTCTGGGTATCGCGCGAGACGAGGAGGTCGCGGAAGTGGGCCGCGAGACCGCTCATGAAATGATGGGCTTCGAAACCCTTGGAGAGGATTTCGTTGAGCGTGAGCATGACTTTGGGGATGTCGCGGCGGAGGAGGGTGTCGGTCAGGTCGAAGTAGTAGTCGTAGTCCAGGACGTTGAGATTTTCGATGACCTGCCGGTAGGTGATGTTGCCGCCGGTGAAGGCCGCCACTTGGTCGAAGATGGAGAGGGCATCGCGCATGCCGCCGTCGGCTTTGCGGGCGATGACGTTGAGCGCCGTTTCCTCGTAAGTGTAGCCTTCCTGGTCGGCCACGCGCTTGAGGTGGGCCACCACATCGGGCACCTCCATACGGGCGAAGTCGTAGATTTGACACCGCGAGAGGATGGTGGGGAGAATCTTGTGCTTCTCGGTGGTGGCGAGGATGAAGATGGCGTGGGCGGGTGGCTCTTCGAGGGTTTTGAGAAAGGCGTTGAAGCCGGCTTGTGAGAGCATGTGCACCTCGTCGATGATGAACACCTTGTAGCGTCCGATTTGCGGCGGTATCTGCACCTGCTCGATGAGGGCGCGGATGTCGTCGACGGAGTTGTTGGAGGCGGCGTCGAGTTCGTGAATGTTGTACGAACGCCCCTCGTTGAAGGCCACGCAACTTTCGCAATGGTCGCAGGCTTCGCCGTGCTCGTTGGGGGTGAGGCAGTTGATAGTCTTGGCAAAGATGCGTGCCGAGGTGGTTTTTCCCACACCGCGCGGTCCGCAGAAGAGGTAGGCGTGCGCCAGTTTGCCGGTGGCAATGGCATTTTTGAGGGTCGTGGTCAGTGCGCTCTGCCCCACCACGCTGTCGAAGTTGGTGGGGCGGTATTTGCGCGCCGAGACAATATAGTTGGACATAAGTAAAGGAGAAGTGGTGTGGCTAAGAGAGAACGGCATCATTGGGGGCGGAAAGCTCCAAAGTGTCCTCTTCGCTCAGGCGGCGATAGTCGAGCGGGGAGATGCCCACGAGATTTTTGAAGTATTTGCCCAGAAAACTTTGGTTGGGGAAATGGAGCTGAGTGGCGATTTCCTTGACACTGTGGTCGGTGTTGCGGAGACGGTTTTTAATCTCCATGACGACCATGCTTGAAATCCAGCTGCTCACGGTGCGGCCGCTCACCTGCTTCACCACCTCGCTGAGGTATTTGGGCGTGAGCTTGAGTCGCTCGGCATACCACGCCACTTCGCGCTCACGGAAGTAGTTGGCCGAGAGAATCTGCATGAAGTTGTAGAACACGAAGTTGAGGCGGGAGCGGAAACGCTCGCGCTGCGGATTTCGGCGCTCCACGGCGTCGCAGATGTCGAAGTAGAACGTCTGCATCATCGTCCTGACGCTCTCGCGCCAGAAGGTGTGCCCACGATTGCTCAATCTCTGAAGGATGGTGTTGTAGCTGCGGTGCAGGGTGGCCTGTTCGTCGGGCGTGAGTCGAAGCACAGGGCTTTCCATCAAATGGAAGAGGTAGGGCCAAAGGTGGAGCATGGAGATGAGCGTTTCCTGCACGTAGTTGCGGTCTTGGACGAGCGCCACGAGATGGAAGTCGGGACTCTGCTTGACCCGATCGACGACCTGCTGTCCGAAGAGGATGTAGAAGTCGCCGGCTTGGAGAGTCACCGGTCTGCTGTTGACAAAAAAATCGCTCACTCCGCTTTCGCAGAATCCGATGAGGAAAAAGTCGCTTTTGAAGGCCTTGCCCGCAAAGTCGATGCGGCTGAAATCTTCGACGATCAAAATGTCCTCGCCTTCGGGCGATGTGGGCGCGGCATAGGGGCGCAAATCGTCCAATTCTACTTTTCTTAATTCTTTGGGTTTGGTGTTCATGGCCGGAAAGGACGTAAGGGAAGTTTGTGGAGCAAAAATACGATTTTTCTCCGAATTTAGATAAAATATTTGGGAGAAATCGATTAAATTCGCTATCTTTGCACCATCGAGATTGCAAAACGCATACAATTGCGTCTTACTTTGACTTCTATAAATTCTATTTATCTTTCCATCTTTCTTTAACCCTTATTGTTAACATCATGAACATTGGATTTTACGCGTCCCTACTTGTCGCCACCACTACGATGGCCACGTTTTCGACACAAGTGGTACAAGCGCAAACAACTCCACAAACTATTGCCATCGAGCAGTCCACGGGGCAATGGACATCCTCGAACGCAGCGAAAACCTGGCATGCGGTTTGGACAAGCAATCAGTCCGACCCACAGGTAACTCTTCGTACCGATCAGAACAACATGGCATACAAGGACGGAGGAATTCTCCTTTTCACGGGAGGTAACTCTTCTTGTAACTACACCATCATGGCTTCTCCCGGCTACGAGGTGAAAGGCTATGAATTTGAATTTACCTTGTCTGAGAGCAAAGGCAAGACCGTTACGATTACTCCGGAAGGAAAGGCTGCTTTGATCAGTAGCAGTACCACTGAAGTGCAGCATGTTGCCTTGACCGACCTTTCCAGTCAAGCCGTCAATTTTACGGTGAGCACCACTGCCGGAAATAAATCATTTGCGCTCATTAAAAATGTGAAAGTGACAGTGGCCAAAAGTGCTGTTGCCAACTCCACGAAATATCTCTACACCACTCACCCCGGGCAGAAACCTTTCCGTATCCCCGCGATGGCAAAAACCAAGAGCGGCCGTCTGCTCGCTTTTAGCGACTACCGTCCCAATGGAAACGACATCGGCTTTGGTGAAGTGGACATCCAACTTCGCACCTCCGACGACAACGGAGCCACTTGGTCGAACGCTGTAACCATTGCCGATGGAGATGGCAACGGCTCTGCCCTTACTTGTGGCTTTGGCGATGCCGCTGTCGTGGCCGACCGTGAAACGAACGATGTGCTTATGCTTTGCGTAGCCGGAAAGGTGCCTTATGGACACGCCGATTACAGCCAAGGAAATCCCCTTCCCATTGTGCGCTTTGTCAGCCACGATGAAGGTAGGACTTGGCAACCTTACGAAAACATCACCGACCAAGTGTACAGTCTTTTCGACAATAGTAAAAATGGTAAGGTCAAGAGCCTTTTCGTAGGTTCCGGTAAACTCTGCCAAAGCTCCACCATCAAGAACGGCACACACCATCGCGTCTATGCTCCCGTGGCTGCTCGCGACGGCGGCAACCGCGTCCTCTTCTCCGACGACTTCGGTGCGACTTGGCATGTGTTGGGCGGCGCCGATGCTCTCCCTTGCCCCGGTGGCGACGAACCTAAAATTGAAGAACTTCCCGACGGCCGCATTCTCCTTTCCAGCCGTGCATCGGGCGGCCGCTTGTTCAATATCTTCTCTTACAGCAACAAGCAAACCGGTGAAGGTACTTGGGGAACTCCCGCCAAATCCGACCAAAGCAACAATGGTGTTGTCGCAAAAGAAAACGCTTGTAATGGCGAAATCCTTATCCTTCCGGTAAAGCGCAACAGCGACAACCAGCAAATGTTCTTGGCCTTGCAAAGCATTCCTTTCGGTAATGGACGTACCAACGTGGGCATCTATTATAAAGAATTGCCCTCGCTCAATGCTTACGTTACTCCCGAAGCCTTCGCGCGCGAATGGACCGGCCGTAAGCAAATCTCCAAGATGGGATCGGCCTACAGCACCATGCTGCTCCAAAAGGACGAAAAAATCGCCTTCTACTATGAAGAGTCTACCTATGGCGCTGACTACACCGAGGTGTACCTCCCCCTCTCACTCGAGGAAATCACCGACAACGCCTACACCTACGATTCTACCGTGCCTGCTCCTGGTGAAGACGAGAACGTGATTGGTGCCGAAGATATTGAGCTTCTCCGTCAACTGCTCGACTACAAAGGATTGGGATACCCCAAGGAAAATGCTCCCTCACGTGTTGCCCTCGAGGCCATTCTCAAATCCCCTGCCGACTTCAACAATACTCAACTTATGGAAGAAGTCGATAAATTCTATGATGAGGAAGACGTTGAAATGCCCGTGGACGGCAAGCGTTACATTATTCGCGTGATGGCCAAAAACGGTACTCACTTCTACCTCGACTATGACGGCAGTGATGTGAAGGTGACTGAACAACCCCAAGATGCTGTTCCTGCTGCAAGTGCCTATTTCACCGCTCATCTTTCTGCCGATAAGAAAAGTTATTCTTTCACCACCGCCGATGGCAAATACCTTTGCAATCACTCTTCTTATAAAGGCGTGGATTGGCTCGAAACCGAAAGCACTACGGGATTTACCACAAGTTATGACCCTGTCATGAGCCCCATTAAACTCCATAAGTTTAATACTTCTCCCAAAACTGAAGGAACAGTCTTCAGCTACTTCGGTGGTTTTTATGCCGTATCTGCCCGTGGTAAAAAAGCCGATGGTACAGCCGTTCAAGGCGCATGGATCATCAACACGGAGGATAAGACTTACGATGGTGCTCCGGAACACTACTTCACCGACAAGTTCTCTTCACTCTTGAGATTCCAACAAGTCATTGCACCTCTCGGTGCAGAAGTGACAACTCTCGCTGATGTTGATGGTACGAAGGCTTACGCCCTCTACAATGCCCACTTCACCACTTATGCCATCAATAAGGCCGGTGAGACGAATGTATGGGTAGCCGGTATGAAGGGAGATGCAACTCACGCCGTGGCCAACGCTGAATTCAGCAAGCCTTACAGCCTCGACGACCTCAGCGGCGGCTGGCAACTCTTCCAAGACAAGCAAGGTCAATGGTATCTCTACAACATTGCTGCAAAGAGTTATGTACAGACGGGGCGTCCCTGCACTTTCACGACCGACCCCACTCCCATCAACGTGACGGAAATCAAGGGTGGTTTTGCTTTCAACACTACCGAAGCCAACACCAACTTCTTCTGCGCCGCTCCTCAGTTTTCCGACAGCCCCATCGCCTGCTGGACAAGCGACGACGACGGTGCTCGCTGGGTGCTCGTGGAAAATCCCAACCTCGAAGCCGACCTCGAAACCTTCAACCGCATCACCGGTCTTGACACCGTGCTTGCTCCCAAAGCCAAGCGCACCGGCATCTACGACCTCTATGGACGCCGCATCGAAGTGGCTGATCCTCGCGAACTGCCCTCCGGCCTCTACATCATCGACGGCCGCAAGCAATGGGTGAAATAATCACCTACTTACCCACGAAAAAAGGGTATGTCCATTTCGGACATACCCTTTTTTCGTGGAGTTGCTGCTCGCTCCTATTCGTTGACGAGCGGGAGGAAATTGTAGTCGCGCGAATAGCGGAGGTTTTGCACATCAAAGGCTTCGTCGTAAGTGAGGGTCACATCGGTGATGTTGCCCGAAGCATCGCGCTGAGCGTGATAAACGGGGTTGATGAAACCCTTGTAGGGAGAGAGGTGCAGACGTTCGTAGCGGGTGAGGATTTCCTGATGAAGTTTGGGGTCAATCTTCACCGCGTAACGCTCAATCAAGTCGCGGGCGGCATTGAAATCACCTTCGCTCTTGATGCGCTGAATTTCGGCCAGCAGTTCGCCAAAGAGGCGACGCACCTCGACATAGTCATTGACACGCACATAAGTTTTGCCCTTCACCTTGACCAGTTCGGCCGCAGGATGCGCCGTCTTGGCCATACGCGCATGGTCGAGCACCCAGTTGGCCACCAAAGCGCGATTACGCATGTGGGCTTCTTCGATGGTGGCTCCGGCCTTGATGCGCACGAGTTGGGTGAGCGCGCCGTTTTGGAGGTAGGAGTAGTATTGCGATTTGTGAGCGTCCATGTTGGGCGTCAGACCGAGTTCCACGAGCTTCTCATCGCCCAGATAGTAGAGGGCAAAGAGGTCGGCACGTGCCTCTTCGATGGTCGACCCATAGGCACGCAGGGTGTCGGGGTCGGTACCGGGGAGGAGGCGTCCGCTGCCGTGTCCCAAACATTCGTGCAGGTCGGTGTGCAGGTCGTCGCAGTTGTCGCCGTAGTCGGCAATGAGGCGGCGGGTAGGTTCGTCGATGACAAACTCCTTGTCCATACCAGAACCGTGGGCAGCCTTGGCATAGGCCGAGGTGAGGTTGGCGATGGTCACCGATTTTGAACCGAAATCACGGCGAACCCAGTCGCTGTTGGGGAGGTTGATGCCGATGGCCGTGGCCGGATAGAGGTCGCCGGCGAGGATGGCCGCGGTGATGACCTTGGCAGAGATGCCTTTCACCTCGGGCTTCTTAAATTGAGGTGCCACCGGACTGTGGTCTTCAAACCATTGTGCGTTGGCCGACAGCTTTTTGGTGCGTTCGGTCGCTGCCAAGTCCTTGAAATTGACCAAACTTTCCCACGAAGCCTTCATGCCGAGCGGGTCGCCGTAGCTTTCGGTGAAACCATTCACGAAGTCAATCAGGCTTTCGGTGTCTTTGAGCCAAAGGATGCTGTAGTAGTCGAAGGTGCGGAGGTCGCCGGTGCGGTAATACTCGATGAGTTTGCGGATGACGGCCTTCTGCTCCTCGCGGTCGGCAAAGGGCAGGGCGGCTTCGAGATGCTTCACGATGCGTTCGAGGGCGGTGGTGTAGAGACCGCCGATGCGGTAGACGCGTTCATCGAGAAGGCCGAACTCGTTGCGCACGAGGCGGGAGTTGAGCCCCATCATCACCGGCCGCGGGTCGGCGGTGGGCTTGCGTTGGGTGTAGAACTCTTCGGCTTCGGCCTGCGTGATGCCGGGTGCATAGTAGTTGCAGGCACTGGTGAGCACAAGGTCGTCGCCGTCTTTCTGATTGACGCGCATCGGCATCACCTGCGGGTCGAAAATCACGGGGAAGATTTCCTCTTCGAGCGTGTAGCCCACTTCTTTCAAGGCGGTGCGCAACCACGCTTCGGAAAATTCGGGGACAAACTTTTCGCAACCATAGTGGTGGTGGATGCCGCCCGAGAACCACACGCGCTTCAAATAGGTCGTGAGCCCTTGGAAGTCGCGGCTGCGGCGGTCGCCCTTGTAGTGTTGATAGACCGTTTCGAGCATTTTACGGATGCGGAGGTTGTAGCGTCCGTTTTGGTCGAAAAAGATGTCACGTCCGGCCAGTGCGGCCTCGGTGAGGTGATAGATGAACGTTTTCTGTTGAAGGTTGAGGCGTTCAAAGCCTTCCACCTTGTAGCGCAACATTTGGATGTCGGCAAACTGCTCATCGGTGTAGCGAAACGTGTCGTGCTCCGCTGTGGCGGCTTGGGCGGTCGTGCCCAGTGCCGAGAGAGATAGCATCATAGTGATAATTTTGTGTTTCATTGGAAAAAGGGGTTAGGGGGGTGTTTCGATACCTTTCACGCGCCCCGATGCCACCTTGTAATCGTAGGAGCGGCGGCCTTCGGCGCGGAAGTCGTTGTGACAGCGGTCGAGGACGTGGCGGAACACCTCCTCCCACTGTGGAATGAAGCGGTCGTCGCCGGCTTCGAGATGTGCCAAAATCTCCGCGGCCAAAGGTCGCACCTGTTCGAGATCGGTGGGCGGCGGAGCAGCGGGAGAGGGGGGAGAAATTACCTCAGAGGTAGTTTTTTCCGGCTCTGAGGTAGAAAAATTTATCTCTGAGGTAGAATTTTCTACTTCCTTCGTAGGATTTCCGGACGTCTTTTCGGACTGTGCGGCAGGAGCGGCAGCAAAGCCGGTGCCGCTGATGCTGCCCGGCGACACGTTGAGAATGCGGTTGGTCGTGCCGGCCTTCTCCAATTCCACGTTGACGCTCTCGATGAAGATGCGGAGGGCGGCTTTCGACGCCCCATAGACGGAGAAAAAGGGGCTGCTCATGAAGCCGGCGATGCTCACCATGACCATCGTGTGGAAAGGGCGGCGGCTCTCGATGCGGGAAAAAAAGCGGTGAATCAGGCGCACCACGGCGGTGGTGTTGACGGCAAACGAAGAAATGATGTGCTGTTCCGTCAGGTCGCGGAAAGGCGACAGACGTCCGAAGCCGGCAGTGATGAGCAAAGCGTCGATGTCGGTGAAACGTCCGAAAAAATCGAAATCGTCCGTTTCGAGGTCGAAGCGGAAGGTGGTGAATTTGGGGTGCTGTTGGGCGGCCGGCACCTCGTTGCGGTCGACGATGTAGACGCGCTCCACTTCATGGCGCTCGGCCAGTAGGTGCGCCAGTGCCAAACCGATGCCGCCGGCACCGCCAACGATGAGGGGAATGTGCATGGGAAGAAAAGGATGGAGAAAATGAAACGGCCAATCAGGGCAGACCATCAAAGCGGGATGTTGTCGGGCATGGCCGAGAGGAGGTCAGCCCTCCTGAGATTGTCGGAAGGTGTCGATTTCGTCACGGAGATTGCCGATGTGCTCTTCAAACATGAAGTCCAGAAACGGCTGTGGCGATTCGGTCTGCCGCGCTGCCACGAGGGCTTCGATATAGGCCGCCTTGTTGTGGTGGTCTACTTTGGAAGGTAGAAGACCGCACTCCCATTGGAGGTGGTTCATGAGCAAACGTGCCATACGGCCGTTGCCGTCCACCCACGGGTGGATGGTCACCAAACGCAAGTGGGCTTCAAAACTCAACGCATATTGCTGCACAGCATCGCCTTGGGCGAGGAGTTTTTTGCGTTCCGCGTTGAGCCATGTGCAGAAGGCATCGAGGCGGGCAGGCACTTTGAGGTAGTGGAGATAGGACGTACCGCCTGCTCCGGCAGTGACGTTGACCAAGCGCAGGTCGCCTGCTGCGGCATCAAAACTGCCCGCCAGGGTGTTGTAGGTCGCTCCGGTGTTGCGCATCACCAAAGCCGCCAGTTCGCGCAAGCGGTCGGGGGTGATGTCGATGTGGAGGGCAGCCCACCGGCGGCTCTGCTCATAGGCGCGGCGCAGGTCGAGATTCATCAGGAGTTCCTGCATCGAACGCCCTCGGGCAGGGAGGTCGTCGTCGAAAAGCAGTTGGTTTTCGACCTCCGTGACCGTAGACCCCTCGATGGCGGTAGAGTGCGTGATGAGGGAGTAGAGGTAGAATTTGTCATAATCTACCTGCTGCGCAATGCCCAACTGATGGTATTGGTCGAGCAAAGCAAGGAGTTGCGTGCGTTGGGCGTTCATCGGGAGAGGGATTATTCTTTGACCACAACATCGGGATTGACGCGGGCTTCCACCTGGCTTTTGAGATCTTGGTAGTTGCGGAGCACCTCTTCCTTGATTTTGGTGCTCGACACGCCGTCGCCATAGGGGAAATAGAAGACCGTGACCCCGAGTTCTTGGAGATAGTCGTATTTGCCGCGCCAGTCGTCGCCCACCACGAAGACATCAATGTTGAGTTTTTGCACGATTTCGGTATGGTCGAGGGTGCGCTGCGGAATGACCACGTCGGGATATTTCAGCGCTTCGAGGATGGCGAGCCGCTCCTCAAAGGGGATGACGGGCGGCCGTTTGTAAGAACTCACCAGTTCGTCGGTGGAAACGCCCACAATGAGGGTGTCGCCCAAGCCGCGGGCGTATTTGATCATTTTGAGGTGGTTGGAGTGGAACATGTCGAAAGTTCCGGAGGTGTAGACGACAATGCGGTTGTTGTACATGAGCAGGGGAAGAGAGGGTTAGACGGTGGGGGTGCCGGCCTTGCGCGAAAAGCGTTTGCTCAAGAAGCGGCGGAGAGAGTAGCGCTGCATTTTGCGGGAGAGAATGTGGGGTAGCACGCGGAGGAAGTAGGCCGTGGCTCCGCTGCGCCAAAGGGCTTTCAACCATAGACTTTGGCGCGGCACACCGAGGCTGTTCCAAGGTTTTTGGGCGCCGATGTAGTGGATTTCGACGGGATCGGCGAGGGCGGCCTTGAAGGCAGCGCGGCGCGCGGCATCGTCGGCAGGGAGCGAGGCGATGACGGTGTAGAAGTCGGTGGTGTCGGGGTGGACGGTGTAGAAGTTGTTGCACACCATGTAGCGCATGGGGAAGTGGCGCACCCGCTCGCGGCAGCAGAGCGCCATGCAGTCTTGTTCC
Source organism: Alloprevotella sp. Lung230 (assembly GCF_014385435.1). Classification (GTDB taxonomy): domain Bacteria; phylum Bacteroidota; class Bacteroidia; order Bacteroidales; family Bacteroidaceae; genus Alloprevotella. The sequence goes on from NZ_JACSUD010000003.1 coordinate 10,259, forward strand.
GGAAACGGCAGCCGCGCGTAGTTGGCCTTGTAGTAGTCCGTCATGATGCGTTGCATACCATCGCGGCGGATGGCGGCAAGGTTGAAGAGAAGGTAGCCGGCATTGATTTCGCGTTCGAGCCAATAGCGCTCTTCGTCCGTAAAGGAAGGGTAGAGGCTCATGCGTGTGGAGGGGAGAATGGTGTCGACTCCGGCATAGTAGAAATCTTCCCCTTCAAAGACGGAAAACGAGGGTGCGATGTCGCCCGTGTAGAGCATGTCCACATCGGAACAAAGGATGCGGTCGTATTGCGGAAAGAGGTCGGCCGCGGTGAGTTTGAAGAAGATTTCGCGGGAAAAATGACTCTTCCCCGGACAGGCTTCAATCCCGGCATCATAGGCCGAGGTGTCGATGAACGAGAGCGTGGCGTTGGGAAAGGGCGCGACGGCGCGATGCAGTTCCCGTCGGGCACGTTCCGACAGCCCCATGTGGAGGACGTGGAGGGGATAGGTGTGGCGCGGGTCGGCATGGGAGAGCATCGAGTGGAGGGTCACAACAGCCGGCACCACGTAGTTTTCGTCGAAGGTAAAGAATACGGGAATTGTCATTGTGCGGTGTAGAGAGAGGGGGTGGTCATCAACAGTGGCGAGGAAAGATTACCTTTTCTTTTTCAAAAGGAAGGCCACGCTTTCGCGGAAAATGGCCGCGCCCGACAGCCACATCAAGGCGGGATAGAGGAGGGCGGCCATCGCCACTTTGGCCAAGAGGGTGGGGAGGAGCGGCAGGTGGAGCGCTGTGACGGCGAAGTGGGTGGCGAGCATCGTCAAGGCCGCGATGCACAAGAAGGGCAGAATGTCGCGGCCGGCCTGCACGTAGGAAATGCCCAGTTCGCGACGGACGAAAGCGTGCCAAACGAGCGTCCAACACAGGTTGATGAGGGTGTAGATGCAGAGCATCGTGAGAATGCCGAAGGGCGCAGAAACCACAAGCGTGAGCAGCTGCGTGACCACGAGCGCCGACAGTCCCCACATGTAGGTGCTCGAACGGCCGCGGCTCAGTAGGAACTGCGTGTAGAGGGTGGTGATGGGGAGGAACGCGCCGCTCACGCAGAGGATGGTGAGCATGGTGGCGCTTTCGAGCCATTTCTCTCCGATGGCCAGCACGATGAATTCGCGCGCAATGGCGGCGATGCCCAACATCACGGGAAAGGAGAGGAAGGAGGTGAAGCGGAGCATCTTGCGAAACACCCGCACCTGCTGCTGAGGGTCGTTGCGGCTCTCGACAAAAAGCGGCTGCGCCACACCGTTCACCACGCCCGTGACGACGGAATGTCCCATGTAGTTCCACTTGTTGGCTTGGTTGTAGTCGCCCACCACGATGGGGGTGTAAAGGCGGCCGAACACGATGGAAAAGAAATTGTTGTTGAGGTGGGAGATGATGTTGGTGGCCAGTAGGCGCGAGGAGAAGTGAAACATTTCGCGCACCGGACGATAGTCCCATTCCAAGGTGGGACGCCAGCGCGCCAATGCCCAATAAAGGAGGGTGTTGATGGCGTTGTAGACGAGGGTTTGGGTGGCAATGCCCCAATAGGCATAGCCCCGCAAAGCCAGTGTGACACCCACGCAGCCGGAGATGGCCAGCGCTGCGAGATTGGCCAAACTCCGCTCCCGCACCCGCAGGGTTTTGAAGAGCCGTGCCGAGGGCACAATCCCCAGTCCGGAGATGACGAAAGCCAAGAAGACGTAGCGCGCCAAGGGGGTGAGTTCGGGCGTGTGGAAGTAGGCCGCCATGAGCGGTGCGCAGGCAAAGAGCAGGCCGTAGAGCGTCAGGCTCATCGGCAGGGCAAACCAAAAGACGGCGTTGTAGTCGCGGTGTTCCAACCGAGGACGATTGACCAATGCGGCCGTAAATCCACTCTCTTGAATGCTGGCCGCGATGAGCGAAAAGATGGCAATCTGCCCCACCATACCATAGTCGGCGCGCGAAAGGGTGCGTGCCAACACGATGCCAAAAGCCAAGTTGAGCACCTGCTGCATGCCGTTGCTCACGCTGCCCCAAAGGAGGCCTCGGGCGGCTTTTTCTTTCAATGTGGGAGTAGACATAACAAATTGAGTCAAGGAAGTGTTGCGAAAATACAAATTTCTGCCGAAAGCGACAAGATAATACTGCTTATTTGAAAAAGAAGTCGTAACTTCGCACTGTCTACGACACAAATCCGGCAGTGGGGCTTCAAAATCTTTGCTGCATGGGTCGCGTGCAGACGCCTTTCTTTCGGACATAGCATAACATAACATAACAAGATTCTACAACATGATTTCTCAAAAACTCGAACAAGCACTCAACGAACAGATTGCTTACGAAATGCAGTCGGCCAACCTCTATCTCTCCATGGCTTTCTACTTTGAAAAGGAGGGTTTTTCGGGCTTCTCCAATTGGATGAAGAAGCAAAGCGAAGAGGAAATGGATCACGCTTTCCAAATGGCTACCTACCTCATCAAACGCGGCGGAACGGCTCTCGTCAGCCCCGTTACCGCCCCGGTGAAACAGAGCTGGGAAAGCCCTCTCGCTGCCTTTGAAGATACCTACAAGCACGAATGCAGCGTGAGTGCGCGTATCGACGCCCTCCACGACCTCGCCCTCAGCGAAAACGACAAGGCTACGCAGGATTTCTGCTGGCAGTTCGTACGCGAACAGGTGGAAGAAGAGGCTACCGCCAGCGGCATCGTCGACCGCATCCGCAAGATGGGCGACAACGCCATCTTCAACCTCGACCAGCAATACGGCAGCCGCAAGTAAGTTGGTTTCCGCCCTGCAAGCTCTCAAAAAAAAGTTGCACCCTTCCTCGGCGAAAGGTGCAACTTTTTTTGGAGGCTCACTGAACACTTTTATTGGACAACCTCCTCTTGTTGCGGTGCCCAAAAAAGAAGCCATAGGTTGTATAGACTTTGCTATACCTCCTATGGCTTCTTTCGATGTGTAGGGAGAGGAAGGAAGAGGTGGCTACGCCAGTTCGACGATGGTGATACCCGCACCGCCGAGCTGCACATGCTCATCGCGATAACTTTTCACACCGCCCACGGTGCTGAGATACTGCCGAATCATCGTGCGCAGCGCACCGGTTCCCGTGCCGTGAAGGATGCGGACGGTGTGTTGTTCGAGGAGGATGGCGTCGTCGATGAAGTAGTGCACCGCGGTGAGCGCCTCATCGCCGTGCATACCGCGCAGGTCGATTTCGGGACGGAAGCGGAGTTTCTTTTCGTAGACGGCATCGCGCGTTTCCTTACTGATGAACGTAGACACCTTGGAAATAGAGGTTTTCTCCACGGGCTTGGTGGTCGTTTCGAGGCGCGAAAGCGGCACCGTAGTTACCATCACGCCGAAGAGGACGCGTGCCGTTTTGCCCTGCATACTCTGGATGCGTCCCACCGTGTTCTGCCCTTTGATGCGGACGTAGCTGCCCACTTGGGGCTTCTGTGGCGTGGCGGGAGCGGCAGGAGCCGTGTTGCCGGTCTTGCCGCCGGAGAGTGCCTGCACCAAGTTGCCGAGCGCAGCGGGCTGTTGCGGACGTTTCTCTTTCTTCCGCTCCTGACGCCGGCGGATTTGCTCCATCTTTCGGGCAATGGCATCGTCGGCCGCCTGTTGGTCGCGGGTTTTCATCTCCTCACGGAACGAATGGAGTTCGCGGCGTGCCTCGCGGGTGCGCTCCTTCTCCGCCTGACTCTCCTTGATGGTGCGGATGGTGCTTTCAATCATGGCGTTGGAGTCTTGAATGAGGCGTTCGGCCTCTTCGCGCGCCGTGCGGAGCACCTCCTTTTTCTCGGTAGAAAGGTGGCTGAGTTCGTTTTCGTAGCGGGCAATGGTCTGCTCGAGTTTCTTTTCGCGTTCGTGGATGTTGCGGCGCTTGTTTTCCCAATAGAGTTTGTCGCGCACAATGTCCTGCAGATATTTGTCGCTCATCACATAGTCCTTCCCCACGAGGTCGGAGGCATAGCGAATCACCTCTTCGGGAATACCGATGTTACGGGCGATTTCCACGGCAAAAGAACTACCGGGATTTCCGATTTGCAGCACGAAAAGCGGCTGCATCTTAGCGCGGTCGTAGAGCATCGCACCGTTGATGACGGTGGTGCAGGTTTCGGCAAAATGCTTGAGGTTTTGGTAGTGGGTGGTGATGATGCCGCAAGCCCCGCGCTCCACAAATTTTTGCAAGATGGCTTCGGCCATCGCCCCACCGATTTGCGGTTCGGTGCCGCTGCCGAATTCGTCGATGAGCAAAAGGCTGCGGGAAGAGCAGCGGCGCATCATCGTCTTCATGTTGAGGAGGTGGGAGGAGTAGGTGGAGAGGTCATTTTCCAAACTCTGTTCGTCGCCGATGTCGATAAAGATGTCGTCGAAAATACCCACGATGGAATTTTCGCGCGCCGGCACGGGCATACCGCATTGCAGCATGTACTGGAGCAAACCTACCGTTTTTAGACAGACGGACTTACCACCGGCATTCGGCCCCGAGATGAGGAGGATGCGGCCGCGCTCACGGAGGGTGATGTCGAGCGGAATCATTTGTTTGCCGTGGCGCTCCAGACTTTGTTGCAAGAGCGGATGGCGCGCCTGCACCCAGTCGATGCGGGGCCCGCGCTGGAGTTGGGGCACAACGGCTTGAAACTGCTCGGAGAAGATGGCCAGTGCGCGCAGATAGTCGATGTGGGCGAGAAACTGCATCGAACCCAAAATCGCGTTGATGTGCGGACGGATTTCGCCCGACAGGATTTGGAGGATGCGGATGATTTCGCGCCGTTCGGCCGCTTTGAGTTCGCGGATGCGGTTGTTGGCATCGACCACAGCCGCCGGTTCGATAAAGACGGTTTTGCCTGTCGCGCTCTCGTCGTGGATGATACCCTTGATTTTGCGCTTCAAGGCCGGTGCCACCGGAATGACCAAACGGCCGTCGCGGAGGGTGGGCGAGACGTCGCGGTCAATGTAGCCGTCGGCCTGTGCCTGGGTGATGATGGAGCGGAGCGAATGGCTGATGCTGCGCGTGGTCACCTCGATGTTGTGGCGGATACTGAGGAGTTCGGGCGTGGCCGTATCCTTCATTTTTCCGTACTTGTTGAGGACGGTGTCGATGCGGCGGATGATTTGCGGAAAGCAGCCCACCCCTTCCGTCATGCGGTAGAGGGCGGGATATTTGGCGTGGGCAGCCCGCTCGTCGAGGTTGTCGGCTGCGGTGTCGCCTTCGGTCGTTGCGGCCGAAGCCACGGTGTCGTCGGCAGCGTGCGCCTCTTCCTCCGCCGTTGTGGTGCGGAGAAACTGCACGATGCTCACCACCGTTTGCAACGAGCGTTTCAAATCGAACAAGTCGAGTTCTTCGAGGTAGGTGCGTTCGGGGCGGATGCGCATGAGCGACTGCCGCACGTCGTAGAAGTTCTCTTCGTAGACCTCCTCTTCGGCTTGCATGAAGTCGCCGAACTCTTTGGCTTGGCTGAGGGCTTCACTCACCTCGTCGAAGTTGGAGGAGAACTGCACGTGATTGTCTACCCACTCCGTGCCTAAGGTGGACATGCAGCGCCCTTTGAGGAGCGTGCGCACCTCGGCAAAACCGATTTTTCGTTCAAAGTGGTCGGGATATATCATTCCTGTTTTTGTTTGTTCTTGATGTTGCGTCCACCACATGGCGGAGCGGAGAGAGGGGGAGTGGGGCGGCGTAGGCCGCAAGGTGGCACCGACAGCGCTCATAGGCTGACCGACAAAGCCGATGCCATACCGCCTTTACGCGAGTTCGCCTTTGAGCGTGGCGCTGGAGGCTTCGAGAATACGCACCCGCACCGTCTGCCCCACGCGCAGACCTTCGCGCGGGATGATGACCACTTTGTTTTGCTCCGTACGGCCGAAAAGTTCTTCGCGGCTGCGTTTGCTCACGCCCTCGATGAGGATGTCGGCTTCGCGGCCAATCCAGGCGCGGTTGGCGGTGAGGGAAAGTTCGTTTTGCAGGGCGATGAGTTCGTTGAGACGGCGTATCTTCGTAGCCTCGTCGATGTCGTCGGGCAACCGCTTGGAAGCGTAGGTGCCGGGGCGTTCGGAGTATTTGAACATGAAGGCCGAATCGTAGCCCACGCGGCGCATCATGTCAAGGCTCTGCCGGTGGTCTTCTTCGGTCTCTCCACAGTAGCCTGCAAAGATGTCGGTCGAAATGGCGCAATCCTTCACGATGCGGCGAATGGCTTCGACACGTCCCAAATACCACTCACGATCGTACTTGCGGTTCATACGACGCAAAATGACGCTCGAACCGCTCTGCACCGGCAGGTGAATGTGGCGGCACACGTTGGGCTCTTCGGCGATGACGTGGAGCGTAGCGTCGCTCATGTCCTTGGGGTGCGGGGTGGAAAAACGGATGCGCATGTCGGGCACGGCGCGTGCCACGGTGCGGAGGAGTTCGGGGAAATACACGAATTCGGGATTGGCGTTGGCCTGCTCCTCGGTCGATTCGATTTTCGTTTGCTCTATCGCCGCCCGCTGTGCCGCCTCTTCGCTCAGGGTCGAAGGGTCGATTTCGGAAGGCGCATTCTCGGTTTCGGCTGCCGAATCGCGGCGGGCTTTGTAGGAATTGACGTTTTGCCCCAAGAGGGTGATTTCCTTAAAACCTCGCTTTTGGAGGTCAAGACATTCGTTGATGATGCTCTGCACAGCACGGCTGCGTTCGCGGCCACGGGTGTAAGGCACGATGCAGTAATGGCAGAAATTGTTGCACCCACGGGTGATGCTGACAAAACCGGAGATTTTCGAGCCGCAGAAGCGTTCGGGCATCACGTCGCCGTAGGTTTCGGTGAGCGAAAGGTCGATGTTGATGGCCTTCTGTCCGGTTTCGGCCTGCGCAATGAGGTCGGGCAGGGAAAGGTAGGCATCGGGGCCTGCCACGAGGTCGGCGTGGTGCTTGTTGAGAAGGTCTTCTTTCACGCGCTCGGCCATGCAGCCCAGCACCCCTAAGATGAGGGGACGACGGCGACGCACAGCGTTGAGTTGCTCCAAGCGGTGAATGATTTTCTGCTCGGCATTGTCGCGCACGGAGCAGGTATTGAGAAAGACGGCATCGGCCTCGTCGACGCTTTCGCAAGGTTCGTAGCCCGCCATCTTCATGACGCTCGCCACAACCTCGGAGTCGGCCACATTCATTTGGCAGCCGTAAGTTTCGATAAAAAGTTTTTTCATTTTTGAAGTTGAGTAGGAAAGAAGCACAGCCCTTTGCCGATGGGCGGAAAAGGCCGTGCGCACCGGCCGACGTGGGGTTAGTCGTGCGCGGCAAGGAGGGCTTCGATGGCCAAACGGTAACTGTCGGCACCGAAACCGCCAATCACGCCTCGGCAGGCAGCAGCAATCATCGAGGTGTGGCGGAAAGGTTCGCGGGCGTGGACATTGCTCAGGTGCACCTCCACCACCGGCATCGGCGCTACACTGCGGATGGCATCGTGCAGGGCGATGGAAGTATGGGTGTAGGCACCGGCGTTGAGCACTACGCCCTCCACGCCCTCGCGGTGGGCTTGCTGCAAGCGGTCGATGAGTGCCCCTTCGTGGTTGGACTGAAAGGTTTGCAACTCCAAACGATCGGCATAGCGGCGGCGCAGGGATTCCAAAATTTCTTCCAGACCTGTCCGCCCGTAAATGCCCGGTTCGCGCTGCCCCAAAAGGTTGAGGTTGGGGCCGTTGAGCACTAAAATCTTCATAGACGTGGTGGGTTTGCGAAAATTGTTGTATATTTGGCTGCAAATTTACGAAAAAAGGCGCGGAGCATCAAATGCCCGCGCTGAAATCTTAGTGTCATTTCATGCCAACGACCGACCTGTTAGAAAAATATAAGATTTATCTGCTCCTCGAACAAGGATTGTCCGAAAATTCCCGTTCGGCCTATGAGCGCGATGTGGTGCGCTTCTTGGAATATGTGGCCGAAGAAGGACTGGAAGTGCTGGCCATCACCCTCCCCGATTTGCACCGCTACACCTCGTGGCTGGCCGAAATCGGGGCAGCGCCGCGCTCGGTGGCGCGTATGTTGAGCGGGGTGCGCTCGTTCTACCGCTTTTTGCAACTCAACGGCCATGTGGCGCAGGACCCTACCGAACTGCTCGAAAGTCCACGTCTGCCGGCTCACCTGCCGCAGGTGCTCACGCTCGATGAGGTGGAGCGCATTTTGGCCGCCATCGACCTGTCGCTTCCCGAAGGACAGCGCGACCACTGCATGATAGAACTGCTTTACAGTTGCGGACTGCGGGTGAGCGAAATCTGCGATCTGCGCCTTTCCGACTTGTTCCTCAAGGACGAAGAGCGGTATATCCGCGTCACCGGCAAAGGCAACAAACAGCGGTTCGTTCCCATTTCCGACCGCGCCATACACGAACTGCACAACTGGTTTGACACCCGCCGCGACATCCGCATCAAGCCCGAAGAGGAGGACTATGTGTTTGTCTCCGCCCGCCGCGGACGCCACCTCTCGCGCATCACGGTGTTCCACAACATTAAGCAGTACGTCCAGACCGCAGGCATCGAAAAAGAGGTCTCTCCCCACACCTTCCGCCACACCTTCGCCACCCACCTCCTCGAAGGGGGGGCATCGCTGCGCGCCATTCAGAAAATGTTGGGGCATGAGAGCATCGGCACGACCGAAATCTACACGCATCTCGACAGCCGTTTTTTGCGCGAACAGGTGCTCACCTGTTTTCCCCGCAATCGTGCGGAACGCGCCGAGCAGGAGCAAGGATAATGCGCCACAAAAAGGACAAAAGCGGAAGACCGCTTTTGCCCTTTTTCAGCAGGTGGGAAATTCGACTATCTGCCGCCTTCCAACGCTCCCCATTGGCGGCGCAATTCCCACATCACGATACCGGCCGTTACACTCACATTCATCGAGTGCTTCGTGCCAAACTGGGGAATTTCAATCACGCGGTCGGCACGATCCACCACTGCCTGTGCCACGCCCTTCACTTCATTGCCCAAAATAAAGGCATAGCGGCGCGTGGGATCCACCCGAAAATCGGGCAGCAACTGAGCATCGCGGCATTGCTCGATGGCCACCACTTCGTAGCCCTCACGCCGGAGAGCATCGACGGCTTCGAGGGTATCGGCAAAGTGCCGCCACGTCACGGCATCTTCAGCCCCGAGGGCGGTTTTGTGAATTTCGGGATGCGGCGGCGTAGCGGTGATGCCGCAGAGCCAAACGGCTTCCAAACGGAAGGCATCGGCCGTGCGCAACACGCTCCCTACGTTGTAGAGGCTGCGCACGTTGTCGAGTACCACGATGAGCGGGAGTTTCGGGGCTTCTTGAAAGGCCGCCACATCGAGCCGCCCCATTTCTTCGACATTGAGTTTGAGATGGTTCATCGGGAGAGAAAATTTTTCAGAAAAGGCCGGAAGGCTTCGGAGGTTAGGGTAGATGCTGAAAACCATCGGTCGGTTTTCTGCATCTACCCTAAGCCATATCGAGCAGTTCGAGTTGAAAAATGAGGGTGCTGTGTCCGGGAATGTCGCGCCCTGCTCCGCGCTCGCCGTAGCCCGCTTCGGCAGGAACGTAGAGTTCCCATTGGTCGCCGATGCGCATATTGACCAGCGCCACCTGCCAACCGGTGATGAGTTCGTTGACGCGGAAGGCCACGGGGGTGCCGGCGCCGCGTCGGGAGGAGTCAAACTGCCGTCCGTCGATGAGGCGGCCGGTGTAGTGTACCGTCACCACGGTGCGCGGTGAGGGCTTCGCTTCGAGTTTGCGACGGCGGCGTTCGTCACTCTCTTGAGCCGGATCGGGCGCGGCCTTCAGTATGCGATAGAGCACCCCGCAGCGCAATTCGTGCACATCGGGCTGTCGGCGCAGGTTGTCCAAAAAGGCTTCGTTGTCGGCCTTATAAGCCGCACGCGATGCGGCATTTTCTTTTTTCTTGTGAGCCATGGAAGGATGGGGAAAGGAGGGATTTTGACAAAATCGGGAGGGAGGACGAAGGCACTATTTCCGGCCGACATACTGCCCGTAGACCGCGATGACCACGTAGCACACGAGGGGGACGATGAAGCCGAGCGACATACCGCTTCGGTCGGCTATCCAACCCATGAGCAGGGGCGCTACCGCACCGCCTACAATGCTCATAATCAGGAAAGAAGAGGCCAATTTTGTGTGGCGTCCCAGTCCGCGCAGCGACAAGGCAAAGATGGTGGGGAACATGATGCTTTCGCAGAGATAGACGACAAACAGTGCTCCGAAGCCCAACTGTCCCGGCACAAACACCACCAGTGCCGTGCTCAACGTGGCACCCACACCGCAGAGGGCAAGCAGGCGTTCGGCGCGGATGTAGCCCATCAGCCAACTGCCGCCCATGCGGCCGAGCATAAACAAGCCCATACAGCCGATACCCAACAGCGTGGCGGCGGCACCACGGGGTACGGTGGCTTCTTCGACGGCGTAGTTGATGAAGAAACTATTGACGCCCGTTTGTGCGGCCACATAGAGAAAGAGGGACACCAGTCCGAACACAAACTTCTTGTGGCGGAACAAGGGAATGTAACCTCCAGCCTGCACCCCGCCTTCCATCACGTCGTCCGTCTGTTCGGGAGCCGCCGCCACTTCCGGCAGTCGCACGCGGGCAAAGACGAGGGCGATGGCCAGTACCACGATGCCGATCAGGGCATAAGGCAGGGTGATGTTGGGCTGTTCGCCGGGTTGGGTGAACAGGAACATACCGCCTACCAACGGCCCGAGAATCCACCCCAGTCCGTTGAACGATTGCGAGAAATTGATGCGCTGTTCCGCCCCTTGGCTCGGCCCCAACACGGTGACATAGGGGTTGGCCGACGTTTCGAGGAAGGTCAATCCGCAACCGATGATGAAGAGCGAAAAGAGGAAGAAACCGAAATTCATCAGTTGTCCGCCGGGGATAAAGAGGAGGGCGCCGATGCCGTAGAGGAGCAATCCCGTGAGCACTCCTGCCCGATAGCCCCACCGCTTGATGAGCGCACCGGCGGGAAGTGCCATCAGGAAGTAGCCGCCGTAGACCACGGCCTGAACCAGTGCCGACTGCGTTTTGGTGAGTCCCATCGTGTCTTGGAAATACTTGTTGAGTACGTCCAAAATACTGTGGGCAAATCCCCATAGGAAAAAGAGGGAGGTGATGAGCGCAAAGGGCACAAGATAGTTGTGGCCGTCGCGTGTTTTGACTAAATTCATAGGAATAAGTAAGTGTGCAAAAATTAAGTAGGTGCTCGAAATTAATTGACACAAAAGATGGTGTCAAAGTAGAGAACATCCTACGCAGAAGATAGTTACGATTAATTTTGAGAACCAACTTAAGCGTAACACTTAAACTGAATGACTTATTGTCGCATCAGGCTGTCGGCACGGAGCGTAAGAGAGTCGATTTCGGCTTTGTAGGGTGTGGCTACAACGCTCACATCGCGGAGGTTGCCAAGGTCGTTGCCCAGCACCACGTCAAGGCGGTAGCTCTGTCCGTCGCTGCTGTTGGACACGTGGTGCACACGTCCCACGAAGATGCCCGGCGGGAAGACGGAACTGTAGCCCGAGGTTTCGACAACGCTGCCTTTGCGGGCTTTGGCATAGCGGGGGATGTCGTCGACGTAGGCCATTCGCGTCGAAGCACCGTCCCACTGCAAATAGCCGAAATAGTTCTGCCCTCGCACGCGGCAAGAGATGCTTGACTTGCTGTTGGTCACGGGGATGACGAGGGAGTGGTGAGCATTGACAAGATAGACGATGCCGACCACGCCGCCACCACTCACCACGCCCATCTCCGAGCGCACACCGTCTTGCTCGCCGCGGTCGATGACGAGATAGCCCTCGCTGGAGTGCGCCACCTTGTTGCTCACCACGTGGGCCGGGATGAGACGATAGCCCGCGAGCTGTTGGCGCACACGTTGTGCGGTGAAACTGCTGTCGGGCTGCAGGTCTTTGAGGGTGCTGTAGAGGGCTTCCACCTCTTGCTGGAGGCGGATGTTTTCGTCCGAAAGTTGGGTGTTGAGGGTACGCAGTCGGAAGTAGGAGTCGGCATCGGCATAGAGGCGATTGACGCGTGCCGCCACATCGTTGGCCCCTGTGAGCCACACGCTCCCCTGATAGCGATTGAATTGCACGAGGAGAGTGATGCTGATGATTTCGAGCGCCACAAAAAGAAAGAGGTAGTTGTAGCGACGCAGAAAGTCGAGGAGGATTTGCATATTAAAGATGAGAACGTAAGTGGGTTGGCAGAATGGCTCAACTTCAAAGTTTATGGGGTCAGGTCTCCTCTTTTTATAGAACAATCGGGGCAGGATAGCGCACCATCTTAAACTGAAATCCATATCCGAAGTCGGCCTGCGAGGTGATGCTGTTGGGACGCGTTGCTCTGCCCCATAATTGTGCATTTTTTTGCATCGGATGTGAATCGTCATCTGTGATGCGGTAGGCATAAACAGCCAGCCGCTGTCCATATTGTGGCAAGAGTTGCCTATCTCGCTCTGCTACGAGTTCTATGGCGGCTCGCAACTGATGTTGCGCTGTAGAGTATTTACTTTCGAGGGCATACTGCGTTGCACTTTCCGAAAGTTCGAGAAAAGCGATAGTACTGTTGCTGTTGGTCTTCGAGAGGAGAAAGTCGCACTTTGTGGGCTTCCGGCTGAGATTCGACAAGCTGTCGATAAAGTTTTCGAAATGGACGATTTGCGTTTGTGTGAAGGCGGAATCGTGATTTTCGACATGAGCCGTATTGTCCGTTGTGTTGTAGGGGCGCAGGCAGGGAGTGCAGTCTTTCAGCTCGAACCGGCTCTTCACCGTAGTTTCGACAAAGGGCAAAACCTCTTCGATGGGAATGCCAAAGGCGGTTGCCATCCCATTGAGGAGCAAGTCGCCGGTCATCGTCCGCCTCCTCTCAGTGCAAAATAGTCGTTGCTGATGGCTTCCATCGTCTCGCTCAAATGGTAAGTATCCACAAGCGTGTGCCCGGTTTCGTCGTCGGTTGCCAACAGTGTCGTCAATCGCCCATTGTCTAAGAAGTAAGCGGCTACATCTCGCTCGGATAGGGCGGGGTTTGGTGTGTTGTCGGGGTGAGCATAGCCCGTTTCGAGCAGCACGTTGAGCTGATTGAGGATGTAGGGGCTGTGGGTGGCAATCATCACGCTGAGCTTTCGGCCGTCGCCGGCCCGAGGCTCAATGACTTCCTGCACCACCTCATTGAGCAGCCGGCGTTGTGCTTCGGGATACAAGCTGAGTTCGGGTTCTTCGATGTGGATGTGCACGTACTTTCGCATGTCTCCAAACTCAATGGTAGGGAGAAACTTCATGAGCAGTTCGCTATTGTCGAAAATGTAGCTGAGCACCGAGCGTCGGAAAGCTTCGGAGAAAGAAAACTCTCGTGCGAAATAGCGCACAATGGTCATCAACGAGGCCGAAGTCTGAAGTCCCGAGGAGGCGTGTTTGAGATTGATCGGACGATGACTGTCGTCGACGGGGGTGATGGTGAGTTGCTTCACCTTTCCGACTCGCTGCACGTTGAGCGTGTAGCCGATGTAGCGGAGGGGCTGCTCTTTGATGAGGTCCGTGGCAGCAGCAAAATCGTCATACGTTTCTTGAAAATAGAAATCAAGGGCTTTGCCGCGAATGAGGCTGCCCTTGTCTTGCCATTGTGGAATAAGATTGCGCGTTTCGGCAATGAAAGACTCTTTGAAAAAGCAAAGGTCGGTCGAATCAAAATCTTTGCTAAAGCTCAACTTCTGTTTCTTGACACTCCCGTCATAACGAATACTGTACACCCGTTCGCCGATGGTAACACGATATTCTATGAAAGACTGAGAAGAGAGGGCCGTTTTGAGATCTTCTGAAAACAGCCCCTCAGTACGGATGCGGAAAGGCGACTTGCTGATATCAGCATACCGCAAATAGGCGCGGATATTCAGCATCTTATAGACATAGCGCATACACACCAACACCTTCAGTAAGGTGCTTTTACCACTGGCAGAAGCTCCGATAAGTAAGGTGATGGGCTTTATCTCGTCGATATGCACCTCGTGCAATGGACCGACATGACGAATGAGAATACTTTCACGCATAAGTTTTAGAAAAGGAAAAAGAGGCAGTCTTAGGAGAGGCTGTCTTCCTAAAACTCCCTCTATGGTCTATCTTGATGGAGTATCATCGCTGAGTGTTCAAAACAAACCTGCCCTACTTTTTTAGAGGATGAAACCTCTTGCTTAGATAGTCTTGTATCTGTGGAGTGTGGCGGTATTAATGCCGTTTGCCGGGCCTATCGCATCAAGCAGGGATAGGCATCGATGTTGGAGAGCGCAATGCCCGTGCCCTTGGCCACGCAGAGGAGGGGATCTTCGGCCACGTGGAAAGGGATGTTGATTTTAGCCGTGAGGCGCTTGTCGAGACCACGGAGCAAGGCACCGCCACCGGTGAGGTAGATGCCGTTCTTGACGATGTCGGCATAAAGTTCGGGAGGCGTGTTGCTCAGAGCGTTGAGGACCGCCGTTTCGATGCGGGCGATGGAGCGCTCCAGGCAGTGGGCAATCTCCTGATAGCACACAGGCACTGCCATGGGGAGGGCCGTGATGCGGTTGGGACCGTGCACCATATAGTCCTCGGGCGCGAGTTCGGCAGGAAGTTCGCTCAGGGCGCTGCCCACAGCGATTTTGATGCGCTCGGCCATACGCTCCGACACAGAGACGTTGTGCTGACGGCTCATGTAGTCTTGGATGTCGGCCGTGAAATCGTCGCCGGCCATTTTGATGGAGTTGTTCGACACGATGCCGCCCATGGAAATGACGGCAATCTCCGTGGTGCCGCCGCCGATGTCGACCACCATGTTGCCTTCGGGCGCATTGACATCGAGACCGATGCCGATGGCCGCGGCCATGGGTTCGAAGATGAGGTAGACGTCACGTCCGCCGGCATGCTCGGCAGAGTCGCGCACGGCACGGAGTTCCACTTCGGTCGATCCGGAAGGCACACCGATGACCATGCGGATGGAGGGGGTGAAGAGGCGTCGGCCGGTGTGGACCATGCCGATGAGTCCGCGCATCATTTGTTCGCAAGCGTTGAAGTCGGCAATGACGCCATCGTGGAGCGGACGAACCACGCGAATCTTTTCGCTCGTCTTTTCGTACATCAGTTTGGCGCGCTCGCCCACAGCAATGGTCTTTTCGGTGTTGGGGTCGAGGGCAACGACGGAGGGCTCGTTGACCACAATCTCGCCATCGCTGATGATGATGGTGTTGGCTGTGCCCAAGTCCATGGCAAGCTCGCGCTTCATGGAGAAGAAGGAAGAGAAAATACCCATTTAGAAGAGTTGATGATGTTGAGAGGGAGGAGGATGTGCTGCCCGCAGGCAGGTGTGTGCCTTTATTTTTCCGAAGCGGCAAACCACTCGTGGATAGCTGTGTCGTAGTGGCTGGAAGTGGCAAAGGCACGAGTGGCAAACCAGCGGCGCTGTTCGAGGGAGGTGACGGCACCTTGTTTGTTCACGATGTCGAGCAGAGGCTGATATTCGGCTTTGGAAGGCACGATGACCACATCGTTGAAGTTTTTGGCCGCTGCACGGATGAGGGAGATGCCGCCGATGTCGATTTTTTCGATGATGTCGGCACTGCTTGCCCCATCGGCTACGGTTTGCTCAAAGGGATAGAGGTCTACCACCACGAGGTCGATGGCCGGAATGTCGTATTGTGCCATTTGCTCACGGTCGCTCTCCAAATCTCGACGCCCGAGGATGCCGCCGAACACCTTGGGGTGGAGCGTCTTGACGCGTCCGCCGAGGATGGAGGGGTAGGTGGTGAGGTCTTCTACCTTTTGGCAGGGTAGGCCCAGACTGACGATGAAGTCGTGGGTGCCGCCGGTGGAGAGAAAGGCCACGCCTTGGGCATGAAGTGCGCGGAGGAGGGGTTCGAGTCCGTCCTTGTGAAACACAGAGATGAGCGCCGTTTTGAGGGTGCGCTGTGTGGTGGATGTATTTGCCATGATGAGAAGATACTATAGATGCGGCAAAATTACAACAAAGTTTTGAATTGCAGGGCGTTTGCGTACCGAAAATATAAGTAGGCGTTCAAAATTAATCGTAATTATCTTAGTCGTGGGATGTTCGTTTTACAGACGTTTTCTCGCCACGGCATTGCTCAAAACTCATCCTTCGTTTTGGCACTGCCCGTTTGACTAAACGAAAACGTTCTTTACTTTGATACCATCTTTGCCCCCTTTTCCGTCATCTCGCCTTTGTTCATCCCTCGTGTAGCTCGCCACTCCTTCTTCACAAAGACGACCTGGCGAGAAAATGAAACAAATCCAGTATCCATTAATTCTGAACACCTACTTAGAATAGAGCGTTTTTTCCGTTTCGGCTCAGGAAGGCCCGAAAAAAGAGGAGGACGGGGCGTCCTCCTCTTGGGGTGTACGGGTGTCGTGTGCCGTGGGGCTACCACAAGGCGACCTTGCCGCCGATGCCCAAATCGAGGGTGGCGGTGGAGATACCGAGGGCCTTGAACACGCGGCTCATCGTGGGGATGGTGATGCTGTAGCCGCGCTCCAGGCGGGAAATCTGGGCTTTCTTCACGCCCACCCGCTCTCCCAGTTGCTCTTGGGTGAGATTTTGCAGCAGGCGCGCTTTTTTGATGGCTTCGCCGATGTGGTAGGCGTGGACGGCTTCGGCCACTTTGCGTTCGTGCTCGTCGCGTTCGGGAGTGCCTACCTTGCCTATCAGTTCGTCTTTTACCTCCTCGAAGGAGTAGAGTTTCATATTGCCAATTTGTTCCATATCTTATCCTTTTTTGAGTTCAAAATATCTTCTCATGATGGCTTCCGCTTTTGCAATCTCTTTGGAAGGTGTCTTCTGAGTTTTCTTGATGATGCCGTGCGTGGCGACAATCCAAGCTCTCCGATCTGTGTCCCAAAAGGCAAACAGGCGATAGGCAATTCCATTATAGAGTGTGCGAAACTCCCAGATTTCAGAGTTTTCCAACTTCTTGAAGAGTTCGCTGTTTTTCTCCCCATCAGCCACTCGGTCGATGTTGTACAATATCTTTTTATAGGCGGAGGGGGAGAGCGATGCCAAGAAGGATTTGGCCTCCTCCAATAATGCGAGTTGAAACATAGCCATCATAATTACTTTTTAGGTTCTGCCCTGCAAAGGTAAGCAAAAGTTTTGTAAACACGAAACTCTGAGGCGGTTTCAGCGCAGCTCAACAGCGGCAGGGAATTTATTCCTTGCGCAGGTCGGCGATGATGCGTTGCAGCCCCGCGACGAGGCGGTCGAAGGCCACGCCCGAACGGTCGCTCACGGCCTGCAAGTCGGCCTTCTTAGCCATCAGTTTGCCGAAAGGCGTTTTGAGCATGGCGAAGAGGGGAGAGATTTCCGTCATCCGATTTCGCAATTCCGGATAGCGCTCGAAGAGGGCGCTAAGCTTTGTGGTAGGGGTGAGCGCCTCAGGGTCGTCCGCCGCCTTGGTGGGGGTGTTTTCTACCTCAGAGGTAGTTTTTTTTACCTCAGAGGTAGAATTTTTTATCTCAGAGGTAGAATTTTCTACGTCTGAGGTAGATGAAGCGGCCTCTGTGGCGGGGGCTTCGGTGGGGATGCCTTCGTCGTCGGCCCACTTGAGGAGTGTCCGCGAACCCTCGAAGGCACGGATGCGCGTGCAGTCCTGCATCATTTCGAGCACACCGCGGAAGCGACCGGCCTTGTCGCGCACGGCCACGTAGATGATGTAGAGGAACACCTCGGGCTTGTTGATCCAAAACTCGGCCTTGTCTTGCTCTCCCGAACGGAGTTTGTCGATGACCTCGCGCACCACGTGGGCGCTCTTGCGCGGATGGCAGTTCATCACCTCGCGCCCGATGACGTTTTTGGAACGTGGGAAAATGCGGTGGTCGGTGTCGGAATAGAAGCACACGAGTTCGTTTTCATCGACAAAGGAGATGTCGATGGGCAGGTGCTGGTAGATGAGATTGATCTGTTCGAGCGTGAGGCGGCCGGTGGTCACATCGAGCAGAGCGTCTTGTGCCGGTGCGGCGTAGCCATACTTCGAGAGCAGCCCTTGGAGTTCGGCGGCAAAGCCCTCGCCGGCGGGTGCTGTCGCAGGGGAGGCGGAGGCGTGGGACACGGTGGGAGCATCGACCGTGATGAAGGCAAAACCAATCTCGCGGTCGCCCTCCTTCATGTCCTCAAATTCGGCGGGCGAAATCATGGCCAGCGAGGTGGGATAGAGGATGGTTTCCTCCTTCTCCATGAGGTCGCGCCCGTAGTAGATGAGGTCTTGACACTTGGCGATGAAGGCCGCTTCGTCCGCTTGGTCGAGGAGGGCGCGGGCGTCGCGGATGAGGTCGCGCACCATGTCGTCGAACGTCCACATCGTGGTGGTGGGGCGGTCGAAACCCTTGCGCTCTAGCACGGGGTAGAGCTGATTTTGCTTACGGGCGTAGTGGATGGGATATTGGCGAAGGCGGTCGAAGAGCGCGAGCCACTGATTTTTGATGACGGGATACTGCACGAGGTCTTCCACCTCAAGGAGGAGGCTGCGGAAGGCATCGTTTTCGGCATAGTAGTGCGTGATCGGGTGGTCGGCCGGCAGGTCGGGGCGCGAGGTGTCCATGAAGCCTTCAAAAAGTTTGATTTTCTGCGCCATGTTCTCACGGATGCACTCATCGTCGGTGTGTTCCGTCATGGTTTGCTCAATGAAGGCGAGGTGGTAGGGGCGGATGCTGCCCACGCGTTGGGCAATCTCTTTGCGTCCGTCTTCGAGGGAGATGCGGCCTTCGACAAATCGGGTTTCGATGTCGAGGAGGGCAGCCATTTTGTCGAGATCCACCTGCGGGAGGTGGGCTTTCATGTTGGGAGTCATAAAGGAGTCGTTTTTGGGAGAATGATGAAATGAAGAGAGGCAGATGGAGCCGCTCTTGGTTTGATGTTGGCAAATTTACGGCCTTTTGCGGTGGCGACAAAATGTTCCGTCATTCTTTTACGTTTTGCTAAGCCTCATTTGCAAAATCTTCCTATTTCGTTTGGTGGTTTCGTGACAAAATTTTACTTTTGCGGTGGCGA
Organism: Alloprevotella sp. Lung230; assembly: GCF_014385435.1. Classification (GTDB taxonomy): domain Bacteria; phylum Bacteroidota; class Bacteroidia; order Bacteroidales; family Bacteroidaceae; genus Alloprevotella. The sequence continues at coordinate 29,281 of NZ_JACSUD010000003.1, forward strand.
CTGTACAGGGAAACCGCCGACTTTGAAAAACTCATTACTCACCTTTCTCTACCTCTACCATGAACAACCTGCACGACCTGATGAACAACACGCCTGCAGTGCTCACCATCATCATCTTTTTGGCCACCATCGTAGCCTTTGTGTTCTCCAAAATCCGTAGCGACATTGTGGCGCTCTGCTGTATGGCATCGCTTTTGGCTTTCGGCATCGTCACGCCCAAAGATGCGTTGGCGGGATTTAGCAATTCGAGCGTGGTCATCATGTTGGCGCTTTTCATCGTGGGCGGTGCCGTGTTTCAGACCGGACTGGCCAAAACCGTTTCGCGCAAACTCCTGCGCATGGCCGGCACGAGCGAAACCAAACTCTTCTTTCTCGTGATGGGCGTCACCTCCTTTGTCGCCGCCTTCGTTTCCAACACCGGAACGGTGGCGCTCCTCCTGCCCATCATTCTGGCCATGGCCAAAAGTGCCAAGATTTCCCCCTCCAAACTCATGATGCCGCTCGCTTTCGCCTCGAGCATGGGCGGTATGTTCACCCTCATCGGTACGCCGCCCAACCTCATTGTCGACGGCTACCTGCGCGACCACGGACTCGGCGGCTTCGGATTTTTCGACTTCACGGGGATCGGTGCGGCCTGCTTCGTGGTCGGACTGGTGATGCTCTACATTTTGAGTCGTGTCTTCATGAACAAAAAGTCGCGGCAGAAAGAGAACGATGATGAAGGACGCGACCTCCTCGCCCTCCTCAACGAGTACGAACTCGACCAACTCATCTTCAAACTCCAAATCGGCGACAACTCCCCCATGGTGGGTAAGACACCGCAGGAGCTCGACCTCCACCGCCGCTTCGGCATCACCCTCCTCGAAGAGCGCCACCACAACAAGCTCCTCGGCAGTGTGGTGCAGCAAACCGTCCGCGCCAACACCGTTTTCGATGTCGGCGATGTGCTCTACGCCCTCGGCACACGCGAACACATCAACGAGCTCGTGCAGATTTTCAACCTCACCCTCTTTGCCGAAGAGATGCGCGAAGACCACGCCAAACTCGACTTCTACGACCTCGGACTTTCCGAAATCCTCATCAGTCCCGAAAGCAAACTCATCAACCAAACGATTGAAGATGCGGGTTTCCGACAGCGCAACAACGTGAATGTCCTCGCCATCAAGCGCGCCGGACGCTGCATCAGCGACGAAATGCAGCAGCAAACCATCCATTCGGGCGACATGATGCTGGTGCACGGCGCGTGGAACGACATCAAAAAGATGAAAACCAACCTGCGCGAATGGATCATCATCGGCGACCCGGCCGAAGAACTCGAAAACGTGGCGCTCGACCACAAAGCCCCCCTCGCCGCCGGCATTATGATAGCCATGGTGGCACTCATGGTCTTTGCCGACCAAATCGGCATTCCGCCCGTCACTACCGTTATCGTGGCCGGACTGCTCATGGTGTTGCTAGGGTGCGTGCGTTCGGTCGATACGGCCTACAAAATGATAGGTTGGGAGTCGATAGTCCTCATTGCCGCCATGATGTCGATGAGCACGGCGCTCTCCTCCACCGGCATTTCCGACTTCATCGCCACCGAAGTGGTCACCGGACTGAAAGCCCACGGCCCTTGGGCGGTGCTCGTCGGGGTCTATGTCGTCACCTCCCTGCTCTCCACCTTCATTTCCAATTCGGCAACGGCCATTCTCGTTGCCCCCATCGCTTGGAGCGCCGCCACACAGCTCGGCGTGTCGCCCACACCCTTCATGATGGCAGCGGCCATTGCGGCTTCTGCAGTCTTTGCCCTGCCCATCTCCACCCCTCCGAATGCGATGGTGATGAACGCCGGACACTACACCTTCATGGACTACGTCAAAGTCGGCGTACCCCTCCAAATCGCTATGGGCATCGTGGCCGTGCTCGTCATTCCCCTCTTTTTCCCCTTCTAAGGCAGAGGTCCTGTTTGCACCGAATGGATTTTTGTCTTCTTAGAATAGCGTTCTGCTTTCTCTGAGCGGAAATCCCCTTTCTCCCACCCAAATGCAACGCAAATCCCCACTTTGACCAGCTGGTCAGGGTGGGGATTTGCGTTGTGTGAGAAGCGAGCGATTAGAGCACACCGCGTATGCGGCCGTCGAAGAAAGAGAAAGAGGAGACATTATAGCCTCCTCTTTTTTTGTAAAACTATCCCAATCAAGACTGGGGTAGGTTGCTTGATTATTTTTGTCTGTGAAGAACAAAACCATCACCAGTCAGTTTATCTCCTTCGATTTTTGCAGAGTTGGTGACCATTTTATTTGTTTCTTTGTCTAATGACGTGAGACGAACCACCGGCGGTTGGTACTCATAAGTGCCGCTGTTCTTGTCATGCCCTTTGTAATTGCCATCCTGATAAACGTAGTCATAGGTGAAGGTCTTCTCTGCAAACTTGATAGTATGAGTTCCATTCTTTTCACCCACCCAGACAGTTCCGTTCAGCGTGTTTGTTTTTTCTTCATCGCTTGAACATCCGCTCATCGTAAATGCCATTCCCATGAGGGCAACAGCAGAAAGTAATAAATGTTTCATTGTTTTTGAAGTGTTTGTAATTACGCGAAATTCACGTTTGTTATAATTGTCTCGCCTGCAAAAATACTCATTATTTTCCTAAGAAGCAAGTTTTTCTATCTTGGAAATAAATAGATTTTTCTATCTCTTGGGAAAAATATCTTTGAACTCTGGATTTAGAGCACACCGCGCATGCGGTCGTCGAAAGCAGAGAGTGCGGCTTTGGCACCTTCGCCCATGGCAATGACAATCTGCTTGTAGGGCACGGTCGAAACATCGCCGGCGGCATAGACTCCTGCAACGCTGGTGCGGCAGGTAGCATCGACGGGAATTTCGCGGCGAGGCGAAAGTTCCAGTTCGTCGGCCACCAAATCACTGTTGGGCGCAAGGCCGATTTGCACAAACACACCGTCGAAGTCATACTGCTGTTCGACATCGGTCGTGCGGTCTTTCACGCTGAGGCCGGTGAGTTGGCTGCCGTTGCCGTGAATGGCTGTGGTCTGCGCGTTGGTGTGGATGTCGAGGTTGGGGAGCGACTTGGCCTTTTCGATCAACACGTTGTCGGCACGGAGGGTGTCGGCAAACTCAAACACGGTGACGTGGGAGCAGATGCCGGCGAGGTCGATGGCCGCCTCCATACCCGAGTTGCCGCCGCCGATGACCGCCACCTTGCGACCCTTGTAGAAGGGACCGTCGCAGTGCTGGCAGAAGTGGATGCCGTGGCCGATGTAGGTGTCTTCGTGCTCCAGATTGAGCCGACGCCATTTGGCACCGGTAGCGATGATGACCGCTGGCGCGATGAAGGTTTCGCCCCCTTTGGCCGTGATGCGCTTTTCCTTGCCTTTGAGGCTCACGCTGCTGATGCTGCGGTTGGCAAACACCGCGATGGGATAGGCCTCCAAGTGGCTGAGGAGATCGGCCGAAAGTTGGCGGCCGGTGGTTTGCGGCACCGAAATGAGGTTTTCAATACCCTGCGTTTCGTTCACTTGACCACCGATGCGCTCGGCCACGATGGCCACGTTGAGACCTTTGCGTGCGGAGTAGACCGCAGCCGAAGTTCCGGCAGGGCCGCCGCCCACGACCACCACGTCAAAGCGGTGCTCCACGGCTTCGGCCTCGGGCAGTTCGTGGCTGCCGGCCTTTTCTTCCAGTTTGTCGAGCAGCATACCGAGGTCGCCGCGGCCGATGTGGATTTGCTCATCGCCGAGGAACACCGCAGGCACGCCTTGGAGTTTGAGAGCATCCACCTCGTCTTGGAAAAGTCCGCCGTCCACCATCTCGTGACGAATGCCGGGATTGATCAGCGCCATGACATTGAGCGCCTGCACCACATCGGGACAGTTCGTGCAGGTGAGCGACACGTAGGTGCGAAGGTCGAGCGGGGTTTTGAGGGCGGCGATGCGGCGGCTGAGCGCGGCATCGGGGAGGTTCTTGCCCTGTCCGTCGGCATTGAGCACAGCGAGCAGGAGCGAGGTAAACTCATGGCCGTTGGGGATGCCGCGGAAGTGGATGCCGGTAGGCTCGCCTTCGCGCAGCACACTGAATCCGAAGGGGGCATCGGCTTCGGAGCGGGTCTTGAGACTCAACTGTTCGGAGCAGCCCACCAAGTCGTTGAGAAACTCGGTGAGTTCAGCCTGGCTGCCATGGTTTCCGTTGTCCGTGAGGAGGAAAGAAATGCGGGTTTTCAACGAGGCAAACACCGTTTTTACCTGTTGCAGAATATCTTTGTCAAGCATAATGTTTTGCGTTTAAAGGGGAACAGAAAGCGAAAAAGACGAGACCGCAGCCTCGCCTTTTTCATTGTCATATCTATGTTCCGTAAGGGTTTAGAGCTTGCCGACGAGGTCGATGCTGGGCTTGAGGGTTTCCTGGCCTTGCTTCCATTTTGCGGGACAAACTTCGCCGTCGTGAGTGGCTACAAACTGAGCAGCTTGTACCTTGCGCACGAGTTCGTCGGCGTTACGGCCGATGCTGTTGTCCTGGATTTCAGCCACCTTGATTTGACCTTCGGGATTGACGAGGAACGTGCCGCGATAGGCCATACCTTCTTCTTCAATGTACACGCCGAAGCCTTTAGCGAGCGTGCCGAGGGGATCGGCGAGCATGGTGTATTGAATCTTCTTGATGCTGTCGGAAGCGTCGTGCCATGCCTTGTGCACGAAGTGCGTGTCGCAGCTCACAGAGAACACCTCAACGCCCATCGCTTTGAGTTCGTCGTACTTTTCAGCGAGGTCCACGAGCTCGGTGGGGCAAACAAAGGTGAAGTCGGCAGGATAGAAGAAGAAGAGCGCCCATTTGCCCTTGATGTCTTCGCTGCTTACAGTTTTGAATTCGCCGTTTTGGAAGGCTTGTACCTTAAATTCGGGTACTTGTGCATTGATGATAGATTGCATATCAGTAGGATTTGTTAGATGATTATTTTTGATAACTAATGATTATTTCAAGCGGCTTTCCACGACCTTCCAGTCAATGATGTCCCACACGGCGGCCACGTGGTCGACACGGCGGTTTTGGAAGTCGAGATAGTAAGCGTGTTCCCAAACGTCCACGCCCAACAAGGGGTTGAGGCCGTTGCGGAGGGGGTTGTCGCCGTTAGGCTCTTTGGTGATGACGAGTTTGCCGTCTTGATCCTGCGAAAGCCAAGCCCAGCCCGAACCGAAGAGGGTGGCAGCGGCTTGTCCGAACTGCTTTTTGAACTCTTCAAAGCTGCCGAAAGCGGCGTTGATGGCGTCGGCCACCTTGCCGGCAGGAGCGTTGTCGGCTGCGGGCGCCATGAATTGGAGGAAGTAGAGGCTGTGGTTGAGCACCTGTCCGGCGTTGTTGTAGGTAGGGCCGAGGGGAGCAGTCTTCACCACTTCTTCCAGACTCTTGTCTGCCAATTCGGTACCTTCAATCAAACTGTTGGTGGTGTTCACGTAGTTTTGCAAGTGCTTGCCGTAGTGGAAATTGACGGTTTGCTCGCTGATGACGGGTTCCAACGCATTGGCTGCGTAAGGAAGCGTAGGCATATTGATTTTGCTCATGGCTTTAGTTGTATGGAGTTAGAGTTTGAATGGATTGTTATGTCTATGTTGGGGTTGCCCCCTGAATGGGAAGGTTTGTTCCTCATTCACGGTGCAAAGGTACGCCTTCATTTTATTCCTACCAACAGAAAACTTCTATCTCTCTATTGAAGAAATCTATACTGTATGATAACCTGTTGTAATATAAGATGTTAGATGCAAGCCGACTTCTTGAAAAGAGATATTCTATAAACGTTCCCGCTACCGTTTCTTCGGTTGCAGATTGAATTTATAGATGGCGTGCAACATGAAGTAGGAAGGGATGACGTTGTGGTAGGTTTCAGTGCGGCCTTGTGCATTGACTGTGCGTGTCACGTTAGAAAGCTCGTGCAGCAGGTCGAAACCATCGAGAGCAAAAGTCAGATTTCCGTGCAGAATGCTGCGCTCAAGGCGAAGGTTCCAAATGAGGTGGTTGGTGTTGAGCTGCGTGTCGGTGTAGCCTCGCCGACTGAATACGGTGAAATCCGTGTTCAGCCCCACCTTACCCGGCAATGGGAGGCGTGCAGTCAGTCCGTAACTGTAGTCCCACGCGCTGATCTCTTTGAAGTCGCTGCGTCGGCCGGTCATGCGATTGTAACTGCCTTGCACTTTTGCTCCCAAGTGCCAACCGTGTTGCGAATAGTTGAATGAAAGCCGTTCGCGGAGATAAAAACTGCCGATGGTGCTCAACTCATGTGTGGTACTGCCGACCACGTTGGCCATATCGACATTGTGGTCGTAAGAGAAAGAGGACTGATTGCTCCAATCGAAAGCCTTGTTGACACCAAACTGCCCATTGGTGCTGAAAGTGCCGTCGGTGTGCCAGTTGCCGTTCACATTGACCGGGCGCGTCACATAGCCTCCCGTGGCAGGATTGTAGGTGCGTTCTGTGGCCAGCGCGTTGGAAGTACGTTGGTAGGACAACTTCAAGTCGTAGAGTTTCCTTTCCTTCTTCAGCGTGTACATTGTGAACGAAAGGTTTTGCGTGGTGCTTGGCTCTAAATGGGCGTTTCCCCTTTGGATGTAGAGCGGATTGGCACTGTCCTCCAATTCGAGGGCATAGACCAAGTCGGGCATTGCGCGTGACAGCGAGTAGTTGAGGATGAACACGTGGCTGATCTCTCCTTTCAGAAACTGTTGGTGAAGATAGACCTGCGGAGAAAACAGCGGCTGCATTCGATTTCGGTCGAAATGCTGCCCGACTTTATCGAACAACAGATGATCCAGTTCCCAACGCAACGGAAGTTGGAGGGCTATCGTAGTGCGGTTTTGATGCTTCGTGCGGTATTCCAAGCGCAGACTCACCTGATGCCGCCTTTGCCACAAGCGCGAGTGCCCGCTGTTGGGCGCGTCGAGCGCCTGCATCATGTCGGCCGTTGCCGAGGGAAGCATGCCCGGCGCGAAGTCGGTGTCGGCACTCCATCCCGCAAGCCGGTCGAGGCGGTAGAAGTTGGTGTTGGCATCACGATAGTCTTGTGAATATTTGTAGCTCAAGGTCGGCCAAAACGTGCCAAAAGGCATTAAATAAGATGCCTCCGTGTTGAAGTTGTAATGATGGAAGGGAGCGTTGCGATAGCGGTTGCGGAAATCGTTCGTTCCACTTCCCGCACCGAGATATTCCAAACGATAGTGGTCGAACGTCTGAGCACGATGTCGGTCGTAAACTCCTGAGAAATCAAAAGAGAAGAAGTCGCTCACCCCGAACTGCTTAAAAGGACGCCAACGTAACTGATAGGGGGCACTCAAGCGCCAATTCTCGCCATTGCCGCGCATCAACGAATAGCGGCGGTTGCGTGCCAACTGCTGCAGACGCGTGCTGCCCGGACGGAACAGCTCGTCGAGCACCTCTCCGTTGGGCACCAGCTCAAACGGATTGACGCCCACCTCGCCGGCACGTTGTGTGGCGTCGTTGGTGTTTTTGTCGTAGTTGAAACTGATTTGCCCCGATTGTCGCATCGCTTTCTTCAGAGAAAATCGATGGCTCGTGTTGAACCACGTCGTGTGGTTGTTCGCTTCCGAACGACTGAGCGAGAAGGAGCGCTGAGTGGGCAGAAAACTCTCATGGTTGTGGGTGGTGAGCATGTAGTTGTCGGTGTGTGTCACGTCCACATTGCTCGTCCATTCAAACGTCTTGGGGCGATTTTCGTAGTTGTATTCCGCTCCGGCCGTTTGGCTCGTTTGCAAGCCCTGCGGCAGATAGGACGGCGCCCACTCGCCCTTTGCTCCCGGGCGCCGTGTGTCGTTGGTGTTGTTGAGATTGCCGAAAATGGCCAAGCGCGACAAGTCTGAAAACCGCAGCGCAAACAGTCGCGCCAAGTACTTGTCTTTCGTGCCGCGCGCAGCCTCTGCATTGGCAATCCAGCCGATGGAGTATTGCCGCTTGAGATTGACGTCCATCACCAGCGGCCGCTCTATTTCCTTCAGACCCGTCATCTCCTCAAAGTCGCTTTGTTGCTCGTAGACCTTGACTTTGTTGACCATATAGGCCGGCAGGTTTTCCAACGCAATTTTGGGGTCGCCGCGGAAGAAGTCCCTACCATTGACCAGCAGACTGCTCACCCGCTTGCCGTTCACCGTAATTACGCCGCTCTCATTGAGTTGTGCCCCCGGCAGTTGCTCGATCAGCGCATCAAGCATCGAGCCTTGCGAAAGTTGGAAGGCGTCGGCGTTGTAAACGAGCGTGTCGCCTTTCATCACCATTTTGATTTTCGTGGCTCTCACCACGGCCTCTCCCAGCTTTTGCTCCTTGGGACGTTTGCGCATGAGGACTTTTTGAGGAATGGTCACAAAATGATTGCTGCGACCGCTCAACTTTATGGTAATGGGGAAGTAGAGCGGGAAATAATTGGGGTGCTGGAGACGAAGGAGGTAGTTGCCTTCCTTGGGGATCTTACAGGAATAGAGCGAAGCAGTGCGTACATTGTCATCAATGTTGTATGCCCATCTTCCGGAGAATAAGAACACCGAATCGGGAGAAAGCACATCAACAGTGCCGTCTTCAATTATCGCGCCTGTAAAAGCGTCGGCGATAAAACCGTATACCGTGATGGAATCCTTTTGCGAAAAAATCGGCAAAGAGAAGAGTAATCCAAGGAGAAAGAGTGTGAAATGTTTCATGATCGATATTGGATTTAAGAGCTTCGAGCCAAAAGACTTAGCGTCCGCTTCGTTTCGTGTGTAGGATGGTACGTGGTGTTTGTTCCCTCGGCAGTTGTGTTTTCTCTGAAGCAAAGATAAGTATTTTTCTCCTGTTTTTCAAGCAGGGCGGTGCTTTTTTGTGCTTTTAAGATTTGCGTGCAATAAAATCCTTGTTTTTAGCATTTTCTTCCCCTAAATTTCCCATTTACAGCCGAATAGCCCCTTACAAATTTGGAGCGTTGAAAAAAAAACGGTAACTTTGCAGCCGATTTGTCCCCCTCGCGGCAGGCGACTGCCGATGTGTGATGGCGAATTATGCAACTATATTGTTTAATTTAGAGTAACACAACACTCAACATGAAATCAATCTCTATCAGCGGTCAGTCACGTACCGACCTCGGCAAGAAGGCCACGAAAGAAGTGCGTAAGCAGGGCATGGTGCCTTGCGTTATCTATGGTGAAGACAAGGGCGAAAACGGTCTGCCCCAAGCCATCCACTTCCTCGTTGACGAAAAGCAAATCAACAAGGTGGTCTACACCCCCAACATCTACGTAGTCAACATCGACCTCGATGGCAAGACGCGTCAGGCTGTGGTGAAGGAAATCCAGTTCCACAGCGTGAAGGACAACGTCCTCCACGTTGACTTCTACGAAGTGAACCCCACTAAGCCCATCGTAATGGCTGTGCCCATCGCTCCCGAAGGTCTGGCCGAAGGTGTACGCGCCGGTGGTAAGCTCGTGACGATGGTGCGCAAACTCAAGGTGCGCGCCACGGTCGATGCCATCCCCGAAAAGCTCACCATCGACGTGACCAAGCTCGGTCTGGGTAAGTCCATCAAGTGCGGCGACCTCTCTTACGAAGGTCTCGAACTCGTAACGCCCAAAGAAGTTGTGGTGGTCACTGTCAAGATGACGCGTGCCGCCATGGGTGCTGCTGCCGCTGCTGCCAAGAAGTAAAGACGGCTCCGCACCGCCTTTTCCACTACGCGTGCCGATGCCTCTCAGGTGTCGGCACGCTTCGTTTTTTTGTCCGACTCCTCGACCTTTCCGCCACGCATCCCCGCGATGGAGGGCAGCCCTTGGGGGCGGTCGCTTCTGCCGGTCGGAAGCCCCCGAAAAAAACTCAGAGGTAAATTTTTCTACCTCAGAGATAAAAATTTTTACCTCAGACGTAGAAAAAACTATCTCTGAGGTAGTTCACTCGGTGTCGGAGGTAGGTGCGCTTGAGAGAGGAGTTGTTCTTCCTGCGGACAATCGGGCTGACCTTCAGTCAGCTTCCATGTGGTTCAGCACAATCCCCACGAGGACGTGGGGTTATCCAAAGTTGTCGCTTTCAGCGACATTGCAGCATCTCCTCCTTTCAATACATCCTCAGCGATGACGCTGTTTTCTGCTTTTTCTTACTGAAATCCTGAGGAATTGCATATTTTTCAGGCAGATACGAAGAAAAAAAACTTTGTATCATCGCTGTTTTCTCGCTATGGAGATGGGGGATTTGCTCGGCGTAATGCGCCCTCCGATGTGGATTGAGTGCCTATCGTTCTGTCGTGCAGCAGTTGTAGCAGTCACTTATCTCTATCTCCTCTCTTTCCGCAGCGTGCTGTCGCTGTAGGCGACACATCTGAGTAACCCCACGTTCTCGTGGGGTAGGTACCATCGCAAGCGGAAGCTGACTGAAGGTCAGCCCTATACTTCGCTTCGCCTATCGTTTTGTCGTGCAGCAGCCGTAGCAGTCACTTATCTCTATCTCCTCTCTTTCCGCAGCGTGCAGTCGCTGTAAGCGACACATCTGAGTAACCCCATGTTCTCGTGGGGTAGGTGCCATCGCAATCGGAAGCTGACTGAAGATCAACCCTATGCTTCGCTTCGCCTATAGCTCTGTCGTGCAGCAGTTGTAGCAGTCACTTATCTTTACTTCCTCTCTTTCCACAGCATGCTGTCGCTGTAGGCGACACATCTGAGTAACCTCACGTTCTCGTGGGGTAGGTACAATCGCAAGCGGAAGCTGACTGAAGGTCAGCCCTATGCTTCGCTTCGCCTATCGTTCTGTCGTGCAGCAGTTGTAGAGACTCACACCCTCCGATATATTCTCTCCACATCCCTCCAAAAACAACATTTATTCCCTCACCCCTTTCCTATGAAACCCCGCCTCGTCATTGCCACCAACAACGCCCACAAACTTCAAGAAATCACCGCCATCGTAGGCGACCATTTCGACATCCTCTCCCTCGCCGACATCGACTGCCACGACGACATCCCCGAAACGGCCGACACCCTCGAAGGCAACGCCCTCCTCAAAGCCCGCTATGTCTACGAACGCTACGGACTCGACGTTTTTGCCGACGACACCGGTCTGGAAGTGGCGGCCCTCGACGGACGTCCCGGTGTGCACACTGCCCGCTACGCCTACCCCGATCGGCACGACCCCGAGGCCAATGTGGTGCGGCTGCTCGAAGAATTGCACGAAAAAAACGACCGCCGCGCACAATTTCGCACCATTATTGCGTTAATACAACAAGGAGAGGAGCATCTCTTTGAAGGCAAAGTGGAAGGCTGCATCGCCATCGCACCCCGCGGTACGGGCGGTTTCGGCTACGACCCTGTGTTTGAACCCGAAGGTCTGGGAAAGACTTTTGCCGAACTGGGGACGGACGTGAAAAACCGTCTCTCCCACCGCGCCCGCGCCGTGCAGCAACTCTGCCGCTATCTCACCGCATCGGACGCCCCTGCGACGGCCGAATAACGCGCCGCACGAAAGCACCGGCCGCTGCGCCATCGGGACGGCCTTAAAACCCTGCTGCTGTCCCGACTCTCCCTCCCCAAAACTCTGCGTCATGAAACACCTTTTCACCCTCCTCTTGGCCTGCTGTGCCGCTCTCGGCCTCAATGCACAAACTCCCGCCGCCGACCGCTGGACGGCTCATTTGGCCTACCGCACCGCGACCCAATGCGTCCGCAACGGCAGCCAACTTTATGCCCTCTTCGACGGCAACCTGCTGATTTGCAACACGCAAACGGGCGAAGTGACTCCCGTAGACCGCGTGACCCACGGATTGAGCGGCCGCCGCATCGTGCAGATGGGGTGGTCGACCATGCAGCAAATGCTCGTGCTCCTCTATGCCGACCGCAGCATCGACCTCCTCCGGCCACAGAGCGGAGCGGTGACGCATCTGCCGCAACTCAAACGCGAAGCCACCACCGATTTCGCCATCAACGACCTCAGTGTCAACGGCGATGAGGCCTGCATCGCCACCACAGGGGGCGTGGTGCAGCTCGACCTCAAACGGCAGCTCGTCAAAGGTTTCTATCAGCTGGGCGACTGCCGCTCGGCCACGGTGTTTGACCACCACATTTTTGTCGCCCTCACCGCCGGCCACACCCTTGTTGCCCCCCTCGACGCCAACCTCAACGACCGCGCCACGTGGCAGCCGCACACCCAACTCACCGTGTCGCGCCTGCTGCCCACCTCGGCCGCCCTCTACCTGCTTGTGCTGCGCGACGCCCCCACCCAACAGGGGGTGTGGATGGTGAAGCCCGCTGCCGACACGCCGGCCACCCACACCGCTACCCACGTGGGTGCCTATGCCCTCACGGGAGGACATGTGGACGCGGGCGGCACCGTCATTTGCGAATCGGACGCCGCCCTCTACCGCTACCAAGGGGCGGACGGCACGGCCGTAGCCATTCAGAAAGGCGCCGGCGGCTATGCTTTCGAGCCGGACGGCACCGACGGACTTTGGGTGGGAATGGAAAACCGCGGCCTTTTCCGCACCCCCATTGTGGACGGCCGTATCGACCTCTCGCGGAGCACGATGACCTTCGGTGGCTTCGGTCCTTGGCAGGATCGTGCCTACTACATGACTTATGCCGGCGGCGAACTCCTCGTCACCACCGGCCGCAACGACCCTTACGAGGTGGATCGCGTGGCGCAGGTGGCCATGCGCTACGATGGTCGCGACTGGACACTCTTTGCCCCTCCCGGCACAACGGACTTTGCCGCCAAAGGCAGTCTTTTTGAAAGTGCCACGAGCATCGCCCGCGACCCGCGCCACCCAAAGCACTATGTCGTTTCGACCGTGCGCACGGGCATCTACGACTACGACACCCCCGCCACCATCACCGCGCAGGCGACCGTAGGCAATTCGCCTTTCCACTCCCTCCTGCCGGCCAGTTCGCCGCACTTCTACAATTACGTCCGCACCGACGGTGTCAATTTCGACGACCAAGGCAACCTTTTCGCCCTCAACAACCAGCAGGACACCCTCATTTGGGCGCGTAAGCCCGACGGCAAATGGACGGGACTTTACCACGAAGGGGTGAAGCGCGCTCCCGGACTGGAACGCACGCTCTTCGACCGCCACGGCCAACTGTGGGTCACTTCGCGCCGCACCGTGACGAACCATACCGGCGGTTTCCTTTGCTACGACTACAACCGCACGCTCGACAACACCGCCGACGACCGCGCCACCTACCGATCCTCTTTCTACAATCAAGACGGCACGGCGGTCAATATCCTCTCGGCCTATGCCATCGCGCAGGACCATGCCGGCAGCCTTTGGCTCGGTACGGATCAGGGGCTGTACAAGGTGGATGACCCCTTGCAGTGGCACGAGCGCAATTTCCTCATCACGCAAATCAAGGTGCCGCGCAACGATGGCACCAATCTGGCCGACTACCTCCTCTCGGGCGTACCGGTGACGGCCATCGCCGTCGATGGTGCCGACCGCAAGTGGGTGGGCACACAGGGGGATGGACTTTATCTCATCTCGGCCGACGGACTGCAAACCCTCCACCATTTCACCACCGACAATTCGCCGCTCTTTTCCAACAACATTTGGAGCGTGGCCTGCCATCCCACCACGGGCGAAGTGATGATTGGCACGCAGGAAGGCATTTTGGCCTACCGCAGCGATGCCACCGAACCGCAACCCGCGCTCGACCGCAGCCACCTGCGTGTGTTCCCCAACCCCGTTCGCCCCGATTATATGGGCGTCATCACCCTCGACGGCCTCACTGCCGACAGTGAGGTGAAGGTGACCAACACCGCCGGAACGGTGGTGGCCGCCGGTATGAGTCTGGGCGGCACTTTCACGTGGGACGGCCGTGGTTTCGACGGTGTGCGCGTGGCCTCGGGGGTCTATCATTTCCACGTGTTCGACCCCTCCGGACAGCGGGCCGCGGTGGCCAAAGTGGCCATCGTGCGCTGAGCGCGTGTGCTGCCGCTGGCCCTGCATTTTCCCTATAAATCCGCTTGAAAAAGGACGTTTCACCAAAGGAAAGCACGAATTTCGTACACTTTTTTTCAAAAAAGCCGCAAAATGTTTGGGCAGATGCGTAGATTACAATATATTTGCAGCACCAATTCTCTTGATTTACAAGACAACAACTCTAAACAAACGCTATCAATATGAACAAAACAGAACTCGTAAGCGCAGTTGCCAAGCAGGCCGGCCTTACCAACGCTCAATCTAAAGCCGCTGTAGACGCCGTGCTCGACGCTATCGCCGGTGCACTCAAGAACGAAGACAAAGTGGCTCTCCTCGGCTTCGGCACGTTCTCGGTGAACGAACGCCCCGCTCGCGAAGGCATCAACCCCGCTACCAAGCAGAAGATTCAAATCCCTGCCAAGAAGGTAGTGAAGTTCAAGGCCGGCGCTCAGCTCGAAGTGAAATAAACTTCGGCTCAGCCCCTCATCCCACCACGGCAGCACTTTCTTCCTCGGAAGGATGTGCTGCCGTGTGCATTATTCCAATATGCTGAAAAATACCCTAATCTGTTGAGAAATGGAAGAAAAGATTTACCCTGCCGACCCGAGGGTGTAGAGAAGATTGGCTATGACAATTTTAGTACCTTGTGTTCCATCACCCTGCCCTCAACGCTTCGGGAGATTGCCCGTGATTTCTACGACGAGGAGTGCGTGGACGACCCTGCGTGCCATACATCCGCATTCATCCCGACAATCCGACCTTCTACAGCAAAGACGGAACGCTTTATTTTCGAGAAAACGACAAGGTGGTGACGGAAAGCGCGGCGGCTTTTCTCCACAACACAAGCCACAGTGGGCAAGTCCTCTGAAAGGACTTGCCCACTGTGGGGTTTTTAGGAATAGGGCCACCGCAGGAAGCGGGGCAAATCTTATCTTAGGGCTTCACCATCTTCTTGCCGTCGACGATGTAGACGCCGGCAGGCAGGCGATTGAAGCTTGTGTCGAGCCGCACACCGGTGAGGGTGAAGATGCCGCAGCGGGTAGGCGCATCGGTCCGGAGGGCCTGAGCAGAAGTGGGCTTGGTGCTGATTTCCACCCAGTCGGTCACGTTCTTTCCGTCGGCATCTTGGAGGAAGTATTCAGCACCGACCGACTTCCACACGGTGTGCTGAGGACTGGTGATGCTGCATCCTTTGAAGGTGGGTTCTGCCTTCAAATGGACGATGCTGCCCTCGGCATTACCTTTGGCACGCACGTGACAATTGTCGAACTCCCAAGTGCCGCGAAGCAACGCACTGCCCTCGGTGCTGATTTCGAGATGACAATCCTTTACGAGGATATGCCCTCTATTCCGAATGCCGTAACGAAATCCTTCCGGCACGGTCAATCCACTGGATAGGGTGAGTTTGCCCTCACCGGTGAAAGTCATTTGTTTATCATCATCGTTGTAGATAAGCCCACTTTGTTCCGAAGTGAAGGCGTTGTTGCCGATAAGATGAATGTTCAGTCCATTTATCTGGTTACTGATGCAGTGCCCCCAAGATTTTGTCTCTGTGGTTTTGATGGTGGCATTGTCGAGGGTGAGGGTCTTGGTGTCGGGGTCGTAGGTCACCGTCCCGCTCACGCCGTCGATGACGGAGAGGTCCTTGCAGTTGGCCGAGGTCACCTCTGTGCCGGCAATCTTGAGGTCGTAGATGGTGGTCTCAGACTTAGTCGTGATGGTTTGTTCATCGTAGCGGATGTAGTTGCCCGACTCGTCAAGGGCACGAATGTTCACGCGATACTCTGTGTCGGGTGTCAACTCTTTGATGGTGTAGGAGGTGGCACTCTTCACCGGCAGCATCATCCAACCATGGCCCCCCATGCGCTGATATTCCACGACGTAGTGCATTTTGTCCGCAGGGGTGACCTCGTCGGTGGCAGGTGTCCACGAGAGTGAGATGGAAGTCTTGTCGACTGTGCCCACGTTGAGTTTGCCGGCTGTGGGGGCTTCCCGATCGTGGCGATAGTCGATCGAGAGGGTGTGCTTCTTGCCGTCGCCATGCTTTGCATCGATGATTTCTCCATCCCAAAGCTGGAAGGAGCAGACGGAGCGGTCGGGGCGAGGATGCCCGTCAATACGAAGCTCCCCACGCCTGAAGTGGACACGACCAAGGTCCGGGTGGCCGCTGCTTTGGAACAAGATTTTTCCCTTCTTCTGATAGGCGATGCCCCAATATGACTTCCCGAGATGTTTACTTTCATAACGATCGAGTGGGAAGGAGTCGTAGAAGGCATGGAGTTTTTCGTTTCCCATGATGCCGAGGAACTCATTCTTGTCCTCCGAGAGGAAAAAAAAGACCATGAAGCCATGCTTGTCATTGGGATCTTTCTGGAAATCCGTGGAGAGGATTTCTTTTTTGAAACCGTCGATGGTGATGGTGTTTTTCGTTTGCGCCTGCACCGGTTGCGGCAGGGCAAGCAGGGCAGCGAACAGTGCGACAAGGGTCGCAAGCAGGTTCCGGAATAAAGTTGTTTTCATAAGGTAGAAGTATTGTGCAGCCGCTGTGGCTGCGGGTGAATAAATGTGGCTTGGTAGGGGGTAGATTTACCTCAGAGGTAATTTTTCCTGGCTCAGAGGTAGAAAAAACTACCTCTGAGGTAAATTTTTCTACGACTTAGAGTGGTTGGGATGCGTCTGCTGTCGGGGCGAATATCGGTCGAAGCAGCGTGTCCTCAGCGCCACCAGTGGGTGAGATAGCCCCAGAGGGAGCGCCATCCCTTCGGAGGCGGCTTCCCGGGGTGAGGCGCAGAGTTGCGCGCCTGTTCGCGCCGATCGAGTTCGAGGTCTATCATCGCGCGGATGGTGTCGAGGAGCTGGATGCGGTCGTCGGTGAAGCGGCGATTCTTCTGCGGTTGTTTTTCAGAATGAGGTGACGACTCCATGGCGATACTTCTTTTTTTTGATGGATGCTGCAAAGATACACTCCCAAGTGTTAAAACTACATTGCAGAATCTTGCAATCTGTGCACAAAATCTTGCAATCTGCAGAGTGCTCACATTGCAGAATCTTGCATAGAGTGAGATGTAGTAAGCTGTCTCACAGATTGTTGTGTCTTTGGCTTATGCAGGATTTTGCAAAGTGAGCGGTTTGCCCCCTTTCGGCCTCATTTCCCTTCGGAAGGAAGCCAACGGATGGTTTCGCAGCAAAGGGACAGCAACGGCCGGACGGCATCAACGGGAAGAAAAAAACGAAAAATAGAGATATCTTCTCACAAAAATAGTAACAAGATTTTGTCGTTCCTCGGCAAAGACGTAACTTCGCAAGGTGCGGAGGGCGGACTTTCAGAAGAACCCACCTGCTCGAAGCGGGCCTTGAGGAACGCTGCCGCACATCTCTCATTTATTCACCTACTCAACACTTCTCATCATGGCACTCATCGAAAAAGGCCGCGTCTTCGCTCCCGAAGCCGGCGTAGACTATGCCGAGGGCAGCATCGTGTCGCGCGAAATCCTGCGCAACACTGCCGGCACCCTCACCCTCTTTGCCTTCGACCAAGGTCAGGGCCTCTCCGAACACACCGCCCCCTTCGACGCGACCGTCACCATCCTCGACGGCGAAGCCGAAATCCTCCTCGGCGGCGTGGCCCACTACCCCAAAGCCGGCGAAATGCTCATCATGCCCGCCGGTGTGCCTCACGCCCTCAACGCCAAGCAGCGCTTCAAGATGCTGCTCACCATGATTCGCGGTTGAGGCCGGCACATCATGCAATAAAGGCACACCATATAATATAGGCACGCCTCGTATAGGCACAAAAATAAGGCTGACCATCATTGCGATGATCAGCCTTTGTGCTGTGCCCGAAACGAGACTCGAACTCGTACAGCCGCAATGGCCAAGGGATTTTAAGTCCCTCGTGTCTACCATTCCACCATTCGGGCCACAGTGTGCCGAAGCGGTTGCAAAGATAGTGCTTTTTTCGGAATGGACAAAACCTCTGACCGCCTTTTGTGCCTCCCCTCCTCGCTGCCTGCCCGCTCGGAAAGCCCGCCTTCCGGAAAAAAGCCGATGAAAACACACAATTCTTCGGCAGAAAGACGGCTATTCTCGCCTTTTTCCGTAAATTTGCGCTATCAACTCATTAACTTCTCATCTATATCATGGACCAAAAAATGAAAGATATCGCCCTCCAATTTCAAATCAAGGGCAACATCACCGACATCCACCCCCTGGGCAACGGACTCATCAACACCACCTATGCCGTCGTGACTGAAGGCAGCGGCTGCGACTATGTGATGCAAAACGTCAATGTCGCCATTTTCCCCGATATGGACCTCCTGATGCGCAACATCGTGGAAGTCACTACCCACATCCGCCGCAAACTCGAAGCCGAGGGTACGCCCGACATCGAGCGCAAGGTGCTCACTTTCATCCCTGCCCGCGATGGTAAGTTCTACCACTTCGACGGCGAAAAGTATTGGCGCATCATGAAGCTCATCCCCGACACCATCTCTAAAAGCGGGGTGAGTGTGGAGAATGCCACCATTGTGGGCGAAACCTTTGCCCGCTTCCAATCGATGCTGGCCGATATCCCCGCCGAACTGGGCGAGACCATCAAGGATTTCCACAACATCGAGTTCCGCCTCCGCCAACTCAAAGAAGCGGTGGCCGACAACAAGGCCGGCCGCGTGGAAGAGCCGGCGGTCAAGACTCTGCTCGACGAGATTTTCAAGCGTGAGGCCGAAATGACGAAGAGCGAGCGCCTCTATCGCGAAGGAAAGCTCCCCAAACGCATCTGCCACTGCGACACGAAGGTCGACAATATCCTCTTCGACCGCGATGGACATGTGTTGTGCGTCATCGACCTCGACACGGTCATGCCCTCCTTCATCTTCTCCGACTTCGGCGACTTCCTGCGCTCGGCGGCCAACGCCACCCGCGAGGACGACCCCGAACTGAGCAACGTGGCCTTCCGCTTCGACATCTTCCAAGCCTTCACCGAAGGCTATCTGCGCGGCGGACGCTCCTTCCTGCTGCCCATTGAGATTGAAAACCTGCCCTACGCCACCGCCCTCTTCCCCTACATGCAGGCCGTGCGCTTCCTGGCCGACTATCTCAACGGCGATACCTACTTCAAGGTACAGCACCCCGCCCACAACTTGGAACGCACGCAAAATCAGTTCCGCCTGCTCCAGTGTGTGGAAGCCGCGATGCCGCAGATGCAGGAGTTCATCGCCCGACAGTTGGAGGCCTAACCCCTCGGACTGAACCTCTTTCGCCACCGCCTCCCGCTGAGGCTGCTCCACTTGCCGCTTTGGGACGTGGAGCAGCCTCAAAGGGTGAGCAGCGGACGCTTTTCTTTTGACATCGGAAAGATTTTCCTTTCTTTTTCGTTTCAAAAAAAACATCTCCCCCTATGCAAATCCTTTTTCCGCTTCTCTTGTTTGTCGGTGCCCTTGCGCTTTACTTCACCAGCCGCAGAAAACGCGACGACGAAGACGAAAACAACGAAGAATAAACCTCCCCTTTCTTCTTCCTTCGACCATAACATAACAACTTCATAACCATGGCACAAGCCCCCGAATTTAAGTACGCCCCGATGTTTCAGTTGGGCGAAGACACCACGGAGTATTACCTCCTCACCAAGGACCACGTCAGCGTGAGCGAGTTTGAAGGCAAGCCCATCCTCAAGGTGGAGCGCGAAGGCATCACCCGAATGATCAACCAAGCCTTCCGCGATGTATCCTTCCTCCTCCGCCGCGAGCACAACGAGCAAGTGGCCAAAATTCTCACCGATCCCGAAGCCTCCGACAACGACAAGTATGTGGCGCTCACCTTCCTACGCAACGCGGAAGTGTCGGCCAAAGGTCAGCTCCCCATCTGCCAAGACACCGGCACGGCCATCGTCCACGGCGAAAAGGGTCAGCAGGTGTGGACGGGCTTTGAAGACGAAGAGGCCATTGCCCTCGGTGTTTACAAAACCTACACCGAGGAAAACCTCCGCTACTCGCAGAATGCCCCTCTCAACATGTATGACGAGGTGAACACGCGCTGCAACCTGCCCGCTCAAATCGACATCGAAGCCACCCACGGCGACGAATACCGCTTCCTCTGCGTGACCAAAGGCGGCGGATCGGCCAACAAAACCTACCTCTATCAGGAGACGAAGGCCATTCTCAACCCCGCTACGCTCGTGCCTTTCCTCGTGGGCAAGATGAAGACGCTCGGCACTGCCGCTTGTCCGCCTTATCACATTGCCATCGTCATCGGCGGTACGAGTGCCGAAAAAAATCTGCTCACCGTCAAACTGGCTTCTACGCACTACTACGATGCGCTGCCCACCACGGGCGACGAGACCGGACGTGCCTTCCGCGACCTTGAGTTGGAGAAAGAACTTCTTGCCGAAGCACACAAAATCGGTTTGGGTGCACAATTCGGCGGTAAATACTTTGCCCACGACATCCGCGTGGTGCGTCTGCCCCGCCACGGTGCGAGCTGCCCCGTAGGCTTGGGCGTGAGTTGTTCGGCCGACCGCAACATCAAGTGCAAAATCAACAAGGACGGCATTTGGATTGAGAAGATGGACGACAATCCCGGCAGCCTCATTCCCGAAGCCCTCCGTCAGGCCGGCGAAGGAGGTGCCGTGCGCATCGACCTCAACCGTCCCATGCCTGAAATCCTGGCTCAGCTCGACCAATATCCCGTCTCGACACGTCTGTCGCTCAACGGCACCATCATCGTGGGACGCGACATTGCTCACGCTAAAATCAAGGAACGTCTCGACCGCGGTGAAGCGATGCCCGAATATCTCAAAAACCACCCCATCTACTATGCCGGACCTGCCAAGACACCCAAAGGCATGGCCTGCGGTTCGATGGGTCCCACCACGGCAGGCCGCATGGACTCTTATGTCGACCTGTTCCAAAGCCACGGCGGTTCGATGGTGATGCTCGCCAAGGGCAACCGCTCGCAGCAAGTCACCGATGCCTGCAAGGCACACGGCGGTTTCTACCTCGGTTCGATTGGAGGCCCCGCCGCCATTCTTGCGCAAAACAACATCAAGAGCATCGAATGTGTCGAATATCCCGAACTCGGTATGGAGGCGATTTGGAAAATCGAAGTGGAAGACTTCCCCGCTTTCATCCTCGTGGACAACAAAGGCAACGACTTCTTCACGCAAATCAAACCCACCTGCGCTATGAAGTAAGTCGGGCGCTGCTCCGCTGAAAACACGCAAACAGCCGCACATCTCTCTCGTGGAGGTGTGCGGCTGTTACTGTATGGCGGTGCGCTCAGCGCTTGGAAATCAGTTGCCATCCCTCGCGCACCCAGAGCACGAGGGAGGAGGCCAGGATGATGAAGAGCCAATCGTCGAGACGGAGGCTCGTCACGTTGAAGAACTGCCGAAGTCCGGGAAGTTCGACCATCGCCACCTGCCCTACGAGAATGATGAGGCTCATCGTGAGCAGGCCGCGGCAGCCCTTGAAGTGGAGCGCGCTGCGTCCCGTCCCGAAGGCGCGGGCATTGAAGAGGTAGAAGAAGTGCGTCATCACGAAGATGGTGAAGAGGAGCGTGAGTTCGTAGGGCGTGACGTGGCCTTGCTCAGTCAGGCGGAGGGAGAAAAGGTCCGTGAGCTGCCGGATGTCGGCGTGCTGGAAGAGGTAGAGCAGGGCGAGCAGAAGGAGGAAGAAAAAGCCGCCCACGCCCACGATGTTGAGCATCATTTTGCGCGAAAGGATGAAGGCGTTGCGGTCGCGCGGCGGGTCGTGCATCACCCGCTTCGAGGGAGGCAGAGAAGCCAGAGCCATGGCCGCAAACGTGTCCATGATGAGGTTGATCCAGAGCATCTGCGTCACCGTCAAGGGCGACTCCGTGCCCATAAAGGCACCGCAGAGCACGAGGAAACAGGCCGTCACATTGACCGTGAGCTGGAAGAGGAGGAAGCGCTGGATGTTCTGATAGAGCGACCGACCCCACATCACCGCACGCCCGATGGAGGCAAAGGAGTTGTCGATGATGGTGATGTCCGACGCCTCTTTGGCCACCGAGGTGCCGTCGCCCATCGACAGCCCCACGTGAGCCGCGTTGAGGGCAGGCGCGTCGTTCGTGCCGTCGCCCGTCACGGCCACCACCTCGCCCTGCTTTTGGAGGGCTTCGACGAGGCGCTTTTTGTCCATCGGCCGTGCGCGGGCAATGATCTTGAGTCGTCCCACGCGTGCGGCAAGTTCGGCATCGCTCAGGGCTTCAAATTCCGGCCCTGTGATGACGGCGTCTTCGGGCATCCGGCCCGTCCAAAGCCCGATTTGCCGACCGATTTCGCAAGCCGTGCCTGGAGTATCGCCCGTCACCATCTTGATTTCGATGCCCGCGGCAAAGCATTCGGCCACTGCTGCCGGGACATCCTCCCGCACAGGGTCGGCAATGGCGGCCACGCCGACCAGACGAAGCCCTTGCGTCACGATGCGCCCGCCGGTCATGCCGGGGTCGCCCTCGGGAAGCACGCAGCAGGCAAAAGCCAGCGTGCGCATGGCCCGACCTTGATAGTCGCGCAGGAGCGTGTCGAGCGCATTGGGAGCAACGTCGGACGTGGTGCAGAGGGCACGCACCATCTCCGGCGCCCCCTTGCCGTAGAGCACGCGACGGCCTTCCAGCACGGCCGACTCCACCACCGTGGCCATATATTTCCGTTCCGTCGAGAAGGGCAGTTCGTCGACCACCGTCACCGCCTCGCGCAGCGTCCGATAGTCCACGCCCTCGTCGTTGAGCCACAGCAGGAGCGCACCCTCGGTGGGGTTGCCCAGCACCAAGGGGTGGGCCTTGTCGGAAAAGTCGAGTGCCGCGGTGGAATTGACCGCCAGCCCTTCGTGAAACACGCGCCGGTCGAGGTCGGGGGCATAGAGGCGGATGTCGTCGATACGCATCTGATTTTGCGTGAGTGTCCCCGTCTTGTCGGTGCAAATGACGGTCGTCGCGCCCATCGTCTCGCAGGCGTGCATGCGGCGCACGAGATTGTTGGTGCGCAGCATGCGGCGCATCGAGTAGGCCAGGCTGAGCGTCACCGCCATGGGCAACCCTTCGGGCACAGCCACGACCACGAGCGTGACGGCAATCATAAGCGTGTTGAGCGTGTAGGCAATGAGCACCGCGATGTCTTCGCCGGTGTGGAGGGCGGAGTGGAGCAGGAGGGTGAGGCCGAGGAGCACGACAAAATAGGCCGTGGTGGTGGGCAGGGTGGTGCGCCACGTCCAGCGGGCAAAGCGGGTGATGACGAGCAGGAAGAAGAGAGCCGTGGGCAGGGCGAGCGTCCAGGCGATGGGGGCCCAGTGGAAAAAGGCCAACAAGCGGCCCACGATGATGAAGGCCGCAAAACCGTAGCTGAGTTTCGTGATGAGCCGTGCCAGACCGCCGAGCTGTTCGTTGAGAGGAGTGGTCACGCTGTCGTCGATTTGCGCAGCCTCGTAGACCTTCCCCTGCTCCGTGGCATCGCCCACCGCGAGCACGCGCAGGATGCCGTGCCCCTCCATCACCTTCGTGCCTTTCATCACGTGGTGGGTGGGATAGGTGGCGTTGGGGTCGGCCTCCTCCGGCCGGGTACTTTTGGCGCACATCGGTTCGCCGGTGAGCGACGACTCGTCCACGCCCAGATGCACCGCTTCGAGGAGTTCGCCGTCGGCCGCCACTTCGTCGCCGGTGCTGAGCACCACGATGTCGCCCACCACCACCTCGCAGCGCGGCACGAGGGTCACGTTGCCCTCGCGCACCACTTCCACCGCCTCGTCGTCGGCCGCTTGGTTGAGCACGGCAAATTCCTTTTCGGCCGAGCGCTCAAAGTAGAACGCCAAGCCCGTGGCCAGAAAAATCGCCACAAAGATGCCCACCGGTTCGAAGAACACCTCGCTCCCCTTGTCCAGACCATGAGATTCATAGACGGAAATGCCGACCGAAAGCAGGCCGGCAATGAGGAGGATGACGATGAGCGGGTCGCCAAACTTGTCGAGATATTGTCGCCACAAAGGCGCTTTCTCTGGCGGTGTGAGGACGTTGGCGCCGTGGGCTTGGCGGCTGGTGCGTACCTCGTCGGGCGTGAGTCCGTGGTAGTGGTGGATTTTGGGCATAAGTCGGGGAGAAAGGAAAAGCAAAGACACTTCAGTTCGATCGAGGCACAACGACCGCAGCGCCTTTCGGCCGGCAGCGTTCGCCCCTCTTTCTGCTGCAAAGGTACGACATTTGCTGCATTCTGCCCACTTCTTGCTTACTTTTCCCACGCTTCGGCTGTCGTTTTTTCTGTCCGCT
This sequence comes from Alloprevotella sp. Lung230, assembly GCF_014385435.1. Lineage (GTDB taxonomy): Bacteria > Bacteroidota > Bacteroidia > Bacteroidales > Bacteroidaceae > Alloprevotella. Next base: position 53,471 of record NZ_JACSUD010000003.1, read on the forward strand.
TCCTCGGGGGAAAAGGGCGTCCGTGGCCGCGCCACCTCCTCGTCTCGCTCACCGCAACAGGGCGGATTTCAGCCTTCGGTGTCGGGGGTAAATTTATCTCTGAGGTAGTTTTTTCTACGTCTGAGATAGAAAAAACTACCTCAGAGGTAAATTTTTCTATCTCCTATCTTTTTGAAAGAACGTTCGTGGTGGACTATGGTGGAGAGGTTCTGTGTCTTGGCGGAGGGGAAATCGGCAGCCGATGGGCACGACCACCGCGCAATCGGAGCGAGAAAGGGGGCTTTGCAGTGTTAATGTTTCTAATTCTTTCGGAGGTTACAGCGATTATGCTTAATTTTGCTGCATTGTTGGAGGGTATTGCCCATTGGGCAAACGCCCTTTTCCACCACGAAACTTTCATCTTTTTTTAGTTGGCACTCTGCCGTTTTTTCGCTTATGAAGAAAATTCTCACCGCACTCCTCCTGCTCCTGGCCGTGACCACCACCGCCCGCGCACAGTTCAAACAAGGCACTTACTACGTGGGCGCTTCGCTCACGGGGCTGAACATGAGTTACAGCAAAAACACTGACTTCCAGCTCGGCCTCAATGCCGATGCCGGCTACTTCATCATCGACAAACTCATGCTCCACGGCACGCTCGGCATCGATAGCCATCCCGGCGATGCCAAGCGCTTCACGATGGGCGGCGGTGCGCGCTACTATTTCCTCGAAAACGGCATTTCCCTCGGCGCCGGACTGGAATTTTCCCATCTCTCCCCCGGCATCGACAACCTGCGCCTCCCCTTTGAAGTGGGCTACACTTACTATCTCAACCGCCACGTGGCCATCGAGCCGGCGGCCTACTATCGCCTTTCGCTCAACGACTTCAGCGGCGGCAGCGAGGTGGGGGTGCGCCTCGGCTTGGGCTTCTACTTCTGAAGCATCACGATATTCGCCCCCTTCGGGGACGCTTCGCTATGCACGATGTCTGTCCGTAGGTTCGTCGGGCTATGCCCTCCTCGCCTACGGTTATTCAGATTCGCCCCCTTCGGGGACGCCGCTGTGCATCTGCGGTTCAGTGACAACTCCCCCTTGAGCGGTGGTGTCTTCAGCACCGGGGACGCCGCTATGCATCTGCGGTTCAGTGACAACATATACCTATGCCACAGAGGGACGATGTAGACGATGCACGGTCTATAGGGCACAGGGGAACAACGCAACCGATACATAATGTGCCCCCATACGCCGCATGGAGTCCCCGAAGGGGGCTTCTCCCAATAGCCGTAGGCGAGGAGGGCAGAGCCCGACGAACCTACGGTAGGGGTATCGCCAGCGGTGCGTCCCCGACGGGGGCGAATATCACTTTATTATAGCCCCACGGCATCTGTTGTTCCTGATGATTGCCCCCTTCGGGGACGGACGTAGTCCGCGCGATGTTGTTGATTTTTTGATTTCCGCCACCTTTTCCACCTCCTTTCTCATGCAGATTGCAGAATTGGGCGAATTTGCCCTCATCGACCGCCTCAATGAAGGCGTGAGTCCGGTCAATGCCGCCACCCTCACCGCGGCCGGCGACGACTGTGCCGTCATGGCCTATCCCGCCACGCGCGTGCTCGCCACGACCGACCTGATGCTCGAAGGCATCGATTTCGACCTCGTCTATACCCCCCTCCGCCACCTCGGCTACAAGGCCGCGATGGCCGGGATGAGCAACATCTACGCCATGAACGGCGTCCCGCGTCAGCTCCTCGTGGGGCTGGGCGTGTCGAACCGATTTGAGGTGGAGGACCTCGACGAACTCTATGCCGGGCTGCGGATGGCCTGCGAGCGCCACAACGTCGACCTCGTGGGCGGCGACACCAGTGCTTCGCTCACGGGACTCACGCTCGCCCTCACCACCATCGGGGATGTGGCGGAGGCCGACCTCGTGGGGCGCGATGGTGCGCACGACACCGACCTCGTGTGCGTGTCGGGCAATCTGGGGGCGGCCTACATGGGCCTCCAACTCATGGAGCGCGAAAAGGCGGTCTACCTCTCGCAGATTGACGCCGCAAAGACTGAGGCCGCACGCCGCGCCATCGACTTCCAGCCCGACTTTGCCGGCCGTGAATACCTCCTCGAACGCCTCCTCAAACCCGAAGCGCGCCGCGACATCGTCGAGGCTCTTCGTGCGGCCGGCCTTCGCCCCACGGCGATGATCGATGTGAGCGATGGGCTGGCGAGCGAACTTCTCCACATCTGCCGCCGGAGCGGTGTGGGTTGCCGCATCTTCGAAGAGCGCATCCCCATCGACTATCAGACGGCAGTGGCGGCCGAGGGCTTCAACATGAACCTCACCACCTGCGCCCTCAACGGCGGAGCGGACTACGAACTGCTCTTCACCGTCCCCCTCACCGACCACGACCGTGTGGCGGCGATGGACGACGTGCGCATCATCGGCCACATCACCCGTGCCGAACTGGGAGCGCAGCTCGTCACCCGCGACGGCAACGAATTTGCCCTCCAAGCCCAAGGGTGGACGCCGCAGCAGGCTGCCGCACAATCCCGAGACTTAGGCTGAACCTTTCTGCTTCGGAAAGGGCAATGTCTTCGGCCCGAAAAAACGCTCTGCCTCAGAGATAGCACAGACTATCGCTGAGGCAGAGCGTTTTTCGGGGGCAATCGGTGTCAGTCGTCGAGGTCGAAATCGAAGTCGCCATCGAGGAAGACGGGCGTTTCGGCAAAGTCGTCGAGGGCGCGGCGGTCTTTCTTGGTGGGGCGTCCTGTGCCGCGGGCGCGGTCGACAAATCCACTGATGCGGCTCATTTCGAGGAGTTCGTATTGCTCGGGTGGAGTGATGTTTTCGAGGATTTTGGGGAGGAGGCGCGCGCCGACCCGTTTTTCAATCGGGGAGAGCACCCGAAAGGAGTAGGTGATGGGGGCTTTGCGCACGGTCACCACATCGCCGGCCTTCACGGTGCGGGAGGGTTTGACCAAGGCGCCGCCGAGGGTGATGCGGCCGTTTTTGCAGGCATCGGTGGCGAGCGTGCGGGTCTTGTAGATGCGCGCTGCCCAGAGCCATTTGTCTATGCGGGCTTCGGTGAGCATAAGGTTTTTGTGTGGGTAAATCGTGATTTCTTTCAATCTCCGACCAGGCCGAGACGGACGAGTTGCGCGGCGAGGTCGGTGCGGCCGTCGTTGAGGAGGACGTGGTGGGCGCGGCGGCACTTTTCGGCTTCAGGGAGTTGGAGTGCCATCCAGCGGAGAGCGGCCTCGCGGTCGATGCCGTCGCGCGCCATCAATCGGCGCAGGCGTTCGTCGTCGGGACACGACACATGAAGGGTGCAATCGACAAAGCGGTCGAAACCACTCTCGAAGAGGAGGGCGCACTCCATGAAGACGCGGGGCGCGCCATGATGAGCCGCGACAAAATCCTGCCAAGCAGCTGCCACGCGGGGGTGGACGATGGCATCGATTCGGGCGCTGTGGTCGCGCCCCCGGCAGAGGTAGGCCGCGAGCACACGCTTGACGAGTTGCCCTTCGGCATCGTAGACTTCCGCGCCTACGAGATCGCGTAGCCGGCGCTGCACCTCGGCATCGGTGCGGATGATGCGCTTGGCCTCGGGGTCGGTGTAGAAAATCGGAGCACCTTGGGCTTCCAGCTGCCGACACACATAACTTTTGCCCGAAGCGATGCCCCCCGTGATGCCCCAGCGCTGCGGGGCGGCGTCAAGGTGTGTCATTGTCGGGGAAGTCGGAGGGATTGATGTCTTCAATAATAAAATCTACATGGTCGGGCGTGAGGCGCGGGCGGTAGACTCCGTAGGGCGTGGACTTGAGCGAGAGGGGGATGGAAGGCTCTTTGCGGCCGATGAGGTCGGCATAATTGATGACGATGACAAAACTCTCGTCCGTCACCTTCTTATACTGGCTCATGCCGACTTGGAACGTCACCTTCACCTTGGCGGGGAAGGTGCGCAGTGTCTTATCGGCCGGGAAATTGACCCCTTGCACCGGCACTTCCACGGTCTTCTCGACCATGCGGTCGGCAATGATGGTGAGCCGCGCCTGATTGGGGACATACTTTACACCGGGGATTTTCACGAATTTGCGGCGCACGATGGTGGTGTCGGTGAGGTGGTGCAGGCGGATGGGCTCCAGATAGGCGGCAGTGAGGGTGTCGAGAACGCTGCGCGAGGCGTAGACGAGGGCTTCGCGCGGTTCGACATCGACGGCCATGATGGAGTAGGCCGAATCGGGGAAAAACTTGCCCTGCACCACGACCGGCACGCGTTTGCTCAGCCCGTAGTTGAAATAGAAATCCATCGTTTCGGGACGCACGCTCAAAGCCTGCGTGCTGCTCTCCAAGGCGGCCACGACGGGCTTGAGGAGTTCGGCCGTGGCGAGGGAGACGTGGCCGCTGGTCGTGGCAACGCTGTCGAAATGCACCACGATGGGAGCAAAGGTGTGGACGTAGCGATAGCGCAGGAGCACCACGCCGCGGTCGCGGAGGGTGATGCGCACATGTGCGGGCAGTTCGGTGGTAATCACGACGTTTTCGGGCACATCTACGAGGCGCACCGGAATGTCAAACTCCTCTTCGTAGACCTCGTTGACCGTTTGAAAAAGCCAAAAAGAGGCCGAGAGCAGCAAGAAAAACAAAAACGCGAAGAACTGCCTGTTCCCCAAAAAGGACAGGTAGTGCTTCGCGTTTTGTAGAAAGGGAAGAAGAGAGCGCATAGTGTCAGGGCATGAAAAGGGTCAGCGCAGACTGCGCGTTGGAAAAAGGACGCGGCGTGAGAGCATGGCCGAGGGCGTACTCGCCGCGCGATGCGACATCGCGGAGGGCAGAGAGACCGTTAGGCCTGTGCCGGCTGCGTGCCGTTGGGGTTGATGGCCGCCTTTTCGACCCGAATGTCCACACCGGTGGCCACTTTGAGGGTGATGATGTTGCCGTCGATGTTTTTGATGGTGCCGTGGATGCCGCCGATGGTCACCACGTCCTGACCCACAGCGAGGGCGTCGCGGAAGCGGTTCACTTCCTTCTGCTTCTTCTGCTGAGGACGAATCATGAAGAAATACATGATGGCAAAAAGAGCAACCATCATCAAGATGGTGGTCCACATGCTGCCTTGTTGTGCAGCGGCAAGGAGGGTAAAGTTCATAGGGTGGAATTAAAAAAAAGTGGGAGAAAAGGGAGGGTAGGGCAGAGGGGCGGTCATTTGAGCAAGATGCCCTCGGCCTTGAGTTTTTTGCAGATGTTGTCGAGCATACCGTGGATGTAGCTTGATGAGCGCGGCGTACTGTACACCTTGGCGATGTCGAGATACTCGTTGAAGGAGACGTTGAGCGGGATGTTGTCGAACGCCAGGATTTCGGCCAGCGCAATCTGCATGATGATGATGTCCATGAAGGCGAGGCGCGAAAACTCCCAGTTCTTCGTGCTCTGTCGGATGAAGTCGCGGATGTCGTCGGCGCGCTCCAGGGTGGTGGTGAATAGGCGTGCGGCAAAGGTGGAATCTTCGTCGGTGCCGTAGAGGGGGAGCAACTCCTGTTCGGGTCCGTTGGCGGGGTCGAAGCGCTTGATGGTCTTGAGCACGAAGGAGTCTACGATTTCCTTGTCGTCGTTCCAGTAGAGGCTCTGTTCTTCCAAGATGGGGGCGAAGGCCTCGTTGTTGACGATGAGCGTCTTGTAGAGTTTGCGCACGATTTCGCGGTCGGCCTCGTAGGAACGGTCTTCCTTGTCGAGATAGCCGAGGAAGTGGTCGTGGTTGGTGAAGCTCTCGTAGAGTTTCTTGACGAAGGCCTCTTCCTGCTCCCACAGGCTCTTCTGCTTGTCGGCCCACTCGTGGAGGGCGATGTTGGCATCGAGTTGTTGGAGAAACTGGTTGGCCGCCAGCACGCTGTCGCTGCCGGGAGTGAGGCGTTTGAGCTTGGTGTTGCGGGCCTTGGCCTTGCGTTCGGCCATGCGACGCAGTTCCACAAGCAGCAGGAGGAGCGACTTGTAGAGGTCGTGGGCCTTTTGGAGGCTGAAGTCGAGTTCTTGGAGCGCCACCTCTGTGGTCTTGCCTTCGTTCTGGTAGTAAGCATAGACGAGCTGTACCACTTTCAGACGGATGAGTGCACGATTGATCATAGTTGTCGGAATGTTCGTCCCCATCGGGACATTTTCTGCCACAAAAATACGACTTTCTACCGACTGCCGAAAAAGAAAACCTCGAAATTCGTGTTTTTTTAGTAAAACAGAGGGAAAAAGTCGTCCTTGAGATTGAAAAATCGCTGTGCCGTTTGGTCATCTGCCCAAAAATCTGCAAATTTGCAGGGTCAAAAGGCCACCGCTGCGTTGTGTGGCCGGACGAACTCAATCCACATTACGCTGTTCCTGATGAAAGAAAACTACGAATCTTGGAGAGAACGCTCCGAAAACGAAATCCTCTTTTCGCGGGTGGTCAAAGCCGGAAAACGCGTCTACTACCTCGACGTGAAGAGCGACCGCCACAACGAATACTACATCTCGATGACCGAAAGCAAGCGCATCAAAGATGGCAACGAGGGGGAGCGTCCCGTCTTCGAAAAACATAAGATTTTCCTCTATCGCGAAGACATCATCAAGTTTCTCTCTGCCCTGACCGATGCCGCACAGTTTGTCGGCGACCACCGACCCCTCATCGACGCCTCCCTCGGCGAGCGATACGACGAAGCCACCGGCACTACCACGCGCGATGCGCTGAGCGCCGACTTCAACGTCGAGTTCTGAACGCCCCGCGCTCCGCCTCGCCCTTTGCGCGCCTCGCACCGCACACTTTTTTCCATCCAACGGACACCGCTACCCATTGGCAGAATTTGAGTCGGACCCGCCTTCCGCTCAAGTGCTGCTAGTGGGTTGCTGTTTCTCTCAGCCCTCCAATCTTTTTCCTGCATGAAAGAATTTATCAAAACCACCACTACCGCCGAAACCGCTGTGCTCGTGGCGCTCATCACCAAACAGCAAAACGAACGCAAGACCGAAGAATATCTCGACGAACTGGAGTTTTTGGCCGAAACCGCAGGTGCCACCACCGTCCGACGCTTCACCCAGCGCATGGACGGCCCCAGCAGTGTCACCTACGTGGGTAAAGGCAAACTTCAAGAAATCCGCCAATACATCGAGGAATGCGAACAAGCGGCCGATGAAGCCGACGACGACCCACTCTGGCCGGCCGATGTGGAGAAGCCTCAACCGGTGGGCATGGTCATCTTTGACGATGAACTCTCGGCCAAACAACTCCGCAACATCGAGGCCGAACTGAAAGTCAAAATCCTCGACCGCACCTCCCTCATCCTCGACATTTTTGCCATGCGCGCCCAAACGGCCAACGCCAAAACACAAGTCGAACTCGCACAGTATCGCTACATGCTCCCCCGCCTGCAACGGCTCTGGACGCACTTGGAGCGCCAAGGCGGTGGTTCGGGGGGTGCCGGCGGTGGCAAAGGCGGCAGCGTGGGACTCCGCGGGCCGGGCGAAACGCAGTTGGAGATGGACCGCCGCATCATTCTCAACCGCATGTCGCTCCTCAAAGAGCGGTTGGCCGACATCGACCGCCAAAAAACCACGCAACGGCAAAATCGCGGCAAACTCATCCGCGTGGCGCTCGTGGGCTACACCAACGTGGGCAAATCGACCCTCATCAACCTGCTCTCCAAGAGCGAGGTGTTTGCCGAAAACAAACTCTTTGCCACACTGGACACCACGGTGCGCAAGGTCATCGTGAAAAACCTTCCCTTCCTGCTGGCCGACACCGTGGGCTTCATCCGAAAACTGCCCACCGACTTGGTCGATTCTTTCAAGTCGACCCTTGACGAAACGCGTGAGGCCGACCTCCTGCTCCATGTCATCGACGTGTCCCACCCCGACTTTGAAGAACAGTTGGCCGTGGTCGACCGCACCTTGATGGAACTCGGTTGCGCCGAGAAGCCGCGCATCCTCATCTTCAACAAGATGGATGCCTACACCTTCACCCCCAAAGATCCCAACGACCTCACCCCTGCCACCCGCAAGAACACCCCGCTTTCCCAACTCATGGATTCGTGGATGGCACGCACTGCCGGAGGTGCCGATGCTTCCAACCCGAATGCCGACAACGTGCTGGATGTGATTTTCATCTCCGCCCGCGAACGGCAGAACATCGAGGCGCTCCGCGACCTGCTCTACCATCGTGTGCGCGAACTTCATGTGCAGAAGTATCCCTACAACGACTTCCTGTTTCAAGAGTATAACGAGGAGGGCGAGGTGCTCTAAATCCGCCCCACTCCCCTCCCCATTTTCTGCACTCGGTGGGCGCCGAATCTACCTCAGAGGTAATTTTTTCTACCTCTGAGATAAAAAATTTTACCTCTGAGGTAGATTTTTCCGGCTCCTATGTTTTTTTCAAGGCTTCCTGTTAGCCCGTATTTTCCCCTTCATCAGGTAGATTTCAAGCCCTTTCTTTTCCTTTCCCTTCCTTTCCAACCTCTCTATATGGCCAAAGACGAACTCACGCCGATGATGCGGCAGTTTCACGACATGAAGGCGACCAATCCCGATGCCATTCTCCTCTTCCGCTGCGGCGACTTCTACGAGACCTACTGCCAAGATGCCGTTCTGGCCTCGCAGGTGCTGGGCATCACCCTCACCAAGCGCAACCAAAAGGGCGCATCGGGAGCAACGGAGATGGCAGGATTTCCCTACCACGCCCTCGACACCTACCTCCCCCGCCTCGTTCGCGCCGGTCACCGCGTGGCCATCTGCGACCAGTTGGAAGACCCGAAACTCACCAAGAAACTGGTGAAGCGCGGTATCACCGAACTGGTCACTCCGGGTGTGGCACTGGCCGACAACGTGCTCAACAGTCGGGAAAACAACTTCTTGGCCGCCCTCCATTTCGGTGCCGCCACGGTGGGGCTTTCGCTGCTCGACATTTCCACGGGCGAATATCTCGTGGCCGAGGGCGATGTGGAGTATATCGACAAACTCCTTGCGGGATTTTCGCCCAAGGAAGTGCTGGTGGAGCAGGGATTGAAAGGCAAATTCACCAACCTCTTCGGGTCGCGCTACTTCGTGTTTGAACTCGAAGACTGGGCATTTGCCGACACCTCGGCACGCTCCCGCGTGTTGAAACACTTTGGCGTGAAAAACCTCAAAGGATTCGGCATCGACCACCTCCACACGGCTGTCACCGCCGCCGGTGCCGTGCTCACCTACCTCGAACTCACGCAACACCACCACGTCGAGCACATCACCACCCTGCGCCGCATCGAAGAGGAGCGGTTTGTGCGCCTCGACAAGTTCACCATCCGCAACCTCGAACTCATCGGCACCAACCACGCCGACGGACAGTCGCTCCTCTCCGTGGTCGACCGCACCCTCACACCCATGGGCGCGCGCCAACTGCGGCGCTGGCTTCTCTTCCCCCTCCGCTCCGTGGCCGACATCGTGGAGCGACAGGACAGCGTGGAGCACTTTTTCCGTGCACCGGACTTCCGCGAACTCTGTCACCTTGAACTCTCGAAGGTGGGCGACTTGGAGCGCATCGTCTCGAAAGTGGCTACGGGACGCATCAACCCACGTGAAATGCAGCAGCTGCGGCTGGCACTGGAAACGGTGGTCATTCTCAAAAACGTCTGTATGGCTGCCCCGCAGGAGAGCATCCGCGCCATCGGTGAGCAACTCAACCCCTGCACCGAACTGCGCACCCGCATTGAGCGCGAACTCAGCAGCGACCCTCCGCTGCTGGTGGCCAAAGGCGGGGTCATCGGGCATGGGGTGGATGCGCAGCTCGACGAACTGCGGGACATCCAAAGCACCGGCAAGGACTACCTGCTCCGCATGCAGGAACGCGAAATCCAACGCACCGGCATCCAAAGTCTGAAAATCGGTTTCAACAACGTGTTCGGCTACTACATGGAGGTGCGCAACACCTACAAGGAGTTTGTGCCGGAAGAGTGGATTCGCAAGCAGACGCTCGTCAGTGCAGAGCGCTACATCACGCAGGAACTCAAAGAATACGAAGAGAAAATCCTCGGCGCGGAAGACCGCATCATCGTGCTCGAAACCCGCATCTACGGCGCCCTCGTGCAAGCGGCGGCACAGTGCATCAGCGAGTTGCAACGCAACGCGCAGGCGCTCTCCGACCTCGACTGCTACCACTCCTTTGCCACACTGGCCGAAGAGCGGCGGTATGTGCGTCCCGTGGTGGACGACAGTCTCACGCTCGACATCCGTGCCGGACGCCATCCGGTCATCGAAACGCTCATGCCGGCCGGCGAGGAGTATGTGCCCAATGATGTGCTGCTCGAAGCCGACGGTCAGCAAATCATCATCGTGACCGGCCCGAACATGGCGGGTAAGAGTGCCTTGCTCCGCCAAACCGCCCTCATCACGCTATTGGCGCAGGTCGGTGCTTTCGTTCCGGCCGACAGTGCGCGCATCGGGGTGGTCGATAAAATCTTCACCCGCGTGGGGGCATCGGACAACATCTCTGCCGGCGAAAGTACCTTTATGGTCGAAATGGCCGAAGCCGCCAACATCATGAACAACCTCAGCGAGCGCAGCCTGGTGCTGTTTGACGAACTGGGGCGCGGCACCTCGACCTACGACGGCATCTCCATTGCTTGGAGCATCGTGGAACACCTCCACCAAACACCGCGCGCCAACGCCCGCACCCTCTTTGCCACCCACTACCACGAACTCAACGAGATGGAACGCCGATTTCCACGCATCAAGAACTACAACGTGTCGGTGCGTGAGGTCGATCACCGCGTGGTGTTCCTACGCAAACTTGCCCGCGGTGGGTCGGAACATTCCTTCGGTATCCACGTGGCGCGGCTGGCCGGTATGCCCACGTCCATCGTGAAACGCGCCGAAATCATCCTTACTCAACTCGAAGCCAACAACGCCGACAACGGGGCGACGGCTTCGGGCACTGTCGCCGCAGCCTCGGTGCGCACGGAGCAGGTGTCTGCCCCCAACGAGGGCGCACCACAACTCTCTTTCTTCCAGCTGGACGATCCGGTGTTGGCCGCCATCCGTGACGAAATTCTCCACCTCGACATCAACAACCTCACGCCCGTCGAAGCGCTCAACAAGCTCAATGACATCCGCAAAATTCTGACGGGGAAATAAGGGACTGGCTGTCCGGCCTCTTTTGCCGACTGCTCCTTTTTCCGTCGCTCATCCACCTCTCATTCACTTCCCCACCCTATGACTTTACAAGACCTACTGGATCACCGCCGTGCGGTGCGCCATTTCGACCCTGCCCAACCAATTGATGAAAATGTGGTGCGCCGGTGCATCGAGCAAGCCGCCCTCGCTCCCACCTCTTCCAACCTCCAACTTTGGGAGGCGGTGCATGTGACCGACCCCGAGGTGCTGCAAGGCCTTGCCCATGCCTGCTTCGACCAACAGACGGCCAACACCGCGCAGCAAATGGTGGTGTTCGTAGCCCGCAGAGATAAGCACCGCGACCACACCCGCCGCGTTCTCGAACAGGCTGTGGCCGAAATCCGCCGCTCTTCGCCGGCCGATCGCCAAGAAGGACGCATCCGCCGTCAAACGATTTATTATACGAAACTCGTCCCCTTCCTCTACACCCGTTGCTTCGGGCTGTTGGGACTCCTGCGCAAAGGACTTTCGCTCCTCATCGGTTGCTTCCGCCCCATCATGCAAGAGACCACCGAGGGATCGGTGCGCGTTTCCGTCCACAAAAGTTGCGCTTTGGTGGTACAAACGTTCTTACTGGCCATGGCCGAAGCCGGCTACGACACCTGCCCGCTCGAAGGCTACGACAGCCATCGCGTGGCACGCCTATTGGGGCTGCCTCGCGGGGCTGAGGTGAACATGATTATCACCTGCGGTAAGCGCCTGCCCTCCGGCGTTTGGGGCGCCCGCCAGCGCCTGCCTTTCGAGGAGTGCTACCGCAAAGTGTAGCCTCCGGCCACCGCGCTGTCCCCCACCTCTATCGGCTCCTGCCCCACAACGCAACGCGCCGCCCACATCTTGACGATGTGAGCGGCGCGAAGTTTTTTATGCAGGGTTTAGAGTTTGCGATAGCTGTTTTCGACATACTCAAACTTACCCTTGGCCACGACTTTGAATTTGATTTCGTGGGTGAGCTGATCGGCGGCGAGCGAAGTGCCGGTGTACACACCGATGCGCAGGGTGTAGATGACGTCGATACCCGCTACGGGAACTGCCTCAGGATGCAGTTTGGCGAGGGCACCGGCTAAGGTTTCTTGCAGGTGCTTTTCGAGGAGGGCGGAAACGGCAGCGTCGTCCATACCTTCAAAAGGCTTGGCATATTGCTCGCGGGCTTTTCCGGCGCGGATGTCTACGTTGCCGTAATGTGCCGAAAGACCGGAATAATACTCATTATTGCCGTAGCCCGTCACATAGCCCTTGCCGGCTTCAACACCCAACTTGGCATCGATATTTTCCTTCACCCAGTCTACACCGGCTTGGAAGTAAGCCACGGTGGTGGCGTTCTTCGTGGGATAGAGCAAGATGGTGGAAGAGGGGTCATACGTCCATTTGTCATTTAAACGTACAAACTGATCCGTAGGTGTGCTTTCAGTAACCACCTTGTTGCCTACCACGACATTGTCTAACTGCAAAGTGGTGGTGGCGTTGGTCTGGTCGTTGCCATCATAGCGGAAGGCGATGTGTACCTTTTTACCCTTGTATTTGTTCAAGTCGACATCGGCCGCACGCTTGAAAGTGCCATAAGTTTCTGCCGGCTTTTCAATCTTCACGCTGCTGGTGAGATCTTTCCAAGGGAGGGCGGTCACATTCTGTCCGGCAAAGTCGGTTTCACCTTCGAGAAGGAAGAGGCTCAGACGGCCGCCTTCATCTTTGTAGTTGCCGTAGAGGGCTTCAAAGGTGAGGTGCATACCTTCTTCAACCGCAATGGCAGGAGTGATGGCGTAGGCTTGTGCTGCGCCCACCTGCTTTGTGGGATCCTTTTGGAAGGCCGAAATCTGCAAATAGTGGTTGTTGTTGCGGAAACGGCTTTCCCAGTTGTAAGCTCCGGTCGTGGTGGTTACCGTCCAACCTTGGATGACAGCGGGATTGACGGTTTTGTTTTCGAGTTGCTCGAAATCAGCCACGAAAGCATCGGCACCGGTGGTCACTTTCTGTTCGTAGGTCACGTGGATGGCCGAAGAGTTGTCGGCCGTGAACCACTTGGCCGCGAGGAAAGCGGGGAGATATTCGCTGGCGGTGATGCGTTCGGTGAACTTACCCGTCTTGGCCAACGCTGCCAGTTCCTTCTCTTCGCCCGCAGCTTTGGCGAGCGCTTTGTTGGTGGCGTTGTCGGCGATGGCTTTGTAGTCAGCCGCCGTGAGGGTATAGTCTAACTTTTTGACATCGACCGGCTGAGGACCTTTTTTGAGGCCCTCGAAGTTGTCGTTGTAGTCTGAGCAAGCGGTGAGGAGGCCTGCGCAGAGCAGGGCATATACGATTTTCTTCATGATCGTGGAAAATTAGAAGTTAACCTTGATTTTAACCGACATCTGACGGCCGAAACCGTAGAATACGCGGTAGGCCGAGCGCCAGTCGTGGGTGCCGCCGTCCATGGCTTCGGCAATGTACTCTTGGTTGAAGAGATTCTCGATGTTGCCGGAGAGGGTGGTGCGATGGCCGCCCATGTTGAAGGTGTAGCCTGCGCTGAGGTCGAAGAGGTTGTAGGAGGGGAGTTTCCAAGGCGTAGCGAAGACTTTCTCGCCGCCGAGGCTGATGTCGTTGGCCGATACGGCGTAGTCGGCATAGTAGCTGCCGAAGTGCTTCCAGTCAAGACCGACGCGCACACCGTCCATGGGATAGAGGGTGATGCCGAGGCTGGTGGTGAACTGGGCCGAACCGCCTTCCTTGACGTTCTTCTGGTGGATGACCATCGTGGCGTGGTCGGGGGCTTGGATGCCCGAAGCCACCTTCTTGTCCTTGGTGATGGGTTGGCCGCCGGAGTTGTAGAAATAGCCGGTGGGATTGTTCGTCCACTTCCAGTCGCCCAGAGAGAGCATACCGCGGATGGCCACCCACTTGTAGGGCTTGTAGTCGAGTTCGGCCTCGATGCCGCTGTGCACGGAGTTGACACCCTGCATGTTGATCATGGCGCGGTCGGGATTGCCGTTTTCATCGGTGATGTCGATGCTCTTGGCCATCGTCTTGTCGCTCCATGCGGTGCGGTAGAGGTTGAGGTTGAAGTTGAAGGCTGCCGTGTGGTAGGTGTAGCCCATTTCGGTGGAGAAAATCTTCTCATTCACCGCATCGGGGTTCACTTGGTTGGACACGGTCGAGGAGAGGAAAGCGCCGCCCGAGAAGAAGGGAGCACGGGAGATGTAGCCGAGGTTGACGAACACGTTGTGCTGTCCGCCGAAGCGGTCGATGCCGGGGAACTTATAGTTCACACCGCCCTTGATGGTACCGCCGAGTTTGTTGACTTTTTCGCTCTTCTGGTGGTCCTTGTCGTAGTAGAAGCGGTCCACACGCCACTGGGAGGTCATGTTGGCCGAACCGGCGATGAAGGCGGTGAGGTTGTTCCAGTCGTATTCTGCCTGTCCGAAGACGCCGCCTTGCGCCACGTGGCCGTCGTAGTCACGATAGACCACATCGCCCACGGTGAGCTTCTTGTTGATGAAAGCGTCCGTGCCGGCACCGGCAAAGTTGGCCGGGCGCACGTTTTTGCGGTAGCGGTCGATGTAGTAAGCACCGTTGTAGAGGTCGGTGATTTCGTTGGTGTGCGTACCGATGTAGTAGCGCAGGTCGAGGCCGCCGTAGAGGTTGAGGTGGCTGTTGACTTCCTTGGTGTAGGTCGACACGAGGCCGTACCACTTGTGGAGGTTTTTCGACATCGTCATCACCATCTGCGAACCGCTTTCGGACTTCTCGTTCAGTTCTTGGATTTCATCGTAGGCAAAGGTGCCGTCGGGCTTGCGGAACTGCATGTTGAGCACGCCGTTGTTGGCGCCGTACCATGAAGAGGAGTAGGGGGCAGTGCCTTGTCCGGACGTTCCCCAACCGTTACCGATGGAGGCGTAGAGCACGGTGTTGAGCGAAGAGGTCGAGTTGATCTGCCAGATGTGCTGGAGTTGCAACTGAGGCTTGTGGTACATGTTCTTCGAGGAAGTGCGGCGCTGGCCGTTCTTGTCGAAACCATAGGTGGGGTTGTAGCGGTACTGCTCGCCGGGGCGCATGTATTTGCCCACTTCCTGCCAGCCTTGGAGGGTCAGCCCGTCGTACTCCGAGCGCTTGTTGTGCCACTGCGGAGCACCAAAGACGGTGAAGGAGAGGATGTGGTCGCCGAGTTGCTTGGAGAGCGAGGCGAAGTAGTTCCAACCTTCAAACTCTGTGCCCTGGATGTAGCCGTCGCCCCAGGTGCGGCCGCCCAAGAGGGTGAGGGCCCATCCGCCGGCGGTGCGACCGGTCGAAACGCTGAACAAGGCTTTGTTGTAGCCGTCGTTGCCCATGCCGTAGGAGAAGAAACCGCCCTTTTTGGCGTCGGTTGTCTTGGTCACGATGTTGATGGAGCCGCCCACCGAGGGAGTCGACACCTTGGCCGCTCCCAGACCGCGCTGTGTCTGGATGTTGGAGGCCACATCGGCCAGACCGGCCCAGTTGGACCAATAAACGCCGCCCCACTCCATGTCGTTCATCGAAACGCCATTGACCAGGACAGCGATGTTTTCGCTCTTAAAACCGCGCAGGTTGATTTTAGAGTCGCCGTAGCCACCGCCGCCGCGCGTCACGTAGACACCGGGAGTGGCTTCGAGCACTTTGGGAAAGTCGGCCGTACCGATTTTCTCCTCAATCATCACCGAACCGAGGGTGGTGAGGGCAACCGGAGTTTTGCGTGCGATGGCACGTGTGGTCACGACAGCGTCTTTGAGCGAGACGCTGCTCGCGGCAAGGGGAACAAGGCCGAGGTCGTACTCTCCCGTCTTGCTCACGGGCAGCACGAGGCGCTCATAGCCGATGCAGGAGAATTGCAGGCTTTGCTTGGCCTTGGTGGTTTTGATGGTGAACTTGCCTTTGTCGTCGGTGATGGCATTGGCGTTCGCCCCTTGGATGGCAACGGTAGCGCCCACGATGGGAGCGTTGGTCTCCACATCCACCACGATGCCGCTGACGGTGGCTTGAGCCACTGCCTTCGTGCCCAACGCGATGGAAAGCACTACCAAAATTACGGAAAGCAACAATTGTTTTCTCATAACCTTTGAATGAAGTTTTTGGGTTGATAAAAAAGTGAGCAACATGGCGTTTGCTCCGAGATATTGCTGCAAAATTACGAAACTTTTTGCGATAAACTCTAAATACGGATGCAAAAAGTGGAGAATGACTCTCCTTTTTAAGATTTCCGTGTTGCTTTTTCCAAAAAAGTGGGATGACAGAGGCGAGGGAGGCGATGCCTCGTCTGCTCACACACACAAAGCGAGGCGCCCACCCAAATTCGGTGAGCGCCCCGCGGCGTGGTCATTTGTTGAAGAGGTTCATCGTGCGGTCGATGCCTTGGAGGGCATAACTCTTCACCGCTTCGGCAGCGCGTGCCAGGGCTTCGGGTTTTTGAGCAAGGTCGTCGCCTTCAAACGTGCCGAGGACGAAATCGACCTGTCCGCCGCGTGGAAATTCGTTGCCGATGCCGAAACGCAGGCGGGCATACTGCTGTGTGCCGAGGGTTTGGGTGATGTGGCGCAGGCCGTTGTGTCCCGCTTCGCTGCCCGAAGCCTTGAGCCGCAGTCGGCCGAAGGGGAGGGCGAGGTCGTCGACCACCACCAGCACCTGTTCGAGGGGGATGTTGCGTTCGCGCATCCAGTAGCGCACGGCGTTGCCCGAGAGGTTCATATAAGTGGAGGGTTTGAGCAGGAGGAGGGTCTGATTTTTCACGCGTACGGTGGTGATAAAACCGTAACGGCGGTCTTCCCACGTAGCACCCGCATCTTCAGCAATGCGGTCTACCACGTCGAAACCGATGTTGTGGCGCGTGTGGGCATATTCGGCACCGATGTTGCCGAGCCCGACAATGAGATAAACCATGGAGAGAACAAAATGTTTTGGTGAGCAAAGGAAAAATCCCACCGCTTCATCGGGGAAACGAGCGGGGGCGGCGGTCAGAAGAAATTGACCACGTAGTCTTGTTTGTTGAGTTGCGGGTCGAGGTAGGCCAGTCCGAGGCGGTAGAGGTCGAACGTGACGCTCACCGCCTTGTCGGCTTGGAGTTGCCGCCACAGTTGTCGCGCGGCCGCATCGCTGTGGATGTCGGTCACGATGAGGAGGGCAGGGTGGGGCGGTGGGTCGAGGGGAAAGGCGGTGGCCGTTGCCCATTCGCCGGCAGCCGTTGGGGCAATCAAGAGGGTGTCGCAGCGCCGCAGAAGTTCGGTCGGCAAAGGCAGGGACGAGGTGGGCGAAATTTCATCGCCCTCTCCCGAATGTCCCTCTCCCCAAAAGGCACATTGCACCTTGGGGCAGGCCGCCTGCACATAGGCAGCCGTGCGCTGCCAGTCGCGTCCGAGGAAAGCCACCGACCGACTCTGCCAATGGTTGGCCAGGCGGAAGATGAGGCGGTCGTCCTTCTCGCAAAGCCGTCCGGCAAAGGCGTCCCGCTGTTCGGCCAGAGGAGCGTAGGCATAGTAGTCCCACGTGTTGTAGATCACGTCGCTGATGAGGTTGAAGGCAAAGGGCGAATGCACGCCGTAGCCCTGCCGGTGCCGCCATCGACGACACCACACCACCACGCGGTGCAGAAAGGAAAAACAGGAGTTGAGGGGCATGGGAGCGGGGGAGATGAGAGAAAAACGGAGCAGCACCGACCTCTTCCTATCGGCTGCCGAGGGGCAGCGCGGTGGGCGGTTCGGCCGTGGGGTGGGGCGCATAGACAATGCCGTCGAGGGCGTTGCGCCCGTCGCGGTCGGTGAGCACGAAGGTAAACATCCATTTGCGCAACCGCTGTCGGCCGTCGGGGAGGAAGGGCAGGCGCAGCAGCACCTTGTTCCAGCCTTTTTTCAACCACAGCGGCAGCGGCGGTCGCGCGGTGAAGTTTTCGTTGCGCAGGAGGGTTTCGTGGGTGATGTTGGTCAGGCCGCTGTTGTCGAAAGTCGGCGGCGCGATGGGGCGGTCGTTGAGCCAGATTTTGGAGCCGTAGCGATCCCATGTGCCGGCATCGGGAGCAGCATCTTTTTCGGAACGCCCGTAGTTGTACAACTCGATGAGGGCGCCGGCTTCCTGCGCTTGGGGGGAGTAGATGTAAGTCCAGGCGTAGGCCGTGGTGTGCTCCTGCGGATGGGGGAAATGGGCGGGAATGATGCTGCCCCAGGTGTGGCGCAGATAGATGCCCGCGCCGGTGGCATGGCCGGTGCGATAGGTTTTGCCGTGGTAGACGTAGCTGTCTTTCAAACCCTCTGTCTCGGGCGGCAGCGGGCGGTCGGGGTCGCCCTCGTTGGGGAAGGGCTCCGTGATGCACCAGCGCACGTCGGTCTGCCGCACATACGGCACCGGTTCTTCGGCGAGGGTGGTGCTTTTGTGGAAAAGAAAACGCTCTTCCCACGAGCGGAACTCCTCCCACTCCGCACCGGCATCGGGCAGCGTGGTGCCGCCTTGTTCGACATACTGCCGTCCGCCGCCGCGCCAACTGCGTTCGGCAAGGGCAATGGCATTGGCGAAGAAGTTGTTTTGCGCCACGATGTCGCGCTCGGTCGCCATTTTGCGGTCGTTCCACGGGGCGGAAATCGTGCCGGCAAGGTCGGGATGGCCGCGCTCGGCATAGTAGATGTTGCTCTTGTAAATGCCCACGAGGTCGGCAAACACGTCGAAGTGGTTGGTGTATTGGTAGCGGCAGTCGATGTTGGGCTTGCCGGCCACGGCCTTGCCCGCGGTGCTCCACATTTGGGTCATGTCGATGTCGAGGCCGCCGATGTTCACCCCTTGGACGGGGTTCCACACCACCACCTTGCGCCCGAGGGCGTGCACCTTGTCGATCATCGTTTCGAGGAAGCGGGGGTAGGTGATGGCGCGCTCGTCGGCACCGATGTGGAGGTAGGGTGCGTGCGGAAATACGGCCGCCATTTCTTCGAGAATGGTGGTGAGCGCCGCCACGCCGGCATCGGTCTGCATGTCAAAGCCCATCGCGCGGCGGAAGGCTTCGCTGTGGCCGGGCATATCGATTTCGGGAATGATGATCACCCCGCGTTCGGCGGCAAAGGTTTCGAGTTCCTGTGCTTCGGCCTGCGTGTAGAATCGGCCGGGGAAGCGGGTCATGTGTTCGGCCGCCGTGAGTTGCGGAAAGGCTTTCACCTCGATGCGCCAGGCTTGGTTTTCCGTCAAGTGCCAATGGAAGGTGTTCACCTTGAAGCGCGAGAGGAGGTCGATGTGGCGTTTGAGGGTTTCGATGGAGAGAAACGACCGCCCGACATCGTGCATGAAGCCGCGGAGTTTGAAGGCGGGAAAGTCGGTGATGTCTGCCGCTTCGAGCGCCGGCCGCTCAGCACCGCCCATGGCCATTTGCGCCAACGTCTGTGCGGCACGAATGATGCCCACCTCCGTGGCGGCGGTGATTTCGAGGGTGTCGGGACGCACGCGCAGTCGATAGCCCTCGTTGGGAAAACCGTCCAGCCGATAGTCGAAGGTGTCGAAATGCGGCTCAATCCTGACCACCACTTGGGCGGCGGCGTTCGGAGCGAAGGAGCAGCCTTGTGCGCGCAGGAAATGCCGGAGGAGGGCGGTGTGGGTCGGGTCGGTCAGGGCGACGGGACGACCCAGTGCGAAGGGCGCGGCTTCCACTCTCTCCACCTGTTGCGGCAGGGGCAGGAGGTGCTTGAGTTTGGCCTGCGCTCCCAAAGCGAAGAGGGCGGCAGCCAGAAGGAGGCCTTTGAGCATAAGGGAGGGAAAAAACTACCTCTGAGGTAGAGGAACGCCCCACGACAGCGCAGTGGCGAAAAGCAAAGGAGTGTCCCATCCGCAGGGGAAGTGCGGAGGGACACTCCTGAGAGGGGGTGGGACTATCCCACTTCCGAACCGGGGAGCACGGCACGATCGGGCGTGATGACCGAAAGGGTACCGTCGGCGTTGAGGGCGGAGAGAATCATACCTTCCGACACCAAGCCGTTCTTGAAGGTGCGGGGCGGGAGGTTGGCGATGAAGCACACCTGACGACCGATGAGCTGTTCGGGTTCGTAGTGCTGGGCGATGCCCGAAACGATGGTGCGGTTTTCCAAGCCGTCGGCAATGTCGAAGCGGAGGAGTTTCTTCATCTTCGGCACCCGTTCGCAATGGCGGATGGTACCGACGCGGATGTCGAGCTTTTCAAACGTGGCGAAGTCGATGTCTTCCTTCACGGGGTTGGCGCGGTGGTTTTCGGCTTCGTTCTGCTTCTTGATGTCGGCCAACTTCTGGAGTTGCGCGGCGATGGCGTCGTCTTCGATTTTCTCAAAGAGGAGTTCGGGTGTCCCCAACTGCGTACCGGCAGCGAGGAGGTCGAGCGCGCCGAGGCGGTCCCATTCGACGGCCGGCATGGCAATCATTTCGCGCAAACGGGCGGAGGAGAAGGGGAGGAAAGGCTCGAACGCGATGGCGAGATTGGCCACGAGTTGGAGCGAGAGGTTGAGGATGGTCTTGACGCGTTCGGGATCGGTCTTGATCACCTTCCATGGTTCGGCATCGGCCAGGTATTTATTTCCGATGCGGGCGAGGTTCATGGCCTCCTTCTGCGCATCGCGGAAGCGGAAGGCTTCGAGCAGGCGTTCCACTTCGGCCTTCACGCCCTTGAACTCCTCGATGGCGGCGAGGTCGCTCTCGGTGAGCGTGCCGGCAGCGGGGACGATGCCGTCGTAGTATTTCTGCGTGAGTTGAAGGGCGCGGTTCACGAAGTTGCCGTAGACGGCCACGAGTTCGTTGTTGTTGCGCGCTTGGAAGTCGGCCCAAGTGAAGTTGTTGTCCTTCGTTTCGGGAGCGTTGGCGGTGAGGACATAGCGCATCACATCCTGTTTGCCGGGGAACTCTTGCAGATATTCGTGGAGCCACACCGCCCAGTTGCGCGAGGTCGAGATTTTGTCGTCCTCCAAGTTGAGAAACTCGTTGCTCGGCACGTTGTCGGGCAGGATGAAGGAGCCTTCGGCCTTGAGCATGGCGGGGAACACGATGCAGTGGAACACGATGTTGTCCTTGCCGATGAAGTGAATGAGGCGCGTATCGTCGGACTTCCACCATTTCTCCCACGAGTCGGGGAGGAGTTCTTTGGTGTTGGAAATGTAGCCGATGGGCGCGTCAAACCAAACGTAGAGCACCTTGCCCTCAGCGCCTTCTACCGGCACGGGAATGCCCCAATCGAGGTCGCGGCTCACGGCACGCGGTTGCAGCCCCATGTCAAACCAACTCTTGCACTGGCCGCTCACGTTGGGGCGCCATTCGGGATGGCTCTCAATCCACGGTTGCAACCACGCTTGGTGCTTGTCGAGGGGGAGATACCAGTGCTTCGTTTTGCGCAACACGGGTTTGCTGCCCGACACCTTCGATTCGGGGTTGATGAGTTCGGTGGGCGAGAGGTCTTTGCCGCATTTTTCGCACTGGTCGCCGTAGGCTTGTGGGTTGTGGCAGTGTGGGCATTCGCCGGTGATGTAGCGGTCGGCGAGGAAGGTTTTGGCCTCCTCGTCATAGTATTGTTCGCTCTCGCGTTCGAGGAATTCGCCCTTGTCGTAGAGCGTGCGGAAGAAGTCCGACGCCACCTGTCGGTGCGTTGCACTGGTGGTGCGGGAGTAGATGTCGAACGAGATGCCGAAGCCCTCGAACGAATCTTTGATGAGGTGGTGGTAGCGGTCCACGACTTCCTGCACCGAGCAGCCCTCTTTGCGGGCACGGATGGTGACAGGCACGCCGTGTTCGTCCGAACCGCAGATGAACAGGACGTCGCGGCGCTTCAGACGCAGATAGCGCACGTAAATATCGGAAGGCACATAGACACCGGCAAGATGCCCGATGTGCACACCGCCGTTGGCATAGGGCAGGGCGGCGGTGACGAGGGTACGATTGAATTTCTTTTCGCTCATAGAATAGGAGAGTTTTTTTTAGACGGCTTTTTATAAACAAAAGAGTTGCTTCTTTGTAACTCTTTGATTATAAATACTTATAAAAAAGTATTGGCACCTGAAACGAAAACGACTGATGTGACAGGAAGATGCATTAAAAAAAATGTAGGACAAGTGCGAATCGGATAAGCAGTGAGACTTATCTTCGACTTTCAACCTTAATTTCTGTGCCGTTCACTGTGATAACCTGTGTGTTGCTTATTGGACAGAGGGTAATCCTTTCCCCATATGCCGCAATGATTTTCTCAACAACCTTCTTGAAAGGGAAATTCGTATGATGAGGCAAAGGATAGAAATCAATAACGTGCAATGCAGAAAAGTCTGGAAGCTCGGGAGCCTTGCTGCAATCATCCATCTCTTTAACATATTCGATATTAGGAGACATAATTACCGAGCCTGCCGACTCCCCGATATACAGTTTCCCTTGCTCTATCTGTTCGACAATGATTTCGTCAGCTCCCGTTTTTTTCAACTCTTGAAGAAGAAAAAACGTATTTCCACCAGTTATGTAGATATAATCGTTCTTTTCCAATTTATCCCGAATTTCCTGCTTGCTCGCCTGTGTCAATTCCAATTCATCTACCGTTAGCCCCATTTTTTCGAGAGCTTTTCTGCCCGAGCTGACGAAGAATTTTACAGATTCTGGGATACTCGCCGTAGGAATAAATGTCACCCTCTTGCCATTCAATTCTTCACCGGAAAAATCGATAAAAAGCTTTGCCACGTCATTAAACGATGATGCCAAGAACAATTTTCTTGTCGGCTTATCATTCTTATTTGCCACTTTTTCCATCGCTGTCTTATTTTCTTCCATTTCTTTTAGGTTTTTGGCATTTACACAGATAGCAAACAACAAGCAAACTATAAATGTAAATAATCTCATTTCTATTCGTTTGATAGAATTAGACTGCAAAATTACGGATTTCCAGCGAGAAAATGCGGTCTTGTGGGATGAAAATGCCGTTTTGCGGCTTTTTGCCGATGGCTAAGGCTTTGCCCCTTCCACGGCGATGCGGAAAGTGGAAGTGGGCAATCCTTCGGCATTGACGAGGTTGGCGCGGGTGAACGGCTGCCAACCGTAGCGCACCCACACCGGACGCTCCACTTCGGGACAGTGCAGCCGCACACGGTCGGCATGGAGGGTGGCGGCAACGGGGTGGAACACCTCGTCGGCACCGGCCACTTCAAACGTGCGCACCGCCTGACCGTCGGACGTGGTGAGGCCGCGGCTCCATTGGAAACTAACCTCCACTTCTGCGCCTTTGTGCAGGGTGGCACGTGGGGCGGAAGGGCCGCAGGGGGTGAGGTGGGCAAATCCGCGCTCGTGGTGCAGCACCAGTCGGGCGAGCCGTTCGCCGATGGGCTGCTTGTGGCGGGGGTGAACGTCGAGTGAATCGCCCACATCGCTACTCACCGCCATATACACCCCTTTCAACGCCTCGGCCATGCGGCGCTGACTCTCGCGAAACCATGGCCACGAGGGGCGGTTGATGCTGGAGAGCTGCACCGTGTAGAACGGCAGATCGGGTTCGCCCAAGTAGGTGCGCCACGAACGGAGGAGGAGGGGGAAAAGGCGCTCGTGGATTTCCATGTTTTCCGCGTTCGACTCGCCTTGATACCACAGCACTCCATCGACCGCGCAGCCTTTGAGCGGACGGATGCCGGCATCGAAGAGGTAGGTGGGCTGATAGGGATGGCGCTGGAGTTTGTCGGTGGCGCGGGCTATGTTTTTCCGCATCCGCTCCACCACCCATGGCATCACCATCACGTTGTGGCCGAAGCGGTCGTTGAGGAGTTCGGGAAATTCGTCCTCGAGCGTGCGGCGGTCGATCCACGACTCGGTCGTGCTGCCGCCCACGGCATTGACGATGAGGCCGACCGGCACTTTCAGACTGTCGCGCAGCATGCGGGCAAAGTGGTAGGCCACGGCCGACACGTTACCCACATTCTCGCGCGTGGCCGTCTGCCAACCGTCGTTGCGCAGGTAGAGCAGGCGGTTCACAGAGTCGAGTGCCGTGCTGTCCCATTCGCTGTTGTCGGTGTCCCATCGGGGGAGGAGGTTGAGCAGGCGCAGGTCGGCATCGTCGGCCGCGGCCAAAGCGCGCTCTGCCCCCACGGCATTGCGCAGGGGAAAGGCCATGTTGCTCTGACCCGAACAGAGCCACACCTCGCCGGCCGCGATGTTGCGCAGGCGGAGCGTTTGTCGGCCGCTGCTCACGCTGAGGTTGTAGTTCGTACCGGCCGCCACGGGGGCAAACGTCACCTGCCAACGGCCGTCGGCATCGGCCGTGGTCTTGTGCTTTTGGCCGGCAAATTCGGCCATGACCACCGCACCGGCATCGGCACGTCCGTTGACGGTGAAGGGCTGGTGGCGACGGATCACCATGTTGTCCGAAAAGCCCGCCGGCAGTTGGAGTCCGCCGTGGTCGCCGGTGAGGGCGGCATAGACCACATCGGCCAGCAATGCCGCTCCCGCCTTGTCGGGGTGGAGGCCGTCGGGCAGCATTTCGGGGTGGGGCAGGAGGGGTTCGTAGAAGTCGATGAGGTGGGCGCCGGTGGCCGCCGCCACACGTTCGATGGCGCGCTGAATGAGTTTGTGCCAATCGCGCGTTCCGGCCAAAAATCGGTGGTGACGGTGGGAGATGGGCGACATCCGCGCGAGGAAGAAGCGCGCCTTGGGGTTGGCGGCGCGGAAGGAGTCGACCAGCGCGATGTAGTCCTTCGTGAAATCATCGCGGAAGAAAGGCCAGTTGCGTGGATCGGTGTCGTTGATACCGAGGTGAATCATCACGATGTCGGGACGGAAATCGAGCGCATTTCGGTAGACTTCCTGCGCGATGTAAGGGCGGTGTCCGCGACGCAGCAGGGTCGTGCCGGAGTGGCCGAAGTTGCGCACGTCATAGCCCTTGCCGAGGCGTTCCTGCAAGCGTGCAGGGTAGCATTCGGTGTCGCGGTGGGTGAGGCCGTAGCCGTAGGTGATGCTGTTGCCCACGCAGGCCACGCGGAGGGGCGTTTCGCTTTTCGGAGCGGTGCGTCGTGTGCTGAAAGGGCCTGCCGCAGCGCTCATGACGAAAGTCAAGGCGAGGAGCACGAGCGTCAGTGTGCCGCGGTGTCGAGACAGGGTAGGGTGTTTTTCTTCCATAGTGTGCGTTTTTTTTATGGAGGTGGCTCAATGAGATCTTGGAGGAGAAGTGCGTCCTGACGAAGGCGGAACGTAGCGAAATGTCCTACCTCCCTCTTCTCCGAGGATTTGCAATTCTTGGACAAAGGTAAGTAACATTGCCCAAATCGACAAGCGTTGGGGGAAGAAAAAAGAAGTTGAAGGGCATCGGTTCTTCAAAATCGGGCATCGCTGTCTCAATGCGCCGACGGCTCAATCGGGCTGACCTCCAGTCAGCATCCTCTCCGGCGGCATCCACCCCACGAGGACGTGGGGTTATGCAAAGATGTCGCTTTCAGCGACCTGCCGCACCCGAACACAACTCTCGGTTTCACTTGGCTTTGGCTCGCGATGTTGCTGAAGGCGACACCTTCGCATAACCTCGGGTTCTCCCGAGGCGGGCAGAGCATAGAGGAAAGCTGACTGAAAGCCGGCCCGACAGCCTCATAGATCGTTGTTGTTCTCCGTGAAATAGGTGTCAAAATCCAAGTTAAGCAAAAAAAACTACCTCAGACGTGGTTTTTCCTGCGTCTGAGGTAGTTTGTTTTATCTCTGAGGTAGATTTTTCTATCTCTGAGGGGAGAGGATAGGTGCTTTTTCTGCTCACTTTTTCCACCGCCAGGTGTTGCTGCCGAAGAGGTGGGGGCGCTGGGGCGCGGTGCGGTCGTCGTCGGCCTTGACGGGCTGGTTGAGGGTGGGGTAGGCGATGCGGGTGTGGTAGATGGTCTTGAGGCTTTCGGCAAAGACGCGTTTGGCATCGGAGATGTCGCGGAAGGTGATGGGGCACTCGCGGAAATAGCCGCTCTCCACCTGGCTGTCGACGATGCGGTTCACCAGTTCGGTGATGGCCTCGTCGGAGTATTCCTTGAGGCTGCGGGAGGAGGCTTCGATGGCATCGGCCATCATGAGGATGGCCTGCTCGCGGGTGTAGGGGTTGCGGCCGGGATAGGTGAAGGCTTTCGGGTCGACCTTGTCGGCGCCATATTTGTTGCAAGCCTGGATGTAGAAGTATTTCACCATCGACGACCCGTGGTGGGTGACGATAAACTCGCGGAGGAGCTTGGGGATGCCGTGCTTTTCGGCCAGGCGGACACCCTCGGTGACGTGGGAGATGATGATCTCGGCCGACCGCTCCTCGGTGAGCTGGTCGTGGGGGTTGATGCCGCCCTGATTTTCGGTGAAATAGGCCGGATTGAGCATTTTTCCGATGTCGTGGTAGAGGGCGGCGGTGCGGACGAGCTGCACGTTGGCACCGATTTTTGCTGCCACTTCGGCCGCCAGACTGCCCACCTGCTGGGAGTGGACGTAGGTGCCGTTGGCCTCGCGGGCCATGCGGCGGATGAGGGGGGTGTTGGTGTTGTTCATCTCGATGAGGGTGACGCTCGAGGTGAACCCGAAGAGGCGCTCGATGAGATAGAGCAGGGGATAGGTGAAGAGGAGGGCAACGCCGTTGATGCCGATGTACCAATACCACGAGCGGTCGATGTCGGTGAGGGTGGTGCCTTGGGCGAGGTCCTGGCAGAGACCGAACGCCCACGTGCAGAGGGTGACGATGAGGGCCGTGCGCATCAGTTGGGAACGCTCGGTGAGGTCGCGGATGGTGAAGAGGGTGACCAGTCCGCTCACGAGCTGGGTGAGGAAGAAGAGGTAGTTGCTGTGGAGAGGGATGGCGGCGAGGCACACCATGAGGATGTGGACGAGGAAGGCCGTGCGCGTGTCCATAAACACGCGGATGACGAAGGGCACCATCGCAAAGGGGATGATGTAGACGGAGAAGAACTTGTAGGTCACCAGCAGCGAGGTGAGCACGGGGAAGAGGGTGACCAGACTGAAGATGAGATAGAGGCTGTGGGGAGAGGTGTAGAGGTCGCGGCGGAAGAGGTAGAGGAAGATGAGCAGGAGGGTGAGAAAACCGCCGACGAGGCCGACCTGTCCGCCCACCACACCGATGAGGCTGCGGCCGTCGTTCTTGCGGTGCTCGCTGTAGCGGCGGAGGGACTCGAGGATGGAGTACTGCCGCGGACTGACGCGCTCGCCGCGGTCGATGATGCGCTCGCCGGCCAGTACCATGCCGGTGCTGGTCGATACGGTCGCGAGGGCTTCTTCGCGCCCTTCGTGGGTGCGCAGGCTGTCGTAGACGAGGTTGGGGACGAGGTATTTGTGGAGGTTGAGGCGCGACATGATTTCGCGCGAGAATTGCTCTTGGTGCATGGCATACTCATAGGCCGTGCGGGGGGAGAAGAGGGCCGAGAGGGGGCGGGCGGTGGCCGAAGTGCCGCTCACCACGCGGATGCCTTTGAGATTTTGTGCCGAGAGGTGGTTGAACTCTTCGGAGTCGACCATGCCGCTGCCGTAGATGTTGCTGAGCATGTTGAGGGCGTGCTGCACATAGGTGAGGGGGACGCCGTTGAAGGCACCGCGGGCATAGTCGCTCTTGAAGTTCTTGATTTGCTGCTGCCCCACCTGTTCGCGCGCGTTGAAGTAGGGGTGGAACTCTTGGAGCACGCTGTCGCGCTCGACTTTGAGCTGGTCGGGCGTCTTGTCGATGGGAAATTCGAAGGTGGCGATGAGGGGCGGATAGCTCCAGGGTTGCCCAATCTCGTAGGAGTAGCCGAATTTGGCTTCGCGAGGCAGGGCGAGGACGATGCAGGCGAGGCTCAGCACGAAGCAGATGCCCACGGTGAGCCAAAGGTGGAGGTTGCGGTTGAGCTTCATAGGGAGGAAGTTGGGGGTGAGGGAGCGCTGCATCGGCCGTGGGCGCGTGCCGGGCGCGACACACGGTCGAAAAGGAGGCTCTTGTGCGCAAAATTACGGATTTCTTTCGAGAACGACAAGGTGGTGGGGCGGCATTTTGTGCCGACGACGGGGCGTGCGTCCTTGTGGATGAATGCAAAAAAAGACTCCACACGTCGTCACGACGTATGGAGTCTTGATTTCCTTTTTGTTGTAATGAAAAAAAGATTTTGCTTACTTACGCAGGCCGAGTGCTTTCACGATGGCACGATAGCGCTCGATGTCGCGATCCTTCAAGTAGTTGAGGAGGGCGCGGCGCTTACCTACGAGTTTCACGAGAGAGCGTTCGGTCGTATGATCTTTACGGTTTGCTCTCATGTGTTCCGTCAAGTGGGAAATACGGTATGAAAACAAGGCCACCTGGCTCTCAGCGGAACCGGTATCCGTGTTAGACTTTCCGTACTGTCCAAAGATCTCTGTCTTCTTAGCTGAATCTAAGTACATGTTGATGATGGGTGAATAATGAAAAATAGAAATGATGCTCGCTTCGTGCGGCGGACAGGATAGCCCACGCGCACAAGGCTTAGCGTGTGCAAAATTACGAACTCTCCTTGGACTGGCCAAGCTTTTGTGCTGAAAATGTGCATTTTCCGCCGGCAGGTACGAATTTCGATGTGAATTTGGGCGTGAACGTTTGGAGAGAGCGAGACGATGTCCTAAGGTCGGTCGTTGCGCAGCGCGGTCAAATTTGTCCGCTTTCCACCATGCGCACCACGCGCTCGGTGTAGCGGTCGTCGCCCTCGGGGTCGTAGTGCTTGGTGAGGCTCTGCCCGAAGAGGAAGGCGAGGCCTTGGTAGACGTTGGCGTTGAAGGTGCCGATGAAGGCTTTGGCGATGTTGTAGCCCGTCATGTTGCACTCGCGGTCGATGAGCTTGATGAGCAACCGCCCTTGGGAACGCGACATCTTCTTGAGCACGGGGGTGTATTCGCGGCGCAGCCCTTCCTCCATGGCGTTGATGTGGGCCTGCCGCGCCTTTTTGTCGGGGAGGGTGGCGAGGTAGTCGTAGGTTTCGATCACCGTGATTCTCACCATCTTAGCCAGCGGAAGGAGTTTTTTGACATTGGCCACGAGGCGCAGGTAGCGCGTGCGGTCGCCCTCGTTGCGAAATTCCATTTGGGGATATTTGTAGAGCGTGGGCATGATGATGTGGGGGATGCTGTCGCCTTTGTAGAGCGCTTTGCCCACCTGGATGTCGACCGCCAGCGCGGGACCCACCTCGCCGGGCTTCACCGGTGGCAGGTCGCCGGTCTCCGACTGTGCCGCACCCTTCTGAGGCAACAGAGCGAGCAGCAGGAGGAAAAGAAAACGGAAATGAGAACGAATGAGCATATTCATAATCTGGGAGTGGATTGACGCGGCAAAGGTACAAAAACTTCTGCCGAAACGCTCGCTTGCTTCACTTAAAATGTTGCAAATAATTCCAATCGCGTTTCTTGGCACAATTGTTGCAATGACGGAAGAGGAAGGCCGAGGGGGAACCAAAAAAGCCTGCACCCCCCTTCGGCATCCCAAATAAAAATCGTACCTTTGCCCACGCTGTCTGCACGCCTGTGCTGCCGGCATTCTTCTCGCGCAATCCCCCACGCGATTTCCTATGCAATCCTCCATTTTTATGACCAAAGACTTAATAGACATCATCATCGACGGCATCCAAGAGAAAAAAGGCCGCGAAATCGTGGTGGCCGACCTCACCGGCATCACCACCGCCCCCACCGACGCTTTTGTCATCTGCACCGGCGGTTCGCCCTCGCAGGTGGACAGCATCGTCGACAGTATCGAAAACTTTGCCCGCACCCATCTGGGCGAGCGCCCTTCGGCCATCGCCGGACGCGCCAACAACACGTGGGTGGCGATGGACTTTGGCAGCGTCATGGTGCACATCTTCGTGCCCGACGAGCGCGCCTTCTACGACTTGGAGCACCTCTGGGAAGATGCCGCCATCACCCAAATCCCCGACCTCGACTAAGCTAAACCCAAGGGGCGCAATCCCTCTGCGCTCCCTCATGCACTCCCCATATCATGTCTGCAAACTCTCAAAAACAGCCCCCTAAAGACCCTAAAATGCCGAAGTTCAACCTCAACTGGCTCTACATCATCGTGATTGGCGCCTTGGCGGTGATGCTCTGGCAGGGCAACGAACATCCGGGCAGCTACGAAAAAGACATCAGCTACTCGGAGATAAAATCCTACATCGCCCGCGGCTACACTCACGAGGTGGTGGTCAACAAGACCGATGGCAAGGTGAGCATCGTGGTGCTCCCTGCCAAGGTGCGCGAAGTGTTCCACCAAGGCGTCAGCGAGGTGGGCAAGCGCCCCACCGTCACTGCCCGCTATCCCAGTGCCGACAAGGTCGAGGACTACCTCACGGGCATCGGCTACAAAGGCAAAGTGACCTACGAAGAAAGTCGCTCCATCCTCCTCAACATCCTCACCAGCATCTTCCCCATCCTGCTGCTCGTGGGCTTCTGGTACTTCATGCTGCGCCGCATGGGCAATACCGGCGGCGGCATCTTCAGCGTGGGCAAGAGCAAAGCCAAAGAGTACAACAAAGAGAACGGCGGCATCAACGTGACCTTCAAAGATGTGGCCGGCCAAGAAGGGGCGAAACAGGAAATCCAAGAAATCGTGGAATTTCTGAAGAACCCCAAGAAATACACCGACTTGGGCGGAAAAATTCCCAAGGGCGCGCTTCTCGTAGGCCCTCCCGGAACGGGAAAAACCCTGCTCGCCAAAGCCGTGGCCGGTGAGGCGGGTGTGCCCTTCTTCTCGATGTCGGGTTCCGACTTCGTGGAAATGTTTGTCGGTGTCGGCGCGAGTCGTGTGCGCGACCTTTTCCAGAAGGCCAAAGAGAAAGCCCCCTCCATCGTTTTCATCGACGAAATCGACGCCGTGGGACGTGCACGCTCCAAAGGCGTGGGCTTCGGCGGCAACGACGAACGCGAAAACACCCTCAACCAGTTGCTCACCGAAATGGACGGCTTCGGCACCAACACCGGAGTGATTATTCTGGCCGCCACCAACCGCGTCGATGTGCTCGACCAAGCGCTGCTGCGTGCCGGACGTTTCGACCGACAAATCCACGTTGATTTGCCCGACCTGCCCGAACGTGTGGCCATTTTCAAAGTACACCTCGCACCGCTCAAACTTCAAGACGGGCTCGACATCGAACTGCTGGCACGTCAGACTCCCGGATTTTCCGGTGCCGACATCGCCAACGTCTGCAACGAAGCGGCACTCATCGCTGCCCGCCACGACCGCGAGTCGGTCACGAAACAAGACTTCCTCGACGCTGTCGATCGCATCATCGGCGGTTTGGAGAAGAAGACGCGCGTCATGACACAGGAGGAAAAACGCTCCATTGCCGTCCACGAAGCCGGACACGCTTCGGTATCGTGGCTTTTGGAATACGCCAACCCGCTGGTGAAGGTGACCATCGTGCCTCGCGGACAGAGTCTTGGCGCGGCTTGGTATCTGCCCGAAGAGCGCACCATCATCACCCGCGAACAGATGCTCGATGAGATGTGTGCCACTTTGGCAGGTCGTGCTGCCGAAGAGGTGGTACTCGGCCGCATTTCCAGCGGTGCCCTCAACGACCTCGAGCGCGTCACTCAGCGCGCCTACGGCATGGTGGCCTTCCTCGGCATGAGCGAACGGATGCCTAACCTCTCCTACTACAACCCGCAGGAAACCTTCCAGAAGCCCTACTCCGACGAGACGGCGCGCATCATCGACCAAGAGGTGCAGAAGCTCATTGATGAGCAGTATGCCCGCGCCAAGCGCATCCTCACCGAAAATGCCGACAAACACAAGGCGCTGGCCGACTTGCTTTGCGAACACGAAGTGATTTTTGCCGCCGATGTGGAGAATATCTTTGGCGCACGTCCTTGGAAGAGTCGTGCCGACATCATCCTCGAAGAGCAACCCCTGCCGGCCGAAATTCCTGCTGCCGAGGGTGAAACCTCGGTGCCCTCGACCGACGACAATCCTGACATCGCGGCCCATCTGCCCCACACGGCAGAATAGCCCTGCCGCCCCGGCCCATCATTACCGTTGCGCGTCCTCCCGGCGTGTGGCGGTAATGTTGTATCTGTCTCACATCAGTTTTTTCTGAGATGACCGTGCGTTTTTTTGCACGTTTTTCCGACACATCATTTCCCCAATCCTCATGAACAATATGCTCATCCGCGCCCTCACCGGGGTGCTCTACATCGCCCTCCTCGTGGGCGGGATGTTGGGCGGGTCCATCACCTTTGCCCTCCTCGTTGCCGCCATTGCCGCCCTCTCCGTGTGGGAGTTCACCGGCCTGATCAACCGCCACGTCGGTGCATCGGTCAATCAGCTCATCGCCACCGCCTGCTCCCTCGCCTTTGTGTTTGCCCTCTGGCAGTGCTGTACCCTCGCCCCGTCCTACCAGTTTTTCCTCCCCTTCGTGGGCACGGTGCTCTACCTCCTCATCAGCGAACTCTATCGACGGGACACCAATCCTTTGAAAAACTGGGCCTTTGCCTTTGCTGCCCAGCTCTACATCACCCTTCCGCTCTCGCTCATCTTCTTCCTGGCCTATCGCTACGATGCGCTCTCCAACAGTCTCCCCTATTCGTGGGTGTTGCCGCTGAGCGTGTTCATCTTCCTTTGGACGAGCGACACCGGTGCCTACCTCTGCGGCAGTCTGCTCGGTCGCCGCTTCCCCGCCCGCCTCTTTGAGCGCATTTCGCCCAAAAAGTCGTGGGTCGGCTCCATCGGTGGCGGCCTGCTCTGCCTGCTCGCCGGTGTGGTGCTCTGGTGGGCCTTCCCCATCCTCCTGCTCTGGCAGTGGCTCGGCTTAGGGCTGGTGGTGTGCGT
This sequence comes from Alloprevotella sp. Lung230, assembly GCF_014385435.1. Classification (GTDB taxonomy): domain Bacteria; phylum Bacteroidota; class Bacteroidia; order Bacteroidales; family Bacteroidaceae; genus Alloprevotella. The sequence continues at coordinate 86,305 of NZ_JACSUD010000003.1, forward strand.
CTTCGGCACGTGGGGCGACCTCGTGGAAAGTCTTTTCAAACGCCAACTCGGCATCAAGGATTCGGGGCGCATCCTCCCCGGCCACGGCGGTATGCTCGACCGCTTCGACTCCGCCCTCCTCGCCATCCCAGCCGCCGTCTTCTACCTCCAACTGGTGGGATAAGCCGCGGGAGCGCATTTTGTTTCCGACATCTGCGTCCCTTTCCTCACCATTCCACACCTCATTGTCCCACCGATGCACGGCACATCGGTGGGACAATTATTTTTGGGGTGGAAGACCGAGAAAAAGGCTAATCGCCCTTTGCCAGTCGCTCGCCCCAACGGCGCACGTAGACCGTCACGCCCATCACCGAACCGGCATAAATGAGGCACTGCGCAAAGAGCCACAGCACACTCTCGTCCACCTGCCCCGTAGGCGCCACCCAAAAGCCGAGCATCGCCAGCAGCACCCCGAAGGTCAGCATCGCCACGGCCGTCAATTCTTGAAGTTTCATCAGCAAAAAAAGTAGATTAAAGAGTTTAGAATAGTTAGAATAGAAAGCGTAGAAAAGAAAAAAATAGCGAGGCGATGCCCACAAGACACCGCCCCGCCAAGACCGAAAGTCCCTTATGCCCCGGGCACAGGAGCGGGCGTCACACCGCCGGCAGGCTTGGCCGCCTTCTTGTCCGTCTCCTCACCTTGGCGCACAAACTTCACCGCCTTGCTCTTCACGCTGAGCGCACGGCGGATGCGGGGCGAGGGCGTAAACACCACGTGGGTCGAGAGGATGTGTTCCGCCTGCACGTCCTCGGCCTTGTCCTTGCCCTTCGTGCGGAGCGAAACGCGGAACGAACCGAAATCGCCCAGACGCACGCTCCAGCCCTCTTGCAGGCAGTCGATGAGTTCCACTTCGAGGGCATCGAGCACCGCCTTCACGTCGGCCGAAGCCAGGGTGCAGCGCTTCTCGATGCGCTCGATGATTTTGGTCTTGTCCACGGGCTGTGGGCTCACGAGGGCAGGATAGAACTTCTTGGTCTTGTTGATGGGGTTCTTGCGCGTCACAACTTTGTATTGCATCATAATGGTAAAAGTGTTTAGGTAAAAATGTTTAGAATGTGATACTACTATTTTTTTTCGTAAGCCTTCCGTCTTCGGTACATCGGTGGGCCCGTCCGATGATCGCCTTGTGGCGAAAGCCTTACATTTATATATAGACATCTCGACCTCCAAAACAGCCACACGACCCCGACTTTAACACGGATTTAACATTTCAGGGCGCGTCTGCCGCCTGCGCACTCCAATTTCGCTCAGACCGCCTCCCTTCGGCTTCGCGCAGGGCGGTGCGGAGCATGGCTTTGGCGCGGCGCACCACGTGGGCCACGGCTTCGGGCGAAAGTCCCACGGTGGGAGCAATCTCGGCATAACTCTCGCCATCAATGCGGCGGAGGAGCATCTCCCGATAGTGGGGCGCGAGGCCCATCACGGCACGCACGAGGCGCTGGTCGCGATAGGTGTCGAGGGCCGTCACCGAGCCGGGGTCGGCCGGGGTGTGGCCGAGGTTGTCGCCGGTGCTCTCGTCCGTCGGCGGTGTGCAGTCGTCGAGGTCGAGTTCCGACTCCCAGGGAGCGGTGCGGCGGGCACTGAGGCGCGCGAGGCGGTGGCGCACCACGGCATCGACCCACGGGAGGAGGGGTTCGTCCCTCCGCCAGTGGTGGAGGTTGACAAAAAGGGCGATGAGCACGGCTTGCAGGTCATCGTCGCGATGGCCGTGCCCATGGCCGTAGCGCGCCACGAGGGTTTTGATGCGCGGCAGGATGGGCAGAATGTGTTGGTCAAACAGTTGTTGGTTGGTCATGGGAAAGGAGGGTAAAAGGTTTAGAGGTTGATTGAAAAAGAAAGGGCGGTCGCAGCATATACATCGTAAACTGATACCGGTGCGTAAGCGCATCGGGACGCCCATTGGGTAGGGTTGGACTCCACCCGATATTCGCCCCCGTTGGGGACGCACCGCCGGGCTGTCGACTTACCGTAGGTTCATCGGGCTTCGCCCTCTTCACCTACGGCTATTGAAAGAAGCCCCCTTCGGGGACGGACGTTGCACAACACACTTCACACAACATCTCGGATGCTTTCGGGGACAGATGCAGCACATATAACATCGCGGTGTGTAAGCGCATCGGGACGCAGGGGTCCCCGAAGGGGGCGAATTTGAATAGCCGTAGGCGAGGCGGCGCGCAGCGACGACGAACCTACGGAACGCGGTCGGGCACAGCGATGCGTCCCCGAAGGGGGCGAATATCGGTCGACGTTAGAACATCGCCGGCAATCAGCTCCTCCCCTCCAACTCGGCCAGGCGCGCCATGTCACGGGCTTTGAGCAAAGCGATGGCGCGCTCCGCATCACCGTCGCAGGCAGCAAGGGCTTCGGCAAAACGCACCTGCGCCTCCTCGTGGCTCACCGCCAGGAGGCGCGAACGGCGCGCCTCCCGCTCCCGCTCCTCCTGCTGCTCGCGTCGATAGGCCACCGCCGCCTCGCAGTTGATGCGCCGCTGGTGTTCCAGCGCCTGCTGTGCCGCCGCCCGCTCGCGGATAGGAGCGATGACCTCACAGTAGCGCCGCTCCCAGTTTTGCGCCGCCGTCTTCCAACGGCAGATGCGCGTCCCGTCCTTGGTGAACCAGTCCCGTTGCTCGTTGTAGTCGTAGAACTCCTGCGCGCTCGACCGATAGCCGCGTGCCTGCCAGAGGGCTTCGACTTCGGCCGGCGTGGGGTGGGCAGCGGATGGCGTGGCAGAAGATGCCGCAGGGGCAGAAACAACGGAAGAAGAAACAGCAGAGGCAGAGGAAACCGCTTCGGGGGCAGGAGCAATAACAGCATCCGCATCCCGACTTTCGGAAATCCTCAATCCCCCTTCCCCTTTTTCTTTCGTTCGGCCGGAAGAAGAAGAGGAAGTGTTTTTGTCGATGTCTTTGTTGCTGTCACTGTTATTGTTACTGTCGCGCGTGCGAGGGACAGCAGCGGACGACTGATTTTCAGGCGAAATGATACCGTGTGTGTTGATTTGTTGCGAATTTTTCGCCGGCGACTGATTTTCAGGCGTAGAGGGGGCGTTTCTCGCAGATTTTGCACCGGTCGTCGCCGTCGGGGCGACCGTTGGGGCCTCGTCGTCCAGTCCGGCGAAGCGTTCGGCCTCGTGGAGGATGATGTCGCGACAGAAGGCAAAGGCCACCATCGCCTGCCCCGAGAGATGGGTGGGGGCTTGCAGCGTGCGGGCATAGTCGACGATGGCGAGCACCACCGCGTTGCGCTCTTCGGAGGACAGATAACTCAGATTGTCGAGCCAGGAGAAGTAGAACACAAAGCCTTTGCGTGTGTCGAGACGGCGCGGGCGGCGCGCTGCCTTGTGGGAAAGGTAAGGGGAGGGCATAGAATAAGGTGGGTTAAAAACAAAAAATAGAAAGGATAATTGAATGAGAAAAAACATCGTCCGATGACGGCAGCGCCTCACGGCGGACGGGTCGGCATCGGGGGCGTTCTGCCTCACGGCAGTCGGCGGGGTGTGATGGTGCTTTTGTTGTGATTTCTTGCTCAAAGTTACGCAATAGACTTCGTTTTTGCAAATCAAATCGCAAGTTTTATTTCTGCATCTTTCAACTTTTTACCACCATTACGGAGTAAGCCTCGCAAGTTTTCCATTCAATCCACAGAAAATCAGTACACCGCCCCCTTTTTCATCTACCTCAGAGCTAAATAAATCTACCTAAGAGGTAGAAAATCCTATCCCTTAGGTAAATACTCCGCGCTCGTCCGCCCCTTTTTGTGTTTTTCGCTCGATGGGCGGTGGCATTTTTTGGGGGAGTTTGCAAAGAGGTCAGTATTTTTTATGCAGCAGAACTACCTTTTTTCAAGCAAAAATGCGTAACTTTGTGCAAACAAGTGCCGAAGCCCGTGCTGCAGGGAAAAGTCCTCGACCGACACGGCGCGGTTTTCGTCCTCATCTTCTTAGATTTCAACCCCACTTTTTTATGGAAATCGTCCTTTATCTTTTTGCAGCCCTCGCCGTGGGCGCAACCCTCGGTTGGTGGCTCGGCCGAAGCCGGCAACAGAGCCTGCACGCGCAAACGGAGGCACGGCACGCTGCGGAGCGCGCCACCCTCACCGCCGAACGCGACCACCTCGCGGCACAGGTGGAACAGCAGCGCACCGCCGCCGCGGCCGCCGCACACAATGCCGAGCGGCAGTTGGCACAGGAGCAGGAACGCACCCGCCAACTCTTGGCGCAATCGGAGGAGCGAGCGCGCGAAATGCGGGCAGCCGACGAGGCACGCTGGCAGGAACAATGGCGCACCCAGAGCGAGGCCTTGCAAAAAGCCGCGCTTCAGCAACTCCAAGCCCAGCAGGCCGATCTGCAAACGGCCAACCGCACCCAGATGGACACCCTCCTCCGCCCCATCAAGGAGCAGTTTGCCGACTTCCGCCGGACGGTCGAGGAGAGCGGCAAACTCAGTGCGGCGAGTCGGCAGCAGATGGCTTCGACCTTTGAAAGCACGCTCCAACTCTTCCAACAACAACAGCAGCAGGCCGTGGCGCAACTCCGCGAACAAACGGAGCGCATCGGCACCGACGCCGCCCAACTCACCCAAGCCCTCAAAGGCGACAGTAAGGTGCAGGGCGACTGGGGCGAAATGGTGTTGGCCACGATGCTCGAAAACTGCGGTTTGCGACGTGGGGAGGAGTATTTCGTGCAGGAGAACGTGAAGGACGAAGCGGGTCGGGATTTGCGGCCGGATGTCGTGGTGCGCTTTCCCGAAGGACGCAGTATCGTGATTGATTCGAAAGTGTCGATTACGGCCTACACCGCCGCTATGGCCACGCCCGAAAACCAAGAAGCCGAACGGACGCGTCTGCTGAAAGAACACGTGGCGAGCGTGCGGCGGCATGTCGACGAACTGGCGGCGAAGGATTACAGCCGACTGGTGGACGGTGCCATCGGGTTTGTCCTGATGTTCGTGCCGAACGAGAGCAGCTATGTGGCCGCCATGCAGGCCGACGCCACCCTCAGCCAATATGCCTACCAGCGCCATGTGGTGATCATCTCGCCCAGCAACCTGCTCATGGCGCTCAAACTGGCCTACAATCTTTGGCAGTACGACCGCCAAACGCGCAACGTGGAGCAGATTGTGCAGCGGGCAGGCTTGCTCTACGACAAGGTGGCGACCTTTGCCGACACGTTCGACGAGGTGGAAAAGAAAATCCACGGTCTGAGCGAAGCCTTCACCAAAGCCCGCAGCCAGCTCTACAACGGCCGCGGCAACGTGATGAGCCAGGTGGAGAAACTTCGCGAACTGGGCATCACGCCCAAAAAGCGCCTCGCCAAGACGGAGGAGTGAGGGGGAGGGATGCGGATGGGCAGGGACACAGGCACACAAAAAAACTCGCTCTCCCACAACGTGGGAAAGCGAGTTGTCTTTGTTGTTCCGAACGGGTCGGGGCGTGTGTGGAGGGTTAGGCCTGGGGCTCAACCGAAACAACGCTGCGGTCGCGCTGACCGCGCTTGAACATCACCACACCGTCGGTGAGGGCGAAGAGCGTGTGGTCGCTGCCCATACCTACGTTTTTGCCGGGATAGTGAACCGTGCCGCGCTGGCGAACGATGATGTTGCCGGCAGCGCAGGTTTGGCCACCCCAGATCTTAACACCCAGACGTTGTGAAGCCGATTCGCGGCCGTTCTTAGAACTACCTACACCTTTTTTATGTGCCATTGTCTTCTGTTTTTAGGGGTTAAGCAATTACTTCCTTGACGGAAACTTGAGTGAACTGGTGGCGATAGCCATTGAGCTTGCGGTAGCCCTTACGACGCTTCTTGTGGAAGATGAGGACTTTGTCGCCCTTCACGAGGTGATCGAGGACTTCACAAACTACTTTTGCGCCCTGGATGGTGGGGGCGCCCACGGTGATGGCACCGTCTTTGTCGACGAGCAACACCTTGTCAAATTCAACAGTTTGGCCGTTTTCGGCGTTCTGGATGTGGTTGACAAAGAGCTTCTGTCCTTGTTCCACCTTAAACTGCTGACCGTTAATCTCTACGATTGCGTACATTTGAGGTTGATGTATAAACGGGTTTTTCCGGGAGGCGGAGCGTAGGCCTTACGCTCGCTTGTTCAGCCCCGACGGACTCTAAAATCGGCTGCAAAGGTACGACTTTCTTGTGGTTGCGCCAAACTTTTGGATGAAAATTCGCCGCAAATGGCTGAAATTGAGCCGAAAGAGGAGACTGAAGCGCATTTACCACGGGCGGTCGTACTGCTGCCAGTCGAAGGAGAGGGTGATGGCGGCCTTTTCGCCGATCTTGAATTGGGCTGCGGCACCGAGGAGAGTGTCGGGCGTGCGGAAGAAGGGCGAGAAGGGGCCTGCGAAGTGGTTGTGCAGCAGGCTGTTGGTCGGAAACATCCGTTCGGCAGAGCGGGCAGCCACGAGGGTGCGCGCGCCGTAGGCATAGAGGTTGAGGCGCTCAGTGGCTTGATAGCGCACCATGGCCGAAACGCCCACCGTGCGGTCGGTGTAGCTGCCCCAACTTTGGTTTTGCCCGTAGAGCCCGAGGGAGAGGTCGAAGTGCCGGGAGAGGGGGCGGACGTAGTGGAGCGAGAGGTTTTGCATGAAGCCTGCTCCCGAGGGGGCGTTTTTGCCGAAGGCGACACCCACTCCGAGCCCCACCCCGACATTGAGCCCCGTGTGGAGGGGCGTGCTGCCCCACCAGGCCGAGGGCCAGAGGGTGGAGGTGAGCGGCCGCATCGCGGGCGGGGCTGCCAGGCTGTCGGCGGCTTCGGGTCGTGCATCGCTTTGGGGCGCATCGGTCTGTGCCCGCATCGGGACGAGACTTGCGGCGAAGAGGAGGAAAAGAAGGCAAATCTGTTTCATAGGGGCAAAAATACCTTTTTCGAGGGACAGCGGCAAATGTTTTGCGCTTTTTTACCAGAGGTTAGAAAAATCCAAGAAGTCTGCCCCGTTCTCTGTTGCTATTCAATGCCCCGTCGCGGGCGTTTCGAGCAAGGGGAGCCAAGCGGCATAGCCTTCGCGCGCCATGTCGGCCTTCGGCACGAAGCGGAGGGAGGCGCTGTTGATGCAGTAGCGCAGTCCGCCGGAGGTTTTCGGGCCGTCGTTGAAGACGTGACCCAAATGGGCGTTGCCGCGGGCACTGCGCACCTCGGTGCGCTCCATGCCGTGGCTGCTGTCGTGGTGTTCGGCCAAGAGGTGGGGATCGATGGGTTTGGAGAAGGCCGGCCAGCCGCAGCCCGACTCAAACTTGTCGGTGGAGAGGAAGAGAGGTTGGCCGGTGGTGATGTCTACATAGATGCCCTCGCGAAACTCCGCGGCATATTCGTTGGTGTAGGGGCGCTCCGTGGCGGCCTGCTGGGTAACGGCATATTGGAGGTCGGAAAGACGCGTTTTGAGGTCGGTATCGGAGGGGCGCTCGAAGGTTTTCGAGGGCGGGGCGGCGTTGGCGGTTTTGGCAAACTCGAAGAGGGAGCGGGGGATGTGGCAATAGCCAGTGGGGTTCTTGTCGAGATAGTCCTGATGGTAGGTTTCGGCATCAAAGAAGTTTTTCAGCGGGAGGAGTTCGACCACAACCTTTTTCCCGATTTGGGCTTCGAGTTTGGCGAGTTCGGCCTGCAAAATGGGGCGTATGGCGGGGTCGGTGTAGTAGATGCCGGTGCGATATTGCGTGCCGACGTCGTTGCCTTGGCGGTTGAGGGCGGTGGGGTCGATGCTGCGGAAATAGAGTTGCACGAGGAGGGTGAGGGGGAGCTGTTCGGGATCGTAGTCGATGCGTACGGCTTCGGCAAAGCCCGTTTGTCGGGTGCACACCTGCTCGTAGGTGGGATGGTCGATGTTGCCGTTGGCATATCCCGTTTGGGTGTTGATGACGCCGCGGATTTGCTTGAGGTAGTGTTCGGTGCCCCAGAAGCAACCGCCGGCGAGGTAGAGGGTGGCAGTGGTGTTGGACATGGAGGAAGAGGGATGAGGGTGAGAAGATTGTCCGTTGCTCCGGCAGGCTGCAAAACTGAAGACGAGGGGGAGCAACAGGGTTTTGAGAAATCGGAAAAGGGAGGGGGAAAGGGACATCATGGTGAGGGATAAGAAAAAGGTGGGAGGGGCAAGCCTCCCACCGAAAGTTCAAAAGAGATTCATCGGGAAGCGACCTACTTACGCTTCTTTTTTCCTGCGGAACGCGCGGCTTTCTTGTCGGCTTTTTTATTCGCTTTCTTATTGGCCTTTTTGCGTCCGTAGTCGGCCGGCGAGGAGGTTTTGCCACGGCCTTTGCCCGGGCTGCCTTTGGCGGGCTGCGGTGGCGCTACGGGAAGGCCGTCGGGGTCTTCGATGAGGGAGAAGTCGAGTTGGCGACGTTCGAGATTGGCACGCTCCACGCGGAAGCGCACTTTGTCGCCGAGGTTGTAGACGCGCTTGGTGCGGCGCCCCACAAGGCGGTAGTTGTCTTCGTCAAACTCGTAGTAGTCGCTCGAAAGGTCGCGCAGGGGTACCATGCCTTCGCACTTGGTGAGAATGTCCTCGACGTAGATGCCAAACTCCGTGACGCCGGAAATAACGCCGTCGAACTCCTGCCCGATACGCTCGCCCATAAACTCCGTTTGCTTATATTTGATGGAGGCGCGCTCGGCAGTGGCGGCAATCTGTTCGCGTTCGGAGCAATGCTCGCAGAGGTCTTCATATTTCGTAGCACTCACGGAGCGTCCGCCCTCGGCATAGCGGGCGAGGAGGCGGTGCACCATCAGGTCGGGATAGCGGCGGATGGGGGAGGTGAAGTGGGTGTAGTGCTGGAACATGAGGCCGTAGTGGCCGATGTTGTGCACGGAATAGCGCGCCTTCATCATAGCCCGCAGCGCCACGAGTTCGACCACGCCTTCTTCCTTCTTGCCCTTCACTTCCTCGAGGAGTTTGTTGAGCGATTTCGACACATCGGTCTTCGTGCCTTCGGTGCGCACTTTGTAGCCGAATTTGGCCACGAAACCGCGGAGTTTCTCCATCTTTTCGGGGTCGGGCACGTCGTGAATGCGGTAGGGCAGCACCTTCGGCTGCTTGCCTTTGGGCACGAGCGCCACCTTTTCGGCCACGGAGCGGTTGGCAAGGAGCATGAACTCTTCGACGAGCTTGTTGGCGTCTTTGGCAATTTTGAGGTAGGTGGAGATGGGTCGGCCTTTTTCGTCGATTTCAAAGCGCACTTCGGGTCGGTCGAAACCGATGGAGCCGCGTTTGAAACGCTTCGCCCGCAGGAGTTTGGCGAGGCGGTCGAGGGTGAGGATTTCGTGCGCCCATTCGCCTTTGGGCTGCTGAGGACTGCCGTCGATGGCGGGATGATGGCCGGGGGTGGCGAGGTCGTCGGGCGAAGCCTGCCCGTTGCGTTCGATGAGCGTTTGCGCCTCTTCATAGGTGAAGCGGCGGTTGCTGCAAATGACGGTTTTGGCCACGTGGAAGTGGAGGATGTCGGCCTTGTCGTTCATCTCGAAGATGGCGGAGTAGGCCAGTTTTTCCTCGTCCTGACGGAGGGAGCAGATGAAGTTGCACAGGCGTTCGGGAAGCATGGGTATGGTGCGGTCGACGAGATAAACGCTCGTGGCGCGCTCCACGGCTTCGCGGTCGATGGTGCCGCCTTCGGTGACATAGTGGCTCACGTCCGCAATGTGCACGCCCACTTCCCAACGGCCTTTGCCGAGCGAACGGAGGGAGAGGGCATCGTCGAAGTCCTTGGCATCGTGGGGGTCGATGGTGAAGGTGGGCACTTCGCGGAAGTCTTCGCGTCGCGCCAGTTCGTCGGGGGTGATGCCGGGCTCCAGTTTTTCGGCCGCCCGCTCCACGTGCTGCGGATAGCGGTAGGGCAGTCCGTATTCGGCGAGAATGGCGTGCATCTCGGTGTCGTTGTCGCCCTGTGCGCCGAGCACATCGACCACCTTGCCGATGGGACTTTTGGAGTTGTCCGGCCATTCGGTGATTTTCACCACCGCTTTGTCGCCGTCTTTTGCCCCTTTGAGTTGGTCTTTCGGAATGAAGATGTCGCTGGCCAAGGCACGCTCGGTGAGCAAGAATCCGTAGCCGCGCTCCACCTGCAAACGCCCCACGAAGGTGTCTTTGGCGCGCTGAATGATGTCGGTCACTTCGGCTTCACGGGTGTGTCCACGGCGGCGGGCGAGCATCGTCACCCGCACGCGGTCGCCATCGAGGGCATGGTGGGAGTTGCGTTCGGTGACGAGGATGTCTTTGCCGCCATCGTCGGGCACGAAGACGTTGTGTCCGTTCTTTTTGCGGCGGAACACGCCCTCAATGACCTGCACGTCGCGCACGGCATGGCGGTAGTTGCCTTTTTGGTCGGTGGTGAGGTAGTCGTCCAGCACCAAGTCGCCCAGCGTTTCGAGGGTGAGCATCTTGGCGGGGTGGTTCATCGCCCCCACGCGGCGGAAGAGGTCTTTGACATTGAGCATCGCGCCTTCGCTGTCTTCAAAAATCTGCAGCAGGCGGTTGCGTATTTCTTTTTTGGTGAGGCGTGTGCCTTTCGTTTTTGCCATAGTGGGTGGGATTTAGAGGGTTATTTTCTCCACCTCAATATCGGTGGAGGGCATGAAGATGGCGGCATTTTCGAGAAACTTTTCCGGATCTTCGGTGGTGAGGAAGCGCACGTTGCCATGCCGAGAGAGGCGGACGTCCATTTCGGGATGGCGGCGGAGGTAGTCTTGCAGCGAAGCCGCCACATAGTCGCCCTGAGGGATGATGCGCACGGAGGGGGGGGCATACTTCACGATTTTGTTCATGAGCAGGGGGTAGTGGGTGCAGGCCAAGACGAGGGTGTCGATGTCGGGATCGAGGCGGAACACCTCGTCGAGCCGCTTTTGAACAAAATAGTCTGCACCGGGCGAGTCGTACTCGCAGTTTTCCACCAGCGGCACCCACATCGGGCAGGCCACCCCCGTGACCGAGATGTCGGGGTTGCTCTTGTGGAGTTCGAGTTCGTAACTTCGGGAGCGGATGGTGCCCTGCGTGGCCAAGATGCCGACATGACGGGAGTGGGTGAGGCTGCCCACCACCTCCACCGTGGGGCGGATGACGCCCAACACGCGGCGCTCGCTGCCGAGGCGGGCGAGGTCGTTCTGCTGAATGGAACGGAGGGCTTTGGCCGAGGCGGTGTTGCAGGCCAAGATGACGAGTTCGCAACCGCGGTCGAAGAGGGCGGTGACGGCTTCGAGGGTGTAGCGATAGACCACATCGAAAGAGCGCGAACCATAGGGGGCTCGTGCGTTGTCGCCAAGGTAGAGGTAGTCGTACTGAGGGAGGAGTTTGCGAATTTGCCGCAGAATGGTCAGGCCGCCATAGCCTGAGTCGAACACGCCGATCATGGAGGATGAGAATTAGTGTTGAACCAGTTTTTCGCGCACGAAAGGCGTGGCATCTTCCGAGAGAGTGGGGCTGACGTAGGGGGCGGCACTGCTGTCGGTGTCGATCACGAGGTCGTAGCCGCGCTCAGCTCCCACCACGCGGATGGCCGCATCGAGCCGCTCTTCGATGGGGCGGAACAGGCGCTTGCGGGCGTCGTCGAGCAGCGCCTGACCCTCCCGGCGGAAGGCCAGCGCGCGCTCCATGGCCACTTGGAGGTCGGCCTGCCGCTTGCGTAGGAGAGGCTCGGAGAGGCTCTTCTGGACTTGCAGAAATTCGGAAAATTGGCGTTGAAATCCGGCCTCGTTGTATTGCGTTTCGCGGTCGAACTGTGCGCGCAGAGAGTCGAGTTCCTGCTGTGCGCGGTGGGTTTCGGGCATCTGTCGGAGGAGGGCTTGGCGGCTCAGGCAGCCGTAGCGCGCTGCATTTTGTGCGGCGGCGGGGAGGACGGGCGCGAGGAGCAGGAGGAGGAACAGGAGGGCTTTGTGGTTCATAATCTGATGTTTTGTGGGGTCGTTGATGGAGATATGGTGGAGTAAGTGGGCCTTCAAAATATAGTCGTTGGTGAATCTCTACTTTGGCCCTATCTTTGTCTCCCTTTTCCGCCCTCTCGTCTTTGTTCATCCTTCGTGCAGCCGGCTACACTCCTTCTTCACAAAGACCATCTGACGAGAAATGGAGACAAAGTATAGTGTCAATTAATTCTGAACACCTACTTATCATTCCTGCAAAGTTACCTTTTTTTGTCAAAGCGCCGGCAAAAATGTCGGTGTTTTTTCTCGCGGTGGGTCGAATTCGTGCTGTGGGCGTCGTGCCGATGCTTTTTCAACCCCCGTTTTTGTGGTCAAATATTGAAACCAATCGTAGTTGCTCTCTCGAACGAGAAACCGGATAAATCGGTTCAGACCTTTTCCTTCTCCTGATTGTCGGGATCGACTTCATTCGACCTTGTATTTGTTCGATTGAGATCTGTCTGGGCTTTGGCTTTCGATGTCGCTTTCAGCGACCTGCTACTCCTGCTTGTCCGCTCCATAGATGACGGTGGCGGGCTGCCTTCAGCGACCTGCCACGCCTGAGCACAGCGCTCGACTTCATTTGGTTTTGGCTTGCGATGTCGCTGAAAGCGACACCTTTGCATAACCTCGGGTTCTCCCGAGGTGGGCAGAGCATGGAGGAAAGCTGGCTGAAAGCCAGCCCGATAGCCTCATAGATAGTTGTCATTCTCTGTGAAATATGTGCAGACCTCCCCATCGGGCTGACCTTCAGTCAGCATCCTCTCCGGCCGCATCCACCCCACGAGGACGTGGGGTTATGCAAAGGTGTCGCCTTCAGCGACCTGCTACTCCTGCTTGTCCGCTCCATAGATGATGGTGGTGGGCTGCCTTCAGCACCTGCTACTCCTGCTTGTCCGCTCCATAGATGACGGTGGCGGGCTTGCCTTCAGCGACCTGCCATGCCTGCCTGTCCGTAATATAGATGATGGCGGTGGGCTGCTTTCTGAGACAATCATCTGCGAGGTCGGTCCATCTCACCAAATTGAACAAAAAAACTACCTCAGAGATAGTTTTTTCTACGTCTAAGGTAGTTTTTTCTACGTCTGAGAAAAAATTTTCTACCTCTGAGGTAGATTTTGCTGATGATTTTTGGCCGGATGTCGGATTCTTGTCTACTGTTGCGGTGTCAAGGAGTTGGCGATGTGCGCGAATGTATTTTCAAGCTGCCTTCTTGACTTGTGCAGCCCATCTCCTGCGAGGTGGGCTGCTTTCGTGTGTTGCTCAGGGGGCGGACCGGATTTTCCATTCCCCATTTCCACCACCCTCGGTGTTGCCCCTTTTCCGCTCACTCACATTATTTTAGAATCAAAAGAGGGGACTTTACAGAGAAATGTGTAATTTTGCACGGTAGATTATCTCGGCGTCGGCGGCAGAGCGCCGCTGCACCCACAGCTCAGTCTTATGATTTATCCGCAGATTATTGATAAGTATTACCCCGAGGACGGCCCGTTGCGGCAACTGCTCCTGCACCACAGCCGGCAGGTGATGGAGCGCGCACTGCTCATCGCCGACCGCCATCCCGAACTCGGTGCCGACCGCACTCTGCTCGTCGAGGGAGCCATGCTCCACGACATCGGCATCTTCCTCACCCATGCCCCCGGCATCCACTGCCACGGCACGCACCCCTATCTGCTGCACGGCCGTCTCGGAGCCGAACTCATGCGCGAGGAAGGGCGGGAGGACATCGCCCGCATCTGCGAGCGCCACACGGGGACGGGCCTCACGCGGCAGAACATCATCGACCGCGGCCTGCCCCTCCCGCTGCAGGACTTCCTGCCCGAAACGCTGGAAGAGACCATCGTGTGCTACGCCGACAAGTTCTACTCCAAGAGCCATCCCGAGCGTGAGCGCAGCCTCGAAGCCACCGCCCGCAGTCTGGCGCCCTTTGGCGAAGCCGGCGTGCGTACCTTTTGGCAGTGGGCCGAACGCTTCGAGTAGCCTTTCGATGGGCTTCGCAACACCATCGCAACACCATACGTAGAAATGCCCCAAGATGAGTCGTGCCGTGCCGACCCTCTTTCCTTTGAGTCTTCCACTTTCATCCTTCTCTCCCTTTGCCACACCACAGTTTTCCCCGCTTCTGTTTCCGCCTCCTCTTGTGGGGCATCCTGCTTCTGCTCACGGGCTGTGGCCTCGGGCGTGACGGACACGAAGCGCCGGACATCCTCACCCCCGCGACACCCCTGGGGTTGAACCCCTCGGTAGCTTCGAACCCGACAGCCCCGACAGCGATGCCGACAGACAGTCTGCATCCCGAAGCCCCGGCCGCGGCCGCCCTGCCCGACAGCGTGCTGCGCGCTCGGAGCGACAGTGCCACGGCCGCCCTGCTCGACAGTCTGCGCGGCCGCCTGAAGCGCGACACCACGATTGCCGTGTTTCACTACACCGACACCGTGGCGGCCGACACCACCCGTCGAAAGACCGGACTTGAAGCGCCAGTGGACTACACCGCCACCGACTCCCTCGTCTACGATGCCGCCACGGGATTTGCCCATCTCTACGGCGACGCGAAGGTGAACTATCAGAACATGGCCCTCACGGCCGACTACATCCGGATGAACCTCGACTCCAACCTCGTGCACGCCAGCGGGGTGGAGGATTCGCTCACCCACGAACTCAAAGGGAAGCCCATTTACAAGCAAGGGAGCGAGGAGTACGAGAGCGAACGCATGTCGTTCAACTTCAAGACGAAAAAGGGCTTCATCCAAAACGTCAAGACCACCCAGGGCGAAGGCTTCATGCGCTCGGCCGACTCGAAGCGCTCCAACGACGGCTACTTCTACCTCCAAAACGCGGAGTACACCACCTGCGACGCCGATCACCCCCACTTCTGCCTCCGACTCACCCGCGCGAAAGTGAGTCCGGGGAAAGAAACTTTTTTCGGTCCGGCCTATCTCGTTGTGGCCGACGTGCCCCTCCCGCTGGCCGTTCCCTACGGATTTTTCCCCTTCAACCGCTCCTACTCCTCGGGACTCATCATGCCCACCTACGGCGAAGAGACTTCCCGCGGTTTCTACCTGCGCGACGGCGGCTACTACTTCGCCCTCTCCGACCGCATGGACCTCAAACTCCTCGGCGAACTCTACACCAAAGGATCCTGGGGTGTGTCGGCCGAGAGCAACTACACCCACCGCTATCGCTATCGCGGCAATGTCTACGTGTCGTACCTCACCACCGTGACGGGCGACAAGAACATGCCCGACTACTCCAAGGAGACGAGCCTCAAAGTGCAGTGGAACCACTCGTCCGACGCCAAGGCCAACCCCAACACCACCTTCTCGGCGCGCGTCAATTTTGCCACGCAAAACTACGAGCGGAGCAACCTCAACTCGATGTACAACCCGCTGAGTTACACCCAGTCCACCCGCGCCTCGTCGGTGAGCTTCACCCACGCCGTCCCCTCCCTCGGACTCAGCCTCTCGGGCTCCACCAACATCACGCAAAACATGCGCAACAACACGCTCGACGTGACCCTGCCCGACCTCTCCATCTCCGTGGCCCGCTTCTATCCCCTGCGTCGCCGCAAAGCCGTGGGCAAAGAGCGGTGGTATGAGAAAATCTCCATGTCCTACTCCGGACAAATCACCAACTCCATCTCCACCACCGAAAGCCGCCTCTTCAAGTCCAGCCTCGTGCGTGACTGGCGCAACGGCATGAACCACCGCATCCCCATCGATGCCAACTTCCAACTGTTCAAATACATCAACATCTCGCCCACCCTCAGCCTGAGCGGACGCACCTACATGAAGCGCCAACAGAAGAGTTGGAACACCGCCACGCAGTCCGAAGAGGTACGCGACGAGACGGGCTTCTACAACCTCTACGACTGGAACGCTTCGGTCGGTGCGAACACCACCCTCTACGGATTCTACAAGCCGTGGCGCAAACTCTTCGGCGACCATGTCCAGGCCATCCGCCACGTCATCAAGCCCACGGTGAGCTTCTCCTATGCGCCCGACTTCACGCAGGAAAGCTACGGCTACACCACCCACTACGTCAAGACCGATGCTTCGGGCAACGTATCGCTCGTGCCCTACTCGCCCTATGCCAACGGCGCTTTCGGCTATCCCAACAGTCCGCGACAGGGGAGCGTGGCCCTCTCCCTCTCCAACAATCTGGAGATGAAGGTCAAGTCGGAACGCGACACCAGCGGCTACCGGAAGATTTCCCTCATCGACGAACTCTCCGGATCCATCTCCTACAACCTCGCTGCCAAGACCCGTCCGTGGAGCGACCTCTCCATGCGCGTGCGCCTCAAATTCACCAAAAGCTACACCTTCTCCATGGCGGCCACCTTTGCCACCTATGCCTACGAGATCGACCCCAACACGGGCAACGTCTACGTGGGCGACCGCACCGAGTGGAGCTACGGCCGCTTCGGCCGCTTCCAGGGCATGAGCCAAAACCTCTCCTATACCCTCAACAACAAGAAACTCATGACTTTCTTCGGCCTCCTTGCCGGCCGCGGTTGGGACAAAATCTTTGGTGGCGGAGATGACAAAAAAGATGCCCCGCCCCCTCCCGACGAAGACCGCATCGACGACAAGGACATGGACGAGGCCAACGTCGACCCCATCCTGCGCCACAATGCCAAGAAGACCGACAAGAAGGTGAAGGCCGATGTCGACCCCGACGGCTATCTGGCGTTCTCCATGCCCTGGAACCTCACGTTCTCCTACGGCGTGACGATGCGCGAAGACCGGAGCAAACCCATCCGCCGCAGCAACATGCGCTATCCCTTTGCCTTCACCCACTCCCTCAACATGAGTGGCAACATCACGCTGGCCAAGGGCTGGAACATCACTTTCTCTTCGGGCTACGACTTCAATTTCCACAAACTCTCGATGACCACGGCAGGGCTCTCCCGCGACCTCCACTGCTTCGAGATGTCGTGCAACATCGTGCTGCGCCCTTACTCTTCCTTCAACTTCTCCTTCCGCGCCCGCTCCTCACAGTTGGCCGATGCCCTCCGCTACGAAAAGCGCAGTGCCTACTCCTCCAACATCGACTGGTACTAAGTCGGTAGACGAGTGGACCGGTAGATTGGTTAATCGGTAGACTGGTAGATTGGTTAATCGGTAGACTGGTAGATTGGTTAATCGGTAGACCGGTAGATTGGTTAATCGGTAGATTGGTTAATTGGTAGACCGGTAGATTTGTAGACCGGCAAGCCCATTGACCTCATCTGCTGCTTCACCGCCTCCACAACACACACCGAAGCCCCATTTTTTTAACTTTCAAAATACCACAATTCCTATGAAAACCCTTTTCACCCTCGTCAGCGTACTGCTGCTTTGCGCCGGCCTGACCACCTCGTGCGACCTTGACAGCAAAAACGAACGCCATCAGACGCTCTTCTTTCCACAGTCGCCCCGCGGTCGTATCCTCTATGCCGACCAAACGCTCGACACCCTCCGCGTCTTTTCCTACGACTCCTGGCGTCTCACCGGTGTCTACGAGCAACCCAAGACCGAATGGTTCAGCGTGACGCCCGACAAGGCCGACATCCCGGCCAACTACGTGGGCAACCACCGCATCTCCATCCGCACCACCCCCAACACCACCGCGACCACCCGCACCGGCGGATTGCGCCTCGTCACCACCTTTGCCGAGTTTGGCACGCTGGGCATGCCGGTGCGCCAACTGGCCTATCTCAACATCCTGCGCCCCGTGGCCACTTTCCCACTGGGCACTGATGGAAAACCCTCCACGCAGCCCGTCTTCATCGAAACGGTGGCGGCCACGGCCTCGACCGACAACCACATCGACTTCGTGCTCTACGATGAAAACACCGCCGCCCACACCCTCACTTCCGATGCGGCTTGGCTCACCATCGGCACCATCGATGGCGGCCTCAAAGCGGGCAAAAACGTGGCGAAACTCAACATCGAGGCCAACCTCGCCACCACGCCCCGAACGGCCACCCTCACCCTCACCTCTGCCGGCGTGAGCAACGTCATCACCATCACCCAGCAGGGGAAAAAGTAATCCCCTCGCAGCATCCACCCTCGCCGAAAGCCTTGACGTGCCTACGGCGGGGGTGCATCTACTCTTCACTCTACTAAACTATGCCCATGTCTCGAAATTCCCTCCTCCTCGCCTTGGCCTTTGCCCCGATACTGCTCGCGGCCCAAACGCCCACGACCGACACCAAACTTGACGGCGGACTCAGCGCCTTGCTGACCAAATACAGCCGGCAGCGCGCCACCCGAGGCACCATCGCCGACACCCTCCACTACGGTCCCGAGGCCTATGCCGCCCATGAGCCTCTCCCCACCACGCTCGTCGTGACCGATGCCGATGCTGTCGTGGCGCGCATTCAGGCCGACGGCCACGAGGCCACAGCCGTCACCGCTACTTACGTGGCTGCCCACTTCCCCTTGTCCTATCTGCCCACCCTCTCCGATATGCCTGAGGTGAAGCGTGTGTCATTGGCACGCAGCTTCCGTCCCTTGATGAAAACAGCACGCGAGGACACGGGGGTCGATCGCATCCAAGCCGGCACAGGACTGAAAACACCCTTTACCGGAAAGGGGGTTGTGCTCGGTGTCATCGATCAGGGATTTCAGTACAACCACATTGCCTTTCAGGACAAGGACGGCAAAACCCGCCTGCGTGCCATTTGGGACATGGCGAAATCGGGCACAAAACCCACGGAAATCACCAACGGCGTGCTGCCCGCTGCACACGACACCTACACCAAGATGACGCACGCCACCCACGTGACCAACATCGCTGCAGGGTCTGTTTTGAACACGCCCAACGATCTCCATGGGGTGGCTCCCGAAGCCGAAATCATCATGATACCTTCCACGTTCAATAATTCCGACGTGGCCAAAGCCGTGAAGTACGTCAAGGATTTCGCCGAAAAGGAAAGCAAACCTTGGGTGGTGAACATGAGTTTCGGTTCCGACATCGGCCCGCACGACGGTATGACCGACTATGACCAAGCAGTTTCCCAACTCACCGGCAAGGGAGGATTCATTGCGGCTGCCATGGGCAACGAAAATATGCTGAACCTCCACGCCTCCGGTGTGGTGAGTACCGATTCGACCCGCTATGTCTTTTTTGATTTTGACGACAAAGATAAAAAGGATTGGATTACCATCGATCTTTGGAATCAAAACACCGATGGCAAGCCTCACCTCAAAATCACGCCTTTGGTCTACACGAACGGAAAGGTAGAGGAAAAAGACGAAGCCTATTTGGCCAAGGTGGGTTCTGAAAGTCCAATATACGAGTTGAGCGACATTTCCGGCAAAGAGCATCACCAATACTTTGTGCGCCTCGACAACATCCGTACGGATTTGGGGAAGCCTGCTGCCAAGTTTGGATTGAAACTCGAACTGATTTCTGGAGAAACCCAACCGCAAACCGTTCACCTTTGGACGAATGTGGGCTATGGCGTGGTCTCCTACGTGCGTTTGGGCAAAGACACCCCCCTTGTGCTCAAAGGCGACAATGACTATCTCGTGGCGGAAGGGGCAGCCAGTATTCCTACCGCCATCTCCGTGGGGGCTTACACGGCCGCCAACACTTACTACTCCTACAATGCAAAAACGACATACGGCTGGAAATCGGCTGAAGTGGGCTACAAAGCCCCCTTCTCCAACAACGGCCCTTCGCTAAACCCCAACCCGCTCTATGCGAAGCCGGTCGTGACAGCACCCGGTGTGTTGGTGAGCAGCGCCTTCAATGCCTTCGATTCTTCAATCAATAAAACCTCTTCCAATCGCATCACCGATGTGGTAAATGTGGGCACAACGCGATATTATTACGGCGTGGACAGCGGCACGTCCATGGCTTCGCCCTTCGTGGCGGGCGTGCTCTGCCTTTGGCTCGAAGCCAACCCTCATCTCGACTACGCACAGGTGGTGGACATCATCAAAAAGTCCTCCCGCCGCGATGAGTTTTTCAACATCACCAAGCTCAAGGCCGACGACCCCAACGAAATCTGGACAAAAGAGATGGGCTACGGGCGCATCGATGCCTACGCCGGCTTGAAGCTCGCCCTCACCACCGCCACCGCAGTGGAGCGCGTGTCCAACAGCACCACGCCCGTCACCTTCAGTATGCGTCCCGGCGAGTGGCGACTCCTCTTCAACAATGCCGAGCGCACGGCCCACATCAGTGTCCATGCCCTCGACGGCCGCCTGGTCGAAACTCGCCATCTCAGCGGTGTTCAGCAGGGACAGGAAGAGGTGATTCCACTCGGCCACTATGCGCCCGGCACCTACTTGCTCAACATCCGCACCGCTGCCACCGCCACCACCCACCGCGTCCTCGTGCGCTAAGCGCTTCGAGGATAGCCATCTCCTCTGCCAAAAAGCCCATCCCTGCCTTTGGGGCGGGCTTTTTGGAATAAATGGCGAAGTATGTCTTTTCATCCGGCATCGGCGGCGTAAGATGAGATAGCCGATAGGACACCACCTCCTCTTTATTTTACATCAAGCGACGCCTACCGAAAAAACGACGCAGACAGCGATTTTTCACCGCCTTAGGAGGTAGAAAAAATGATCTCAGAGGTAGATTTTTTTATCTCTGAGGTAGAAAAAACTATCTCTGAGCTTTTTTCGACCGGCTTTCCCTCCGCTTTTTTCGACCGCCGACCGGTGCAAAATTGCTCCCTTTGGCGTGACTGCCCACCGACGTGGGCGCGGAGGCTTTTCTTATGCTTACCTTTTCTAATCATGACCCTTCAACAACTTGAATATGTGGTGGCGGTGGCCGAACATCGCCACTTTCTCAAAGCCGCAGAGGCTTGCCGTGTGACCCAACCCACGCTCAGCGCAATGGTGCAAAAACTGGAAGAAGAGTTGGGCGTGAAGATTTTCGACCGCCGTCAGAAACCGCTGGCACTCACGCCGGTGGGCGGACTGGTGGTGGAGCAGGCGCGGCAAATGTTGGCGCAGGCGCGCACCTTGCGGGAACGTATCGATGAGGCTGCCCACAGCCTCGGCGGCGTGTTGCGCATCGGCGTGTTGCCCACCATCGCGCCTTACCTCATTCCCCGCTGCTACGCCCAACTGGGGGCGCAACTTCCACAACTCGAACTCCATATTGCCGAGATGAAGACGGCCGACATCAAAGCCGCGCTGCTTCGCGGCGATCTCGATGCGGGCATTTTGGCGCAGATAGACGGGTTGGAGGAGATGGAGGCGCATACGCTCTTCTACGAACAGTATTTTGTCTATGCTTCGCCCGAAAGTCCGCTCCACGGCCATTCCTCCGTGCGTACGGCCGATCTGCGCACAACGCCCCTTTGGCTGCTCGACGAGGGGCATTGCTTCCGCGACCAACTGGTGAAGTTCTGCCAACTCAAAGGCGCGGAGGAAAGTCAGCGCTGCTACAAGTTGGGCAGCATTGAGACCTTTATGCGCATGGTGGAGAGCGGGGTGGGTGCCACGTTCATTCCCGAACTTTGTGTCATGCAGCTCCCCGAATCCCGCCGTAGTCTGGTGCGTCCCTTTGCCGTTCCCGTCCCCACGCGTGAGGTGGTGATGCTCACCGCGCCCGACTTCGTGCGCCGCACCCTTTTGGAGCGCATCATCGACATCATTCGCAACAGTCTGCCACACGAGATGCTCCGCCTCAATGTGTCGCAGAAAAGTGTGTAACGCTTTTGTCCTTTGAGGACTAAGAGAAAGATTCTTATGGTCGGCTTTTGCTATCTGTGCATTGTCTTTTTGAAAGAAAAATGTTAAAAGTGAAATCTTTCTGCCACTTTTTTAGGTGGAATACTTGCAGATTGATAGAAAAGCGCTACCTTTGCACTGTGTTTTTCATAGTATTAGATTTAAGGTTAACAAGGTTGGGATACAGTGGTATCCCATTTTTTTTGCCCTAATGCGAACCCCGCCTTTTCTCCCTCCTTTGCAGAGAACGATACATAGGCCGCAGGCCATACCCCCCAACGCACAATGCCACCTCAATCGGGTGGCGTTGTGCGTTGGGGGGAGCGTGTGTGGACTATCGGGCTTTGGGGCGTAAGGTGATGAGGGGAATGATCATCTCCTCCATCGAGATGCCGCCGTGCTGGAAGGTGTTGCGATAGTACTGCACGTAGTAGTTGTAATTGTTGGGATAGGCGAAAAAGCGCGACCCTAAGGCAAAAATGTAGGCTGTGGAGAGGTTCGGCGTCGGCAGGAAGAAGCGTTTCGGCTCTTTGATTTCAAACACCTCCTTGGCGGGGTAGTTGAGGTTACGGCCGAGCTTGTAGCGCAGGTTGGTGTTGACATTGCGGTCGCCGATGACCTTCGTGGGCGAATCGACACGGATAGAGCCGTGGTCGGTGGTGAGGACGATGTCGGCATCCAAGGCCGAAAGACGGCGGAACAGTTCGCGCATGCCGGTGTGCCGAAACCAAGAGAGCGTGATGGAGCGGTAGGCCGCTTCGTTAGAGGCCAGTTCGCGCACCATGCGGCTTTCGGTGCGGGCATGGGAGAGGATGTCGATAAAGTTGATGACCAGCACGTTGAGCGAATGCTGTTTCAGCGTGTTGAAGCCGGCCAGCAAATGGTCGACAGCAGCAGAATCGTTGAGCTTGTGGTAGGAGAATGATTCCTTGCGGTGCAGGCGCTCCATTTGGTGGGCAATGAGGGCTTCCTCGTTGAGGTTTTTGCCCTCGTCTTCATCTTCTTCCACCCAAAGTTCGGGGTGTTTTTCCTTGATTTGCAGCGGCATCAATCCAGAGAAGATGGCGTTGCGCGCGTATTGGGTGGAGGTGGGAAGGATGGAGTAGTAGAGGTCTTCGTCAAGGTCGAACTCGTCGGCCAGTTCGGCAGCGAGCATCCGCCATTGGTCGTAGCGGAAATTGTCCAGCACGAGGAACACCACGCGGCGGCCTTCGGCGAGTCGGGGGAAGACGGCGTGGCGCATCACGTCGGGCGATAGGGTGGGGCGGTCGGCAGAGGAGGTGAGCCACGACTCATAGTGTTTCTTGACAAACTTAGCAAAGGCGGCGTTCGCCTCTTCCTTTTGCAAGCGGAGCATTTCGCCCATCGCAGGGTCGGCATTCTCTTCCAACTGCAACTCCCAAGCGACCAAGCGGCGGTAGAGGTCTTTCCACGCTTCGGTATCGCGCGCATCGTCCATTTGCAGGGAGATTTGCGCAAAGTCCTGCCGATAACCGGTCTGGGTTTGCTCCTGCACAATCTCACGCTGGTGGATATTCTTCTTCAGCGTGAGGAGAATCTGCATCGGATTGACAGGCTTGAGGAGGTAGTCGGCAATTTGCGCCCCGATGGCTTGGTCCATCAGGTCTTCGGCCTCGTTTTTCGTGACCATCACCACGGGAAGCGTGGGACAAACGGCCTTGATTTGACTGAGGGTTTCCAGTCCGGAGAGTCCGGGCATGTTTTCGTCGAGCAAGACGAGGTCGTAATCACCTTCCTTGCAGAGGTCGATGGCATCGCGGCCGTTGGAAGTGGTGGTGACTTCGTAGCCGCGCTTTTCGAGGAAGATGCAATGGGCTTTGAGGAGGTCGATTTCGTCGTCGACCCAGAGAAGACGTGCGCTCATCGGGAGGGAAACTAAGGGAGGGAACGATAGCGGATTTTAGTGTTTGCGGACGTCGACCCACGTAGTGTCGGCCGCAGTGGAGGCATCGTGGATGCTGTCGGAGGAGTCGGCCGCGGGCGTGTCTTCGCTGCCGAGGAGGGTGTGCGTCACGGCCGAAAATCCGCTCGACAGCGGGGCGTAGAGCACACTCCCGCGGGTGCGGTCGGCATGGAGCAGACCCAGCGCGGAGAGGACACTGAGGATGCAGCCGATGAGGATGCTGAATTTAATCAAGCTCACCACGCTGCCCAGTGCACTGTTGATCCACCCGAGTTGGAGGGCTTTGACGGCACCCGTGAGGAGGTTGGCCACCAGACCGAGGACAATGGGCGTGGCCACCCAAAGGAGGAGGAAGGCCACGATGGAGGTCGTCATGTTGGCCTGGCTGCCTTCGACAGCCAGGTAGCTGCCGAGCCACTTGTAGGCGAGGGACGCCACGAGCAGTCCCACGAGATAGCCGGCGGTGGAGAGGAGTTCGCGAATGAGGCCGTTGCGCCAACCCGAAATGAGCGCCCAGACGATGACGAGGGCAAGGAAGATGTCGAGCATAAGTAGGTAAGTTTTTTTGAGGAAATGTCACTGAATGAGGAGCACAATCATTTTGAGGGCGAAATCGAAGAACACCATCCGCGGATTGACATTCTGCATAATGTCGCGCTGCGCCAAAGCCAGTTCTTCACTGATGCCGATGACGTTGCGCTCGTTGATGAAGCGCGCAAAATTGGTGGAGAATGCCTCTTCTTCCTGCGTGAGGTAGTTGAGCTGCGGCAGGCGGAAATTGTAGACGAAGTTTTCGCGCACCAACCGCTGTGCGTACTCGAGAAACGCCTTTTGGCGTTCGCGACCCCAACTGCTGAGCTGTTCGCTCCAAGCGTGCATTTCCTTGATGTCGCGCAGGTAACATTTGCGCATGAGCAGGATGAACATGTCGAGAAATTCGCGCTCCTCGTTGCTCACCGAGATTTGGCGCAACGCACGGGTGTAGCTGCCGGCAGCGATGTGGGCGATGCGAGCCGCGTCGGGTGCAGAGAGTCCGCGCTCCTGCTCAAGGGCGGCGGCGATGTCGGCTTCGGGAATGACCTTCACGTCGATGCGCTGTGTGCGCGAACGGATGGTGGTGATGATGCGTTCGGGCTGGTTGGAGCAGAGGAGGAAGAGGGTTTGCTGCGGTGGCTCTTCGAGGAGTTTGAGCATTTTGTTGGCGCACGCCTCGTTCATCAGTTCGGGCAGCCAAATGATGACGATTTTATAGCCTCCTTGTGCCGAAACCAAACTAACCTTGCGGAGGATGGCTTCGCTTTCGTCGGCGAAAATCTGCGGTTGCTGATTGGCAATGCCCATGCGCTCTTCCCACATGGCAAGGTCGAAATAGGGCGTTTCGAGGAGCATCTCGCGCCACTCTTTGAGCCACATGTCGCTCACGGAGCGTGTGCTGCTCGTGCTTTTGATGGTGGGAAACACAAAATGGAGGTCGGGATGCGCCAAGGTGCGGCTCATGGCGCAACCGTGGCAGTGGCCGCAGGGTTGCGTCTGTCCGTCGGTCCCGTCGTGTTGTGGGGTTTCGCAGAGCAGGAGTCGGGCAAAATCGAGGGCAATCGCCATCTTTCCGCATCCCTCAGGGCCTGCCAGCAGTAGGGCGTGGGGGATGCGGTTGTCCGCATAGAGTTTGCGCAGATGAGCGACAACGGAAGTTTGGGCAATGGGGAGCATATCAGGGGGGAAAGATTGGGAGGTAGCCGTGAGGCGATGCGGAGGATACAGCCACTTTTTTTGAGGCGCCGCCGAGGGAAGGTCGAGAGCACGCACCGCTCTCAATACACCTGTGGGGCAATCTGAGCGATGCTGTCCACGGCACTCACGGTGTAGAAGTGGATGGAAGGGACGCCGTGGGCGATGAGGTCGCGACATTGTTCGACGGCCCACTCGATGCCCACCTGCTTCACCGCCTCGTCGGTGGTGCAACGGAAGAGTTCGTGGGCCAAAGGTTCCGGCAGGTCGCAGCGGAAAGTCTTGGGCACGAGGGTGAGTTGCGAGAGTTTGCTGAGGGGCTTGATGCCCGGGATGATGGGCACCGTGATGCCCGCCTTGCGGCAGCGGTCGACAAATCGGTAGTAGGCCGCGTTGTCGTAGAAAAGTTGCGTCACACCGTAGTCGGCCCCCAGCTCCACCTTGCGCTTGAACATCTGGAAGTCGCTCTCCAGATTGGGGGCTTCTTCGTGCTTTTCGGGATAGCACGCCACACCGTAGGAGAAGGGCTGCCCCGGCTGTCGGATGGGCGTGCCGTCGACAAATCGCCCGGCGTTGAACTCGTTCACCTGCATTTGCAGGTCGGTGGTGTGGGCGTGTCCGCCTTCAGTGGGGTGGAACACGGCGTCTTCCCGCGCCTTGTCGCCTCGGAGCAGGAGGAGGTTTTCGATGCCGAGGATTTGCA
Source organism: Alloprevotella sp. Lung230 (assembly GCF_014385435.1). Classification (GTDB taxonomy): domain Bacteria; phylum Bacteroidota; class Bacteroidia; order Bacteroidales; family Bacteroidaceae; genus Alloprevotella. The sequence goes on from NZ_JACSUD010000003.1 coordinate 112,266, forward strand.
TGTCGAGCAGTCGGTATTCGATGTCCTCGCGGGTGTAGCCCGAGCAGAGCACGTGGGGCACGAGGGGAATGCCGCATTCGCGCTGCAACACAGCCGCCACGGCCACGGTGCCGGGACGTCGGCGGGTGTGGAGGCGTTCCATCAGGCCGCCCTCCACCTTGCGGTAGACGTATTCTGCGCGGTGGTTGGTGATGTTGATGTATTTCGGTTCAAATTCGCGCAGGCGGTCGATGGTCTTGCGCAGGCCGTCGATGCCGTTGCCTTTGAGCGGAGGGAGCACTTCGTAGGAGAAAGCGGTACCGTTGCCGGCGATGAGTTCAGGGATGGTCATAGGGGAAAGCTGAGGCGTTTTGGGGTAAAGAAATGCCTGCTCTTCGGGGTTTGTGGCTACAAAAGTACGAAAAAAACGGCACACCCTCTTTCTGGGTTGGGATTATTTAAGGAGTTGCTGACGGAGAGGTGTGGCAAAGGGTTGCACTTTTATCTTGAAAGCACCCTTTCCGCCCTACACAACGAAGCGCACGAAAAAAAGAGCGCTGCGCAGGAAGCACCATCGGTCGATGGCGTTTCCTGCGCAGCGCTTTTTCGTAGGCTCGGTAAGGGGAATCACTTGCTCTTGCGCCCGAAGAGGGAGAAGTGCACGTAGCGTTTGGGATGCGCTTTGAGGTCGATCATCAGGCTGTCGGCGTGGCTCACGGTGCTGTTGAGGCGGTCGTAGAGTTTGCGATCGGCGAGGAAAGCGCCGAGGTTGTTCGTCGGACTGTTGAGCTTCTGGTTCACATCGGTGAGCAGGCTGTTCATTTGTCCTGCCATCGTGTTCACACTTTGGAGCGTACCCTGCACCTCCGCCATCGTCTGTTTCACATTCACTTGCGCGAGTTGTCCGGAGAACGCCTCCGCGTGAGCCGCTGTGCGGTTGAGGTGGCCCATCATTTGCGGCACCTCACGGCCCATCATGCGGTCGAGTTGGGCGCTTGTGGTCTTGAGATTTTCCGAGATTTCGGCCGCATTGGCGAGGGTCTTTTGCAGGGCGGGGTCGCCCGAGAGACGGTTGAGGTTGGTCAGGATACTGTCGAGTTTGGGCAGCATCCGCGCCACATCGGGGATGAGCGCACTGGCTTTGTCCATCGCGCCGGAGTAGAGGCCGCCGTCGATGGTGTCGTGGGGGGCAATGTTGTCCGTGGGGTTGGGGCCGAGCACGAGGTTCATCGTCACGCCGCCCATCAGCGCCACTTCCAGTTCGGCGTGGGTGTTGCGGGGGATGCGCATGTTTTCGTCCAGTTCCACGCGCACCACCACGCCGTTGTTGTCGCCGTAGTTGTAGTCGATGTCGCGCACCGTGCCCACGGGGTAGCCGTTGGCGTAGACGAGGTTCGACACGGCCAGTCCTTTGATGTCCTTAAACTTCACATAGTAGGAGTTGCTCGACTCAAAGACGTTGATGCCTTTCAGAAAGTTGATGCCCACAAACAGCAGCGCCACGGCGGCGATGGCAGTGAGGGCGATTTTTACCTCATTCGTTAGTTTCATTGTGTTGATCGTTTGGTTGCTTTTTGAATATAGGGGTCGGGAAAAAGGAGGTAGAGGGGCGCTCCTCTCTAAGGTGATTGGGCCGATATTCGCCCCCTTCGGGGACGCAGTGCTTGACACGACGGCTTGCCGTAGGTTCATCGGGCTTCGCCCTCTTCGCCTACGGCTATTGAGAGAGGCCCCCTTCGGGGACGGGTGTAGAGGCATCCTGCATACAGGAATACGCGCGAGAAACCAACGCTGCAGGGCGTCATCGACAAACCGATGTACAAACACATCGCAAACCGATGCAGGTGTGCAAATCCCAACGTCGCAGGATGTCCCCGAAGGGGGCGAATTTGAATAGCCGTAGGCGAGGCGGCGCGCAGCGACGACGAACCTACGGAACGTTCAACGCTGCAAAGAACGTCCCCGAAGGGGGCGAATATCGGAAAAATCGCTAAATGGGTAGACCGCTAAATCGGTAGATATATGCCATAGGCATGGGGATGTCCATGACCACAGGTGCGATATCTATATTCGCCCTTTCTCGTCCCGTGGGTTTGTCTATTTTTTTCCTCCTTTCGCCGCTTGGATGGCGCGGTGCAGGTCGGTGCGCACACCATCGGCAAAGGCCACGATAAAGGCTTCGGGGAAGCGGTCGGCCACTGTCTTGCGCAGACGCTTGATTTCGTCGATGTCCGTTGAATGGCCCACGGTGTATTTGTACGTGTTGCCCTCTTGGTAATGCTCCACCTCCGTCAGCCCTTTCAGTGCCGCATCGCCGGTTTTCAGACGCTGGGTGCTGCTCAGGATTTGCACCTTGAAGATGGGAGCTGCCGCGGGCGCACCCTTACCGGCGGTCGTTGCCTCCGGGGCAGCGACCGTGTCTTTCGTGCCCTTCAGACGGGCTTTTTCTGCCTTCTCTGCCTTTCCACTTGGCGCTGCTTTCTCTGTTTTCTCGGCCTTCTCGGCCTTGGCAGACTTCGGGACGGACGGCAGCGGCTTTTCGACTGCGGCGGGTTTTTCCGGTGCTGTTGCGGCCGTCTTTTCGCGCTTCGTGGCCGTGGGCGGCATCGTTTCTGCCTGTGGCGCACTGTTCTTTCGGCCTTTATTCGGGGCAGCGGCCGATGCCATTGTTGCAGCGGCCGGTGCAGGTTTTTCCGGGGTTGTCTTCTTCTCCACCGCCGGCGGTGGGGTGGGGGAGGGCTGCTGGGCTGCTGGCGCCGCCGTCGGACGGAAAGGGCGCGTCGCCACCGGCACCACCTCCGCCACCAAGGGGGCGGCATTTGGATTTGTGGGCAAAACCGGCATGTCGAGACCGGAGGCCGACAGCCCATCGGCACGACCACCCGCATTCGCCGCCGTTTGCAGTGCAGCACTGTGCACCATCTCGGACGCGTTGTCCGCTTTTTCAACTTTCGGCAGCGTCTCGGCCGCAATCTCGGTCAGTGCGGCTGTGGGGGGCGTAGGGGCAGTGTCCTCCGGTGCAGCCTCGTGGTAGGTGTGCTGCTTCTGATAGGTGCGGAAAGCCTTGTAGAGCGATTGCGCGAGGGCCTGCACCCCTTCCGGCGAGTGGAGGAATTTTTCCTCTTCGGGATGCGAGATGAAGCCCACCTCCGTCAGCACCGAGGGCATGGATGTGGCGCGCAGCACGAGAAATCCCGCCTGATGCACCCCCTTGTTCTTCCGTCCCTGCGCGCCATATTGCTGCTGGATGTGGCGGGCAAAGTTCACACTCTGCTGCATGTTGTGGTCCTGCATAAACTCAAAGATGATGTAACTTTCCGCCCGCGATGGGTCGAAATTGTGGTACACCTGCTTGTAGTTGGCCTCCTGCGTGATGACGCTGTTTTCGCGCTTCGCCACTTCCAGATTTTCTGCCGCGCGGTGCATACCGAGGGTGTAGGTTTCTGCCCCCGACACCCCGCCTTTGTTTGTCGCCACGGCGTTGGTGTGGATGGACACGAAGAGGTCGGCCTTGTTGCGGTTGGCGATGTCGGCGCGTCCTTGCAGCGTCACGAACACATCTGTCTTTCGGGTGTAGACCACCTTCACGTCGGGGCAGTTTTGCTCCACGAGTTTGCCGAAAGCCAGTGCCACGTTGAGGTTGATGGTTTTCTCCTGAGTGAGCGCACCCACGGCACCGGCATCCTTTCCGCCGTGTCCGGCATCGATGACCAGTACAAACTGCCGCGCGGCCGCAGCGGTCGTGAGTGGAGTGAGGAGCATCGAGAGGAGAAGGCCGAGGAGGAGCACAAGGCTTCTCCCCATTGTCGTGTGGCGTAGGGGCATGTCAGTGTATGATTTTTTTCGGTAAGTAGGTGTTCGAAATGAATGGATACTATAATTTGTTTCCATTTTTCGTCAAGTCGTCTTTGTGAAGAAGGAGTGTAGCGAACTACACGGCGGATGAGCAAAGGCGAGATGGCGAAAAAGGAAAATAAAGATGGTGTCAAAGTAGAGAACATTCTACAATTAAGATAGCCACGTTTAATTTTGAAGACTTACTTAAATATAGAACTTGTGCGCAAATTTACGTTTTTTTTCTGAGTTGGTGGGATTTGCGTCCGCTCTTTTTTGTTCCTGTGCTTGCTTTTCGCTTTTTTTTCGAGGAGCAACGTCCCGAGAGATGTCCGCTCATAGTGAGGAGAGACGAAGCCAAACGAACCATGGGGAGATCGTCCTGCAGAAGCACGACTATCGTGGGGCAATGTCCTGCCATAAAAGACTTCCCGTCGTGAGGCGCAGACCCCTGCCTCCCCTTTATACCCCTTTTCCGTTTCCCCGCTCTCCAAACTGCATGCCCAATCAAAAAAAACTACCTCAGAGCTGGAAAAAACTACCTCAGAGCCGCGAAAAACTATCTCTGAGGTAGATTTGCCCCCTCCGTATGGCCGTTTTTTCGGCCCTTTCTCCCGCTTTTTTTCTCTCCCTCAAAGGAAACGGTTATTCTCGCGCGCGCATACGAACATTATTATATATCCTCTTTGTGTCGAACGTCGCCGGCCTTCTCCAAGGGGCGTGAAGTTCGCTGAATGGTCGCCGGCGAGCGGAAAATGCATCACTTTTGCAAGATTCTGCCATTCCTAAATTGCAATTTGAGTTGTTTTGTGTTAAATCTTGGATTAGTACGGCTTTTTCTTAATAAAATTAGTCCGTTATTCCGAAAAACACTCTATCTTTGCAGCACTAACGAAAAGTACGACACACACGTCTTAAACATACTGTCCACAAATATGGCACTCACAAGAATAATGAAAAAATGGGGGCTGCTCCTCGTTTTCCTTGCCGGATGCGTCATCAACGCACAAGCGCAACAGGTGGTTCTGAAAAACAACCTCCTCTACGACGCGACTACGACTCCCAACCTTAGTTTGGAAGTCGGCACGGGACGAAAGACGACTTTCGACTTTCAGATAGGCCTCAATCCTTTCAAGTTTGGCAACGATGCCAAACTCAAGCACATCCTCGTGCAGCCCGAGTTTCGCTATTGGACGTGTGAACGCTTTAACGGCTGGTTCTTCGCCGCTCACGCCTTGGGCGGACGCTTCAATGCCGCTAATGTCAAGCTCCCCTTCGGACTCATCAAGGGTTTGCAAGATCATCGCTACGAAGGTTGGTATGTCGGTGGAGGACTAGGCGTCGGTTATCAATGGCCGCTCTCCCGCCGCTGGAGTATGGAAGCCGAATTGGGAGCCGGTTATGTCTACTTTGATTATGACAAATTTCAATGTGGAGAATGTGGCACACGGCTTTCCGATACCCATCGCAACTATTGGGGTGTGACCAAAGCAGCCATTTCTTTTATCTACGTCCTTAAATAATACGTCCTTAAATAAAGCGTCTTTCGCTCAGTTTTTTTCGAAACGCGCATTTCTAAAAGCATTTTCAGCTCCGCAATACACCACTGCTGTCATGAAACTCACCCATAAGCTCCTCGCCCTCTTGCTTTTCGCTACAGCGCTTCCCTTGGCAGCGCAGAAAGGTAAAGCCTATGATGGCCGCCTTACTTTCGATGTTCTCAATATCTCTAAGGCGCACGACACACTCTTTGTCAGCCTCAAAGCTCGCTTGGAGCAAATGAAGCTCCATTCGCGCTCGGCACTTGCCTTGACCCCCGTCATCGTTTCTCCCGATGGCTCACAGCGTCTTCCTCTTGCTCCCACTGTGCTGGGTGGTCGCAACCGCATTATCATGGCGCAGCGCGGACAGTTCTCCGCTCTTGGCGTGGATAAAGATACGCCCATCACGCGTCACCGCAACCGCCGCGACAGCATCCTTGTGATGGACTACGCCATTCCTTATCAGCCGTGGATGCGCAAGGCTCAACTCTTTGTTGAAGAGCAGAGCACCGGCTGCGCCAATTGCGATTTGGGGAACAATAAGTATAAACTCAGCGAGCGACTCCTTAATAATGAGTATGTGCCTAAGTATCAGGTGCTTTATGCCCAGCCGCCCTCGAAGGAAGTCAAGGTGCGCTCCGATAAATTTATCGCCCGCTTCAACTTCCGTGTCAATAAGTACGACCTCATCCCGAAGCTCGGCAACAACCGACGCGAACTCGCTCGTGTGGACAGCGTGGCGCGTGCTGTGCTCGAAAACCCTGACTTCACCGTGCGCAACGTGGCCATCGATGGTTATGCTTCGCCCGAAGGAAACTATGAGGCCAACGTCAACCTCTCGCGCAATCGCGGACAGTCGCTCGTCAACTATCTCGTGCGCAACTACAAGCTTCGCAACAACCTCTTCAATGTGACCGGACACGGAGAAGACTGGGAAGGACTCGAAGAAGCCGTTGCCAAGACGGTCTTCGAAGACCAAGAGAAAGTGATGGACATCTTTGTCAATTATGTGACGGAAAACGAGCGCAAGGCCCAACTCAAAAAGCTGGGTGCCACCTACAAGTTCCTCGTCGACAACGTCTATCCTCCCCTCCGCCGCACCGAATATAAGTTCGTCTACGAAGTGCGTTCCTACTCCTTGGAAGAAGCGAAGGAAATCATCCATCGCCGTCCCGACCTCCTCAGCAAGAGCGAGATGCTCGGTGTGGCTATGTCCTATCCCGAAGGCAGTGAAGAGCGGCAGGCCACGCTCCTCCTCGCCAAGAAGTTCTTCCCCGATGAAGATGTCGTGAAGTTCAACGCCTTGGCCAACCAGCAGATCAACCGTCCCGAGACTGTGACTGCTGCTCAGTTTGGCGAACTCTTCGAAACGCCGGAGTGGAACAACAACATCGGTGTCTTCTTCGGCCAACAAAAAGACTATGCTCGTGCCCTCGAGTTCTTCGAAAAGGCCGGCGACAACCCTGTCGCCAAGACCAATGCCGAAGAAACACGCAAGGCCATGGAGCCATAGCGGATAAATCATCGGGACGCCCACAGCTGCGATATGTACACCGATATTCGCCCCCTTCGGGGACGCACACAGTACACGACCGCTTACCGTAGGCTCATCAGGCTTCGCCCTCTTTACCTACGGACAGCCCAACACCGAAGGAACGCCCCCGAAGGGGACGCCCATCGGATACTCGTAAATCGGTAGACTGGTAAACCGTTACCCATAAACTCCATCGCCGCAGGGAGTCCCCGAAGGGGGCTGCTCTCAATAACCGTAGGCGAGGCGCCGCGCAGCGACGACGAACCTACGGATGCCCAACACCGCAAGGAACGCCCCCGAAGGGGACGCCCATCGGACACTCGTAAATCGGTAGGCTGGTAAACAGTTACCCACAAACTCCATCGCCGCAGGAAGTCCCCGAAGGGGGCTACTCTCAATAACCGTAGGCGAGGCGGCGCGCAGCGACGATGAACCTACGGATGCCGAACACCGCAGGGAACGCCCCCGAAGAGGACGCCCATCGGACACTCGCAAATCGGTAGACTGGTAAACCGTTACCCACAAACTCCATCGCCGCAGGGAGTCCCCGAAGGGGGCAGCTCTCAATAACCGTAGGCGAGGCGGCGCGCAGCGACGACGAACCTACGGACGCCCAACACCGCAAGGAACGCCCCCGCAGGGGACGCCCATCGGACACTCGTAAATCGCTAAACTCATAGATTGGTAAACAACAAAACAAAAATCCGGTATGGCCTATACGCAGATTGTCTACCACATCGTGATACGCCCGAAGGACTCTAAACCGGTGTTCCCACCAGAATATGAACGCGAACTCTTCGCCTATATGGTGGGAGTGCTCCAAGCACGGAAGTCCCATGTCTATCGTATCAATGGTATGCCGGACCACATCCATCTGCTCATCAGCTTACATCCCACGGTCGCCCTCGCCGACTTGGTGCGTGATCTGAAAATCGCCTGCGGAAATTTCCTCCGAAGTCATCCCGACAAATTTCCAAAGTTCACCCTCTGGGGAGAAACTTATGGAGCAGTGACTTGTCGATATGACGACATCGAAACCGTACGACAGTATATCATCCGCCAGAAGGAACACCATACTAAGGTTTCCTTTGCCGATGAGTTTAAGCAATTCCTTGCTGAAAACGGTATCGAACTAGATGCTTACCTGCCGAACTCTACACCCTAAAAATCTTGGAGCACGTTCGGCGCTCATCGGATAGGGTTCTACATCGCCCGATATTCGCCCCCTTCGGGGACGCACATAGTATACGACCGCTTACCGTAGGTTCATCGGGTTTCGCCCTCTTCACCTACGGATGCCCAACACCGCAAGGAACGCCCCCGAAGGGGACGCCCATCGGAAAAAAAGCGGCTACGGCAGAACTCCCATCGGTACGATATGTACACCGATATTCGCCCCCTTCGGGGACGCACACAGTATACGACCGCTTACCGTAGGCTCATCGGGCTTCGCCCTCTTCACCTACGGCTATTCAAAGAAGCCCCCTTCGGGGACGGCAGTAGCGCGATATACATCGAAGACCTTACCGCGGCAACCCCATCGCCGCAGGGAGTCCCCGAAGGGGGCAGCTCTCAATAACCGTAGGCGAGGCGGCGCGCAGCGACGACGAACCTACGGACAGCCCAACACCGCAGGGAACGCCCCCGAAGGGGACGCCCATCGGAAAAAGCGGCCACTGCAGAACTCCCACCGGTACGATATGTACACCGATATTCGCCCCCTTCGGGGACGCACACAGTATACGACTGCTTACCGTAGGTTCATCGGGCTTCGCCCTCTTCACCTACGGCTATTCAAAGAAGCCCCCTTCGGGGACAGTTGTAGCACATAGTATCTGCACATGGTATGTTGCCAAGAAGTTTCTTCGGAGACGGCAATAGCACATAGTATCTGCACACGTTACACTGCCAAGAAGTCTCTTCGGGGACGGCAGTAGCACATAGTATCTGCCACGGTACGCTGCCAAGAAGCCCCTCCGGGAGACGGCAGTAGCGCGATATACATCGAAGACCTTACCGCGCGGCAACTCCATCGCCGCAGGGAGTCCCCAAAGGGGGCAGCTCTCAATAACCGTAGGCGAGGCGGCGCGCAGCGACGACGAACCTACGGACAGCCCAACACCGCAAGAAACGCCCCCGAAGGGGACGCCCATCGGAAAAAAGCGGCCACGGCAGAACTCCCACCGGTACGATATGTACACCGATATTCGCCCCCTTTCGGGGACAGTCCCCCATCAACTAGTAAACAATTCTCTCGGAATTTACAATTCTGAAACTCATTAATCAATTTATTTATTCACTAATTCCATTTCAATTATGAAAAAGAATTTCTTTGCTGCTGCCCTTATCCTCAGCCTCGGCGTAGGATCTTTCGCAGCTTGCTCGTCTGACGACATCAATGGTCATCAGACCGAACAGAAGAAGACAACGACCATGATGTCGATTGCCCTCAAGATGCCTGCGGCTTCTGGTCAGCGTGCCGCTACTGACGAACCTTACAACTACATCGGTGAATGGCTCGGTCAAGAAAAGGTAAACCAAGTTGAAGTTTACGTCTTTGAAGGTACTGCAGGTACTGACAAATTGGAAGCTCACCAAACTTTTAATGCCGGTGACTACTCTGCAGGTGTCGTAGGTAATGAAGTTGTGTTCCGTCCCAATAAGGGTATTGCCATTACTCCTGGTACGAAGCAGGTTTATGTAGTTGTAAACTCTAATGCTGCTACTACAGCTCACTTGTCTGGTGTAAGTGTTGTCGGTACTACTACACTTTCTCAGTTTGAGACTGCTTACAATGGAGTTGCTTCTGCTGTAACGAATACAGGTGTGGCTACTGCTGCTGTTACTACGGACAATAGTGCTGCCGGTGAATTTGCCAAACTTGACAAGTCTGGTGGTTCTGCTGCTTCGCAATGGAAGAACGAAATTGTGATGACGGGAGACAATGCCGGTGCCTCTGGTGCTGTTATTGCTGATAATGTAGCAGAATCTGCAGCGATTTCTGGTGGTTCCAATCTTGTAGCCCTCAAGGTGAAACGTGTGGTTGCTCGTGTTGCTGTAACTTCTAGTGCCGCTGACTTCACTCTGCAGGGTGATGATCCCTATACTTCTACCGTAGAAACGACTGCAACCTTGGGTAAGGTAACCGGCTTTACTTATGTAGCTGCTCAAGGTGAACGTAAACTCAACTTTAAGCAACAAGAGAATGCTACCGACTTGACTTCTAACAATGGTGCGCAATCTTATAAGTGGAACAGCCCTGCTTATAGTTTTGTTTCTGGAGCTGGTTATGCAACTGCTGCTGACCCCATTGCTGCTGCTGCACGTACTAACTATGACTATGCTTCTCTTTGGCAAAAGGCTACGGGTGCTCCTGCAAATGGTCTTCTTGGTCACCCCGTTCCTACGAATGCTTCGGTATCTACTTCTATCGCTACTGCTAGTGACGCTAATGCCAAGGCTATCGGTGAATTGATGGAAGGTGATTTCCTTCTCCCCACCACTCACCTCTACCACAATGCTGCTCCGAATGGAACGGATAATGGCTACTACAAAGGTAATACGGCTTATGTCCTCATCCGTTCTATCTTTACTCCTGAAAAGATTAATGTAGATCTCGATCCTACAGTACCTGACAATGCTCCTGCTGGTACTCCTCGTCCCGGCCGTCCCTCTGCTACTGTAACGCCTACAACTTGGAGTACGATTACCGCTGCTAACCGTCCTGAAATCTTAGTTCGTGGTGCTAACGGTATGTTCTATTCATCTGTGTTTGCTTCGCAAGATCCCATCTACAATGGTGTAACTGGTCAGTCTGTTGAAATCTTCACCGCTGTGAAGGATGCTACCAACCAAATCGTAGGTTACAAGATGCTTTACTTTGCTTGGGTGAACCCCGACAATGTACTGACTCAAAAGTGGTATAACTCTCCTGTTTACCGTAACAACATCTATCACATCCAGTTGGATGGTGTAACCGGTACCGGTACCTCTTGGAATCCTCTCGTTCCTGCTTCTCCCACGGATCCCAGTACCTCTACTCCCAATAACCCTGACCAACTGACGGTTCCTCCCACAGTTCAAGTTCCTACGACTCCTGGTCCTGTGACTCCTACTACTCCTGTAACTCCTGTTACTCCTACTCCCACGCCCACACCTGTACAACCCCAGAACCCCCTCACGCCCAACAAGACCTTTATGGCTGTGAAGACCACGGTTCTCCCCTGGCAGGTACACGGCTACAAGTTCAATCTCCACAACCAATAATCGGTTGTTCAGTGTGACTGAACTAGTCTAATTTATAAAAACCGAGGGAGCGAGATTCCCTCACTCCCTCGGTTTCTTTTTTAATATCGACGACTTCAATGAAATTTCTCAATAAGTTTTTTGGTGTGCTGTCCTTAGCGGCAACCTTTGCGACGCTCACAGGCTGTGATGCCATGTTTCACGACGATTTGGCCAACTGCCCACAAGGAGTATATGTGAATTTCTACACCAAAACTTCTTGTGAAACAAAAGAACGCGACCTCGGAAAGGTCTCTAACCTCCACGTTCTCGCTTTCGACTACAACCACAAACTCGTGGCGGTGAAGGAAGAAAAGGATATCTTCATCACGCGCGACTACAAAGTGTTGATGCCCGTGGGCAACGGCACCTATTCCTTTATCGGCTGGACGGGAGCAACCCCCAGCTTCTTTGACAATGCCCCCCTCACTCCTGGTGTAACGACCAAAGAGGACGTGATGCTGGCACTCAAAAAACAAAATAACGGCCAATATGTCGACTTGGCCAATCATCAAGTTTTTCAAGGGCTTTCTGAAAAGCCCATCCTTATGGAAGACCCCGCCACCCACGGCTCGGTATTCAAAAATGTATCGGTCAATCTGCTTGAGAAAACTTATCGTCTCAAAGTGACCATCCGCCTCGATGCTACGGTACAAGGCAAGAAGAAGGTGGAAGATTTCCTCCTCCGCATTACTTCCGGAAACGGAACCCTGAATATCAACGGCGAGACCCCCAACAATCTCCCTGTTGCTGAATATCCCAAGACGGTCGCTGCTCAAACACCGACTTCCATTACTTACGACTTCACGACGCTCGATCTCAAAACGGGCAAAAACAATACGATCTCTCTCTTCGATACCAAAAAGCCGGCTACACAAGACAGCATTTGGAACAGCGACCTTGTGGCTACGGCTCTCATGGGCGGACCTTCGGGCTACTTGCGCAATCCTAACGTGAACCTCGATTGCGACCACGACCTGAACATCCTCTTCATCATTGCCGAAGAGCCTACCAAGAAAGGTAACTATATGGCTTCCTCCATCTTCGTGAACGATTGGCAGGTACACGCCTATAAATTCAAACTCCATAACTAATCTGCTTTCTACACTGAAAGCGTGGTATTAGATAAACGATAAGACCTATGTCTCACAATTTCCGATTTTACTCCTCTTCAATCGTAGCGCTCTGCTGCAGCCTTTTGCTCCTGCCGCTTTTGACCTCTTGCTACGAAACCTTTGAACCTAACCCGGGTGGGGGTGAGGGGAAGACTGTCTTTGTGGCCACAGCGGTCAACTTTCCAAAGCTTGCTCCTCCTCGCGCTTCGCGTGCCGGAACCGTGAATCTCAGCGACGACGACCGCCTGCTCTCTCTCCGTGTCATCGTGGCGAAGCCCGACGGCACGGTCGTGCACAACGGCTTGCGCAACGTGAGTCTCGTGACCACGCAACCCACCGGCCCGACCACCATCTGGCGCGACCCCATCGAGTTGGAACTCGGCACCTACGACTTCTACTTCATCGGCAACGAAGCCCCTTGGGGACTGACGGCGGCCTTGACCTCGATTACCAACGTGTCGCAACTCTTCACCGACCCGCGCTTCACGCACATCCTCTACTCCCCCGGCTACAAGCCCGATGCGACGAAGCCTGTGCTCTACACGCGTTGCTACAAGGACGTGCCGGTGATTGCCACCGCCACGAAAGGCTCGCAGTCCGACCCTTGGCACTTCCAAGCTGAGGGCGACGAGGAAGTGGAACTCATCCGCACGCTGGCCAAAGTGGAACTGACGCTCAAGAACTGTGTGCACGTCGACCAGGTGGGGAGCAACTTTGTGCCCACCGAGATGAAGTTTAAGCGCATGGCACACATCGAAAAGGTGAAGGTGACGGGTATCCCCAAGTATTTCTCTCTCTTCGGTAACCCCTATTTCCGTGGGTTCAGCCACCACTATCCCACAGCACCCTCCGGCAACTACTCGGCACAATGGTACACCGCTGCGGGGGATTTGGAACAGACCTACGAACTCGAATCCACGCCTTCTACGGCCTTGACCAACAGTACAGAAACATACACCGCTGTTTCGGGCAGCGGTTCGAGTGAAGTTCTCTACGACTACAAGACTACACTCTACCTTCCCGAACATCTGCGCCAGCTTCCGGTCACGCCCGAGCCCAATGGCGGCGGTGCCTATGTGGCCGGCAGCACTTCGGTGGTGTTTGACTACAACAACTCGGGCGACCACTACTACCGCTTCAGTATTTGGCAGACGGCTTTCGATGAAAACAAGAAGGCCGTGGGCACCGGGGCGAATGACTACTTCGTGCTGCCCAATGCGGCGAACTACTCGAAGTTCTCCCTCGTTCGCAACAACCTCTACCAGCTTGAGGCCTCCGAAGGTCAACAGTTGATGCTCAAGTACAAACTCACTGACTGGTGCGATACCTACAAGGCGCGCATCTACAGCGGTCCCGGTTTCCAAGTGGTGGTGGAGGATCCCAAGTTTACGGGTGGCCAATCCACCGTGCGGGTGATTTCCACCGAATCGGCGCTTCCTGCGGATCACAACATCAAGATAGCCCCGAAGAGTGGCGTTACGTTCTCAGCCCAAACCGGCTTCGGCACGCTCACCGGAGGCAATTATGAAGTGGGAGCACAGAGTTTCCAAGAAGAAGGCGGTTTCCGCGCTTCTTTCGGCGCTGCTCCTGCGGTCGGCACTCCCGCCTTTGACATCATTTACAACGGAAAGGTGCTCTACACCGTTCTTAGCGAATAAAACCCAATGAAAACTCGACAATCCTTCTCGGCGCTTCTCTTAGCCTTCGTTGCAATTTTCTTTGCAGCGTGCGGGCAAGATGCCGGTACTGACATCGAACGCAATCGCGTTAAGGTGCGTTTGGCGCTCGGCGATCTCGTGCAGCGTGAAGTGCGCGGTTTGGCCACAACCCAAGAGGAAGAAGTGTTGCGTCTGGACGTGGTCTTCTTCAACTCCGGCGGTGCTTTGCAGACCCTCGGTTCGGGCTCTGGTAAGAAAGTGTTTAGTTACGATGTGGCCAATCCCAAGGCTTCGGACTGGGTAAATGGTTCGGTGTCGAGCCAGACGGTCTACCTCGACCTCCAGCGTACGGACGTGCAGGGCTTGAAGGCGGTGGCGCTCATCAACCTGCCCTCGGCCATCAAGACCGACCTCGAAAACGGTACCATCAGTACGCTGAGCCAGCTTCAGACCAAGGTGGCGCACACCATCACCGCGGTGACCCCGACGAGTATCACCACTCCGCTCATCATGGCCGGCGAGGCAGATGTGCCGACCACGCTCAGCGCCACAGCGGACAACACCATCAATGTGGAGGTGAAGCGCTTGGTGGCGAAGATGGAGGTGAACGTCTACTACGAATGGGACAAACTCGTCATCCCGAAGACGACGGCAGCGGCCAACGAGAAGTCGTTTTACACGTACAAGAGTTTTGACAGCAAAACTTTCATCGGTGTGGACAATGCCATCTCCGCGCGTGTGGACGGCAGCGAAACGGAAGTGCCGGTGCCCGCGACGGCCACGCCGAAGATGGCGACCTTGCAGGCGGTGTACATCAACGAATATAATTTCAGCAACCGCACGACTTATCCTTTGGCGGCCAATCCTGCGCCTTACATCCTGCTGAAAGTGCCTGCCATCCTGGGCGAAAACAACGACCTGACGCGCCTCTTCCCCCCTCCTGCCGGTGGCGACTTCTCGAAGACGCCGGTCTTCAACTACTATAAGGTGGTGTTGCCGGAGCAAATCGACCGCAACTGCTACTACAAGATACATGCCCGCATCGTAGGCCCTGGTGCTCCCACAGAGAACGGTGCACCTGTTATCCAGTTTAGTTTGCAGGTGTTGCCTTGGTCGCCGACTATCACGGTGCCGGGAGCTTGATGTCTCTACGCGCCAGAGTTTTGTCCATCGACCGATATTCCCCCCTTTCGGCGGTGTATCGCTATGTTACGGAAAATCGATGCCGCAAGGAACATCCTCGAAGAAGGCGTCCATCGTAAGCCATTATTACTCATTGTCTATATTGATAACGCATGAAACTCTCTTTCAAATCACTCAGTCTGCTTGCTTTCGGTGTACTGCTCACAGCATGTACCGACAACGAGGGTCTGCCCATTGATGATGGGCAACACAACAGCGCCAAAAGTGTGCTGAATTGGGGAGTGCATATCCTCGCCCATGGTTCAACACCTAGCATCAATACTGATGCGACCGACAACGAAGATAAGGTGGACAATATCGTGTTGGCCGGTTCTGCTGCTAATGCCTATTCGGGCGGTACCACTGCTACTTTTGGTGTGCCGCGCTTCACTGGAAAAAAGAATTTTTTCTTTGCTGCGAATCTAAATCCTACCGACAAGAATTTAGTAGGTGTGGGACATACGGAATCGGATTTCAATAATGTAGTTTTGAATACGATGGACTACCTCCGTACGCCCATCGGCAACAAACCGGCCACGACATCTATTCCGATGACTGCCACCTTGCGTGATATCGAAGTGGACGCTTTGGGGACTTTCAAAACTCGCAATGCCTCCGGCACACTCGTAAATGCCGACCAAGTGAATTTTACGCGTGCTTTTGCCAAGGTACGTCTTGAGATGATAAATCCTTCCGGCAACTTCCCTGTGGAGAAAATAGTACTTCGCAATGTGCCAAACCATTTTGCACTTGCTGCCCCCATCCAGAGTTATGACAAAACTACCTATGGGTATAATACGACCGATATTGTCCTCTATAATACTCCGGGTGGTCCTCTCTCTACGAATGCTCACGGATTGCAATCGGTTACTTTCTACGTTCCCGAACTTACGGTGTCTGCGCCTACTTTCCATGAACAATTGGACCGCGGTATGATGTACGTTGCCGTTTACCACAAGATAGGTACAGGAACAGAAACTTATGTTACTGCCTATCGTATTGCAGACCCTAGATTGGGAAATCCCAATTATGGAAAGGTTGTTAGAAATAACATCTATGACTTGACAGTACAAGGTTCTGCCGCTAAGAGAACAGCAAATCCGCTTACTCCTACAGATCCTGTAATTTACTTCGCAAACTAAACCTCCTATGAATACTCTCCAGAACAGAATGAGCAAGTACATTTCCTTGACTCGCTTCCGCAAGGTGGCGTGTGAAGGGATGGGGGTCTTATGTCTCTTGGCAGTTTTCCTCTTCTCACAAGGAATGCACGCACAGACGACCACCAGCAACCTCGACTTGCATTTTGAGCTGATTAAGGCAACGAACACTGGTACGGTGGAATTTACTATCGCTCCTGAAGACCCTAACCAGTTTTCGCGTGCTCATTGGCCCATCATCTTTATTGATTGGGAGAATGATGGAAATAAGGTGACGCAGATGTTTAACTTGAAAGCAGATCGTACGTTCACAGTGAATGTTACTGCGGCAGGAGCAGGAGTGGCTACCGTATATGGCGAGAACGGCACGTGGAAACTTATCTGCAAGAGTCAGAACATCAAAGCTACTAAACTTGAGAAGGCCACGGCTCTCCGCTATCTTGATCTCTCGAAGAATGTCCTTGGTACAAATAATACCAACAAGGACTATACCATTCATGATGACAACAACAAGATTGAAACACTCAATCTTAGTGAGAATGGTTTGAAAGACATTAAGTTTGGTACTCCAGCGGTCTTGAATGGTGTGTTGCCTGAATTGAAAGAATACTCTGCCAGCGAGAATCTCTTGAGTACTGTTACTTTGACGGGAAACAATAAACTCTCTTATCTGGATTTGTCGAAGAACCTCTTGACTTCGATTACCCTCCCCACTGCATTCGTTCCTACTTGGACGGTCTTCAAGGGCGGAAGTCAAACAGACTATGATGCAGCGCTTGCAGCTACTCCCAGTCCCATTACGAATACTGCCAGTACCCAGATTCACACCAATCGCACTACGGCGAACGACGGAATGCTCAACTTGACGGTGAACAAATTGAACATTGCCAAGCTTCCGACACTTCCTACGAACTTGAATGTGTCGAAGTACTACTACACGTTGCAAGAGCGCTATTCGTTGCCCAAGAATGAGTATAAGATGCTGGAGGAAATCGATCTCTCTTCGCAACTTACTGCAACAGGCGTAAAATCGACTCCTCAAACTACCACTTACCGTTGGTTCCGAGAAATCACTCCTGGTACTGACCAATATACCGAAATGGTGCGCGGTTCTGACTATGAAGAAACTGGGGGTAAGACCAAGTTTTATCGCGCTTATGGCGATGACACGAAGATTTTCGCTGCGATGACGACCGATGCTTTTGATGGCACTACGGGTACTTATCCTTTGGAAAGTTTCGAACGTGGCACAGGAACGATTACGTTGCACGGTTTTGAAGAAGTGCTCAACCAGCCTGCCGGTACGACCGCTGCAGCGCTTAAGGATACTTATTTCGCGAGTGTAAAAACGGCCGCTCTCAACCAAATTGGTGATGGTCTTCAGCCCAAAAATAAAACTACTCAGTTCTTCCGTACAAATACGCTGACCGTCAAAGGTAGTAAAAACAACTTCTGGTATGGCTTTAAGAGCAATGACTGGAATGACGTAGAAAACTGGACCGGTCGCGTAGTGCCGAAGACATTGGTAGGCGACTATACGAACGATGAGAACTCCGATGTACTCTTTGCTTCGATTGCAGGCTATACAATAGGTTCTGAAACCCTTAAATATCCTACGAGTGCCATCCGCGACCTTTATACCGACCAAGATCGCGTAGTCCGCAATCTCTACAATAAGAGTGAAAACGGCCGCGCCATTGTGGCCGATGCAGGACACACTTTGACCTTGAAAGAGAAGGCTTATTTGGATGGAACAACAACAGCTCCTTTCAATACGGCTGCTGATTTGAGCTATCGTACTATCGTCAAGTCGGTAGATAGCAAACCTAATGGTACGTTCCTCATTGAAAAGCCGGCGGTTAATCCGAACTATGTGGCTACTGTAGAATTCTATTCGAAAGCCAATGATGGTAACCGCAATAAGCAAGCAGCCCGCTGGCAGTATTTCGGTTCGCCGGTTAAGAATGCAAGTGTAGCTGCAGTAGTTCCCGCTACTTCTTGGGTGCGCAAGTATAACCGCGCTCTCGACATTGCTGATACCGATGAAAAGTGGGAAGAATTGACAAGTCCTACCTTTGCACCAGGTGAAGGTTACGAAATTACGCAACCTCGTCCGATGACTTACCGCTTCACCGGTGAATTGGATTTGGCCGATCATACCTTCGCTGTAGATGGTGTAACAGGTGGCCCTGGTGTGAACTACAAGGATATGAATATCCTCGCCAACCCCTACACGGCTGCTATGCAGATTGCCAAGATAGATTGGGCTGCTGCGACTTTGGCAGAACAGACTGTTTACCTCTACAATACAGGTTCACGTGAAGAATGGCTGGCGCAGAATGGTGGAACTACCAATGGCACCAATGCCGGACAATATGTCAAGGCCGTTCCAAAGAATCTTGCCGGTTATGTTGCAGGTATGGAAGAGGAAATACCTTCGCTCTCTGCCTTTATGATTAAGAGTACGGGAACAGGTACGCTGAAATACCGCTATCAAGATCTTCTGAAGAATACCGCTCAGAACCGCGCACCGCGTCGTCGCTTCTCATCTCTGATGATTGATGTGAAGAGCGACAAGAGCGCCGACCGCATGTGGCTCGTCGAAGCTCAAGGCAAGACGAAGGGCTATGATGACGGTTTCGATGGTGAAAAGATTTTCACCGCTGCCTCCGCACAGCTCTATGCCATCCAAGATCGCAACTACCAGGTGACCACGGCCGAAGATCTTGACAACACCGAACTCGGCTTTGTGGCCGGCGACGGTGCCAAGCACTACACGCTCAAGTTCAACCTCGATGAAATGAGCGACGACCGCTACTACCTCGTCGACCACCTGACCCACGAACAAAAGCCCATTACCAACGGTATGATCTACTCGTTCAATGCCGGGGCTAATGATCCTGCGAACCGCTTCGCCATCTCTCGTTCGACCAAGTCGATTACCGATGACGTCTTCGAAGGTAAGGGCATCGAACTCCGTGCGAAGTCCGGCCGCACCATTGAAGCACGCAACTACACCGACGAAACGGCCGAAGTGGAAATCTTCGATGTTTCAGGTAAGGTTGTCGATAAGTTTACGGTAGAACCCCACGACACCGACCGCATCAAGCTCTCCTTGGAAGGTGTGTTTGTGGTACGTGCTTACAACGGACAAGCCAAGACTACGCAGAAATTTATCATCAAGTAATCTCTCACACAAATAAGCTTTGGAATGTCGGGGAGAGGTCGTCAAACGCCTCTCCCCCTCATTCTGTTTTTTTCAGAAGAAGTCATATACAAAAACATAGATATGAGAATAACCACTCGCAGCCTCCTTATTGTGACAGCGCTCTGTGGGGCGCACCACACTACCGCACAAACGGTGGTGGACAAGGTGGGCGTTGACACCCGCACCCCAACGGAGGTGCTTGATGTGAACGGCACGATGCGTGTGCGCCAACTGCCTCAAAAAGGGAACAGCACTATTTTCACCACCACGGCCGGCACAGCTTCTGCCACGGCCAACCAACCATTTATGCCCAACCGCTTGGTGGTGGCCGATGCCAACGGCGTACTCGGGGCCGCTTCGTCGGCCGCACCGCGCTGGTTTTACATGCCTTCGGTGCCCCTTCCCCTTGACCCGAGCAAGGTCAATCCTCCCTACACGACCGAAGTCTCGGGAACGTACAGCGTACAACTCTACAACCTCTTCGCCGGGCAATTTTCCGGTGGAGCCGCCTTCCCCAACCGCGTGGCGAGTTCGGCTACGGCCACACTGCCCACGCCTGCCGCGGCCGATTTAGACTATTTCGTGACGTACTATGACGATGCCGTCTTCGACCATGTAGGTATCAGTGCCACCGGACTGCTCACCTACACGCTCAAACCCGGATTTGTGGTTTCGCCGCGAACGTATATGAACATCGTCTTTCAGGTGAAGGAGTAGGGGCTTTTTCCTGAAAAAAGTGTGCGTTGTTCGTTCAACTCAAAAGAAAATTGTAACTTCGCAAGCACAAATTACAATTTTACCCTCAAGAAAACGGTGGAGCGATAAGTAGGTGTTCAGAATGAATGGATACGAAAGTAGAGAACAATCTACGATGAGGATAACTACGTTTCATTTTGAAGACCTACTTACTCGCCACCTCAAACCCACTTTCAATGGAAATTACTGGAAAAATCACTCATGCTCTGGAAGTGCGCAGCGGTACGGCACGCACGACGGGCAATCCTTGGATGTCGCAATCGTTTGTCATCGAGACTCATGACCAATATCCTCGCCGCTGTGTCTTCGACGTGTTTGGCGAAGACCGCTTGAAGGAATTCAACATTCAGGTGGGGGAAGAGCTCACCGTGAGTTTCGACCTCGATGCGCGCGAATATCAAGGCCGTTGGTTCAACTCTGTGCGTGCTTGGAAGGTGGAACGCGTAGCCCCCGGTGCTCCGCAAGGACAGCCGGCCGCAGCCGCATCTGCTCCTGCACAACCCGGCTACACCGCACCTGCTCCCGCAGCCGCTCCTGCTGCTCCGGGTATGCCCGCTGCTCCTGCCGGCGAATCGGCCGACGATTTACCTTTCTAATCGGCATCCCCATCTATGCCTCTTCTCTGCTCCACAAGCCGGTAGGCCGGTGCGCTTTCGTGCGCCGCTCCACTGCCTTGTGGAGCAGTTTTGCCTTTTTGTCTGCTACGCCGTTGGGGGGTATGGATACCGATATTCGCCCCCTTCGGGGACGCACCGCTTGACACAACGGCTTACCGTAGGTTCATCGGGCTTCGCCCTCTTCGCCTACGACTATTCAGAGAAGCCCCCTTCGGGGACGGCCGTAGCGATACCCATCGCAAACCCATCGTGGACGGACATCGCGGTGCAATAAACAACCTGCCGGGGACATCGCAAACCCATACCGCGGCATGCCAAACGCCGCAGGGAGTCCCGCCCACCGGTAGCGACAAATCGACTCAT
The DNA here is from genome assembly GCF_014385435.1 of Alloprevotella sp. Lung230. GTDB lineage: Bacteria > Bacteroidota > Bacteroidia > Bacteroidales > Bacteroidaceae > Alloprevotella. The sequence continues at coordinate 133,497 of NZ_JACSUD010000003.1, forward strand.
TTCAAACTTCCCCAACACGCCTCGTCATTGTCATTTATGCCACAACAACACAACTCCGGCACCCTCTGCGTACAAGCGGGCTGGACACCCAAAAATGGTGAGCCACGACAACTCCCCATCTACCAAACCACGACCTTCAAATACGACAGCAGCGAACAGATGGCCCGTCTCTTCGACCTCGCCGAATCGGGCTACTTCTACTCTCGTCTGCAAAACCCCACCTGCGACGCGGCGGCGGCCAAAATCGCGGCCCTCGAAGGCGGTGTGGCAGCTATGCTCACCTCCAGCGGACAGGCGGCCAACTTTATGGCAGTGTTCAACATCGCCGAGGCGGGGTCGCACATCATCGCCACCAACGGCATCTACGGCGGCACGTTCAACCTCCTCGGGGTGACCCTCCGCAAGATGGGCATCGAATGCACCTTCGTCGATCCGGATTGGAGTGACGACGACATCCGCGCCTGCTTCCGCCCCAACACGAAACTCGTGTTTGGCGAAACTATCTCCAATCCCGGCGGCAACGTGTGCGACATCGAGCGCTGGGCGCGGTTGGCCCACGAGCACGGTGTGCCTCTCATCATCGACAACACCTTTGCCACCCCCATCCACTGCCGACCCTTCGAGTGGGGCGCCGACATCGTGACGCACTCCACCACTAAATATATGGAAGGCCACGCCGCCACCATCGGTGGCTGCATCGTCGACAGCGGACGCTTCGACTGGATGGCCCATGCCGACAAGTATCCCGGTCTCTGCACCCCCGATGAGAGTTACCACGGCCTGACCTATGCCACCGACTTCGGCGAAGCGGCCTACATCGTCAAAGCCACCGCACAACTCATGCGCGACCTCGGTTGCTGCCAAAGTCCGCAAAACGCCTTCTTGCTCAACACCGGTCTCGAATCCCTTCATTTGCGCATGCGCCGACACGTGGACAACGCCCAGCGCGTGGCCGAATGGCTCGAAGCCGACGAGCGCGTGGCGTGGGTGAACTATGCCGGACTGCCCGGCAACGAATACTACGCGCTGGCGCAGAAGTATCTACCTCAAGGTGGCTGCGGCGTCATTGCCCTCGGTCTGAAAGGGTCGCGTGAGGAAGCCATCCGATTCATCGATGCGCTTCGCTTCATCAGTATCATGACCCACGTGGCCGATGCCAAGAGCTGCATCCTCCACCCCGCGAGTCACACCCACCGCCAGCTCACCGAGGAGCAACTCCGCGCTGCCGGCATCGCCCCCGACCTCATCCGCCTGAGTGTGGGCATCGAGGACGTCGACGACATCCTCGCCGATCTCCGCCAAGCCCTCGATCAGGTGTTTGGATAAGCGTTCGGAATGTCTTCGTCTCTCGTCTTCTGTCACCTTCTTTCATTCCCTCTCCTATGCTCATCTCCGTTCTCGGCCCTACGGCTTGTGGAAAAACGAGTTTTGCCGTCGCCCTGGCGCAGCGTCTCGGGGCTGAAATCATCAGCGCCGACTCGCGGCAGGTGTACCGCCGCATGGATTTGGGCACGGGCAAAGACCTGGCCGACTATGTGCTGCCCGATGGGACGCAGGTGCCGTTTCACCTCATCGACATTGCCGAACCAGGCACGAAGTACAACCTCTATCGCTATCAGCAGGACTTCCTCGCGGCCTACGACGACATCCGCGCCCGCGGCCGTCAGGTGGTGGTGTGCGGCGGCACGGGACTCTACTTGGAGAGCATCGTGCGCGGCTACAACCTCAGCCACGTGCCGCAAAATCCGACCCTGCGCCAAAGCCTCGAAGGACTTTCGCTCGACGCACTCACCGCCCGACTGGCAGCCCTGAAAGCACAAGCCGGCACCGCCCTCCACAACCACACCGATGTCGACTCGTGCAAGCGAGCCATCCGCGCCATCGAAATTGAGGACTACAACCTCCGACGCCCCGTGGGCGAAAGGGAATTTCCCGCCCTCCCCGTGCTCAACATCGGCCTGACCCTGCCGCGCGAAGAGCGCCGTGCCCGCATCTCGGCCCGCCTCCGCAGTCGCCTCGAAGCCGGAATGCTCGACGAGGTGCGTGCTCTGCTGGCCGAAGGCATCGCACCCGACGACCTCATCTATTACGGTTTGGAATACAAGTTTCTCACCCTCCACCTCATCGGTCGCTTGACCTACGAAGAGATGGTGGCCCAACTCGAAACCGCCATCCACCAGTTTGCCAAACGCCAAATGACGTGGTTCAGAGGGATGGAACGCCGCGGCTGCACCATCCACTGGATCGATGCCCTCCACCCGATGGAAGAAAAAGTGGCGGCCGCCCTCGAACTGTTCCGATCCACACAATCCTCGACCTTATGAACAGCAACCCTCCCCACAACGCCGACCGCTGGGGCATCATCTATTGCCCCACCGAAGGCAGCTGGCGCACACAGCGGCGCTGGCGGCGCATCTTGGTGCACCTCGATCTGCGGTGCGTGCCCTACGACTTTGTGCAGAGTGAGGGGCAGGGGAGTGTGGAACGCCTTGCCGCCATGCTCACGCAAAACGGCTATCGCACCCTCCTTGTCGTAGGTGGCGATGCGGCCCTGGGCGATGCCCTCAACGGCATCGTCGGCGCCACGCCGGCAGGCAGCGACTATCCCACGTTGGGCATCATCCCCAACGGTGTCATCAACGACTTTGCCCGCTATTGGGACTTCCATCCGGCACACCCCGAAGCCACCATCGATGCCCTCCTCTGCGGTCGCACCCGTCGGGTCGATGTGGGCGAGGTGCGGCTCACCACCATCGGCGGCGAGGTCCTTCATCGCCGTTTTTTGAATTGTGTCAATGTGGGGCTTGCGGCCTCGATGATCAAACTGCGCCGCCGCAACCACACCTTCTGGCACGGCTTGCGCTTGCTGCGCGAACTCAGCAGCGCCTTCATGCTCCTCCTCTATCGCCCATCGACGCGGATGCACTTCACCATCGGTGCCGAGCACTACGACCGCCGCATCACCACCCTCTGCATCGGTTCGTGCCACGGTTTTGGGCAGACACCCTCGGCAGTGCCCTACAACGGGCAGCTCGACATTTCGGCCGTGAAGCGCCCCACGCTCCTTCACGCCCTCACGGCCCTTTCGCTCTTGTTCAAGCGGCGTTTCCTTTCACAAAAGGGCATCAGCGTGTGGCGCACCCCCACCATCGAAATGTCCCAAATCGGGCGTGCCACGGTGAGTGTCGACGGCCACGCCATCCACCACCGTATCACCCGCCTCACCGCCACCATTCGCCGCGAAGCCATCCGTTTCATGATTCCTTAGCCCTCGCGGTGGGGATGAGGTTTTGCCTTGCGCATGCTCCCATCACACCCTCTATCCGGTGTGATGTGGAACACCGATATTCGCCCCCTTCGGGGACGCACCGCTGTGCACGACGGCTTTCCGTAGGTTCATAGGACTTCGCCCTCTTCGCCTACGGCTATTGAGAGAAGCCCCCTTCGGGGACGGTCGTAGCAGCACACAATGAAAAACCCACACCGATGCACGCCCAACGCCGCAGGAAGTCCCCGAAGGGGGCTTCTCTCAATAGCCGTAGGCGAGGCGGCGCGCAGCGACGACGAACCTACGGAACACCCAACGTTGCAAGGAACGCCCCCGAAGGGGACGCCCATCGCACAGCCGGTAGACCAGTAGATTGGTTAATCGGTAGACCAGTAAATTTGTAGACCGGTAAAAAACATACACCCATCGGGTGACGGCCCCTTTTTTCCTTTTTTTGCCAATGAAACGGATATATCGCATTGTTCGCTGGGCAGTAGTCCTGTTTTTCCTCTCCTCAGTGCTCGTGACGTTGCTCTATCGCTGGGTGAACGTCCCCCTCACGCCGCTCATGGTCATTCGTTGCATGCAGCAAGCCGGGCGGGGCGAACAGGTGCGGCTGCACTACAAGTGGGTGCCGCTCTCCGAGATGTCGTGCTATCTGCCGGTGGCTGTCATTGCCAGCGAAGATCAGAACTTTCTCGTGCATCACGGTTTCGACACCCAAGCCATCGGGGCGGCCATGCGCGAGCGGATGAGCGGTGGACGCATGAGGGGTGGCAGCACCATCTCCCAGCAGACCGCCAAAAATGTGTTTCTCTGGCCCACCTCGTCGTGGGTGCGCAAGGGGTTTGAAGTCTACTTCACCTTCCTGATCGAAGCCCTTTGGTCGAAAGAACGCATCATGGAGGTCTATCTCAACGTCATCGAGATGGGCGATGGAGTGTATGGCGCAGAGAGTGTGGCACAACTCCACTTTGGTTGCTCGGCTCGCGACTTGAAGCGCAGAGAGTGTGCGCTCATTGCTGCCACCCTGCCCAATCCCTTGCACTACAGCAGCGAGCGCCCCGGTCCGTTCATGCGCAAGCGTCAAGCCTGGATAGAGCGACAGATGCGTCACGTCCCACTGTTTCTCCCAAAGAAGTGAGGTTTGCCAAACATTTTGATATCTTTATCGATTTTTAGGCGACTAATGTCCAATGCCTAACGTGAATTCTTGGCAGATTGCTGAAAAAACGTTATCTTTGCGGCGTTGGACATGGAGAAACTTTCCCCTTTCAGATTTCGCCGGCCTCGGTGAGGCGGACAGCCTTAGATGATTATACCTTACTTTTCGACCTTACTGCCTTCTTTCTCTTTGTTCTTTGGTTCTAATAACATGAAATCTTAATCAACTCTCAATCAATCTTCAACAAAAACACTTACATGAGAAACCATTTTTTGTCATCCTTTCTGCTTTTGCTGGGATTAGGCGTGTTGTGGTGTTGTGGTGTGCTCACGGCTTCTGCTAAGGTGGAAGATGGGCACTACTACATCCTGACCAATGTCTATCATGGAAAAACGCTCTCCACGGGAGGGCTTTCAGAAAACAACAGCCCACTCTCTGGAGAAAAGCTCAATAAAGACAACCCCGATCAGATTTGGCAGTTCAAGAGATCCTATGCCGATGCCTATGCGCTCTACAATGCAGAGGCGCAACTGGCCGTAGACCTCGCGCTGCAATCCAATAAGGGGCCGCTATTGTGGACGCTCAACGTGAACAATCCCAATCAGCGCCTCCTCATCGAGGAAGAAAGCGGACACATTCGTCTGCGTGCTGCCGAAGATTACCAAACTCCGCGCTATCTGGCCATCACGACGAGCGGAACGGTGATGCTCGACACCCAGAAAAGCCGCAACACGCTTTTCCAAATCACGGAAGTAGACCTTAAGAACCTCCCTAAGAGAGCAAAGCCCGAATGGCAGGACGAGACCATTTTTGCCATCAATAAAGAGCGAGGACGTGCCACGTTCATTCCTTATGCCACAACGGCCAAACTGCAAAGCGATGCCCGCTACCAAAAAGCCTGGCTCACTCCGGAACAAGCACAGTATCTTCCGCTCAACGGCATGTGGAAGTTTCAATACGCTCCCGATGCCGCTCTGCGCGACACGGCATTTGTCAAGTCGTCCTTCGATGTCTCGAAATGGGACGACATCGAGGTGCCCTCCTGCTGGGAGATGAAAGGCTATGACAAGCCGGTGTATGTCAATGTAGACTACATTTTCCAAGACAAACCGCCTTACATCAAACTCAAAAAGGAGTATGAAGGACTGGTAGATCCCAATCCTGTGGGCAGCTATCGCCGCACCTTTACCCTTCCCGCCGGATGGGACAACCAAAATGTGTTCCTCCACTTCGATGGCATCTACAGCGGCGCCTATGTCTGGGTCAACGGCCGCTACATTGGCTACACCCAGGGCGCGAACAATGATGCCGAGTTTGACATCACAAAGGCGGTGACTGCCGGCGAAAACCAAGTGGCCGTGCAGGTGATTCGTTGGACCGACGGCTCCTATCTCGAGGGGCAGGACGTGTTCCATATGAGCGGCCTCCATCGTGATGTTTATCTCGTGGCCACTCCCAAAACCTTTGTGCGCGACCATGTCGTCACGGCACAACTCGACCCCGCGCAAAGCTACACCGCAGGGTCGATGCAGGTGAATCTGGAACTCGACAACCGCCATCTACTGAACGGCACGAAGAAAATTAAAGTGAGCCTTCTCGATGCCGCTGGAATGCTGGTCAAGACGGCTGAAAAGACAGTCCCCTTCGATGCGGCTCATGCACAAACGGCGGTGAAGCTTTCCCTTGACGGACTGACGCAACTCAAGCCTTGGACAGCCGAAACTCCTTACCTCTACAACGTCATCGTTTCGCAACAAGACGCGGAAGGCAAAGAAGAGATGGCGTTCAACACAAAATACGGTTTCCGACACATTGATATCAAAAATGGTTTGGTGCGCATCAACGGAAAGCGTGTCTTCTTTAAGGGTGTCAACACGCAGGACACACATCCCGAGAAGGGACGCAGCATAGATGTGCCCACGATGCTGCGCGACATCTTCCTCATGAAGCAGGCCAATGTGAACACCGTGCGCACTTCCCACTACCCCCGTCAGCCGAAGATGTATGCCATGTTCGACTATTACGGACTTTATGTCATGGACGAAGCAGATTTGGAATGCCATAAGAACTGGAACGACCACGGCTCAAATGGCGGCTACAACACGCAGATCATCTCCGGCCAACCCAGTTGGAAGCCCGCTATGTTGGATCGCACAGAACGCATGGTCTTGCGCGACCGTAACCACCCCAGCATCATCTTCTGGTCGTTGGGCAACGAGAGCGGAGCCGGCGATAACTTCCTCGACACTCAAAAAGCTGTCCGCGCCCTTGATGCGCGCCCCATCCACTACGAAGGAGCGACCAACGCCGGCCGACACACCGATGGGATCACCGACATACATTCCAAAATGTATCCGACAGTCGACTTTGTGCGCAACGCTGCCAACAAGAAAGGGCCCAATCAAGCCGGACAACCCTTCTTCATGTGCGAATACGACCACGCCATGGGCAACAGTCTGGGCTATCTCCGCGAATACTGGAAGGTGATTGAAAGTTCATCGGTCGGTATCGGTGGTTGCGTTTGGGACTGGGTGGATCAAGGCATCTACAACCCTCAACTTCTCAAGCAGGGCAAGCGACAGCTCACCACCGGCTACGACTATCCCGGACCTCACCAAGGTAACTTTGTGAACAACGGAATCATCACTTCCGAGCGTGAATGGACGCCTAAACTCACCGAACTCAAGAAGGTCTACCAGTATGTCAACTTCAGCTACAATCAGAAGAAGCAGCAACTCAGTGTGACCAACCGCTATGCCTTCCGTACGCTCGAAGGCTATACGCTTCATTACAGCGTTTTGCACGACGGGGTGTCGGTGGAAAGTGGAAAAATCGACCTCCCTGCCCTCGCACCGCAACAAGTGGCGCATCTGCCTCTTGCCTTGAAAACGGCCGTCGACAACAAGGCAGACTACCATCTGAATGTGGAGCTGCGTCTTGCTGCCGATGAAGACTGGGCAAAGGCGGGCTATGTGCAAGCCGCAGAGCAATTTGTGCTCGCCCAACGTGCGGCACTCCCCGCACGCCCGGCAGCTGCCGAAGTCGGAACGCCCCTCAAGGTGGAGCGCCACGACGACCAAGTGACGGTGAGCAACGACCGCCTGTCGATGACCTTCGACAACAAGTCCTCGCAACTCGTGGCGTGGAGCTACAAAGACCAACCGCTCATTTATTCCGGCAAAGGACCGCAGTACGACAATTTCCGTTGGATTGAGAACGAAGCTCCCTACACCAGTATTCCTTACAACCAGCTGGTTGCACGGCACCAAGTGCCCGATTTCTACAACCTCGATGCAATTCCTGAGGTCAAGTCGACCAATGGCGGCCGAGTGGTTACGGTTTCCGCCACGCGGGAAGGCAACGTCACCAACACCCTCACCTACACCATCCATGCCGATGGTACCGTGTTGCTCGACGCTTCCTTTACCTACAATAGTGGAAAACTGCGCCGCATCGGACTCTCCATGGGTTTCGACCGCCGCTACCAACATCTGGACTACACTGCCAAAGGTCCTTGGGAAAACTATGTGGATCGCCAGGAAGGCTCGTTCTTCGGTCGCTATCAGACTGTGGTGGACAGCAATGTGGTGAATTATGCCCGCACACAAAGTTGCGGCAACCGCATGGGACTTCGCCGTCTCGACCTCACTGATGCCGAGGGCAACGGCATTCGGGTCGAAACGAAAGGACAAGTCGATTTCTCGCTGCTCCCCTATGACGACCATGACCTCGTGGATGTCGAACACTGGTGGGAACTCAAAGCACCTGTCTACAACACCGCCCATTTCGATGCTTTCCAGCAGGGATTGGGCAGCGGCAGTTGCGGTCCCGCGGAGACGTTGCCTCAGTATATGGCCGCTCAGCAAAAGATGCCCTTGCAGTTCACCCTCCGCTTCACCCCGATCGGCAAACTCCTCACCGGTGTTGCCTCACTGGTGGACGCTCCTGACCGGTCGTCCCTGCATCTCGAACGGATCGACCGCCACACGATGGCCCTCAAAGGAGATTGGCGCGCCTATCATCAAGCGCAACTCTTCAACCTGAAAGGCGTCTTGGTGCAGACCCTGCCTCTCGATGGGGGACGTTCGCCCCAATTCTCCGTGGCCGATTGGGCAGAAGGAGCCTACCTCCTCCGCCTGCAACGCCCCGATGGCACGAGCACGACCCTCAAGTTCAGCCTTTGAGCCTCGCGGTCTTCCGCTGTACCTCACACAAAAAAAAGAGCAGCCCTCCGCCTTGGGGGCTGCTTTTTTGTGTGGGTGATGTGGTCGGCAAGGACAAATGCAAAAATCTTGAGCCGTCTATGGTGCGTGTGTGCGAGGGGGGGCTGAGGGGGATATTTTTTTCTCAGAGGTAGTTTTATTTTTCTCAGAGGTAGATGAAATTACCTCAGAGGTAGTTTTTGTTATCTCAGAGATGTCCAAAAGGCCGGCATAAATGTGCCGGTTTTTGATGTCTATATTGAGAGCGCGCGCCCTGAAAAATGCCGAGAACTCTCTTTTTTTCTGACTTTTCCGACCAAATGTTTGGTAGGTTCAAAAAATGTTGTTACTTTTGCACTCGCAAATCAGCAATATGTTGATGGCGAGGTAGCTCAGCTGGTTAGAGCGCAGGATTCATAATCCTGAGGTCCCGAGTTCAATCCTCGGCCTCGCTACTCCGAACACTCAAGACATGTGTCTTGGGTGTTTTTCGTTGAAATCCATCCCTCATAAAGGCATTTCTCGTAAATCCATTCCGCATTATTTCATCGTAATTTCGTCATCGAATGAAACCTTTCCAATTTGCACCGCGCATCCTGCGCGACCTTCGGGGCTACAACCGCCGGAAGTTTACCGCCGACCTCATCGCCGGCATCGTGGTCGGCATCGTGGCGCTGCCGCTGGCCATCGCCTTTGCCATTGCCGCCTCGCCGGGAGGTGATGTGCAGCACACCATCGGGCCGGTGGCCGGCATCCTCACCGCCATCGTGGCGGGCGTGATCATCTCGGCGCTGGGGGGCAGCCGTGTCCAGATTGGTGGGCCTACGGGTGCGTTCATCGTCATTATTTATGGCGTCGTGGCGCAGTTTGGCCTTTCGGGCCTCCTCATCGCCACCATCATGGCCGGCCTCTTCCTCGTCCTGCTGGGCGTGTTTCGTTTGGGCGCCATCATCAAGTTCATCCCTTATCCCATCGTGGTGGGCTTCACCTCGGGCATCGCGCTCACCATCTTCACCACGCAGGTCAAGGACCTCTTCGGGTTGCAGATTGAGGGCGGTGTTCCGGCGGAATTTATCGACAAATGGCTGTGCTATTTCCGCCATTTTCAGACCTTCGATCCGGCTTCGACCCTCGTTGGATTGCTTTCAATCATGTTGATTGTGCTTTCGCCCAAAGTGTGGCGTAAACTTCCCGGTTCGCTCGTGGCCATTGTCGTGACCACCGCGCTGGTCTATCTGACCAACCGCACCGGCCTCACCCACATCGCCACCATCGGCGACCGCTTCGGGCAAATCACCGCCTCCCTGCCGCCCATCACCGCTCTCGACATCGACTGGGCGAGCCTTTTCACTGATGCGCAGGGGCGCTTCACCATGAACACCATCAACACCCTCATCCCCACCGCCCTTGTCATCGCCGTGCTCGGAGCGATTGAGAGCCTGCTTTCTGCCACCGTGGCCGATGGCGTCACGGGCGACCACCACGACTCCAACCAAGAACTGGTGGGGCAGGGCATTGCCAACATCGTGGCCCCCTTCTTCGGCGGTATCCCCGCCACAGGAGCCATTGCCCGCACCATGACCAACATCAACAACAACGCCGCCACCTGCATGGCCGGCATCGTCCACGCCTTGGTGTTGCTCGTCATTTTCCTCGTGGCCATGCCCTTGGCGTCCTACATTCCTATGGCGTGTCTGGCAGGTGTGCTCGTGGTGGTGAGTTACAACATGAGCGGTTGGCGCACCTTCTCGCAACTCATCCATCGTCCCAAAAGCGATGTGGCGGTGTTGCTCTTCACCTTCGCGCTCACCGTGCTGTTTGATCTCACCGTGGCCATTGAGGTAGGACTGCTCTTGGCCTGTCTGCTCTTCATGCGTCGCATGACCGAAACCACCCACCTCTCCATTCTGACCAAGGAAATCGACCCCAATGCCGACGCCGAGAGTGACATCCATTTCCATGAAGAAGCGCTTGTCATCCCTGCCGGTGTCGAGGTCTACGAAATCAACGGCCCCTTCTTCTTCGGAGTGGCCAACTGCTTTGAAGAGATGACAGCCGAGATGCAGGACCACCCCGCCATTCGCATCATTCGTATGCGTAAAGTGCCCTTCATCGACTCGACAGGCGTGCACAACCTCGAAAATCTCTGCCTGATGAGTCATCAAGACGGTACGCAAATCATTCTCTCGGGCGTGCAGGAGAAGGTGCGCCGGGTGCTCGAAAAGTCCGGTTTCGACCGCCTTATCGGCAGCGAAAACATTTGTCCCGACATTCACGTGGCTCTCGCGCGTGCCGAAGCACTCACCGCCCTGTTGCCGCAGACCAGGGCACACGGTGCAGAGTAGTAAGACTTAGACCATAAAGTTATTGCTGTTTGGTAAACTTCAATACGTCAATCATTTTATTTCCAACGGTATGGAAAAGATTTTCCAAGGGTTTGGAATTTTTTTGGGAAAATACTTTAAGCGGAGAGTACCTCCAATGCGTACGCTCCTTTCTCCTCAGGCTTTTGTCCGGAAAAGTGGCTAAGTATCTCCATTTTTACCGGACAGCAATCAAAATCAACGAACTCGTCCCCCTCAAAAGGCAGAAAGCAACCTTTTGAGGGGGACGAGTTCGTCTTAAACATTTAGGGAAATGGTACTCCGATTAGATGAAGAGGTTGAGATCGGCTTGTTCAGCGCGCGCCATATAAGTGGCTACGCCGCCGATGGTAGTGCCGTCCAGCAGTTCTTCGTGAGCCACGCCCATCATGTCCATCGACATTTGGCAGGCAATAAACTCCACCCCGTTGTTGAGCGCCTGTTGCCGCAGTTCTTCCAGTTGGCTGATGCCTTTTTTACGCATAATGTGGCGCATCATGCGGTCGCCTATGCCGAACATACTCATCTTTGAGAGTTTGAGCGCGCGCGAGTCGGCAGGGAGCATCCAAGAGAACATCTTGCCGAAGAGGTCTTTTTGCACTGCCGGTTTCTGTTCCTTCTTAATGACATTCAGTCCCCAGAAAGTGAAGAAAATCGACACGTGTTGTCCCGTGGCGGCAGCACCGTTGGCCAGAACGAAGGTGGCCAAGGCTTTGTCTAAATCATCGGAAAACATGATGAAGGTTTTGCCCTTTCCCGATTCCGACGTGTTGATGGGGCAGGCCGTAGGGGCTTGCTTTTCAATGTCGACGACAAAACAATTTCCTTCGGTGCGTTGTCCGACATAGCGATGTCCGGTACTTTTACACCAAGCCTTGGCATCGCGTACAAATCCGGGGTCGGTGGCTCGCACCGACAGCAGGTGTCCCACTTCGGCGGAGTCCATGGCTTGCTTCAGGCGGAGGATGGGGCCGGGGCACTGCAATCCGCAGGCATCTACCGAAACCACGTGTTGGGCTGCGGGAGCCTCCAACGTCTTTCCGCAGGGAGCGCAGGGCGTGGTGAGGGAGGGGGAAGCCGTGCAGACGGTCACAGGGGTAGTGGCGGCTTCGTAGAGTTTGAAACCACCCGAGAGGTTGCGAACATTCTCGAAACCACGTGCCACGAGGATTTGCTGCGCCAAATAACCGCGCAGACCCACAGCGCAGAAAATCACGATGGGGCGCTCACGCGGCACTTCGGCGATGCGCTCGCGGAGGTCATCGAGGGGAATGTTCACCGCGTGGGGAATGCTGCCGAGGGCAAACTCTTCGGGAGTGCGGACATCGAGCAGGAAGGTGTCGTCGGGCTGTGCCGAGAGGGATTTCACTTCGCGCCAGTAGACCACCGGCATTTTCCCGTTGAGCACGTTGCTCGCAGCATAGCCCGCAATGGCAATCGGGTCTTTGGCGGAAGAGTAGGGAGGAGCGTAGCAGTGTTCGAGCGTGAGCAGGTCGGCTATCGTGCCTTTGTGCTTAATGATTTGAGCCACTTGGTCGATGCGCTTGTCCACCCCTTCGCTGCCTACGGCTTGCGCCCCGTAAATCTGCCCTGTGGTGGGAGAAAAGGTGAGTTTGATGACGATGGGAGTCGCTCCCGGATAGTAGCCGGCGTGGGAGTTCGACTGGGTGGTGCTGCTGAGGTAGGCCATGCCCTCTTGCTTGAGGCGTTTGGCCGGCAGTCCGGTCGAGGCCACGGTGAGCTGAAACACCTTGGCGACAGCCGTTCCGATTGCTCCCTCGTAGGGGGTGTGGTTGCCGCCCACCATATTGTCGGCCACGATGCGCCCTTGTCGGTTGGCCGGTCCTGCCAAGAAGTTGAGCCACGGTTTGCCGGTGATGGGGTGGGTAAATTCGATGGCATCGCCCACGGCATAAACATCTTCTGCCGAAGTCATAAGGTAATCGTCCACCTTGATGCCGCGTTCGCCAAGGGCAATGCCGACCTTCTGTGCGAGTTCCGTAGCCGGACGGACACCGATAGAGAGCAGCACGATGTCGGCTGCAATGCGCGTCCCATCGTTCAAGCAAACCATCACGCCGCGTTCGGCTGCTTCAAAGCGTTCGACCGCCTTTTCCAAATAGAGCTGCACCCCTCGGTCGCTGAGGTGTTGGTGCACCAATGAAGCCATGGAGAAATCAATGGGCGCCAACACTTGGTTGCCCATTTCGATGAGATTGACTTGCAAACCGCGTTCGTGGAGGTTTTCGGCCATTTCAAGACCGATGAAACCGCCGCCCACCACCACCGCCGTTTGTGCGGTATGGTTGTCTAAGTAAGTCTTGATGCGGTCGGTGTCTTCCACATTCCGAAGGGTGAAAATGCCCTCCAAGTCTATGCCGGGCAGAGGGGGACGTACGGGGCTTGCACCAGGGGAGAGGAGGAGTTTGTCGTAGGTTTCTGTGTATTGACTTCCATCTGCACGCTGAATGGTGATGCGCTTGTTCTCAGTGTCGATGTCTACGGCTTCATTCTCTGTGCGTACGTCGATGGCAAAGCGTTTGCCGAATTGCCGAGCGGTTTGTACGAAGAGTTTTTCGCGGTCGGCAATGCTGCCCCCGATGTAGTAAGGAAGTCCGCAGTTGGCATAAGAGATGTATTTGCCTTTTTCGAGTAAAATGATTTCTGCGTTTTCGTCGGCACGGCGGATGCGTGCAGCAGCGGTGGCTCCACCGGCCACCCCGCCAATAATCACATGTTTCATAAATTTCTTACGTTGAGTTCTATTTTCAGCGAGCAAAGATAAGAATTATTTTCTAAGCGAAATAATTTTAGTGGGGAAGAATACGAAAAAGGCCGAATTGGAAAAAGATTTTGCGCTGACGACGAAGCAAAAAGCGCCCCCACTCTACACGCTTGCAGAGGAGGGGCGCACAGCATAAATGATAAAGTACGTTGTTATTTCTTAGGGATGCGGCGGAGCGTTTCGAGCACCAAACGCCAGTAGCCTTCGACTGAAGGAATGTGGCAACGCTCATTGGGCGTGTGAGGCGATTGGAGTGTCGGACCGAAGGAGACAACATCCATGTTGGGGCAGTGGCTCAAAATGACCGAACATTCAAGGCCGGCGTGGATGACTTGGACGATGGGATCTTCCTTAAAGAGGTCGCGGTAGGCTTCGCGCATGATTTCCACAATCTCGCTCTTGGGCGAAGGTTGCCAAGCCGGATAGGCACCGCCGGTTTCGATTTTCATACCCGCCATGGAGAAGCAGGCTTCGAGGGTGTCTACGCAGTATTGGCGCATAGAGTCGGAGCTGGAACGGACAAGGATCTTGATAAACGCCTTGCCGTCGACGATTTCGATGATGGAGAGGTTGCTGGACGTTTCGACAATCGTGGGGAGATGGGGAATAAAGCGGAGCACACCGTTGTGGCAGCCGAGGATAGCGTTGGCCAGATTGTCCTGCACCTCTTCGGGCACAAGGGCTTCGGGCATGTCGGTATCGACCACTTCGAGCGTGAGGTTGGGCTCAATGTAGCCATACTCGTCGCGGAAGTCTTTGAGCCACTCTTCGGCCACGGTTTCTTTCAGAGCAGCGACATTTTCGGCAGGAAGCGTGAGGGCAACTTCGGCATCGCGGGGAATGGCGTTGCGCATGTTGCCGCCTTTCCAAGAGGCCAGGCGTGCCTCAAAGTTGGCAATGGCATCGACCACCACGCGCGCCATCAGTTTGTTGGCATTGGCGCGGCCTTCGTTGATTTCGAGGCCGGAGTGTCCGCCACGCAGACCGCCCAGTACGATGCGCACGGCTTGGTCGCCGGCTTCGGGAGCCACTTCCTTATATTCGAGTTCAGCGGTGAAGTTGATACCCCCTGCCGAACCAATCATCAGTTCGCCGTGGGTCTCGTTATCGAGATTGAGGAGAATGTCGCCTTTGAGGAGACCGTCTTCCATGTGTTCGACACCGTACATCGTGGTCTCCTCGTCGCTGGTCATAAAGGCTTCAAGAGGGCCGTGGGGAATGGTGTCGTCTTCAAAGATGGCCATGATGGTGGCGATGGCCATACCATCGTCGGCGCCGAGGGTTGTGTTGTTGGCGTGCACCCATTCGCCATCAACGATGGTTTCAATGGGGTCGGTTTCAAAGTTGTGGGGAGAGTCGGGCGTCTTTTGAGGCACCATGTCGGTGTGGCCTTGCAGCGTCACGACTTTGCGGTCTTCCATGCCGGGAGTGGCCGGCTTGTACATGAGGATATTGCCCGCGTTGTCTTGTCGGGCTTCGATATTGTGCTCTGCAGCCCAATCGAGGAGAAACTTCTGAATTTTCTCCAAATGACCGGAAGGACGGGGCACTTGGTTGAGCAAGTGGAAATTGCGCCAGATGGCTTCTGGTTGCAAAGAGAGGATTTGGCTCATAGTAGATGATTGTTTGAGGGTTGATGTTTAGCAAAATTGAGATCCAGCCAGCCCACCAGTCCCATCACAATGACGAGGGCGGTCTGAAGGGTATGTACCACGAGGGCGAAGAGAATGGCCGGCGCTTCAGCCACGCCGTAGAGCACGAGCATCGTTTTGACGGCAAAATGCCAAGGCCCTGCCCCGTTGGGGGTGGGAACGAGCACGGCAAAGGTGCTGGCGCTGAAAATGAGCAATGCCGCTGCGGGGTCGATGCCGGCGGTGAAGTCGTAGCAGAAGAAGGCCAGATAGAAGTGCAGATAATAGCCTGCCCAAATGCCGATGCTGTAGAGCAGATAGAGCAAAGGATGCTCCAACCGCCGCAAGGAGGCGATGCCGTCGAAAAAGCCCTGCACCTTTTCACGCCCTTTCTGAAAGGCTTTGACCCGCCAAAGGAGAAGTCCCGAGAAGCCCACGGCCAGCAGAAGGCAGAGGGCGGTGACGAGATAGCCCGTGGAGGTGAAGCGCGACAGGATGGCGTGGGGCGAGGTGCCTGTGGTGTGAAGAAAACGGAGAAACTGAGGGAGCTGCGTGGCAAAGGCCGCCACGGCAATGATCATCATCAGTACAGAATCGACCACGCGTTCGGCCACGACGGTGCCCAGCGATTTGGAAAACGAGATACCGGCATACTTTTTCAACGTGCCGCAGCGGGTCACTTCGCCCACTCGGGGAATGGCCAGACTCGCGGCATAGGAAATGAAAATCGCATCCGAACAAATGCGGCGGGTGGGATGCTCACCCAGCGGCCGAAGCGCCAGTTGCCAGCGGAGGGCGCGGAAAGTGAGCGGCACGATGCCGAAAGCCAGCGAAAGGAGCATCCAACCCCAGTGCAGATGCAGGAGGCTGCGCCCGATTTGTCCCCAGTCGCTGCCCCGATACATCCACCAAAGGATGCCGATGCCGAGCGCAAAGGGTATGAAAATTTTAATTATGCTGACTATTGACTTCACACAAACAAAGTTTTTTTGTAAATTTGCGGCAAGAGAAGTGCCCAAACGGTGCTTTTCTGCACGTGGGAGTGCGCAAATGCAGTCCCTGCGTGGCAAAATTACAAATTTAATCTCGTAGAATGAAGTCAGTACGCCCTAAAAAATTCCTTGGACAGCACTTTTTGAAAGATTTGAGTGTGGCACGCGCCATTGCCGACACCGTAGACGCTTGTCCCGACCTGCCCATTCTCGAAGTCGGGCCGGGTATGGGCGTGCTCACACAATACCTCTTGACTAAGGAGCGACCGCTCAAAGTGGCCGAAATCGACTTTGAAAGTGTGGCTTATCTGCGCGAACATTTTCCGCAACTCGAAGCGGGTATCGTGGAGGACGATTTCTTGAAAATGCACCTCGAACATCTTTTCGACGGCGGCGCCTTCGTACTCACAGGCAACTATCCCTACAATATTTCGAGCCAGATTTTTTTCAAAATGCTCGACTACCGCCACCTCATTCCCTGCTGTACGGGCATGATTCAGAAGGAGGTGGCCGAACGCTTGGCCGCGGGACCCGGTAGCAAGACCTACGGCATTCTCTCGGTGCTTGTGCAGCTGTGGTACGATGTGGAATATCTTTTCACCGTGGAGCCGGGCGTGTTCAATCCGCCGCCCAAAGTGAAAAGTGCCGTCATCCGCATGACGCGCAACAAGGTGGAGGATTGCGGCTGCGACGAGCGATTGCTGCGCCGCGTGGTGAAAACCGCCTTCAACCAGCGCCGCAAAATGATGCGCGGCAGTCTTAAACCTCTCTTTGCACAACTGAACAACGAACTTGGGGTGGGGCGCGACCACAGTGAGTTCTTGGCGCAACCTCTCCTCACCCGACGTCCCGAACAGCTCAGCGTGAGCGAATTTGTGGCGCTCACCAATGCCGTGGCGGCCGAAATGGCACGCTGATGCACGACCCGCTTCGCCGCGCATCTGCTGCATAAAAAAGCGGCGGCAGGACAAATTCGAAGGGCAAAGACCTGCCGAATGTGGCGTTTAATTTTGAACACTTAACTTATGGCTTACGCAGAAAAAAAAGACCTCAAACTCTTCTATACCATTGGAGAAGTTGCAGAGATGTTCGATGTGAAGGACACCCTCCTCCGTTTTTGGGAACGCGAATTTCCGCAAATCAATCCCAAGAAGGGTGGGCGTGGCGTGCGTCGATACACCAAGGACGATATCGAAATCATCCGCGTGATTTACAATCTGGTCAAGGTGCGCGGCCTGCGCATTGATGCCGCCCGCGAAGTGTTGCGCAAAAATCACGAAGGTACGGTGAAAACCACCGAAGTGGTGGATCGCCTGCGTGCCCTCAGAGCCGAACTTGTGGAACTTAAAGCCGAAATGGGCGCAATGTGATTATGGCCAAACAACGCACAGCTTACGTCTGCTCCGAGTGTGGCTATGACACCCCTAAATGGGTGGGACGCTGCCCCTCCTGTGGAGAGTGGAACACCTTCAAAGAGATGAAACTCGGCAACGACCTTCCCTCGAAAGGCGCTGCCGCCGTAGCAGTGGCCGGACTTCATCGTGCCGGTGCGCGGCCTATGCGGCTTTCCGAAATTGATGCTTCGGAAGAAGCGCGCTACGACACCCACGATGCCGAACTCAACCGCGTGTTGGGCGGCGGACTGGTGCCGGGTTCGCTGGTGCTGTTGGGCGGTGAACCGGGTATCGGCAAAAGTACGCTCCTCTTGCAGACGGTCTTGCAGATGACCGACCGCCGCATCCTTTACGTGAGCGGAGAAGAGAGCGAACGGCAAATCAAACTCCGTGCCGACCGCCTTGCTCCGGCTCTCACCCCCGCCCCTTCGGCTGCCCACGAGCCTTATCTGCTCTGTGAAACGAAATTCGAAAATATCCTCGACCACATCCGCGAGGTCAATCCCGAACTTCTCATTGTCGACTCCATTCAGACCCTGCAAACTGAAATGATCGACTCGTCGCCGGGCAGTGTGACGCAGATTCGCGAGTGTGCCACCGCCCTCCTCAAATATGCCAAGGACAACAACGTGCCGGTGCTCCTCATCGGACATATCACCAAGGAGGGCAGTATTGCCGGCCCGAAGGTGTTGGAGCACATCGTGGACTGCGTGCTCCAGTTTGAGGGCGACCGCCACTATTTCTACCGCATCCTACGTAGCATCAAAAACCGCTTCGGTTCGACCTCCGAACTCGGCATCTACGAAATGAATGCCAACGGACTGCGCCCCGTCGACAACCCTTCGGAACTCCTCCTCTCTCAGCGCGACACTGCGCTCTCGGGCGTGGCCATCTGCGCCGCTCTCGAAGGGGTGCGTCCCTTTCTCATCGAAACCCAGGCGCTGGTTTCCACCGCCGCCTACGGCACGCCCCAACGCTCGGCCACCGGTTTCGACCTGCGCCGCCTCAATATGTTGTTGGCGGTTTTGGAAAAGCGCGTAGGCTTCAAACTCGGTGCGAAGGACGTGTTTCTCAACATCGCCGGCGGCATCCGTGTTACCGATCCGGCCATCGACCTGAGCGTCATTGCCGCCGTGCTCTCTTCCAACGTCGACACGCCCATTGAGAGCGATGTGGCCATGGCCGGCGAATGCGGTTTGAGCGGCGAAATCCGCCCCGTCACCCGCATCACCCAGCGCATTGCCGAAGCCCAAAAACTTGGTTTTCAGCGCTTCGTCCTCCCCGAGCAAAATCTGAAAGGTCTCGACCCCGAAAGATTCTCGGGCATTCGGCTCATCCCCGTGGCACGAGTGGAGCAGGCACTGCGCGAACTTTTCGGCTGATTTGCCCACGAAATTTTTCCCCTCTCAAAAAGGCGAAAATTTACCTCAGAGGTAGTTTTTTTTATCTCAGAGCCGGAAAAAATTATCTCAGAGATAGATTTTTCTACTTCCTATCTTTTTTTCTCTCCCTCTTTCGAGCGGGATTTCACCCTTTCTTTCCCCATAGAACAATTCTTATGAACATCGGCGATAAAGTGCGCTTCCTCAACACCACAGGAGGCGGAAAAATAACAGGATTTCAAGGCAAAGACATCGTGCTGGTGTGCGACGACGATGGTTTTGAAGTGCCCACGCTGCGCACCGAAGTGGTCGTGGTCGAAACGGACAACTACAATTTTGTGCGCCCTGCGGCTCAAAACAAACCGGCCTCCGATGCCCATACGGCAGAGAGCGCCACGAGCATCAAAGCCGTCCTCAGTCGTCACGCGGCCGATGAGGAAGAGGAGGAAGAGCGCGATTTGGTCGATATGGACATCACTTTCCGCGCCCGTCCGCTCGAACGTCGCGGCGGCGATCAGCTCAATCTCTTCCTCGGCTTTCTGCCCGTCAATGCCAAGCAGCTCACCACCACGAAGTTTGAAGCCTATCTGGTCAACGACAGCAATCTTTACGTCCGTTTCCTTCTCCTCACGCAGGAAGGCACCGCCTATCGCCTGCGTCATGAAGGGGTGGTTGAGCCGAATCAAAAGATTTTCCTCGAAGAGTTCAGCCACGATGCCCTTCCCGAACTCGAACGCCTCACCGTGCAACTCCTCGCCTTCAAAACCGACAAGGCTTTTGCGCTCAAAGCACCGCTCAACATCACCCTTCGGATGGATGCCACCAAGTTCTACAAACTGCATACTTTCGGCGAGAGCGAGTTTTTCACCCAATCGGCGTTGGTGCTTCCACTCGTGCGCGATGACCGCCCGGCCGACACCGTGGTGGTCAATGCCGAAGCATTGCAAGAGGCGATGACTACTCCCGCTGCCGCCCACCGCAGTCCGGCACCGGCGCGTCCCGAAACGAAAGGCGTGCCTACCACCAAGGGCACCGACCGCAATGCTCTCGTGGAAGTTGACCTCCATGCGTCGGCACTCCTCGACAGCACGGCCGGCCTCGAACCGAAGGACATTCTCACCGTGCAGCTCCGCGCTTTCCACGAAACGATGAAGGCACACGCCCATGAACGCGGCCGCCACATTGTTTTCATCCACGGCAAGGGCGAAGGCGTGCTCCGTCAGGAAATCCTCAAAGAACTCAAACGCTATTACCGCCAATGCACTCACCAAGACGCCTCCTTCCGCGAATATGGCTTCGGGGCAACGATGGTAACGATAAGATGACAGCACTATGAGAGATAAACTTTCCAAAATCACGATTCGGGGCTATAAGTCCATAGCTTATGACCACCCTGTGGAACTCCGCTTGCAGGACGTCACCCTCCTGTTGGGGGCAAATGGTTCGGGCAAAAGCAACATCTTGAGTTTTTTCAAGATGTTGGGCTTTATGATGACTGGTTCTTTACAACTCTATGTAGAACAAGAGGGAACGAGCAATACCCTCTTGCACTATGGAGTAAAAAAAACGCCTCGGCTTGCCGGCGAACTGGAATACGAAAATCCCAATTTTAAGGACACTTATCGCTTCTCTCTGGCACATTCTACCGGTGGCCGTCTCATTGTGTCGGAAGAGCAAGTGCTTTGTCACGACACTACCAATTACGCCACGCCCTACGAGGTGAACCTCCGCCCCAACTATCGGGAGAGTGCCCTGATTGAGAGCGAAGACAGCAAGGCGCAAGTGGTGAAGAAGAACTTGCTGCGAACGAAATTCTATCAATTTCACGACTCCTCGACGAGTGGCCCTTTGCGCCAAGCCTCCCCAATAGAAACAACAAACTATTTGCAAGCCTATGCCAACAACCTTGCTCCCTTCTTGTTGTATCTGAAAGAAAATCATGCGGTGGAGTTTCGAAAAATAGAAGAATATGTGCGATTTGTCGTCCCCAATTTTCGCGAATTTTATCTAGAGCCGAACAACAACAAGTACATCTCATTGAGATGGTATGACACCTCCGGAAATGATTATGCACTCACCGCCGATCAGTTTTCCGATGGTTCGATACGTTTCATCGCACTGGCCACTTTGCTGCTTCAGCCGAAAGAAACCATTGCGCGTGTGATTATCTTAGATGAACCCGAATTGGGGTTGCATCCTATGGCGATTAGCACTTTGGCCCACTTGATCAGTGAAGCCGCTCTCAAAGCGCAGGTCTTGGTGTCCACGCAATCTAAGGATTTGATAGACTGTTTCGAACCTGAAAATATCGTTGTCGTTGAAATGGATGAGACCACGCATTCCACCACTGTACAACAATTAGATCGAGAAGAGTTAGACTTATGGTTGCAGGAGTATACGTTGAGTGAATTGTGGGACAAAAATATCCTGGGAGGACGGCCATGAAGCAACTGATTCTGCACATCATCTGCGAAGGACAAACTGAAGAACGTTTTGTCAAGAAAGTATTGGCTCCTTATTTGTCCGCCTTTCAGATTGTGGCCAAAGCTCTGCTCGTGACAACAAGCAATAGCAAACATGGCAAGGGAGGTGTGGTCAATTTTGCCCATATAGAAAGGGACATTCATAGAGCGCTGAAACTTTATCCGGACAAAGGATATGAGCGGCACATTATTACAACATTCATCGACTTTTACGGGCTTCCCAATGAATTTCCTGCTTTTCCCGAATCGCAACAACTTCCTTCTCCCTACCGGCAGGTGGAACACTTAGAAAAAGCTTTCGCTCAGGCGATCTCCTCTTCGCGTTTCATTCCTTACATTCAGCTGCACGAGTTTGAAACTTTGATATTTTGCGGCTGCCAACATCTTTCTTTTTTCTATGGAGATTGTAGGGGGTTGGAAGAAAGACTGTTGGAGGAACTTCACACGGCTGAAAATCCGGAATTGATTAATGGTGGCCGCCGCACCTCGCCCAGTAAACGCCTAATTCAAATCATAGAAAACGAATACAAGCAGAAATACGATAAACCCCTAATGGCAGAATATGTCACCTCACGTGTGGGTATCGAACGTCTGCGAGAGTGTTGCCCACACTTTAATCAATGGGTGGAATGTCTCCTGACCTGTGCACAACCTCAAGAATAATGTTAAAACGATTCTCCTTTATGAAAAAACTCCTCCTCTCTCTCCTCGCCCTCTTCGTAGCGGCGGGTGTCCAAGCCGATGAAGGCATGTGGCTGCTCAAACTCATGAAAGAGCAGCACCTTGAAGATTCCTTGCGCAAGGCCGGGCTGCGACTTTCGCCCGAAGAACTTTACAACGAAAAGACCCCTTCGTTTCGAGATGTTGTGGGGATATTCGGCAACGGTTGTACGGGTGAAATCGTGAGTCGCGATGGTTTGGTGCTGACCAACAATCACTGCGGTTTTTCCTACGTTCACGCGATGAGCGATATGAACCACAACTACCTGCAAGACGGCTATTTTGCCAAGAACCGCAATGAAGAATTGCAAGTGCCCGACCTCACCTTCACCTTTGTGGTGCGCATTGTCGAGGTGACGGCCGAAGTGGAACGCGCGGCCGCCAAAGCCAAGGCCGATGCCTACACGATGATGAGTGGCAGTTTTCTCCAACCACTGGCCAAACAGATGCTCAAAAAGAGTGATTTGGCCAAGCAACGCGGCATTACGATGCGCATCGTCCCCTACTTTGGCGGTAATCGCTTCTTTGCCTTCTACGAACAGCGCTACACCGATGTGCGTCTGGTGGCCAATCCACCGCAACAAATCGGACAATTCGGTTTCAACCAAGACAACTGGATGTGGCCGCGCCACAATGCCGATTTCGCGATGTTCCGTGTCTATGCCGACAAGGACGGACAGCCCGCGCCTTACAGCGCCGACAACCAACCTTTGCGTTGCAAAAAGTGGGTGCCTGTCAGTCTGAAAGGCGTGCAGCAGGGCGACTACACCATGGTGATGGGATTTCCGGGCAGCACGAGCCGATACCTCACCGCCTCGCAGGTGCGTCTGCGCACGCAGAGCCAAAACGCGCCTATCAATCTCGCCGGTGAAGCCGAACTCAACTTTATGAAGAGCCTGATGGACAGCGATCGGGCGATGGCACTCAAATATGCCGACGACTACATGCACTTGGGCAACATGGTGAAGAACTACGGTGGAATGAACGAAAGCGTGAAGAAAACCCACCTGCTCGACATCAAAGCCGAGGAAGAGAAGGCGTTCCGTGCTTTTGCCGAGCGCAGTGGAAAGGCTGAGTACCGGAACATCATCGATCGCATCGACTCGCTCGTCACTGCCGTGGCCGATACTCTCCACGACTACTACCTGCTCCGATACACCTATGGCGCTCAGAACTTTAAGTACAACACGAAAACGCTGCAAGACTTCAGCAGCGCCCTCGGCCGTAAGTTGCAAAAGACGGCCAAGAAGGGCGAAGACTATCAGCAACAGCGTGCCGCTTATGTGGCTGCCGTAGAACAAATGTTGGGTAATCTCGATAGCGACTATGACCTGCGCAAAATGAAGCTCCTCGCGCCTTACTGGGCGAAGCACCACCGTTTGGCCATCCAGCCCGCCTTTGTGCGCGAAGACATGACCGCCTATTTCGACAGCCTTTACACCACTTCGGCCTACCGTTCCAAAGCAGCTTTTGCCGACATTATGGAACTCAATTCCGACGACTGGGAACGCTTCGGACAGGAAGATGTCCTCGACCGCCATCTTGCGGCCTACGAAGCCGCGCTGAAACAATACGAACCTGCTCTGGAACGCTACCGCAAAAAAGCAGCCGAACTCAACCGTATCTATGTGCGCGGCCTCTGCGAGATGTACGACTGGGCAAAAAGTCCCGATGCCAACTTCACCCTGCGCATGACCTACGGATCGGTGAAACCCTATTCTCCTCGCGATGCTGTGTATTACGACTGGAAGACCACGCTCAAAGGGATGATGGAAAAGGAAAATCCGAACGATCCCGACTATGTGGTCGATGCCAAACTGCGCGAGCACTTCTTGACCAAAAACTACGGTCGCTATGCTGATGCCGAGGGCGAACTGCCTACGTGCTTCCTCTCGAACAACGACATCACGGGCGGCAATTCGGGAAGCGGCGTCTACAATGCGCAGGGCGAACTCGTGGGCTTGGCCTTCGACGGCAACATCGAGAGCCTTTCCTCCGACCTCCGTTTCAACCCTGCCCTCCAACGCTGCATCAACGCCGACATCCGCTACGTGCTTTTCATCATCGACACCTACGGCGGAGCAAAATATGCCGTCGACGAAATGGAAATCCGTGAATAGCCACCCACAGCCTCATGCAACTCCCTCAAGAATTTGTCCAACAGATGTGCGCCCTCCTCGGTGAAGCCGAGGCGGGCGCGCTCTGCTCCGCTTTGACCGACACTCCGCCTGCGGTGAGCGTTCGTCGCAATCCCACCAAAGGAGACGTGTCGTTTGCCCAAAGTACGCCCGTTCCGTGGTGCAGCGACGGCTGTTACCTCGCCGAACGCCCTTCCTTCACTCTCGATCCACGCTTCCATGCGGGAGCTTATTATGTGCAGGAAGCCGCTTCGATGTTCATCGAGCAGGCTTATCGGCAGATTGAGCGCGACTTCACTCCCACCCGCTTGCTCGATCTCTGTGCGGCGCCGGGAGGAAAAAGCACCCTTTGGCGCAGTCTTCTGCCTGATGGCGCATTGCTGGTGGCCAACGAACCCATTCGCCAACGGGCACAGATTTTGGCCGAGAACCTCACCAAGTGGGGGCATCCCGATGTGGTGACGACCAGCGCCTACCCTGTGGAGTTTGCCCCTTTGTGCGGATTTTTTGATGTCATCGCCGCCGATGTGCCTTGTTCGGGCGAGGGGATGTTTCGCAAAGATGAAGGAGCGCGGGCTGAATGGTCGCCTGCGGCGGTCGAAACCTGTGCAGCACGCCAACGCGCCATCCTCACCGATATTTGGGACTGCTTGCGCGAGGGCGGCTATTTGGTTTACTCCACCTGCACCTTCAATCGCGCGGAGAACGAGGACAATGTGCGCTTCGTCTGCCAAGAATTAGGGGCAGAGGTCGTGGCCGTTCCCATCGATGAGGCTTGGGGCATCGCTCCCGACACCACGGCCGGCGGACAAGCGGTCTATCATTTCTTCCCCCATCGCACGCAGGGCGAAGGGCTTTTCCTCGCGCTCCTTCGCAAGACCGGTTCGGCGCCTGCTGCTCGCGAGAAGAAGCGCACCCGCAGCAAGGAAACGCCTGTGCCCGATGCCGCAAAACTCTTGGCTTGGCTGAAAACGCCCACCGACTTCCGTCTTTTTCGTCCTACCCCTGAGACGATAGCCGCCGTGCGCACCTCGCTTTTCGACGACGTGCAGCGTGTGGCGGCTTGCGTGCGCACTCTCACGGCAGGGGTGTTGATGGGCGAAACCAAAGGCCGAAAATTCGTGCCTGCCCACGCCCTTGCCCTTTCCACGGTCTTGGCAGATACGGCTTTCCCCCGTGCAGAATTGGATCGCGACACCGCGCTGCGCTATCTGCGGCGCGAAGCCGTTGTCCTCCCTCCCGAACTGCCTCGCGGTCATGTCTTGGTGGGCTTTGAAGGCCTGCCGCTGGGTTGGGTCAACAATCTCGGAACGCGCGC
The DNA here is from genome assembly GCF_014385435.1 of Alloprevotella sp. Lung230. GTDB lineage: Bacteria > Bacteroidota > Bacteroidia > Bacteroidales > Bacteroidaceae > Alloprevotella. The sequence goes on from NZ_JACSUD010000003.1 coordinate 159,338, forward strand.
CAATAACCTCTATCCGGCGGAGTGGAGAATTCGCAACGTGTGAAGCAGACATACGGTTTTTTCCCTCCTCTCCGGCCGCGCTTTTCCTTTGCTGCTCCTCCTTTTTCAGGACGGACGAGAGTCTCGCGCCTTTTCCCTTTTATTTTCATGGCTTGGGAATGTTCTTCCCAGGGTTTGGGAAGAACATTCCCACGGCTTGAAATTTTCTGAAATTCCCACGAAGGCAGCAGACCGTTGGGCGTATGGATACGTCCTTCCTCATCGGATTTTCCAAAATCTAACCTCTTTTCAACTATGCAATACCTTGAATTTACCTTTACCACCACCCCTTCCGGCGAAGCCATCAGCGATGTGCTGAGTGCCGTCTTGGCCGAAGTCGGTTTTGAGAGTTTCGTCCACACCGATGAGCTTGACCGCCCCCGCATCGCCCTCGAAGATGGATTTCCCGAAGCCCCCATCTTTGCCGACAAAGCCGAGAGCGACCAGTACAAAGCCTACATTCAAACGGGGCTTTACGATGAGGCCGCCCTCCACGCAGCGTTGGCCGCTTTTCCCCTGCCCGATGTCGAAATCCACTACGAACAAGTGGCGGCCGAGGACAAGAATTGGAATGAAGAGTGGGAGAAAAATTACTTTCAACCTCTCGTCATCGGTACGCCCGATCACGCCCGCTGCGTAGTGGCTTCGACTTTCCATAAAGACGTTCCCACGGCCGACTATCACATTGCCATCAATCCGCAAATGTCGTTCGGCACAGGGCATCATCAGACCACGGCACAGATGCTTGAGCGCTTGCTCGACGACGAGGTGGAGGGTTTTGAAGTGCTCGACATGGGCTGCGGCACGAGCATTCTCGCCATCCTCGCTGCCCAGCGGGGGGCAAAGCATTGTGTAGCGGTCGATTTCGACGAATGGTGCGTGCGCAATTCGCTCGACAACATTGCCCTCAACAAGCTCGACAACATCGAAGTACTTCATGGCGATGCCGGTGTGTTGGCGCCCTTTGCCGACCGCTTCGACTTGATTATCGCCAACATCAACCGCAACATCCTCTTGGCCGACCTGCCGCGCTACGTTCCCACGCTCCGTCGCGGCGGCCACATCTATATGAGCGGCTTTTACACCGAGGACGTTGCCCGCCTGCGCACCGCTGCCGAAGCCTTGGGACTGCAGTTTGTCGATGAGCGCAGCCGTGACAACTGGGCGTGCATTAAATTCGTGAAACCATGAAGCGTGCCTTTTTCCTCCTCATTCTCGCTCTCGTTGCCGGCTGTGCCGCAGTGGCGCAAAAGCCGTTGAAGCAACCCCTCGCTTTCGTGTCGGGCGAACAGGTTCTGCTCATGTCGCCGAGCAACGCCTACGACTATTGCGCCCGACTCAACCCTTTCCTGCATCCCGAAACGGTGACGCTCAGCCGGAGCGAGGCCAAGCGCTTTCAAAAGCTCTACCGCCAGGGGTACACCACGGAAAATGTCGATACCCTCGCCCGCCTCTATCTTGTGAGCGGCGATGCCCGCCTTATCCACCGCCTCGAGGTTCTTAAAGGGGCGGTGCACAACACGATGGCACGAGAAGAAGGAACTGCCGCCACCGCACAACTGCTCCTCAACACTTTGAGTTGGATGGCCGCCACCGATGAGCGTGGGCTCTACATCAACACTTTCGACGACTGCTTGGTGAGCGTCTCGACCGACCACGTCCGCTGCAAAGTCGATGTCATTTCCGAGCGACTGACCATGAAGTACCGCATCCGCAATCTGCCCCGCAGCGGAACGCGTCTTGTGCTGCGCCTGCGCCTGCCGCCCGGTGGTACACCCGACTACTATCTCAACGGCCGCCGCATCCTCGACCCCAAGTTTGAGCGCGGTTATCTCGTCCTCGATCGCGAATGGCGCGACAACGAAGAGATTTTCTTCAACGACACCGCTGAAAGCCTCTGATGAAAGGCGCGACTTCTGCCGCAGCTGCAGCGACAAACGAAAATCCACCCGCTTTCCGAACGCATCGGAAAGCGGGTGGTTTTTTGAAGTGAACCGCAGTGCGGCAAGAGTGGCAGCCGCAGTTTATCGGATGATGGTGGCATCGCGCTCCGGCCCTACGCTCAAAATGGAAATGGGCGTGCCGAGTTCGCGTTCCAAGTAGGCAATGTAGTCGGCATAGGCTTTGGGGAAGTCGCTTTCGCTGCGCACTTCGGTAAGCGGTGTGTTCCAACCGGGGAGTTCTTCGTAGACGGCAGTCCAACCCTCCGTATCGTAAGGCATGGTCGTGGTGCGCTGTCCGTCTTTCTCGTAAGCCACGCAAGCTTTGATGGTGTCGAACTCGTCGAGGACATCGGCCTTCATCATGACCAAATCGGTCACTCCGTTAATCATGATGGCATATTTCAACGCCACGAGATCGACCCAGCCGCAGCGGCGGTTGCGTCCCGTCACCGCGCCAAACTCTTTGCCGATGCGGCGGATCTCGTCGCCCGTCTCGTCAAACAATTCTACGGGGAAGGGGCCTGCTCCCACGCGAGTGCTGTAAGCTTTGAAGATGCCCCACACACGGCCGATGCTGCTCGGTGCCACGCCCAATCCGGTGCATACTCCGCCGATGGTCGTGGACGACGACGAAACGAAGGGGTAGGTACCGTGGTCGATGTCGAGCAACGAACCTTGTGCACCTTCGGCCAACACGCTTTTGCCGGCTTCGAGCGCTTGGTTGATGATCAGTTCGGTGTCGGCAATGGGGAAACGGCGCATATATTCGATGCCGGCCATCCATTGTTGCTCTTCTTCGCTGATGTCGAAGTCGGTGAAATGGAGGTCGCTCAGGATTTGCAGATGTCGGGCTTTTAGGGCTTCGTATTTGGTTTGAAAATCATGCTCGATATCGCCCACGCGCAGCCCTACGCGAGCGGCTTTGTCGCTATAAGTCGGGCCGATTCCTTTGCCCGTCGTGCCCACTTTGTCTTTGCCTTTGGCGGCTTCGTAGGCGCGGTCGAGCACACGGTGGGTGGGCAGGATGAGGTGGGCGCGGCGACTGATGTGCAGGCGGTCGGTGATGGTGTAGCCGGCCGCCTCCAGTTCTTGCGCTTCGGCCATGAAGAGGTCGGGCGCAATGACGCAGCCGTTGCCGATGATGTTGACTTTATTTTCGTCAAAGATGCCGGAGGGGATGGAGCGCAACACAAACTTCTTTCCGTCGAAGATGATGGTGTGTCCGGCATTGGGGCCGCCGGCAAAACGCGCCACGAGGTCGTACTTGGGCGTGAAGAAATCGACCACCTTTCCCTTGCCCTCGTCGCCGAAGACGATGCCGAGGAGGGCATCTACTTTTCCTTTTGTCATGATTGAACGATTGAGCGTTATATGATATTTTGCCACAAAGATAAGTCTTAAAGAGGATATGGGCAAAAAAAAGCCCTCGTTTTTACAAAAAAAGCACAAGAAACCAACTTTTGCCAAAGTTTATGCTTATCTTTGCCGAGTAAAAATAACTCGTGATTATGTACGCCATATTATTCGACCTCGACACCAATTGCCTCAATGAATGCTACGAAGGCAAGACCTATCATGGCGCTTATCAAGAAGTGCGTAATTTTATGCTTGAAAATGGTTTCAAGTGGACGCAGGGAAGTGTCTATTTCGGCGATGAAAAGGTAGATGCCGTCCATTGCGTGCTGACGATCCAAAAGTTTGCGAGACAATGCCCTTGGTTCAAAACCTGCGTCAAAGACGTTCGTATGTTGCGCATTGAAGACAACAATGATTTGTTGCCCGCCATCAAGGACTAATCTGCATTTTTCTTTCTGAAACGCCCCTTTTTGCTCGCCCTCTCTCTGCTTTTCTAATCAGCGGAGGGAGGGCGAGATAGGATAAAGCCCTCTCTCCTTATGTCCACCACTCTCCAACTCCGCCTGACTCCCAATATCGCTTATGTCGCTGCACAACTGCGCACGCATATCGCCGCTCAACTCGGAGTGCAACCGCACGAAATCCGTTCCACACGCATTGTCCGCCGCAGCATCGATGCGCGCCAACGCACCATCTACGTCAATCTCACCGTCGAAGTGTGGGTCAACGAAACGCCGCCGGCGTTGGCCTACGAGCGCATCTCCTATCCCGATGTGAGCGGGGCGCGTTCGGCCATCGTGGTGGGTGCCGGACCGGCGGGGCTTTTTGCCGCCCTGCGCCTCATCGAACTCGGGGTGCGGCCGGTGCTGATTGAGCGCGGTAAGAATGTGCGCGCCCGAAAGGCCGATTGTGCGCGCATCTCCACCCATCATGTCGTGGACAGCGAGAGCAACTACTCCTTTGGCGAAGGTGGGGCGGGGGCTTATTCCGACGGCAAACTCTACACCCGCTCTAAAAAGCGCGGCAATGTTGACCGCATTCTCCGCATCTTTTGTCAGCATGGGGCATCGCTCGACATTCTGGCCGATGCCCACCCCCACATCGGCACCGACCGCCTGCCCGGCATCATTGAAGCCATGCGTGAGCAAATTGTTGCTTCGGGCGGTGAGGTGCATTTCCAAACGCGGGTCGATGCGCTGCTGTTTTCGAGCGATGGACAGCGCGTGGAAGGCGTGCGCTGCCACACGGGAGCGGAGTTTCACGGCTCTGTCATTCTCGCCACCGGACATTCCGCACGCGACACCTACCGCTACCTGCATGCTGCCGGTGTGGAACTGGAGCAAAAGGGCGTGGCGATGGGCGTCCGCCTCGAACATCCGGCGTTGCTCATCGACCAAATCCAATACCACAACCGCGAAGGACGCGGCAAATATCTACCAGCCGCAGAATATAGTTTTGTACACCAAGCCGGCGGCCGCGGTGTCTATTCTTTCTGTATGTGTCCCGGCGGTTATGTCGTGCCGGCAGCCACCGAACAGGAACAAGTGGTGGTGAACGGTATGAGCCCTTCAACGCGCGGCGGCCGATGGTCGAATTCGGGAATGGTGGTCGAGACGCGTCCGGAAGATTTAGACGGAGAACTCCTGCCTTTCCTCCGTGAAGCGATGGCCGATGAGGTTTTTGCCGCAGCCCATCCTGACTTTGACGCGCCTGACAATCCGCTTCGTATGATGTATGCCCAAGAAGCGCTCGAACGCGCCACGTGGATACAAGGCGGACGGCGACAAACCGCCCCTGCGCAGCGGATGGCCGACTTTGTCAATAACCGCCTTTCTTCCTCCCTGCCGCGTTCCACCTATTCGCCCGGATTGCTCGCTTCGCCCCTCCACTTTTGGATGCCCCGCTTCCTCACCACGCGCTTGCAGGAAGGCTTCAAAGCCTTTGGTCGCCGCAGTCGCGGTTTTCTCACCGATGAGGCGGTGATGATAGCCACCGAAACGCGCACCTCGGCTCCTGTGCGCATCGTGCGGCAGAGCGACACCCTGCAACACGTCCGTTTGTCCGGTCTTTTCCCTTGTGGTGAAGGGGCGGGTTATGCCGGCGGCATCGTCTCCGCTGCCGTCGATGGTGAGCGTTGTGCCGAAGCCTTGGTGGCGGCTTCCGGCCTCTCGCTTTGAGGGGGGCAGAAAAAACTCAGAGGTAGTTTTTTCTACCTCAGACGTAGAAAAATTTAGCTCAGAGGTAGAATTTTCTATCTCTGAGCTTTTTTGTTTTCGACCTTTTTCATGTTTTTTCCACCGATGGGCGTCCCCTTCGGAGGCGTTCCGCTGTGCACGACGCGTACCGTAGGTTCGCCGTCGCCGCGCACCGTCTCATGCTGCGGCTATTGAGAGGCGCCCCCTTCGGGGACGGAAATAGTTGCTGCCACTCCTTTTCCCTCTGTGGAGAAAACGTATTGCTGTGCATCCCCCTTATGGGCAATGATAGATGATGTAGGAGAAATCTATCTAATTTTCAATTTTTGAAAAGAAAAATTGAAAAACGCTTTGCTATTTCCGTCCTTTCTTTTAGTTTTGTGGTGTTCTAGAACAAAGCTAAACAAAATGTTTAATCGAAAATGTATTTTGTTATAAAAAATGTTGGCCATTCTCTCCTTTGTAGCCTTTGGCTCATTAGGAGCATCAGCAGGAGAAATCGAAATCACCTGCTGTGATGGGACACAAACTTGTATCGTTGGTATTGGCCTAGCCACGTTCTATATCAATACACATGATATATATGCTCTTGTAGAGTACGCGGCAACGCAAGGGGAATTCTATTGTCCCAATGGTTGCTGGAAATCTGTTAGGGATGCAGGTCCTGCAGAAGGGACAGGAGACCGACCTAAATAAGTCAATCTTCTTGCACTAATTTTATTTAATTATAGGAACGTGTCAAATTCAACTCCATTCCTATATTTCCTATTATTGGGGCTGAGTTTGTGCACGTTCCTTTTATTTAACTTCACAATGAAACAGTTATTCCTTATTTTATTCCTTTGTGGAATTTCGCTCACCTCTTTTGCTCAGCGTATCATCATGTCCGGGGTAGACCTTCAGCAACCCGCAAATATAGGGCATCGCGACACGATTGATCAAGCGGTGCAACTGGAAGTCTTCTTTGACCAAGTGGATGTGGACACCATACTGAAAAGCACTGTGACCTACAACCTTATGCTGCAACTTGGGGAGAAATACAGTCAATATTGTTCTTATGGGGAGTATCGTATCGATTCGCTCATCTATGCCACCAAAGGGCATCCAACACTGGGAGAGTTTCAAGAGGTGATGACGAAATACTTTAGGAGACCCTCCTATGGTTTCGTGCACGAGTACGGAACGCCCACGTTTCGCGAAAATCACACCCTGATGATGAACCGCTATCGCGCGGACGACAGCACGGTGGTGATGAACTGGCAGATGCACCCCGACACGCTGCGCGTCTGCGGGTTGCTGTGCCACAAAGCCACGACCCACTTCCGCGGTCACGATTGGACGGTATGGTGGACGGAGGAAGTGCCCATCGATGCCGGTCCTTGGAAATTTCATGGTTTGCCGGGACTTATCCTCAAAGCGCAGGACGCCAAGGGGCTGCACCTCATTGAGGCTACTGCTATGCGCCAACCGCTCCTGCCGCTCATCAACTGCCGCAAACAAGGATTTCGCAAGGTGACGCCCGCTTTTCTGAGGAAAGAAGAGAAGGCCGTAGCGCTCAATTATGCCGAACGGGCGAAAGCGCTGGGGATGTTTGAAGTGAAATCGGCAGGACCGAAACGCCACTTCTATTCTCCCTACGAAGAGGAAGAATAATTCCTTCCGAGAGAAGTACACCAGCACACCATTGATATATGTACAGACTGACCTTTCTTTTCTTCTTGCTTGTTTTCGCCCTTGCCGTCCGCGGGCAGTCGGTGATTAGCGGCGTGGTGAGCAACGAAGCCGGGCAGCCCCTGCCGGGCGTGATGGTGCGCGTCTATGCGCAAGGCGGATCGCAGGTGCTGGCTTTCGGACAGACCAACAAGACGGGGCACTATCGGCTTGAAGTGAAACCCACCGAGGCCGCCTCGCTTACTGTGCGTTATGCTCACCTCAGCTACAAGACCGTGGAGGCCCAGCTGCCCAACGCCGCTGCCCACCACGACGTGCAGCTCACCGAGCGCGTCGTTTCCCTCAAAGCCGCCACTGCCCGCGCGCCACACATTCGGCAGCGTGGCGACACCATCACCTATTCCGTGGCGGCGCTCAAAGGCAAGGCCGACCGCAACATCGAGGACGTCATCCGCCGCATCCCCGGCATTGAGGTGGACAAGTCAGGGCAAATCAAATATCAAGGCGAGAGCATCAACCGCTTCTACATCGAAGGGCTCAACCTCCTCAAAGGCAACTACGGACTGGCCACGCGCAACATCCGCCCCGACGATGTGCTCTCCGTGAGCGTGCTCGAAAACCACCAGCCGCGCAAGGTGCTCCGCGACATCGAGCTCTCCAAGCACGCTGCCCTCAATCTCACTCTCAAACAGAGTGCGCTGCGCCGACCGGTGGGCTACGTGGTGGGCGGAGCAGGAGCGGCCGACGGGGGCACGCTGCGCGGACTGGGCGAAGCCTATGTGATGCGCTTTGCCCAAAAGCACCAAAGCATCTACACCCTCAAAGGCAACAACTTTGCCGACGACTACGCCGCCGAAAACCGCGACTTCTTGCAGAATGCTGCCGCATCGCCTGCTGCACAGCTTCTCTCCGACACGCCCTTCGGCAGTAGCAGTGTGGAGCCGCTGCGCCACCGCGACAACCTCTCGCTCATGGGCAACTTCCGCACGCTCCGTGCCTTCACGCCCGAGCGCACCCTTACCCTGAGCGGCCGCTACGTCTACAACGGGAGCGACTTTGCGCAAAGCCGGCGGTCGGACTATTTCGGGCTGGCCACTCCCCTCACCATCCAAGAGGACATCGCCAACACCCTCCACAGCCACCGCATCGACCTCGCCGTCGACTACGAGCGCAACGAGCCCACCCAATTTCTCACCGAGCGTCTGGCCGTGCAGACCTTCCTGCGTCGCAACACCCACACCCTCTCGCCGGGCGGCATCGACCAGCGCCTGCGGCAGACCGACCTCAACCTGACCAACACCTTCGGGTGGACGCACCGCAGTGGGCGGCGGCTCGCTTTTCTCGACGTGCGCTCTGCCCTCAGCACCACACCCGAAGCGCAGCTCACCGCCCGACGTACCGCTCCCGACACCCTCATGCTCCACCAAAGGCTCACCGGACTGTCGGCCTCCACGAGCGTATCGACCCGCTTCTTGTTGCAGCTCGGTGAGGCCGCCCGCTACGGCAGCATCAGTGTGGGCGCCGTTGCCACAGGGCGCTACGACCGCTTTACCTCGGACGAAAGCGTCGTCCCCTCCTCGCGCGACAACGATGTGGACCTCGCCGCCCTCGACCTCACCCTCGCGCCTCGCTACGAGGTGGAGTGGCTCGGTCTGCACTGGCGGCTCGACCTCCCTCTCACCCACTATCTCCGCAACTACCGCGACCGCAGCGCCCACACCCACCACCTGCTCAACCGCCCCTATGCCGCTCCCACGCTCACCCTCTACTGCCGCATCGGGGCGTCGCTCCTCACCTGGACTTCGGGGCGCTCCACCACGATGGGGAAGGTGCGAGACTGGGCCACGGCACCCATCTTCCAGACCTACCGCTATCGGTCGGCACCGGGCTTGGGGAGCACCACGATTTCTCATGATACCTTCTCCCGCTTCGAAATGATGTGGCGCGATGTCTACGCCGCTCGCACCTTCACCGCCACAGCACAATATGCCCGTTCCGAAGAGGGGAGCATGCAGAGTTCCGACATTGATGCCCAAGGCCGCGAGCAGTCGGCACAAGTGGCCACCCACCGCCCCTATCACAACTGGTTGGCCACGGCGCGCACCACCATCCATAGTTTTCCCATCCACACCAACTTTGCCCTCGGACTGCGCTACACCGGAAGTGCCGCGCCTCTCCTGAGGCAGTCGGCTTTCTACACTCTTCTACAGCACAACTTCCGCGTGGAACTGCTCACCAACACCCGCCTTTGGCACAGCCTTTTCCAAATCGACCTCAATCTCCACGCCCAGCGTGCCCTCCGCAGAATGGATGGCACCCGCACCACCCTCGATCAGAGCGGGGCCACGCTCGACCTCTCCTTCGACCCCGACAACCACTGGGAGGCCACCCTCGGCGGCGACCTGCGCCGCACGGAGGTGCAGCCGGGACGTCATCTCAACATCTTCTTCCTCGATGGACGGGCGCGCTACAAGCAAAAGCGTTGGGAAGTCGAACTGCGGGTGCGCAACCTCGCCGGGGCACGCTCCTACACCCTCCGCTCCTACGTGCAGGCAGATGTCTACACCTATACCTACCGCCTCCGTCCCGCCGAAGCTCTCCTTTCGCTGCGGTGGAATTTGTGAGTCTTTCCTCTCTTTGAGACTTGATAAACACGCTACGCCCCACCTTGCCGATGTGCAGGGTGGGGCGTTCTGAGTTTTTTGCGGATAGGAAACCGTGGCCTTTTTATTCTCTGTAAATCTATTCCGAAGCGACGGGCGTACACACCGAGAGTACAGATTGTGGGAAGAAGCTGTGCGCAGAATAAAAATAAAGTTGTACTTTTGTCGCCCGAAGCACGAATCTACCTTTGAATACGAAGGGTGTTTGTGTGTCTTCAACTCAAAACTCTCTAAATTTATTCTACTCTATCATTTTATGAAGAAAATCTTTACCACCCTTCTGGGCGTGTTCTGCATAGCCTCAGCGCTGGCCATTCCTGCCAAACGGACACCCATCAAGGTGCAGCAACCTGATGGAACGGAACTCACCGTGTTCCTTCGTGGCGACGAGTGGTTTCACTTTTATACTACGGCCGATGGCATTCCCGTGGTGAAAAACGATCAAGGGGCTTACGTCTATGCTACCGCCGTGAACAACACTATGGTGAGTGCAGCGCCCTTCCACGCCGGCCGTATGTTGGCGCACGATGAGGGGCAGCGCAGCGTAGCCGAAAAGGAATTTCTGCAAAGCCTCGACGCTCCCACGCTCAAAAAGCACATCGGCACACTGGCCGCTTCGCGCACGGCGCAGCGCAATCGAGTGCGTGCACAGCGTTCGGTGCAACAGCGGGCTGCCGGAAAATCGACCATCGGCGGCAGTGAAGTGACGGTCGAAGGGAAGAAGCGCGGATTGATTATCCTGGTGGATTTTCCCGACAAAGAGATGCTTACCTCGCAGAGCGTCTTCAACGATATGGCCAATCAAGTGGATTACAAAGGATATGGCAACTACGGCAGCGTGCACGACTATTTCTACGCGCAGAGTTATGGCAAGTTTGACGTGTCGTTCGATGTGGTGGGAGCTTACACCGTGTCTAAGAACATGGCCTATTATGGCGGCAACGACGCAGACGGCAACGACCTGCATCCTCAAGAACTCATTGCCGAAGCCTGTAAACTCGCCGATAAGGACGTAGACTATAGAAATTATGACTGGAACAATGACGGCGCCGTCGATCATGTCTATGTCATCTACGCCGGTTATGCCGAAGCCGCCGATGCCGACGCAAACACCATTTGGCCGCACCAATGGTACCTCAGTGGTGCACAGCCCTCGCTGCGCATGACGCTCGACGGAATGATTATCGACTCCTACGCCTGCTCTTCGGAATTGGACGGAAAGAGCGGCAACGTGCCCGATGGCATCGGTACGATGTGTCACGAGTTCTCCCACTGTCTGGGTCTGCCCGACTTCTACGATACCTCTGGTGACCAATCCAATGTGGGTATGAGCGGGTGGAGTTTGATGGACTACGGTTGCTACAACAATGGTGGCCGCACGCCCTGTGCCTACACCGCTTACGAGCGCGCTTTTGCGGGATGGATGACCCTCACCGAACTCAAGTCGCCGCACGCTGTCAAGGGCATGAAGTGCATCAGCGATGCGCCCGAAGCCTATGTCATCTATAACGGTGCCAACCGCAGCGAATGCTACATCTTGGACAACCACCAAGAGAAGGAATGGGACAGCGATGCCGCGGCTTCGGGACTGCTCATCACCCATGTGGACTATTCTGAGCAGGCTTGGGCAGACAACGTGGTGAACAATGATGCCAAACGTCTGCGCTGCACCGTGGTGCCGGCCGATAATCTCCGTACGCACAACAGTCTTGCGGGCGATCTCTACCCCAACGCTTCCGGCAACAGCGCTCTCACCGACACTTCCAAACCGGCCGCAACCCTCAACACGCCCAATACCGATGGCAAAAAGAGGATGGGCAAATCCCTCACCAACATCACCCAGGAAGACGGCCTCATCTCCTTCGATTTCATGGGCGGCTCTCAGACTGCCATCCATTCCCTCACGACGCCTTCGCCCCATCCTGCCGTAGTCTACGACCTCTCGGGTCGCCGTGTGCAGCGTGCCGACAAGGGCTTCTACATCGTGGACGGCCGCAAGGTCTTGAAGTAAGACGCTGCGTCCGAACGCCCACCCTTACACACCAACGTGGTGCAACCCTCGGTTTCGACCGGGCGTTGCACCACGTTTTTTCTGTGCCTTCGAAGAAACACCGAAGCAGCACAGCTGCCGGAAAACCGGCTCATCCCTGCTTGCGATAGGACAGCGCCGCCCATGTTCCGGAAGCAGCGGCCATCGTGGCGAGGGCAGCGAGCGGCAGACGGAGGTCGGCCGGAGAGGCCCCTTTGAGATAGAGGCTGCGCATGGCTTCCATGAAGTAGCGGAAGGGATTGACGGCAGCCACCCACTGTGCCCAGTCGGGCATCGAAGCCACCGGTGTGAGCAGACCACTCATCAGGATGAAGAGGATGAGAAAGAAGTACATGAGCATCGCGGCCGACTGCATCGTGTCGCTGTGGCACGACACCACCAGCGCCAGGCTCGACACGATGAGGATGAAGAGCATCGCGAAGAGGAAAAGCGCCGCCACGCTTCCCTGCGGCCAAAGCCCATAGCACACACCGGCCAGCAGCAGGGCATAGACGAGGAGGAAGAGGCCCACGCACCAATAGGGGATGAGCTTGGAGAGCACGAAAGTGGAAGGACGAATGGGACTCACGTTGATTTGCTCCATCGTGCCGCGCTCCTTTTCGCCCACAATGTTGAAGGTGGGGAGAAATCCCACCACGAGCACAAGGAGCATAGCGATGATGGCCGGAATCATGTAGTGCTTGTAGTCGAGCGTGGGGTTGAATAGATAGCGCGGGGCGAGCGTCAGTGGCCGTTGCCGTACGGCTGTCACCGCATCGGTCGAAGCACCGCTCGGTGTGTCTGCCGCTCGGACTTTCCCCTCGGCGACGAGCCTTTGCCCGAAGTCGGCCACCACCTGAGAGCAGTAGCCCACACCAAGCCCGGCCTTCGTGCCGTTCACCGCATTGGCCGCCACCGCCACCACCGCGCGGCCTTCCCGCACCTCACGCTCAAAGCCACGCGGGATTTCGAGGATGAGGTCGGCATCGCCCTCTTCCACCAGTCGCAGGGCATGGGCAAAGGACGGCACGGCGGCACGCAGGTCAAACTGAGGCGTGGCGCGCACCTTCTCCACCAGTCGGCGGGAGAGCACACCGCCGGCATGGTCGACCACCACAACCGAAAGGTGGCGCACCTCCTGATTGGCCGCATGGGGAAATACGAGCACCATCATGAGGGGCATGAAGAGGAACAGCTTGGGGAGAAACGTGTTGCGAAAGAGTTGCTTGAACTCCTTTGCCAAAAGATAGCGAAGCATAAAAAGGTCGGTGTTGAGAAAGCGGAGAATAAACCTTATTCCAAGCGGAGCTTATAGTTGCGCAGGGCAATGGCGAGGATGCCCCCGAGCATCACGAGGAGTATCCCTGCCTCGTGCACCACGTGGTCGGGCGTGACACCCTGAATCATGAGTTTGCGCGCCGCTTCTATGTACCACCGCGCCGGCACGAAGAGCGACATCCCTTGCAGAACGTCGGGCATACTGTCGATGGGAAATACCATCCCCGAAAGGTAGAGCGTGGGCAGAATGAGCAGCAGACTCACCATCATGGCCACGAGTTGCGTGCGCGCCAGGGTGGAGATGAGCAGACCGAGGGCCAGGGAGGTGAGGATGTAGAGCAGACTCACGCTCAGAAACACCCCCACGCTCCCCGCGATGGGCACCCCGATGAGCAGGGTGGAGAGCAGGAGCAGTGTGGCCAAATCGAAGCACGAGAGCACGAAGAACGGCACGAGTTTGGCCACCATCACCACCCACGGCGAGAGGGGCGAGACGAGCAGCACCTCCATCGAGCCCATCTCCTTCTCCCGAACGATGCTCACCGCCGCCATCATGGCGCAGATGAGGGTGAGAATCATGCCCAGCACGCCCGGCACGAAGTTGAACTCGCTCCTTTGTTGCGGATTGTAGAGCATACGCGCGGTGAGCCGCACCGGTGCCACGCGGGCGCCATCAGCGGCCGATTGCAGTAGTCCTTGCAGATAGTTGAGACGCATCGAGGCCTGATTGGGTTCGCTGCCGTCGAGCAACACCTGCACAGCCGGGGCAGCATCGGGGCGAAGGGGGACGGCACAGTCGGCGTTGAGAACGAGCGCTGCATCAATATCACCGCAGCGGAAGGCATGATCCATCTCCTCGGGATGGCGGGCGCGGAGAGCAAGGGTGAAGCGTGGGTTTTGATCGAGCCGCAGGAGCAGCGCGTCGATTTTCGGGGTGGGGTGGGGCACGAAGACCGCCACCCGCGTGTTGCGCACATCGGTGGTGATGGCGTAGCCAAAGAGGAGAATCATGAGGATAGGCATGACCAGCAGGATGAGCATCGTGCGCCCATCGCGGAAGATGTGGAGAAACTCCTTGCGAACGAAGGAAAGAAAGGCTTTGAGCATGAGAGGAAAGGAAAAGGAGATACGGCCGACAGACGCCTGCAGACGCTACGAGCGGCGGGCAGTGCGGGCGAGGGCGAAGAAGACATCATACATCGACGTCGCGCCATATTGTGCTTTGAGGCGGGCGGGCGTGTCGAGGGCAGCAATGCGGCCGTCGACCATGATGGAGACGCGGTCGCAATAGTCGGCCTCGTCCATGTAGTGGGTCGTGACGAAGATGGTGATGCCGCGGTCGGCAGCGTCGTAGATGAGTTGCCAGAAGCGGCGGCGGGCATCGGCATCCACACCGCCGGTGGGCTCGTCAAGGAAGACGATGGCCGGATGGTGGAAGATGGCTACGGAGAAGGCCAACCGCTGTTTCCACCCGAGGGGCATCGTCCCCACGAGGGTGTGGCGTTCGGCCGCCATGTCGAGTTGCACCATCAGTTCTTCGGAGCGCCGGGCGATGTCGGTGGGCGACATTCCGTAGATGCCCCCGAAGAGACGGAGGTTTTCCTCCACCGTGAGGTCGTCGTAGAGGGCAAAGCGTTGGCTCATGTAGCCGATGCGGCGCTTCAAGGTTTCGGCTTCCCTGGCCACGTCGCAGCCCGCCACCACCGCCCGTCCGTCGGTGGGGAGGGAGAGCCCGGTGAACATACGCATTGCCGTGGTTTTGCCCGCACCATTTGCTCCGAGAAAACCGAAGATTTCGCCCCTCCCCACCTCGAAGGAGATGTGGTCGCAGGCGGTGAACGTGCCAAATTGCTTGGTGAGCCCTTCGGCCACGATGACCGGCCGTGCGTCGTCGGGACGAGGGCGTGTGGTGAGGGTGGTTTCGGGCGGCAGCACCTCGGTCGGATCGCCCACAGCCGTCACCTGCCCTTCGGCCAGCAGTGCAACGCGGCGGCAGAGGGCTATCTCCTCTCGATAGGGCGTACTGGCCACGATAGTGAGCCCCCGCTCACGGTTGAGGCGACTAAGCATCGCCCAGAGTTCGCGGCGCGACACCGGGTCGACCCCCGTGGAGGGCTCGTCGAGCAGAAGGAGGCGCGGTGCGTGGATGAGGGTGCAGCAGAGGGTGAGCTTTTGCTTCATTCCACCCGAGAGTTTGCCGGCCGGCCGGTCTCGGAAGGGCGCCAGTTGGTCGTAGATGTCGCGGATGAAGGGATAGTTTTCCGCTACGTTCACCCCGAAGAGGTCGGCAAAGAAGTGGAGATTTTCGGCCACGGTGAGGTCGCGATAGAGGGAGAACGTGCCCGGCATGTAGCCGATGGAGCGGCGCAGGCGGCGGTAGGAGCACACCACGTCCTGCCCGTCCACGACCGCCGTGCCGCTGGTGGGCAGGAGGAGGGTGGCGAGGATGCGGAAGAGGGACGTCTTGCCCGCGCCGTCAGGCCCCACGAGGCCGAACATTTCTCCCTCCTCGATGTCGATGTCGATGCCGCGGAGGGCGTGGATGCGGCCGTTGTCGTAGGTTTTGGTGAGCTGTCGGATGGAGATGAAGGACATGATTTTTTTCTTCGTGCTGCAAAGGTCGGATTATTGTTGTACGGCAGGAGGGGCAAAGCGCACCTCGCCATACATGCCGCGCTTGATGAGGCCATCGTTGAGGACACGCACCTTGACGGCGTAGACGAGGTTGGCGCGCTCATCGCGGGTCTGGATGGTGCGCGGGGTGAACTCCGCCTTGTCGGCTATCCACACGAGGGTGCCGGGGTAGGCTTTCTTCGCCTTCGTCCCTTGGTCGGCATAGACGGTGACCTTCTGTCCCAAGCGCAGGGCGGTGAGTTGCGGCGCGTCGACGTAGGCGCGGAGGTAGAGTGTGCGGAGGTCGGCCAGGGTGAACAGCGGCCGTCCCGGGGCGGTGTACTCTCCCTTTTCGGCAAAGGTGGCGACGACGGTGCCCGTGATGGGGGCGGTGATGCGGCAGTTGCCAATCTGGTGGTCGAGCTGTGCGATTTGCTCCACGATGGCGTTACTTTGTGCTGAGAGGCTGAGGTTGGCCGCGGCGAGTTGGCTCTGCTGGGCCGCCATCTGCCGCTGCACCACCGCCATCTGCTGTTCGATGTCGTCGAGCTGCTTGCGCGGTGCGGCCTTGTCGGCCACGAGGGCGGCAAAGCGTGTGCGTTCGTGGCGGAGGTTGTCCCATTGTTGCCGCAGCGCCGCCACTTGTCGGTCGGTGTCGAGGCGGCGGGCGTCGGTGGCACTGATGTTGGCGCGCAGCTGGCGGCGTTGGAGGGTGAGGAGCGTACTGTCGATGGTGCCCACCACGCTGCCTGCGGTGAACGCTTGCCCCTCTTCGACATCGAGGGAGAGGAGTTCGCCGGCTTGGCGGGCAGAGACGGTCACTTCGGTGGCTTCGAAGACGCCCGTGGCATCGGTTTGCGAGGCATTGTCGCTGCATCCGGTGAGGAACAGCAAGGCAGGGAGGAGGAAAGATTTATTCATGATTGAGGGTGTTGCGGAGTCGATAGAGGGCTTGAAGGAGTTGGAGATGATGGGCCGAGCGGGCCACGCGCGCTTGGTCTTCGCGGGTGAGGTCTTGCAGGAGGGCGTGGGCATCGGCCGTGCCGTGGAGGAGGCGTGCGGCTGTGGTTTCCCGCACCTTTCGGCAGAGGTCGATGAGGGTGTCGTCGGAGCGGAGGAGGGTGCGCAGACGGAGGATTTCCTCGTCTTCCTGTGTGGCTTGGAGCGTTTGGTTGAAGCGAAACACCTCTCGCGCCACCTCGTTCTGCCGGCGTGCGGCAGCCAGTCGGGCGCGGTCGTTGCGGTAGGTGTAGAACGCCGAGAGGTTCCACACAGCCCGCACGCCGACCAAGGCATTGACCGACCAGCGGCGGCGGTACATGTCGTTGAAGAGGTTGAGCCCGGGATAGCCGTACCACCCTTGGGCAAAGGCGCTGACGCTGGGGCGGAGCGTGGTGTGGAGCAGCTGATCGCGGCGGTCGAGGAGTGCAGCGCGGGCGTCAAAGAGGGCCAACTCGGGGCGGTGGATTTCCAGGCGCGACACCGCCGCAGGCTTCGGGCATTCGAGCCGTTGCACCTCGCTCTCGCTGCGCCCGATGAAGGCCGCGAGCAGGCGTTGCAGACTATGGCGCTGGGCGCGGAGGGAGAGGGCGGTTTGCTCGGCCTTCACTCGCTCGGCTTGCAGAGTGATGACGTGGCTTTCGACGGCAATGCCGGCCTGCACAGCCGCTGTGAGTTGGCGCACGTTGTCGGCAAGGAGGGTTTGCAGGAGGGTGTTGTTGTCGAGCTGTTCGTCCACGAGGAGAATACCGAAGAAGAGATTGTCCACCCGCTGCCGCAGGGCATAGAGTTGCACGGCCATCTCTTGCTGCTGCACGTGGGCATCGGCCTGTGCCACAGCCTTTTGGGAACGGATGTGTCCGCCGTCATAAAGGCGCTGATCGAGATTGAGCGCGAGTTTATACTGGTCGCGCGCCATCCCTTGTGGGACGGTTTGCCCGGTGGCACGAAGCATCTGCGTGAGGGCGTCGGGCCATTGCGCGACGTCGCTTTGCAGGGTGGCTTGTGCCGAAGCCGTGATTTGCGGCAACCAGCCCTTTTGGAGGTTGGCCAGCGTGAGCGCCTCGGTTTGCCGAATCAGGTCGGTTTGCCGCACCAGCGGGTAGTGCTGCTCGGCGAGCCGGTGGCACTCGTCGAGGGTGAGTTGTGCACGCAGTGGAAGGCCTGCAAGCACCATCATGGCCAAGAGGAGCAAAAGATGGTGGCGGAACGTGGGGAGGGAGGAGGCAGAAATCATGAGTGTGAAGGATGGTTGATGCTGCAAAGGTAGGCGCTTTGTAGGACGGTGAAAAGGTTGATACTTTCGATAGATTGAGCAATTTCGCAGGTGGGGCTGTTTTTCAAAAAAGAAATTGCCGAACAAGGTGCTGAAAGCCAACAGCCGAACCGACATGGCGTGTGCGTGGACTTACT
>NZ_JACSUD010000004.1 GCF_014385435.1 Alloprevotella sp. Lung230
TAATCAGGAAACTATGGAAGAGATGCTTCATGACCACATCTGTAAAGTTTGTGGTCGACCTGCACCAGAAGGTTCAGAAGCTTATGACTTCATGCTGCATAAGCTTGAAGACTATAAGCGTCATACTGAAGCTAAAATCAAGAAGGAAGCTGCAGAAAAAGAAATTGAAGAACAATTTCTTTTCAAAAACCGCTACATAGATGAATTACATAGCTTGAGTATTCAGCTTAGTGGAACAGAAGAGTCAAAAATATCAGCTATCGCAGGTGACATTAAAGACCGTATTGAGCTTGTTGCAAGACTTACGAATGATCTCAATGCAATCAATGAGGAAATTCGTGATATTACAGACGAAAAGTCAAGGTTGTTGATTCAAGCTGGCAACATACCAGAGAGTGTTCTTGAAGCACAGTTCAATGACATACGTGGCTTATTCGATCAAAAAGAAAGAACCACAGTGAGACTTGCCCAGTTGAATAATGACCTGTCTAAACTCAATAACGAGATGGATGAGCTACAAGGTATGCTCGATTCATTATCGCCCTCAAGTTCACAAGTAAAAGCGATGAGGGATGTTCATCGAACGCTTGATGAGATTTCTAAGGCTTTTTCTAAGGCCAAGAAAGAAAACCTCAGAAGATTCCTGAATGATATGCAGGATAGAGCGAATGAATATCTTGAAGAGTTAAGTGCGAATGATTTTCATGGAGAAATCAGACTCATGCAAACAGCTGATGATTCGACAGAAATTAGATTGCACAGCTCGAACAATACAGAAATTAAGAAGCCTTCTGGCTCACAAAAAACGGTTATGTACATTTCCGTCTTATTTGCTATTTCTGACTTTACCAAGCAAAAAAGAGATGAGGATTACCCTCTAATCTTTGATGCCGCGACGTCTTCTTTTGGAGATTCAAAAGAGAAGGAGTTCTATAATGTCATTGATAAACTAAGCAAACAGTGTATCATTGTCACCAAGGACTTCATTTCTGAGGGTAAGGTTCGTCAGAAGGATATTGAAGGACTTACGTGTTCTGTATATCGCATTCAAAAGGCTACAGGTTTCGATCAAAGAAATATGGCAACCATTCGTACAACAGTTGAAAACTTGAAATAGTATGGAATCATTATATGAACTTTGGGGTAAAAGAAATCCTCAATGGGAAAAACGCTATCAAGATACAATCTTAGAAGTGTTTTCAGATTATGGTAAGGGCGTAAATAAGTATCAAGACGCTCGTGGTAAAATATTCGGCGCTGGCTATGAAATGTTTATCTTAGCGTTCTTTATTGGCCTATATTACGACCAAACAAAGCCTCTTACTGATGATAAGGCCAAATTAAAGTCTCTAGGTCAAGCTATCATGTATTGGGGTAATATTGAGACCAGAACAGGTAGAAGTGCATATCCGCGCATTCGTGACTACATGTTTGCTGCGTTGATTGCACGTACTGATATTGACTTCATTGCTCTTGAGAAAGGTGATATTACAGCGAGAAGTGTGGTCGATAAGATGATTGAGAAGATGGAGCAATATGCCAACTTCGGGTTTGATTATATTCAAGAAAAGCTTGAGGATGACCCCAACCACTTTTTCAAAGATACCGCCTTCCTTACTGTATTTCAAACATTCCTCAACAAGAAAGAGGAAGAGGTTGATTCTGATGGTCCAGAAGAACTGTAGACAACAATATTCCCCTGCCGAAGAAAATACGTCTGGGTAATCATCTTAAAACTTAATATCAATACGAATATGGCAAATTTATTAGATGAAGTGACTGGGCCGGTTAATGATAATGGCCGTGACATCCATGTAATCGATCGTCAGCTCCCTGTGCAGATTGGCATCGGTTCTACAATTTTTGAAATAGCGCTTTGGGTAACTATTCCAGTACTGGTATTACTGTATGTGCTCATAATGGGTGCTACCCTTGAAAATGCATTGCTGGTGGGTATTGTTGGTTGTTTGGCAGGCATCTTACCTGGAGTGATTTTCATTTTCATGAAGATTTCAGCTCGCAACTACTTCCAGCAACTTGAGCAACGCATTCAGGCTGAAGCTTCTAACATCGACAACTTCTTGGAACTGCGTGTCCAGATTCTGCAGAACGTAGTAGGTCTTGTGGATCGAGCTATCGACCTGGATAAAGATGTGATGAAAGCTGTGGCTGCACCTCGAGGCGGTGGTAGCATCAATCCAGAGAACCGTAATGAAAGGAGCCAACAAATCAATTCTGTCTGCGCACATCTTTTCCCGCAGGTGGAAGCTTATCCTGAGCTGAAAGCTCATAATGCAATTGCTGATGCAATGCAGCAGAACAGTTACCTTCAGCGTGAAATAACAGCTGCACGCACCGTTTATAACAGTCGTGTGACACAATGGAATACGGACATCTTTGCATGGCCAACCAAAATGATTGTGGCAGCTCGTCAAGGTTACATCACACGCATTCCATTTACAGCTTCGGCTGAAACTCGTGAAATGGCCAGAAGTAAGTTCTTTTAAGTAGAGAGCTATGTTGAAAGACATCTACGACCCACTAACAGAGTACATCAATGTATTTCGCGACCGCTTTAAGGTCGTTTCAGAAGAGACGTTTGCTGAATTAGCAGCAGAGGCGAATGTGAACATTGATGCGAACCATGAGACTTGCCGCCAGTTATATGCGACTGAAGATGTACTGTCTTCTGTAAAAACGCGTATTGGTTGGTGGACAGCTCTGTGTGTACTCTTATGGTTGGGCGTAGCGGGTGGTATTGTTGCTGCTCTCTTCTTTAATCAAGAGCTGGAATTACAAGTCCTTGTATGTGTAGCGATAGCTGCACTGGTGGCTATCATATATCTTTTGGTGAGCGTGCATCCTCGATTAAAGAAGTTGAAAGTTGAGCGTGATGATTTGGCTTCAGAAGCAGAACAACTGGAAAATGAAGCTTGGAAGCAAATGGCTCCACTTAATCGGCTGTACGATTGGGATGTGCTTACCCGCATGATGTCTAAAACGGTACCGCGCTTAGAGTTTGACCCCTATTTCACTACTCAACGTTTGGCAGACCTAAAGATGACCTATAACTGGGGCGAGTCCTTCAATGCTGAGCGCTCTGTGGTCTATTCTCATTCTGGTTTGATCAATGGCAACCCATTTGTGATATGCAGAACGAGAAAAATGGAAATGGGATCCAAAACCTACTATGGTTCGAAAACCATTACATGGACCCGGCGTGAACGTGGTGCTGATGGCAAGTATCATACCATTCGCCATTCTGAGGTCTTGACTGTAAGTGTTACCGCTCCATATCCTGAGTACTTTGAAAAGACGCGCCTAATCTATGGCAATACAGCGGCTCCTGACTTGATTTTCTACCGAAAACAAAGTGGGCTGGCAGGTAAAGAGGATACTCTATCTTTCAAATGGAAAAAACATTCACTGCGAAGGAGAGCTCGAAACCTAACGAATGCTGACTTTGCTATGATGACCAATGAAGAGTTTGAAGTAGCTTTCAATACTAGTAATCGCAATAATAATCAGCAGTTCGCCCTTCTGTTTACGCCCTTGGCCCAAGAGAGTATGCTCAAACTTTTGGAGGATAAAGAGGCCGGTTATGGCGATGATTTTGACAAGAATAAGATGATTAACACCATCATTCCAAACCACATGCAGGAGTTAAATCTAGATAGTCGTCCCTTAAAAAGCTTTGACAAGTGAAAAGTCATTCCTTTCCTGCCTCTCGCTTATTATTTTGAGCAGCCACAAAAGAACTCTCATGGCTCTTTTGAAGTTGTAAGCAGCTGCAGCCATCAGTATGTTTACAGCGTCTCCTGCCACACCTTTGTAAAAGTTGCGGCCTAAACGATGATCTGCTTTCAAATGTCCAATGGTAGGTTCTATGCCTGCCCGCTTGCAGAATAGTTTGTGTTTCTTGCGCCTTTGATATCTGCTCTCTGATGGCTTGGGGCTATCTGGTATTAAAATCTGAGTACCATTCACCTCTTTCCTACCTCGATAACCTCTGTCCCCTGCAAGTATTTTAATCTTTCGTTGTGTGAGACGTTCAACTTGCCCTAACGCAGCTTCTATCGTGTGGCCGTCATATTCATTACGAAAAGACATAGCACCAAGAATGATACCCCTAGCCGAACGTATGATGGAGACCTTGTTGCCGAATTCGTACTTCTTGTCTTCTTTTCCCTTACTGATACATTGCACCTGGGCTTCGTGAATGGAATAAAGCTTTTTCCGGCTGTTACGTCTTTGTGAAAGAATGGTTTGAAATCTATCAATGAGTTCAGTGTAGAGAGAATTCTCTCCAAGATTGCGCTTGAGCTCTCGAACCAACCGCCCGGCTATTGTCCGCAATTTCCGGTCTGCTCTCAGTGCCTTCTTGCGGTTCTTGGGGTGATTGCGAAAACGTTGGTCGCGATAAATGCTTTTCAACACAAAGGTATAGCTTTGCCGAAGAGGAAGATGCAGTTTATCGACGAGATGCAGAACCTTGCCCACTATCTTTTTATGCAACTTGGCATCCGTAGGAAAAGTGATGTTCTTTTCCTGAACGGTTGAATCGATAAAAGCAGTATCATGATGATGTTCATCATCATCTTCGTTATTGACACGAATGCTTTCCTGAAAGATGAGTTCAATACCCTCCTCCCCAATGCGATGGCGAAAGTGAACCAATTCGGAAGAGGCACAAGGAGCACCCGGTATAAACTCCTGCATACCACAAAAGTGTTGATAATAAGCGTTTTCACTCCATTGCTCCACAACGGATTCATCTGAGAGATTGCGAAGGTGCTTGAGTATCAACAAACCGGCTTACTTGGGCGACCATTGTGCTGACAATACAAAGGACGGAAAGCAGCATCGAATTTCTCCCAATTTATTTTGTCGGAGAGTTTGTAGAGAGGGTGAGAGGGGTTCAGCATATCCGACAAACTGCTGAATAATGAAGGGCTGATATAGGGCTTTTTAATCATAAAAATCTGCAAGTTTCTGAAGACAAAGATAAGAAAACTTGCAGATTTATCAAAGGAATATATTAATTAATTTACTGAATATCAGATGATAAATGGGAATTTAAGGGACGACTAAGATCGCAATCAAATAAGAGCAAATGAGACCACTTTTACAAGTAAAATCGTTGATGTTAGCATAAAAATCATAGAAAAGTATCTGATTTATTCCTGTAAAGGTATTCATTATCAGTGAAAAACATTATCTTTGCAGATAATTGAACATTTTTGTTCGATTCATTGAACATTTTTACTCGAGCAAATAAACATTCTATAGATGATGGGATATAAAAGAGCACAATATTCAGAAGTAATGGCACGCATCAACGAACCACGCAACAAGATGCAGGTCATTGTGGGCCCGCGTCAGGTAGGCAAATCAACTTTGATAGGTCAAGTGCTTGAAGCTTGCGATATGCCTTATGATAGCTACTCGGCTGATGATGTCGTAGGCGCATCAGCCGACTGGCTGGCAAGTATTTGGCAGACGGCGCGTATGCGCATGGATATGCGTGGGGAAGGGAAGCGCCTATTAGTGGTAGATGAAATACAAAAGATAACCAACTGGAGTGAAACGATAAAAGCGGAATGGGATCGAGATACACGTGAAAAGCGTGACCTCATAGTCGTTCTGTTAGGGTCGTCACGCATGTTGATAGAAAAGGGGCTCACCGAATCACTGGCCGGCCGGTATGAATTGATTCGACTGACGCACTGGACTTTTCCAGAAATGAAAGAGTGTTTTGGTTGGAACCTTTACCAATATGTCTATTTTGGAGGTTACCCTGGTGCAGCTGCTTATATCACTGACGAACGGCGCTGGCGAAACTACATAAAAGACGCCTTGATTGAACCATCCATCTCCAAGGATGTGCTGATGGACACCAAAATCATGAAGCCACAACTGCTTCGCCAGTTGTTTGAATTGGGTAGTAGCTATAGTGGCGAACTGCTATCTCTTACCAAAGTGGCTGCTCAACTGCAAGATGCAGGCAATGTCACTACATTGGCCGGCTACCTCCATCTACTGGATGAATGTGGCTTGCTGTGTGGCTTGCAGAAGTATGCCGAAGACGAAGCCCGCAAATACAACTCCATTCCCAAATTCCAAGTCCATAACAATGCTTTGCGCAATGTATATGCTGATAAGGATTATATGGAGATGGCGGAAGACCCGAAAGTTTGGGGACGTTATGTCGAATCTGCGGTTGGCGCCTACATCGTAAGCCAAGCACAGATCTGTGATTATAAAGCCTATTACTGGCGTGACAGTCATGATGAAGTAGATTTTGTACTTCATAGAAGAGGAAAGACCATTGCCATCGAGGTTAAAAGTGGAAGACGCACCACCAACAATGGTCTACCCAAATTTGAAAAGGCTTATCACCCGCATCGTGCTTTTGTGGTTGGTTCTGGAGGATTGTCATTTGAAGAGTTCCTATCCATGGATTTGAATCTACTTTTCAAATAAATCATTTTATAACCTCATTTGAATTAAAAAACAAAGACATAAATGACAGCAGAAGATATACTGAAACTGAGAAACCTCGGAGAGGTCAGCAAAGTTCAACTCAAGGAGCGCATCCTTGATTCCTACGATATTGGTTGCGAACTAGTGGCCATGAGTAACTCTCATGGCGGTATGTTGGTTATCGGTATTGATGATAAAACCGGTAACATCAACCCTCTCTCCTACAAAGAGGTGCAGGAGACCACCAATAAGCTCACCAATATTGCATCAGAGAATGTAGTACCAAGCATCATTCATACGGTTGATACAGTACCCGTGGAAGGGGGTTCTGTAGTAGTGGCAACTATCAAAGAGGGAAACAACAAACCTTATCATGACAACAAAGGAACGGTATGGCTTAAAAATGGAGCTGATAAACGCAAGGTGTTCGACAATGCTGAATTGGCGGAAATGATGACCGAATGCGGAAGCTTTGCTCCCGATGAAGCTACTGTGCAGAATGCTACTTTGGATGATTTAGATGAAGATACCCTCAAGCAGTACCTGCAAAATCGCTTTGCCATGGTGCTTGAGAAGAAAGGGATGATTGGCGATTCCATGCAGAAAGCGTCACTCGATGAAATAGCCGATACCATTGCCAAAGGGCACAACCTTGAGAAATTAATGCGCAACCTGCGCTTCATGCGCCCCGATGGAAGCCTGACAGTGGCAGCTATCTTGCTGTTCGGACGTTTCACGCAGCGTTGGTTGCCTGTTATGACCGCCAAGTGCATTTGCTTTGCAGGCAATTCCGTAGGAGGAAAAGTGTTTCGCGACAAGGTAAATGATGGTGCCATGGAAGGCAACCTCCTTCATCAGTTCGATACGATCATGGCATTCTTTACCCGTAATCTTAAGAATGTGCAGGTAGAAAAAGAGTTCAATTCGCTTGGTGAATTGGAGATACCTTACGTAAGTTTGATGGAGTTTACCGTGAATGCCCTCGTGCACCGATCTCTGAACTGGAACGCCCCGATTCGCATCTTCATCTACGACAATCGAGTGGAAATTCATAGCCCTGGCACGCTGCCCAACGGCTTGCAGGTGGACGACATCAAGAATGGCACTTCCATGCCCCGCAACAACTTCTTGTTTAGCAACGCCATCTACCTGTTGCCTTACACAGGTGCAGGTAGCGGTATCCAGCGTGCTTTGGAAGAAGGTGTCCAAGTTGACTTCACCAACGACGAGAGCAGGCATGAGTTCATGATAACCATTAAGAGAAATGCGGACTCTGACGCTCTGACACCAGACTTAGGTACCAACTTAGTTGCCAGTTTAGACACCAAGGCCGACTTAGATACTGACTTAGTTGCTAGCTTAGATACCCCTCAAGAGAACTTAGTTACCAAAAGAAGACTGTTGACAAATAAGGAAAAGGATTTGGTGAACTTCTGTAGTGTTCCGAGAACTGCCAAAGAAATCATTGAGCGAGCAGGCGTATCTAACCAAACCAAAAACAGAGAAAGATATGTCACATCTTTGGTTGAAGCAGGCTATCTGGAAATGACAAATCCCGATAATCCAAGGGCCAGCAACCAGAAGTACAGAAAGAAGCTATAAAAATAGCAAAGTCATGGTAAACGTATTTGCACTCACATATCCTGAAGCCAAGAGTGTCGTCATCTTTGGAGACCTCCATGGCGACTTCAACGAGTTGGTGTTCAAACTCTGTATTCAATATCAGATGAAGGACACCTTGCTCGTTGTAGCAGGTGATTGTGGCTTCGGCTTTGAAAAGAAAGAGTATTACGAGCAGATGCTCAGACGAAATGCCAAACGCTTGAATGATGTCAACAACTGGATAGTGCTCGTTCGTGGAAACCACGACAACCCAGCTTACTTCGATGGCACCACCTTCAAGCACAAACGTATGTTGTGTGTGCCCGACTATACCGTGTTGCAAGTCTGCGACCACACCATCCTCTGTGTGGGTGGCGCTATTTCCATCGACCGCAAAGTCCGCATGGAAGCATGGGACAAGAAGAAAGCCAAACATGGATTTGATTCAAATCCTACCGATGGTATTCCCCGTGCTTATTACTGGGCAAACGAAAGTCCTGTTTACGATGAAAAGAAAATGGAAGCTATTCGCACTACTTATAGCATCGATACAGTCATTACCCATACGGCTCCATCCTTTTGCGAACTGCAAACGAAAAGTGGACTAACAAGCTGGGCTGTAGACGATTCTGCACTCATGGACGATGTGCGAGCCGAACGGGGCACAATAGATCAGCTATTAAATCGCCTCCAAACAGACCATCATCCCGTGTCACATTGGTATTATGGTCACTTCCACCAAAGCTGGCATTCCGCCATTGATGGGATTTTGTATCGAATGCTTGATATAATGGAGTTCTGTATGGTGTATTAAGGAAATCGGTTAGCTTATTTCTAGGAGAAGATATGCGATGACGAAGCCCTCCGATTTATGAATAGGACTGTCGGGGTGAACGCCCATATTCTCAAATTATTTTTCATGAGATTTACCCATATTTCAATTTGTTTGGGCTAAAACAGTCCTTCAATCAGATTATATCGTTATAGAGATTAAAAGTGGAAGACGCACCACCAACAATGGTCTACCCAAATTTGAAAAGGCTTATCACCCGCATCGTGCTTTTGTGGTTGGTTCTGGAGGATTGTCATTTGAAGAGTTCCTATCCATGGATTTGAATCTACTCTTCAAGTAGGCGTACAAAAGGACCTTGCCTTTGCAAAAAAGAAAAGAGACTTACCTGTCACGGGGTAGGTCTCTTTACGTAGTGTATTCTACTGCCTGGAGTAGCTTTGCGTGCGGAAAGTGCTCGCAAAAGGCGATGGCTTGCGCTTTGACTTACTGTCTAGCCTCGTCTTCTATCTGTTCAATGCTCTTAAGATGCGCTTCCGGCTTTTTAAGCCAAGCGTCAATCTCAGACTTCAAAAAACGTAATCGCTTGTCTTCTCTATGGTAAGGGATGCGCTTTGCACTTGTCCACGAATAAATGGTTTGTACAGCAGGATGTTCCGGAAGGTAGTTGCTTAGGGCCTGAATAGAGAACCATTTATCTTCTTCCACCGCAAGTTGCTTTTTACCTTGAATCACGTCGATTTTAGCATCGAGTTCTACAAGTTTCCTCTTTATCCATCCTAAAACTTCAGGAATGTCGTCAAAGCGAAGAGATTGTTTGTTTTCTGTATTCATATTCTTTGTTTTTAGTGATTACTTTCTCTCTTTTGTTTGGCACATCAATCATAAATCAGCACATCATCCCGGCTCTCTACGATTTCTTTACCGTTATTCAATCTTACCACCAGGTCTTTGCCATAATCCCCCACGATATAGCCTTCACTGTGACCACGATAAGGGATGAGCAATGTACAACAGCAACCGACCACATCGGTTATTTCTTCAAATTCGTATAACATAATGACTTCATTTTGGTTTATTGTTCCTTTGCGTAAATCACGATACAAGGCTCAACCTCGGCAGCCTGACCGAATAGTGGATAATAGGAAAACTCAGGTTGAGCTTCGCCATCCACCTCGATGTGGAAAACCACTTGCACTTGCCACTGGTTGACGAAGTCATCTACTAACCTCAATTCGGTTTAAGGTTCCCTCCTTTTTACTCAGATTATAGTCCACAACGATTCTTTCGACCTTGTTTTAGGCCGAAGATTCATTGTTTCACGCAAGTAAATTTAGAAAAGTGTGAGCTGTTTCATTTCTGCTTCTCCCTCCATCTCAAACTCCATATTGATAGAGGGTTTTGTATCGTAGAAAGCATAAGCCGCCATCCCTGCCAAAAGATTGACAATAAAGTTTGAGACACTTCTGTGGCGAGTATGAACAATCTGCGCCACGTTCTTGAGCATATCGTTGATGGTCTCGATAATGCTTCTTTTACGGAGCATTATTTTGTCGTACACCTCCATTAAGCGGTTCTTCATATTAGTGCGTATTCCCGTGACAATGTGAACTCCCCTATCGAAGAGTGAAGCAAAAAGAGATTGTGAAATGTATCCCTTATCCGCATAGAGTTTTCCGAACAAATCCTTAGTCAAGTTATTGAAAACCTCCGGGTTACGATCGTCCACATTGGCTTTGGTAAGTGCAAAGTTGAGTAATTCCCCTCGTTCATTACACAGCAGATGCAGCTTAAAACCATAGTACCATCCCATCGTGCTTTTCCCTTTATGAGCATAGCCCTTGAAGACACGATTAGAATACTCACGCTTGTTTTCACACACGGGAATACGCGTTGAATCGATAAAAGTAATCCCTGTACATTCTCCCATCAAAGCTAATTTAAGGAAGAGCAAAAGTGGAATCGCCACTCGTGGCATACGTTCCACAAATCGGGTATATGAAAGTAGGTGGGGGAATTCTTCTTTAAGTTCTCGACAGACGTAGAAGAGATAGAAATGTTTGAAATTGCGAAACGTATTGCTGTGGAACAAGACAAGAATGGTAATCATTTCTGCATCGCTCATTCTTCCCTTTCTATTGCGAGTTTTAGGGATGTTTGGAGAGGGATTTGAAAGCGAAAGCGCTTTTGTGTTCAATTCCAACTCATATTGTATTGCAGAAATCATCTGCAATACAATAAATTTCCGTAACTTTGCTGATAAGTTTCATAGAGGATTGTTTTATCGTTATCTGTTTGGTTTTCAATAACAAATATACGAAAAACAATCCTCTTTTTGGGTTTTTATTGAAACTATTTTAGGGCAAAAAACAAGAGTTCCTTATCCCGAATTGGGGTTAAAAAAATTCTGGAATGCTTATTGAAGGACATTGTGGAAAAGGAAATAGTAGTGTCAGAAAAATCTTAGGTGTAATCACTTTACGGCATCTTTTATTGCAGTCTTCAAGTTTGACAGTCTATCTAATTTGCAATATTTGGAATATTGATACTTCCAATTTTCCTTGGTTAAACCCAAAGACAACGATAATTTTTTATCTGAGAAATTGCAAATATATGGAATCAGATAATCTTTGCCTGAAACATATCTCAAAAGACTATCGTAACAATCAGGAAACAGGTGCCCCTTATCTTTTATAATCTCATCTAACTCTTGATCTGTTATTCCTTTATTTTTCAATTGACTACTGATTTCTGCTATTTCCTTATCAATACTTAAGTTGTCTATCTCACCAACTTTGGATAAAAAACAGGTGGCATGTTTTACCTGGAATCTATCTAATAGTTCTTGGGATATTGAGAAATATCGGAATAATTTCATGAAAGGAACTATTGCCGCTTCCATTATTTTATTATAGTTGACAATTTGTTTAATTTCTTCTTCGCCGTGTTTATAATCTAATGCATCGTAAACTTTATAATAGGCTTCTTCATCAATTACATAATTTTCTATACAGTAGCAGTCAAGTACAAACAGATTCTCTTCCCTCTCCTTAGGTGTTGTCATGTTATATATATCTCCATCTATTATATACAGCTTAGGGAAAGTGCTTTTATCATTTCTGCAGGCTTTAACAACCTCTTCGCAACTGCCCAAAGGGTAAATGTCGTTTATTGTAATATTAGTGTCATCTAGAAGCCGTTTAAGTAGTGTTACATAAAACTTTTTGTCCTTATCGCAATCTTCTGTATAGATATTTATAGTGTTGCGGTATTCGGTGAATATAGTAGAGGCCTGCCGTACTTCAGTAGAAAATTCTATTCCCATTATTAAAACTTTGTTAGGTCCTCACACATTTCTTTTCTTTCAGGTTTAGCAAGAATGGCAGGTGCATGAGTTGCTATAATAAATTGTGTTTTAGGGCTAGCTTGTAGCAGTGCATCTATAAAAATTTCTTGCCAACTTATATGCAAGGACAATTCAGGCTCGTCAATAATTGCTATGCAAGTGTCTCTACTCCGCTTGAAAAAAGCTATATGTGCAAATAGAAGAATTAGTTGTTTTTCTCCAGAGGACAAATCGAAGATAGAGTTACTTTTCTGGTTGTTTTTAAATCTTATTTTTATTTCTCCTCTCTCATCCACTTCGATTTCTTTGCCACTTTCCTCAAAGAATAAATTTACGCTATTTGTAAATCTGTTTATAGGAGCTTTTAAATTTTGGATGTTATTAGCGTATTCTTCTGCGTATTTTATTATTTTGTCTATTTTGTCTAGCTGAGAACGATTAATCATCCATTCAAGCAAAGCATTATAATATGCAGGATTTGGGGTTCTATCTTCTTTTAAACCTGAAGTTTGGGTTAGAATTTTTAAAACATCTTTCATGCCGTTGAAATAGCTTGAAAAACGAGTCATCAAATCTTTCACATCAAGATTTTGAATAACGTCATTTAGGCTTTTTTGACGAATGTCCAGGTTGGAAAGTTCAGCTTTATAGTCTATATCTGTAATTGAAATGTTCTTTTCCACTTTAAAAGATTCCTCAAATACTTGTCTTTTAAAAAGATCCGATAATTTGAACTGACTTTGCGCCGTTCTTCTTATATTATTATAGAACATTTCTTGTATTTCATATAGCGCATTATCAACAGAATCCGATGGTAATTCAACTTGCTGTATTCTCCTTCGATATATAAACTCACTTTCTATAGGATGGAGGTTGTTATTTTCTACTATTCTCCTATTTAAACCTAAAAAGAGGGGAGTTCTTAAATCTTTGATCTTTCTTACAGCTTCTAAATCATCAAAATCACTAATAACTCTGTTCAATTTTTCGAAATCGACAAGGTGGCGCTCATTACGATACTTGTTTACGTTGCAAAGAACTAATGGTATCTTATTAGTAACTTTATTTCGTTTAGAGTCTAAATATTCTATCGTTAAAGTGTGACTATCTTTATAACAACAAATAGACTCTACAAAATGGTCCTCCTTGACGGTAAATTCAACAGAAATAGTTGAAAATTCGATTTGTGCAAGATCTAAATAAGATGGAGTTAAGAGCCCTTGAAGAAGTTTCAAAACAGTTGTTTTGCCAGAACCGTTTATTCCTATCAGAAATGTTAGTCCATCACGAAAATCAATACTATGATTTTGATAACCACGTACTTTCTCTCCTTTAAAGTTAATTAGTTTCATATCTATTCTTTCATTTGAATTATTGGTGTTTAAGGCTGTTTATACATCATTTTCACGAATCTCTAATATTAGTCTGATGTCGTGGAAGAGTTTCTCTTATCTGTCCACAATTCAGTTAAGGAAGTGCATGATTCCCAAAGAGATGTCGTGGAAGAGTTTCTCTTATCTGTCCACAATACACACTGTGATTACTTTTTCCGATGCATCGACAGCTACTTCTGGTTGCAATTAATAGAGCAGTTCTTATGCAAAGAGTAAGAGAGAGTGATTACAATTTCTCTCTAGATACATTATTTAGTTAATCCTGCAATATGAGAGCTGATTCTACTTATTGCAATTTTTTCTTCACTATTAATATGGAAATCCGCATATAATGTTAGAGACTGTGTCAAAGCGCACCTCTCTTATTAAACTGATTGCGACAGAGAGTGATACAATTGTATGCCATAATAAGGGGATTTTTATAGTGCAAATATACTAATTTAGGAGATAGCTTGAGTGTTTTTGCGTGTTTTTCTTTGAAAAGATTTGTCTTTACCTCAATTCTGCAACCTTTACATTCAGTTTTTCACATAGTAGTCAATGCACTTCTTGTTTGTAAAATCCCCTTTTTCGATAGCTCTCTCCTCACAAGTTCTGCCCAAAGCGCATAGTGCCCCTTTCCCCCAGGAGGGGGAGGGAGATTTGCCCTCGAAAACTATACATTATGGACTTGCAGCGTTAAAGATGGACCAATAGTGCAGACATCTATCTGTTGTGTAAATGTTCAGCGTCCATTGTCTGGCAATCTGAACCCATTTGTAGGAACAGCAATGAATGAAAAGATAAAGCGCTTAAGCCTACTTTTCATGTCAATGCAGGGAAAGATGCCGCTGACTTTTGACAATAAATGCTGATAAAAGTTTTTCAGCATGGAGGTAATGATCATAAACACCGTATTCTCTTCCATCTTTGAAAATATTGCTGTCCGGTAAAAGTTTTTCTGATGATAAAAATAAGGCTGAAACCCTCTTGCAGGATTTCAGCCTCTTTTGTTACTTTGCTTGTTGGAAAAAAACTAGTAACATGAGCAAAAGTACATATTTTACCGGACAGCCGGTCTATAGTCAGGTCATAAAATTGCTGGATAAAGCCAAAATTCAACAAATTAGTCTCGAAACGCTAGGGAGCGAGCGCTATGTTAAGCGCTTGACAGGCTGGAAACACCTGATCATTATGCTCTTTGGTGTTCTCAAACACTTTGATTCTCTGCGTGAATTGGAGATTGGCATGAAAGCCGAGACTATGAAACTCTCCCACTTGGGACTTGACTATGTTGTTCGTCGCAGCACACTTGCAGAAGCCAACCGGCGGCGCCCACAAGAGTTCTTTGCCAAGGTTTATGCCT
Source organism: Alloprevotella sp. Lung230 (assembly GCF_014385435.1). Lineage (GTDB taxonomy): Bacteria > Bacteroidota > Bacteroidia > Bacteroidales > Bacteroidaceae > Alloprevotella. Next base: position 14,961 of record NZ_JACSUD010000004.1, read on the forward strand.
CCCTGTTGGAACGCTACACTCCATTTTTAGCGGACAGCCGCTCTGTGGGCTATCAAAAAGCGTAGGAGAAGCAGCTTTATATGATGGATTCTACCACAATTACGCTCTTTGACAACATTCTCAAGGGAGTAGGCCGACATCCTAAAAGCGGAAAGAAGAAAGGCGGAATGAAGGTACACACCATTATGAAATATCAAGTAGGTGTGCCTATGGTGGTAGAACTGACTTCTGCCGCCAAACACGATCATTATCTTCTCAAAAAGGTGCACCTGCCCCAAGATTCCACCTTGGCAATGGATAGAGCCTACATTGACTATGCTCAGTTTCAAAGGCTTACGGAAGAAGGTGTCTGCTATGTAACCAAGATGAAGAAGAACCTCACCTACAAGGAGTTGTCGTCTACAGCCTATGTTTCTCGTGATGGTTTGGTCACTCACCTCGACAAACATATCCTTTTTGAGAAAGAGAAGGTAAGGCACGAAGCACGATGCGTAGAGCTATGGAGTAATAACTCTCGCAAGTCGGTGACGTTGCTGACCAACAATTTTGAACTCTCTGTTGAGGAACTTGCCGAAATCTACAAGCGCAGATGGGCAATAGAAACCCTCTACAAACAACTGAAACAGAATTTTCCCTTGCACTTTTTCTATGGCGAGAGCGTGAATGCCATCCAAATACAAACATGGGTGGTACTCATTGCCAATCTCTTGTGCACAGTGCTGTCTAGAATGATTAAAAGACACGTTTCTTTTTCTCAAATCGTGACTATGCTTAGATTGACTGACGCTCATGTATTACAGCAATTTCATCGATTTCATGGAAAATCCTCAAAAAGATGAATGCGCAATTTGGGCGGAAAGAGCTAAAGCCCCACCGCCGGAACCATCATTATTTGATTAGGGGGCTTGCTTTCTCAAAAAGAAAGCCCGAAGTCCTATTCTAAAGGGCTTCGGGAAACTTTCTTGTGCCGTTTTGAAGTTTACCGAACAGCAATAATTTCAAGTTATCAGTGTCCACCTACTTCTCCCCTCCTTATCACGAGTACATTTCATCATTAAGGCTGAAATCAAAAGCAATTGGTATAAAGACAAAAAATCCCAGTAACTTATGAGGTTACTGGAATTTCCTTATTTTCAATCAGTGTGGGTGAGCACCTTTATTTCACTTCCTCAAAATCGGCATCTTGGATGTCTTCCTTACCGTTTTGGTTAGGTTGAGCACCTTGGTTGAAGCCACCTTGTTGGAAGCCTTCGGCACCGGGTTGGGCACCGGGAGCACCACCTTGTTGGTACATCTTACCGACAGCGGTGTTGAGTTCGGACGTGGCAGCATCGATGGCTGCAAGGTCTTGTGCCTTGTGGGCATCTTTGAGCTTGCCGAGAGCGGTTTCCACTTCGCCTTTGACATCGGCAGGGAGCTTGTCGCCGTTTTCCTTGAGCATATTCTCCGTTTGGAAAATCATACTGTCGGCTTGGTTGATTTTTTGGATGCGATCAGCTTCGGCCTTGTCGGCTTCGGCGTTGGCTTCGGCTTCGGCCTTCATGCGGTCGATGTCTTCCTTAGAAAGGTTGGAGGACGCTTCGATGCGGATGCTCTGTTCCTTGCCCGTGGCCTTGTCCTTAGCGCTCACGTTGAGGATACCGTTGGCGTCAATGTCGAAAGTCACCTCAATCTGAGGAACACCACGCTGTGCGGGAGCAATGCCGGCGAGGTTGAAGCGGCCGATGCTCTTGTTTTGAGCTGCCATCGTGCGCTCACCTTGGAGGACGTGGATGGTCACTTCGGGCTGGTTGTCTTCGGCCGTGGAGAAGACCTGACTGCGCTTGCAGGGGATGGTGGTGTTGGCTTCAACGAGTTTGGTCATCACGCCGCCGAGGGTTTCGATACCCATCGAGAGGGGCGTTACGTCGAGGAGGACGATGTCGCTCACACCGCTTTCCTTGTTGAGGATGGCACCTTGGATGGCAGCACCCACAGCCACCACTTCATCGGGGTTCACACCCTTGGAGGGAGCTTTGCCAAAGAAGTTCTGCACGAGTTCTTGAACGGCGGGGATACGGCTCGAACCACCCACGAGGATCACTTCGTCGATTTCGTTCTTGTCAAGGCCGGCATCGCGGAGGGCGTTCTGGCAGGGCACGAGGCAAGCCTGGATGAGTCCGTGTGCGAGCTGTTCGAACTTGGCGCGGGTGAGGGTCTTCACAAGGTGCTTGGGCACACCACCCACGGGCATGATGTAGGGGAGGTTGATTTCCGTAGAAGCCGAACTGGAGAGTTCGATTTTTGCCTTTTCGGCAGCTTCTTTCAAGCGTTGCATAGCCATGGGGTCGGCTTTGAGGTCGGCACCCTCATCGTTCTTAAATTCTTCGACGAGCCAGTCGATGATCACTTGGTCGAAGTCGTCACCACCGAGGTGGGTGTCGCCGTTGGTGGAGAGCACTTCAAACACACCGCCGCCAAATTCGAGGATAGAAATATCAAACGTACCGCCACCGAGGTCGAACACGGCAATCTTCATGTCCTTGTTGGCCTTGTCTACGCCATAAGCGAGAGCAGCTGCCGTAGGTTCGTTGACGATGCGCTTCACTTCAAGTCCGGCAATCTGACCGGCTTCCTTGGTGGCTTGGCGCTGCGAGTCGGAGAAGTAGGCCGGCACGGTGATGACAGCTTCCGTCACTTCTTGGCCGAGGTAGTCTTCGGCGGTCTTCTTCATCTTCTGAAGCACCATGGCCGAGATTTCCTGAGGCGTGTAGTTGCGGCCGTCGATGGCCACGCGGGGGAGTCCGCCATCGTTCACCACCTTATAAGGCACGCGACCGATTTCTTTGTCTACTTGTTGGAAGGTTTCACCCATGAAGCGCTTGATGGAGTACACCGTGCGTTCGGGGTTGGTGATGGCTTGGCGCTTGGCGGGGTCGCCCACTTTACGCTCGCCGTCGCCGACGAAAGCCACGATAGAAGGTGTGGTGCGCTTGCCTTCGCTGTTGGCGATAACAACAGGTTCGCTACCTTCAAAAACAGATACGCAAGAATTTGTCGTACCGAGGTCAATACCAATAATCTTTCCCATAATCTTTTTTATTTATTTGTTTTGTTATTATTCTGGTTGTTTGTATGCCTCGTCTGAGGCGTTGTTGCCCCTTTCTTTGCAAGGCGCGTGCCAAAAGGAAAACGCGCGCCGTTCGTCTGCCACGGCTGACAGAACGGCAGAAATGTACTGCGGATTTCTGCCAAAGGCAAAATCAGATGAAGTCCTCGCGCACGTATACTCTACATAGTGCGTGTTTTTTGCCTTCACTGCCTTCACCTTCAACATAAAATCCAGTGAAACAATGGTTTGCGGGTGAAGGCAAATACCTTCACCTGATGGGCTATTCGTTGGAAATCAAGGAAGATGGGAGATTTTAGAAATCGGCTGATATTGAGCAGATTGAACTGCCGCGGTGAAGGCAGTGAAGGCAAAATGCAAGAACACTGTGTAGCGTTGCGCGCGCGAGGGTAGCGATGCGTGCCGATGCCTCCTCCGGCAGCGACCGGCCATTTGCTCAGAGGTAGATGAAACTACATCAGAAGTAGGAAAAACTACCTCTGAGAAAAATAAAACTACATCAGAGAAAAATAAAACCACCTCTGAGGGAAGTACGCAATTCCTGACGAGTCGGCACGCACGTCATGCCCATCTCCGGGGCCCAATATGTTAAAGTCGTGTTAAAACAGGAGGTCGGTGGCTGAAATGAAGAGCGAGATGTCTATATACAGATAAGAGGGTATTCAAAAGCCATCATACGTATGATGTCATCGGGCTGACCTTCAGCCAGCTTCTCTGCAGGGACAGCTCTACCCCACGAGAACGTGGGGTTACTCAAAGGTGTCGCTTTCAGCGACAAGAGATGGTAAACCGCTCAATTTTTCGACAGATTGTCTTTGTTCATCAGTCGTGTAGCCCACTACCCCCCCTCTTCGCAAAGACGAGCTGACGAAAAGGTGAAACAAATCTCATATCAATTCACGCTGAACACCGACTTACCCATAGAGGGCTTTGCCATCGGAGTTGGCCGGTGCAGACGCAACTGTGCCGAAACGGACAGCACGGGGAGTCCATTTCGGCACAGATAGAGATAGAGAGGCAGAGCTTTATTTCTTAGAGGCAGCCGCCTTCTTGGGTTTAGAGGTCGATGTAGCTTTGGGAGCTGCAGCCTTGGCAGGAGCCGATTTCTTCACAACCGGTGCTTTCGTGGAAGCTGCTTTCTTCGGCGCGGCTTTTTTGGCCGGTGCGGTTTCGGTGGTTTTCTCCTTTTCGGAGTCAGGCGAGAGACGGCTGAGGAGGTTTTTGAGCTTTTCGATTTCCTTGTCCTTCATCGCCAATTCGTCCCCCTGGTTTTTGATGGTGGTGAGGAGCGAATTGAGTTCGTCGTTTTCAATCTCAAGCGGGTAGAGGTTGTTGACGCGAGTGATGAAGTCGCCGAGGATGTTCATGTAGTTGGTGAAGGCATCGTAGGGCGAGGAGTAGATGCCGCGGTAGCCACCATAGCTGTTGGCTTTGGTAGAGATGAAGCGTAGGTTGTTGGAGGCTTGGAGGTAGTCCCAGTCCTGCATGAGCTTCTTGTCGCGGGCAATGCGCACGCGATCGGCCACGGAATAGAGTTTGTTGAGCGCCTCTTGCTGCATCACGTTGCCCAGCCAGGGGGAGAGGTCGCGCTCCTCGTCCACCCACGTGGTGGGATACTCCACATCGAGCGGAGCGACGGAGGGGATGTTGTCGCAAATCTCCGAAGGGGTTGAGAAGGTGATGCCCCGCTGCTTCAGTTGTTCGGGTAGCGCCTTGAAGAACTCAAGGATGTTGCTCGACAGCGGCTGGAACATGCCCAGAGCGCAGAGCTCCATAAAGAGGTTCACCACGGGTTCGTCGGCGGGCGTCTCGGCAATCCAGTTGGCATAAGTTTCGGCAAAGAGGGGATATTCGCTCCACGAACTGTCGTTGAAACGGTAGCTGATGTCCTCAGAGAGGGAGGGGTCGCGCAGCAACAATTTAAGTTTGGGATTGCGGTTGCAGTGGTAGATGAAGTGTGGCGACTTCCAGCCCAATGAGTGTTTTGCCCCTTCGGCCAGCATGCCTTTGAAACCCATATCGGCCACCAACTGCCCGATTTCGTCGGAGTACATCAGGCAGGAGTTGCGGAATACTTTGGGTTCTTTGCCAAATAGGCTCTTGATTTTTTTGGAAAGGCGCTTCACCTCATCGACGAAGCATTCGGGGCTCTTGATGGAGGAGAAGCCGTGGCTGTAAGGTTCGGCCAAAAAATCGACACAGCCCGTCTGGTTGAGCTGGTCGAGAAGTTCGAGCACCTCGGGGCTGTACTGTTCCAGCAATTCGATGGCCGTGCCGGAGAGGGAGAAGGCGCACTTAAAATAGTCGCCGTAGCGGTGGGCCATCTCGATGAGGGCATTGAGGGCGGGGATGTAGCTGTTCTCGGCCGTCTCGGTGATGGAACGCTCGTTTTCGTAGTCGTCGTAATAGTAGTGGTCGGTGCCGATGTCGAAGAAACGATAGCGCTTGAGGTGGATGTTTTGGTGGATTTCGAAATATAGACAAACGGTTTTCATATGGAGTCGATGTTTGGAAGATGGATGAAAGCAAAAGATGAACAGCAGCGAGGGTCAGCGGCGATAGAAATTGGCGATGGTCTCATCGTAGCAGCGGCGGATGCGGTGTCCCACTTTCTCCCACGTGATGGCATCGACCTCCTTCTTGCCCTCCTCTTGGAGATAGCGATAGAGGCCCTCGTTGGTGCAGATGGAGTACATGGCATCGGCCATGGCCTCAATGTCCCAATAGTCGGTTTTGATACATTTGTCCAGGATTTCAGCGCAACCGCTCTGGTAGGAAATGATGGACGGCACGCCGCACTGCATGGCCTCGAGCGGGGAGATGCCGAAAGGTTCCGAGACGGAGGGCATGACGTAGACGTCGGAGTCGCGGAAGATCTCGTACACCTGCCTGCCTTTCATGAAACCAGGGAAGTGAAAACGGTCGGCGATGCCGCGCTGTGCTGCGAGGTCGATCATGGCTTCCATCATATCGCCCGAACCCGCAAAGCAGAAGCGGATGTTTCGTGTGCGTTTGAGTACGATAGCAGCGGCTTCGACAAAGTATTCCGGACCTTTCTGCATCGTGATGCGACCGAGGAAAGTGACCACTCTTTCCTTGCGCTCTTCGAGCGGCCGACGTTGGGCGATGATGGCTCGGATGTCGGGGTCGAGGGGATAGACGGCGTTGTGCATGGCCACGCACTTGGCCGGGTCTTGGTGGTAGTGGTTGATGACGGTTTGGCGCGTGAGTTCGGAGACGCACATGATGCAGTCGGCATGGTCCATACCATCCTTTTCGATGCCATAGACGGTGGGGTTGACCTGCCCACGGGAGCGGTCGAAGTCGGTGGCATGGACGTGGATGACGAGCGGTTTTCCACTCACCTGCTTGGCGTGGATGCCGGCGGGATAAGTGAGCCAGTCGTGGGCGTGGATGATGTCGTATTGCTGTTGTCGGGCAATGACCCCGGCCACGATGGAGTAGTTGTTGATTTCTTCTTGAAGGTTTTGCGGATAGGTGCCGGAGAACTCGATGCAGCCCAGGTCGTTGACCGTGCGGTAGGAGAAGTCGGCATAGATGTGGTCGCGCAGGGCATAGTATTGTTCGGGCGACATCTTTGTGCCGAGCCGCTCTTTGAGGTAGTTGTAGTCGACATCGCGCCACACGATGGGGGTTTCGCTCAGCCCGATGATGTTCATGAAACTCTTGTCCTCATCGCCCCAAGGCTTGGGGATGCAGAAGGTGATGTCCATGTCCGGTTGTTGTGCCAGCCCGGCCGTGATGCCATAGGAAGCTGTGCCCAATCCACCGAGGATGTGTGGGGGAAACTCCCATCCAAACATGAGTACTTTCATAGGAGATGTGTTTATTTTGAGTCGGGTCGTGAAGGAAGGGTCCGTGGGGTTCGGTGCTTCCTCACGAGAGGGAGGGGGTTAATCTTCGGTGTTTTGTTTTTCAAGCAGGCGGATGGCATGGAGGATACCTGCCACGTTCATGGCAAAGGAGATGGCACCGCGACCCGAGAAGCGGGGGTTGCCATCGAAGAGTTCGGGGATGGTGCCGATGCAGTGGTAGTAGAGTTCTTCCTCAAATCCGATGAGCTGCCGCTCGATGTAGTTGACACCGCTCATCTTGTAGACGCGCAGGTAGGCTTCGAGATAGAAGCCCATCAGCCACGGCCAGGCAGTGCCTTGGTGGTAAGCGTAGTCGCGCTGTTCCTGTCGTCCCACGTAGTAAGGATTGTAGCCTCCGCTCTTGGGCGAAAGCGAACGGATGCCTTTCGGAGTTTTGAGTTCTCGGGTGACGATGTCGAGCACGGCCTTGCGCTCTTTGAGCGTGAGGGGAGAGTATTCGAGGGCGATGGCAAGAAGTTGGTTGGGGCGGACGTGATAGTCGCGGTTGTTGCCATCGACATAGTCCAGCAGGTAGCCATACTCGTTGAGGAAGGTCTGACGGAAGGATTGCTCAAAGAGTTTGCATTCCTCCTCGATGCGCTCGGCCACCACCAAGTTGGACTTCTCTCCGCTGTCGATGAGCATGTCGCGGAAGAAGCATTTGGCATTGTAGTAGAGCGCGTTGAACTCGACGATGTAGCCCGAACGCGGAATGATGGGGCGGCCATAGGCTTGGGAGTTCATCCAAGTGATGGCTTTGTCGCGGCCGTTGCTGTAGAGCAGTCCGTTGCTGTGAACGAATAGGTTGGGGTGCTTCCCCTCGAAGATGAACGACATCATCTTGCGCAACAGGTCGCCATACTTCTCAAAGCATTGCCGACGACCGACGTATTGGGCATATTGTTGGAGGCAATAGATGGCCCAAAGCAGGGTGTCGGGTTGATCCATCTCGTAGATGCCCACGCGGGCGGGCTGTTCGTCCATGAAGTCGTTGAGCGCTTTGGCAGCGGTCTCCATGTATTTCTCAAACTGCGCCGTCTCGCCGATGGCCAGTGTCAAGCCGGGCATGGCGATGAAAGTGTCGCGTGCCCGAGGCTTGAACCAAGGATATCCGGCCACGATGTATTCCTCGCCTTTGAGTTGTTGGCGGAACTGGTGGGCAGCGTTGACCAAGCAGTGATAGAAAGAGTCGCGAGGGTCGTGTTTTTCGATTTCCTCGTCCAGGATGGGCTGGAAGGTGTCGCAAGCGCGCGCCCCTGTGGAGGCGGTGAAGATAATGCTTTCGCCCGGACGGATAGGCATCTCAAAGTAGCCTGGCACGAGGAGGTCTTCCGTCTCTCCATAGCCGCGTTCGCGCTCTTTGGGATAGTCCAAACCACGATACCAGTTGGGCTGGTGGTGATAGGCGCTTTCGGCAGAGTCGAGTTGCATGAAAAGGTCGGGGTAGCCTTCATAGAGGCGCATGCGGATGCCGTTTTCAACGGTGTCGTAGCTGGTGTCGGCCAGTCCGTTTTCGTGCGTCCACTGCCGCACACTGCGGAACGCCAGATAGGGGCGCAGGCGGAGCGTGGTGGGCGAGTGGGCTTCGAGCAGGGTGTAGCGTACAAAGAGGCGGTCGCGCTCGCTGCGGAACATCATCTCCTTCTTCAGCAGGACGCCGCCGATGCGATAGATCCACGTGGGCACTTTCTCCCACTCAAAACTCTGAATGTATTTGTGTCCCTTCGGGCTATAGTTGTCGCCGACATATTTGTGCAACCCTAAGTTGAACTCGGCACCATGCTGGATGATGGTCTCGTCGAGCGAAGAGAGCAGCACGTGGTTTTCATCGTCCAGGTTTTCCACGGGCACCACCAGCAACCCGTGGTACTTGCGGATGTTGCAACCCACAAGGGTTGAGGAACAATATGCCCCCGACTTGTTGGTGAGCAAGAACTCCTTAGCGATGGCGTCTTGCAAGTTGGTCATTTGCGTTTTGTCGAATTTCAGAAAAGACATAGACTTAATGGAGGGGATAAGGTGAATGAACAAGTGGTCGGCGCCTCGTGCAATGGTGCCCATCGCTGCCGAAAGCGCTTTGGTTTTCACCTCCAAAGTTAAGTAAAAAAAAGAACGTAAGCGTGTTTTCCGAACAAAAAATGCGCTTTTTCTTTGATTTTTCAATCTCCATGCATCAAAACCACCTCAAAATCCCCTTTTTGTAGTGTTTTTTTGCTCATTTCCACTAAAACTGAAAATCCGACTTTACAAAGAAAGCGGTTTGGTCACTATACAACGAGGGCGCATCGGGATGGATGCGCCCTCGTTGTTGGATGATAAGTAGGTCTTCAATATCAATCTGTAGCTGTCTTCATCGTAAGATGTTCTCTACTTTGATATCCTCTTCGTTTCCCTCTTCCGCGATCTCGCCTTTACTCATCGGTCTGTACCCGTTAGAGAGAAGAAAGGTGAGGCATCAATCGTGCAGACGGGCACAAGCGGCCTTGATGCGCTGCATGGCCTCAACGATGTTTTCATCGCTCGTGGCATAGCTCAAACGATAGCAGTCGGGGTCACCGAAGGAAGCGCCACCCACACCGGCCACATGTGCAGCTTCGAGCAGATAGAGTGCAAAGTCGTTGGAGTCGTGGATCGTGGTGGTGCCATCGGTCTTGCCGAAGAAACTGGAAATCTTCGGGAAGAGATAGAACGCGCCATCGGGGTTGTTGACTTCGAAACCGGGAATTTCACGTGCCAAGCGCACAATCAGTTCTTTGCGGCGCTCGAAGGCCAGACGCATCTCCTCGACAGGAGTTTGGTCGGCAGCGAAAGCAAAGGCCGCCGCCTTTTGTGAAATGGAGCAAGGGCCGGAGGTGTACTGACCTTGGAGCTTGGAAATGCCTTTGGCCAACGCCAACGGAGCGGCTACGAAACCAATGCGCCATCCGGTCATGGCATAAGCCTTAGAAACGCCGTTGATGACGGCACAGCGGTCCTTCATCCCGGGGCAGGCGGCTATCGAGGCATGGGCACCAACGTAGTTGATGTGCTCATAGATTTCGTCGGCGATGACCACGATGTCGGGATAGCGGCGCAACACTTCGGCCAAACCTTCCATCTCCTCGGCCGAATAGACGGCGCCGGTGGGGTTGGAGGGAGAACAGAGGATGAGGGCACGTGTGCGGGGGGTGATGGCGGCTTCGAGCTGGGCAGGCGTCATCTTGAAATCTTGCTCAATGGGAGCAGACACGAACACCGGTTTGCCATCGGCCAGCAGCACCATGTCGGGATAGCTCACCCAATAGGGGGCGGGGATGATGACTTCATCACCGGGGTTGATGAGCGCCAAGAGGGTGTTGCACACGGCTTGCTTTGCGCCATTGCCCACCACGATTTGTGCAGGCGTATATTCGAGGCCGTTTTCGCAACGCAGTTTTTCGCAGATGGCTTCGCGCAGGTCGAGGTAACCGGGCACGGGGCTGTAGCGCGACCAGTTGTCGTCGATGGCCTGTTTGGCCGCTGTCTTAATAGCATCGGGCGTGTTGAAGTCGGGTTCGCCCACACTCATATTGATGATGTCGACACCTTGCGCTTTGAGTTCGGCACTCTTCTGCGACATGGCCAGTGTGGCCGATGTGGCCAGGCGGTTGATGCGTTCTGAAAGTTGCATGAGATGAAAGGTTTGGAGGTAAAAGAATAGTTACTATCGGCGGTTGCCCAAGAAGCGGAGCAGATAGAGGAAGAGGTTGATGAAGTCGAGGTAGAGGCTGAGACTGCCCAAGAGGGCGAGCTTCATGACGGTTTCGTCGCGACGGTCGCCAAACTGCACGAGCATATTCTTGATCTTCTGCGTGTCGTAGGCGGTGAGTCCCGAGAAGATGACAACGCCGGCATAGTTGCAAATCATGGCCACGCCGCTGTTGTGGAAGAAAGCATTGGCCACGGTGGCGATGATCAGACCGATGAGCGCCATATAGAAGAAGCGTCCGATGGCCGAAAGGTCGCGCTTCACAAGAAAACCGATGACGGCCATAGCGCCAAAGGTGCCGGCGGTGACAAAGAAAGTTTGGGCGATCGACTCGGCGGTGTAGGCCAGGAAAAGGCTCGAAAGCGTGACGCCGTTGAGCAGGGCGTAGACGACAAACACGATGCCGGCCGTGGCAAACGACATCGACATGATGCGTGCCGAGAGGTAAATCACCATACCGAGTTCGGCAAGTATGAGCATCCAGAAGATGGCGCGGTTGGCAAAGATGGCATAGACGATTTGCGGCTGCGTGGCGATGGTCATAGCGGTCAGGCCGGTCACGGCCAAGGCGAGTGCCATCCAGATGTAGACGCTGCGCATGAGGGAGGGGAAGGAGAGGCTGCGGTCGCGGCCGGGCGAAACGTAGCTGCGGTTGTAGTTGTCTTGTGGGAGCATAAGTGTAGGAGTTGGGGAGGGTTAGGGATTATTTCTGAAAGTGAAGGTTGTGCGACATTCGTTCCTTTTTGGTGCGGAGGTAGCGTTCGTTGTAGGGCGTGGGGGTGATCTCCATCGGCACGTTTTCGACGATTTCGAGGCCGTAGGCTTCCAAGCCGACCCGCTTCACGGGGTTGTTGGTGATGAGGCGGATTTTGGTGATACCGAGGCTGCGCAGGATTTGTGCACCCACGCCGTAGTCGCGCTCGTCGGGGTCGTAGCCCAGGTGGACGTTGGCATCGACCGTGTCATAGCCTTCCTCTTGGAGCTTATAGGCGGCCATCTTGGCCATGAGACCGATGCCGCGCCCTTCTTGGTTGAGGTAGAGGACAACGCCCTTGCCCTCCTTTTCGATGAGCTCCATCGAGCGGTGCAGTTGTGCCCCGCAGTCGCAACGCTGCGAACCGAAGATGTCGCCGGTCATGCAACTGGAATGCACGCGCACCAACACCGGTTCACCGGGTTGCCAGTCGCCCTTGAAGAGAACGATGTGTTCCTTGCCGTCGCTCTTCTGGCGGAAGGGGATGAGGCGGAAGTTACCGTGGTCGGTGGGCATAGACACTTCTTCGCCGCGCTCCACGAGGCTTTCTTCCTTCAAGCGGTAGGCGATGAGGTCCTTGATGGTGATGATGTTCAAACCTTCGCGCTTGGCAAACTCGATGAGCTGCGGCATACGCGCCATCGTACCGTCTTCGTTGAGGATTTCAATCAGACAGGCCACGGGTTGCAATCCCGACATACGTGCCAAATCGACAGCAGCTTCGGTGTGGCCGGCGCGGGCCAACACGCCGCGGTCTTGAGCATAGAGGGGGTTGATGTGGCCGGGGCGGCCGAACCACTCGGGGCGCGCATCGGGGTCAGCCATGGCGCGCACGGTGGCCGCACGGTCGTGGGTCGAAACGCCGGTGGTGCACCCTTTGAGCAAATCGATGGTGACGGTGAAGGGGGTGCCGAGCACCGAGGTGTTGCTCTGCACCTGGTGCTCCAAGCCGAGCCGGCGGCAGCGCTCTTTGGAAAGCGGAGCGCACAGCACGCCGCGGCCGTAGCGGAGCATGTAGTTGATTTTTTCGGGAGTGATGAGTTCGGCGGCGGTGATGAGGTCGCCTTCGTTTTCGCGGTCTTCATCATCGACCACAACCACGAACTTCCCTTGACGGAAGTCTTCGAGGGCTTGTTCTATGGTGGCGAGTTGGAGTTGTTCCATAATGCTATGTTCTTATTGGAGGTTTGACGGATTAGCGAGGAGAGATTCGAGACGTTCGCAGCACTTGACCACCTGCCGCAGGTCGGTGAAGAGGCGGAGGCGGAAGCGCCAGATGCGCACCCACAGCAGCAGGCCGAGGGGGAAGATCACACCGAACGTCCAGTTGTAGCGTTTGCGGACAAAGGGCGTGGTGTGGGCGTGGGCGTAGATGGTGGGGATGTCGTTGAGCACGGCCAGTACCTGCGGGCTGCGGGTGTTGGCGAGGTCGCCCACCACGGCTTCGATGTCGTTGCTCAGTTGTTCCATCCGCTCGTCGGGGCGGGTGCGGAAGAAGATGCGGAAGTAGCCGGGCGCCAGCAGCAGACGCTTCTCCTTGTTGTAGGCGGTGGCGGCGGCACGAATGTGTCGGAGTCGGCGGAGGTCGGCGGCGTAGTCGGGGGCTTCGATGATGACCTCCTTGCGGAAAAGGTTGCGCTTGGTGCGCAATCCGAGCAGACGGCGGAGCAGGGCAAGGTAGGCATCGAGGTTGAAGACGGTGGAGTCGCGGTTGGCCATGTAGGTCAGATAGGCACCGGCCGGAGCGAGGACAAAGGTGGAGAGCCACATACCCACGAACATGTTGAGCGTACCGGCGCGGGCCGACTTCATGCTGGAGATGTTGATGACGTAGTAGATGATAAAGATGGCCACCGACACCACCGTGGGCATCCCCAGGCCGCCCTTGCGGATGATGGCGCCGAGCGGTGCACCGATGAAGAAGAAGAGGAGGCAGGCCAGCGAAAGCGTGATCTTCTGGTGCCATTCAATCCAGTGGAGGCGGATGTAATGTTCCTGACTTTGCACCGTCTCGCTCTGCCAGTCGAGCTCGGCCGACAGCGTCTGCAAGCGGGCGGAGGCCTGTTGTCGGGCGGCTTGCAGGCGATCCTTGGGGGTCTTTTTGATGACCTCGTCGATGCTGAACGGATGCTTCCGGAAGTCCTTGACGGCGCGCAGAGAGTCGGCCTTGGTCCAAGAGGCAGCGGCGGCGAAGTTCTGCCGCTGGAGCGTTTCTTTGAAATAGCTCAACGCGGTGGAGTCGAGCACGTGGTTCATCGAGTCGACGTCGTGGACAATCTCGCCCATGTTCTTGGCCTGCGGCATCGACCCGAGCTGGTCGGCATCGAGTTGGGTGAAGTTGGAGTCGAAGTCGATGAGGATCTGCTTGTAGGCAAAGGTTTCGCGGTCGTAGGGCTCGCTCTGTGGGTCGAACACATTGCCGGCATTGTCGGCTTTGAGGCTTTGAAACTGTTCGCCGGCCCAGAGGGTGAGGCGGAGGTGGAGCTTGTCGGCCGTCATTTCGAGGCGGGCGGAGTCGGCCAGCACGATTTGTGCGCGGTCGAAACCTTGGTCGGTCTTGTAGATAATGGTGTGGTAGAGCATCCCCGTTTGGGCGTTCTTCCGCTCCACGTAGATGTTGGTATTGGGGATACCGTTGTAGAAGACGCCCTCGGGGATTTGCACCGCCGGCTGCGAGATTTTGATGGACGTGGCCAGTGTGCCGAGCCCCTTTTGGGCATCGGGCGAAACGGTGTTTTGGAAGTAGAACGACACGCCCATGAGCGGCACCACCACGCAGAAGATGGGCGCCATGATGCGCACCAGCGGCACGCCCGCGGCCTTCATGGAGAGGAGTTCGAGGTTTTCGCCCATGTTGCCGAAGGTGATGAGCGCGGCCAGCAGGATGGCCAGGGGCAGGGCGGTGGGCACGAGGGTGATGCCCATGTACCAGAAGAACTGCCCCAGGATGTCGAGGGTGAGCCCTTTGCCGACCAAATCGTTGATCCAACGCCAGGTGAACTGCATCATGAAGACGAACAGACAAATGAAGAAAGCCCCCACAAAGAGTTGTAGGAACTTGCCCAGGATGAAGGAATCGAGACGTTTGATTTTGATCATAGACGGCGCATCGCGGCGGTGGCAGCAGTCCACCATTAAATATATGCGGAGCAAATTTACGACTTTTTTTTCATCTATCCGCCCTCCCGGCTCTAATTTGCGCTTCCGGCAGCGGTGGGGCGGTGTGTGGGTGCGTGGCCGAAGACGGTTCTCCGCGGCTGCTCCATCGGCTTTCGGGAGTGCATCAGACGTATTGAAACTCCAAGTTTCATACGTTGAAACACTGAGTTTCAGACGCTGAAACACCAAGTTTCAAGCGCTGAAACACCGAGTTTCAGGCGTTGAAACTCTACTTACTCACGGCAGAGGGGTCGGAAGGAGGCCGAAAAGGAGGGGCGGCGAGCCTTCTGCGCGCTCACGGCCGCCCCTTCTGCACAGCGCCCACTGCGCACGGAAATGGCATAAAAGCGCAAGAAAGAATGGTGTAAACAAGAGTTTTTTCGTACTTTTGCACGCGCCTGCATCCACCACCGGGCTTTCCTGCCCGCTTCGTGCAGCGCTTCATCCCTCGTTTTTCCACCTCGACATTCCCCCTTCTCTCTTATGAAATATGCCCTCGTCACCGGCGGTTCGCGCGGCATCGGACGCGCTGTCTGCCTTCGCCTGGCCGCCATGGGACTGCCCGTGATCATCAACTACGTGAGCAACGACGCCGCTGCCCAAGAAACCCGAGCCGACATCCTCGCCCAAGGCGGAAGCGCCGAACTGCTCAAAGCCGACGTCGCCCGCCCCGAAGCCATCGAAACCGCGCTGGAAGAGTGGGAGGCCGCCCATCCCGACGACTTCATCGGCGTGCTGGTGAACAACGCCGGTATCCGCCGCGACAACCTGATGGTCTTCATGCAGGACGCCGACTGGCACAGCGTGATGGACACCACCCTCAACGGCTTCTTCTACACCACCCGACGCCTGCTCAAGAACATGATGACCCACCGCGAAGGACGCATCGTCAACATTGCTTCGCTCTCCGGCCAGAAGGGAGTGCCCGGACAGGTGAACTATTCGGCCGCCAAAGGGGCCCTCATCGCGGCCACCAAAGCGCTGGCACAGGAACTGGCGCCGCGCAAAATCACCGTCAACGCCGTAGCGCCCGGCTTCATTGAAAGCGACATGACGGCCGACCTCGACGAGCAGAAGCTCAAAGCGCTGGTGCCGATGCGCCGCTTCGGTCGGGCCGAAGAGGTGGCGGCGCTCGTGGCTTTCCTCATCGGCAGCGATGCGGCCTACATCACCGGCGAGGTGGTGAGCATCAACGGCGGCATGTACACTTAACCTCCTTTTTTTCACACCCCTACCCTTTTTCCTTATGAACACAAAACGAGTGGTCATCACCGGCATCGGCATCTGGTCGTGTCTGGGCAAGAATGTTGAGGAAGTGGCGCAAGCCCTGCGCGAAGGTCGTTCGGGCATCGGCATCGACCCCGAGCGCACGACCTACGGCTATCAGTCGGCCCTGACGGGCATCGTGGAGCGCCCGCGGCTCAAAGGTCTGCTCGACCGCCGCCTGCGCAATGGGTTGGCCGAAGAGGGCGAATATGCCTTCATGGCCGCCCGCGAAGCCTTTGCCATGGCCGGCGTGGACGAGACTTATCTCGACCGCAACGAGGTGGGTTGCCTCTTCGGCAACGACTCTTCCTCCACACCGGTCATCGAAGCGGCCGACATCATGCGGGAGAAGCACGACACGGCCTTGCTCGGCAGCGGCTACATCTTCCAGTCGATGAACTCGACCGTGACGATGAACCTCACCACCATCTTCCGCCTTCGCGGCATCAACTTCACCGTCAGCGCCGCCTGCGCCAGCGGCAGCCACGCCATCGGACTGGGCTGCATGCTCATCCGTCAGGGGCTGCAGGAGATGGTGCTCTGCGGCGGTACGCAGGAGGTGAACAAGTATTCGATGGCCACGTTCGACGCCTTGGGGGCTTTTTCCAAACGGATGGACGACCCGCAACGCGCCTCCCGTCCCTTCGACCACGACCGCGACGGCCTCGTGCCGGGCGGCGGGGGTGCAGCGCTTGTGCTGGAGGAGTACGACCACGCCGTGGCGCGCGGTGCCCACATCCTTTGCGAAGTCGTGGGCTATGGATTCTCGGGCAACGGCGGCGGTATCTCGCAGCCCAGCGACGAGGGTTCGTTCATCGCCATGCAGCGTGCCCTCGACGATGCCGGTCTCTCCCCCGATGCCGTGGACTATGTCAATGCCCACGCCACCTCCACACCGCAGGGCGACAGCTTCGAAGCCATCGCCCTCGACCGCCTCTTTGCCGGCAAAAAGGCGTGGATCAGCAGCACCAAGGGCATGACGGGCCACGAATGCTGGATGGCCGGGGCGAGCGAAATTGTCTACAGCATCCTGATGATGCAGGGCGGATTTGTCGCCCCCAACCTCAACTTTGAGCACCCCGATGAGCATTCGGCCAAGCTCCGCCTTGCCACCACCACGCAGGAAGCGCGGCTGGACGTGGTGCTCAGCAACTCCTTCGGCTTCGGCGGCACCAACTCGGCGCTCGTCATCCGCCGAGTCTAACCCCCTCACCTCTCCTCCTTATGCACCTCTTTCCCAACGTCGAAAAGCGCTATTCCCACGAGCAACTCTCCGCCCTCGAAGCACAACGCATGGCCCAGTTTATTGCTTGGAGCCCCGTGGTGTTTCAAGTGTCGCGCCTGCTCTTGAAGTGGAACGTGCTCACCCTGGTCCGCGAAAGCCGCGAGGGGCTGACGCTCGAAGCCCTCATGGAAGCCACTGGTCTTTCGCGCTACGCCCTGACCATCCTCACCGATGCGGCGCTGAGCATCGGCCTGCTCCTCATCGACCCCGCCACCGACCGCTTCCGGCTCTCCAAGACCGGCTGGTTCTTGCTCACCGACGAGGGGACGCGCGCCAACCTCGCTTTCAACCACGATGTGAACTACCGCGGTCTCTTTCACCTCGAAGAAGCTCTCCAAGAAGGGCGCCCCGCGGGGCTGAAGACCCTCGGCGACTGGAGCACCATCTACGAAGGCCTTTCCCAACTCCCGCCCGAGGTGCAGCAGAGTTGGTTCGGTTTCGACCACTTCTACAGCGACCACTCGTTCGACGAAGCCCTGCCCATTGTCTTCTCCACCCGCCCCCACCGGCTCATGGACGTGGGCGGCAACACCGGTCGCTTCGCCCTGCGCTGCGTGGCGCACGATCCACAGGTGGAGGTCACCATCGTTGACCTCCCCGGCCAGATAGACATGATGCGCCGTAACGTGGCCGACCATTCCGGCGCCGACCGCATCCACGCCCACGCCACCAACCTCTTGGCGCCCGATGCCACGCTGCCCGAGGGTCAGACGTGGGATGTCATTTGGATGAGCCAATTCCTCGATTGCTTCTCGGAAGCGGAGATTTGCGCCATCCTCACCCGCACTGCCGCGGTGATGACGCCTGCCACACACCTCTACATCATGGAAACCTTCTGGGATCGGCAGCACTTCGAGACGGCTTCGTTCTGCCTGACGATGACGAGTGTCTACTTCACCACCATGGCCAACGGCAACAGCAAGATGTATCATTCCGACCGCATGGTCGCGCAAATCAAAAAGGCCGGTCTGCAAGTGGCGCGCACCTACGACCACCTCGGCCCCGGCCACTCCATCCTCGAAGTGGTGAAGCCCTGAGCGCCACTGTCCCCATCCTACGGCGCACCCCGCAGCAGCGGCATGGGCGCCCCTCATCGGAAGTGCTGTTCTTCCGCTCTTTCCCCTAATTTTCATTCTATCATTCCTCCTTTTATGACGCGTACTGAAATCGAAGAAAAAGTAAGAGAGTTCCTCATCGACGACCTGGAAATCGATGAAGAAAAGATTGTGCCGGAAGGCAAACTCAAAGACGACCTGGGCATCGACAGCCTGGATTTTGTCGACATCGTGGTGATTATCGAGCGGAAGTTCGGCTTCAAAATCAAGCCCGAAGAGATGGCCGGTGTGGTCACGCTCCGCCAATTCTGCGACTACATCGAAAGCAAGGTGGGCGAATGAAGCAAGCGTGGCAGGGCCACACCGATGGCAACCGCTGGATGCAGCAGCAACTCATCCGCTGCTTCCGCTTCCTCCATCTCCGCATTTACTATGCGGGGGTCTCTGTGGTCGTGCTGTTCTACATGCTCTTAGCGCCTGGTTTCCGCCCCTCCTATCGGTTCTACCGCCGCCGACTGCAACAAGGCCGCCTTCGCGCCCTCCGTTCTTCCTATCTCAACCACTACCGCTTCGGGCAGGTCATCATCGACCGCTTTGCGTGCTATGCCGGCCTGCACTTCGACATCGAGGTGGAGCACAAAGCGCGCTTTCAGCAGTTGGCCGATGGGCCTGACGCTTTCGTGATGCTCAGTGCCCACGTGGGCAACTACGAACTGGCAGGCTACTCGCTGGCCTTCTCCACCAAGACGCTCCACGCGTTGGTCTTCGCCGGCGAGACAGCCACCGTGATGGAAAACCGCCGCATTCAGTTCGGCCGCACCCACATTGAGATGATTCCGCTTCGAGACGACCTGAGCCATCTCTTTCGGCTCAACAATGCCATTGTCGAGGGCGATGTCGTGAGCCTGCCGGCCGACCGCTGCCATGGTTCGGAGAAGTCGGTGGAATGCTCGTTTTTCGGAGCACCGGCCCACTTTCCCCTCGGTCCGTTTGCCCTCATCGATGGGCGACGGCTGCCGGCGCTGGCCGTCTTCGTGATGAAAGAAGATGTCCGGCGCTACCGCCTCTTTGTAGAGCAACTCAGTCTGCCGACCGCCGACCGGCCGCGGGCAGAGCGCATCCGACATCTCGCTCAGCAATATGCCACCCTGCTGGAGACCTACGTGCGCCGCTATCCCGAACAGTGGTTCAACTTCTACGACTTCTGGGCTCGCCCCTCCTCTTCTTTCGCTCCCTCCCCCCGCCATGATTGATTTCCATACTCTTCCTGCACCGGCCGACGTCGATGTCCGCACGCTCCTGCCGCAACAACCGCCCTTTGTGATGGTCGATACATTGGTGCACTTCGGTGAGCGCACCACGACGTGCGCTCTCACGGTGAGGCCCGACAACCTCTTTTGCGACGAAGGCTGCTTTTCGCCTGCCGGCATCACCGAAAGCATCGCCCAGACCTGCGCCGTTCGTTTGGGGTTTTACAACAAATACGTGCTGCACCAAGCGGTGCAAATCGGCTACATCGGTGCCATCCGCGACCTCACCTTCCACCGCCTGCCCCGAGTGGGCGAGAGGCTCGACACCACTGTCACCATCTGCGAAGAGGTGATGGGGATGACGCTCGCCGAGGCCGTCGTCGAAGTTGATGGCGAGCGCATTGCCGAAGCCTGGTTCAAAATCGCCCTGCAACCTTAAAAAGTTGCCGCGCTCCCTCAAAAACTTATTTTCCTCAAAGATAATCTATAAACCAAGGTTTGGTTTATGTAATTCAAAGTTTGGTTTATGTAAACCAAAGCTTGGTTTATATAATTCAAGGTTTGGTTTATAGTTTACTCCTTACCCATGGAAGTTTTTCGACTTCCGACAAAGGTTTGTTTCGCAGACCTTTTCTCCTCACCTTATGGCCACAAATCCTGCAACTCTTCCCCTCACCGCCTCCAAGGAATTTGATGTGCGCTTCAGCGAAGTGGACGCCATGAATGTGGTGTGGCATGGGGCTTATCCTCTCTACTTTGAGGATGCCCGCGAAGCCTTTGGCACACGCTATGGTTTGGAATATATGACCATCGCGCGTCACGGCTATTTTGCCCCACTCGTGGAACTCAACTTCCGCTACCTCCGTCCTTTGCGCTACGAGCATCGCTACCGCATCGACATCATCTACCGCCCCACCGAGAGTGCGAAAATCATCTTCGACTACGCCATTCACGACATCGCGACCGACGAACTGATGGCCACGGGACACAGTGTGCAGGCGTTTATGGACAAAGCGTATCAGTTGCAATGGTATCGCCCGGACTTCTACCGCGAATGGCAGGAACGATGGGGGATACTTGACTTTCCCGACAAACTATGACCTACTGCATCGCCCACAACATCACCTCGCCGCTGGGCAGCACGAGCCAAGCCAACTTCCAAGCGGTCCGTACCGGAAGCAGTGCCCTCCGCCGCCATCAGCACCGAGGGCTGCCCGAAGCCTTTTGGGGAGCACTCTTTGAGGAGAATGAGGTGGAGGAGCGGTTTTCGACGGCTTTCCCCGATGCCGCCCCCGATGCCTTCACACGGTTCGAACAACTGGCCTTGATGTCCATCTGCGAAGCCCTCTCCCACACCTCCGTCCGCCTCGACAGCGACGACACTCTGCTGGTGCTCTCGACGACCAAAGGCAATGTCGAGCTGCTCGATCCCATCCTCCGCCCCGACCTGCCGCGGGAGCGCGTGTGCCTCAGCGTGGCGGCCGAAGTCATCGCGACCCAACTGCACCACCGCGGCACGCCCGTGGTCGTTTCCAACGCCTGCATCTCGGGCGTCTCTGCACTTGTGGTGGCTTCGCGCTTGTTGGAAAGCGGCCGTTGGCGCCACGCGGTGGTCTGCGGTTGCGATGTGCAGTCGGCTTTCATCGTGTCGGGCTTTCAGTCCTTCAAAGCGCTGAGCGATGCGCCCTGCCGCCCCTTCGATGCCGACCGCACCGGACTGAACCTCGGCGAAGCGGCTGCAACGATGGTGCTCACCACCGACAAGCAGTTGGCCACGTCCTCCTCTTGGCACCTCGCGGTCGGCGTTGTGCGCAACGATGCCAACCACATCTCCGGCCCATCGCGAACGGGCGAAGGAAGCTATCTCGCGCTGCGCGATGTGCTTGCTGCCGGCCAGTGCACACCGGCCGATTTGGCCTTTGTCAATGTCCACGGCACAGCCACGGCCTACAACGACGAGATGGAAGCCATCGCCCTCTCGCGGGCAGGAATGGAAGCCGTCCCCGTCAACGCCTTGAAAGGGGTCTTCGGCCACACGATGGGCGCTGCGGGAGTGCTCGAAAGCATCCTCTCGATGCAGGCGGTCGAAGCGGGGGTGGTGCTCCCCACGCGCGGATTTTCCCACCTCGGTGTGAGTCATCCCATAGCCGTGAGCACCGACGAACGTCCCACCTGCGGGCAGCAGTTCGTCAAGATGTTGTCGGGCTTCGGTGGGTGCAACGCCGCTATGCTCTTTGCCCACGGTGAGCAACCTTTGTCTGCTCCCTCCACCACTCACCGCCCCACCCTCGCCCCGCTCCACACCGTCCGCATCACGCCTACGAGCGTTGCGGTGGACGGCACACCACGCCCGGTTTCTGGCGAAGGTGGTGCGCTCTTGGTGGCGCTCTACAAGTCCCTGGCCATCGCCTATCCGAAATTCTACAAGATGGACGCGCTCTGCCGCCTGGGCTTCCTCGCGGCAGAATTGTTGATGAATGCCCTCGCCCCCGACGAACGTTGTCATCTCGAACAGACGGCCGTCATGCTGGTGGGGCGGAGCGGTTCGCTCCTCTCGGACACCAAGCACCAAGCAGCCATACAGTCGTCCACGGCTTTCTTTCCCAGTCCGGCAGTTTTTGTCTACACACTGCCCAATATCGTGTCGGGCGAAATCGCCATCCGACACCACTTCCTGGGCGACACCACCTGCTTTATGGCCGAAAGCAAAGCACCGGAACAAATCGCCCTCCTGCTCGACACCATCACCCACGACCCGCAGGCACGCCATCTACTGGGTGGATGGCTCGAATGCACCGACGAAGCTCACTTCGAAGCCGAACTCACCTTCTACGACCTTCGCCCCGCTTAAACTCGCTCCTTTACACACTTATATTATATGGACACTCTCAAAGAACAACTCAAACAGCAAATCATCGAAGCCCTTTCGCTCGAAGACCTCACTCCTGCCGACCTCATCGACGATGCTCCGCTTTTCGGTGAAGGGCTGGGACTGGACTCCATCGACGCCCTCGAACTCATCGTGCTTTTGGAAAAGGAATACGGCATCCGCCTGAACAATCCCGCCGAAGGCAAAGCGGTCTTCGCTTCGATTGACGCCATGGCCGACTACATCACTCAACACCGCACCCGATGATTGCCATCACAGGAGCCGGCATCGTGTCGGCCATCGGCCACAACACCGCCGAGGTGCTCGCCTCCCTGCGGCAGGCCACGGACGGCATCGCGCCGGTTCGTCAGCTCGACACGCGCCATCGTGAACTCCCGGTCGGTGAAGTGAAACTCACCAATGCCGAACTCGCTGAGCAAACCGGTGCTGCCACAGAGGTGCAATCACGCACTGCTCTACTGGGCATCTTAGCACTGGGCGAAGCGCTGGCACAAGCCGGACTCACCGCGGCCGACCTCCCCACCACAGCACTCGTGTCGGGCACTACCGTGGGCAGTATGGACGTCGTAGAGCGGCTTTATACGGTGGAAAGCAAAGTTCCCCATCTCGGCGATTGTGCGGCAGTGACCGAACAAACTGCCCGCCACTTCGGCCACTTCGGATTCGTCACCACTTGCAGCACTGCCTGTTCCTCGGCGGCCAACGCCTTCATCCTCGGCGCTCACCTCATCCGCAGCGGCCGTTTCGACCGCGTGGTGGTGGGCGGCAGCGAGTGTCTTTCGCGCTTCCATGTCAATGGTTTCCACTCGCTGATGATTCTCGACAGCAATCCCTGCCGACCTTTCGATGCCCATCGTGCCGGACTCAATCTGGGAGAAGGGGCTGCTTTTATGGTGCTCGAAAGCGAAGCCGCCGCCCGCCGCCGCGGTGCACACATCCTGGCCATGCTCTCGGGCTGGGGCAACGCCTGCGATGCCTACCACCAAACGGCCTCCTCGGAGGATGGAGAAGGTGCTTTCCTCGCCATGCAGCAAGCCCTGGCCACAGCAGGGCTTGCCCCCACCGACATCGGCTACATCAATGCCCACGGCACCGGAACGCCCAACAACGATGCGAGCGAATGCGCTGCCATCGCCCGTCTCTTCGGGGCAGCCCCTCCCCCATTCTCTTCCACCAAGTCGGCCACGGGACACACCACCAGTGCATCGGGCGCCATCGAAATGGTCATCTGTCTGCTCGCCCTCCGGCACGGTTTCCTCCCGGCCAACCTCCATTGGCAAAACCCCATGCCCGAGGGTTTTGTCCCCGTCACCCGACCGACTCCGGCACAGCTCCGCCACGTGCTGTGCAATTCCTTTGCCTTTGGCGGCAACGACACCACACTCATCCTCTCCACACCCAACCACCGAATGCCCGAACGCGCGCCGGCTCCTCGACCGGTCTACGTCAAAGCCGCCCTGCGGTATGCCGACATTCCGACCGACGAACTCCCGCGCATCCCGCCGATGGTGGCGCGCCGACTGAGCGGTGTGCTCAAGCGCGCTCTGCTCTCCTCCCTCACCCTGCTCCGCCGCATCGGAGTGGAGCGTCCGGCGGCCATCGTCACCGGAACGGCCATGGGATGTGTCGACGACACCCGCCGCTTTCTCATCGACATGATCGAACAGGACGAACAGTGGCTCAAACCCACACACTTCATTCATTCCACCCACAACACCATCAGCAGCCTCATTGCCATCCACACCCACGCTCACGGCTACAACAGCACCTACTCCCATGGTGCCGACTCGTTCACCGCGGCCTTGCTCGATGCCTACTTGCAAATCGGGCAAGGGCGCATCGACAACGCTTTGGTCGGAGCACACGATGAGGACGACGACTCCATCGTGTTCTATCTCGATGCCGACCCTGACAATGCCCTCTGCACCATCGATGGAGTGCTCAATCTCTCGGAACTATGTGGACGTTGCTTCTCTTAGCCCTCCTCCAGTCGGCCCTCTTGGCGCTCGGGCAGGTGGCGCTCAAACTGGCTTTGTCCTCCTTCCCACCGCTCGAATGGTCGTGGCATTGCGTTGCCTCCATCCTCACCAATGGGTGGTTTGCCGCTTGCGGTCTTTGCTTCGGCACGGCTTCTTTGCTATGGACGTACATGGTCAAGCACTTTCCGCTTTCTGCCGCCTATCCACTATTGAGTCTGAGTTACGTCATGGGGCTGCTGGCCGCTGCTTTTATTTTTCACGAGCACATCCCCCTCACCCGATGGATTGGTGTTGCCCTCATCTTGATGGGTGTCTTCCTCGTGGCACGATAGTCAACACCAAGACTTCTCCTTCCTCCTTCTCCACAGAAAAACTCCTAAGCTTTTCAGCAAAAGCTTAGGAGTTTTTCGTAAAAAGCTTAGGAGCTTCTTGAAGAGAGATTATAAGTTAATTCCAAGTGAATGGAAGGAAAACGAAAATCCCCCGACATCCTACTAAGAGAGGATGTCGGGGGAAGCTTATGAATACCTGTGTGCTTATTCTGCGATGCAGATTACAACACGGTTGTCATCGTTGTTGGGGAAAGGTTGAACGGTGTCACCCTTAGAATCCTTCGTGATGCGGCTGGCAGCGATGTTCTTCTTGATGAGAGCATTGAAGACAGCATTTGCACGCTGCTGAGCGATGCGCTTGTTCACGAGAGCAGTACCGGTACCCTTGTCAGCGTAACCCGTGATGGCAACGCGAGCGTTGGGGTTGGCGTTGAGGTAAGCCACAACTTCGTTGACCTTAACGAGTTCGGTAGCAGAGATCTTAGCAGAGTTGATCTTGAAGAATACGTTCTTCGTGATGTTCTTGGGAGCAGGTGCGGGAGCGGGAGCAGGTGCGGGAGCAGGTGCAGGTGCGGGAGCAGGTGCAGGTGCGGGAGCAGGCTCGGGAGCAGGTGCGGGCTCGGGAACAACAGGAGCAGGAACGTAAGTGTTGATGGGCTCGGTGTTGATGTGACCGATGCGGTAGCTTACGCCGGCGAAAGCGTTGAACTGCCAGTCGAGGTTACCCTTCTTGGTAGAACCCACGAACTTGCCGTTTACATAGTTTTCGCTGCTCTTAGAGTTGAAACGGTCGTCAGTAGCAGTGGCGAGAGCTTCAACGTTGAGCGAAAGACGCTTGCTGAGGCGGAAGTCTACTTGCAAACCACCACGAGCACCCCAAGTGTTGAGCTTGTTGTCTTCCCAAGCGAGGGTCATTTGGCGAGGGTTGGCAGCGTGCCAGTCGCGCGCGTTTTGGTTCTTGATGCCATGGAGATAGCTCACACCGAGGATGGCATTGAGGGTTACGGGACGGTTGGGGTTGTAACCAGCGAAGAGAGAGTTAACGTCCACAACGAGGTCGAGACCGGCCTGAGCGTAGTTCCACTTGTAGGTTTCGGCTTTACCGTTGAACTTGAAGTCCCAGCCATTCTTGCCTTCCCAGCCGCTCACGTGTACACGAGCGCCAAAAGCGGGAGCAAAACGATAGCCTACAGAAACTGCGGCAGCGGGAGTAATCATGTCGGTGAACTTGTCAAAGCCACCGAGAGAGTAGCCCGCACCACCCTGAAGCTGGACAGTCCAGTAAGGGTTGAATTCATACTTGGGACTTTCCTGTGCGGAAGCTCCAAGCGAAACTGCTGCGAGAGCAGCTACGAGAAGAGTTCTAAACTTCATAATAGAATAAATTTATAAATTTATGAATTTGATTTGGTCAGATTTTATTCGCTGCAAAGTTAGTACTTTTTAGTCTGCCTGCAAATGTTTTGTGTAGAAAAAACGACATGATGGGGCATAAACAGAGGAAAATCGCGTTTTTCGGCCATTTTTTGACAGGTATATATGCTATTCCGGGATAAAATAGGCCCTCTGCCCATCATTTCGGGTGCACTGTCGACAAGGGCATAGGAAATAAAAACACCTACTTCTGAGGTAAATGAAATTATCTCTGAGGTAAATGAAATTATCTCTGAGGTAGATGAAACTACTCTTGAGACAAATGGCGTTCCTTCCCCTACCCTCGTTGCTCGGTTTCTCACGCGCGCGTCACTCTCTGTAATCCTTGCTTTTTGCCTTCACTGCCTTCACCTCTTCTCTAAACCACTCATAGAAAGAGGCTTACGGTGAAAGCACATAAAGGGAACAAATGAAGGAGGGGAGAAGCAGCGAGCAAGAAAGGTGAAAGCAGGTGAAGGCAAATGCTTTCTCTTGCCTTCACCCTTAATCCAAAGAATATCAACGGATTGGCTACCTCGGTGAAGGAGTGAAGGATGAAAACACAATACTATATAGGGTATACGCGCGCGTACGCGAGAGAAAGTCTATAAGAAACACGCCTCAAGAAGTCTCATAACGAGTTCATCCTCAAATCACATTGATTTTATCTTCCAACAACCAAGCCACCATTTTGGATGGACTGCAAGCTCAAGTTATTTACCGGGCACGGATTGGACTTCTGTTGTTGAGGACTGCGAGGCAGGCTCTGAGGTAGGGGTCGCCGGTGCTGTCGGAGAAGACATACTCTTGGGGAGAGGGATAAAACCACGGGAGCGAATCACTTCGTAGCGCATCAGTTGTTCGTCGGAGCGGAAGCGGTCGCCTTGTATGTCGCGGTCGGGGGTGGTGATGTGCATGTAGACGTTGGAGTAGAACTCATGGCGGCTCATGTCCCAAAACAGTTGCTGGCTGCGGTAGAGCGTGCCATTCTCAAGATTGCGCACCCGAACGCGGCCGCGGAGTTCCCATAGATTTTGGTCGTACCAGTAGGCTGTGTCGGCCGTGATGTAGAGGTTCACCTTAAACTGATTGTCATAGCGCTCCAAGAAGACGCCCTTCACAAACTCCTGACGGGGTGGGTGGGTTTTGTCGTAGACTTTCCATTCCTCGGTGAGGATTTTGTAGCGCGTGATGCCCGAATCGCTGATGAGTTTCGAAACGCCATAACTCACCATCACCGGGAGCGAGTCGCGATGGCGCACGGCACGCCCCTGAGGCGGAGCATCGTTGCCACACCCCAAGAAGGTGATGCCCATGAGGAGGAAAAGCAAGGAGAGGAGATGACGCATGAAGAGAGGGGCAGAACTTAGTTGATTTTCCACTTTTGGAACCAACGTTCGTTAAAGGTGATGCCGACAGAGAGGCGGAGGTAGTTTTCGGTGATTTGTCCGGGCATCTGGGGCTTGACGTGCTCCCACTGCGCGGAGAGATTGAGGAAACTACGGTTGTTGTGGAGTGTGAGGATGGGAAGACCTACGCCAAGCCCCACGGCATAGGTGCGCGGGCCGGGCTGGCCTTTGATGCGAGCATAGGGCGAGGAGTAGGACGCACCGAGGCGGTAGCGCACACGACCGCTCCACGTGAAGCCGTCCGGATCATCGACATATTCCGCACCGAAGTTCACCTTGTGGCTGTTGTCATATTGTCCCTTCATGGCGGTATAGGAGAGCGTGTTGTTTTGTTCTTTCAGCGTAGGCGCTGTGCAGTCGTTCCAAAGTTGGCGCGTGTAGTCAATGCCGACACGCAGGCGATTGTTCCACTGCCAGGCCAGTCCGGCTCCGAAAGTGTGGGGCAACTGGTAGGCATCGTGGAGGGTGAGGGTGTCGGGGGCTTCGGTGCCACGACGGTTGTAGAAATAAGAAGTGCCGTTGAGGCGGTGTCCCAAGCCGTAGGTGAGACCGAGGGTGAAGCGGTGCTTACTGCCCACGGGAAGGGTGTATTGCAGACCGGTTTCGAGGTTGTAGGAGCGCACTTCGTTGTCGTAGGTGCGGCTGAGGGGTTGCACCGTTGCATCGCTGTAGGAGTTGGTGGCTGTGTGGGTGAGCGTCCCCCAAAGATAGGAGAAGTTTACACCGACGGCCAGCGGTTTCCAAGGCGAGTAGCCCAGCCCGACGTAGGCTTCGTGCAGGCCGCCATCACCGACATAGTGGGTGGTGGGAGTGATTTTCCCAGAAAGGCCGTGGCTGATGGGAGCTCCTTTTGTCGTGATGTCGTAGCCCACGGAGGTGAGGGGACGCAATCCCAGACTGATACCGAAGTTGCGCGCCAAACGGAAACCCATGGCGAGATAGTCGAACTGTGCCGTGTGACGATTGATTTTGTTGCCTCCGGCATTGAGGTTGGCATTTTGCAGCGAGAGGCCGACGTCCATCAAGAACGTCAGCGAGTCGATGCGCGCCAACGATGCGGGGTTTTGCAGGTTGAGTTGTCGTCCATCGGCCATACCCAGCCCCACACCACCCATACCTTTGTTGAAGCCCAAGGAGCGGTCGGCAGGAAGTCCCAGTCCGTAGCGGGAGTAGGGGGAAGTGGTGCCCGTCTCTTGTGCGGCGGCTGTGAGGGCAAGTGCGCCCCAAGCAATGAGGAGAAATATCTTCTTCATGAACAATAATAATAGTGGTGAGATGGTCAGAGTTCATCAGAGCTGTGCAAGTCCTCTGGCCACGAGAAAATCGTCTGCAAAGATGCAACTTTCTGATGAGATATGAAAATTAAAACGATTGCCACCCGTTAAAAAAGCGCAAATGCTTCCATATTGCGCTTGCAGTCGGCGGATGTAGCCTTCGATTTCGAAACTGATGCCTCGGACCACGCCGCTCCGCAGGGCGGTGTCGGTACTGGTGCCGAGCAGTGGGGTTTCGCCTTCGGCCTCGGCAAGAGGTAGGCGGGCTGTAAACTCGTGCAGGGCACGCAGCCGCATGGCTACTCCGGGGCTGATGTTGCCGCCCAGATAGCAGCCCTCGTGCGTGAGGACATCGAAGGTGATGCACGTTCCGGCATCGATGACAAGCAATGTGCAGTCGGAGCGCAAAGCACGAGCGCCCAGCACAGCTGCGAGGCGGTCGGCACCGAGGGTTTCAGGGGTGGTGTAGTCTATGGTGATGCCCTGCGGCGGCCGAAGGGGTGAGAGTTGTTTGACGGTGAGGGGAAGTTGCGCCAAATAGCGCTCCAACAATGGGAGCGGTGCGGCCACCGAGCACCAGCAAAGTCGGGTGATGGCCGGATGGTGCTGCAACATCTTCGCGATTGCGGTGATGCAATCGGCATGCACGCACGTCCGATGTTCTTTCACCGTGTCGCCATCAAAAAGCACCAGTTTTGCGCAGGTGTTGCCAAGGTCGAGAGTGAGGGTCATTGCACTACAATTTCGTCGGTGAACAGCCAACCGCCGAAAGCGGAAGGCGTGGCTTGGATGCGGAGATAGCGGGCGCGAACCGCTTTCGGACGCTGCACGCGGAAGGTGCGGATGTCAGGCTGTCGAGTGCGTACCGAAGAGAAAAGGGCTTCGCCCATCGGGTGGAAGTCGATGCCATCGGTCGATGTCGCCACGCGGAAGGCCGAGGGGTAGAAAATCTCGGGGTTGCACACCTGCATGAAATCGGCACTGACGGACGTGATGCGCTGCACCCGGCCGAGGTCGAGCGTAACGTCAAATGTGGGAGAAGAAGTATCGCTGCCTGAACGGATGAAG
This sequence comes from Alloprevotella sp. Lung230, assembly GCF_014385435.1. Taxonomy (GTDB): domain Bacteria; phylum Bacteroidota; class Bacteroidia; order Bacteroidales; family Bacteroidaceae; genus Alloprevotella. The sequence goes on from NZ_JACSUD010000004.1 coordinate 44,806, forward strand.
CCCTGCCAGCGTCCATCGTGGTAGCTCCACCCACCATGGTGTCCATCGGTGAGGGTCAGAGCGGCGGCAGCGGGATAAACTTCGGCATAAGGCACATGGTAGACCACGGTTGCTCCTTCGGCCAAATGGTGTCGCACACGAAAGGCTTCGGCCCGTTGTCCCACTTCGGTGGTGAGGTCGAAAGGCTGCACGCCCAAAGCCCTCAGACGGGGCGTTTGGGCGATGGTTGCTTGACGCAGTTCGGCCACCGGACGTGTGCGACGGCCGCACCAGCCGATTTCGGCCAAGGCCAACAAGCGCGGATAGAGCATACGTTGTGCGGCAGCCGGTGTGGGGACATATTCCGTCCAAAGGTTGCCCTGCACGCCCAGCATCCGCGAGCGCAAGGAGTCGGGAAGGAGCGCACCGTGGGGAAACTGCGCCACATCGTCAAAAGGAAGGTAGCCACCGATGGCTTCGGGCTGCGAAGGCGGTGCGTCCTGGTAAAAGTCGAAGTAGCAATGTGAAGCCGGTGCGAGCACGACATCGTGTCCCAACGCGGCAGCGCGCTGCGCCATCTCCTTGTTGCGCCACACCATCACGGCAGCGTGTTTCGGCAGCAGTGAGTCGACCACCTCGTCCCACCCCATCATCCGGCGGCCGTGGGCAGCAAGAAAATCGGCCATGTGGCGCATCAGTACCGCTTGCAAGCGGTGGAGTTGCGCTTCGGTGGGCGTAAGGAGCGAATCGGCCGGTGCAACAATCCCCTCTTCCATCATCCGACGACGACACAGCGGGCAGTGCTTCCAGTCGGCCTTTCCCGCCTCGTCGCCCCCCAGATGAAGGTAGCGTGAAGGGAACACGTCCATCATCTCGGTGAGCACCCCTTCGAGAAAAGCATAGGTTTGTGGGTTGCCGGGACAGAAGTCGGCCGCTTTGTAAGGGACGTGCGTACAAGAGAGATTGGGATAGGCGGTGAGCACCTCTTCCGAGTGGGCGGGCATTTCAATCTCCGGCACAATCTCCACGCCGCGCTCTGCCGCAAAAGCCACCAGCTCGCGCAACTGAGCCTGGGTGTAGTAGCCACCATAGGCATTGGGCGATCCCTCCTCGACATATCGCCGGCCGCCGTTCCACCACGCTTCCCACGAGGCATCGGTGCGCCAAGCCCCGAGTTGGGTGAGGCGAGGGTAGCGCAAGATTTCCATGCGCCACCCGGCTGCATCGGTGAGGTGGAGGTGCAACCGATTGAGTTTGAAGGCGGCCATCGTTTCCACCTGCTGTTTGAGAAAATCCAAGGGGTAGAAGTGACGACTCACATCAATCATCGCACCTCGCCAAGCGTAGGAGGGAGCATCGTCAATGTCGGCACAGGGGAGCGTGCCGTTTTCGCTCCGCAGTTGGACGAGAGTTTGCAAGGCCCGAAGGCGGCCGAGACGACCGGTGGCCCGCACCACCACACTATCGGGAGTGATGTGGAGGGCGTAGGCTTCAAGAGATTTTACACCCGACGGTTGCAAAGGTTGCAGAGAAAAGACCGCGGGCGGTCGGTGGGCGTGTTTGGCGACCGAATTTGTAGAAATCGGTGCCGCAATCTGCCGAAAGTAGGCCAATAGTCCGGCATCACCTTGCACAGCGTCCGGAGCAGTCATCCCTGCCACGCGGCTCTCTCCGGGTCGATAAGAGAGCGACTGCGGACGTGGAAGCAACAGCTGTTCGTTCTCCCCGACGGCACTATCGCTCTGCGCTGCCGCTGTAAGCGAAAAGAGCGAAATCATCGATAAAACCAGCAAAGAGAGGGCCGACATAAGCAGAAATGGTTTGTATTTCGCGCAAAGTTACGTCCAAAAAAGAAAAAAAGCAAATTTTATTTTGCTTTTTGGTACGTAGAGACTATCTTTGCTGTGGAATAGGCAGGAGAAGCACGTTGGCTTCTCTTTCCGATACAACAACATTGTGCCATGAACGCTTCAGAACAAACCTACCACCAGATTGAGCGCGCGCTCAAAAAAACAGCGGCAAAATGCCCCACCTTGGCCGAAGATCCCATCCTCACCGACCTCTACCTGCAAGTGAAGCAGGACAGCGGTGAGCTTCTCGTTTTTGACGATGACGACCACGAACTGACGCGTTGCGTGGTGGAAGAGTGGATAGACAACAACGAAGAGAACTTCTATGCCGAAGTGCAGCCCATCCTGCGCAAAGTCATCGAGGAGCAAAAGGCACTAATCGACAGTATCCACATCCTTCGCCCCTATTCGTTTGTCTTGGTGGACGAGGATTTCGAAACCATCGCCGAACTCTATTTGGTGGACGACGACACCCTCATCCTGAGCCACGAACTGATGGAAGGTCTTTCCGACGACTTGGACAAGTTCTGGCAGGAATTGTCGAAAATGTAACCCCCCGGCCACGAAAATGAACAACACTCAAAATGCTCGTTATACGCCCGACGACCTGCTGCGCCTCGCCCACGAGCTCGTCCAAATCGACATCTCGCTCTCGGGCGAAGACGTGATGGGACATCTCAAAGCAAAGATGCAGCAAGACCCCGACGGCAGCTACCTGCCCGCCCCTCACAGCAACGCCCTTTCCGACCGCATCACCGCAGCGCTCTACCACCTGTTGCTTTGGCGCATGCAGACCGGTACTCGCGTGCGTCCGCAATCGCTGGAATGCGATGTGTGGCGCTTTCAAAACAAAAAAGAGAAATGGGTGGCGTTCGTCGGATTGCTTGACGGACGCCCCTACGAGATTTTTACGGGACTGCAAGACGATGACGACGGCATCGTGCTCCCCAAAAGCGTCAACAACGGCTGGATTGTCAAGAATTTCAACGCCGACGGCACCACACGCTACGACTTTGCCTTCCAAAACCGCCGCGGCTACAAGATCACGGTCGAAGGGCTTTCGGCGCGCTTCAACAAGGAGTATTGGAACTACGCCAAACTCATCTCCGGCGTCCTGCGCTACCAAATGCCGGTGGACAATGTCGTCCACCTCATCGACTCTCTCCAGCTTGAGAGCGACACCATCAACACGTGGAAGTCGGGCGTGGTGCGCGCTTTGAAGAAATACACCAACACCGACGAGACCGACGATCCCGCGGCCGAAGTTTAGTGCTCCTTATCCTACGCCTATGCACCTCCAATCCACCGAAATCCTCCTGCGTGATTTGCGCTTCTACGCCCGCCACGGCGTGCTGGAACAAGAGCGCACGGTGGGCAACGCCTACACCGTCAACCTCACGTTGCGGCTGTCCGACGCCGGCGCCGCCGTTTTCGACGACCGTCTTGACGGCACCATCAGCTATGCTGAAGTCTACGCCTTGGTGCGCGAAGAGATGCACACGCCCTCGTCTCTCCTCGAACACGTGGCCGGACGCATCCTCCGCCGCCTTTTCGAAACTTTCGATCTCTTGGAGCATGCCGTGGTTGAGGTGTGCAAGGACAACCCACCGATGAGCGCCCATACCGCCGGCTGCTGCGCACGCCTCACCGCCACACGCTAATCCCCACTTCCCCCTCCTTTTTCTCCCTGTTTATGAAGAAAACACTCCTCTCGATCGCTGCGAGTTTCTTGTGCCTTTTTGCCGCTTTTCCTTTCTGTGCAAAAGCCCAAACCGAGGCCGACAAAATCTCCCTCCAACAACTGACCGACGGCACGTTCTCACCTCAACATCTCTACGGCGTGCATCCGCTCAACGACGGCGAAAGCTACTCTCGCCTCTCCGACGACGGGCGGCGCATTGTGCGCTCTTCCTTCAAGACGGGACAGGAAGTCGGCGTCCTCTTCGACCTGGACCAGGCGCGCACCACCGCCAAAGTCTCGCGCATCGACGGCTACATCATGAGCCCCGACGAGAAGCGGATACTTCTCCAGACCGAAACGCGCGCCATCTATCGCCGCACCTTCACCGCTGTCTATTACCTCTACGATGTGACCTCGCGCAAGATGGAACGCCTCTCCGAGGGCGGACCGCAGATGTCGCCCCTCTTCTCGCCCGATGGCAACGTCGTTGCTTTTGCCCGCGACAACAACCTTTTCGTGGTCAAACTCCTCTATGGCAATGCCGAAATGCAGGTGACCACCGACGGACGTCGCAACGAAATCCTCAACGGCATCCCCGACTGGGTCAACGAGGAGGAATTCTCCACCGCCCGCTCCTTTGCTTTCTCGGCCGACAGTCGGATGCTCTGCTGGGTGCGCTATGACGAAACGAAAGTGCCGGTCTACCGGATGCAGATGTTCAAAGGATTGAAACCTGAACACACAGAAAATGATGCCTACCCCGGCACCTACGACTACAAATACCCCATCGCCGGGGAAACCAACAGCAGCGTCAGTCTCCATAGTTACGACCTCCAAAGCCGCGCCACGCGCCGCCTCGATGTGCCCCTCGATACTGATGGCTACATCCCCCGCATCGCCACCACTTCCGACCCTAACCGTTTGGCCGTCGTCACCCTCAACCGCCACCAAGACCGCATGGACCTCTACATGGTCAATCCCCGCAGCGGTGTGGCACGCCTCGCCCTGCGCGAAACCAACGACAAGTATCTGCGCGAAACGGCCTACACCGATCTGCGCTTCTACGACGGCCACTTTGCCCTCCTCTCTGAGCGCAGCGGCTATCAGCACCTCTACTGGTACACCCTCGACGGCACGCTCAAAGGCACCATCACCCAGGGCGACTACGAGGTGAGCGACTTCTACGGCTACGATGCCCAAAGTGGCCGCTTCTTCTTTGCCGCCCACAAGGACAGCCCGCTGCAAACCGCGGTCTACTCCTCCGACCTCAAAGGCCACCTGCGCCGCCTCACCCCCGAAAGCGGCACCCACGCTGCCACCTTCTCCCACGACTTCCGCTACTTCCTCGACGTCCACTCCACCCTCGGCACGCCGCCCGTCACCACCCTGCGCGACAATGCCGGCCGCACCCTCGTCACCCTCATCGACAATGCCCCGCTGCGCGAAAGGATGGAACGTGTAGGCGCTCGGCAGGAACTCTTCACCTTCACCACGCCCGACGGCACACAGCTCAACGGCTGGATGGTGAAGCCCCGCAACTTCGACCCGAACCGACGCTATCCCGTGCTCATGTACCAATACAGCGGTCCCGGCAGCCAAGAGGTCAAGGACGCCTGGTCCACGGGCTTCTACGGTGGAGGCGTGTGGGAAAGTTTCTTGGCGCAGGAGGGCTACATCAGTGTCATCGTCGACGGCCGCGGCACCGGTGCCCGCGGGGCGGCTTTTGAAAAGAGCACCTACCTCCGCCTCGGCGACCTTGAGTCGCGCGACCAAGTAGAAGCGGCCCTCTATCTCGGCACACTCCCTTATGTCGACAAGACGCGCATCGCCATCTGGGGCTGGAGCTTCGGTGGCTTCAACACGATGATGTCCATGACCGACGGACGCCCCGTCTTCCGTTGCGGCGTAGCCGTGGCCGCCCCGTCCAACTGGAAATACTACGACACCGTCTACACCGAGCGCTACATGCGCACGCCCAAGGAAAATGCCAACTACGACCAAGTCTGCCCCATCGCGCGGGCTGAAAAACTGAGCGGCGATCTCCTCCTCATCCACGGCACGGCCGACGACAACGTCCACTTCCGCAACGCGGCCGAGATGTCCGAGGCTTTGGTGCAGGCCGGCAAGCAGTTTGACATGCAGATCTACACCAACCGCAACCACAGCATCTACGGCGGCCGCACCCGCGAGCACCTCTTCACCCGCATCTTCCAATACTTGGAGCACCACCTCAAGTAAAGACAACGCTTCGACCGGTCGCTCTTCGGTCGCCCCCTCATCTCCACCCTTCGTCCAAGGGTGGAGATTTTTTTGGTAGGTGCTCAGAATGAATGGATACTATATTTGTTTCCCTTTTCCGTCATCTCGCCTTTGCGAAGAAGAAGTGTAGCGGGCTACACGAGGGATGAACAAAGACGAGCTGGCGGACAAGAGAAACAAAGAGGGTGTCAAAGTAGAGAACAACCTACGGATAAGATAACTACGATTAATTCTGAACACCTACTTACCTCTTCGCGCGCGTTCCCTACAATAGTGTGTGCATTTTGCCTTCACGCCTTCACCAGAGGAGGTAAGTCACAGAAAAGCAGCAGGTTGCGGGTGAAGGCAAGCGATGGTTTTCCTTCACCGCCTTCACAAACTTTGCCTTCACCGACAACTCACTTATTCTCAATGGTTTGCACCCTTCGGTGAAAGCAGTGAAGGCAAAAAACACGACTTTCAGTAGTAACGCGCGCGTACGCGCGCAAGAAAACAAGAGGAAACAATAGGAAGGAGGGAATTTTCCTCGGAGATAAATACAACTACCTCAGAGGAAGAAAAAACTACCTCTGAGGTAAAATTGAAAATTGTCTTGTGAAGACGGAAAGTAAGATGAAGGCTTCGGGGCACTCACTCCAAGGCCTCATCGTAGTGCTCTACGGCTTGGCGGAACTGTTCGCGCAGATAGCGGGCAGCTTTGCGAGGAGAGAGGATGCGCACACCAGGGCCATAGCTCATGAAGACGGAGAAGAGTTCGCTGTTGATGATGACCTCTATTTGAAAGGTGCAACTGCGGTCGTCCGGGTTTTCGTGGAGCAGCCGCTGGGTGTGGTGGAGGGGTTTGGTTTTGATGTAGCGGCTCTGCATAGAGTCTGCCCAGAAGGTGATGCGGCGCGTCACATTGCCGGGGTCTTTCGACACACCGATGACGTTGTCGAAGAAGTGGAGATCGAAGTCGGGATTGTCGCGAAAGGGGACATCGACGGGTTCAATACTGAGGATGCGATCGAGCGAAAGGTTGTAGAGTTGAAGTGTGTGGGCTTGCGATCCGAAGAGAAACCAGCGGTTGCGAAACTCTTTAAGGAGGTGGGGACAGAGGATGAATTCGCTCTGACGGCGCGACTTGAAGGACTGGTAAGCAATTTTCAGTGTTTGTCGCTGCGCGATGTAGTTGTAGAGTGGGCTGAGCAGTCGGCGACCTTGTAGATTGGGGACGCTGTCGAAATGGATGATGGGTTTGCGGTCATTACGTCCCAGGGCGAGCCGGTCTTGGAGGCGGCCGATGACGTCGGACATTTCGGAAAATTGCTCGAAGTCTTCCAACTCTCGGAGCAAGTCTACAGCCTCCTGCATGACGAGAAGGTCGTTGGGCGAGAGGGGCATCTGCATGATGGAGTAGTCGGGGCGGGCGTAGCGGTAGTATTTCTGGTCGTACACCTCGATGGGCGCGTTGTAGCCGAGTTTGTCGGAACGCATCATCTGTAGGTCTCCCTGCACGGTGCGCAGGGAGACGCCCTTTCGGATACCTTCGCAGTCGTAGAGGGCTTCGGAGCAGGCATCGACGAGGTCGTCGAGCGTCCATCGGCGAAAGGGGTTGCGCAGACAGTTGTCAATGGTCTTGTAGCGAATGAGTGCGTTTTTGTTGGCCGGCATGGTGTGTTGTTTTTCTTTTGAAGCGGTAAAATCTGTTGCAAAGGTACGCACTTTGCGGGCAGCAGCGTGGGTGAATTCCTTGAAAAATACTCTTTTTCACGCTTTTCTGAAAGATTTTTCGGACTACGCAAAAAGAGTGCGTAGTGCCCTTCTACCTTTGCACTCGCAAGCCGGAAGTCACACGGTTGCAACGGGCGACCGCCTCTCTACTTTTTTCTCTTTCATTCACCCTCAAACAAGAAACCATCATGCAAGAACAACTCATCAACCATCGTATCGTAAAGATTTGGACCAACGACGTGGAAGACTCTGCCCTGCGTCAAATCGAAAACCTCACCACTCTGCCCTTCCTCTTCCACCACCTCGCTCTCATGCCCGACGTCCACGCCGGAGTGGGAATGCCCATCGGTGGCGTGCTGGCCTGCAAAGACGTCGTCATCCCCAACGCCGTGGGCGTGGACATCGGGTGCGGCATGTGCGCCCTCAGGACGAGTTGGCAGGTGAGTGACATCACGCCCGATGTGCTCCGCAAGAAAATCATGCGCGGCATCCGCAAGCGCATCCCCATCGGTATGGGCCGTCACAAGGTGGTGCAAGACGAAGCCTTTCTGCCCACCGGACACGATGTAGAGAATATGGTCATCGTCAAGCAGCGGCAAATCTCCGCTACCAAGGAAATCGGGACGCTCGGCGGCGGCAACCACTTCATCGAACTCCAAAAGGACGAAACCGGCCACCTCTGGGTGATGCTCCACTCCGGTTCGCGCAACCTCGGTGCCCGCGTAGGCGATCACTACAACAAGATTGCGGCCGATCTCAACGCGCGCTGGCACTCTGCCGTTTCGCCCGATCTGCGTCTGCCGTTCCTGCCCAAGGGTACACCGGAGTTTGACCTCTATTGGAAAGAAATGCTCTATTGCGTGGACTTCGCCTACTGCAACCGCCGCTTGATGATGCAGCGCATCCAAGAGGTGCTGGCCGAAGTGTTGCCCGGCATCGAGTTTGACCCGATGATCAACATCGCCCACAACTATGCTGCGCTCGAAGAGCACTTCGGCGAACGGGTCATCGTGCACCGCAAAGGGGCCACCCTCGCCACGGTCGGCACAACGGGCATCATCCCCGGTTCGCAAGGCACAGCCTCCTACATCGTCGAGGGGCTGGGCAACCCCGAAGCGTTCAACTCCTGCTCGCATGGAGCAGGACGTGCCCTCAGCCGCGGGGTCGCCATCAAAACGCTCGACATGGCCGAAGAGTTGGCCGCCCTCGAAGCCAAAGGTATTGTCCACGCCATCCGCTGCCAAGACGACATGCAGGAAGCCACCGGTGCCTACAAAGATATCGAAGAAGTCATCTCCAACGAACTCGACTTGGTCAAGGTGAAAACGCGCCTGCTCCCCATTGCCGTGATCAAAGGCTGATGCAGGTAAGTATGGTGGGCTGCTCGTCCGCTGATCGATGCCAAATCCTGCCTTTCGCAGGTCGCTGCGCTCGGTGGGGCGCGACGGAAGTGTAAATGACGACAACGGCTCGATCTGGAAACTCCGATTTCCCCCTCTGCGCTCACCAAGGGCCGACCTTTCCTCAACGAAGGGTCGGCCCTTTTGAAGCAAAAGGACGTTCCTTTTCCTGACAAAGCACGTTTTTTCATGTTTTCATTTGCCCACACAGAAGTGCCGGAAGATGGTACCCAAGACCTCGTCGGTGGTGATGGCACCTCCGGTGATTTGGGCGAGATGGAAGAGGCACTCGCGAAGGTCCTGCGCAACGAAGTCGCCGGAGAGGTGGGTGGCGAGGCCGTGGCGCACGCGGTGGAGGTCGGCGAGGGCTTCGGTGAGGGCGGCGTAATGGCGGGCGTTGGTCACCACTACGGCACCAGCATCGGCGGTGCGGGCGGCCGCCACCTCGACAAGCAAGGTTGTGAGGCGCTCGATGTCGGCCGCAGCGTGGGCGCTGCCTGCCAAGGTGTGGAGGTCGGGAGAAGCGGCCTCATCAGAAGAGATGCCCACCTTGTCAGAAGGAAGGAGAGAAGAAGTCGCTTCTTGCAGATACTTCTGCGTGAGGGCTTCGATGTCCACGGCCACGAGGTCGGACTTGTTGAAGAGGACAATGAGCGTTTTGCCCCGGGCATCGCGGAGGATTTGGGGCGCCAGCGCGGCGAGTTGCGTTTCGGCCTGCGTGCTGTCGACCACAAAAAGGACGATTTGTGCTTCGGAGAGTTTCTGCCAACTGCGCTCGATGCCCATCTGCTCCACGGTGTCGGTGGTGGTGCGCAGGCCGGCGGTGTCGATGAAGCGGAAGAGCGTGCCGCCAAGATTGTAGGTGTCCTCGATGACATCGCGGGTGGTGCCGTGGATGTCGCTCACGATGGCGCGCTCGTCGTGGAGAAGGGCATTGAGGAGGGTGGATTTTCCAGAATTGGTACTGCCTACGATGGCCACGGGGAGGCCATTTTTGAGGGCATTGCCGGTGGCGAAGGAGTGCACCAGCCGCGCCACCATTTGTTCCAGGTCCTCGGCCAGATGGGCCAGTTCGGTGCGGTCGGCAAACTCCAAGTCTTCATGGTCGGAGAAGTCGAGTTCGAGTTCGAGCAGGGCGGTGAGGTGAAGCAGGCGTTCGCGCAGCTGTTCCAACTCTCGGCTGAAGTCGCCGCGCATCTGACTCATGGCGATGCGGTGGTTGGAGGCGGTGGTGGAGGCAATCACATCGGCCACGGCTTCTGCCTGCGAGAGGTCCATCCGTCCGTTGAGAAAGGCGCGTTGGGTAAACTCCCCCGGGGCGGCCGGAACGGCTCCGGCGTCGATGAGGAGGCGGAGGACGGCCTGCAAGATGTACTGCGAACCGTGACAGGAGATTTCGACAGACTCCTCGCCGGTGTAGGAATGAGGGGGGCGGAAGAGGCTCACCAGCACTTCATCGATGAGACTGCCATCGGGGGCAACGAGGGTGCCGAAGGTGAGGGAGTGGCTCTTGCGCTCACGGAGCGGTGCGCCCTGTTGTGGGCGAAAGAGGGTTTCGGTGAGGGCGATGGCCGAAGGTCCGGAGATGCGGACAATGCCGATGGCGCCGCCGGGAGCGGTGGCGATGGCGCAGATGGTGGAGGAGGTGTGCTGCATGGGGTGAAGGAATTCGGTGGTTAGAAGAAGTCGCTTTTGCCCTTGAATTTCTTCTGCCGATGGAAGTAGAAGCCGAGGTAAAGGCGGAGGTAGTGGAAGGAGTTGGTGAGGTGGAAATCGCCGTCGCGATAGTCGTAGAGATAGCTCACCGTCGAGCCGCCCACATAGTAGCGACCGTTGGTCCAGACGAGGCCGGCACGGAAGATGAAGTCGAAGTTGAGCCGGCGGATGCTGCGCCAAATCTTGTGGGTGGAGAGGCTTTCGCCCTTCTGATACTTATAGCCCAGGAGAGGCGTGCCGCCGAGGGAGATGAGCCAGCCTCGATGAGGCACGAAGTTATAGGCATAGCCGAGAGAAAGGCTGATTTGCCGATAGTTGACGGAGGAAAATCGGAGTTCGTCCATCAGTTTCGCCTTGGGGTTGAGTTGTTGCAGAACGCTTTCGGCCCGGGCAGCATCGAAGGTGATGCGCTGGCGGTCGTAGCGCACGCCCATGAGCCACGAGCCTGCGCTGCGGAGCTGCACGGTGGTCATGGCCATGGCAGCGGGATAGGAGAAATGGTGGTTGTTGAAGACGTAGTAGAGGTTGATGGCGGTGGTGTTGCAGGTCATCGCTTCGAGGCGGATGTGGGCAAGACGGTCTTCGTCGATGCCTTCAAATCCGGAAGCACTGACGAGGTTGAAGTTGCCCTTGGCGCGGGTGTAGCGGAAGTCGAAGCCCAGTTTGGCGGCATAGGCCGTGGCGCTGAAGTCGAAGGTGCGACTACCGTAGCGGTCGGGCACGAGACCGAAGGAGTAGCCCAAGGTGATGCCCAGCCACCCGCCGTAGGGGCCGAGGCGCATGGTGTGGACGGGGGCGAGGGTGAGAACCTGTCGCCGGCCGTCAGCATTGCGTCCGGCGATGCGGATGCGCTGCAAGAGATTGAGGTTGTCGAGCATGAGCATGCCGTCGTAGCGGTTGCGCGAGACGTAGGTGGTGTCGAAGGCTTTGAGATAGCGGCTCACATCGGTGACGAAGTCGAAGAGGAAGTGCTTGCGCGGTCGCGACCATCGGAAGCGGCACTCTTCGGGGATATTTCGCCAGCGGTCGGCCCGTGTCTGCCGATGGGGTAGCAAGCCGTCGCGCGAAAATCCGTAGGGAAACCAGCCGCTGCGAAGGCTGTCGCGGCAGAGGCTGTCGTTGCGGAGAGTGTCGGTATAAGCAGTCATACTGAGCGGCTCACCATCGAACCGCTCAGTATGATTTTGCTTTGCTGCGTCCTCTTCAGCCCATGCCGAGAGCGAACCGAGGAAGGCGAGCACGATGAGAAGAAACTTCACTGGATTTCGGGGAGAGTTTGAAGATAGGAGATGAAGGCGTCGGTCGAGGTGGGCACCGTCACGGCAATCTCCTGCGCTTTGGGGAATTGTGTGGGCAGATAGCCGTCGCCGCCGGTGACCATGTATTCATCGGCCACGAGCACCAATTTGGTGTCAGCCTTGATGGGCACAACTTTGCCCGAAGGCAGGGTGAGCGAAAGGCGCTTGACGTGCCCCTGCTTATCCTGCTCGACGTTGACACCGGAAGTCTGGATGCGACCGAGGGTGCAGACGTTGATACCGTGCTCCATGAGAGCGAGAAGCTGCGCACCGGTATAGCGGTAGCACTTGAGGGGGTTGGCAAAGGGGAGCGCTTCGCCCACATCGAGCACGGAGATGTTGCCGGCGGGGAAGCCTGCGCGGATACTGCCGAAATGGCTCACGCCCACCACGAGGGCATCGTCGGAGAGATGTGCCGCACGGCGGTAGGCTGTGGCGTAGCTTTCGCACACCAGGCTGCCCATCTTGGTTTGCGTGGTGCTGACCTTTCGGTCGTGGAAGACGCCCTTTGCCGTGTGGGAGAGCACCTTGTTCAAGGGCATACCGCGGAAGAGCGTGGTGTGGAGTTGCTCCTCAATCTGCGCTTGCAGGCGGGCGGCTTTGGGTGAGAGCACGGCGTGGGGATTGACGCGCACCAGCTCGGGCGTCACACTCACCACCTGTCCGGCGGCGGTGTCGACTTCGCAACGGAGCATGGAGATGTAGATACCGTGCCACAAGCCCTGCGTGAGGGGCATGGGGCGCACTGTTTCGCTCATGCCAATGACACGGCTGTGGGAGTGAGCCGACAAGAAGGCATGAAAGTCGGGACGGTTGAGGGTGCGGAGGTTTGCAGCATCGCGATCGTCCCAAACAGGACGTCCGTCCTTCATCTGTGTTCCGATGTGTGCCAATATCAAGCGCAGCGGGGCGCGGCGTACGGCATCATAACCGGGCAGTTTTGCCACGGAATCAAGCACGGCTGTGTAGTTGCCGTCGAAGGAGAGCCCTTTCAGGCGCTTCGCACTGGCCTGCCAAGGGGTGTTGCTCGTGAGCAGTCCGACGAAGGCCACATCGACCGTGCGCCCTCCGCCCACCGACACCGGCACCACTGCCCACGGCTGTGCAAAAGCGGGGATGCGCCCCTCGGCGTTGCGGGTGTTGGCGCAGACGTAGTCGATGTGCCACGTGCGAGGGATGAGTTCGGTGTGCTGCCATTTGTCGGCCAGTACGTCCTGCCCTTCGTCAAACTCGTGGTTGCCGAGGGCGCTGAGGGTGATGCCCATGTCTTTGAACACCTGCGGCATGAGAGTCTTGGGGCGCGTGGCGGAATAGAAGAAACTGCCGCCGAAGTTGTCGCCGGCCGACACGGTGACGTTGTGGGGATAGACCTGCTTGAGGGAGTCGAGCGTCTGCACCACATAGGCAGCACCGGGCACGCCCTTCCGCGGGTCGGAGACGATGCCGGCGTGGAAGTCGTTGATGGTGAAGACGGCCACCGTGACCGTCGATGGGCGGCTTTGTGCCTGTGTCGTCGAAGTACTGAGCCCGAAAGCCGCTGTGCAAAACAGGCTCATGCTGAGTGCTGCTTGGGAGAAGGAGTGTTTGAGGTTCATCATATTGATTTTGAGATTTGAAGACGTGCAAATTTACGGATTTAATCTTAATATGCCCCAACAGACGTTCTCAAAAAAAGCGTCTTTGGGTAGAAATCCTCGAAATCTGCGAAATCGCTGCGAAAGATACATTTTCCGACTTCGCAGCACAAAAAATAGTCGGGTGCGCTTTGTAGAAGAGAATAAATACGTATCTTTGCCAGCGTAGTTCGCAAAACCACTCTTTAGCAAATAAATTCCTTAATTTTTATCCACCACAATGAAACATTTTACAAAACTTCTTTGGCTTTTTCTCGCCATCGTAGGGTCATTCCTCCCCTCTGTGGCCGAAGCTTCCAAGGCCGATGTGGACAAGTACCTCCAAGATGGAGGCATTTTCCGCATCAAAAATCGTGGGTCGAACCGCTACATGACCCTCAATGCCAGCAACGGCAACCTCACCGGGCGCGACATCATCGGCGCCCGCCCCAATGCGCTCACCCAGATTTGGGTAGTCAAGGGGGCAGCCGGAACTTACAGCATCCGCAGCGCTTTCGACGGCCGCTACGTGCCGGCCAAGGAGGGCAACCCCATGCAGGCAGTGAGGGCCGTCACACCGCTCTACATGAAGTACAGCGCGGCCAACAGCGGCACTTCCACTTCCTATGTGACCATCTCATGGAAGTCGGACTTCTCCGACCGCAACTGTCTGAACGAAAACAACGGTTCGCACAATATCCTTGGCTGGTATGCCAACTCACCTTCAGTCAATGATGCCTTCTCCGACTGGGTACTGGAGCCCGTCAACGACCTCACCGCCGAGGAAATCAAAGCTCAAATCACGTCCCAAGCCGGCGTGGTGTCGGCCACCGATGGCGGCGTCTACCGCATCCTCAGTGCCAGCTACAACACCTTCATGACCGAAGCGCCTTTCTCCCACGAACTCTCTTGCACCGGACTGCTGGAAAATGACTACAGCCAACTTTGGAAACTCGAAAAACACACCAACGGAAAGTGGAACTTGAAGAACGTGCTCACCGGGCGCTACATCAAAACGCAGGGCGGTGAACTCTCACGCATCTACGAAACCACCACCAGCAGCAATTCTCGCTTCTCTCTTGAAGACGGCAACGACGACTATCTGCCCGTCTATTCCTTTGTCGACGGCAACGGCATCGGACTCCACTGCGACGCCAGGGGGCACGTGGTGGGATGGGACGCCAGCATAGCAACTTCCCAATGGATGCTCCGCACCGCGACTGTCGACGAAACGGCTTTGAAAGCTGCGCAAGACAAACTTGCGGAATATGCAGCTTTGACTGAGCAGGCCAATGTGGCGCGACTGCGTACCACGATGCAGGCTTATTTCGAAGATCTCGCCTGCACTAAGCTAAAAGCCCAATATCAGGCCATGAGCGACGCCGATTTGACCACACTTATGAGCACCACCCCGACCGATCAGACGGGTGCTATTAAGATGGCACTGCCGCCTTTCGTCCAAGAAATGGTGTTGAAGGTGAAGAACAACACCTGGGGACATCGCGAAAAGGAATTTCGCATCTATGACTACAAGCCCTACTCCGACCACACTCAGTGGAACTCCACAAAACTTGTCGGTACCGGCTACATGCTTTCGCCCCAAACCGGTCCCACCGGCATCAGCGTGAAGCGCGGCGACATCATCACAGTTTACGTCGGCGGTAACATCCCCGGCGGCACCACCCTGCACCTGATGAACTGCTCCGGCATGGAAGTGGCCGGCGACTACAAAAAGTTGCAATCGGGGCTCAACGTGGTTTTCTTCGACAACGACGGCCACCTTTTCATCAACTACGTCATCACCAACACCAACAAGAAGTTGGCCGAAGTGCCCGCCCTCCCCATCCACATCGAAGGCGGCTACATCAATGGTTGTTTCGACATCACTCGCGGCCACACCAATGCCGACTGGCTCGACATGGAAAAGACGCTCTTCAAGGACGAAATCATCCATATGAAAAGCAAGTGGACACAATTTAATATGGTGCTCAGCGGCGTGAAGAAGCAAATCAACTACGCCCAGATGAGCAAGGTCGACGTCGACGGCACGCCCAAGGGCATCGAGGGCACACTCATCCGTTGGGACAAACTCGTAGAAATCGAACGTGAGCTCATCGGTGCTCCGCAGTTCTACGACCGCTTCAATTCGATGCTATCGGCTTCCGCTAGTTCAAAAGGTAATCCCTATGCTTCGACTTATGGCACTTACTATCCCGGCGTGGGCAAATACATGAACTACGACCACATGACCTTCGGCACAGAAAACGACGAAGGCGGTGACTTCTGGATGGTTGCTCACGAGGTGGGACACACCAACCAATCCCTCATCAACCTCCCCGGCGACACCGAAATGTCCGTCAACTTCTTCTCGCAGGTCGTGCGCTGGAAGCAGGGATCCAACGTGGGACGCGGCCGCCCCTTGTCCAACACCATCGCCTCCTTCCACAAGCAGCAACATCACAGCGAGTACGACATCTGGCAACGCAGCCGCATGTACTTCCAGCTCTGGCTCTACTACGAACTCCAAGGCCACAAACCCGGTTTCTGGCCGGCCGTCTGCGACCTCATGCGCAAGAGTCCCATGACCAAGTCGACCAGCGAGAACAACCCCGGTAGCGCCAACGGTAGCTACTTCAAGTTTGCCAAAAATTGTGCCGATGCAGCAGGCGAAGACCTTTCCGAATTCTTTGAATTCTACGGTTTCTTCCGTCCGCGCCAAAACTTCAAAGTGGGCGACTACACCAACTCCTACTTCAACATCACCCAGGCCGACATCGATGCCTGCAAAGCCTACATGAGCAAGTATCCGAAGGCACATCCCGGCCTCATCTTCATCGACGAGCGCATCCGCAAGTCGCCGGCCAACTATCCCGGCATGTCCACCGGTGCCATGCGCCTGGGCACGTCCCCCGACGCCACGCCCGGTGTCACCTCGGAAGTGGGCAATGTGGGCATGTACAGCGACTTCCGCACTGACCTTCCCGTCAAGCCTTATAGTTGCACCGTTGCCTCCTCGGGCCGCGTCACCGTCAAGCAGGACGGCAGTGGCGCTGTCGGTTTCAAAGTCTACGACCTCCAGGACAAACTGGTCTATGTGGCCAACACCTGGACTTTCAACCTCCCCTCGACGGTGTTGAAAAACGGCTACCGCATTGTTGCCGCCTACGGCAACGGCACGCAGACCACCCTCTACGACAGCACCAACCCCACGGGCATCGGCACGGTTGAAGTCACCAACAGCGCTGCTCCGAAGGTCTACGATCTCACCGGACGCCGCACCACCCCCGCCGACCACGGTGTGCGCATTGTCAATGGCAAGGTCGCTATCCAATAAGGCGGCAGACCATCGCATTTCCGACCTTTTCATTCGTCTTTCAGTCGCTTGAAGCGACATCTCATCCCTTGATGGAGGCCGTGCCAAAACAAATCGTTTTTGGGCACGGCCTCCTCTCGTGGAGGGAGGGTTGGATATTCTCTCTAACACACACCTATTTATGAAATCTCGTTTTGCTTTTCTCATCTTCCTGCTCCTCCTCGGTAGCGTGCCGCTCTGTGCCCAGCGCGACTACACGCAGTATGTCAATCCCCTCGTGGGTACCGACTTTGTGGGCAACACTTATCCCGGTGCCCAAGTGCCGTTCGGTATGGTGCAACTCAGCCCCGACAACCTCATCGGCGGTTGGGACCGCATTGCCGGCTACTTCTATCCCGACAGCACACTGACGGGATTTTCCCACACCCACCTCTCAGGCACGGGCGCCGGCGACCTCTACGACATTTCCTTCTTTCCGACCACGCTGCCGCAAAAGGCCGATTTCACCGTTCGACATCCTGACCAAGCTCCGCTCGGCATCTATTCCACCTTCCTCCACAGCGAGGAGACGGCCACAGCCGGATTTTATGTCGTGCGACTGGCCGACTACGACATCCGCGTCCGCCTCACGGCCACACCGCGTTGCGGCGTTCAGCACTACACCTTCCCTGCCGATGGTCGTGAGCGTGTGGTGACGCTCAACCTCGCCCGCACGATGAACTGGGATGCCACGCAGGCCGGCGAGGTACAGTTTCTCGACAGCACCACCCTCTGCGGGCATCGTTTCTCCACGGGATGGGCGCGCGACCAGCGGGTGTTTTTCGCCACGCGTTTCTCCCGCCCTTGGCAGCGTGTAGAGATCGACACCGTGCCCACGACAGCCGGCCGGAGCGTAGTGGTGCGCTTCTACTTCGGACATTCTGCCGATGAGGCTCAACGTTCCATCACTCTGGTCACGGCCCTGAGCGGGACGAGCACGGAAGGCGCGCTGCGCAACCTCGCTGCCGAAGCACCGCACAACGATTTCGACCGCTATCGAGAAGACGCGCGCCGCCTTTGGAACGAACAACTCTCGCGCCTCGAAGCCGAGAGTGACAACACGACCGACCTCCGTAAGTTCTACACCGCCCTCTATCACACCCTCCTCGCTCCCACCATCGCCAGCGATGTCGACGGAGCCTATCTCGGATCCGACCGCCGCATCCACCACACGGTCGGCATCCACTACTCCACTTTCTCACTCTGGGACACCTTCCGCGCCTCCCATCCCCTCTTCACGCTCATCTGCCCCGAACGCGTGGGCGACATGGCACAAAGTCTCATCGACTTCGGCACGCAACACGGCCGCCTGCCGGTGTGGTCGATGTGGAGCAGCGAGACTGACATGATGATTGGGCTGCACGCCATTCCCATCTTGGCCGATGCCATCGGCAAGGGCATTAAAGGCTTCGACTATGCTCAGGCACTGGCTTTGAGCCGCCGCTCCCTCCTTGATGCCGACTACCGCAGTCTGGGACACTACGACAG
The DNA here is from genome assembly GCF_014385435.1 of Alloprevotella sp. Lung230. Lineage (GTDB taxonomy): Bacteria > Bacteroidota > Bacteroidia > Bacteroidales > Bacteroidaceae > Alloprevotella. The sequence continues at coordinate 63,155 of NZ_JACSUD010000004.1, forward strand.
TTTGGGCTACGTCCCCTTCGACGTAACGGACATGGGGAAAGACGACTGGTCGCTCTCGCGCACCCTCGAATATGCCTACAACGACCATTGCGTGGCGCAGATGGCGCAATGGGTGGAAGGGCGTCCCGACCACCGCTTTGCCCAACGCTCGCAAAACTTCCGCCACCTTTTCGATGCGCAGTCGGGCTTCTTCCGTCCTCGCGACAGCCACGGCCGCTTCCAGTCGGACTTCCATCCCGAGGCCTACACACCGCACATCTGCGAGAGCAACGCCTGGCAGTATCTGTGGAGTGTGCAGCACGACCTCCCGGCACTGATGCACCTGCTCGGCGGTCGCGACCGGATGGAGGCGCGTCTCGACTCCTTTTTCACCCTCGCTCCCCGCGACAAGGCCGAACTTCCCCTCTTCTCCACCGGTATGCTGGGGCAGTATGCCCACGGCAACGAGCCTTCCCACCATGTGGCTTATCTCTACAACGTCGTCGGCCGGCCCGAGAAGACACAGCACTACGTGGCGCGGATAGTCCGCGAACTCTATCGTGACAATCCGGCGGGCTTGTGTGGCAACGACGACTGCGGACAACTCTCCGCCTGGCTGGTGTGGAGCGCCATGGGCTTCTACCCCGTCGACCCGGTGAGTGGGCGCTACGAACTGGGCACGCCGCTCTTCCCGCACCTTCGCCTCCACCTGCCCGGGGGCACGACCACCACACTCCTCGCTCCCCACGTCGATGCCGACCATTGGCGCGTGGCGAGTCTCCGCGTCAATGGCCGTCGCCACCGCTCCACGTTCCTCCCCCACGCCCTCCTCACCTCCGGTGCTCGTATGGAATGGGAGATGAAGTGAGCACCGACTTGTATTTTTATATTTTACCGATTATTTAATTCCACTCAATAGGTAGTGTACTATATCGATGGAGGCGGTGTTTTCCATTACCCACTCAAATCAAAATAGAGTGTACTTTCAAGGCAGAAGTGCAACAGTTCCCCCTTCCCTCGCGCGCGTTCCCTACAATTGTGTATGTTTTTTGCCTTCACGCCTTCACCCGGCGAGGTAAGTTGCAGAGCAACAGAAGGTTGTGGGTGAAGGCAAAAGGCGTTTCATCCTTCACCGCCTTCACTACCTTCAGGGACTTTTCCTTCACCGGCAACTCTCTGACAGCCTGCAATTTAGGGAATTCGGTGAAGGCAGTGAAGGCAAAAAACAAGACTTTCAATGTAGTAACGCGCGCGTACGCGTGAGAACGAGAACGTGTGGAGATAGAAACGCACACGATAGAGAAAAAGGAGGAGAGAAACAAGATGGGAGAAAGAAATATAAAAATATAAATAGGAGGGGGAGGAATTTACCTCTGAGATAAATACAACTATCTCTGAGATAAAAATAATTACCTCAGAGGTAGTTTTTTCAATCTCAGGGGTAGATAAGCGGGGGCGAAAATTCTTTGCCCAACTGATTGGGGAGAGTTCATGGGCGTGTTTCTGTCGTCTTTTTCTCGACGAGAACAGAAAAATCGTGCTTTTGGTAGAAAAAAGCGCGGGAAGGCTTGCAGGTGTGAAAAGAATGTCGTACTTTTGCAGCGCAATTGGGTCATGGTGTAATGGTAACACTACAGGTTTTGGTTCTGTCATTCTGGGTTCGAATCCCGGTGACCCAACAAAATGCGCTGATTGGCTGCGTGCGCAACGCTCCGATTAGCGCTTTTTTGTTGTATTTCGGCCGCTGCGTCTGTTTCCTTCGTGCTCACTCCTGTCTCGTCCGTGCGAGCAGCCCCTTTCGCAACGTCTGATTTCCCGACATCATCTTTCATATCACCTTATCTTCTGTCCTCCAAAAGCTATGGCTTCTCTAAAATCGCTTGCCAAAGACACCGCCATCTATGGAATGAGTTCCATCGTGGGGCGCTTTCTCAACTACTTGCTCATGCCGCTCTACACGGCCAAAATCGCGGCTTCTACCGGTGGATATGGTGTGGTGACGGAAGTCTATTCCTACACCGCGCTGCTTTTCGTCATCCTCACTTTCGGCATGGAGACCACGCTGTTTCGCTTCATCAACCGCGAGGACGAGCGCGACCCGACTCGCGTCTACACCACTGCCCTCATCGCTGTGGGCAGCGTGGGCTTGGCATTCATCGCCTTGGTGCTGCTGGGGCTGCGCGGCATTGCCGGCTGGATGGGCTATGCCGACCATCCGGAATACGTATGGATGATGGCGACGGCCGTAGCGCTCGATGCCTTTCAGGCCATCCCCTTCTGCTACCTTCGCTATCAAAAACGCCCGATGAAGTTTGCCATCCTCAAACTCGGTTTCATCTTCCTCAACATCACGCTCAATCTCCTCTTCTTCCTCGTTCTGCCGGCCGTTATGGAGGATTTTGTGGTGAAGGTAGACTATGTCTTTGCCATCAACCTCGCCTGCACCGGCCTCATCACCTTCGGATTTTGGAAAGAACTTTTCGGTGTGCGCTGGCGGCTGGACAAAGCGCTCCTGCGTCGCATGCTCGGCTATGCGTGGCCCATTTTGGTGCTCGGCATTGCGGGCATCCTCAACCAAACGGCCGACAAAATCCTCTTCCCTCAACTTGTGCCCGGTCGGGAAGGTAAGGTGCAGCTCGGCATCTATGGGGCAGCGGTGAAGATAGCCATGATTATGGCGCTCATCACGCAAGCCTTCCGTTATGCTTACGAGCCGTTTGTCTTCGCAGCCACCAAAGAGGGCGACAGCACCGACAACCGTCGCACGTATGCCCTGACAATGAAGTTTTTCATCATCTTCACCCTCTTTGCTTTTCTCGCAGTGGTGGCCTATCTGGAAGTGATCCGCCACATCATCGGTCGGGACTACTGGGAAGGCTTGAAGACCGTACCCATCGTGATGGTGGCCGAAATCCTGATGGGCATCTACTTCAACCTCTCCTTCTGGTACAAACTCACCGACCGCACCATCTGGGGCACTTGGTTTTCGGGAGCAGGCTGTGTGGTGTTGCTCGCCTGCAATGTGCTCTTTGTGCCGCAATATGGCTACATGGCCTGCGCTTGGGCCGGCGTGGCGGGCTACGGTACGGCAATGATGCTCTCTTACTTCGTGGGGCAACGCTACTATCCCATCCCTTATCCCCTCCGCTCCATCGCGCTCTACGTGCTGTTGGCCGCTGTGCTCTATGCGGTGATGGCCTTTGTGCCCAGTCTGACCGCTTCGACACCCCTTCATCTGTTGGTCAATACGGTCTGCCTCGTCCTCTTCCTCACCTACGTTGTGCGCACCGACTTCCCGCTCTCCCGTCTGCCTTGGGTGGGGAAATACGTCCGCCGCTAATTCTTCTTCTCTCCTACTGAATTATGCCCACAGCAACACTCAGCAACGGCCTTCGCGTCATCTTCGAGCCCTCCGCTTCGGAAGTGCTCTATTGCGGCTATGTGGTGTGTGCCGGCACACGCCATGAGCCCGAAGCCGACAGCGGAATGGCGCACTTCTTGGAACACTTGAGTTTCAAAGGCACCACGCGCCGCACCTCCACACAAATCAACAACTTTCTGGAACGAGTGGGCGGCGATCTCAACGCCTTCACCAACAAGCAAGAGACAGTGTACCACGCCACGGTGTTGCGCAAGGACGTGGCACGCGCCGTCGATTTGCTCACGGACATTGTGTTCCACAGCACCTACCCTCAGGCGGAAATCACGAAAGAAGTGGAAGTGATTGTGGACGAAATCGATAGTTATCGCGACAGCCCCTCAGAACTCATTTTCGACGAATTCGAACACCTCCTCTTTGCCGACGCTCCCCTTGGGCGCGACATTCTCGGCACTCCCGAACGTCTGCGCCAATACACCACGGCCGATGCACACCGATTTGCCGACCGCTACTACCAACCGGACAATGCCATCTTCTTTGTCTATGGGCAAACCGACTTTGCCCGCGTGCTGCGTCTGCTCTCCAAGGCGCATCAAGCCGAAGTGACGACTGCGCCTCCATCGCCCCCGGAAGTACGCCCCGGAGAGGTGGACGCCCCCACGGCTTTCAAAGGCTACGCCACACCAACCACACGCATCGTGCAGAAGGACACCCATCAAGCCCACGTCATGATGGGCGCCCCGACTTTCGGGAGCAACGACCCACGCCGCTTCGCACTGATTTTGCTCAACAACCTGCTGGGCGGTCCCGGGATGAACTCCCGCCTCAACATGGTGGTGCGTGAGCGCCACGGCCTGGTCTACAGCATCGATGCCTACCTCAACTCCTATCCCGATGCGGGCTACTGGAATGTCTACTTCGGTTGTGATGTCGACGACGTGAAGCGCTGCCTCCGTTTGGTGAAACGCGAGTTGCAGAAGTTGGCCGAAAAGCCACTCACACCGGCACAACTCAAAGCCGCCAAAGACCAATTGTGCGGACAAATCGGTATCTCGTGCGACAACCGCGAAGGCTATGCCCTGGCGATGGCCAAGACCTTTGCCCATTTCGGCCGCCACCGCAATGTGGCCGACGTCGTGGCCGCCATCCGCGAGGTGACGGCCGAACAACTGCAGAAGTTGGCCGCCGAGATTTATGCGCCCGAACGCTTGTTTACCCTCATCTATCAGTAGGAAGATGTCCTCCCATTGTCTCTCCCGCTTTTGCTACTGCCCCTGCTGCGGCAGCGACCAATTTTCCGTGCTCGACGACCGCTCCAAACGCTGTGCCGAGTGCGGCTTTGTGTTCTACCTCAATGCTTCGGCCGCCACCGTGGCCCTCATCCGCAATCCCAAGGGCGAACTCCTCGTGGTGCGTCGTGCCCGCCATCCGGGCAAAGGGTTGCTCACCCTGCCCGGCGGCTTCGTGGACCACGGAGAGAGTATCGAAGAGGGTTGCCTGCGTGAGGTGCGCGAGGAAGTCGGTGTGTCGGGACGCATCGTTCGCTTCCTGTTTTCCCTCCCCAACCGTTACCCATTTTCCGACTTTGTCGTGCCCACGGTCGACAGTTTCTTTGAAGTCGCCATCGACAATCCGGCAGCGATTGTGGCCGGCGACGATGCCGAGGCGGCCTTTTGGGTAGCCCCCGAAGATTTGCCCCTCTCGTCCTTTGCGATGTCCTCCGTGCGCGAAGGTTTGGCGCGTTGGCTGGAAGAGCAAAGGAGAAAAACAAACACCTCATCCGTCCTAACCTCTTCGTAAGTCTTGTTGAGCCCCGCCCTCCATCAGCAGGCAGGCGTCGTCGGGATTACACTTTTTTAGGTCAAAAGGCAGTAGAAACAAAGTTTTTTGCGTATCTTTGTCGCCAAATATGTGCATACCCCCTCTCGGGAGAAGTGCTAAAAGACTGAGAATGAAACAATAATAACAACAATACTAATGGCAGCATTACAAAAAATCAGAAGCAATACGTGGATTATTGCAATCATGGGAGTAGGACTTTTCCTCTTCATCCTGACCATGGTACTCGACCAAAACACCATCTCGGCCATCACCAGCGGCGGCCGCACCGTGGGTGAAGTCTACGGCAAGAGCCTTTCGCAAGAGGAATTCTACAAGATGGTCAACGAAGCCTCCGAAGTGCAGAAGTTCCGCAGCGGTGGCAGCCTCACCGACGAACAAACGGAGCAGGTGCGCGACCAGGTGTGGAACGAGTTTGTTTCGTTTGAACTCATCAAGCACGAGTGCGACAAGCTCGGTCTTATCGTCACCGACGAAGAGGTGAAACAAGCCCTTCGCGAAGGAACGGCCCAAAGTTTCCAGAACGTTCCGATGTTCATGGGGCAAGACGGTCGCTTCAACTACACCGCCCTCCAAGGTTTCTTCAAGCAAGCCAAGGAAATGAAGGGCAAACAGGTCGATTCCTCTGTGGCTGAGCAAATCGCCACCATCAACAGCCTTTGGGCCTACACCGAGAAGCAATTGCGCCGCGAGTTGCTCATGAACAAGTATCAAGCGCTCTTCGTGACTTCCTTCACCAGCAACCCTGTGAGCGCCAAGGTGGCTTTCAACGACCGCACCGTCTCCACCAACACGCAAGTGGCGGCTTTGCCTTTCGCTTCGATTTCCGACAAGGAGGTGAAGGTCGAAGACAGCGACCTCAAGGCCGCCTATGACCAATATAAAGAATTGTTCCGTCTCGACAACGAAGTGCGCGACATCAAGTATATCGACGTGAACGTGACGGCAAGTGCTGCCGACAAGAAGGCCCTCAACAACGAGATGAACGTCATCTTCGGCAAGCTCCAAGCGGGCGAAGATCCTGCTGCCGTCATCAACGCCAGCAAGAGTGCTGTACGTTTTGCCAATGTGCCCCTCTCCACGAGCGTATTCCCCTCCGACATCAAGGCAGAACTCGACTCTATGGGGGCAGGAGCCACCAAAGCACCCTACCTCAACGTACAGGACAACACGATGAACATCGTCAAGGTGATTTCCAAAGTTCAAGCTCCAGATTCCATCCTCTATCGCGCTCTCCCCGTGCAGGCTGCTGATGCCAAGGCTGCCGGTGTGCGTGCCGACTCCATCCTCAACGCCCTCAACAGCGGTGCAAAATATGCCGACATCGCCAAGAAGGCCGGTGTACCCAGCGACTCATCGTGGATTGCCGCTTCGCAATTTGAGTCTACCGAAATCTCTGCCGACAACGCCAAGTTTGTCAATGCCCTTTATAATGCTCCGCTGAAAGGCTACACTCAACTCGAAATCGGTGGCAACAAAATCATCCTCCAAGTCCTCGATCGCAAGGCGATGAAGAGCAAGGTGGTGGCCGCTGTGGTGAAAATCCCCGTAGACTTCTCCAAAGCCACTTACGATGCTGCGGTGAGCAAGTTCAACCGCTTCCTGGCTGAAAATCACTCCTTGGCCGACATTGTAAAGAACGCTCCCAAGGCCGGCTATCAGGTGATTGACCAAGATGGTTTCTCCTCGTCCAACCGCCACATCGGTGGCAACGGCCAGTTCCCCGGCATCGCCGGTTCGAAAGACGCTGTGCGCTGGGTGTTCGACACTGCTGACGAAGGCGAACTCTCTCCTCTCTACGAAGTGGGCGAAGCCAACAACCACCTCCTCGTGGTTGCCTTGGACAAGGTCTACAAGAAAGGCTACATGCCTTGGGACAACAAGCAGGTGAAAGAGTTCCTCACCGCAGTAGTGAAGAGCCAGAAGAAGGGCGAAGTGGCAGCGAAGAAACTCGCCGGTGTGAAGACCATCGAAGCCGCCAAAGCCAAGGGTGCTGTTGTCGACAGTCTCAACAACGTGACGTTCTCAGGCTATGCCGTTGTTCCTGCCGTTGGTACTCCCGAGCCGATGCTCACGGCCGCTATCAGCACTGCCAAGGTGGGCCAGACCACCGCTCCCATCATCGGTACCGCCGGTGCCTACGTGGCCAAGATTGTTTCGCGCAACAAGGGCACGGAGAAGTTTGACGCCAAACTCGAAATGAACATGACACAGCGCAGCTACATGCAGGCCGCCCAGCAGGTGCTTGGGGCTTTGGCACGCAAGGCTGACATTGTCGACCATCGCTACAAGTTCTAATCCCCTCATTGATTAGCAACAGACTCACCGAAGCGAAGTGAGGAGGTGAAACTCCCCACTTCGCTTTTCCTTTGTTCCTTTCCCTCTTTTTTTCCTCCATGCGTACTTCTATTTCTGCGCGCTCCTTGGCCTCTTCGGGGTGGAGCGTTCCCGTTGTGCTTCTGCTCAACACCCTGTTGGCACTTATGGTGTTTGCACTGTGCCGCCTCGTCTTTTTTCTGGAAAACTATACCCTCTATGCTGCCGACTTAGGGCGCTGGTCGTGGGGCGAGATGTGGGAAGGCACGTTGCGGTTTGACGGTGCCGCCGTGGCTTATACCCAGCTGCTCTATGCACTGTTCTTGCTCTTCCCCTATCCCCGTTGGGAGGGGCAAGTGCGACAACGCTTGACCAAATGGACGTTTGTCGGGGTGCAAAGTCTGTGTGTGGTTCTCAACCTCATCGATGCCGTCTACGTCCAGTACACCGGACGGCGCAGCACGATCGGTGTGCTGCAAGAGTTCAGTCACGAAAGCAACATCGGGCGCATCTTCCTCGCCGAGCTCCTCCCCCACTGGTACCTCTTCGTGGCAGGCGCAGTCCTCATTTTCCTCCTCTATCGGTGCTACGTCTCGCTGCCCCATCCCACGAGCCCTTTCCGCCCGAAGTCCTACTACTTCTCGCGCATCGGCACTCTACTGGGGTTTGCTCTCCTCGCAGTGGTAGGCATGCGGGGCGGCTATCTCGGGGGACAGCGTCCCATTCGCTTGACCGATGCCAACATCTTTGTCCGGCGTCCCACTGAAGCGTCCCTCATCCTCAACACCCCCTTTTCCATCATCCGCACCCTCGGCAAACGCTCCTTTGTTGTGCCGCACTACTTTCCGGCCGACCGTTTGCCAGCCCTCTATTCGCCCATCCACAACGTGGGCGACAGTCTGCCGATGCGGCGGAAGAACGTGGTGGTGCTCATTGTCGAAAGCATGGGCCGCGAATACATCGGTGCGCTCAACCGCGACTTAGACGGCGGACGCTATCGGGGGTTCACCCCCTTCTTAGACTCTCTGTGCCAACAGAGCTACCGTTTCGAACAAAGCTACGCCACCGGCCGTAAGAGCATCGACGGCATGCCCTCCATCCTTTCGGGACTGCCGAGGATGGGTGAGTCCATCTTCCTCACCCCTGCCGCCCTCAACAAAATAAGCGGCTTGGCGGGAGAACTCCGCAAAGAGGGCTACACCACCGCCTTCTTCCACGGTGCCGAAAGGGGGTCGATGGGCTTCCTCCCCTTCTCCCGCACCACCGGCTACGCTCACTACTATGGCCGCGAAGACTACGAGGCCGACCCCGTCTGGGGAAAGCAGGCGGCCTTCGACGGCACTTGGGGCATCTGGGACGAGTGGTTCTTGCAATACTATGCCCACAAGATGACGCAGATGCGCCCGCCCTTCCTGACCACGGTCTTCACGCTTTCGAGCCACCATCCTTTCCACGTGCCCGAAGCCTATGCCAAGCGCTTTCCTGAAGAGGGCGGACATCCCCTCTACAAGTGCATCCGCTATGCCGACTTTGCCCTCCGCCGATTCTTTGAAACCGCCCAAAAGCAACCGTGGTACAAGAACACGATTTTTGTACTCACTGCCGACCATACCAACGCCCCCATCCACGACGAATATCGCACGGTGGCGGGACTTCACGCCGTCCCCATCTTCTTTTTCGACCCTTCCGGCGAACTGAAGCCTACTCTCAGAAAGGGCATTGCGCAACAGTCCGACATCATGCCTACCCTCCTGAGCTACCTCGGCTATAAGCGCCCCTTTGTGGCCTTTGGACACGACCTCCTGCACACACCCGATGCCGCAACGTGGACAGCGGGCTTCGACAACGGCACTTTCTACATCATCCGCGGCAATCATCTCCTCCTCTTCGATGGCGAGCGTACCACGGCGGTCTACAATCTGGCCGACGACCGCCTCTGTCGCCGCAACCTGGTCGGGAAATATCGCGAACAATCCGCCCTCGAACAACTCCTCAAAGCCTACATCCAGTCCTATATGGAGCGTGTCGATGGCAACCGGCTTGTCTGCGAGTAGTTGCCGGTGTTCTTCTGATCTCGAAGGTCGAACTTCCACATCATCCTCCCCGAAGCGCGCTTCTCCAATTTTGCTTTTCTCCCATTTCCTCACTTCATGACCCTTCCCGAACTTCTCCCGCTTTTTGCTCATCATCCCGGTGTGCGCGCCCTGCTCCACTGCCTGCGCGAAGGGCAGACGCCCGTCCTGCTCGAAGGGCTGCGCGGTTCTGCTCCTGCACTGATGCTGGGGGCAGCAGCTCACGAATGTCCATCCCCCTACCTCTTCGTGCTCAACGACGAAGAGGAGGCGGGCTACTTCTACCACGACCTGCGGCAACTGCTGGGCGACGAGTGCGTACTGTTCTTCCCCTCGTCCTATCGCCGGGCAGTGAAATACGGCCAACGCGATGCAGCACAGGAGATCCTCCGTACCGACGTACTCTCCCGACTGAGCCGATGGGAAAGTACCCCTACCGAGGAGCACCCCATGCCGCTCTGCGTCGTGACCTTTCCCACGGCACTGGCCGAACGGGTGGCTTCGCGTAAGGAACTGACCGACCACTCCCTCACCATTCACACCGGCGAAGAGTACGACATCATTGCCCTCACGCGCCGACTGGAAGAAGTGGGCTTCCATCGCCGGGACTACGTCTACGAACCGGGAGAATACGCCCTCCGCGGGTCGATACTCGATGTGTTTAGTTTTTCGTACGAACTTCCCTTCCGCATCGACTTCTTCGGCGATGAGGTGGAGACGATACGCACCTTTGAGGTGCAGAGTCAGCTGTCCAAGCAGCTCTGCGTCGAAGCCCACATTGTGCCCCACGTTGAGGAACAAAGTTCCGCGGCGGAGTTGGTGCCGTTCACCGACTTCTTGCCGTCTGCCACACGTTTGGTCGTGCGCAACTTCGGTTTCCTCACCGCTGCCGTGCAGAAGGTCTACGACGAGGGCTTTGCCCGACAGGCAGTGGCCGAGATGGAGGCTTCATCCGAAATGGAGGCGGCCGAACTCGAAGCCCGATTTTCGGCTGCCGCTCAGTTGGTGAGCGGGAGTCGACTGGAGCGGGAACTTGCGCCTTTGCAGCGCTTCGAACTCACAGCCTCGCCCTCTACCATGGCCGATGAGGCTGCGCGGGTGGTGTTTCGCACGCAGGCCCAACCGCTGTTTCACAAGAATTTCAATCTTGTGGTCGACACCCTCCGCCGCAATCTCCGAGCGGGCATACACACCTATGTCCTCGCCGACAGTGAGAAGCAAAACGAGCGTCTGCGCGAAATCATCAACGATCTCCAACACGCCGATGTGGAGACTTCGCAAGAGGCCGCCCAGACCGCCCCACTCTTTACGAGTGTGCACCTCACCCTACACGAGGGTTTTGTCGATGAGCAAGCGCAGGTCGCCCTCTTCACCGACCACCAAATCTTCGACCGATTTCACAAGTACAACCTCCGTTCCGACCACGCCCGCAATGCCAAAATTGCCCTGACGCTCAAAGAGCTGATGCAGTTTGAGCCGGGCGACTATGTGGTGCACGTCGACCACGGCGTGGGGCGGTTTGCCGGATTGGTGCGCATGCCCGGTGCCGACGGCGAACTGCAAGAGGTCATCAAAATCACCTATCAGAACAACGATGCCATCTTCGTCTCCATCCACGCCCTCCACAAGGTGTCGAAGTACAAAGGCCGCGAGGGCGAACCGCCCCGACTCTCCCACCTCGGCACCGGTGCGTGGGAGCGCATCAAGAGCAAGACCAAGGAAAAGCTCAAAGACATCGCCCGCGACCTCATCGTCCTCTACAGCCGCCGGCGCGAAGAAAAGGGCTTCGCCTACACCCCCGACACGTTCCTCCAGCAGGAGCTTGAAGCCTCCTTTGCCTACGAAGACACCCCCGACCAGCTCAAAGTGACCCAGCAGGTCAAGGCCGACATGGAGCGCGACCGCCCGATGGACCGCCTCGTCTGCGGCGACGTGGGGTTTGGCAAAACCGAAATCGCGGTGCGCGCTGCCTTCAAGGCGGCCTGCGACAACAAGCAGGTCGCCGTGATGGTGCCGACCACGGTGCTCGCCTTGCAGCACTACAAAACTTTCGCCAAGCGGCTGAAGGACTTCCCAGTCCGCGTCGACTACCTCTCGCGGGCACGCACCACGGCCCAGACCAGGGAAATCCTCAAAGACCTCGCCGCCGGCAACATCCACATCATCATCGGCACGCACAAACTCATCGGGAAGAGCGTCAAGTTCAAAGACTTGGGCCTCCTCATCATCGATGAAGAGCAGAAGTTCGGCGTTTCGGTCAAGGAAAAGCTCCGCCAACTGAAAGTGAACGTCGACACGCTCACCATGTCGGCCACGCCCATTCCACGCACGTTGCAGTTTTCGCTCATGGGGGCCCGCGACCTGAGCGTCATCAACACGCCGCCCCCCAACCGCCTCCCCATCCAGACGGAGATCCACTCCTTCGGCCACGAAATCATTGCCGACGCCATCAACTTCGAACTCTCTCGCAATGGACAGGTCTACATCGTGACCCACCGCATCTCGTCCCTCACCAACATCGAATCGCTCATCCGCAAGCACGTGCCCGATGCGCGAGTGGTCGTGGGGCACGGACAGATGGAACCCAAGCGGCTGGAAGAAATCATCCTCGACTTCGTCAACCACGAATACGACGTCCTGCTCTCCACCACCATCATCGAAAACGGCATAGATGTGCCCAACGCCAACACCATCCTCATCGACAACGCCCACCACTTCGGCCTCTCCGACCTCCACCAGATGCGTGGTCGCGTGGGGCGCGGCAACCGCAAAGCCTTCTGCTATCTCCTCGCACCGCCCCTCTCCCTCCTCCCCGACGACAGCCGCCGACGCCTGCAAGCCATCGAAAACTTCTCCGACCTCGGCTCGGGCATCCACATCGCCATGCAGGACCTCGACATCCGCGGCGCCGGCAATCTCTTAGGTGCCGAACAGAGCGGCTTCATCGCCGACCTGGGCTACGAGACCTATCAGAAAATCCTGGCCGAAGCCGTGGCAGAACTGAAGAACGAGGAGTTTGCCGACCTTTTTGCCGAAGAACTCGAACGCCAGACCAACGCCCTCGACGGCGATGCCTTCGTGGCGGAATGCAACGTGGAGTGCGACCTCCGCGCCTATCTGCCCGAAACCTACGTGCCCGGCGCGAGCGAACGCATGCTCCTCTACCGCGAACTGGACGGCTTCAACACCGATGAAGAAATCGAAGACTTCCGCCGCCGCCTCATCGACCGATTCGGAACGCTGCCGCCCGAAGCCGAAGAACTGCTGCGCGTGCTCCCTCTCCGCCGTCTCGGTCGCCGGTGCGGGGCGGAGCGCTTGGTGCTGAAGGGCGGCAAAATGACCCTCTACTTTGTGGCTAACGCCCAAAGCCCCTTCTACCAGAGCGGTGCTTTCAGCCGCGTGCTTGCCTTCGCCACCTCTCCGGCCAACCTCCGCCGCTGCGAACTCGGCGAACAGAAGGGCAAGCGCTTCATGCGCATCAAGAGCGTGCCCTCCGTGGCCGATGCCGTGGCGCTGCTCGCCCATCTTGTGGAACATCAAGACGCTGCGTCCCCACAATAGTGCCCCGCCCCGTGCCTCTGCCGACACAGGTTCGGTGTCCTCATTTTCGCCCCATAGTTTTCTCCCCAAGCGGAGAACCGATTTTCCCTCGCGGGAGAATGGGTTCTCTTCTTGGGGAGAAATGGTTAGAGGCAAAGAGGGGTTTCCATCTGAGCTTCAGCAAAAGTTCGTGGCTTCAGCAAGAAAAGTTGCGCGCCTCAAAGATAAACTATAAACCAAACTTTGAATTACATAAACCAAACTTTGGTTTATATAAACCAAGGCTTGAATTATATAAACCAAGGTTTGGTTTATAGATTGCGCCTTAGCTTTTCAACTTTTCTTGCCGAAGCCACGAACTTTTTCGCTCACGCAGGCGAGCTGTGCCCAAAGAAGGGATGAGTTTTGAACAATGCCGCAGCATAGCTTGGATAGAGAAACGACACTTCGATGTTCGTGCCTCACGCTCACCTGCGGTGTGCTTCTCAAACAGCCCTTCGGGATGATGCCTGCTACATAAGCCAAAAGGCTGCACTTCGTGATGAAGTGCAGCCTTTTCTGTGCTTGTACGGTTGTGTCGATAGTTATTGCAACTCAAAGTCCAAGCGGCCACCGCGCAGGAGGTCGGCGTGGGAGATGCGGAAGCCCTTGAACGGGCGGCCGCCCAGGCGGATGGAGCGGATGCGTTGTCCTTGCGCGGCATTGGGGGCGGAGATGACCAAGCGGTCGGTGCCGTGGATGGCAGGGTCAAGACGCAGGGTGATGCGGTCGAACACCGGAGCGGTGAGGGTGTAGGAAGCATCGGCAGGGTTGTCGGGGTAGAAGCCCATCATCGCGAAGACAGCCCATGCACTCATCGTGCCGGTGTCGTCATTGCCGGGGATGCCGTGGGGAGCGTTGTGGAAGACTTTGTCGAGCCATTGGCGTGTGAGCACTTGTGTGCGCCATTCCTCGCCCTTGATGTAGGAGAAGAGGTAGGGATAGGCGATGTCGGGCTCGTTGGCGGGGTCGTAGTAGCCGTTGTCGAAAATGCTTTGGAGACGTTCGGTAAACTTGCGGTTGCCGCCCATCAATTTGGCTAAGCCGGTAATGTCGTGCGGCACAAAGAAGGTGTAGTTCCAAGCGTTTCCTTCGTGAAATCCGGGAGAGGGCTCGAAGTTTTCGCCTTGTTTGGGATTGAAGGGCGAGAGGAAGCGACCGTCAGGCGTACGGGGGCGCAGGGTGCCAAACTCGGGGGAGTAGTAGTGCTTGTAGCCCAGCGAGCGGCGGCGATAGCGGCGGGCATCGTCTTTCTTGCCGAGGGCTTCGGCAAAACGTGCGAGCGCGGCATCGGCCACGTAGTATTCGAGAGCGTGGGAGACAGAATTGTCGTAGGGCTCGCGCAGGGGGCAGTAGCCGAAGCGCAGGTAGTCGTCGTTGTCGGGGCGTAGGGGATTTTCCTTGCCGGGCGTGTCGGCTCCTTTGCACATGGCTTCATAGGCGAGGGGGACGTCGAAGTCGCGCAGCCCCTTCATCCAGGTGTCGACGATGACGGGGATGGCCGGGTCTCCTTCCATGGTGTAAGTTTCCTGCCCATAAAGTTCCCATTTCGGCAGCCAGCCCGTTTCGCGATATTGGTCGAGCATGGAGCGCACCATGGCCTGCTGACGTTGGGGAAAGAGGAGCGTGAAGAGTTGGTGGGTGCAGCGATAAGTGTCCCAAAGAGAGAACACGGTGTAGCGGTCGCCCGAAGTGCGGCGAGTGATGCCGGTTTGCATTTCGGGATATTCGCCGTTGACGTCTTGGAGGATGTTGGGGTGGATTTGTGTGTGATAGAGCGCGGTGTAGAAGATGGTGCGCTGGTCCGGCGTGCCGCCTTCGACGGTGACCACGGAGAGTGCCTCTTCCCACGCACATTCGGCAGCGGTGCGCACATCGGCAAAGTGGGTGCCTTGGGGCTGTTCGTGTTGTAAGTTTTCGCGCGCATTGGCGGTACTCACAAAGGAGACCCCGATTTGAACTTCTATCTGTTCGCCCTCTTCAACATTGAAGGAAAAGTAAGCCCCGATGTCGTCGCCCGAAATCTCGCGATGGAAGTTGGGGTAGAGTTTGCGTTTTCCGGCGTAGGGTTCCCAATCGGCCTCGGCGGTCATGGGGCGCTGTTGCTTCCAAAAACCGCGCTGTTGGGGACGGCGGTTGATGCGCATCACGAAGTAGAGCGGATAGACGGCTTGGGGATTGTTGTAGCAAAATGTGCCGAGGAGTTTGCTGCCTTCGATTTCGGTATCGCTCACATAACGCACCGTAGCACCACTCTCGTTGGTCAAGCCTTCGCCCAGGTTGAGCAAGACGTTGGCCTGCCCTTTGGGAAAGGTGAAGCGGGCGATGGAACTGCGGAGCGTGGCCGACACCTCGGCGAGGATGCCGTATTTCGTCAGGCGGTTGCTGTAATAGCCGGGATGCGCCACCTCGTCGGTGTAGGTGGAACCATAGTTTTTGTAGTCCGTTTCGAGGTCGCCTGTCGTGGGCATCAGCAGGAGCGAACCCATGTCGGGGCAGCCCACACCGCTGAGATTGACGTGGCTGAATCCGGTGAAGAAGCGGTTGGTGTGGTCATAGGGCGTGGACCACCAGCGGGCGTCTTTGTCGTAGCCGTTCAGGTCGCTCCCCATCACGTTGAAGGGCGTCACGCTCATCAGCCCTGTGGGGAGGACAGCACCAGGGTTACACGTCCCGAAGTTGGTCGTACCGATGAAGGGATTGACGTAGTCGATGAGCCGCTGCGCGGATTGAGCCGCTGCTGCCGAGGCAAGCGTGCAAGCCAACAGAAGAATGAGAATGCGTTTCATTTCAGGGAAACTAAAAAGGATGGTGTGTTTAGAAGAAAAGGTGCGGCCGGTTTGGAGTAGACAGTACCTTGATGGCCTCAAAGGTGGGCGCGATATTTTCCCTCTTCCTTGTCGTTGAGCATGGAGAGGTAGGAGGTGTAGCGCGAGGGAGCGAGCCGGTGGGCTTCGAGAGCTTCGACGACGGCACAACCCGGTTCTTGGGTGTGGGTGCAGTTGGAGAAGCGACAACCCTCTCCGAGCGCAAAGATGTCGCGGAAGTAGTGGGCGATTTCTTCCGGCTCCATGTCGAACGTGCCAAACCCCTTGATACCGGGGATGTCGATGAGGCTGCCCGCAGATTGATCATCGGGCGAAGGAAGGTCGAAGAGTTCGCTGAAAGTGGTGGTGTGCATCCCCGTGCCGTGGGCGTCGGAAATTTCGGCCGTCTTCACTTGCGCATCGGGAATGAACTGATTGAGCAACGTGCTTTTGCCCACGCCCGAATGTCCGGCCAGAAGGGTGATTTTCCCCGTGAGCCGTGGACGCAATGCCTCCAATCCGTGGCCGGAGAGCGCCGCAATTTGGTGCACCTCGTAGCCCATGTCGGTGTAGATGTGCGTGAGGTAGTCGGCCGTGGCGCGTTCGTCGTCGGTCAGATCGTCCATTTTGTTGAGCACCAACACGACGGGGACACGATAGGCTTCGGCCGAAGCCAAGAAGCGGTCGATGAAAGTGGTGCTGGTCTCAGGGCGCGCCAAGGTGGCCACCAAGAGGGCTTGGTCGATGTTGGCGGCGAGGATGTGGCTTTGTTTGGAGAGGTTGGAAGCTTTGCGGATGATGTAGTTGCGGCGCGGGTCGATGGCGGTGATGAAAGCGAGTTCGCCCTCGCCGTTATTGCGCAGCGTCACGCCATCTCCCACTGCCACGGGGTTGGTGGTGCGGATGCCTTTGAGGCGGAAATTGCCTTTGACGCGGCTTTCGATGAGTTGCCCTTCATCGGTGCGCACAAGATAACTGCTTCCGGTGTTTTTGATGACGATGCCGTGCATGAAGTTGAGGGATTGGGGGGAGGTTTTCGGAAATAAGTAGGCAATGAAGCGTCTGTAAGGAAACGAAGAAAACGATGGTCAGGTAGTGCATAGGCTACTTGCCATCGTTTTTTTCGGGCTGGGGCCAAGAGCGACCTTCTGCCTTAGACGGTCATGATTTCTTTGCTCTTGGCGGCGAGCAATTCTTCCACGCGCTTCACCATCTTGTCGTGGAGCTTTTGCAAGTCGTTTTCGGCATCTTTGGCCACATCTTCGGGCACACCGTCTTTCGTGCTTTTCTTGAGTTTGTCGATGCCGTCACGACGTGCGTTGCGGATGGCGATTTTAGTCTCTTCGCCCTCGGCATTGCACTGCTTGGTGAGGTCGCGGCGACGTTCTTCGGTGAGCGGGGGAATGGCGAGACGGATCACTTCACCATTGTTTTCGGGCATAATGCCCACGTTGGAATCGATGATGGCCTTTTCGATGGGGCGGAACATCGACTTGTCCCAAGGCTTGATGGCAATCGTGCGGGCATCTGGAGTGGTGATGGCAGCACAATTGTTCACGGGCACCATCGATCCATAGGAGTTGACCATCACTTGGTCGAGGATGTGGACATTGGCCTTTCCGGCGCGGATGTGCGAGAGCGTTTCTTCGAGGTGCATCACACTCATTTCCATTCTTTCCTCGCTGTCGGCGAGCAGTTGCTTTACGTCTAACATGGGGCTGTCAAGTGTTATCGTTGAGTTAAGTAAGTGTTCAAAATCAAACGTAGTTACCTTACTTGTAGGCTGTTCTCTACTATCAGTAGGTGTGTAGCTATCTTATCCGTAGGTTGTTCTCTACTTTGATATTTCGTTTTGCAAATATACTTCATCTTTTCCTATTTGCAAAGGAAAGCTCCGGATTTGTAAGGCGCAGTGCTGCATTTCACTATTTCCGGGCAGAAGGGCCGGCTTTGTAGTTTTCCCAATCTTGGCGGGTGCGCTTCCAGCGGTTGTGCGTCCAGAGCCAAAGGTGAGGTTGCGAGCGTATGCTTTGCTCAATGCAGCGGGCAAAGGCGTCGGTGACGGGGAAAGGCTGTTCCGGTGTGGGGACTTCAGGGTGCATCTCCCGCAATTCCGCCCGATAATACCCTCTTCGAGGACGCGTCATTTCGAGATAGAAGAAGCGAGCGCCCAACTTTCCACCGATTTTCTCCGCCCCGGTGAAAAAGGACGTGTCGTGGTGCAGAAACTCCGTCCAGTGGTGCATCGCCTCTATCTTGGGCGCTTGGTCGGCAATGAAGCCCACCATCGACGAGTGTCCTTCGCGCTTCCAGTGCAGCAGTACGCGCAGCGTCTCTTTCATCGCAATGTTCGTTGCGCCGAAGCGACCTCGGATGTGGAAAAACAGCCGGTCCATCATGGGCGAGTGAAGGGGATGATAGATTTGTCCAAACATCGTGCTGCGGTGACTCCACAGCGGCAACGAGGCCACCCACTCCCAGTTGCAGAAATGCCCCAGATAGAGGAAGCAATGCTGTTCGGGGCTGCGTTCCATTTCGGCTTCCACCTCCGCGAGGTTGACAAACTCCATACGGCGCATCATCTCTCGGCGCGAGATGGAGAACTCTTTGAGGGTTTCCACCATATAGTCGGCCAGCCAGTGGTAAAACTTGCGTTCAATCTCCTGCCGCTCCTGCTCACTTTTTTCTGGAAAACAATCGCAAAGGTTGCGCTGCACCAGTGCACGGCGATACTTCAAAATGTGGAACACGAGGGGGAACACCAGCACATCGGCCAAAAAATAATGTAGTCGTAAGGGAAGCAGCGAGGTCAAGTAGGCTAAACCATAAGCTATCCAATAAAAAACTTTCATGCTGCGAAGTTACAATTTTAAGTTGAGATGGGCGTCAAAGGCTACGACATTTCATGGAGAGAGGATACAAAAGCGCTCCTACCGATAGAAAAAGAAAGCGTACCGCAAGCCCTGTTTCGCTGGACTTATGCCAACTTGACCCTTCAAATTTACTTTACTGTCGTTAAAAAGAGGCGGTTTTAGTCGATTCTGCTTGTTCTAAGATAGCAAACGTTGTATCTTTGCACCAGAAAACAAAACGATAGCACTCGCTTCGATAGTCGTCACCTCGACACTCAAGCGCGCTTCGTGTTCCAATATGGATTTAAGGTAAAAATTAAGGATAATATCCGCTGCGTGATGCAGCCGATTGATTAAGGTAAAAGATTAAGGATTAGATGTTGACTGTCGAGAGACAGACAAACTGAACACAGAGGCCGGCAAAACGGCCGGTTCTCTTATTGTTGAACACAAAAACAAAAAAGAACCAATTATGATGGATAAAAAAACTATTGACGAACTGATGTATCGCATTGCTCGGTACCGTTCGATGGGCAACGGCAGTATGTGCCAAATGCTCAACAGCCAACTTCGTGCACTCCGTTCACAAGTCGGTTAAGAAAACTCTCTTCAACCCTCGCACTTCCCAATTCGGGGAAGTCGAGACAGAGGTTGAACAGAAATGTTGTTACAACCCCTTTATTGATGAAGCTCCACATCGGGCTTCTTTTTTTTGCCCCTATGCACAGCAAGTTGGAGCGCCCGAACGTATGGCTCTTCAGCCGGGCAAAAAACAAAAGAGGATATATCCCGAAGCGGGCTATATCCTCTTTATTGTTGTAAATCGAAGCGAGAAAAGACTACACCTTGATTTCTACTTCAACACCGCAAGGCAATTCGAGCTTCATGAGCGCATCGATGGTCTTGGGGTTGGAGCTGTAGATGTCGATGAGACGCTTGTAGGTCGAAACCTCAAACTGCTCACGACTCTTCTTGTTGACGAAGGTAGAGCGGTTCACCGTGATGATGCGCTTACGAGTGGGGAGGGGGATGGGACCGCTCACGATGGCACCCGTTGCTTTGACATTCTTCACGATTTTTTCGGCCGACTTCTCAACGAGAGTGTGGTCGTAGCTCTTGAGCTTGATACGAATTTTTTGACTCATTGTTTTGTAGTGTTTGACACCATCGAAAGGTAGGCGGGATAAGAGTCGTTCGCTATCCCACTCCTTTCGGCGGCAATGGATTGGATTTTGTTTCGGAATTACTTGATGAGGTCTACGCGGCCCTTGATTTCTTCAAGCACAGCCTTAGCGATACCGCTCGAAACGGGCGAGTGGTGATCGTACTGCATCGAAGAAGTGGCACGACCGGAAGTGATGGTACGGAGCGCTGTCACGTAGCCAAACATTTCTGCGAGAGGCACAGTGGCCTTCACGATGCGGGCACCGGAACGGCTGTTTTCCATACCTTCCACCTGACCACGGCGCTTGTTGAGGTCACCGATGACGTCACCCATGTTTTCTTCGGGAGTTACCACTTCGAGCTTCATCATGGGCTCCATCAAGACAGGACCTGCTTGTGCGCAAGCGTTCTTATAGGCTTGGAGGGCAGCGATTTCGAAGGAGAGCTGATCGGAGTCAACGGGGTGGAAAGAACCATCGAGGAGTTCCACCTTGAGGCTGTCGAGAGGGAAGCCACCGAGCACACCACTCTTCATAGCGTTTTCAAAGCCCTTCTGTACAGAGGGGATGAATTCCTTAGGAATGTTACCACCAGTCACCTTGTTCACGAACTGGAGACCACCTTCCTTGAAGTCTTCATCAACAGGACCTACGTTCACGATGATGTCTGCGAACTTACCGCGACCACCAGATTGCTTCTTGTAGACTTCGCGGAGGTTGACGGTCTTGGTGATGGCTTCCTTGTAGTTCACCTGAGGCTTACCTTGGTTGCACTCCACCTTAAACTCACGACGCAGACGGTCGATGATGATGTCGAGGTGAAGTTCACCCATACCCGAAATCACGGTCTGACCGCTTTGTTCGTCGGTCTTCACGGTGAAGGTGGGGTCTTCTTCGGCGAGCTTGGCCAAACCATTGGAGAGCTTGTCGAGGTCCTTCTGCGTCTTGGGCTCAACCGCAATACCAATCACGGGATCGGGGAAGTCCATAGATTCGAGCACGATGGGAGCGCCTTCTTCAGCGAGCGTGTCGCCCGTGCGGATGTCCTTGAAACCGACACCGGCACCGATGTCACCGGCAGAAATCACGTCTACGGGGTTTTGCTTGGAAGAGTGCATCTGGAAGAGACGCGAAACGCGTTCCTTCTTGCCGGAGCGAACGTTGTAGACGTAAGAACCAGCTTCCACCTTACCGGAGTAAACGCGGAAGAAGGTGAGTCGACCTACGTAGGGGTCGGTAGCAATCTTAAAGGCGAGAGCAGCCGTCTTTTCGTCTTCCGAAGGCTTGCGCGTTTCGACTTCGCCGGTTTCGGGGTTCGTACCTTCGATAGCGGGTGTGTCGAGGGGAGAGGGCAGGAACATGCAGACGTAGTCGAGCAGCGTCTGTACGCCCTTGTTCTTGAACGAAGAACCGCAAGTCATGGGCACGATGTCGAGAGCGAGCGTACCCTTGCGGATAGCAGCCACGATTTCCTCTTCGCTGAGCGAGTTGGGGTCGTCGAAGAACTTCTCCATGAGGGTTTCGTCTTGCTCAGCAGCGAGTTCAATCATCTTCTGACGCCATTCGTTGCATTCGTCCACGAGTTCGGCGGGGATGTCTTCTACATCATATTCCGCACCCATCGTTTCGTCGTGCCACAGGATGGCCTTCATCTTGATGAGGTCTACGATACCCCTGAAGTTTTCTTCAGCACCGATGGGCACAGAAATCACACAGGGAGTAGCACCGAGGACGTCCTTCATCTGGCGCACCACTTCGAAGAAGTTGGCACCGGAACGGTCCATCTTGTTGACATAACCGATACGGGGGACGTTGTACTTGTCGGCCTGACGCCAAACGGTTTCCGATTGAGGTTCAACACCACCCACGGCACAGTAGGTTGCCACAGCACCGTCGAGCACACGGAGCGAACGTTCTACTTCTGCGGTGAAGTCAACGTGTCCCGGAGTGTCAATGAGGTTGAACTTATACTGTGTGCCGTTGTACTTCCAGAAGGCAGTCGTAGCAGCGGAGGTAATGGTGATACCGCGCTCCTGCTCTTGTTCCATCCAGTCCATGGTAGCACCACCTTCGTGTACTTCACCAATTTTGTGGGTCTTACCCGTGTAGAAGAGGATACGTTCGGAAGTGGTGGTCTTACCGGCATCGATGTGGGCCATGATACCGATATTACGCGTCAAATGGAGATCTTGCTTTGCCATTTTGTTATGCTATCTTGGGGGTTGGATTAGAAACGGAAGTGTGCAAAGGCACGGTTAGCTTCTGCCATACGGTGCATTTCTTCCTTACGCTTGAAGGCAGCACCCTGTTCGTTGTAGGCGTCCATGATTTCGGCAGCGAGCTTGTCGGCCATCGTCTTGCCACCGCGCTTGCGAGCATAGGCAATCATGTTCTTCATCGAAACAGACTCCTTACGATCGGGGCGGATTTCTGTGGGCACTTGGAAAGTGGCACCACCGATACGACGGCTCTTCACTTCCACTTGGGGAGTAATCTTGTCGAGGGCAATTTTCCAGATTTCGAGCGCACTCTTTTCTTCGCTCTGCATCTTCTCACCTACGATTTCGAGGCTCTTGTAGAAAATCTCGTAGGAGATGTTCTTCTTGCCGTCATACATGAGGTGATTTACGAACTTGGAGACCTTCTGGTCGCCGTAGACGGGATCCGGGAGGATCACACGCTTCTTTGGTTTTGCTTTACGCATGGGTGATAAGGGGTTGGGTTGTGTTAGGGCTGCATCATGTCTTCAGCAGAGCCACGATAGTGGTGCTTACTCAACCTTATGCAAACCAATCTTTGATTTGATAGACGAAGCATTGGGAAAGGGCTGGTGGGCTAAGGGCTACCCGCTCAGTAAGAGCGAGTCTTCATCCGCCATCACTTGGGGATTACTCTCTTACCACAGCGCTCATTTCCCGATCTTCTTATTTCTTGGCGGCCTTAGGACGCTTAGCGCCATACTTCGAACGGCGCTGTGTGCGGTTGGCCACGCCGGCGGTGTCGAGCGTACCGCGAACGATGTGATAGCGTACACCGGGGAGGTCCTTCACACGACCACCGCGAACGAGCACGATGCTGTGTTCCTGGAGGTTGTGGCCTTCACCGGGGATGTAGGAGTTGACTTCCTTAGAGTTGGTGAGACGCACACGAGCCACTTTACGCATGGCGGAGTTAGGCTTTTTGGGGGTGGTTGTGTACACGCGAACACAAACACCACGACGCTGAGGGCAGTTGTCGAGAGCAGGCGACTTTGACTTGTCGGCAGCTACTGAACGACCCTTACGAACGAGTTGTTGAATAGTTGGCATTTTGCTGATTTTTAATTGTTTATATATTGTATTTTTGTTGTCTTATGAGGGTTGGGTGAGTGCATACTTCACCTTTCAAGGTGCAAAAGTACCACTTTTTTTTGGCTTAGACAATAGCAAGGGGGCATTTTTTCGGTGCAAGCGAGGATAATCTATCCGCACAGGAAGTTCTCCGAAAAAAGGACTCTCCTCACCTGCCGAAAATTAGACTTCCGAGCGGCACTCACGACGCCTCGCGCGCGTCCTCTACAAGAGAGTGTGCGTTTTGCCTTCACGCCTTCACCGGAGCAGATAAGTCTCCGAAAAACAAGTAGATACGGGTGAAGGCAACGCGAAAGATGTGCCTTCACCTTCATTGACTGAGTATAAAGAGTTTCCTCAGGAGGTGAAGGCAGTGAAGGCAAAAAACAAGATTTTACAGAATAGCGTGCGCACATGCGTACGCGCGTATGAACAACGAGAGAAGAGGCGCGAAGACGTGATGAAAAAAGCCTTCACCGCGGTGGCTCGGTTGTGCGCTCCACTTACCTCAGAGGTAGATTTTTCTACCTCTGAGATAGAAAAAACTACCTCTGAGGTAAGTGGGTCTTCTTTGTAGGATGATCTCTACTTTGACACCCTCTTTGCCTCTCTTTTCCGCCATCTCGCCCTTGTTCATCCCTCGCGTAGCCCGCTACACTCCTTCTTCGCAAAGACAAGCTGACGAAAAAAATGAAACAAATCTGGTATCAATTCATTCCGAACACCCACTTAAACAAAGTTAAAGTCACGCCTTCATGGCTGTTTTTGAGATTGAGATGACTATATACAAAGGAGGAGGCCAAAATCAAAAGTTCCCCTATCGCTTGAAACGAGATAGGGGAACTTTCTTTTAACCCCAATTCGAGACCGTAGAGTCAACCAGCAAATGCAAAATTACACTTTTATTTGATAGAACTCTGATTTCAGTTTTGCAAAACTAAGTTATGTCTCGGTCTGTTGTATAGAAGTTTAAGGGGCAACAACATGTCTATATTTCATTATCAACGATTTTAAGCTCTTTCATCTTTAATCTATAAAGACTTTTCGCATTCTTACAATCTTTACTATACCATTCATATTTTGTAAGGTCTACAAGCGTACGAATGCCCCAACCAGAATCATTGGTTATGACAATATAACAGACGCTTCCATCTTTACGTCTGTAGTAGCTTACTTCGCCTAATTCATCTGCATAGTGATTTCCCCAATCCATTGTATTATCCCAATAACTATATACAGGATTATATTGATTCCCCTCTTTAAAGTTCAGAGTCAAATACTTGGTTTTTCTATAAAAACTGATTTTATAGAATTCATATCGCTCCAAAGAATCCAGACACACATTCTTCCAAAAATACGTTTCTAAGCATTGCTTTATATTTTTCTTAAGATACGGAGCATTATCCACCAACATTATGTGGTACACTGATTTCGTTCCTGAATCCGAGACGGTTGTATGAGTCTCCAAAACATCACACCTTATTGGTGCAACAACAATGTCTCTTCTAAAGTGAAAGATTACACCCATCACTATGAAACAGAGAAATGCCAGTCCAATAAGACTCTTCTTGTGTCGCATTGTATATATATCAGTTTAATTGACCTTGTATTATAATTTCTTTCGACATCACACTAAGCTGGGGCTTCTTACGGGAGACAATCCCACCGATGTAAGGGTCGTATGAGTCCAATCTTACATACTTATGTTTAGCAGGCGACTCTCCGGCCACCTTTGTCCCTTTCTTCGATGCTTCTAAATGCTCCACCTTTGTAAGGATCGAACTTGGCACGCGCCTCATTGGAGACCGGCACCTCCACTCGAATTCACTTCTTAGGTTCTTGATAGCGTTCGATGTCTCGCTGGAGATACTGCCTAAACGTAGGAAACTCCTTGTCCGTGACTTCTAATATCGTCTCTCGAACGACCGTCGGAATACGATCCAAGCGTATGAGCTGGTCATATTCACCGAACTCAGGGTAGGAAAGGCAAAGTTTGGAATAGTCCTCTTCAGAGAGAGGGATCTCTGATTCCTCGACACTATCACTCCACGTGCCCACTCCTCCTTTATGCTTCACTACCCCCCACGTTTTGTCCTCCTTAAAGTAAAACATAAAGCTATAGACCGTATCATAGTCTTGCGGATGCTTGGGTTGGAGTCTGATAGTATCCAAGAACAATGTTTTCCCTTCTTGTGTGAAGTCTCTAAACGTATAAATGAGAAAGTTTTCAAGATCCTCTCTCAAGAAGTCTACCCCAAAGTATCCCACATTGGACTCAATGGCGCAGTAGGGGCTGTCATCCTCATTGAGAATCGTTGCAAAGTAAACATTTTGTTGCTCATGCGCTTCGCGAGAGGCCAGTTCCAAAAGGCCTTCTTTATTCTTCCGACGAGAATAGCGAGTCTTGTTGTAGCGATCTAATTGACTTAGGGTTGCTTCTTCTGTATTTATGTGATTACCAACCCAGGTTCTAATGAATATTGTCTTCATAACTAATTATAGTATTTACCTTTTATGTCTCTAATCTTTATATAGTGCTTCTTCGCGTAGTCTAATACCTTTGGCGGTATTTCCGCTTTATGCACGGGCACTTCAAGAATCATTTGTCCTTTAAGAACTTTTCCATTATTTGCCTTGAAGATTCCGGCATTAGCCTTACTTATATTGGACGGCACATCGGCAATGATCGAACCTGATGGGTACTTCTCCTCTAGCTCCTTGAGGTAACGAATTGCTGTCTCTTCCGACACCTCACCGAGTTGGGTTTTCTTACGAGAGACTATCTCACCTTTCTGAGGGTCGTATGAGTCCAATCTTACATACTTATGTTTAGCAGGCGACTCTCCGGCCACCTTTTTCCCTTTCTTCGGTGCTTCTAAATAAACCTCATTGAAAGGATAGAACCCTCGTTAATAACTTGGCGAATCGACCTCAAAGGTCCACTCGTATTCATCCGCTCCGTAGCTCTCATTCTTCAGTTGAACAACCATAGGAGAGGTCTTGTCCTCAGCAACCTCAATAGAGAAGGAAGAGGCTATTGGAACTGACTGTTCGTGGAGGCAGGAAGAAAAGAGTATTATCAAGAGACCTGCTATTATAATACTTCTATATTTCATTATCAACGATTTTAAGCTCTCTCATCTTTAATCTATAAAGACTTTTCGCATTCTTACAATCTTCACTATACATTTCAGATTTTGAAATGTCTACAAGCGCACGAATACCCCAACCAGAATCACTGGTAAAGACAATATAACAGACGCTTCCATCTTTACGTCTGTAGTAGCTTACTTCGCCTAATTTATCTTCATAGTGATTTCCCCAATCCATTGTATTATCCCAATGGCTATATACAGGATTATATTGCCCACCCTCTTTAAAGTTCAGAGTCAAATACTTGGTTTTTCTATAAAAATAGATCTTATACTTTTCATATCGCTCCAAAGAATCCAGACCCACATTCTTCCAAAAATACATCTCTAAGCATTGCTTTATGTTTTTCTTAAGATACGGAGCATTATCCACCAACATTATGTGGTATACTGATTTTATTCCTGAATCCGAGAAAGTTGTATCAGACTCCAATATGTCGCACCTTATTGGTGCGACAACAATATCTCTTCTAAAGTGAAAGATTACGCCCATCACTATGAAACAGAGAAATGCCAGTCCAATAAAAATCTTCTTGTGTCGCATTGTATGTCACTTTAATTGCCCTTGTAATATAATTTCTTTCGACATCATTGTCACAAAGGGTTTATACCCCCTCATGTATTGCAAGATAAACCACGAACAAAAATCTTCTGCAGCTTCTTCGAAGAGTACATCAGGAAGCTCCATATTCCGTTATAACCCCAATTCGGGATAAGGAACTCTTGTTTTTTGCCTTAAAATAGTTTCAATAAAAGCCCAAAAAGAGGATTATTTTTCGTATATTTGTTGTTGATAACCAAACAGATAACAAAAAACAATCCTCTATGAAACTTGTCAGCAAAGTTACGGAAATTTATTGTATTGCAGATGATTTCTGCAAAGAATATGAGTTGGAATTGAACAAAAAAGCACTATCAATATGGAGTTTGAGATGGAGGGAGAAGCAGGAGTGAAACAGCTCACACTTTTCTAAACCTACTTGCGTGAAACAATGAATCTTCGGCCTACAACAAGGTCGAAAGAATCGTTGTGGACTATAAGCTGAGTAAAAAATAGGTGACCTTAAACCGAATTGGGGTTACTAAGTAGGTGTAAAAATCGGACGAGGACTTAGAAGCCTGCCAGTTCGAGCACTTTGGCCACCGCTGCGTCAAGGCCGGCCGTATTCTTGCCGCCGGCTGTGGCGAAGTGGGGAGCGCCGCCACCACCACCTTGGATGAGACGGGCAGCTTCCTTCACGAGGTTGCCGGCATGGAGTGAACGGCCGGACACGAGGTCTTTGCTGACCATCACCGTGAGGAGCGGTTTGTCGTCGTGCTTGGAACCCAAAACGATAAAAGTGCTTTCGGGCAACTGACCGGCCACTTGGAAAGCGAGATCCTTTACGGCAGCAGGATCTACGTCCATCGGAATAACTTGGGCGATAATCTTCACGCCGTCCACTTCTTTGGCGGCTTCGATGAGACGGCCTTTCAGTTGTCCCACACGTTCGCGCACAGCGGCTTCCACCTGCTTCTTAAGGTCGGAATTTTCTTCGATGGCACGCCGTACGGCAGCCGTAACGTCTTTGGCATTGTTGAAGAAAGCGCCCACGCTTGAGATGATGTCTTGTTGGAGATAAATGCTTTCTTCGGCAGCTTCGCCCGTGATGGCCTCAACACGACGCACACCGGCAGCGACACTGCTTTCGGAAACGATGCGGAAGAGGCCGAGTTGGCCGGTGCTCTTGGCGTGGCATCCACCGCAAAACTCTACGCTGTCGCCAAACTGCACCACGCGCACTTTGTCGCCGTACTTTTCGCCGAAGAGAGCGATGGCGCCCATCTCCTTGGCATCGGCGATGTCCATGTCGCGGTGGTCTTGGAGGGGCATATTTTCGCGAATGCGGCTGTTGACCAGACGCTCCACTTGGCGAATTTCTTCGGGAGTGACCTTTTGGAAGTGGGAGAAGTCGAAACGAAGACTTTGCGGGGTGACGAGCGAGCCCTTCTGCTCAACGTGGGTGCCGAGGACTTCGCGCAGGGCTTGGTCGATGAGGTGGGTGGCCGTGTGGTTGGCTTCGCAGGCACGGCGCTTGTCGACATCGACACAGGCCATAAATTCGGCCTCGGGATGCTTGGGAAGTGCCTTGGTGAGATGGATGGGCAAGTTGTTTTCGCGCTTGGTGTCGAAGATTTCAATCGTTTCTGCTTCGTTCACCAACACACCCTGATCGCCCACTTGTCCGCCCATTTCTGCATAGAAAGGCGTGTGGTCGAGCACCAACTCGAAGTAGGTTTGCTTCTTCTGCTGCACTTGGCGATATTTCAAAATGCGGCAGCCGTATTCAGTGAAATCCCAACCGTGGAAGGTAGTTTCTCCTTCGGCGAGCACGACCCAGTCACCTGTTTCGGAAGCGGCAGCGTTGCGGGCGCGCTCCTTTTGCTGTTGCATTTCAGCATTAAAGCCGTCTTCGTCTACCGTAAGACCGGCTTCAGAGCAGATGAGTTCGGTAAGGTCGAGGGGGAAACCATAGGTGTCAAAGAGAGTGAAGGCTTCTTTGCCGTCCACAACCTTTTCATTGGCGGATTTCGTGGCCTCGATGATACCTTCGAGACGGCTGATGCCCGTGGCGAGGGTGCGGAGGAAGGACTCTTCCTCTTCGCGAATGACCTTGGTGATGAGCTCTTGCTGAGCGGGGAGTTCGGGATAGGCGCCACCCATCTCCTGCACGAGCGTGGGGATGAGTTTGCAGATGAAAGCCTCGCGCTGGTTGAGGAAGGTGTAAGCATAACGCACAGCACGACGAAGGATGCGGCGAATCACGTAACCTGCCTTGGCGTTGGAGGGCAACTGCCCATCGGCGATGGAGAAGGCAATGGCACGCAGATGGTCGGCGATGACGCGCATGGCCACATCGACACTCTCCTCTTGGCCGTAGGAGAAGCCCGAAAGTTCGGCAATTTTGCGAATGATGGGCTGGAAGATGTCGGTGTCGTAGTTGGAGTTCTTGCCTTGGAGCACACGCACCAAGCGTTCGAAGCCCATACCGGTGTCGATGACTTTGTGGGGAAGC
This sequence comes from Alloprevotella sp. Lung230, assembly GCF_014385435.1. Taxonomy (GTDB): domain Bacteria; phylum Bacteroidota; class Bacteroidia; order Bacteroidales; family Bacteroidaceae; genus Alloprevotella. The sequence goes on from NZ_JACSUD010000004.1 coordinate 92,678, forward strand.
CCTTCGAGCGAACCGTCGGCTTTGCGGTTGTACTGCATGAAGACGAGGTTCCAGATCTCAATCACTTCTGGATTGTCCTGATTGACGAGCGAAGCACCGGGGATTTTGGCCTTTTCCTCCTCCGAACGGCCATCGATGTGGATTTCAGAGCAAGGGCCGCAGGGACCGGTGTCGCCCATTTCCCAAAAGTTGTCGTGCTTGTTGCCGTTGATGATGTGGTCTTTGGGGAAGTAGCGTTCCCAGATGGTAGCCGCTTCGTCGTCGCGCTCCAGGCCGGCGGATTTGTCGCCTTCGAAAACGGTGACGTAAAGGTTTTTCGGGTCGATTTTCAGTACATCCACCAAGAACTTATAGGCAAAGGTGATGGCGTCTTCCTTGAAATAGTCGCCAAAGGACCAGTTGCCAAGCATTTCAAACATCGTGTGGTGGTAGGTGTCGTGTCCCACCTCTTCGAGGTCGTTGTGCTTACCGCTCACGCGCAGGCATTTCTGCGAGTCGGTCATGCGGCGGCTTTTGGGTTCGGCGTGTCCGAGGATGATGTCCTTGAACTGGTTCATCCCGGCGTTGGTAAACATCAATGTCGGGTCGTCCTTGATTACCATAGGAGCGGAGGGGACGATGAGGTGTCCGTGCTCCTCAAAGAAGCGCTTGTAGGCTTCGCGTATTTCGTTTGCTGTCATCATACTGTATTCTTAATGTATTTGGGTGCAAAGTTACAATTTTCTAAACGAAAAACGAGCGATACGGCCACGAATTGTGACCGAATCGCTCGGTGTCTGAGTGAGTTGTGCTACAAAGGTAGTTACTTAAAGATTATCCTTGGTAAGGATCGCCGTAAAGATCGTTACCTACACCCTTAGGGTTAGGGCCATACCCGTTATGTCCTAGTTCGCTATCGGTGCACATCCAGACGAGCATAAGGATTCCTCCCACTAAAGGGATTAAAACAGTTAGGTAAAACCACCCACTTTTGCCCGTGTCGTGAAGACGGCGCACACATACTGCAATTGTGGGTAGCAATGTTGCCAGCCCCCAAAGATAGGCAAGAGATATGAATCCAGGAGTGTCTGTTGCAAGAGCTAACAATAAAGCAAGAACAACGCATGCAATGTAAATCAAGGTGTTGAATAGGGTGTAATACCAGTACTCGGAACGTCGAGCACGGCCGTTGAAGTCAGCATAGTGCTGAAGGCAATAAAGAAAATACTTCATAAAAGGATTGTTTAAAGGGTTTATTGTGAGTTGAATGCTCTAGCATTTCAATTATTGCTTTTCCCTGAGATGAAAACCTTGTTGATTTGGGTATCCACCTTTATTGAGAGCCTATTGAACTGGATTTGCGTTGTTTCCTTCTTTGGGGTTAGGACCAAATCTATTTACCCCTTGTTGGCTGTCTCTGCAATACCAAACTAGAAGAAGGATTTCTGCAGCTATGTGGCAAATGATGGAGATGAACAAAAGAACTGAAAGCAGTTTTTCTTCCATAAAAATAGAGAAGCCACGCATATCTATGCCCCATATGGCATAAAAGAATAGCAGATACACCAAGATTATTACCAAACCAAACGTAATGAGTCCGGTAATGATGGTCAATAGTTGCCACCAACCACTTCGGTTCGTGTCGTGTAAGCGTCGAGCTGAGACTGCCAAATTAGGAATGAATAAGGCAATCGGATATACAGATATTATGAAACTCCAATCTATTCCTATTACTCTTTTTATTGCTAGAATGATAAGGTAAATACCAATAAAAATAAGAACGTTGAAGAGCTGAAAGTACCAAAACTCCGAACGGCGTGCACGGCCGCTGAAGTCGGCATAGTGCTTAAGACAATAAAGAAAATACTTCATAGTGTTGAAAAAATTATCGAAGAATGGAGTTATTGCAAATCTTGTCCGCCAGCATTAGGGTTTTGTTGGTAAGAATTGACCGCGTTGTGAGGAGGCTGTTATTCGTGCACAAAATTACGAAATAATTCGCATTGGATGCGTTTTCGCTGTATAAAAAGCGACTATCCGTGCCGGGGGACGTTGTTTTGTCGGGGCGGGTGGAACATTTCGGAGAGACAAAGGGAGAGAAGAATGCCGCTTGCTCCGCCCTACGTTCGCCTCCTCCAAAAACAAAGTCCCCTCACCTTTGGCGAACAAAGGCAAGGGGGCAAATGATGTTGCGTAACAACGAGTAGGAATTAAGCGAGGGTGGCGGCAAGCATCCACACTTCTTTCTCCTGACCACGGAGATAGTCGCTGATGAGGGCTACCGTCACCTCGTCGCCGGCTTCTTGAGCAGCGGCCAAGATGGCACGCTCTTCGGCGATGAGCAGACGAAGGGTGTCCAAGACGTATTGCAAAGCATCTTCCTTGTCGTGGACCACACCCAGTTCCTTCACCTCAGATTGTTGCAGGTAGGCGCTGAAACGGTGTTCGGGGGTAGCTTCGAGCTGAAGGAGGCGTTCGGCAATCTCGTCCACCTTTCCGGCAGCGTCATTGTAGAGGTCTTCGAAGTGGGTGTGGAGCGAGAAGAACTGGTTGCCACGGATGTTCCAGTGCAGACCACGGAGGTTGGTGTAGTATACCTGGAAGTCAGCCAGCAGTTGGTTGAGAGCTTTGACTACGGGAGCTACGGCAGCGGCATTAAGGCCGGTGATTTCGAGAGTTTTCATAAGAGTGATTGTTTTGAGGGGTTGATGTATTATTGTTTTTTTCTTGTTTTCTGGTGCAAAGATACGGCGCATCTTGCACCCCGCCAACAGATATAAACAAACACGAGATAGAGGATTTCTATTTCAAGAGGATAACTCTCTCATTTACAAACTTATTTCTACCGTCTTCAAGTTTTTTTATGCCATTCTTCGGCAGTAGGATAGTTCCTACTTTTGCGCACGATGGGCTTCGGCGGAGAGGGGAAAGCCGATGCCGAAGGCCACGTTGGAGTTCAAGCTGTTGAGGGGAATGCCCTGCTTGGAGAGGCGCCCCACAAAGCGGTCGGCAGCGACAAAGAAGTGGAAACCGTGGGCGTTGAGCGTGAGCATGCCACCAAACTGCGTACCGGTGCTGGTGAAGGCCGTGCTGAGGCCGACTTCCACTAAGCGGATGGGACGGACGCGGGCACTGAGCATGGTGGAGTTCCAACTATAAATGTCGTTGATGCGGTGGGAGTGGAGAAGGCCGAAACTGAGTTTGTCGTAAACGGGCAGGGTGTATTCCGCACCGATGTTGAGCGTCGTGGCGAGACCCTGGCCGTGACCTTTACGGCCGGTGTCGTAGAGGTTGAGCATGTCTTTCAAGTCTTCGCCCATTTGGTCGAACTCGTGTCCCAACTCCTGCGAACCGCTCTTGTCGGAGGCCACGTAGGCTTGGCGAAAACCACTGAACGTCCACTTCGCATTGTCTTTGGTTTTGAGATTTTGCGCCTGACTATGGTTGATGCCGCCCATGTCGTTGAGGGCAGCGCTGAGGGTGAGGTTTTCCATACCGTGCACCTTGTAGGTCGCACCAAGATCGAAGGCCACACCGAAACCGGTCATGCCGCCTTTGAAGTCCTCAAGGTCGTCCAAGCGGCCCTTGCTGTCCATCCGGAAGTGGGTGTTTTGGAAAGCGACAGCCCCTTCAGCCTGCCCCATCACTTCCCACTTGTTGTCGTCGAGGGTGAGGTCGAGCTGCTTGACTTTCAGGTTGGCATAGGCCAAACCGAAGAGGAGTTTTGCCTTGGCACCCACCACAAAGTGGTCATCAATGGCGTGAGAGTGACCCAGCGCTACTTCTAAGTACGACTGGCTTTTCATACCCAAATCCGAAAGGTTGTAGCTACTGTTGGCGCCACTTTCTTTGGCAAAACGGAAGAGTTGGTTGGGGAGCTTAAAGTCGGTGTTGGAGCGCAAATTGACATCAATAATGTTGTTGCCCTGCCACGCTTTGAAGCCCACGGAGATGAGATTCATATTGAGATAGACACCGCCCTGCACATCGTCGCTGCCCAGCGTGCTGAAGAACTGACCACTACTCACGTCGGGATGCAGAAAGGTGCCGTAACGCCGGCCGTTGTTTTGGGCGGGGTCGATGTCGTAGATGAAGGTGCGAGCGCCGAAGTTGCCCACCGACCCAACGTTGAAGTTACCCAAGAAGGGCATGGAGACATAGCGTTGGTCGCTGATGTAGGCGGGATTCAACTGGTGGCGAAACTTGGCCGTTTCCATAAAGTAGGAAGTGCGCATTTCCTGTGCTGCGGCGGTGAAGGCTGCGCTGCCGAGGAGAGCGGCAAGAAGGGTTTTATGAAGAGCTTTCATGATGTTTGTGAGTACTGAAGGTTAGTTGAAATCCGCAATGATGGCTCCGCCAAAGTTGAGTTTGGCATTCTGAATTTGGAGATACTGGTCGCTGCGCAAGGTCTGTGCCTTGTTCACCTCGTCGGCCGATGCCTTGACGGAGAACTTGAAGCGCTTGATGAGTTGCAGGCTTTTGGGATGGTCGGCTTTGAGGGTGAGGGTGATGGGGCGTGTCACAACATTGCCATCGGGAGCTCCCTTGATGTCGACTTCCGACACGGTGATACCGGCAATCACATTGCCCTTTTCGTCGAGCGGGATGAGGCGTGCTTTCAGCGAGAGAGGGATATTGGTGAGGACATCGGCGGTGACAGCAATCGCAAGGTTGCTGCTCGTCACGTCGTCCATGTCCATGTCGATGTCGCTCGTTTCATCGGTGTAGTCGACCTTCAGCCCCTGCGAGAAGGCAAAGGGCACCAACATCTTGTAAGACGATTGGGCACGATACTGACGGCCGAATTCGAGGGTGACTTCCTCGCCGGCCAACCGCACAGCGCCATCGTTCAGGCGGACGTTGACCACATCGGGGATGGTTTCGATGAGCCGGCCGAAATCCTTGACCACCGACTTTCGTGCATCGGCAGGAGCGGTTTCGGTGTCGTAGGGTTGCTCGCCTTGGTAGAAATAAACCACGTTCTTCCGGTCTTTCTCCAAGCGCACGCCCTCCGGTGCGAGCTGCACTTCAGTGTGCTTGCCGCCGGCTTGTGCGGTGAGTTTACCCTTTTGCAACACTACGGCCGCGGGAACATCGGTCATGTCGGCATCGAAGCGGAGGGTGAGTTGGTCGACCTTGAGCGCAACATCGTCGCCGCTCAGGAAGTCGGGCACTTGCGCCTTCACCTGAATGGGGTCGATCTTCGGGGCAATGGAGGGACTGAACACCCCCGTCACCGTTTTGGCGGCCACCACGTCTTTGTTCTTCCCATTCACCGTCACGAGCAAGGCGATGGTCGCTTTGGGCGCTTTGTCGCCCGACACGTGGAAAGGAGTTTTCACTCCCATGGCCAGTTCGCCTTTGAGACCAAACTTTTCGGCAGGCACCTGGTGGGAGGTCAAGGCTTTGGCGAAGGCGAGACGATCCACCACGATATTGCCCAAGTCGATTTCGCGCAGACCTTCGACGATGGTTCGATTGGGCAGCGTGTAGATGCCATCCTTGTAGTGGGCGCTGTTGGACTTGATATAAGAAGGCAGTGTGATTTTGAGATTTTTCAGACCGTAGATGGCAAAGTGCGTCGCCACATCATCTTGCAGTTTCAGTTTGAGGTTGAACGTGACGTTGCCCAAACCAATGCTGCTCACCTGCTTCACTTCGTCGCTCCAAGAGAGGTTGAAGTCGAAGTCTTTGCCGTCTTCAAAAGCGGTGTAGTCGGGGTTGGTGTTGGCCGGCACGTCGTAGCCCGTTGTAGCCAAAAGCGCCTTTTGTGCATCGGTGAGCTGGGAGAGCAGATGTTTCCAGATGTCGTTGCCAAAGTTGTAACCCACGTTCAACTGGTTGACCTCTATTTCAGACGAGGCCTTCTTTATGGTGAAGTCCAGGTGGGTCTGCCCGGTTTCCACGAGGTAGTAAAGCCCGTTGGCATCGGTTTTGATATTTCCTTCGGGCTTGAGGAGGTCCACGAGTTTAATCCTTTCAGTGTTGCCGAATTTCACCTTCAATCCATCAACATTGAGTTTCACTTTCATATCGACATCGCCATAGTCGACGGAAGAGTCAACGCAGCTACACAGCATGAGGGCGGCAGGAAGTACATAGAAAGCGCGCCGCAAGAGAGGACTTAGGGAGTGTTTCATGGCTGAATTTAATTTATGGGGTTGGTGTATATGTATATGGAGTTCCGTGAGAGAAAAAGGCAAAACATCCGCATTTCAACACGACGTAAAGCACCGCAAAGATATAAATTCTTTTAATAATGCCCAAAGAAGACGCGATTTTAAGCAAAAAAAACAAGGAAAATACCATCCCAAGCTCCCCCAAAGTTCCAAATACCTTCTCGTCCGACAAAAACAGCGCTCCATGTGAAGTAAAATTGGACAAGGCAATCCAATGAATTGGACAAGTGTGTCCAATCCATTTGCAGCGTGAAGCACAAAAAAGCGAGCCCCTTCCTTGGATGATCCAAAGAAGGGGTTCGCTGCATTCAGAAGGCGCGCGTTAGTGCCGGAAAAAGGAGTGGGGATTGCAGATGTTGTCCCACAAGCGGGGCAAAAACGTGTTGAGAACAAGGGCGGGCACGATGGAGAGCGCGAAAACCGTGGGGTGCCTTAACGAATGATTTTCGCCCCGTTTTCCAAAACGTAGACGCCGGAAGTGGGAGCGCTCACCCTGCGGCCGGAGAGGTCGTGCAAGCGGCCTTGAGCCTGAGCGGCCGCGGTTTGGCTGCTGCCGGGGAGGGGGTCGATGCCGGTGGTACCCGACTTTTCAGTAAGGAGGAACACCTTCGTTTCGTAGGGAGCGAGCGCGCCGGTGGTGAGGCGGCCGGTCACTTCGGTCGTTGTGCCGGTCCACACATTCTTAGAGAGGTAGGTGGCAGTGGCTTTGAGATAGAGCTTCGTCAGGTCGAGTGTGCGCGAAGCGATGGACGCTCCGCCGCGGTTGGTCACGGCGATGGCTTTGCGGCCGCCGGTGAGGTCCTTGACGTAGACATCGAAGCCCGTCTTCGCAAAGTCGGTGTTGCCGGTGCTGAGCTCGGCCATATATTCCGCCTGCTGGCCGAGGGCATCTTGGTTGATGGCGATGATGTCGGCATTGGTGAGGGTGGCGAGGTCGGCTTTGGTGACAAGAGGTGTGGGGATCGACACGCCGCCGTTGGCTTCGCCTCGGGGGGTGGCGCGGAGGTCGCAAGTGAGCGCGAGCGGACTGGCCAGCATGCACCAGAGGCTCATCTGGCTGCGGGATTGGGCGTTGTTGAGGCCGGGGATGATGCCGCCGTTGCTTTGGTGGTCGGAGGTGTTGTTGCTCGGGCCGCCGAGACCGTGGAGCCCGATGCACATCATGTCGAGGTCGTTGAAGCGATTGACACCGGCATACATCCAGAGGTCGCGCACCTCGTCGACACCGCCCAGCACACCGGGTCGGCTGTGGTTGCCGATCCAGCTTTCACGCGCATCGGCCGTGGCCCGCCAACTGCTGCCACCGGCTTCAGCGCCCCAGGTCCAGGGGCGGTTGGTGCCCCACTCGCAGATGTTGTAGCCGAAGGGAGGACGACCGGCAGCGGCGCGGGCGTCGTTGATTTGCTTCACCGCCTGCCCCATCGCTTTGTAGCTTGGATAGGCTGCTCCTTCACTATTGCAGAAGTCATACTTGAGCATATCGACACCCCAACTCTCGAAGAGCTGCATGTGGGGCAGTTCGTAGCCATAGCTGCCGGGCTGATAGTTTTCGCAGGTCATGCGGCCGGCATCGCTGTAGATGCCTACCTTGGCTGTGGGATTGACGGCTTGCAGGGCAGCCTTGAGCCCGCTGATGCCTTTCGGGAACTTGACGGGGTCGTAGGTAAGTTTGGCTTTGTCGGCCTCCTGCGTCCCCCATCCGTCGTCGAGGACGATGGTGTTGTAGCCAGCCGCAAAAAGACCTTTGTCTTCCATCCCTTGCGCGATGGCCACCATCTTGTCGTGACTGATGGATTTGGCAAACCAGTTCCAGCTAAGCCATCCCATCATGGGCGTGGGCGACTGCAGGTGGCGACTCACGGTGAGGCGGACGGGGATGCTGCTCACCACACCGTCGGAGGCAGCCACCTTGACGTGGTAGACGTATTCGCCTTCCTGTTCGGGCGCCGTGCCGTAGACGTACTTGTAGCGGTTGCCCACGGCCGTACGGTCGTCTTTGAGGCTGAAACCGGCGAGCGCACCGAAGTCGACACTCTGCACGGTCTCGCCCGAATTGGCCACGAGTTTGTGCATAAATTCTGCTCCGGGAAGGCTGAACAACGTGGTGGCGCAGGCCAGCGAACCCACCGCGGGGTCAATGATGGTCCATGCACTGTTGCCGTCGTCGGTGCGCCAGAGGTTGAGCACGGCCTTGTAGTTCACCCCGCCGGTGAAGTTCCACGAAGGGGTATCTTCCTTCACCTGCGCCACACTGCCGGGGATGATGCTCACGTTCTCCCGGTCGGTCCGCAGGAGGATTTTCCACGTTTTGGCCGCCGAGGCCGAGGTGACCACCTTCACATAGCTGCCCGACTGCGTGGTTTGCAGATCGGCATTGGCCACGCGGGTGTAGGTGATGTAGCCATTGGCCGCGAGGTCATAGATATAGTAGTGGCCGATGGTGTTTTGGTCTTCGAGAAAGAGGAAGCGGTCGGCCTCCGACTTCTGGGTCGTGGACACGAGGTTGTTGCCCTTCTTTCCGATGTAGGCGGCCGGCATTTTGAGCAGGTAGGGATGTCGTTCGCCATGGAGCGAGAGGGTGGGAATGAACATCTGGAGGAAGTCTACATTGACCTGCCGATGGGTGTTGTCCACCTGCACGGTGTAGCCGTAGCCGCCTCCGCAGGTCACTTTCACATCACTTTCCTCGATGGGTTCGGCTTTGAATTTGGTGTCGCCCTGTGCGTTCACACCGCGGAAGGATGAACCGCGGATGGTGATGGTGGCCGTCTGCGGCATACCGGACGAGAAGAGCGTGTACTCCCTCAGTTCCGCCGAAAGGGGCAGTACGATGGCGAGCAGGAGCAGCAACAGGGTGCTGCGAAATCGTAAGGTTGAAAACATGATATTGAAGATTTAAAAGTTGAATGTCGAAGAGCGTGCACACCGCTATCGGGAATTCCTTGCCGACAGTCTTATGCACTATATGTACTCAGTCGGGTGCAAAGATATAAATTCTTTGCTATACAGCCAAAGCCGTCTCGACTTTGCCCGAACTCAATGTGCACAACATTTTAGCGCAGCACTCCTATCTTGAAAGTACACGACGTTCGTTCCACCCGACGTACAGTGTTCAGACAAAAAGAAGACCACATCCGCAACAAAAGATAATTCTCTCCAAGGAATACTATAAACCAAAGTGTGATTTATAGATTACTCCTTAGCTTCTCAACTTTTCTTGCAGAAGCAGCCAACTTTGTCATTGAGCCTGACGAACAGTGCCAAAAGGAACATCATCAAACGGACTCGGCAGGACTTTGCCGAAAGACAAAATCCTGCCGAGTCCGTTATTTTAGAAGAAGTCTATAAGATATGAGGCACTACATGAAGAAGAGCAACACGAGCTGCGCCATGAGGATGCGCAAGAACATGGCGAGCGGATAGACGGTGCTGTAGCCCACGGCCGGGGCGTTGTTGCCCGCTGTGGCGTTGGCAAAAGCCAAGGCCGGTGGGTCGGTGTTGGAACCGGCAATCAAGCCCATCAGGGTGAAGTAGTTGAGCTTCATCTTCAAGCGTCCGTAGAGACCTACGATGAGAATGGGGAGGGTTGTAATCAGGAAACCCATCCAGACATAGTGGACGCCGTCGCCCTCCATGATAGTCTTCCAGAAGGAAGCACCGGCCTGAATGCCCACACTGCTCAAGAAGAGGATGAGACCGACTTCGCGGAGCATGAGGTTGGCCGAGGTGGACGTGTAGGTGTTGATTTTGTAGCGATAGCCAAAGGCACCGATGAGGATGGCCACCACGAGAGGACCACCGGCCAAACCGAGCTTCACAGGCACAGACACACCGGGGATGGGGATGGGCAACTGGCCGACAATGATACCCACGAGGATGCCGAAGAAGATGGCACCAACGTTGGGGTGGTCGAGGTGCTTGACGTGGGCACCGATGACGTTTTTGAGGCGCTCGATGTTTTCTTCACGTCCCGTCACCATGATGCGGTCGCCCACTTGGAGGGGCAGGTCGCGGGCGGCAAAGAGCTCCATGCCGTTGCGAGTGACGCGGGTGACATTGACGCCATAGAGGGACGAGAAATGCAGTTGGCCGAAGGTCTTGCCGTTGATTTCGGGTTTGGTGATGACCAAGCGTTTGCTCACGTAGTTGGTCGTTTCGATGGTTTCGGGCTCGTTGAAAGGCTCTGCCTCACCGATGAGTAGGGTGAGCGCTTCGGCCTCATTTTCGGTGCAGACGATGTGCACGCTCATGCCCAGTTCGAGTTCCGTTTCGTGGTTGGGGATGAAGAAACTGCCATCGGGATTGATACACCGCGTGACGATAAACTGGCGGTTGAGGAACTGGTGAAGCGCTTCGAGCGAACGGCCCACGACGGCCTTGTTGGTCACACGCACAAGGATGTGCTTGGGGGTGGCATGAGGGTTGCTTTCTTCCGACTGGCGGATGGCTTCTTGCTCCTTTTCGTAGGAAACTCCCGTAAGTAGTCGGATGGCGAGAGTGGCCAGGATGATGCCCACCACACCGAGGGGATAGGCGCAGGCGTAGCCGTTGGCGATGGTGGGGATGGTGCCGGACTGGATGAGGTCGGGCAGAACACCGTTGGCCGCACCGAGACCGGGAGTATTGGTCACAGCGCCATACATCACCCCGACCATCATGGGCAAGTTGTTGGCATCACCAGGATGAGAGAAGATACCGGCAAAGTCGCCCAAATAGTAGAGGCCGAGCATGACCACCACGTTGAGCATCACCAAACTGGCAGTGAGCAGGTTCATACCCAGTCCGCCCGACTTGAAAGTTTCGAAGAAACTGGGGCCGACTTGCAGACCGATGCAGTAGACAAAGAGGATGAGCCCCAACTCCTTGACCACATCGATGATGGGTTTCTGATAGGCCACGGCCGCCGCGGGGTCGGCATAAAGCACGTTGGTGCAGATGTGGCCGACAATGATGCCCACAAAGAGTACCCACGTGACTCCAAAGGCGATGCCGTTGCGGCCGCCAATCTTCCAGCGACCCAATTTAACCCCCAGACTAATGACCAGGGCATACAAAATCACAATATGCGCAATGCTCTCCGGGTTTTGTAGAATTTTCACGAACCAATCCATGGTATAAGATAAATGAGATGAATGTTGATTTTGGGTGCAAAATTAAGTATTATTTGCGTTCCTGCAAAATATCGCCCTCAAAAAAACATGCCCCGCTTCCTCTGAGCCGCTCCCAAGGCGAGGGGGAAGAATTTTCCATAAAAAATTTCCGAGTTTCGTTTTTTCTACGTAAGTTTGCATTTCTAATCGTATCACAGCACACAACCGCATGATAATCATAGGTATAGCCGGCGGAACGGGGTCGGGAAAGACCACCGTTGTCCGTAAAATCGTAGAAAGTTTGCCCGAAAACTCCGTCGCGGTCATCCCCCAAGATTCCTACTACAAGCACCAGTGGGATGTGCCCGAAGAGTTGCGCAAGCTCACCAACTTCGACCATCCGAACGCTTTCGACTGGCCGCTATTGGCCCATCAGATTGAGCAGCTCAAATTTGGCAAAGCCATCGAGCAACCCACCTACTCCTACCTCACCTGCACCCGTCAGGAGGAGACCATCCACGTGGAGCCGCACGAGGTGATTATCGTGGAGGGGATTATGGCTCTTTACGACAAAGAGTTGCGCGAACAGATGGACTTAAAAATCTTTGTCGATGCCGAACCGGACGAACGGCTGCTGCGCGTCATTGAGCGCGACATTGCCGAACGGGGACATCCGCTCGACATGCTGATAGACAAATATCGCAACGTCTTGAAGCCGATGCACGACGAGTTCATCGAACCCTCGAAGCAACACGCCGACATCATCATCCCCAATGGCGGCGACAACACCCGCGCCATCGCCATGATGCAGCAATACATCCGCTCCGCCTTCCGCGAGCAGGAGGTGCGGGCGGCCTTCTCTGCTAAGTAGGGAAGTAGGTAAATAGGTATTCATTCTGAACGCCTACTTACGACTCATCTGTCGTGAGCCGACAGCCCTTTTCCCTCCTCTACCCTCTCTCATCAACCACTTAGACATGACAAATCCGTCGAAATATCAACTGCTCTCCCATATCAACTCACCAGCCGACCTGCGGCGCTTGCCTCTCGAACGATTGCCACAACTTTGTCAGGAGTTGCGCGAGGACATCCTCGACGAACTGGCACAAAATCCCGGACATCTGGCCTCGAGTTTAGGGGTGGTGGAACTCACCGTGGCGCTCCACTATGTGTTCGACACGCCTGAGGACCGCATCGTTTGGGACGTGGGACATCAGGCCTATGGGCACAAAATCCTCACAGGGCGGCGCGATGCCTTCTGCACCAACCGCAAGTTGGGCGGCATTCGCCCCTTTCCCTCCCCCCAAGAGAGTCCCTACGACACCTTTGTGTGCGGTCACGCCTCCAACTCCATTTCGGCTGCCCTCGGCATGAGTGTGGCCGCCTTGCAACAGGGGCATCCCGAGCGCAAGGTGGTGGCGGTGATCGGCGATGGGGCGATGAGCGGCGGACTGGCCTTTGAGGGGCTCAACAACGCTTCCGACACGCCCAACAACCTGCTCATCATCCTCAACGACAACAACATGAGCATCTCCCATTCGGTGGGCGGCATGAAGCAATACCTCCACCACGTCCACACCTCCTCCTTCTACAACCGCTGGCGCAACCGCTTCGCTCGAAAACTGGAGCAATGGGGATGGCTCAACACACCGCGACGCAAAAGGCTCATCCGCCTCAACAACGCGTTCAAGTCGTTCATCACCGCCCAGCAAAATATCTTTGAGGGGATGAACATCCGTTATTTCGGCCCTTACGACGGTCACAATGTGCTGGAGTTGGTGCAATCGTTGCGCCGCCTCAAAGACATGACCGGCCCTCGCTTGCTCCACATCCACACCACTAAGGGCAAGGGTTATGAACTGGCTGAGGAAAACCCCATCGTCTGGCACGCCCCGGGCAAGTTCGACCGCCAAGAGGGCGAACGTCTTGAAACGGGCAAGGACGGGCAACCTCCGAAATTTCAAGATGTATTCGGCCACACGCTGGTCGAACTCGCACAGAGCAACCCACGCATCATGGGCGTCACGCCGGCCATGCTCACCGGTTGCTCCATGCACTTGCTGGCCGAAGCGATGCCCGAACGCACCTTTGATGTGGGCATTGCCGAAGGCCACGCCGCCACCTTCTCGGCAGGTATGGCCAAAGATGGGCTCATCCCCTTCTGCAACATCTACTCCTCCTTTGCCCAGCGCGCCTACGACCACATCATCCACGACTGTGCCATCCTCTCCCTTCCGGTGGTGTTCTGCCTCGACCGCGCGGGGCTTGTGGGCGAAGACGGACCCACCCACCACGGCAGTTTCGACATTGCCTACCTCCGTCCCATCCCCAACCTCACCCTTGCCTCGCCCTACGACGAGCACGAACTGCGTCGCCTCATGTTCACCGCACAGCAGGAGGCCACAGGACCTTTCTTCATCCGCTACCCTCGCGGCGGCGGCCGACTGGTCGACTGGCGCTGCCCGCTGGAAGCCATCGAAGTGGGGCGTGGACGTTTGCTCAAAGATGGACGCCGAGATGGGCAGGGCGATGTGGCCCTCCTCTCGTTCGGCCCAATCGGCAATGTGGCAGCCGATGCCATCGCCCGACTCACCGTAGAACGCCCGGACTTGCGCATCTCCCACGTCGACCTTCGCTTTGCCAAACCGCTCGACGAAGCTCTCATCCTCGACATGGCGCGCACCCACCGGCGCCTCATCACTCTTGAAGACGGTGTGCGCAAAGGCGGTGTCGGCACGGCCGTTCTCGAGCTCCTGGCCGACCACAATCTCTCCTGCCCTGTGCAGCGCATCGGCCTGCCCGACCACTTTGTGGAGCACGGTACACCGACCGAACTCTATCACCTCTGCGGAATGGACACGGAAGCCATCACGCAGGCTTTGTCAGACATCAGAAGTTAGAAAATCCCTCCTATGAAAGTTGTCATTGCCGGTGCCGGCGAAGTAGGCACTCACTTGGCCAAAATGCTCGTGGGCGAACACCACGACATCACTCTCATCGACGAAAAGCAATCGCGGCTCAACGCCGTGTCCTCCAACCTCGACATTCTCACCATCTTCGGGTCGCCCACTTCCATCAGCACCCTTCAAGAGGCGGGAGTGGGGCGTGCGGGGCTTTTCATCGGCGTCACCCCCGATGAAAGTCGCAACATGACCTGCTGCATGCTCGCCAAAAAACTCGGGGCGAAGAAGACGGTGGCGCGCGTCGACGAACTCGAATACACGCAGCCCGACAACCTGAGCTTCTTCCAGACCCTCGGTGTCGACTCCGTCATTTACCCCGAACAACTCGCAGCGCAGGAAATCAACCACCTCATCCGTCGCCCCTGGGTGCGCCAATGGTGGGAAGTGCAGGGCGGACAGCTCATGCTCTTCGGAGTGAAAGTGCGCCGCGGAGTGTCCATTCTCAATCGCCCCTTGGCGGAGTTTTCCGGGCCGGACGACCCCTATCACATCACCGCCATCAAGCGGCGGGGCGAAACCCTCATCCCCCACGGGTCGGACTGCATTGAGGAGGACGACCTCGTCTTTGTCATGACCACACCCGACCACATCGGCCTCGTCCGCGAAATCCTCGGCAAGGCCGACACGCCCGAGGCCCACACCGTCTTCTACATGGGGGGCGCCGACACGGTGGTGCAAAGTATCAACACCCTCGACCCCAAAATCCACGTCAAACTCTTTGAGCGCGACCCCGAACGCCACCTCGACCTCAGCTCGGCCATCCATCGCTCAGACATTCTGATGCTCAACGGCGATGGGCGCGACATCGACCTGCTGCGCGACGAAAACATCGAGCACGCTCAGGTGTTTGTGGCCGCGACACTCAGTTCGGAATCCAACATTCTGGCCTGCATGGCCGCCAAACGTCTCGGCGTGCCCAAAACGATTGCCATGGTCGAAAACACGGAATACATTGCCATGGCCGAACAGCTCGACATCGGCTCTGTGCTCAACAAGAAGGCATTTGCCGCCGGCCACATCTACCGCCTCCTGCTGCGCGCCGATGTCGAGTCGATCAAATACCTGAGCATTGCCCAAGCCGACGTCATCGAATACAAAGTCAAGAAGGACTCGCGCATCACGCAAAAGCCCATCAAGGACCTCCACCTCCCCTCGAGTGTCAACATCGGTGGCTACGTGCGCAACAACCGCGGCTATCTGGCCAACGGCAACACCACCTTCGAAGCGGGCGACATCGTCGTGGCTTTCAGTTTCAAAGGCGAATGCAAAAAGTTGGAGAAGTTTTTCAAATAAAGCGCATCTAATAACACGCATCTAAGTACACCTACTTATGCTCAATTATCGTATCATTGCCAAAGCCCTCGGCGGTCTCCTCTGGCTCGAAGCCCTGCTGCTCGGCCTCTGTCTGCTCGTAGGGCAATGGTATAGAGAGACCAACACCTCGGTGTGGCTCATCCCCATCGGAATCTGTGCCCTCCTCGGGCTGCTCGGGCTGCTCGTAGGCCGCCGCGCCCACAACAATTTCGGACGACGCGATGGCTATATGATTGTGTCGAGTGTTTGGATCATTTATTCTCTCATCGGCATGATTCCCTTCCTCATCGACGGACACACCGACCGTGTGGCAGTGGCCTTTTTCGAAACGATGTCGGGCTTCACCACCACCGGCGCTACCGCCTTCTCCGACGTCGATGCACTCCCCCACTCCATCCTCTTCTGGCGCAGTCTCACCCACTGGATTGGCGGTATGGGCATCATCTTTTTCACCCTCGCCGTCCTCCCCGCCATGGGCATCGGCGAGCAAAAACTCTTCTCGGCCGAAGCCACCGGACTGAAGATGGGCAAACTCCATCCGCGCATCTCCACCACTGCCCATTGGCTCTGGTCGGTCTATTTTCTCATCACCGGCAGCTGCATCCTCACCTACTACCTCTGCGGCATGTCCCTCTTCGATGCCGTCAATCACGGCTTTGCCACCATCGCCACCGGGGGCTTCTCCACCCACACGGAGTCCGTGGCCTACTTCCACTCCCCCGCCATCGAATATGCCACGACCTTCTTCATGTTCTTGGCCTCGACCAACTTCACCCTGCTCTACCTCTTCATCATCAAGCGCCGCTTCCGGCAGGTGCTCAAGGACGAAGAACTGCGTCTTTTCTTCGCCATCATCACCCTGGCCGTGGTCATCATCACCATCACCAAGTGGATTGAGGCCGACACCATCAGCGAACAGAGCTTCCGCAACGCCCTCTTCAACGCCATGTCGCTGATGAGCACCACGGGCTTCACCACCGACAACTTCATGCTCTGGCCCCACCTGGCCTGGATCATCCTCACCGCCATCAGCGTCATCGGTTCGTGCCAGGGCAGCACCAGCGGCGGCGTGAAAGTGGTGCGCGTGCTCACCTCGTTCAAGATTGTGCGCAACGAGTTTAAGCGCATCCTCCACCCCCGGGCCGTCCTCCCCGTGCGCCTCAACCACGACTATCTGGGCAACGATGTCACGCAGTCCATCTTTGCCTACACCTTCTTCTACATCGTGCTCATCGCCCTCGGCACAGCGGCCATGACCATGATGCACCTCCCCATCCTCGATGCCGTCGGGCTGAGCATTTCGGCCTTCTCCAACATCGGCCCCACCATCGGCCATTTCGTAGGTCCGCTCGATGCCTGGGGCATCATCCCCGACACCGCCCTTTGGGTCAATTCGTTCTTGATGCTCGCCGGCCGTCTCGAAATCTTCACCCTCCTGCTCCCCTTTGTCCCCGCCTTCTGGCGCGACAATTAGGATATCTCTTTCCCTTAAAAGAAATGAGATGAAGTCATGTTCTTCCACCTCTCATCACAAAATACCTATTTTTAGGTATTGCGACTTTTCTACAGCCTTGCTACCTTTGCACCCAACAAACTCCACGTTATGCAAAGCGACCGACTCCAACTTATAAGAAGAAACGGGGTTTCCCCTTCCACTCAGCGCACCATTCTTTCTCTGAATGGTGCGTTTTCTTTTGAACAAAACAAAACAACGTTCATTTTACAGTCGTTTTCTCGCCACGGCAATGTCCAAAATTCCCCCTTCATTTTGGCACTGCTCATCCGGCTCAACGAAAAAGTTGATTGCTTCAGCAAGAAAAGTTGAAAAGCTAAGGAGCAATCTATAAACCAAGGTTTGGTCTATAGATTATCCTTGAGGAAAATAACTTTTTGTCGTAGGTAGAATCTTTTTTCATTGTAGCAACACCTTTCATTTCAGACTTCAACTTCTCTCCCAACTCATCCCTATGCAGACACTCAAAGACGACATACGGCAGCGCATTCTCGCCATAGCACGTGAAGCATTCATTGCACACGGCGTAAGGGGCACTTCCATTCGTCAGGTAGCCGGAAAGGCGGGTATCGCCGTAGGCAACATTTACACCTATTTCAGCAGCAAGGACGAATTGTTCTGCGAAGTGCTGCGCCCACTCCTCCATGCGCTCAATCGGTATATACAGTCGCACAACGATGAGCGAAACCTGAGCATCAACATCTTCACCGGGCAGGAAATTCAAGAAGAACACATCATGTCCATCAAGACACTCGTTCAAAAATTCCGCGCCGAACTACGATTGCTCCTTTTTCAGGCAGAAGGCACATCCCTTGCCGGCTATAAGGCGAAAATCATCCAACATCAGGCTGAAATTGCTCAGGAATATCTGCTGCTGATGAAAGCGCGTTATCCTCACATCAACACCAACATCTCCCCCTTCCTGCTCCACATCGCGTGCTCCACCTGGATGAACCTCTTCTCCGAACTGGTGGAACACGATGAGTACAGCGAACAGGAAATAGATTGTGCCCTCCGGCAATATGCGGCTTACAGTACGGCCGGTTGGAAAGCACTCATGAATCCATAACACTTTCAATACATAAAATAGTCATGATAAAGACACTCAAACGCTTAGGAGCATACATGGGAGGGCGCAGTCTGCTGTTGCCTTGCTCCATCGGGCTGTCGGCACTCCATGGACTGCTGTCGCTCGTCCCCTTCATTTTCTTGTGGCTTGTGGTGCGCACCCTCCTCACGAGTGAGGGGAACCTCTCCGACACGCCTCTGTGGGACTACGCCCTTGCAGCGCTCGCCATATCTATCGTCAATGTGCTGCTCTACTTTGCTGTGCTCATGCTCTCCCACCTTGCCGCCTTTCGTGTGGAGACCAACATGCGCCGCCGGGCCATGGAGCGGCTCATGCGTGCGCCGTTGGGATTTTTCGACACGCAAAACACCGGACGTATGCGCAAAATCATCGACGAAGATTCCGCACAGACGCACACTTTCGTGGCCCACATTCTGCCCGATGTGGCAGGAAGCATCGTCGCTCCGCTCGGCGTCATCCTTCTCCTCTTCGTGGTAGACTGGCAGTTGGGACTGGCTGCCATGATGCCGATGGTCTGTGCCTTCGGCATCATGGGCTATATGATGAACCCCAACAACAACGATTTCCAGCGAATGTATCTCGATGCGCAGGAGAAGATGAGTGCCGAGGCGGTGGAATATGTGCGCGGCATTCCGGTGGTAAAAGTTTTTCAGCAGACGGTTTTCTCCTTCAAACGTTTCTACGACAGCATCATCAACTACCGCGACCTCGTCATCAAGTACACGCTCTTGTGGCGCACCCCCATGTCGGCCTATCTCGTTGCCGTCAATGCCTTTGCCTTCTTTCTCGTGCCGACGGGCATCCTCCTCATGGGGCACGGCAGTCAGCCTACGCTCGTCATTGCCGACTTGTTTCTCTACGTCGTCATTGCACCAATGATTTCGGGCAACATCATGAAGGTGATGCACCTCAGTCAGAATCTCTTCATGGCCAACGAAGCCGTCGAGCGTTTGGAAACGCTCACTTCCACGCTGCCGCTTCCCGAAAGTGCATCGCCGGCCACGCCCAAGACATTCGACATCCGACTTCGTGACGTATCGTTCCGCTACGAAGGGGCAGAAAAGGATGCCGTGAGCCATATCGACCTCGTCATTCCAGAGGGTAAAACCGTGGCTCTCGTCGGTGCTTCGGGCAGCGGAAAGACCACCATAGCCCGGCTCATCCCCCGATTTTGGGATGTGCGGAAAGGCAGTGTGAGCATCGGCGGCACGGATGTGCGGCAGATGGACAAGGGCGAACTGATGCGCAACGTTTCGTTTGTGTTTCAAAACACCCATCTCTTCAAAACCACGCTCTTGGAAAACCTTCGTTACGGCCATCCCGAAGCTACAATCGAAGAGGTAAATCGCGCCATAGACCTCTCGCAAAGTCGTGAAATCATCGACCGCCTACCGGAAGGGCTGAACACCGTCATCGGGGCCGAGGGCACCTATCTTTCGGGCGGCGAACAGCAGCGCATCGTCCTGGCTCGCGCCATACTCAAAGACGCTCCCATCGTGGTGCTCGACGAAGCCACGGCCTTTGCCGATCCCGAAAACGAGCATCTCATCCGCCAAGCCCTCTCACACCTCACCCGGGGCAAGACCGTGCTGATGATTGCCCACCGGCTCACCACGGTTCGGGATGCCGACAACATCGTCGTCGTAGACGGCGGCCGCATTGCCGAACAGGGCACACACGACCAACTGATGGCGAAAGAGGCACTCTACTACCACATGTGGAACGAATATCGGAAAGCGGTGGCTTGGAAACTATAAGTAGATCTATTATCAATTCATTTCGAACACCTACTTAATAAGATTTACGACCATGACTAATTTTTTTCAGAAATACTTCCAAAAGCGTTTTGCCTTGTCGGAAAAAGGGGCAAAAGACTTGCAGCGAGGCATCTTCTTCTCCACTCTGCTCAACCTGGCCTTGATGCTGCCGCCCACCTATTTGTTTTTCTTCCTCATGGAGTACGTCGGCACGCAGCCCGCGCTGCAACGACACACCCTCTGGTTCTACCTGCTCCTGGCGGCAGTGCTGGCCGTGGTGATGTTTCTGGTGGCACGATGGCAGTACGACAGCACCTACACCACCGTCTACACCGAAAGTGCACAGCGACGCATCAGCGTGGCCGAAAAACTGCGGCGTCTGCCGCTGGCCTTCTTCGGTGAGCGCAACCTCTCCGACCTCACCTCGACCGTGATGGAAGACTGCACACAACTCGAACAGACCTTTTCCCATGCCGTCCCCCAACTGTTTGCCTCTGCTTTGAGTATGCTCGTCATTGCCGTCAGCCTCTTCTGCTACGACTGGCGACTGGCGGCAGCGCTCTTCTGGGTCGTTCCGCTTGCCCTTGCCATCCTCCTGCTCTCGAAGCATAGGCTCGACATTCTCTTCGACCGACACTATCACGTGAAGCGTGGAGTCACCGAACAGATACAAGAGGGATTGGAGTGCGTGCAGGAAATCAAGTCGTACAACGGCGAAGCGGCTTACTGCCGGAGCTTCGACCACCGTCTCCACCTTTACGAAAAAGGGCTCATCCGCGGCGAACTAGTGGTAGGCGTTTTGCTCAACCTCTCAATTATGTTGCTAAAACTGGGTCTGCCCACGGTCATCCTCTTGGGAGCGTGGTTGCTGCAGCGCGGCGACATTTCGGTGTTCGTCTACATGGCTTTCCTCATCGTTTCGGCCATGGTCTACAATCCCGTTCAGGAGGTGTGCAACTATCTGGCCATCCTCACCTTCCTCGACGTGCGCATCAACCGCATGAAAGAGATTGAAGCCATGCCGGCGCAGGAAGGGAACAAGCCGGCCGAGATGGAGCACTACGACATCGAGTTTCGCAACGTCAGCTTCGCCTACGAAAGTCGGAAGCAGGTGCTGAACAACGTCTCTTTCATCGCCCGTCAGGGGGAGGTGACCGCTCTCGTTGGCCCATCGGGCGGAGGCAAAAGCACTACGGCCAAACTGGCAGCACGCTTCTGGGACATCGACAGCGGGCAGATATTGCTCGGCGGCTGCGACATTGCCGATATAGAACCCGAAGCCTTACTGAAGCACTATGCCATCGTCTTCCAAGACGTGCTGCTCTTCAATGCCTCCATTGCCGACAACATTCGCATCGGCCGACGCGATGCCACCGATGAGGAAGTGCACCGTGCAGCACAGTTGGCCCGATGCGACGACTTCATCAGCCGCATGCCGCAAGGCTACGACACCATCATCGGCGAAAACGGCGAAACGCTTTCGGGCGGCGAGCGCCAACGCATCTCCATCGCCCGTGCTCTGCTGAAGGACGCCTCCGTCATCCTCTTGGACGAAGCCACCGCCAGCCTCGATGCAGAAAACGAAACAAAGATACAAGCCGGGCTCTCCGAACTGGTGCGCGACAAGACCGTCATCATCATTGCCCACCGCATGCGCACCGTGCGCAATGCCGACCACATCGTGGTGCTCGACGGCGGCACCATCGTTGAGCAAGGCACACCGGACGAACTGATGGCGCTGAATGGCGAGTTCGCCCGAATGGTCGGCCTGCAACAGGACAATAGTTGCTCCCTCTGACATCGGTTGAGGACAAAAGAAAGGTTCATCCGACATTTGGAGTGATGCGGTTCTAAAAAAGAAGAAAACCGCTGTACAAATTGTATATTTGGATTGTCAGGGCATGTGCTACAAGGCTGCCGTCGTGGCACAGCGCCGCCTGAAAGACCGCGTGGTCGGTTTCTCCATCTTGGTGTCCGATGCCACCGTCCTTTGGTCATGCAGGAGTTCAGCATCCGCACTGCTCGCTGAGGCTCACGCTCCACGGACTGCTCGCGCGCGTATACATTATATAGTACGTGTTTTTTGCCTTCATTGCCTTCACCAGCACTCTAAGTTGTTGATATTCTCTTGTTTATGGGTGAAGGCAAAATAAAGAATTGCCTTCACCGCCATCCCTCTCACTTCGTGATTTTGGGTAAGACGGTGAAGGCAGTGAAGGCAAAAAACACGACTTAATAGTGTGGTGCGTGCGCGTACGCGCGAGGAATGGGAGAGGAAGTCGGTGGGGATATGTACCATCGAGGAGGTTCCTTCCCATCGACACTCCCTTCTATGTCTCCTTTTCTCATACAGCACAAGTAGTCGATTCTACCTCAGAGGTAGTTTTACGCAGCTCAGAGGTAGATCCAACTACCTCTGAGTTTTTTTTGTGAGGGGAACGCTCGATATTCACCCGTGCGGCTCTGACAGCACAACACAATGTGTCAGCCGAGGTCTGCCATTTTGGCGCGTTGTCTGGGGCAGGACGGCTTTGGCAGAGTGTTTGCAATAGAAACCAACAAAATCATTATCACAAAAAAGTTACAGCAATGAATATCCAACCTCTTGCAGACCGCGTGCTCATCAAGCCCGCTCCTGCCGAAGAAAAGACTGTCGGCGGCATCATCATTCCTGACACCGCAAAAGAGAAACCCCTCCAAGGCGAAGTGCTCGCTGCAGGAAAGGGCACGAAAGACGAAGAAATGGTGCTCAAAGCCGGCGACCAAGTGCTTTATGGCAAATATGCCGGTACGGAAGTCGAATTTGAGGGCGAGAAGTATCTCATCATGCGTCAAAGCGACGTCCTCGCCATCCTCGGCTAAACCTCTGGTTCTTCCCTCCTTTATGAAGGAAAAATAAATCCTCTCTCAAACGATAAAAAACAACAAGCTATCATGGCAAAAGAAATCAAATATGACGTGGATGCCCGCGAACAGCTCCGCCAAGGTGCTGACGCGCTGGCCAATGCAGTGAAAGTGACCCTCGGCCCTAAGGGTCGCAATGTAGTGATCGACAAGAAATTCGGCGCTCCCCGCATCACTAAAGATGGTGTGAGCGTGGCACGTGAAATCGAACTTGACGATGCTTTCCAAAACGCCGGTGCACAACTCGTGAAGAGTGTGGCTTCCAAGACCGGTGACGATGCCGGCGATGGTACCACCACGGCTACCGTGTTGGCACAGGCCATTCTGACTGAAGGTATGAAAAACGTGGCCGCCGGTGCCAATCCTCTCGACCTCAAGCGCGGTATCGACAAGGCCGTGAAGAGCGTGGTGGAAAGCATCAAAGCACAAGCCGAACAGGTGGACGGCAACTACGACAAGATTGAACAAGTGGCCACCATCTCTGCCAACAACGACAGCGAAATCGGTAAACTCATTGCCGACGGTATGCGTGCTGTGTCGGTGGACGGCGTCATCACCATCGAAGATGCCAAAGGCCGCGACACGGTGCTGAAGACCGTAGAAGGTATGCAGTTCGACCGCGGTTATCTTTCGGCCTACTTCGTGACCGACCCCAAGAAGATGGTTTGCGATATGGAAAATCCCTATATCCTCATCTACGACAAGAAGATTTCGAGCATGAAGGAATTTCTTCCCATTCTCGAACCTGCCGTGCAGAGCGGTCGTCCCCTCCTCATCATTGCCGAAGACGTGGATAGCGAAGCGTTGACTACTCTTGTGGTGAACCGTCTCCGCACACAGCTCAAGATTTGTGCTGTCAAAGCTCCCGGTTTCGGCGACCGCCGCAAAGCGATGCTCGAAGACATTGCTATTCTCACGGGCGGTGTGGTCATCAGCGAGGAAAAGGGCTTGAAACTCGAACAAGCCACCCTCGAAATGCTCGGTACGACCGAGAAGATTTCGGTATCGAAGGACAACACGACCATCGTCAACGGTGCCGGTGCGAAAGAGAACATCGCTGAGCGCATCGAACTCATCAAGAGCGAAATCGCCAACACGACGAGTGATTACGACAGGGAAAAACTCCAAGAACGCCTTGGCAAACTCTCCGGCGGCGTGTGCGTGCTCGAAGTGGGTGCTGCCAGCGAAACCGAGCAGAAGGAGAAAAAAGACCGCTGCGACGACGCTCTCTGCGCTACACGTGCTGCTGTGGAAGAAGGCATCGTGACTGGTGGTGGTGTGGCCTACATCCGCGCGCAAGAAGCCCTCGAAGGCCTCACGGGCGAGAACAACGACGAAACCACAGGTATCCAAATCATCCGTCGCGCCATCGAAGAACCCCTTCGCCAGATTTGCAAAAATGCCGGTGTGGAAGGTGCGGTTATCGTGAACAAGGTGCGCGAGGGTAAGGGTAACTTCGGTTACAATGCCAAGAACGACACCTTTGGCGACCTCCGCGAAGTGGGTGTCGTAGACCCTGCCAAGGTGACGCGCGTAGCTCTTGAGAACGCGGCTTCCGTGGCTGGTATGTTCCTCACCACGGAGTGTGTCATCTGCGACAAGAAGGAAGATACGCCCGAAATGCCTATGGGTGCGCCCGGCATGGGTGGTATGGGCGGCATGATGTAAGCCGACCTGCTCCTTTGAAAACCAAGGTGGCTTTTCCCACCCTTTATAAACGAACCGCCCGAATGCTCAGCCGAGCATTCGGGCGTTTTTTTGTGTGTCGATCTTCGGAAAAGGGGTTATGCAGGTGTCAGGGTCAGCGTGAGTATCTCGCCGGTAGCGGGTGTTACCGCAGCACGGTGGGCGATGGTTTCGCCAACGAGCCAAAGGATGCCGACCTCATCACACACCACGAGCGCACGGAGTTTGTCGATGCGCGAACGATGGCGGTCGGTCAGGTAATCGCTCACGAGTTTGCTGCCGCTCCGCATTCCATAGGGCGTAAAGCGGTCGGCCGGGAGAATGCGTCGCAAAGTTAGTTCACCGACAACGGCATGGGCGTCAATTGTGGCGATGTGGGGTGCGCGGGAGGGGTGAAACGGCGTCGGGCGAGGAACACGGTTTTGCTGTAAAACAGGGAGTGGTGCCAAATCGACCGAAAAGGGAAGTTGCGGGGCTGCATAGAGGGTGCTGAAAGCCGCTACTTCCAAACTGCCGCGGCTCACGGCCGCAAGATGGGTGCGCGAGTAGGCCGTTGCTCCTTCGCGGGCAGTGAGGAGAGCATCTACCGCCTCGGCTGAAAAGCCCAAGGGAGCGAGTTGTTCATACAGCCAAAGCCGTCCCACCTCCCCTTGTTCGCGGAGTGGCAGAAGGGGGTAGCGGGTCGTGCCGCCCTCGGTTCGGGGAGAAAAGAGGGACGTGAGTTGTTGCAGTCCGAGGGTGTAGACGGCTTCCGCGGCTTGCAGATGTTGTTGCGTTTGAAGTAAACCTTTCCGAACAGATGGATTGAGTTCCTGCAACAGCGGCAGCAGACGATGGCGCACAAAATTTCGGCGAAAGGTCGTGTCGGCATTGGTGAAGTCGTCCACGAAAGATTGCTTTTGTTGTGCGAGATAGTGCAGGATGTCGGAGCGGTTTACTGCGAGCAGAGGACGCAGGATGTTGACGCCATTATCAAAACGCATCCCCGTAAGGCCACGAATACCGGTGCCGCGAATGAGGTTGAGCAAGAGAGTTTCGATATTGTCGTCGGCATGATGCGCCACGGCCGTCGGTCGGTCGTGTTGAGCAAACCAAGTATAGCGCAATCGACGGGCGGCCATTTCAACGCTTTCCCCAGTGCGGCGGGCTTCGGCGAGGGTGTCGAAATGCTCTACCTCAAGCGGCACATTCCGCTCTTGACAGAGGCGGCGCACAAAGGCTTCGTCGCGATGGCTCTCCTCCCCGCGCAGGTGGAAGTTACAATGCAGGGCGGTGACAGGGACGCGCAGTTCCTGCAACACCAGGAGCAGCGCCACCGAGTCGGCGCCACCGCTCAGCGCACAAAAAAGCCCCTGCGTTTGTGCCGCTTTAAGATGAGGGGCAAACGTAAGGGCGATATTTTCTGCAAAAGGGGACATAAGCGCAAAAAGAGGTTAGTAAGACACCGAACAAGGCATGCCGAGGGCGCGCACTCGCTCGGCAATGGCATCGAGTGTGGCGGGCGGTGTTTTGCAGAGATGTTTTGCCGGTGTTTCGCGGTCGATGGTGTAGACATAGACCTGTTCGGGCTGAATGCGACGAAGAGCATCGAGCCACGGCAGGAGGTAGCGTTCGGTGGAGTTGTCAAAAGTTTTCCCTTCAAATTCGCCCGTCAGAAAGATGGTTTGTATCTGCACCTTTCCGTTGAAAGTGCACAGCGTCTCAATGAGTTGCTCCACATCGTAAGCGCCGACAGGTCGATCGACGAGCCGGATAAATTCGGCATCGACGGTGTCGAGTTTGAGAATGTTGTTGTCCACACGCATCAGAGCTTCCCGCACAGCAGGACGATGGCTGAAAGTGGCATTGCTCAACACACTCACTTTGGCCAAAGGAAAATAGCGGTCGCGCAGGGCGAGGGTATCGTCGATGACGGCCGCAAAATCGGGATGCAGCGTAGGTTCACCATTGCCGGCAAAAGTGATGACGTCAAGCGGTTTTCCTGCGCTGTGCATCTCTCGGAGGGTTTCGGCCAAGGCATCGGTCACCATTTGGCGCGTAGGAATGGGGGAGCGAGTGCGCCCCGCAGCATTGAAACCGCATTCGCAGTAGATGCAATCGAAAGTGCAGAGTTTCCCATCGGCAGGAAGGAGATTGACGCCCAACGATACCCCCAACCGCCGACTGTGAACCGGACCGAAGATGGGAGCAGGGAAGAGAATGGTGGACATGATGCTATTGTGGGAAATAGATGAAAAGTTTGGAGAGCGAGGCCGGATCTTTCCAACTCCACCAACGATCGTTCATCAAGTTCTTGAAGGCTTCTTTCATTTCAGGGAGCACTTCTTTCTTGATACGGCGTTCGCGGGCTTCGACCACGCGCCCTTTGAGCATAAAGTAATACTCTTGTTTGAGGGGATAACCATGGTTGTCGAGCTGTTCAGCACCGGACAAGTCCATCAGTTGGTTGAGTCCAAAGCCGGCCATGTCGATTTCAAAGAAAGGCAAATCACTGCCACCTCCGGTTTGTGCTTTGTAGCGCTGCATGTCGATGGTGGTAACGCAGAGGAGGAGGTTTTGCCCTTGTTGAGCAATCACCCGTCCCATCGCCACGTCGTTTACTTTCATGTAGCGAATGCTGTCGAACTCAACGCCCACGATGCTCTTATTGACGGCCTGATAGACTTTGTTGTCTTTTTCGTCGAGATAGCAAAGCGCCGCGTTTTTGTAAAGGATATTGGCTTTGGCCTTCACCCGCCGATTGAAAGTTTGCAATACCTTGGCGTTGCGAAATTCGGGGAAGAGCAGTTGGCTGTGGGCACGCAGCTCTTCTTGTTGCTGTTGTGCGGCAAGGGGAAGCAGGGAGAAAGCGGCCAAAAGGAGAAGAAAAATGGGCTTCATGACTATTGCGTTTTGTTGTAGCACTGCCGACAGAGAGGTTCGTACTCTTGCAGTTCGCCGAGCATCACTTGTTTGTCTCCCTCCACGATGCGGTGGCTGACATGGGCAAGATTGCCGCAGCGGACGCAGATGGCGTGCACCTTCGTGACATCTTCGGCAATGGCGCACAAAGCCGGCATCGGACCGAAAGGCACACCTTTGAAATCCATGTCGAGCCCGGCAATGATGATGCGCTTGCCCCGATTGGCCAAAGTGTTGCACACCTCCACCAGCCCTTCGTCGAAAAATTGCGCCTCGTCTATGCCTATCACATCGGCTTCAGTGGCCATCAACAGAATG
This sequence comes from Alloprevotella sp. Lung230, assembly GCF_014385435.1. GTDB lineage: Bacteria > Bacteroidota > Bacteroidia > Bacteroidales > Bacteroidaceae > Alloprevotella. The sequence goes on from NZ_JACSUD010000004.1 coordinate 120,372, forward strand.
CTCTGACTGGATTCGACGGGTGTTGAAGCCACGGAATTACTGTCGTGCGAAACGACATCTTCTTCGCTGTAGCGCGTGTCAATCATCGGTTTGTAGATTTCCACTTTTTGCTGCGCAATGCGAGCGCGGTTGAGGCGGCGGATGAGTTCTTCAGTTTTCCCGGAAAACATACTGCCGCAAATCACTTCAATGCGGCCCTGACGGGGAAAATGTTCGTTGTAAGGCATAAATAAGGGAGATGGTTTCAACAGCAAAAGTAGTACTTTTTTTTGGTTGTGCCAAATGAAATACCTATCTTCGCTTTATGAACAATGTACAACCGAACTCTTGGCGAGCCTGGTGGCTGGCGGCACGTCCGAAAACACTCTCGGGCGCGTTGGTGCCGGTGGCAACGGCAGCAGCCTTGGCCTATCATACCTCCCCTCTGCTGCGTCACGCTTGGCTGGCGGGAGCCTTCTGCGCCCTCTTCGCCGGAGGAATGCAGGTGGCCTCCAACTTCATCAACGACCTGATAGATTTCGAGCGCGGCACCGACCGCGCCGACCGCCTCGGTCCAGAACGCGCCTGCCAACAAGGATGGATTTCTCCAAGGGCTATGCGTTGGGGTATTGTGGTCGTACTGACACTGGCCGGCATCGTTGGCTTGGGGCTTTTGGCTGTTGTGTGGGAGCAAACCCCACTCCCCAAACCACAACTGGCGATGGCGCTGCTCGGAATCGGTGTGGCCTGCATGGCCGGAGCCTTTCTCTACACCACTCTGTTCAGCCGCTTGGGACTGGGCGATGTCATGGTGCTGCTCTTCTTTGGTCTTGTGCCGGTGTGCGGCACGTTTTTCGCCTTGACCGGCACCCTTTCGTGGGCGACCCTATGGCTGGGACTGAGCATCGGCTGTGTGGTCGACACGCTGCTGGCAGTGAACAATTTTCGCGACCGCGACACCGACCGTGCCGTAGGCAAGCGCACGTTGGTGGTGGTGCTCGGTGAGTGTGGCGGGCGAGGGCTCTATCTGGCAGTCGGCTGTTGCGGAGCGTTCTTGATGGCTGTTGCGGACGCCTCTCTTCATCAACGTCTCAGCGTTTTGACGCTTTGCATGTTGCCCTATTTGTTCTTCCATTTCCTCACTTGGCGTAAGATGTGCCGCATTGGACGCGGCCGCGAGCTCAATCTCATTCTGGGAGAAACGTCTCGCAATATGCTGCTCTTCGCCCTCCTCACCCTCCTCGGATTGTGGGGAAGTGCCTGAATCTCAACAAGAATAGCTCTCACCACAAAAAATACCCTGTCGTACGATGCCATTTCGCACGACAGGGTATTTTCTTTATGCAAGAGAGAGAGAAAACTTACACCAAGTGAGCAATCAAAGTCTCACGATCGCCGGGAAGATAGTCGATGACGGGAATTTCAATCATCGTGTAAGCGCCCGGTTGCTGCTTCATGGAAGCGCGGGCCACATTCACCAGCACTTGGGCGGTCAGCGCCGGATTGTTGATTTTCATGTTGAACTCAAAGAGCTGGTTGTGCGTCTTGCCCGAAACGCCCTTGCGCGTCAAGTTCACCCCATGCCCCACATCATTGAGTTCGGCCACGCAGGGCACTTGCTGCACGTGGGTTTCGTCGTTCACAAAGTAGGCATCGGCCTTGATGGCAGCCTCCACCGCTTTGAAGTCGGCCCCTTCTTCCAGTTCTACGTACACCATACGGCGATGGATGCTGGTGCCCAAGGGAATGGTCATCGAGAGGGCATCGCGCACCCCTTCGATGGCGCGCACCGCCACGGAGTGTCCCATCGAGCGACCGGGGCCGAAGTTGGTGTAGCTCACGCCTTCGGGAGCGAGACTTTGCATCAGTGTGCGCACCACAGAGTCCGAACCGGGGTCCCAACCTGCCGAAACGACACTCACCGCACCGTGCTTCTTGGCTTCGGCATCGAGCGAACGGCGCAAATCGACAATCTTCGTGTGGATGTCAAACGAGTCGACGGTGTTGATGCCCAGTGCCAGGCACTTCTTGGCATATTCTTCCACTTTGCGAGTGGGGGTAGCCAAGATGGCCACATCCACATCTTTCAACTCGGCAATATCTTTTACCACCGGATAGGCAGCGAGTTCAGAGGGCAAATTTTCTGCACCGGCACGGCGTACAACGCCCGCACATTCAAAGTCGGCAGCTGCTTCAATGGCTTCAAGTGCATAGCGGCCGATGTTACCATAGCCTACGATGGCAGCGCGAATTTTCTTTTCCATAAAAAGGACGGATTTGAGTTGTTTTTAAGTAAGTTGTCGTCCATTCGTAGAGGAGAAATGCGAACTTTTGAGCGTCAAAGCTCCCCTTTCATAGATTTCCTCTCGAACTTCGGATGCAAAAGTAGCAATTAGTCAGTCTCTGACAAAGGAAGAGTGGAATTTTAGTCTAATTTAGTTTTACGCCGATTTTGAAAGCCCCCCTATTTATAGATAGACATCTCACCGACGAAATCAGCCACAAGGCCTTGGATTTAACACAACTTTAACACTCACCATCTGTCCCTGCACGCCGAGATAGACACACTTGCCTCAGAGATAAATCCGACTACCTCTGAACTAAATTCATCTACCTCAGAGATAGTTCAAACTACCTCTGAGAAAAATCATCCCCTCAGCGCTTCGTACGCGCGCGCAACACACTACACTACATTCTTGCATTTTGCCTTCACTGCCTTCACCCATTTGTGTAAACCTCTCAAAATCAAGCATTTCGACAATCCGCCAAAACATGGTCAATGCTCCTCTCTTTGGTGAAGGCAATCTCCCTTTTGCCTTCACCCTTAACGCACTGCACCACAGCGAGATAGACCTTGCGGTGAAGGAGTGAAGGCAAAAAACACAGACTATTGTAGGGTATACGCGCGCGAGGGCAACTCGCTTATTTTTTCTTGAGGGAGGCTTCGATCTCTTCGACTTCGCGGTGGAAGAGTTGGTCCTTGTTAAGGCGGAGTTCGATTTGGGTGCAGGCGTGGCTGACGGTGCTGTGGTCGCGTCCGCCGAGTTCGCGTCCGATTTGGGAGAGCGAGAGAGTGGTGTACTTGTTGGTGAGGTACATCGTGAGGTGGCGGGCCTGCACGTGCTTGCTCTTGCGGCTTTTGGCGGCGATTTCGGAGGGTTTGACCTTGTAGGTGTTGCAGATGGCGGCCACGATGTCGTCGAGGGTGAGTACCTTTTGCGCTTGGTTGACTACGCGGGCCACAACGCGGCGGGCGAGGTCGAGGTCGATGGCGCAGAAGTCGCGGAGGGAGAAGGCGATGAGGGAGTTGACGGTGCCTTGGATTTCACGCACGCTGTCGGAGACGTTTTCGGCGATGTACTGCGTCACCTCTTCGGAGAAAACGATATTTTCACGGCGGAGTTTGGCTTCGAGGATGTCGCGGCGGAGGCGTAGGTCGGGGCGTTCGAGCTCGGTGATGCCGCCCCATTTGAGGCGGGTGAGCATGCGCTCTTCGATGCCTTTGAACTCGGCGGGGGCGCGGTCGCAGGTGATGAGGATTTTGCGCTTGTTGGCCTGGAGGTGGTTGAAAATGTGGAAGAAGGCGTTTTGTGTCTTTTCACCCGTAATCTCCTGGAAGTCGTCGATGATGAGGACGTGGATGCTCTGGTAGAAGTAGATAAAGTCGTTGGTGTTGTTGCGTGCGTCGGTGTATTGGGTCTGAAACTGGCGTGCCGAGACGAAGAGGATGCGCCAGTCGGGGTGGCGCTCGGCGAGGGCGAGGCCGATGGCGTTGACGAGGTGGGTTTTGCCCACACCGGAGGGTCCGTAGAGGAAGAAGGGATTGAAGAGTTGCTGCTCGGGATGGTCGACGATGGACTTGCCCATGGCCAGCGCCACGCGGTTGCTCATGCCTTCGCAGAAGTTTTCGAAGGTATAGTCGGGGTTGAGGTAGGACTTGAGGGGAGCGGGGGCGCTTTGCCGCTGGGGGGTGTAGGGCGTGCCTTTGCCCACGGCAGCGATGCCGGCGCGTGCATTGGGATTTTCATCCTTGGGCAGCACCCAGCGCACTTTGGCCTCCTGACCGAAGTGCTGATAGATGGCTTCGGTCAAGGGTTGGCGTATCTCCTTGACCATGACATCGGCAAAGACCTGCCCGGGCACTCCGATGGCGAGAAGATTGTTGTCAAAGGAGTCGAAACGCAGTTGCTGCACCCACGTGGCGTAGAGTTCGGGGGTGAGCGTTTGTTGCAGTTGTTGCAGGAGGGCGTTCCATTGTGGGTTCATCATGGGGCGGAGGTGGGTTAGGGGATGAGGCCAATAAGAAGTCCTCCGTGGACGTGGAGGACTTCTTATGTTTGTTCAAGGCAAAGGTACGAAATCTTTGCTAATTGGGAAAGGTTTTCGGAGCGAAATACCTACTTTTTTATGGTGCGTTTTATCGAGCAGCTTCGATGATGAAACTCCATTCGTAGTCTTGCTCGTTGAGAAGATACTGATCAAGCGGCCATGCGCCCCAGCTGTCGATGCAGCCCAACCCCATCTGCCGAAGGGCGATATCGACCACCGAGAAGGGGCGCGGGGTGAGGTCGCCTTGGTGCACGTGGCGCGCTTCCTTGACCGGGCCGCCGTCGAGGTCGTCGGTGAGGTAAGGGAGGGTGGCGCATTCCAGCGGTTGCAGGCCGAGGAAGGTGAGGCCGATGCCGGTGCTGTCGACCACGCTCCACGAGCGCACATCGGTGTGGTTGCCCGTCTCTTGCGGACGAACGTAGTTGCCGAGTTGATCGGCTACGCGCTGAGTGTAGCGTCCCAAAAACTGGCTGCTCTTGCGGTCCTGATAGTTCTCCACTGGTCCACGACCGTAGAAGTCGATGCGGTCGTAGCGCTGCGGCATGATGAGCTGCATACCGACACGGAAGGGTTGGTGCTTCTTGTCAACATCGGTGTGGAGGCGTTGCGTCACGATGAGGCGGCTGTCGGGAGTGAGGGTGTAAGTGAGGGTGAGTTGCGCTTTCACCTCGGGGAGGGAGTAGCGTGCCACAACGATACGGGAGTCGCCGATGACGCTGTCGCTCAGATGGGTGAGTTCCATCTTCGGTTGCTTCCAGGCTTGCTTGATGTTTTGCAGACCGGCACCATAGTCGTTATCGGTCGGGGCGCGCCAGAAGTTGGGGCGGAGCGAGCGGCGGTCTTCGAGCATCGGCCGACCGTCGAGGTCGAGGTAGTCCACCCATCCGCCGTCTTTGCCAAAAGTGACGGTCATTCGTGGGGAGATGAGCTGAATATAAGCCAAAGTTTCGTCACGCTTCACGAGCGGAGTTTTTGATGCTTTTTTCGCCTTGGAGGCCACTTTTTCGGTGAGTGCGTTGAAGGTGGGGAAAGCATAGTGGCTGAGGGTAAACTCCTGTTCGGCCAGCACATGTCCTTTCGTGAGAATAGGATCGTCTGTCACCACATAACGTATCACCAAATTGCGCTCTTTTAGTGTATCGCTTGGCAGTTGCCAACCCGACAACGTGAGCGTTTGACGGCCTTGTGCCGGCACGTTGATGCGCCCTGCGTTGCCACTTTGCACCACACGTCCTTCCTCACGCAGTTCCCAGAGCAGTTCGGCGTTGTCGATGGAAGTAAAGCAGCGTTCATTCTGCACCGTCACACTACCGCGCTGTGCATCGAAAGTAGACCATAAGTCTTGATGCTGATATTTGACTTCCGCCGCAGAAGGATGTGGTGTGCGGTCGGGAGCGATAAATCCGTTGCAGTTGAAATTGTGGTCGGTGGCGGGGTAGCGGCCGTAATCGCCTCCATAAGTGAAGATTTCTTTTCCTTCGCGGTTGGTGTCGCGCACGGCTTGATCTACAAAGTCCCAAATAAATCCACCTTGGTATTGGGGTTCGCGGCGAATGAGATCCCAGTATTCTTTGAAACCACCCATCGAGTTCCCCATGGCGTGGGCATATTCGCATTGGATGAGCGGCCGTTCATCTTTGCCTTTGAGATAGTGTTCGCAGCCTTTGGGCGAAATGTACATGGGGCAGAAAATGTCCGTGGCGCGCTCCTGTCCGGCACGCTCGTACTGCACGGGACGCGTCTTGTCCCACGCTTTGAGATAGTCGTAGATGCGGTCGAAGTTTACTCCATGTCCCGCCTCGTTACCCATGCTCCACGTGATGATGGAAGGATGGTTCTTGAGCACTTCCACGTTGTTGAGGTTGCGCTCCAAGTGGGTTTGGTAGAATTCGGGACGACGTGCCAACGTGCCTTCTCCATAACCCATGCCGTGAGTTTCGAGGTTGGCTTCGGCCACAACGTACAGCCCCATTTCATCGCACAGTTCGTACCAACGTGGGTCGTTGGGGTAGTGGGAGGTGCGCACGGCATTGATGTTGTGCTCCTTCATGATGCGGATGTCCTGCTTCATGCGCTCCACACTCACCACGTATCCGCCGTCGGGGTCCATCTCGTGGCGGTCGGTGCCTTTGATGAGGAGCGGCACACCGTTCACACAGAGCTGTCGGAACGTCTTGCCGTTGTGGGTGGCGGGGAGCAATTCCACCTTGCGGAAACCCACTTTGCGCGTGCAACTTTCCACCACCCGGCCGCGAACATCGAGCAGGTCGAGCGCAAGGGTGTAGAGATGGGGCGTTTCGGCCGTCCAGGCTTGCACGCCTTCCACCGTCCATTCCAACTGCCGACGCCCTTGGGCATCGAGGGCTTGGGTGTCGGTGGTGACCACAGCACCCCGACCGTCGCGGAGGGTGGCGCGGAGCCGGTGGCCTTTGGCACCGGTGGTGGTCACGTCGAGGGTGAAGCGGCCGTCGCGGTAGTGGTTTTCAAGGTCGGCTACATAGCGGAAGTCGGCAATCTGCGCCTGCGGACGAGCAAAAAGGTAGACCTCGCGGGCAATCCCCGTGAAGCGCCAAAAGTCCTGATCCTCAAAGTAAGAACCGTCGCACCAGCGCATCACCTGCATGGCGATGAGGTTCTTTTGGCCGGGACGCAGATAGGGCGTGAGGTCAAACTCTGCCGCTACTTTCGAATCCTCCGAATAGCCTACCCATCGACCGTTCACCCACACGCTGAGGTTGCTCGTGGCCGACCCTACGTGCAGGTAGATGCGTTCGCCCTTCCATGTGGCCGGAATTTCCACCTCTTTGCGGTAAGACCCCGTGTAGTTATTGCGCTCTTCGACGAAGGGCGGATTGTTTTTGAACTGCGTGGCCCAAGCATAGCCGATGTTCTTGTAGATGGGCACACCGTGGCCGTTGAGTTCGAAGACGCCCGGCACGGGAAAATCCTCCCACGCCCGGTCGTCGTAGTCGGGGCGTTCGAAGTCGATGGGCCGCTTGTTGTGGTGCTGGTCGAAGCGGAAGCGCCACTTCCCTTCGAGCGAGAGGTAGCGCTGCGACTGTCGCTTGTCGCCGCGGAGGGCCAAATCGGGATTTTCGTAAGCAAAGAAGTGGTCGTGCGGCGCAAGGGTATTGACGCGGTTGATGTCGGCATTGCGCCATGCCTCTTTGGGCGGCGTTTGTGCTGCGAGGGGCAGTGCGGTCGGGGTGAGCGCCAGCCCGAGGAAGAGAGAAAGAAGAGCGTGTTTCATGGTGAAAAAAGAAAAAGAAGTCGAGGCAAAAATACGTAAAAAAGAGGAAGCCACCAACGGATGACCTGACTTTTTTGAAGTGGGACAGAAAAAGCCACGGCCCCCTTTGGCAATGTGGACGAAATACCGTAATTTTGCCGTTATGCGTTTTTACATCACCCCCGATTTCCACATCTCCACCGACCTACTGCAACTCACGCTCACCGTCAAACCCGGTCTCACTGCTGCCCAACTCAACGCCCACCCCGGCGAGGCGCACATCGCCCTGCCCGAAGGGCTGAATTTCGAGCAAGCGGCCGTGCAAGAGTGGCTCAACCGCGTGGTGGTAGAGGCGCTCCGCAAGCAATGCCACTGGTTGCTCACCCCACGCATCCACCATCTGGCGCAGCAAGGCGGGCTCTCTTTCGGACGCATCACCTACAAGGACGTGCGCTCGCGCTGGGGCTCTTGCTCTTCGTTGCGCAACCTCAACTTCTCAGTGTGGTTGCTCCTCGCCTCCGCGCGTTGGGTGGACTATGTCGTGGCGCACGAATTGGCTCATCTCTCCCATCTCAACCACAGCCCGCGCTTCTGGGCAGAGGCCGATCGCCTGCTGGGCGCTCCCGGCTTGGCGCGCCGCTTAGACCGAGAGATGAATGCTTTCGCACGCTCCCTGCGTGGTCGGCTGCGGTGAGTTTTTCCTTAACACAACCCCTGCAATATCAATCGCACGTGGATGCTGGGAGTGTCCTCATCAGAGGGTTGCTCTATTTCGCCCCTGTTGCTATTGGACCTCGGAGGAGTGGGAGGAAAACACATCCCGATAGCCCCGTCCGCAAGCATTCTCCCTCTCAAAAAAACTCAGAGGTAGTTGGATCTACCTCTGAGCTGCGTAAAACTACCTCTGAGGTAGAATCGACTACTTGTGCCGTATAAAAAAAGGACCGAGAAGGGAGTGTCGATGGGAAGAACCCTCCTCGATCGTACATATCCCCCGGCCGACCTCCTCACCTGCTCCTCACGCGCGCACGCACGCGTACGCACTACACTATAAAGTCGTGTTTTTGCCTTCACTGCCTTCACCGTCTTACTTAAACTCAAGAAGTGAGAAGGGGACGGTGAAGGCAAAATTGCCATTTGCCTTCACCCATAAACAAGAGATTATCAGTGCATTAGCAACGAGGTGAAGGCAGTGAAGGCAAAAAACACGCACTATATAGTGTATACGCGCGCGAGAGCAGAGCGCCCTCAATAGCCTTGCAGTACTCCAAAGAAACCTGTAAAAATAAAATTCAAAAAAAAGACATTTTATTTTGTTATCCCAGAAACAATATCTATATTTGCCATCACAAAAGATCATTAGTACTTTAATGGTTTTCATTATCTTAAATATTGAAAATATGAAATCTGCACATGTATTTTCTATAAAGTTCTTAGGATTTGTTTTTATCTTATCTGGAGTACTTAAATCTTTTCATATTGCTGCATTTTCTATTGAATTAGCAGAATATGGGGAATTTTTATTAGGTATATGGGTCATTCTTCATAATAATTTGATAGCGATATTATTATGTAGTATTGAAATACTACTAGGTATCTATGCCTTCTTTTCATACCAAAAATCTCTTCCGTCGTTATGTGTTTTCATTCTCTCTGTATTGTTTTTACTTCTTACGGGAATAAACTATTTATACTTGCCACCAAATGAACGCATTAATAATTGCGGATGTTTTGGAGAGCTTATTGTACTTACCCCTAAATACTCTTTCTATAAAAGCATTCTTTTGATGGGGATATCTGTAATATCTCTAAAAAATATCCATAGCCCTCCTTCCGAGTCCTTTTTATTGAATAGATATTTATTTTACACTTTTATTCTCTGTCTTATACCACCAATTTACTCCTTCTATTTTTATGATATCATGCGTAATTCTCTTTACACTTTTCTGTTTATAATGTTAATCACCTTTATCCTTGGAATCTCTTATAGACTTGTAAACTTACGCACCTCCAACTTTAATTAAGAGAAGATGAAATATAGTTATCACGTTTTTAAGCAATACTACGTATGGGTATTATTCCCAATTCTTCTTGCTTTCTTCACCTCCTCATGCAAAGGAGATAATAACGCGATTATAGTAGACCATAAAAAGTTAGATTTACATAGTTTTTCTACAAAAGATCGGGATTCTATTGCCTACACATTTACCTTAACCAATAATTCCGAAAAAGAAATTGCGATTAACGATATTGATGTATCTTGTAGTTGTGTTGCCGTTCATACTAATCCGAGTACTATTGCACCACATTCCAGTATAAGCATCAATGGGAAAATTGGAACAGAGTCATTACAAGGGAAATTTAGAAAATCAATCTATATAAACTATGCAAATAATGAAATCCTTATTCTAAAAATTATAGGAAAAGCTCTGCCTTAAGGTAGGTATTTCATAACGTCATCTATACAAAATGTTTAATCCTAAAAAGTATTTCTATGATTCGTAATCTTCTTATCATCCTCTCGTTAGGACTATTTTTATTCTCTTGTTCAGAAGAGCAAGAGGTCGTATATAGCTGCGACCAAAAAGAAAATGCATGGGTGAAACAACATCTAAATGAAATAAGAAAAATGAGTCGAACTAATTGGCTGTCATTACCTGCTAATCTTGAGATTCCTGTATTTCGTGCTTTTTCTCAAAAACAAAAACTCCAGGTTTGGAATGAAAAGCTTAATGAAACTACTGAGATATTAAGGAACTCAGCTGAAATTTCGCATATCAATAAGGTTAAGCAATTTATTAACGACAATCCTTATTTATTCGATGGTGATAAACTATCAGAATCTGAGGAAGAGAAAATTGAGAAGTTTTTCTATAGTTGGGCAAAAGAAGGTGAAAAACGATTCAACTGGAATAAGTCCACTATATATTCTATTGTTGGTACTTGTCGTCCAATTACCAATCAGAAAAATAGAGGTATAAAACTACTTAGTACGGTGCCTCGTGTTGATTTTATTAACCCAGGGCTTAATTACAAGTGCAATTGCCATAAAAAATGCTTAATAGCATGTTTCCCTGAGACTGTATTTTGCGAATCAGATCCAGATTGTGAAGAGACAAATAAAGGATGTGGATGGGTATTTGCTCAAGAGTGTGATGGGCGCTGCGATGGCTTATAATTCCCAAACTATAAAATATTTATTATGAAACAGATTTCTTCTCGCACCGCCTTTTGGCTGATCACAGGGATGGGATTTCTCCTCTTTGCCAGTACCTGGTGGTTTATGGCTTTCTCAGGTACTACCGCCACTTGGGTACAATCCGTATGTTTCTTTGCATTGGCTCATTTCTGTGCAGCTCGCTATCGCGACCAACTTTCATTAGGTATGATTGGGTTGGCACTGATTTTAGGACGCTTACTTCTTGAGCTTCCAGTACGTATTATGGATATTCGAAGCGGTTTCGCAACTCTTATCGTGACGTTCATTTGTATTCTCAGTATTATCTTAGGCATCTTGTGCTACAAGGAGAAACGCCCCATTGTCTATGCACTCTCCATCGTTATAGGCGTTGTATTGAACACTTTTGTTTTGCAGCAATGGGCTGCTATTTATTCTCCTAACGATCCATTCTAAAAAGGATTGAACAAACAATTTGCGCGAACTCATTCTTTTCTAAAAGAGCGAGTTCGCGCTTTTTATACAGTTATAACATTTATCAAGAAGAGCACTTCTATAGTGAAGTTTTTCCTATGTGAAATCCTTCATACATAATCTTCTCTATCTCTGCAACGTCTCTCCGTTGGTGAAGGATTGAAGGCAAAAAACACCTACTATAATAGTGTATACGCGCGCGAGGGCAACCCGTGGAGCGCTGTCCCCGATTGCCTCAGCGGGCAGTGCGGATGCTGAACTCCTGCATGACCAAAGGACGGCCGGCGGCATCGGACACCAAGATGGAGAAACCAACCACGCGGTCTTTCAGGCGGCGCTGCGCCACGACGGCTGCCTTGTAGCGCATGCCCTGACCAGGATAGAGGTCGCCGATGATGGCGGTGGGGGAGATGGCGATGCGCTTCTCGTTGCAGCCCACCACGGGAGCGACATTGAGCACGGCTTGCGTGCCGCGATTGTAGATGTCGCAGGTGATGTAGGCCCGTTCGCCTGACTCCAGGACGTGGTTGTTGTTGGCATCGGCAAAGACGATGTTTTCGATGGAGAGTTGTCCGGCCGTGGCAGAATAGTTCCTCGTTTCGTCATAGCGGCCGTAGGAGGGTTCGATCGGCTGTGCGGAGCGATACGAGTTTTCGGCCGCTTCGCGTCGGCGGTTGGCAGCGGCTTCGGCACTGGCGGCCCCCACCACACCGCCCACAGCGCCACCGATGAGTGTACCGGCATCGGCACCACGATAGCCACCCACGATGCTGCCGATGGTGGAACCAAACATGGCGCCGAGCGACATGCCCGTGGTGGTGCGGCTGAAACTGTCGTAAGAACCGCAACTCGTCAGGCCGATCAGGGCGGCCAGTGTGAGGAGAAGGAGAGATTTGTGCATAGGGAATGATTTTGGGGTGGGAAGCAAGCCCCTCTTCATGCTCCGCGTGAGGGAGGCTTTGCTTTGCAAAAGTCCCACTCCCCCCAAGGTGGAGGAATGGGACTCGCAACATAGTTTTTGTCAGTAATTGAAGGGGCTTACTTGACCGTGATGACCAGATATTTGCTCACGCTCCAGAAGCGGGTGGGGTCGGTGATGCGGAGGGTGTACTGCCCTTTGGCATCCTTGTCGAGCGAATAGCTGTCGGAGGGGTGAGTGGTCATCAGGCGTGCGCTCTTGGAGTAGAGGTGGATGACCTTGTCGACGCGAATGTCGATTTTGGTGAAGTAGTCCTTGTTGAAGTTGCCATTCTGCAACACCTCGCCATGAGAGAGGATGTTCTGGTCTTTGAGTTCGCGCTTGGTGCCAAACACGTAGTAGGCCGTGTTGAGTTCTTTGTCTTGCGAAGCCACGGTGCGCGCCTTGGTCTCGTTCTGTACGGCCAGTTCGTTGACGTTGCCTTTGAGGTTGGTGATTTGCTCGCCCTGTTCGGCAATCTTGATGTCCTTTTCGGCGAGTTGTGCGCGAAGGGTCTCCATCTGCTTGGTGAGGTCATCGAGCTGGGCGGTGAGGGAGGCGATGGTGGCTTCCATCGTCTTGCGGAGGGCAGAGTTGCTCGATTTCGACTCCTTGACCTGTTGGCGCAGGTTGGCAATCAGTTCTTGATTGAGGCGCATGGTGTGCTGGATGACCTGCATATCTTCGATGATGGCGGCCTTCTGGTTTTGTTCGCCCTTCTGGCGCTCCACGCTGATGCGACCTTGGGCTTCGTTGATTTTGCGGAATCCGTCTTGGATTTCATTGAGGGTCGACACCATGTCGCTCAGTTCGCCTTCTTTCTGGCTGAGGATTTGTTGGAGCGAGTCGGCCGTGGTGATTTCGACGGCGTTTTCTTTTTCTTTCTTGGTTTCGCAGGAGGAAATCAAGCCCATGCCTACGGCGGCGATGAGGAGAAATGCGATTTTCTTCATAACGTCTGTTTTTTTTGAGAAGTAGCAATAAAGTTGAAAGTGGCTGATCTCATCAAGGCTTATCGAGACTTATCGGTGCTTCTTGCTGCGCCGTTGCTGCGCCTTATCGATGAGGGCCGGGAGTGGTGCGTCAAGCGGTTGTCCTGTGATGGGGTCTACCGCTGCGTGGTTCGTTTTTTTCATCGTGGTGGGCAGTTCGGTATCTTCCGCTGCCCCTTCGACGATGAGGACAAATTCGCCGCGCGGTTCGATGGATTGAAAGTGGTGGAGCACTTCGGTCAGTGTGCCGCGAACGCTCTCTTCGTGGAGTTTGGAAATCTCACGGCAGGCAGAGCAGCGGCGGTCAGGTCCGAAGACTTCGGCCATCTGTTCAAGCGCTTTGACCATGCGGTGGGGACTTTCGTAGAAAATCATCGTACGCGGTTCGGTGCGAAGGGCTTCGAGGCGCGACAATCGGCCCTTCTTCTGCGGCAGAAACCCCTCAAAGCAGAAGCGTTCGCAGGGCAGTCCGCTCACCACGAGAGCCGGAACGAAAGCGGTGGCACCGGGCAGGCACTGCACCTCGACGCCACGCGCCACGGCAGCACGGACGAGCATGAATCCGGGGTCGGAGATGGCGGGTGTGCCGGCATCGCTGATGAGGGCCATCGTTTCGCCGGCAGCGAGACGTGCGGCAAAGGATTCGGCCGTCTGGTGCTCGTTGAACTTGTGGTGGCTCACCAAGCGCGCCGCGATGTCGTAGTGTTTGAGGAGTTGTCCGCTCGTCCGGGTGTCTTCGGCCAGTACGACATCGACCTCTCGGAGGATGCGGAGGGCACGGAGGGTGATGTCTTCCAGATTGCCGACGGGCGTGGGGACGAGGTAGAGCATGGCGTTGAGATTGAGGGTGAAAAAGGGGTTGTGGTCGTGTCTGTTCCGCCCGATTATATCTGCAAAAGTAAGCCTTTCTTCCTATTGCAACAAATAAAATTGACAAAATTCATGTAGAGATAATCGAAAAAGCGTAACTTTGCAGCGCTTCAAACCCTTCTACTTAAGTAGGTGTTCAAAATTAATGGATACTATATTTGTTCCCATTTTTCGTCAAGTCGTCTTTGTCAAGAAGGAGTGTAGCGAGCTACACGAGGGATGAACAAAGGCGAGATGGCGGAGCAGGGAAACAAAGATGGTGTCAGAGTAGAGGACTCCCTACGCAGAAGATGGTTACGATTAATTTTGAAGATCTAATTATGTCCTTTCTCTCAACCCCGATTACTTTCGACCGCTTCGTGCGCGGTCTGCTCTTTTTGGCCGGTGCCGCCGTGCTCATTGCGGCGCTGCGCTGGCTGAGTCCGGTGCTCATCCCCTTTCTGGCGGCATGGGCTTTGGCATGGATACTCATCCCTGTGGTCCACTTCTTTCAGTACACCTGCCGTCTGCGTTCGCGCGCTTTGTCGGTGGGCGTCACCCTCTCGCTGGCGGTTGCGGTGATGGTGCTGCTGGCGTGGTGGGCGATGCCGATGGTCATCGACGGGCTCACGCACATCAAAGACGCCACGTTGCGCTACCTGCAAAGCGATGCCAAAACGCTCCAGCTGCCCGAATGGCTGCGACACTATGTGGAAGAAGGCGTGGCGGCACTGCGCTTGGAGGAGATGCTGCGCGAAGGCAAACTGATCTCAGCGCTGCGCAATGCGCTGCCGCACGTCTGGGGGGTGTTTCTCTCCACGGTCGATGTGGTGATGGGCTTGACCTCAGTGTTTTTCAGTGTGCTCTACCTCCTCTTTCTGCTCATCGACTACGAGCGTTTCTCCACCGGCTGGTTGGCCTATATGCCGCAACGCAGCCGTCACTTCCTCAGCGAACTGGCACACGACATTGCCCACCACATGCGCGGCTACTTTCGAGGTCAGGCCCTCATCGCGCTGTGGAATTGCATGATGTTCTCCCTCGGTTTTTGGATTATCGGACTGCCGATGCCCATTGGGATGGGCTGTTTCGTGGGGTTGATTAGTTTTGTGCCTTACGTTCAGGTGGTGGGCTTCCTGCCCGCTGCGTTGCTCGCACTGCTCCAAATGGCGGAGACGGGCCGTTCGTTCTGGATGCTCATGCTGCTGGTGCTGGTGGTCTATGTGGTGGTGCAAATCATCCAGGACGTGTTCATCACCCCGCGCATCATGGGCGGCATCATGGGGTTGCGACCGGCCATCATCCTCCTCTCCCTCTCGGTGTGGGGGTTCATAGGCGGCATCCTCGGCCTGGTGGTGGGATTGCCGCTCACCACCATCCTCATCGACTACTATCGGCGCTACCTCGTCCCACCCACGGCAGAGGAGACTGTTCCTCAAGAGGGCAAAACCGAATAGCCGCAGTAGGTCGCAAAGTACTGGTAAACCAGCCATGTGGGGACGAAAGTTTGTTTTCCTTCCCTCATCAAGACAGCAACGTCCTTTCTCTACTCAATACAGCAACAGCCCGATGGTGCAAGAGGTGCACCATCGGGCTGTTACTATTGGAGGAGGAAAAGGCGGAGGTGGCGCACTGAACACCGACCTGCGGCCTTACTTAAAACATCTTTTCGGGATAGACACCTTCGGCCCCGAGACGAGCAAACTTTTCCACGACTTCGGGACGGTCCTCGGGATAGGTGACACCGAACCACTTAGAGGTGGTATCGAGCACTTCACAGGTCGCTTGGCCGTTGCGGATGAGGTGGTCGACCATAAGGGGAATGAAAAACTCGCTCTTCAAGTTTTCCATGTTCTTCGGGTCGGAGAGGAACGTCTTGAAGAAAGCTTCGGAGTGGGCAAAATAGTCAGGAGTGAAGCCCCAGAAGTTCATCGAGACGGGGGTGGTGTCGGGGATGCCCACCCACTTGTCGTTTTCGTCGAGAAACTCTACCTGTCCGTTGTGACGCTCAATCTTGGTGCGTTCCACCACGGAGGTGAGGAGGTGGTCGGCGTTCATTTCACACACACCGCGGCTCACGGTGCCACTCTCAGAGAGGGTATTGCCCACACGGAAACCCACCATGGCGTAGCGGCCGGTGCTGCCTTCGGGAAGCTCGGAGAGGAACTTGCCCATCACGCGGAAGGAGTCGCGGTCGTAGAAGTCGTCGCAGTTGAGCACGGCAAAAGGCTCTTTGATGACACCGGCGCCCATCATCACAGCGTGGTTGGTGCCCCAAGGCTTTTGGCGGTCGGCCGGGCAGGTGAAGCCTTCGGGGAGCGCATCGAGCGACTGGAACACGAGTTCGCAAGGGATTTTGTCTTGATATTTGGTGAGCACGATGTTGCGGAAGTCTTCTTCGAAATCCTTACGGATGACGAAAACGAGCTTGCCGAAACCGGCATGGATGGCATCGTAGATGGAATAGTCCATGATGGTTTGCCCCTGAGGGCCGAGGGTGTCGAGCTGCTTGAGGCCGCCGTAACGGCTTCCCATTCCTGCAGCGAGGAGAAAGAGAGTGGGTTTCATGATGATTATGAGGGGTAAATGTTTGTTCTTATGGAAGGCGGTGGCCGAGAACTACCGCAAAGTTAACAATTCTTGCTGAAACGAAAGTGCTTCGCCGGTAGTTTTTTTTGCTGCCTCATCCTCAGGTTGTGTCAGAAAGAGGGTCACTGCACGGCCTCGTGGAAGCGTTCGAGAAGCCATTGACTTTGCTCTTCGCGCGTAAGGTGTGAGTTGTCAAGCACGAGGGCATCGTCGGCTTGGCGCAGCGGGTTGAGCGCGCGATGGGTATCGATGTAATCGCGCTCTTGGACGTTGCGCAGAATGTCGTCGTAGGACGCCGGCATCCCCTTGGCCTGGAGCTCGTCGTAGCGACGCCGGGCACGCACTTCGGCCGAAGCGGTGACGAAGATTTTGAGTTCGGCGTCGGGGAACACCGCCGTGCCGATGTCGCGGCCGTCCATCACGATGCCTTTGGTTTCGCCCATCTGCTGCTGGAGCTGCGTCATGGCTTCACGCACAAAAGGCAGCGCGGCCACCGGACTCACCTGACGGCTCACCTCGATGGAGCGGATGGCTTCCTCCACGCATTCCTCGCCGAGGTAGGTGAGGGGGAGGTTTGTCGCCGGATCGAGGCGGAAATTCACGCGGATGTTGGGCATCTCGCGGTGCAGCCCTTCGGCATCGACGCTGTCGTCGGGCAGAAAGAGGTGGTGGCGCTGCGCATAGAGGGTGACAGCACGGTACATCGCACCGCTGTCGACGTAGATATAGCCCACTTCGCGCGCCAGCTGTTTAGCCATCGTGCTCTTGCCACAAGAACTGTGGCCATCGATGGCAATCACGATTTTTTTCATATCAAGGTTTGGAGTTTAAGCAAAAAAAGAAGGGGCTTTCGGCCCGGGCGAAGCAAAGTTAGCGCTTTCTTTTGGGATAGGCAGGGAGAAAAGGAGAAAAACATTTGTTCAGTTTCCACTTTCTCCCTATATTTGCGTTTGTATTCTCGCATTATTCATCTCTAAAATACCATAATACTATGGCACTCGAAAAGACCCTCGTACTCCTCAAGCCCTGCGCCGTGCAACGCGGCATCATGGGCGAAGTTCTCAACCGCTTCGAAAAGAAAGGACTGCGCGTGTGCGGCATGAAGATGATGCAGCTCACCGATGCCCTCCTCTCCGAGCACTATGCCCATCTCTCCGAAAAGCCCTTCTTCCAGCGCGTGAAAGACAGCATGATGACCGCGCCCGTTGTGGCGCTGGCGCTCGAAGGCGTGGATGCCATCGAAGCCGTGCGCACCATCGTGGGCCCAACCACAGGACGTAAAGCCCCGGCCGGCACCATCCGCGGCGACTACAGTATGTCGTTCCAAGAGAACATTGTCCACGCCAGTGACAGCCCCGAGACGGCCGCCGTGGAACTCCGCCGCTTCTTTGCTCCGGGCGAGATTTTCGACTACAAACTCGCTTACTTCGATTTCCTCTATGCCAATGATGAGTTTTGAGGTCGTCTGATTGACACCAAACAGCCATCCTCCATAAGGGATTCTTCCCCGACAGAAAAACTCCCCACCACATCGGCCGATGTGGTGGGGAGTTGCTGTTGAGGCACCGCCATGAGCGTCAAGACGGATGCGTCGAAAAATTTGGGTAAGGAGATGACAGAACGATGAAGTCACTGCATCTCATATCGCGCAATCTTGGCAATCGTCTTAGGGATTTCGGTGTTGTCGATGCGGCCGCGGAAGGCTTCGGCACCGGCACCGACGGCAAAGACGGGAACGTAGCCGTTGGTGTGGCCGCCCGTGGTCCAGCCGATGTGAGCGTGGGCGCTCATGCACTCTTTGGCGCGGGCTGCGAGCATACATTCAGAGGCATAGAGGCTTTCGGCCGCCTTGTCCGTGCCGTCCACCATGGCTTGGTAGGCATCGCGGAGGGCTTTTTCTTCCTTTTGGGTAATCTTGATGTGCTTCCAAAAACCAAAGTTTTCCTCCAAATCGCGGCGCACCAGTTCCCAGGTGAAGTCTTTTCCTTTTTCCTTGCGGAGCTGCTTGAGGTGGGTGCTGTACTCGTAGCTGCTCATGCGTTGCAGACTGAGGTTGCGGGTGTGGAGGGTGTAGTCGCCCGTGCCGAGGCCGAGGCCGCCGGTTTCGTGGTCGGCGGTGATGAGGATGAGCGTCTCGTCGGGGTGCTGCTCGTAAAATTCATAAGCCACGCGGATGGCCTCATCGGTGTCGATGACTTCGCGCACCATGGCCGCGGGGTCGTTGGTGTGGCTCGCCCAGTCGATCTTTCCGCCCTCAATCATGCAGAAGAAGCGGTCGGGATTTTTCTTTTGCAGAAAAGTGATGGCAGCGCGGGTGATTTCGGCTAAAGTGAGGTCGCCCTTTTTGCGGTCGATGGCATAGGGAAGGCTCGCATTGTCGCGGCGGTTGGCGGCTTCGCTTTGGAGGAGAATCATGCGGTCGGCCTTGCGCTGGAGTTTTTGAAAATCCTTGTAGCCGTGAGCAATGGTGAACCCGGCATTGCGACAGAGTTGGTAGGTATCGGGGGCACCGGGCGTGGCGGGTGACGGCTTGAGGAAGTCGCTCCCGGCGAAGAAGTCGAAGTTGGAAGCGGCCAGTTCGCGTCCGATTTCCGCATACATCTTGCGGTGCTTTTGGTGGGCGTAGAAACAGGCGGGGGTGGCGTGGTCGACGCTCACGCTCGTGGCGATGCCCACGGCCGCACCGGCATTTTTCGCCCAAACGGCAATGGAGTTGATGGGGGTGATGCTGTCGGGCATCAGACCGACGCACTGGTTGTAGGTCTTGCGGCCGGTGGAGAGGGCCGTTCCGCCGGCGGCAGAGTCGGTGATGCCGTTGGTGTAGCTTTGGGTGTTGACCAGCGCCACGTTGGGAAAACTCGCGAAGAGCAACGGGCGGATGCCGATGCGCCCTTCGAGCGCGCCAAGGTAAGTTTCGGTGCAGTTCACTTGGTTGACGCCCATGCCGTCGCCGATGAAGTAGAACACGTACTTAGCGGTCGTTTGCGCCCATGCGCCGAGCGCGCCGAGGAGCACAAGAGTCAGAGAGAGAAGTGTGCGTTTCATTGAAATGAGAAGTTGTTGGGGATAGAAGTTGTCGTTGCTGCGAAAGTCCGCGCCCTCAGGAGCGTGGGTCGGCACTTTCGCTCGTGCAAAGTTACGTTTTTTTTAGAACACGTGTGCGCTTTTCTCCATTTTTTCGTCCATCGGCCGTTTTTCCGAGGCGTGCGGACTTTCATCACCGCTCCTTTTCATTAAGCTGATGATTGGTGCAACTTCAAAACTGGGCTGCATATGGGGCGATTTTTCAAGAATTAAAGCATCGGCTTGGTGCGATCAACATTTTTTTGTAGTTTTGCCGGGTCAAAATCTGTGTTATGAGACACTTCGCATTACCCTTCGCCTTACTCCTTCTGTTTTCCCTCCTTTGCCTCTCCTGCGCTCGAGAGGAGCGGCACTACGTGGTGGGCGTCTCACAATGCTCCGAAGACATCTGGCGCGACAAGCTCAACGAAGAACTGCGGATGGGGGAGTACTACCACAACAACCTCACCCTGCACATCGCATCGGCCAACGACAACGATCGGCGGCAGATTGCGCAAATCGATGAGTTCATCGCCCAGAAGGTCGATTTGCTCATCGTCTCGCCCAACCAGTTGCACACCATTTCGCCCGCCATCGAACGCGCCTATGCGGCCAAAATCCCCGTCATCCTCTTCGACCGCAAGACCGACTCAAAGAAGTACACCGCCTTCATCGGCGCTGACAACTACGAAATCGGGCGCACCATGGGGCGCTATCTAGCGCTGCAACTCGGCGGGCGCGGCAAGGTGGTGGAGGTGATGGGGCTGAAAGGGTCGTCGCCCGCCATCGAACGCCATCGCGGCATGATGGAGGCGCTCAAAGCCTATCCCGAGGTGAAGGTGGTGGGGCGCTGCCACGCCGACTGGCTGGAAGGGGCGGCGCAGGCGCAGATGACCAAACTGCTCGCCACACTGCCCGACTTTGACGCCGTGGTGGGACAGAACGACCGCATGGCCGTCGGAGCACGCAAGGCAGTGGAGGCGGCCGGACGCGGGCACGACATCATCTATATGGGCATCGACGCGCTCCCCGTGGCGGGCGGCGGACTGGAGCAGGTGCGCGACGGCGGACTGCGCGCTTCCTACATCTATCCCACTCGCGGCGACTTGGTGGTGCGACTCGCCATGAACATCTTGGAGGGCAAGCCCTACGCCCGCGACAACTACTTGAAGTCGGCCCTCGTGACGAAGGAGAACGCGTCCCTCCTTCTCATGCAGGACGAAGAGCTCCGGCAGCAAAGTGCAAAGCTCGCCGTGCTGCGCGGTCGGGTGGACACCTATTTCACGCAGTATCAGCACCAGAAGGTCTACCTCGCGTTCATCGTCATCATCTTCCTCTTGATTTTGGGCGTACTCTTCGGGCTGTACCGCTACATTTCGATGAAGCACCGTCTCGTGGAAGCAGCGACACAAGCCCGATTGCAGTTTTTCACCAACCTGAGCCACGAGTTTCGCACACCCCTCACGCTCATCATCGACCCTATCGACCGCCTGCTCGACGACACGCCTCTCGACGACCAGCAGCGCTCGCTCCTCCAACTAGCGCGACGCAACGTGCGTGTGTTGTTGCGGCTCGTCACGGAAATCCTCGATTTGCGCAAGGTGCAGAATGGCAAGATGCAGCTCGTGCTCACGGAGTTTGACCTGCGCGAGCAGTTGCAGGAGTGGGTGAATGGCTTCATGCCCGCCTTTGAGCGCCGCGGCCTGTTGCTCCACCTCGACCTGCCCGATGCGCTA
Organism: Alloprevotella sp. Lung230; assembly: GCF_014385435.1. GTDB lineage: Bacteria > Bacteroidota > Bacteroidia > Bacteroidales > Bacteroidaceae > Alloprevotella. The sequence goes on from NZ_JACSUD010000004.1 coordinate 141,748, forward strand.
CCCATGCGCGCCGATGCCGAAAAGACGGAACAGATGCTCAACAACCTCCTCTCCAACGCCATCAAGTTCACCCCGCGCGGAGGCACCATCAGTGTGCGCGCCACTCTCGAAGATGGGCAGGTGCGCATCGTGGTGGCCGACACGGGAGTGGGCATCGCCAAGTCACGCTTGTCGCACGTGTTCGACCGCTTCTACCAAATCAACGCCCACGACGGCAAAGGCACCGGCATCGGACTGGCCATTGTCAAGGCTTTTGCCGAACTCCAAGGCGGCAGCGTTTCGGTGGAGAGCCGCGAGGGCGAAGGCGCACGCTTCTGCATCGTCCTCCCCTGCCGGCAGGAAGGAGACTCGGAGGCCGACAACAAGGCCGAAACCACACCGCCCGCCGAAGCCTCCGACCATCGTCCCGAACCCGACTTTTTGGAGCCGGACGAGGGCACGTCTCCTACGCTTTCGCCTGAGACTGACCGTCTCACCAATCCCACGCCCCCCGAAGAGCGTCCCCTTGTGCTCATCGTGGACGACAACGAGGAGGTGCGGGAATATGTGCAGTCGCTCCTCGTGCCTCACTACGACATCCTCACAGCGGTCGATGGGGAAGAGGGACTATCGAAGGCACTGGCCCGAGTGCCCGATGCCATTATTGCCGACGTTTCGATGCCGGGCATGAGCGGCATCGACCTGTGCCGCCGCCTCAAAGCCGATGCCATCGTGGGGCACATCCCCATCCTCCTCCTCACCGCCCACGCCCAGCACCGCCTCGAAGCCTACGACTGCGGCGCCGATGCCTATTTGCTCAAACCTTTCAGCAGCAAGGTGTTGCTGGCCCGCGTGCAAAACCTCCTCAGCAACCGCCAACGCCTCAAACTGGTGTTCTCCGGTGAAGACAACCTGCCGCCCAAGCCTGCCGATGCCGACGAAGCTTTTGTCCGCGCCTTCCGCGACAAGGTGCAGCAGCACATGGCCGACCCCGATCTCAACGTCGAAACCATTGCAGCCGAAATGGGCATGAGCCGCGTGCAGCTCTACCGCAAACTCAAAGCCCTCACCGGCAACAGTCCCGTGGAGCTCATCCGCACCACGCGCCTCCGCCGTGCCGACCTCATGCTCCGACAGGGCGGCCGCACCATCGCCGAGGTGAGCTACGAGGTGGGCTTCTCCTCCCCCTCCTATTTCTCGAAGTGCTTCAAAGAACATTTCGGACGTTCGCCGGGCACCAAGCCGGCGTGAGGATGGGCTAAAGGGCGCTTCTCAGCCTTCCAAAATGCGTTTTTCAGGGTTTCTTTTTGTAAAGCCACAGTTTTCTCGTACCTTTGTAGACGAAAAGAAATTACAGACAATGATTACAGCCGAACAACTCAAAGCCGTCCACGACCGCGTGGCGCAACTCCACCGATACCTTGACATCGACGCCAAGCAGATGCAATACGAAGAAGAGCAACTCCGCACGCAAGACCCCGCTTTCTGGGACGACCGCGAGCGGGCCGAAGAGCAAATGAAGCTCGTCAAGGGCATCGAAAAGTGGATTGTAGGCTACAAGGAAGTGAAGTCGCTGGCCGAAGAGTTGCAACTCGCCTTTGAGTTCTACAAGGACGAGATGGTGAGCGAGGAGGAAGTCGACGCGGCCTATACTAAAGTGATTTACGCCCTCGAAGCCCTCGAACTCAAAAATATGCTCCGCCAGGAAGAAGACGCCATGGCCTGCGTGCTGAAAATCAACTCCGGTGCCGGCGGCACAGAGGCGCAAGACTGGGCCTCTATGCTCATGCGTATGTACCTGCGCTATGCCGAGGCCAATGGCTACAAGACCACCATCTGCAACCTGCAAGACGGCGACGAAGCGGGCATCAAAACCGTGACGATGGAGATAGAGGGCGACATGGCCTACGGCTACTTGAAGAGCGAAAACGGTGTGCACCGTCTGGTGCGCGTCAGCCCCTACAACGCGCAGGGGAAGCGCATGACCTCGTTTGCCTCGGTGTTCGTCACCCCGCTCGTCGACGACTCCATCGAAGTCTACGTCGATCCCGCCTGCGTGAGCTGGGACACCTTCCGTTCGGGCGGTGCCGGCGGTCAGAACGTCAACAAAGTGGAGACGGGTGTGCGCCTGCGCTACCAATACAAAGATCCCGACACGGGCGAGGAGGAAGAAATCCTCATCGAAAACACCGAGAGCCGCAAACAGCTCGAAAACCGCGAAAACGCCATGCGCCTGCTCCGCTCCCAACTCTACGACCGCGCCCTTCAAAAGCGCAAAGCCGCTCAAGCCAAGATTGAGGCCGGCAAGAAGAAAATCGAATGGGGCTCGCAAATCCGCTCCTACGTCTTCGACGACCGCCGCGTCAAGGACCACCGCACTAACTTCCAGACTTCGGACGTGAACGGCGTGATGGACGGCAAGCTCGACGGCTTCATCAAGGCCTACCTCATGGAGTTTTCCGGCAACGAGGAGGAGTAAGCCGCCGCCCTCCTCCATCCTTCCCCAGCACCATAACTCCCTAATCCATACTGCCATGAAACGCAAAATCATCCCCCTCCGCAAGCAGCGGCGCGCGGCCCGTGAGGCCGAACAAGGACGCCGCGTCATCGTGTCCATCATTGCCGTTTTGGTCTTTTTCATGGTGCTCGCCATCATCGCCTACACCGTGCTCTAATCCCCTATGCCTCTCGAAATCGAACGCAAATTCTTGGTGCGCGGCGACTACAAGTCGCAAGCCACCGCCCATGCCCACATCTGTCAGGGCTACATCTGTGCACAGCCCGGGCGCACGGTGCGCGTACGGCTGCGCGACGACCGCGGATTTCTCACCATCAAAGGGCCATCGGCCGACGGCGGTCTCTCGCGCTACGAGTTTGAGCACGAAATCAGTGCCGCCGAGGCGCGCGACCTGCTCCACCTCTCCGAAACGCCCGTCATCGACAAGGTGCGCTGGCTCGTCCCCGTGGGAGCACACATCTTTGAGGTCGACGAATTTCACGGCGACAACGAGGGCCTTGTGGTGGCCGAAGTGGAATTGCAACACCCCGACGAGCCTTTCGACCGCCCCGACTGGTTGGGACAGGAAGTCACCGGCGACCGCCGCTACTACAACGCAGCGCTCACCCGCTGCCCCTACTCCACGTGGTGACCCTTCGCCACGGCCTTTGACCGACATTCCCATCGTTCACGCTCCGAGCGTGGTCGATGGGAATGTCGTTTTTTTGTATCCACCCCGAAACGAAGTTCCTCTCATCTTCGGAAAAAGTCATTTTCCTCAGAAGAAAAGTTACGTAAGCACCGCCCAAACTATAAACCAAGCTTTGGTTTATATAAACCAAGCTTTGAATTACACAAACCAAACCTTGAATTACATAAACCAAACCTTGGTTTATAGAATACATCAAAGGAAATCAACTTTGCGCGCCGCTCAGCCCACTTTGAAAAGGAGAGGGGCAAGCTCCTTCCGGCAGCCTCGATGCTCCACAAGGGGCCTCCACAAAAAAAAGCTCCTGCACCCACCGAAATGGTGGTGCAGGAGCTGAGACGGGAGGAAGCGGTGGTCCGCGTCAGTCAAACAGGTTGTCGGCCGCAGACGGCATTTTGCCTTTGGAGGAGTTCTTACCCTTTTTTCCAAATTGTCGGCCGAAGTCGGTGAGGACGTCGCAATAGGTCACGTAATGGGGCAGGACTTTGTGCGTGCGCTTCCAGCGGTAGAGGTCGAGCATCGCTTTGAACTGCCTCGATTGCGGTTTCCACTGCCAGATGAGGTCGTAGTTTTCGTTGTATTCTGCGACGCACATCGGGTCAAGGGGGATGAACGCCTCGGCATAGAGCACCTTCACGCGTAAATCCGGGTCGGTCGTGGTGCGTGCCGCTTTGAGATAGTGGAGTGCGAGGTCGGCCAGGTCGACCGCCCCGATGGGCGTTGGTTCGGCCGCACTTTTGCCGTAGTGACTGAGAAACCAGCAGTCGCCGTGGCAGGAGGATTGGTAGAGTGCGGAGGCGAGGCGGTAGGCTGTGGCGCAGCGCGCTTCGCCGGCAGGTTGCGCTTTGAAGTCGGCTTCAAGTTGCACCATCTCGCGGCAGAAATCGAGTTTGACATTGCGCTGCAAGGAGGTAGGCGTTGGTTCGCCGCCGTAGTAGTCGTCGCGCAGAGGCTGACGTTTGAGCCACCTTTCCACCTTGTAAGAGCGGCGCGCAGCATAGTAGGCGATGTTCTGCCGATTGAGGAAAGCGAGCGAAATCGGCTCAAAGTGAGGAATGGCTTCGGCAAAACGGCCTTCACGAAGCAGATGCGTGCCGATGAGGTCGTTGAAATAGTCTCGATCGCGGCAGAGCGAGTCGAGCACCAAGGCTTCAAATCGGCTCGTGGGCTTGGCGTTGAGGTAGCGCACATAGTCCACCGTTTGGTCGGCCGATAGAGAATCGAGTTGCTGTGTGTAGTCGTTGGAGTAGGAGTAGGCAAATTGTTCCTCTTCGGTGTCCTCTACACGATATTTGATGTCGCTGTTCCACCCGAGCACAGCAACGGCAGCGTTGTGCAAGCCCTGTTGCTTGAATTTGGGATAGAGGATTTCGTAGACGATGCGGTCTTTCACACGCGCCATGTGTTCATCCCGATTGGCCATCTCGGTGAGCCATTTGACTTCGTCGACTTCGGTAGAAGCCGCGGCGAGCACACCCTCGGTGCTCCTCAGCACGATGTAGAGCCTCAGGGCGCGGGCGTTGCTTTGCATCAGCGTGGTGCCGTCGGCTTGCTGTGCGGCCTCGATGAGGGCAAGCGCGGTGGTGTAGTCCTTGTGGTAGGCGCTGAGCAGGGCCGCTGCCGACAGCCACATGGACGGCACGCGGGTGCGCTTCTCGCCGACCACCTTCTGCGCCCATCGGACAAAGTCGTCGGCCTCGGTGTAGCCCACCACGCGGCGGCCGATGGCACGCATCCAACCATCGGGCTCGTCTTGAACCTCCGCCCCACTCTCACGGATTTGGTCGAGCGTCTCCTGCGCATTGTTCACGAAGTCCTGCACGAGATAGGGGAGGAGCGGCGAGTTGGGGTTTTCGGCGTAGATGCGGCGGATGCCGGCCAAATTGCGCTCGTCGCGCACCGCCCAGCGCAAACTCTGCAGGTCGCCCTGTTCGGCATATATGTCCACAGCCTCGGCACGATGTCCCGTGCGGAGGAGTGCGCCGGCATAGAGGTTGCGCATCCAGGCTTTGTAAGGCGAGTCGGGGAGCGACTTTCCGGTGGTCTTCCAGAGGTCGACCACGTCCTGATAGCGTTTTTCCTCGAAAGCACAGCGTGCCTGCAAGAGGGCATATTGTGCGGCCAGGGTGCGCCCCCGATAGCCCCGTGCGGCAATGCCCACCTGCGCCAGTTGCGTGCGGGCCTGGGTCAGGGCTTCGGCCGTGGGATAGTCCCAGCTCTGAGGGTGGAGCGTGGCGATGGAGTGCTGATAGAGGGCAAGATTTTTGAGGTAGTCCAGCCGTTCGGTGTCGTGCTTTCGGCGCACGGCTGCAATAAGGGGATGGCTCGTGGTGTCCCATTGGGCAAAGTCGATGCGGTCGAAATCGAAGAGCTGGTAGCGGATGTCGTCGGTCGGACGGTCCACGTACCGAGCCCAGTCTTCGACCGTCTGCTCCAAAAAGGTGGGCTCTTCCCCGGCATCGGGGAGGATGCGATAGAGGTAGTAATTGTGGGTGATTTCGAAAATGCACGACGAAGCGGGCAGAGCGCTCCACAGCGTGAGGAGGAGCAAAAGTAAAGGGCGGACGACTTTCATGCCAGAACAGACTTAGGGGTGAAAAATGTGCCGGTAGTTTGCGGGCTTGTGGCGCACGATGTTGCGGCGGTCGAGCGGATAGAGGATGACCTGCCGGTGGAGCTCGGGCCGCAGACGCGACAAGCGGGCTTTGACGGCGAAAATCTCCTGTGGTTCGCTTTCGTGCACAAATATCGTATCACCTACATGAAGATGAACATCACTCTGAGCAGTGCTACCAACATAAGTACTCACATAGCGGCTTTGGCGCACGAGGTAGGTGCGGTCGTTCAGCGGTAGGAAGAGGGTCGAGTCACTAAGGTTGGCGTCATAAAGAAAACCCTTAAACCGACCTTCTCCCACCAGACGATTCCACCGAAAGTCGGGATAAGCCGCACAGAGTGGCAGGTCGTAGGTCGAGAGGTAGCGCTCGTAGGGGCGCACATCGCGGTGGTCGAGGATGGGGTTGCGGCCGGTGGGGTGGGTTGGGTCGGCGGTGTTGTAGAGCATCAGCACGCCATAGTCCACCGGCGGGGGCGTCATCGAGAGTTGGTGCAGACGGATGGTGGCCGAGAGGCCGACGCCACTCTCGCGCAGATGTTCGCGCATCTTTTCCAAGAAGTCGAAATAGGCCGCTTGGGAGCGCCCCGTCCAGTCGCAGTCTATCTGTATCTCGCGCACACCACGCACACCGTGGGTTTCGACCATTTGCAGAACGCGTTTGGCCACCTTCGTGGCAAAATCCTTGGGAGCATGACGCAGGCACGGCTCGGTGATGAACACCACCGGCACCACTTCCAGTCCATCGGGAAGAGACTGTGCAAATTGCAGCGTGGCCACGGGCATGGGCCGCGCATCGGCATCGAGGGCCACGTCAAAGAAGCGCACGTACATTTTCTTCACGCGATAGTGGCGGAGAAAGTCGCGCTCACACCCATCAAGGGAGAGTGTGGTGCGCCAGAAGTAGACCGAAGGTGCGGGCCGCGGCACCGACGGGTGATGCCGCTCACAAGCCGCCAGCAGAAGAGGCAGCAGAAGAAAGAAAAGCCATCGTTGAAGCATAAACAGAGCGCAGCGCCGGGGTTTAGATGGTTTTGTGAGGATAGTCGATGGTGTAGTGCAGGCCGCAACTCTCCTTGCGCTCCAGGGCTTGGCGCGTGATGAGGTAGCCCACGTTGATCATGTTGCGCAATTGGCACAGTTCGGTCGTGGCCGTGACGCGCTTAAAGAGTTCCTCGGTCTCTTCGTAGAGGAGATCGAGCCGCTCCCAGGCGCGATGAAGGCGCAAATCGGAGCGCACGATACCCACGTAGGCCGACATACACTGCCCCACTTCGCGCGCCGCCTGCGTGATGAGCACCCGCTCTTCGTTGGAGAGCGTCCCCTCGTCGTTCCATTCGGGGATGTCGTTGTGGAAGGTGTAGTCGTCGAGGTGCTGCAAGGAGTGTTGCGCGGCGGTTTCGGCATAGACCACGGCTTCAATCAAACTATTGGAAGCCAAGCGGTTTCCCCCGTGCAGCCCCGTGCAGGAACATTCGCCCAAGGCATAAAGGCGATGGATGCTCGAACAGCCGTTGAGGTCGACCTTGATACCGCCGCAGAGATAGTGGGCTGCGGGCGCTACAGGGATGTAGTCGCGGGTGATGTCGATGCCGATGGAGCGGCATTTGGCATAGATGTTGGGAAAATGGCGGCGCGTCTCTTCGGGATCTTTGTGGGTGACATCGAGGCAGACGTGGTCGAGCCCGCCGCGCTTCATTTCGGCATCAATGGCACGTGCCACGATGTCGCGCGGAGCGAGCGACAGGCGTTCGTCATATTTCTGCATAAACTCTTCGCCAGTGGGAAGGCGCAGGATACCCCCGTAGCCGCGCATCGCTTCCGTGATAAGATAGGCGGGGTGTGTTTCGGCAGGATTGTAAAGTACCGTGGGGTGAAACTGCACAAACTCCATATCTTGCACCGTGGCTTTGGCGCGGTAGGCCATGGCGATGCCGTCGCCGGTGGCGATGTTGGGGTTGCTCGTGGTGGAATAGACCGCACCGCAACCTCCGGTGGCCAAAATCGTAACCCGCGAGAGGAAGGTGTCGATTTTGCCCGTGGCTTCGTTGAGGATGTAGGCCCCGTAGCACTCGATGTCGGGCGTGCGGCGCGTCACCCCCATGCCGAGGTGGTGCTGGGTGATGATTTCAACGGCAAAATGATGCTCAAACAAAGTGATATTCGGCACAGCACGCACGGCGGCTATCAGTCCACGCTGAATTTCGTAGCCGGTGTCGTCGGCATGATGCAGAATGCGAAATTCCGAATGCCCTCCCTCGCGGTGGAGGTCGAAAGTACCATCGGGCGTACGGTCAAACTTTACGCCCCACTCCACCAGGCGGCGGATGCCTTCGGGAGCGCGCTCCACCACCAGGCGCACGGCTTCGGGGTCGTTGATGTGGTCGCCGGCGATGAGGGTGTCGGTGATGTGCTTTTCAAAATTGTCGACCGCCAAATTCGTGACGGCCGAAATGCCGCCTTGGGCTTTGGCGGTGTTGGCCTCGTCGATGGTGGTTTTGCAGACGAGGGCGATGCGGCGGTCGGGACGTGCGGCCGCCACTTGCAGGGCATAGCTCAAGCCGGCCACGCCCGAACCGATGACCAGAAAGTCAAATTGATGTGTCATGGGAGGAGTGAGATTGTACGACACAAAAGTAATCATTCTTTTTCGCTCAGCGAAAGATGCAACCACAAAATGCAACAAAAAACACCGCGAGACGAGAAAATAGATTAAAAACTTGGCAACCCCACGGATAAGTCGTACTTTTGCACCACATAGGCGCACTCCTCTTTTATGGGACGAACAGCCTTGAAGGACGTCGACCTGCGAGGCAAAACTGCCCACAGATTTCAGTCGGCACATAGGATCACTCACAACCACTCAAAAACAAAATACAATCGATGAATTTCGTAGAAGAACTTAAATGGCGCGGTATGCTCCATCAAATGATGCCGGGAACGGAAGAATTGTTTGACAAAGAGCAAGTTACCGCCTACGTGGGCATCGATCCCACGGCCGACTCCCTCCACATCGGGCACCTTTGCGGTGTCATGATGCTTCGCCACCTTCAGCAATCGGGACATAAGCCCCTCGCCCTCATCGGCGGCGCTACCGGTATGATTGGCGACCCATCGGGAAAAAGCGCCGAACGCAACCTCCTCAACGAAGAAACGCTGCGCCATAACATGGCTTGCATCAAAGCCCAATTAGCGCGCTTTCTCGACTTTGAAAGCGATGCTCCCAATGCCGCCGAACTCGTCAACAATTACGACTGGATGAAGGACTATTCCTTCCTCGACTTTGCACGCGAAATCGGAAAGTGCATCACCGTCAATTATATGATGGCGAAGGACAGCGTGAAGCGCCGTCTCAACGGCGAATTTGCCGAAGGTATGTCTTTTACCGAATTTACCTATCAGCTGCTCCAAGGCTATGACTTCCTCCACCTCTACCAAGAGAAGGGCTGCAAACTCCAAATGGGAGGCTCCGACCAATGGGGCAACATCACCACCGGAACGGAACTCATCCGCCGCAAGCTCGGCAGCGACAACGAGGCTTTCGCCCTCACCTGTCCCCTCATCACCAAAGCCGACGGTAAGAAGTTTGGCAAAACCGAGCAGGGCAATGTTTGGCTCGATCGCCACCGCACCACCCCCTATGCCTTCTATCAGTTCTGGCTCAATGTAGGCGATGAAGAAGCCGAACGCTACATCAAGATCTTTACCGACTTGAAGTGCGAAGAAATTGACGCCCTCATCGAGGAGCACCGCCAAGATCCCGGCCGACGCCTGCTCCAAAAGCGTTTGGGCGAAGAGGTCACCATTCTCGTACACGGCCGTGCCGACTACGAAATGGCGGTCGAAGCCACCAATATCCTCTTCGGAAAAGCCACGAAAGAAAGCCTCCTCAAACTCGATGAAGCCACCCTCCTCGCCGTCTTCGATGGTGTGGAGAAGTTTGAAGTCAGCCGCGACCAAGTGGTCGGTGCCAAAGCCGTAGATCTTTTGGCCGAAACCACAAAATGCTTCCCCTCAAAGGGCGAAATGCGCAAACTCACCCAAGGGGGCGGTGTGAGCCTGAACAAGGAAAAACTCACCGCTTTCGATCGTGAACTCACCGCCGACGATCTCCTCGACGGCAAATATCTCCTTGCGCAGAAAGGTAAGAAAAACTACTACCTGATTATCGTCAAATAACATATCATTCAAATACCCCTTACACATGAAAAGAATTGTTTTGCTCCGTCACGGAGAGAGCCAATGGAATCTCGAAAACCGCTTCACCGGTTGGACCGATGTAGACCTCACTGAAAAAGGTATGGGCGAAGCCCGCAAAGCCGGTCAAACCCTCAAAGATGCCGGATTTAAGTTTGGCATGGCCTACACTTCCTACCTCAAGCGTGCCATCAAGACGCTCAACAACGTGCTGGACGTGATGAACGAGGATTGGATTCCCGTGCAGAAGAGCTGGCGCTTGAACGAGAAGCACTACGGTATGCTCCAAGGTCTGAACAAGAGCGAAACCGCTGCCAAATACGGCGAAGAGCAAGTGCTTGTTTGGCGTCGCAGCTTCGACATCGCTCCCGATGCCATTGCCGAAGACGACAAGGAACGCAATGCCAAGTACGAAGCCCGCTACGCTGAAGTGGCCGACGCTGAACTGCCCCGCACCGAAAGCCTGAAGGACTGCATCGGCCGCACCCTCCCCTACTGGACGGCTGTGATTTTCCCCACCCTCAAGAAGGTAGACGATCTCCTCGTTGTGGCTCACGGCAACAGCCTCCGCGGTGTCATCAAGCACCTCAAAGGCATCAGCGACCAAGACATCATCAGCCTCAACCTTCCCACGGCACTTCCCTACGTCTTCGAGTTTGACGACGACCTCAACCTCGTGAAGGACTACTTCCTCGGCGATCCCGAAGAGATCAAGAAGCTCCAAGAAGCTGTGGCCAACCAAGGCAAGAAGTAAGCACTTCGCCTCTCTAAAATTCATCTGCGCCCCTCGAAAATCTCCTTTCGAGGGGCGCAGTGCTTTCTGTTCTCTTCGGCTGCTTACTCTGCTACGCCTGCCGCCTGATCCCTCGTGCGATAATCCGGCTGGATATCCAAATAGTTTTTCAGTACCGCCCTGAATTTCTCTTCGGCGAGTTCTTCCTCTGCCATGTGAATGTAGTACTTTTCATAGAGGTAGGAATAGCGCGTCTCTTCCGTCGGTTTCTCAAGGTCTACACAGATATAAACCTGCTCGTTGAAATCAAGCACATGAGAGTGCACAAACACCCACTTCGCCATTTTTTGAAACCGGCGTTCATATTTTTTGCGAAGTTCCGTCACATCGGTTTCCGGATTTATAAAAATCAACTTAAATCCACCATAATGGGTCGAAAAGTTGATGCACGGTTGCCCCTTCATATAGTCCTCGGTCACTTGGACTTCCCAACTTTCCGGCAGTTCGTACGACTTGAAGTGCTGTGTCAGTGAGTCGATTTGAGGAAAGAGTTGCCTAATGACCTCCGGCTTATTTTCCTTTACAGCGATGCAGGACTGCTCCAAAACATCAATCAAACTCCCTTTGCGCATCTCTTCTTTCCGCAAAGCATATTGTGCCCCATCTTGCAAATCGAAGAAAAAGCAGGTTTTCAAAAAACCTATTTTCTTACGCACAAAATGACTCGAAGAGAGGACGGCAAAACGCAGCAAAGAAGAGATTTTCATTTGACACACGCTGTCGCTGTTCATCGTGTACTCTCCCGTTGCATCCTTGAACACAAGCGCGTGCTTTGGGCGCTCTAAGAGGCTTCCCTTGATGACTTGCAGAGCATACTTCTCCGGCTGTCCATCCACCACAATGTATTGTTGCGAGGCCAAAGGGTTGAACCACTTTGCAAGCTGCGAAGCGTAGAGTTCATAATCCATTTTGTCGCAGGGTGAAAGCCGGTTTTGCGCAGTCGCCATCACGATGGAGAGTAGGAACAAAAAGGACAACAACAGCCTCTGAACTATGGTTTTGCTACATTTTCTCATGGGATAAAAACTTGATTATTGAGGATATTCTTGACGGAGGAGAGCGAAAAAGTAGACCACTTCTCCTCGACAGAGGGAAGCAAAGATACAGAATTATTTTCTACCGATGAGCCTTCTCGGTTCGCTTTTTGAGGCAGGAGAAGAAAAAACCGAAGTCTTGGAAAAATGCTTACTATTTCCTTCTACTTGGGCAATGGAGTCTTTAATCATTATCGGCTCTAATTATATATAGACATCTCGACCTCTATTCTTACCACTCCCAGCCTACTTTAACACAAAATTAACATCTTGCCAAACCCTGCGATGATTCCTTGAGATGGCGGCTTCGCGCGCACACGTATTCCCCACTATAGGTGTGGTTTTTATCCTTCAAACCTTCACCGCTGCTTCTTTCTGTCTGTATATCAAAGCATTGTGTGTGAAGGATGTGAAGGAACAAACACGAATGTCGTGTAGTGTATGCGCGCGATGATGCACGCGCGAGGGTGGTAGACAAAAATGGGGAATTGTGCAACGTACCTCAGAGGTAGAAAAAACTACCTCTGAGGTAATTTGATTTAGCTCTGAGGTAGTTCGATTTACTTCTGAGAGAGTTTAATCTGGTTCTGAGAGAGTAGTCTCTCCTCCCTCACGTATACGCGCATCACTTACCTAAGTTTTTGTTTTTTTCGCCTTCACCATCATTCATAACGCGCAAGAAATGGACAACTTACGGGTGAAGGCAAACGACATCTGCCTTCACCTTCAGTATCCTGTTATTCAACAGATTAGATCGAGTGGTGAAGGCGTGAAGGATTTTTGCACGCTCTATTGTAGGGTATACGCGCACGCACGCGCGAGTATTATTTTCAGAAAGCCACTGCGGTGTGAGGCGCTTTCGATTTATTTTCTTATCTTTGTCCAAGAAAAAATCTTTACCCTTGACCTTCTGTACAAAAATTATTCTATGATGAAGAAAATCCTGTTCTCCCTTCTCTTGAGTTTCATTGCCCTCAGTGCCGTCGCACAATCCCAGAAATTCTATTGCGAAATTCATGCCGTCGAGCAGAACGTGCCCACAGGTTTCGAATTCTTTTTCGACTTTGGCAGCAACAATGTCTATTCCCGTTGGGGAGGGCTGAGCGAGAAGCAGCAGCTCGTGGATGAGGATGGCAGATACATCAAATTTAAGAGTATGGTCGGAGCCGGCAACTACCTCGCAGAGCGAGGGTGGACGTTCCTCCAAGCCTACACGTCAGTCTATAAAGGGCTGAACCTCCTCCACTGGGTTTTCTGCAAAGAAGCCGAAACCCCGGAAGAAGCCTACCGAGGGCTCATAACGAAAGAGGAATATAAGAACCGGACGAAATAACGCACATCCGTACTACCAACTATCGTAGAAGAGTTGAATCAGCTGAATTTATTATCTAACGAGGAAATACTTTTGTTATTTTCGCAAATTCTTCATAACCAGAATAAAAACTACAGTGAAAGTGAAAGCTACCACACGCGATAAGGTATCCCTTGTTTTTATTGTGCTATTTTTTGTTTCTCTCGGAGTCTCAGCACAAGAGCATTATTTTTATGGTGGCGTCTTTGATGCAGCAACGAGAATTATTGTGGATAGTGTTAAGGTGACCTTGTTCTCGGAGAATGGAGTCGCCCAAGACTCTATGGTGACGGATAAGAACGTCAAAGTGGGCTACGATAATGCAACATGGTACTTCTGGTGTGGTAAGCATGTACCGAAAGGGAAGTTGCTATTCTCTGCGGTTGGGTATGAGGAGCGTGAGATAGAGTTGCCTGCGATTAGTTTTAAGTCAAGAGAAACTATGCGCCAAATGCCCAACGTCTATTTGCGAAGAAAACCGAAAGAGAAAGTGTTGGGAGAGGCGGTAATACAGGCTACAAAAATCAAGTTTTATCATAAAGGCGACACGCTTGTGTTTAATGCCGATGCCTTTGAGGTAGGCGAAGGGTCGATGCTCGATGCACTTATTCGGCAGCTGCCCGGGGTAGAGTTGAAAAAGGGCGGAGAAATCTTTGTCAATGGCAGGCGCGTGGAGGATCTACTGCTGAACGGACAGAAATTCTTTGGAGAGGACCGCAGCCTAATATTGGACAATTTGCCGGCATACACGGTGAAGCGCGTGCAGGTCTTGGAAAAAAGTACAGAACTGAGCCGTCGTATGGGCAAGGAAGCCGAGAAAAAAATCTTTACGATGGACGTTCGGCTGAAGAAAGCGTATAGTGTCGGTTGGCTGGGGCATCTTCTAGGAGGAGTCGGCACGCATAATCGCAAAGTGGGGCAACTCTTTGCGATACGCTTCACGCCTCATTCGCGACTCTCGGTGTATGGCAATGCGAACAATATCAGCGACGAACACAAGCCTGGGGAAAACGAGGACTGGACGCCAAACGACCTTTCTGACTACCAAGTGACTACTAAGAAAGGTGGATTTGATTACCTTTTCACCCATCCCGAAGAGCGCTACAAGGTCTATGGAAACACGCAGGTACTCTCGCAAAAGAGTTTTGCGGAACAACAAGAGACGGGCATTTCCTTTGTGGCAGACGGCAGTCTGTGGAAGTACAAAACCTTGGAGGACCACCAACGTGACTTTGGCGTAACCACACAGAACACTTGGGAATTTCATCCTTGGAAACACACGTGGACATGGCTGAGCCTCAATGCATCGTATCAGGACATGAAGAAGCAGGGCGCGAACTTGCAAGGGCTTTTTTCGCAATCTCCCTTTACGCAGTTGGGCCTCACGGACAGTCTTCGTGTGCTGTCGCCACATGCCACCTGGGGACAATCGCTTTTGCACCGACTCACGTCGGAGTATTTGAATAAGCGTAAGGCGTTTGTGGGGAATGCTTCCTTCAGTCTGCAACGGAGAGTGTGGGGCAATGACATGATTTTGGCGAATAGTTCGATATCGTATTCGCAAGAAAGGAGCAAGGATTTTCTGAATCGTTTGGTCGTCTATCCCCATTCACAGACGGTGGCTAGCAATTTTGACCGACTTTTCAGTAAAATGGATCCCTCCTCGAGTCTTTCGGCAGAGGGCAGTGCGACCTATATGGCGTGGATGAACGCTACCTTGCTTTTTACCGCAGATTATAGTCTCCGATATAGTAGGACACGTCAGGATTTCCGACATTATTTGCTGGGCAGAGTGGCTGGCTGGGGCGAAAACGCTCGCCGTGAGATTGGGACTTTGCCCTCCGAGGTAGAGTATTTGAAGCATATTGACCGACAGAATTCTTTTGAACTGTGTTCGCACGCTGTGTGGCACAATTTGGCGTTGAATTTGAAGTACGAGACCTCCCTATGGTATGTGTTGCTGAAATTCCCCTTCACGCGCGAGCATATTGATTTTAAATACGCGCGAGGAGGATTCGATGGAAGGATTCGGAAGAACTATCTTTTCTTTGTCCCAGAAATTGACCTCCGCCGCCGCTGGGATGAAGGAAATAGTTATGTAAATTTCAAGTATAGCCACAGCGCCCAACAGCCCACGACCACCGACTTGGTCGAGGAGGACAATACGCTCGACCCGTTGAACATCATGAAGGGAAACAGTGCCTTGAAGCCGGAGCATACACACAACTTGGAGGCGGAATTGCAATGGAAGCCTAGGGAAGATAATACGACCTATAGCCTTAACTCCTCTTTGAGTTGGGAGCGCAATAGCATTGGCTACGCGTCGGTCTACGATCGGCACACGGGCGTCACGGTCTATACGCCTCGTAATGTGGATGGCAATTGCAACTGGGACATCAAACTGACGCACTCGCGCTTCTTAGACAAGAAGCAGCAGCTGAGTTTGGAAATCACGTCCTATCTTATGCTGAATCGAGGAGTAGATTTTCTTGGAGCATCGAACACAGTCCCCTTACGAAGCGTTGTGCATACGCTTTGGACGACCTCCGATATCGAATTAGGCTACAACCATAAGAATTTTTCTTTAACGCTTCTCGGTGGTGGTGGCTTTAACCAAGCAACAAGTAAGCGTGCAGATTTTACAGCCGTTCGCGTTGGAGAGTTCCACTATGGTTTCACACTGAAATCTCCTCGCCTATGGAATTTTCAGCTTTCTACGGATTTGAAAATGTATAGTCGGCGTGGGTATGAAAATCCTGCGGCGAATACCAATGAACTCATCTGGAATGCGCGTTTACACCATGAGTTGAGTAAGCGGTGGAGCGTAGAATTGGAAGGTTTTGATATCTTGCGCCGTTTAAGTAATACGACACAGACCATCAATAGTCAGGGACACGTTGAAACCTTCAAGAATGTGATTCCCGCTTACTTTATGCTGAAATGTCGCTTACAACTAACTAAAAGGGGGTAGTATTAAGTAGATGTTGAGAATTAGTTTATATCAGATATTTTGCGTACTTTTGTAGCAACACATCAAGACCATTACCACTGACAATGGTCTTGAATTTGCAGCACACAAGCTGATTACTAAATATTTGGGAGCGGTCGTCTATTTCGCCGATCCTTATGCTTCATGGCAAAAGGGGGCTATAGAAAATACAAACAAACTCATCAGACAATATATCCCAAAGCACACCAACTTCGACGAAGTTACAGATAAAAAGATTGCGCGTATACAAAAGAAAATCAACAGCAGACCTAGGAAAAAATTAAAGTTTGAGACACCAAAAGCTGAGTTCTTCAAAAGAATAGCTTAATTTTGCACTTGCTGGTTGACTCTACGCATCTCTCTTTGGAGAGAGCTTGTAAACAAGAATAAAGGCAAATCCCTCTTTCGAGCGATTTGCCTTTATGGTGTGGAGTTGTGCGGTTCGCAGCTTGTGATTAAGCCTGAGCCTTGGCAACGGTACGCTTTTCTTTGATGCGTGCCTTCTTGCCGGTGAGACCACGGAGGTAGTAGAGCTTGGCGCGGCGCACCTTACCTACCTTGTTGACTTCGATGCTTTCGATGGCGGGAGATTCGAGGGGGAAGATACGTTCCACACCGATGGTTCCGGACATCTTGCGCACGGTGAAGCGCTTCTTTTCACCATGACCTACGATTTTGATAACAACGCCGCGGTACAGCTGTACGCGCTCTTTGTTACCTTCGACGATTTTGTAAGCTACCGTGATGGTGTCACCAGCCTTGAAAGCGGGGTGTTGCTTGCCGGTAGCAAATGCTTCTTCAGCAATTTTCAGGAGATCTGCCATTGTTTTGGATCTGTTTTAATTGTTCATCGCCCCAGCCCAACATTCTCCGGATTCTACTGCACTCGGTGGCGAGAGTCGCCTACGTGGATGAGTGCGCCGGACAGCGGTTGAGCGGAAAAGCGGTGCAAAGGTACTATCTTTTCGTGAAACCACAAAGAGATGTCACTGAAAACTAAGCACAAAGGCTTGCGTAGAGTCAACGCATAGAGTCAACCGGCAAGTGCAAAATTAAGCCAATTCTTTTCTCAGTTCACCTATTGCACACTTCATTTTATCCTGTTGACGAAACGGCAATGGGAAATCGCATCGTGGAATTACTTTCCTTCGAAGGCCAACTTGATTTGCTGACGCAGGTCGTCGTAGTGGGCTTGGGTGGCAGCATCGGCCGAGCGAACGGTGGAGAGGCGACTTTGGATTTTGCGAAGGAGGGCAGCGGTGTAGGGGCGACCATCGCTGTCGGGCACCATACGCCAAGCCTTGAGGAGGCGCAGGACGGCTTGCTGCTGGATGAAGCGGCGCCAAGTGCCGACGCGCGCCCCAGTGGTCGTTTCGCGGAAGAAGATGTGGAAAAGGTCGTCGACGTACTCCGTGGGCGTGTAGGGCTGCGGGCCGTAGGCATAGCGTGCCAGGCGGTCGAAAGTGGTGGCCGACACCAGCGGAGCAACGGCCATTTCGGCCAAGGGGCGGATGAGGGCTTCGGGCGAAGTGCCCAGGCGAGAAACGTAGTCTTCGGAAATCATCCATCGGGGTTGGGTGAAGACATTGGCATCAATCCAAGCGAGGGCACGCTTCTGGCGTTCGCGCGTCATGGGGGTGTAGACAGCGCCGGTTTGCTCTACGCTCTTATACTCGTGGTGAATGCCACCGATGTTGCGAGTGACGTGTCCGATGTAGCGGCGGAACTGTCCGAGCACACTGCCATACATCTGTTCAAGATTGGTGCCGAGATCGCCTTCTTCATAGGTCCACTGCGGGAGATGCTTGACGATGTAGCGGAGATTTTTCAACCCGTAAGTGCTCGCTTTCATGGCGTCGTCGCCGAGGTCTTCGGTTTGCGCGCAAGGGTCGTTGTCGGAGCCTTCACCGCCAAACCAAAGTCGGCGATTGCCGGTGATGCGGTTGTTGGTGATGCGATTGAGGGCGAGGCGCTCTTCTTTCTCGCTTTGGGCATCGGGGAAATACTTGTAGCCCCACTCGATGGCCCACATGTCGTAGTCGTTGATGCGGGGGAACATTCCGGCATCGCCGATGTTATCTTCCGGCTGGGCAACGTAATTGAAGCGCGCATAATCCATGATGGAGGAAGTATGGCCGTGCTCTTCGACCCAAGCCTTGTTGCGAAGGTTTTCCACGGGAGTGGCACTGCTGGCCCCCATGTTGTGACGCAAACCGAGGGTGTGCCCCACCTCGTGAGAGGAAACAAAGCGAATGAGCTGCCCCATGAGTTCGTCGTCAAACAGCATCTTGCGAGCACGCTTGTCGACGGCACCGGCTTGCACCAAATACCAATCGTGCACCAACTTCATCACGTTGTGGTACCAACCGATGTGGCTTTCGAGGATTTCTCCGCTGCGAGGGTCGTGGATTTGCGGCCCATAGGCGTTGGAAACGGGCGAGGCGAGGTAGCGAATGACCGAGAAACGAGCATCTTCCATACTCATCGTCGAATCGTTCGGCCATTCGTAGGCACGGATGGCATTTTTGAAACCGGCTTTTTCAAAAGCCTTTTGCCAGTCTTCAACCCCCATGATGAGGTATTTACGCCACTGCTTGGGGGTGGCAGGGTCTACGTAAAAGACAATGGGTTTCTTGGGTTCGACGAGTTCGCCACGGCGATATTTTTCCATATCCTCAGCACGCGGTTCGAGACGCCATCGGGTGGCAATCATCTTGCGGCGTACCGACTGCTGAGCATCGGTGTACTCCACGAAAGAGTCGGTGAAATAGCCCACACGCGGATCGAAGGTACGAGCGCGCATCGGTTCTTTGGGGAGCAACACAAAGGAAGTGTTCAGGCGGAAGGTCATCTGCCCCGTCAAGTAGGCCGAGGGATTGCTGCCACCAGGCTTTGCGCCGTAGGTCTTGACAGAAATGATTTCGGTGTTGATGGGAAAAGTCTTGATCGTATCGACATAGGAAAGTTCTCCTTTGAGAGCGGTGACGTTGAAGCGCGTTTTGCTCATCTGGTTCATTCCGATGACGGCATTGTCGCCTTTCAGCAAGTCGGTCACCTTGACACGATAGCCACGGCCACCGGCAGCGAGAGCAGTGCGGTTGGCACTATCCTTAGGGGTAGCTTCGATTTTGAGGGAAGCGATGATGGGGTTTTCGGCACTGTTGCGCACAGCGGCGGCAATAGCTGCGGTGCTGTCGGCGGTGGAGTCGAACATCAGGGCGCGGAGCAGCAGTTGGTCGCCGCGTTTCTCCCAGTAGAGCACCTGATTGTTGGCCAACTCTCCACCGTGCACTTCGATGCCCACGGGTGTGGTGACAAAGCGCGTGACGGTCAGGATGGGGCGAGCGAGCAGACTGTCGGGGATGACAAAATACCAATCGTCCTTCTGATGCTGCACGCCGAACAGTCCCGGACGGACGGGGGCGAGCGCTTCTTCCTTTTTGGGCGGTTGGGGCGTTTCTTTTTTCTTCTTGGCTTCCATCGGCAGACCTGTGAGGAGGAAAAGGCCGAGCAGCAAGACATACAATTTGTTCATAAAAAGTGGGATATTGAAATAGAGTGGATAAGCGAGCAATGGTGCAAAGTTACGCATTTTGCCGCTTATCCACTCTAAAAGGATGCAGAAGTTGCTTATTTCACGAGGGTTTTCGTGCCGTCGATGATATAAACACCGGCCGGCAGACCGCGGGTCGCATCACAACGGCGTCCGTTGAGGTCGAACACTCCCTTGGCTTTCGGCGCGTCATCGGCGAGGCGCGTCAGGCCGGTGATGTGATCTTTGTTTTTCCAAGGGATAAAGGTCAGGTCGGTGGCTGCGGTGCCGAGCAGCGCACTGACAGCAGCGTCGTTCAAGCGGGTGTAGACCTCGCGCGGAGAGTCGAGCATTACGGTGCTGCCATCCCCATCACCGCGCACAAATCCGGTGCGTTCGGCAGTGCTGACGAACTTGTAGGCAAAGCGGTTTTTCATCGCTTTGCTCCGGCCTTTCACACCGGCGGAAAGGGACGTGGTGCCGGGGCCGGTGTTGGAGTCTTTGTCCACCAGCACCACAGCATAAGTGCCGGGGCGGCCTTGGAGGATATAGCCGGCACTGCCGGCACCGACCACGGTGGTATTGGCCGCCAAGACTTTGTAGGTGAAATCGCCTTTCGATTTGGCCGAGGCGCTGGCACTCACCACCTGCAGTTCGCGCTCGTTGGGAATGGTCCAGTTGCCGCCGGCCCAGAAGGAGGCGTAGCCCGTGGCACCCACTGTGAGGTGAAGGGCATTTTCGAGACGAGCAACGTGGAAAATCAAACTGTCGCCCGACTTTTTGAACACGCCTTCAAGGAGCAGGTCGTGCTTGTTGTCGGCATCGTTCAAGCCTTCGGCCATGTGATTGCCTGCGCGTGCCACGAGAGCGTAGTGTGCATTGCCCACGATGAAGGACGTTTCCCGTTCGGCGGCCGCTGCGAGAGGTGTCGGCACGCTGTTGCCAAAACCGAGGAGGTCGGCGGTGAGAAACACGGATTTGCCCGCTGCGACGAGGGCATCGGCCTGCGCCTGCACTTCGATGGGTGTGAGGGGCGATGCCTTTGTGCCGTCGCCGGCTTGGGCGGTGAGGGTTGCGGCTGCACAAAGGGCGAGCAGCCAGCGCTTGGAAGTAGAATTTGTCATAAGAAAAGAGTTGAGTGAAACCATTGTGTTGAAGTCATTCCCTGGGGAATGGGTACTGTATAAATGCAAAATCGCTGCCGGGCAGTTTCGGAGGCTCTACGCAGGAAGTTCAAATTGTGTGCGCATTCTTTTGAAATTGTCTTATAAGAGAATTCAAATTGTCTTATAGGACAATTTCAAATGTCTTATAAGACAATTTTGACGCCCTGCGCACCCTCTGATTATCAACCTATTAGAACATTCGGATTTGCAGCGCTCAAAAGGGGAATTTTGCCCACACGGCGAGGGATTTGGATGGGCATATCATCCGCGGCTGATACGAAGAAGTTTGCATTTATACATCAATGAAAGATGCCGAATGTCAAGGCGGCGGCGCAGGCTTCCGTGTGGCGGTCGGTGCGCAGATAGTGTCCCTCGGCACGGACAAAGCAGGGAAGGCGACGGCCGTGCAGGGCGAGAGGGAAGCGGTAGGTGAGGGCGGCCTCGGCATGCCCGTGGTGGGCGCCGTAGTAGTCCCGATCGGGCCGGAGCACGGCCTGCGCATAGGGCGCGGCGGCATCGGCGAGCGAGAGGCGCGAGTGCAGGGCAAAGTGGTAGCCGGCGCGAACTTCGGCCCACCACCTTGGGGCGATGCGTCCGCCGCATTCGGCGCGGAGGTCGAGGGCAGCACGCCGGAAGGTGGAGGTGGGCACGATGTGCTTGAGGTTCACCGCGGAGAAGTCGGCCAGCAGACCGGCAAAGCGCGTGACGGTTTCGCCCTGAGCGGCCGGAATGCGATAGTGGAGCACGGCATCCCAGCGGTGGGTTTGGTAGCGCTTCTTGAAGGTGAACTGCGTGTCGTAGCGGCGCGAGATGTTGCCCGTTGCGGGATCGGTGGTGAGCACCTGCTGTTGGCGGTATTCGTCGGCAAAGCCTTGTCGGTATTCGGCCCGAAGGTCGAAGGCATGGATGGCGCTCGCGGTGCGCAGGCGATGCCGGGTGGCGGCAGCGTAGCGATAGGCCACATATCGACCCGGCGAGGACTTGGTTTGTCCCCAGACGTCTTCGGCGGCGCGGGCGATGCCCAACGTGGTCACGCTCCGATGGCGGTCGGTGTGGCTAGCGTAGGCAGCCTCTGCCCCCAGCTCATGGTTCACCCACTCGCGCTGATAGCCCGTGTAGGCACCGGCTGAGCCTTCGGCGTGCTCCAGCCCCGTGAAGACGTAGTAGAGCAAGTTGGGATCGGTCTGCACGGTTGTGATGTTGGCTATTTTTTCCTTGTCGCGGGCATACCATCCGGTCAGGCCCAAAGTCTGGTGGGCATCCAGGCGAAGGGTGGCGGAAGGGGCAAGGCGGTAGGCCAACTGCGTGGCGCGGGAGCGAGGGTCGCGCAGTCGGGAGAGGTCGCCCACGCGGTAGTCCACGGCGAGGCCGTAGGTCAGCGGCCCCACGGACGTAGTGGCGAGGCGGAAAGTGAGGTCGAACTTCTGATGGTCGTAGTTCGCCGCAACAGGACTTCCCGAGAGATAGGGATTTCCCTCGTCGGTGCGCGACACATCGCTCCACGCCCGATGGTGGGTGCGCCCCATGTCAAAGCAGAATGTGCCATAAGCGCGCAGCCACGTTCCGATGGGCCGAAACTGATGGGATCGGAAGCGCAGGCCGTCGCTGCCATCTCCCTCTTGCACGCGGAAGTGCGTGCCGTCGGTGTGGCGATATTGGAAGAAACTGCTGCCGCGCGCAGCCGTGCTGTCGAGCGACAGGCCGGCGGCGTTGCGGGTGTGCTGCCAGAGGAGCAACTCATCGGCATAGCGGTGGGCTTCGACGGGGGAGAGGTCGGTTTGCGCCGCACCGGGCAGACGGCCACTCCCCACACCACAGGAAGCGAAAACACCAAAAACTCCGCCACACCGAACGAAGGCGCGAAAACCACCGCCGCACCGACCGGCACTTCGCACCATTCCTCCTCGTCAAGCGAACACAAACCGGCCACGCCCGTGCAGAGTGCGCCGGCCGAAAAGAAAACCGAAGACTGAAGAAACAGGCGAATACACGAGCACGACTGCCCGCATCGCCTTCTTCTTCGCTCACCGATAGAAAGCCGTCCGGCGAATCCACCGCGATTCGCCGGACGGCGCTTTTGTTTCCGCACCAACTCCCCACGGCGCACATCGCGGTTCGCTTTTTGTCGACGGCGGCACCCTCCTCGGCCACACCTTCCCAACTTTGAATAAAAAGCTCACGACTTTTGTGCGAAACACCACTGCTTTTCGCTTTTTTCTCTCTACTTTTTCCTGCAAACACCGCGAAGCGTAGAAAAAACGCCACGTATTGCCAAAAAAACAGACACCTTCGATCTGCACTAACTTCTTGAAAGAGAAAGAATAGCGCATTTTTCTCAAAAACGAAAAGCCGAAACGACAAAAAACGAACACCTTTTTTTGGAAAGTAAGAACTTAGTCTGTATATTTGCGGTGTGACTCCCGTTCATTTTGTTCGGAGTCCGCAAAGTCCACCGGGGTCGCTCGACCATGCGTCCCTTTTTCTGAAAAACGCACACGAGCTCAAGTCCGGATGCAAGCCAACGTCATCGTGGCACAAGAGGTGGAAAAGCGCCGTATTGTGATCGAAGCCGAGGCCGAAGCCGAACAAAAACGTGTACAAGCCAAGGGTGAAGCCGATGCCATTTTTGCCAAGATGGGAGCCGAGGCAGAGGGTCTTTATGAGATTCTGACCAAGCAGGCCAAAGGTTACGACAAGATGATCCGCGCTGCCGGCGGCGACGCCAACAAGGCCTACATGCTTCTCCTCCTCGAGAAACTCCCGGAACTCGTGCGCACGCAGGTGGAAGCCATCAAGGGTATCAACATCGACAAGGTGACCGTTTGGGACAACGGCGGACAAAGTGCCGACGGCAAGGGTTCGACGGCGAACTTCGTCAGCGGTTTGCTCAAATCTGTTCCTCCGCTCGCCGATCTCTTCGAGCAAGCCGGTATGAGCCTGCCCGAATATCTCGGCAAGCGCAATCAGTCCGGCGAGAACGAAACGGCGGAAGCAGAAGAAGTCTAAACCTTCGTTTCCCTCACGGGAACCTCTTTTTGAAAGCTGCGCGCCACCCGCACCTCGGCGCGCCTTTCCTACTCATTCGTGGGAAAGTTTTTTTCCAATGACCGCAAAAAAGCGGCCGTGCAAGTCCGAATGGGACTGCACGGCCGCTCTTTTTGGGTACGTTGAGGATAACCGATGAAAAAGGGAAATAGTCGAGGTGCAAGGTGAATGCACTTGGAGAAATGCACAGCGAAACTATCGCCTGCAGAACCTTGTTAGCACATCAACTGAACGGTTAAAGCAGATTCGCCACAATCTCTGTGGAGGTGAGGCCAATCATTACGCCCCCAATCAAGACAATGAAGAGGCCGATGTAGACATTCCACAATTCCCAGCGTGTCTTGCGCTCACCGAGGATGTAAATACCGCCCAAGGTGGCGAGAATCACGTTCATTTGCGTCAGTGAGGCGGCAACCGACACACCATTCAAATTGATGGAGATCAGATAGAGCAGGACGGCCACTGCAAAGATGAAACCGCCGAGCATATTCTTCACACTCGCCCGCGAGAAAGGACGCTGCTTGAGATAGAAGAGCGAGAAGAAGAGAGCACCTATCGTCATGCCGATGGCTTGAGGCAGAAAAGCGGCGCGCCCGTCGACGTGGAATCGCGCAGGGAAAAAGGAGAAGCCGACATAGCCTATCGTACCGATGGCCAAGACAAGAATGCCGGTCTTCATATTGGAAGTCGCATCGGCTGCGGAGTTTGCATTCTCCGTGGCAGTCACTTCATGCGTCCGTTCCACAATGTCATCAGTCCCCGATTGCACGGCATGACCCTCATCCGTCGTTCTAAGCGCCGCTGAAGCCTTTTCGCCTATTGAGTCGACACATTGTCCGGATTGCGCATTCGTCGCGAGCTGAGGGGATTTCTTAGCCGTTTTGGCAGGATCTCTGCGTGTAGTGAGCCAGATGCCGAAAATGATCAAGGCTATCGCGCTGAAACCGACCAAGCGCTGCCCCCAAGTCGGCCAGTCCCCGAGAAAGAGCGCGCCGACGATGGAATTCGCCGTCAACTGCATACCAGTAGAAATGGGCATACCACCGGAAACGCCGATCAATTCGAAAGAACGATACTGCAACATTTGCGCACCGGCCCACATGGCACCGGAAAGAAAGCACCACCAGAAGTTGGCCGTGGTAATATCGGGTTGTACAATGAGGTAAACCACAATAGCCACGAGCAGTGTACCGGTTGTGGTACCGATAATTTGATGAATGGGACGACCGCCGACCTTAGAAATAGCCAACGGGAGTACTCCCCAAAGCAGAGCGGGAAGTAGGGCAATCAAAAGGTTCATCTTGAATTATTTTTTGGTGTGTTGGAAATATAAGTTCTATCTGTTTTGTCCTCCTCGCTGCGAAGCTCTGCTCGCTCACACAACAATGGTTGATCCTCCACCTCGAAAACTTTGCATAGGTTCCGTTGCGACAAGGGGGTTGACTTCCTTCGCGTGAACACATCCTTCTCGGGCTTTAATGTAGAATCTCACAAATTGATAGGAAACCATGCAGTCCTTTTCTTCTCTTGATAGCACTTGTGACAGGCATTTGGGAGGGGAAATACCGCTTCTCGAACGAGAAAGATTATTCTGAAAAACAAAGCCCCGAGTCTCTATCGAGTCTCGAGGCTTGTTG
>NZ_JACSUD010000005.1 GCF_014385435.1 Alloprevotella sp. Lung230
AGCACTGCCGAAGAAAGACCCTATATATAATATGGTGTGCTTGCGGTGGTGGAAGAGGTGTGTGAGGGGGGCGGAGTTGGGGGATGGTCGTGGCACACGATGGAAAGCTCTCCTGCATCATGGACGAGGAGTGATGGAGCACTACTCGTTTTCGGCGGTCATCGCGAAGTGGGATGTTTTTCGTCTCTTCGCGATGGGACGTTTGTTCCTTCCCGAAGGGACACTCGTTTCTTCTCGAAGGGACGTTCGTCTCTTCCCGAAGGGACGATTGCTTTCTGCCATCGGCATCACAACAACTCACACGCTGTCGGTCACGGCCATTGCCCCATGGGGTGTGGTCGGAGACGGCGAGTGCGAGAAAGGGAAGCAGGGCCGAGGCTTCGTCAGAAGGGCAATCCCACGGCGAAGTGGAGGGCGAAGTCGCGGCTGAAACGAGGATGGAAGATGGGGTAGTGGTCGCGCCCGGAGGGCACGGTGGGATTGATGGCTTTCATGCCGCCATCGAAGCGGAGGATGAAGTAGTTGAGATTGAGCCGCAGACCT
Organism: Alloprevotella sp. Lung230; assembly: GCF_014385435.1. GTDB lineage: Bacteria > Bacteroidota > Bacteroidia > Bacteroidales > Bacteroidaceae > Alloprevotella. Next base: position 544 of record NZ_JACSUD010000005.1, read on the forward strand.
ACGCCATAGGCTACGGCAATTTGCTTGTAGAAACTGTTGAAACGGAATTGTCCGCCGGGTTGATCCATATAATTGCGTGTGTTCCACACGTTGCCGGCATCGACAAAGGCAGCACCTTCAAATTTCCAAAACAAGGCGGCGCGATATTCTGCAGAGAAATCGAGTTTGAGATTGCCGGTTTGGTTGATGAAATCGATGTTGCCGTCTTTCCCTACGTAAGCGCCGGGGCCGAGGGTACGTACGCTCCAGCCGCGCACCGAGTTGGCACCTCCTGAGAAATAACGCTTTTCGTAAGGAATAATCGTGGAATTTCCGTAGGGGATGGCGATGCCGAATGCGGCATGGAAAGCCACGGAACTTTTCTCGTTGATGCGTAGGCTCTGAGAATAGTCGAAGTCGGCTTTGATGTATTGCGAATAGGGGATATTGAAGAGGGTATAGTGTCCGTCGGCATTACGGTGGATGTGGAGCACTTTTGACAAGCCGTAGAGCAGATTGCCCGCACTCTCAATGTTGGCCCGCACTTGGTAACCGTTGCTTTGATAGAGTTGGCCGCCGGAGCGTGAGCGGAGAGAATTGTAAGTGAAACCATAAGACGACTTCATGATGAAGAGGTTCTCATAGGAGTAACGTAGTACGGCATAACGTGGATCGTCGCCCTCAAGGTAGTTTCGGCGAAAGGTTTGTGAAATCCACGGCATGAATACATAGTTGAGCGAAAGGAGATCAAGGTGGTTCTGCCAATTGGGCTGGCTGTGCTTGTTCCAATTGAGTTGCCAAGCAGCTGTGAGCAGGCGACGGTGAAACTCGGGGCGGTTTTGAGAGTTGTAGAGCAGCGATAGGTCGGTAGCGCCTTTGTAACGCCTTAGTCCCGCACGTGTGGTCGTGATGGGTAGGGTAGGGAGGCGCAATGTGCTCTCAAACCCATATTCAATATAGTCTTGATGGGCATAGCCTTCAAGGTGTCGGATGGATTCGTAGGCGCCACGCAACTTCATGGAGAGCGATTCTGCTCCGCGGAAGAGATTGCGATGGGTATAGGCCAGTGTAGCTGCTCCTCCGAGGTCGCCGGCAGTGTTGGTGCCTTCGAGATCGAAGCTGATGCCGTGCGGCTTGTTGAGCTGTACGAAGATGTGGGCTTGCAGGGTGCTGTCGGACGGCTGTGGCGGCAGATAGCGGATGGAGGAATAGTTTACCGCTCCGAGTGCGTTGAGATTTTGATAAGAATATCGGGTGGCGCGATCGCTGTAAAGGCTGTCGAGCAAGATGAAGCAGTTGCGGGCATAGACAAAGCGGTTGATCTGCTGTCGGCCATTGGTGAAGAAGTGTATGCCGCGATAGAAAGTGCTGTCGGTGGGCTGCCCGTCTTCGACATTTTCGTAGAGGTTGATGCGTCCGATGCGGTAGGCGCGATAGGCCATGGCACGGTCGGTGTTGGGCGGCAGACGGAAGTGGAAGGTGAGGTCGACACTTGTAGAGTTGGCGGTTGTGTCGGCCGTGTAGCTCACAAATTCATTGTTGATGTTGGCAAAGCCCTTGTTCTGCAAGAGTTGTATGATACGGTTGCGTTCGGCATCGAGCACGGCCAAGTCAAGCGGCATTCCGCGATAGAGCAAAGACCGGCTGCTGTCGGCGCGCACAATCGCGGCAATGGTGTCGCTGTCGTAGAGATGACGGAGGGACTGTACATAGGAGCGCCGACCGGGCTTCATCCGATAGATCAGGTGAGTGCGCTGCCCCTTGTGTTGCACCTCGGTGTCGACGGTGGCTTGAAGGTAGCCTTTGGTCCGAAGGGCGCTGACGAGCGAGGCTTGCGAGTGACGCATCAGTGTGTCGTTGTAGACCACAGGGGCTTCGCCGATGCGGTGCATAATGCGGTTGAAGAGCAGGCGGTCGTTGGTGCCCGAGAGGCAGTAGATGCCCAAAGGCACTTTGATGGTGCTGAGCCATCGGAGATTGGGCTCTTGGCGGATGTGGGAGCGATAGTCGGCCGGATTGACCTGCGCTGCATCGCTCTTGAGACGAACGCTTGAAAGCAGGCTTTCTCCCTCGCCCATGAAGCGGGTGGGGGAGCAGGCAGAAAGGAGAGCCAGACACAGACTCAGCAGAAGGAAGGAGAGGGAAAACTTCACGAAAAGAGGCGATTTTGAGTTGCAAAGGTAGGCATTTGTAGAAAAATGCTCGTATCTTTGCACCATAAATTTATGTAATCCTCGCATGCTCTCTAAAAACAAACAGAAGTACGTCCGCAGCCTCGCGCTCAAAAAGCACCGCGATGCCCAAGGGGTGTTCATAGCCGAAGGACCGAAGGTGGTGGGCGACTTGCTCCCCCTCCTGCCCTGCGTGTTGCTGTGTGCCACGCCTCAATACCTGGCAGCGCATCCCACGGTGCAGGCAGAGGAGGTGGAGGAGGTCGATGAGCGCACGTTGGCGCAGATTTCGCAACTCACCACGGCCCATGAGGTGCTGGCCGTGTTTCGCCGACCGCAGCCTACAACTGCCGACCTCGTGACGCTGGCACGGACGCAACTTTGCCTTGCGCTGGATGGCGTGCAGGATCCCGGCAATGTGGGCACGATGGTGCGCATTGCCGATTGGTTCGGGATTGAACACCTCTTCTGTTCCCGCGACACGGCCGATGTCTTTTCGCCAAAAACGGTGCAAGCCACGATGGGGGCCATTGGGCGCGTGCAGGTGCATCAAGTGGATTTGGCCGAGTGGGTCAAAGGCCTGCCCCTGGATGTGTCGGTCTACGCCACTACTTTGGAAGGACGCAACTTATATACAGAGGCTTTGACGCCCACGGGGGTCGTGGTGATGGGCAACGAGGGGCGGGGGATTTCGGCCGAGGTGCTGAACCAGGTCAATCGGCAGCTCTTTATCCCCAACTATCCTGCCGAGCGTGCCACGAGCGAGAGCCTCAATGTGGCCATCGCTACGGCCATCGTCTGCGGTGAGTTTCGACGGCGCTTGGCTTGACCTCTTGTTGTTCTGTCTCCTTTATTTTGCTTTCCTTTATTTTGCATGATGTTTCCTCTCTTCTTTATGATTCCTCTGGCCGTGACTTTGGTGTCGGTACTGTTGCTGGCGTGGCTGCGCTGGGGCGCTTTCTCTTCCCTGATGAAACTGGCCACAGAACAGCGTCAACAAAGCCTGCCTGCAAGCGAGACTTCCTCCCACCACAGCCTGAAGGAAGAGCGCCACTTGCCACCACGCGTGTCGATTGTGGTGCCGTGTGAGAACGATGGATGGTGGGTGGAACGCCATTTGGAGTATTTGCTGAAGCAGAACTTCGACCGCTTCGAAGTGATTGTGGCTGATGCCTCTGATGCCGAGGACTCCACAGCCCACTTTGTGAAGCGCTTGCAGATGCAGTATCCCCATTTGCGCTATACGGCTGTACCCGAGGCCAATCACAACATCGTGCGCCGCAAGCTGACACTTACCTTGGGCGTCAAGGCGGCATGGTCTCCTTGGGTGGTGTTCATCAATCCCGAGGGAGCTCCCGACAGCCCCAATTGGTTGGCACATCTTGCCTGCCACTTTCATGACGAAACCGATGTCGTGATGGGCTATGCCAACTACGATGACAGTGTCGGAAGCCCCGGTCGGCGGGCTGTGCTCCAGCGTGCCCATCGTTTTGCTCAACAGGTGCAGGCGCTCTCTCGTGGCACAGTCGTGGGCTGCGATGCGTGCAATGTGGCGCTTCGCCGCGAGTGGTTTCTTGCCCAAGGTGGTTTTGCCGACAGTTTGGCGCTGCCCTATGGAGAGTGTCTGATGTTGGTGGCTTTACGCGCTCAGGCAGATCGCGTCGCCGTGGTGTTGCATCCCGAAGCCAAGGTGCGCATCCCACTGCCGGATGCCGTGTTGCTGCGCGAGGAGCGTCAGCGTCAGCGGGAAGTGCATCGTCTGTTGCGGCACCGTTGTTGCTGGACATTTGTGCGCGATAGTTGGGCCTCATCCGCACTCTGTTTGGCCCAACTCTCCACCTTATTGTTTGTGCTGACGAGGATGGCTTATTTCTTTGGTGGGAGTTGGCTTTGGTTGCGCGAAGTGGGCATCTATCTTCCAACTCCTTCTCCCGTCTATGCCTGGATGGATTTGCTCTACGATGTGCCGGCTTTCGTGCTGCTGATCGTGTTGATGACGCTCCCCATACGCTCTGCGCGCCGTTGGCTTTCCGCTTTGGGCGAAGAGGGCTATGGTTTCTACATCTACGTTTACGAGTGGCTTCAACCTTGGCGGGCTTCACGGTAAGGCGATAAGCAGTCATAAGTGCAAAGTATACTGCATATATGACTGGGTGGAATGCAGTTGTATCACTTGCGCGCGTCATTTTATGTAGCTTCTCGGGAAGAAAATCGTTGGATTGCTTGGCCGAGTTGCAGAAAATAAGTATTTTTGCAGGCATAACTTCATCCCTCACTAATGCATACTCTCAGTTTACCTCGTGTTTTTTCCCTCCTTTTTGCTTTCTGTGTGGCCGCGACATTCTTCGGTCAAGACTTGATAGCTCGTCAAGCTCCTATTGATAGGAAAATGAAAACTGTAGATTCTGTTTCGATCAATCGTGTGATGAAGCGCGCTGAAGTGACGAACTACGAAAACACCGAGCTCTACACTTCTTGGAATACCTCGAAAGTGCACTGCTATGCCAATGCCACTCTGCCCGAAAGCTACCGCATCGACCTCCGTGGATTTGCAATGCCTACGCCCAGCCGTGTAGTGACATCGAAGTTCGGCTATCGCCCCGCTTTTCGCCGTATGCATAAGGGGTTGGACATTAAAGTCTACACCGGCGATACGATTGTAGCTGCTTTTGATGGAAAAGTACGCATTGTTGACTATGAAGCTGCAGGGTATGGCTATTATGTAGTCATCCGTCACAAGAATGGCTTGGAAACAATCTACGGACATCTCTCTAAGCAACTGGTGAAATCAGGAGATATGGTCAAGGCCGGTGAAGTGATTGGCTTAGGAGGGAACACTGGACGTTCCTATGGGTCGCATCTCCATTTTGAGACCCGCCTCTTGGGAGTCGCTATCAATCCTGCTTTGCTTTTTGATTTTGCCAATCAAGACGTGACCGGTGATTATTTCGTGTTTCACGCCAATGAAGACTATTCCGGCAGTTCTCCCCGATTGGTGGCCAAGACCGACCAGGGTAGCGAACATACGATTGGAGGAGCTGTGGCTATGCAACAGTCGAAACATTACAAGGTGAGCCGTGGTGAAACCCTTTATTCTATTGCAGAAAAAACGGGACTGACCGTTGCGACACTCTGCGACCTCAATGGAATTAGCGCTTCTGAAAAACTTAAACCTGGTCAGATTCTCAATCTTCGCCATTAACTCTGCGAGAGGCTTTGAGCAAAATAGGGATAAGTAGGTGTTCAGAATTAATTGATACTATATTTGCTTCCATCTTCTGTCAGTTCATCTTAGCAAAGAAGGAGTGTAGTGGGCTACACGATTGATGAACAAGAGCGAGATGGCGGGAAAGGAGGAACAAAGAAGGTATCAAAGTAGAGAACATCCTATGACTAAGATGTCTACGATTAATTTTGAACACCTACTTACTATATTTACTTTTGTACACCGCAAAATTTGTAGATTCTATCTGCAAATTTTGCGGTGGATTTTTGTAGAAGATATACGATTCTTCTTCACTTCTTCTCAGAAGGAGGGAGAAGCTCTATCGGAATTTGCAACTCCCACCAACAAAATATGTAGGCTATGGGTGGAAAATCACCATTTTCTATTTGAAAGTAAGGTCAGCTCATCCTTTTTCACTACCTTTGCATCACAATTAAACATCAAGCCAGCGGTAATGAAACTTATCTTAATGACTCGTCCGGAGTTCTTTGTCGAGGAGCATCAGATACTTACTGTGCTTTTTGAAGAAGGCTTAGACACACTTCACCTCCGCAAGCCCAACACGGAGCCGGTCTATTCGGAACGTCTGATTTCTCTCATACCGGAAGTGTACCGACGGAACATTGTGGTGCATGACCACTTCTATCTCAAAAATGAATATGGGTTGAAAGGTATCCATCTCAACCAGCGCAATCCCGAACTTCCCACGAATTATAAAGGACACATTTCCTGCTCCTGCCACACTGAGGAAGAGCTCAAAGCATGTTCGGCCTTTTGTGACTACGAGTTCCTCTCTCCTATTTTTGAACGTGTAAATGATAGCGAGTTTAGTGCTGACTTTTCTTCCTCGAAACTCCATGATTTTCGAAAGCGCCACTTTATCAATAAGAAAGTGATGGCGATGGGTAATGTCGGTCTAGACAATCTTTCACTGCTGAAAGACTATGGCTTTGGAGGAGTTGTTGTTTTGGGAGATTTGTGGAACCGATTTGATATCCATACTCACCACGATTATAAAAACATCATCAGCCACTTTCGGAAACTTCGTAAGGCGGTGAATTGATGTCCTGCTTCTTGTCTTCACACCCACCAACCCAATAATCCAACCCAACATGAACAGTAAAATTAAGGTTTTCTCGGGCACTAAGAGTCGCTATTTGGCCGAGAAAATTTGTGAGAACTTAGGTTGTGAAATGGGCAATCTGACGATTACCTATTTTGCCGATGGCGAATTTGAAGTTTGCTACGAAGAGTCTATCAGAGGCTGCGATGTTTTTTTGATTCAAAGCACTTTCCCTTCGGCCGACAATCTGATGGAACTGCTCCTTATGGTCGATGCCGCAAAGCGAGCTTCTGCACGCACCATCAATGCTATTGTCCCTTACTATGGATGGGCGCGGCAGGATCGCAAAAGCAAACCGCGTGTGTCCATTGCGGCTAAATTGGTTGCCAATATGCTCAGTTTGGCCGGAATCAATCGCATCATGACGATGGATTTACATGCTGACCAAGAGCAAGGATTTTTCGAAGTCCCGGTCGACCATCTGTTTGCCTCCACAATTTTACTTCCCTATATCAAGCAGGCCAATCTCAAGAACCTGTGTATTGCCACGCCCGATGTCGGAGGCACAAAGCGAGCCAGTACCTATGCTAAGTACTTGGATTGCCCAATGGTGATTTGCAACAAAACTCGTCAACGCGCCAACGAAGTCGCATCTATGGAGGTGATTGGCGATGTCAAAGGTATGGACGTCGTGTTGGTAGACGATATGGTCGATACCGCAGGAACGATTACTAAGGCTGCCGATCTCATTAAATCGATGGGCGCTAACTCTGTGCGGGCTTTGGCCAGCCACTGCATCATGTCCGGACCGGCCGATGAACGCGTAAGCAACAGCCAGTTGGAAGAAATTGTGTTTACCGACTCCATTCCCTACCAAGGAAACTGCAAAAAAATTAAGCAGCTCAGTGTTGGCCCTCTCTTTGCAGAAACCATCCGTCGCGTCCTCAACAATGAAAGTATCAGTAGCCAATACATCATCTAACTTTCTACGCTTCGTTAGTTAAAATAAAGTGGTCATGCAGGAACTTCATCTTCCGGCATGACCACGTTTTGCTTCTTTTGGTCTTCATATTGCTTCTACGCCTTAGCCTCTCCTCTTACATCAACTCTATGCGTCGTACTTTTATCCTCACTCTTTGGTGGTTGCTTCTCAGCTTTATTCTACTCATAGCTCTTGGCATCTTTATGATTGAGCGTGGCTGGATAGGCAATATGCCCGATCTCAAAGAACTTCAAAATCCCATCAGCAAGTTTGCTTCTCAAGCCTATACTGCTGATGGAGAACTCTTGGGTACGTGGTCGCGCAATGAAAATCGTGTATTTGTGGTCAAAGATAGCATTTCCGACCATGTCTTCAAAGCACTTGTTGCCACGGAAGATGTACGTTTCTACAACCATTCGGGCGTGGATGCCAAAGCCTTGATGCGAGCCATTGTGAAGCGTGGCGTGTTGGGGCAAAGAAATGCCGGTGGTGGCTCTACGATTACACAGCAATTGGCCAAACAACTCTACTCGGAACATGCGCAGAGCACTTTGCAGCGTCTCTTCCAAAAGCCCGTGGAGTGGGTGATTGCCGTTGAGATTGAACGCTATTACACCAAAGAGGAGATTATGACTCTCTACCTCAACTACTTTGATTTTCTGCACAATGCCGTCGGCATTAAGACCGCTGCCAATGTCTACTTTGGTAAGTCTGCCCGCGAATTGACCATCAACGAGGCTGCCTTGCTGGTGGGGATGTGCAAGAACCCCTCTTATTTCAATCCCGTTCGCGAAGGAGAGCGTTGTCGCCAGCGGCGCAATGTAGTGCTGCAGCAGATGGTCAAGGCGGGCTATCTTGATGCCGATAGTTGTGCACGCCTGAGTCAAGAGCCGCTCCAACTCAACTTCCATCAGGTCGATCACAAAGAGGGGAAAGCTACTTATCTGCGGGAGTATCTCCGCCAAATATTAATGGCAGATAAACCCGACAAACGAAATTATCGGGCTTGGCAGATGCAACAGTTTTATAGCGATTCACTCTCTTGGGAACAAGACCCACTCTATGGCTGGTGTAAGAAAAACAAAAAACGCGATGGCGAAAACTATGATTTGTATACGGATGGTCTAAAAGTATATACGACCATCGACTCTCGGATGCAGCAGTATGCCGAAGAGGCTGTGTTCAAGCAAGTCGCACTGAACTTGCAACCCGCATTTAATCAAGCCAAACGCGGCTCTTCGACATTCCCTTATTCATCAAAACTTTCTCGCAAGCAAATTGACAATATCCTCAATAAAGCGATTCGACAGACTGAACGCTATCACACGATGAAGTCGGCAGGCGCAGACGAAGAAACCATCCGGACTGCATTTGCCACCAAAGTCCCGATGACGGTCTATTCGTACCATGGAGATATCGACACACTCATGTCTCCTTTAGACTCTATCCGCTATTATAAAAGTTTCTTACGTGCAGGACTCCTTTCCATCGACCCTGCCAATGGCTATGTAAAAGCCTATGTGGGTGGACTTAATTATGCCCACTTCCAGTATGATATGGCCATGGTGGGACGCCGCCAAATCGGTTCGACGATGAAGCCCTTTGTTTTTTCCATGGCGATGGAAGATGGCTATAAGCCTGACGATTTCATTTCCAACGCCCAACGCACTTATGGAGGGTGGACGCCTCGTAATGCCAATCATGCTCGGGCCGGTGAGATGGTTACTCTGAAATGGGCATTGTCGCAATCGAGCAACTGGGCCACGGCCAATTTGATGAATGAGGTGGACAGAACAGGTGTTCGACTTGCCGAACTTCTGCATACATTTGGCGTGGCCAACCCGGATCTTTACCCCTCAATGGTGCTGTGCTTGGGGCCTTGCGATATCACTGTGGCAGAAATGGCCTCCGCTTATACCGCATTTGTCAATAAAGGGATTCGCTGTGCCCCCCTTTTGGTGACCCGCATAGAAGACAGTGAGGGCAATGTGCTGGCGGAGTTCACACCGCGCATGAACGAAGTCATTTCCGAAAAGACCAGTTACGAGATGATTGATATGATGCGTGCGGTCATCGACCAAGGTACCGGACGTCGTCTACGCTATAAGTTCAATTTGGAAGGTCCGATAGCGGGCAAGACCGGAACGACCAACAACAATTCAGACGGTTGGTTTGTTGGATATGTGCCCCGCCTTGTCACTGCCTGTTGGGTAGGGGGAGAGGACCGAGATATCCACTTTAACTCAACAGCACAAGGACAGGGAGCATCAACTGCCCTACCCATTTGGGGGTTGTACATGAATCGCGTGTTCAAAGACGCCCACTTGGGCTATGACCCCAAAGAGAACTTCTATGTGGGAGAACGCCCTCATGGAGCCGACAGTCTCCGAAATAACACCGCGGTTCCTTCTGCTGCGGCAGATGGAGGAGAAAGTAGAAAAAACAATACTCCTGCAAAGGCCGAGTTCTCAGACGACAAACTCTTTAATTGATGTCCCGATGAAGTTTATTGCTATTATTCCAGCCCGTTATGCTTCCACACGCTTTCCTGCCAAACCACTTGCATGGTTGGCAGGAAAACCAATCGTCCAACATGTCTATGAACGAGTTTCTCAGGTGATTGCCGATACTTTTGTGGCTACCGATGACGAACGTATCTTTGCCGCCGTGGAAAAATTTGGCGGCAAAGCTATTATGACTTCTACCGAACATCGGAGTGGAACGGATCGTTGTTATGAGGCGGCTTGTAAGTTGAACATGGAATATGATGTCGTTATCAATGTACAAGGTGATGAGCCTTTCATTGCAGCTTCACAGTTGCACGCCCTGATGGATTGTTTTGAGCATCGTCGGACCCAAATTGCCACTTTGGTAAAGCCTTTCGCACTTCATCAGGGGTGGGAGGCGCTTTCCAATCCCAACTCTCCCAAAGTCGTCATTGATGAGCAGGGTTTTGCGCTCTATTTCTCTCGCTCTGTGATACCTTTCCTGCGAGGTATTCCCGAGACAGAATGGTTGGCACACCATACTTTTTACAAGCACATCGGCATTTATGCCTATCGAAAGGAAGCACTGCACACCATCCAAGCTTTGCCTCAAAGCCGTTTGGAGATTGCAGAAAGCTTGGAGCAACTGCGCTGGCTGGAAGCAGGATTGAAAATTCGTGTGGGGCAAACGGAGATAGAGACAATTGGTATTGATACTCCCGAAGATTTGCAGAAAGCAGAGATTTTCTTAGCCCGGCAAGCATAAAACCTTTCTTTCTCTTTGTTATATGCAAAAGTAATAGTAACTTTGCCGATATACAGCGGTGTTCACGCCATGGTATCCATCCTTACGACTTCATTCTCTTGGGCTTTTACGATATGACGAAAAACTTTCTCACTTTCATCTTCTTTCTCTTTTTCTCTGTGGCTTTTCTTCATGCCCAAAAATTAGAAGTAGGCACTTACACTTTCCCGAAAACAAAGGCTGTCTATACCGGTGAGATGATAGGCAAAAAACCTTATGGAAAGGGACATACCGTCTTTGTGAATGGAGATAGCTATGAAGGAATGTATGAAAACGGGAAGCGTCAGGGCTATGGCACTTATCTCTATGCCGATGGCGAAAAGTATGAAGGAGAGTGGTACAAAGATCAACAGCATGGCCGTGGCACTTACTACTTCATTAACAACAATCGTTATGAGGGATTGTGGTATCGTGACATCCGCGAAGGAAAAGGTACGATGTTCTACTACAATGGAGATATCTACGTTGGCGATTGGAAGCAAGACAAGCGTGAAGGTGAGGGCACTTACACCTTTGTGAGCGGGGCTTACTATCGTGGACATTGGGTGGCCGACAAGAAACAAGGCAAAGGAACTTTTGACTGGCACGATGGCACACGCTACGAAGGGCAGTGGTTCAATAACCTGCGCAATGGTTATGGGACTTATCAATATGCCGATGGCGATGTCTACATTGGTGAGTGGAAAGATGACAACCAGCACGGAAAAGGCATTTACAAATTTCGCAATGGTGATGTCTACGAAGGCCAGTATGTAGCCGGTGAACGTACTGGTGAAGGAGTTTGCAACTTTGCGAGTGGTAATAAATATGTCGGCAGTTATAAGAATGGTGAACAAAGTGGTATGGGGACTTACACCTGGAAAGGACAAGCCACTTACACCGGCCAATGGAAAGCCGACAAGCCCAATGGACAAGGCGTTTACAAAACCAAAACTGGTGATGACTACACCGGTCAATGGAAAGATGGCCTGATGGAAGGCGAAGGAGTGCTTCACACGGCCAATGGAGAGCGCTACAAGGGACATTTCCAGAAAGGTCTTAAACACGGCCGTTGCATAGAGATACAGACGGATGGCACGCGTTTTGAAGGTTCTTATTCCGAAGGAGAACGAAACGGTGACTTCATCGAATATGACCGAAATGGAAATAAAATTGCGGCTGGCACCTACGAGCGTGGACGACGCGTTGAAACCTATAAACGCTAACCCCAGCTCATCAGATATCTCACACAATAGCATCATAAAAACAGGCAAATATGAAAGTTCCGACACAACAGGAAACACAACTCCGCACGGAAACTAAAAAGACAGCGGACAAGAGACCGACGGTTCTCAAAATCGTACAAAACGATTCTTGGCTCGAGCCCTTTAATGCTGCTATTCTTGGGCGTCATGAGCACGCGCTGCAAAAAAAGCATGAACTTACGCAAGGGACTCAAACCCTTGCCGAGTTTGCTTCCGGACATCTCTATTTCGGTCTGCATCAAGAAGCTCAACAATGGGTCTTTAGAGAGTGGGCGCCCAACGCCACACGGATGTTTCTGGTGGGCGACTTCAATCAGTGGCAGGAAACGCCGGAGTACGAGTTGCAGCGCCTCGAAGAAAATGGAAATTGGGAAATCAAACTTCCTCTCAAAGCCATGGCCCATGGTGACTTGTTCAAACTGCATGTCTATTGGGAGGGTGGACAGGGAGAGCGCATCCCTTCTTATGCCCATCGTGTGGTGCAAGATGAGCAAACCAAAATCTTCTCTGCACAAGTCTGGGCTCCCGAACAGCCTTATCGCTTCAAACATACGGACTTCAGGCCCGACCGCAACCCCCTCCTCATCTACGAGTGCCACATCGGGATGTCGCAGGACGCGGAAAAAGTGGGCACTTACAATGAATTTCGTGAGAATGTCCTGCCCCGTGTGATTGCCGATGGCTACAACTGCCTGCAAATTATGGCTGTGCAGGAACATCCTTATTATGGCTCGTTTGGCTATCACGTCTCCAACTTCTTTGCTGCTTCAAGCCGTTGTGGCACTCCCGAAGAGTTGAAAGCCCTCATTGATGAAGCCCACAAGCATGGCATTGCGGTCATTATGGACTTGGTGCAGAGTCATGCCGTCAAGAACGAGGTCGAAGGCTTGGGCAACTTTGCCGGCGACCCTCACCAGTATTTCTATTCCGGCGACCGTCGCGAACATCCGGCTTGGGACAGCCTTTGCTTCGACTACGGAAAGAACGAAGTCATCCACTTCCTACTCTCCAACTGCAAATATTGGCTCGAAGAGTTCCACTTCGATGGTTTCCGCTTCGATGGCGTGACGTCTATGCTTTATTACAGCCATGGGCTTGGAGAAGCCTTTGGCGGCTATGGCGACTATTTCAATGGACACCAAGACGACAATGCCATCTGTTACCTCACCTTGGCCAACGAACTCATCCATCAGGTCAATCCCCATGCCATCACCATTGCCGAGGAAGTCAGCGGAATGCCCGGTTTGGCAGCGCCTTTCAAGGACGGCGGCTACGGCTTCGACTATCGTCTGGCTATGAACCTGCCCGACTATTGGATCAAGACCATCAAAGAACTCAAAGACGAAGATTGGAAACCATCTTCCATTTTCTGGGAACTCACCAATCGTCGCGCTGATGAGAAAAACATCTCCTATGCCGAGAGTCACGACCAAGCCTTGGTGGGCGACAAAACCCTCATCTTCCGCCTCATTGATGCCGACATGTATTGGCACTTCCGCAAGGGCGATGAAAACGAACGCGCCCACCGCGGCATCGCCCTGCACAAGATGATACGCCTCGTGACGGCCTCCACCATCAATGGCGGTTACCTCAACTTTATGGGCAATGAGTTCGGTCATCCCGAGTGGATTGACTTCCCCCGCGAAGGCAACGGATGGAGTTACAAGTACGCCCGCCGTCAGTGGAATTTGGTCGACAACAAGGAGTTGTGCTATCATTTCCTGGGCGATTTCGACCGCGCCATGCTCAGTACGCTCAAGCTGGAGCACAACATCCAAAATCTGCCTGTTGTGGAGATTTGGCACAACGATGGCGACCAAATCTTGGCTTACCAGCGCGGCGACCTTCTGTTTGTCTTCAACTTCTCGCCCACCAACTCCTACACCGACTATGGGTTTATGGTCAAGAAGGGGGCTTACAAGGTGGTGCTCAACACCGACAACCCCGACTTTGGAGGTTTCGGCAACACCGACGACACCATCACCCACTTCACCACCGACGACCCCATCCTCGATGCCGACGGCAAAGGCTGGTTGCAACTCTACATCCCGGCACGCTCGGCCGTCGTGCTGCACAAGAGCAAATAGATGAAACTTCCCACTTTCCTTTATTCTCTCTATCTCCGAAGAGTGCGTATTCTTCCCTACGCACTCTTCGGAGTGTTTATCTTCTGCTATGCTGCCGTGCTCAAAGGCGAAACGCTCACAGCCTGGATCTACGGCCTGACCGAAGGGCGGCTGCTACTCTCCTCTGGGTGGTTTGGGATTCTCGGGGTGATGTTCGTCCTGCCTCTCCTTCGCCTGGCCCAATGCTTTCTCCTGCCGAAAGTCTGTGACTCAACGCCCACTTTCAGTCTGCATCGCACATTGCTGACACTGCTTGCCGTTTGTTGGGGCATTGGTATCCTCACTCCCTCCGATGAAGCCCAAACCCTCGAACTGAAGATGGGCCGACTTTGCCTACAAGAACACTATGTCGAAGCTCTCTCCGTTGGCGAAAACTTTGCTCATCCCACGCCGCGAGTCGTGGCACTGAGAGCCTATGCCCTCACGCAGTTGCAGCGCGACACCCTCAGCAGCCCTTTGGCCGACACCTTTTTTGACTATCCTCTGCCGTCCAAAGCAAATGCGGCGATGCTCCGGATCGTCCCGACTGCCGCAACACCTTATTATGCTGAACTCGTGCACCGGTCGCTCGCGGCTTCTCCCGCTCTCCGCCGTTCGCGGCAGCAGCACCTCCATTGGCTTGGGCTGTTGCTGGACCGAAAGTTGAGCACCTTTGCCGAGGAGTTTCGTTCCTCCCCATTTGCCTTCTCTCATCCGGAGACACTGCCCATGGCCTATCGAGAGGCTCTCGTCCTTTATCGCCGTACGGGTGCACAACCTTTCGTCTCCTATACCGATGCCACCATCGAAGCCAACTACCGTGATTTCCTCGACTTACGGCAAAAGTTCCTTGCCACGCAGGCTCACTCACCCATCGAAGAGAGCAACCTTCTGCGTAGCGACTACGGACAAACCTACTGGCATTTCTATTTCTACAATTCAATCTACTGAACATCTATTTATGGAAGAACTTCAACATATCTACCGCCGTGACGTACTCGAATTTGTCACCGTTGCCACCGAGTTTTGCAAACAGCTCGAACAGTGCCCGGGAAGCGAACGAAGCGAATTTACCTCCCTCATGCAGCGTCTCATCCCCATGGTCTACCTCAAAGCCACTCTGGTGGAAGAAGTTGAAGAGGGCATTGGCTACGTCGAACCGGCCGTCACCGAAGCCGATTACGAATTTGTGCGCACTTCCATTGCAGCCATCTTGCGCAATGCCGACGACTATCTCGACGTCTTTGTCGAAGACTTTCGCTACTCCGATGGGCCCGTGGTGTGCACCATCAGTGAGAGCCTTGCCGACTGCTACCAGACGCTCCGCAACATGGTCGAAGCCTTTCGCTCCGAAATCGACGAAGCCATGGAAGTGGCCCTCTACGAATGTCTCGAAGACTTCCGCAACCGCTGGGGGCAACCGCTTCTCGGCGCGCTCCGTGCCCTCCACGAACTTGTTGCTTCCGGACAGGTCGATGAATTGTAGTACATTTACTTACCTATGTTAGAACTCTTCACCCAAACCGATAAAAAGCTCATTCCCACCCTGCCGCGCTACACCTTCTCCGGCCGTATCATTGTGGTGCAGAGCGAATCCGAAGCCGAACGCGCTGTGCGCTACCTCCGCACCTGCCCTCTGCTGGGCATCGACACCGAAACGCGCCCCTCCTTCCGCCGCGGCACCACCCACCAAGTGGCGTTGCTGCAAGTGGCGGGCGGCGACCTTTGCTTCCTCTTTCGTCTCAACTTCATGGGCTTCCCCGACTGCCTTGCGCAACTTCTCGAGGACGAAAACCTTTGCAAAGTGGGTCTCTCGCTCAAAGACGACTTCCACCAACTCAGCCAGCGCCTCCCCGACTTCACACCGCGAGGCTGCATAGACCTCCAGCAGATGGCCGCCGCGATGGGCATTGAGGACATGAGTCTGGCCAAACTCTTTGCCAACTTCTTCCGCCGGCGCATTTCCAAAACGGCGCAACTCACCAACTGGGAGGCCGACATTCTCGATGAAAAACAGCGCCTTTATGCCGCCACCGATGCCGATGCCTGTATCCGCCTCTACGAACGTATGGTGCAACTGCAAGCCTCCCACGACTTCGTCCTGCTTCCCGCTCCTCCCAAGCCTGAGCCTCCCGAAAGTGCAGCACCGATGGCTTCGTCCGCCCTACGAGCGACGACAAAAACTCGCAAGACAGCCACCAAACGAACTTCCAAAGCCACGACCTCCCCAAGTCGCTCCAAAAAGAAAAGCAGCACGACGGCCAAAAGCAAAACCACTGCTCGCAAGCGCACCACCTCGCGCAGACAATCTCCTAAAGACGCCCCCACCTTATGAACACGCTCATCCTTCGCCGCGGCAAGGCCGAAAGCCTCAAGCGCTTCCACCCTTGGATATTCTCTGGTGCCATCCTCGGCACACAACCTCGCAACACGCCTCTCACCGAAGGCGAAATCGTACGCATTGTCGATGCCGAAGGACAATTCTTAGCCATCGGACACTATCAA
Source organism: Alloprevotella sp. Lung230 (assembly GCF_014385435.1). Classification (GTDB taxonomy): domain Bacteria; phylum Bacteroidota; class Bacteroidia; order Bacteroidales; family Bacteroidaceae; genus Alloprevotella. The sequence continues at coordinate 17,110 of NZ_JACSUD010000005.1, forward strand.
ATCGGTTCCATTTCCGTGCGCGTCCTCACCTTCCACGACGAGCCCATCGACCACGCCTTTTGGGTGCGCCGTCTGCGCCAAGCCTTCGCCATGCGTGCCGCGTTGGGGCTCAATACCGCTCCCGAGCGCAACAACATCTATCGCCTTGTCCACGGTGAGGGCGACCAACTCCCCGGTTTGGTCATCGATGTCTTTGGCCGAACCGCTGTCATGCAGGCCCACTCTGTGGGAATGCACTGCGACCGCGAACCCATCGCCGACGCCCTCCTCGAAGCCGCCGAAGGCCGTCTCGACCATGTCTATTACAAAAGCGAAACGACCCTCCCCTTCAAGGCCGACCTCCATCAGCAAAATGGCTTTCTGCGCGGCGAAACCACGGCCGATGTGGCCTGCGAAAACGGCCTGAATTTCCACATTGACTGGCTCCATGGGCAGAAGACGGGCTTCTTTGTCGACCAGCGAGAAAACCGCACCCTGCTCGAACATTACAGCCGCGACCGCGCGGTGCTCAACATGTTTTGCTACACCGGTGGATTCTCCGTCTATGCCATGCGTGGCGGCGCCCGCCTTGTCCACAGCGTTGATGCCTCAGCCCAGGCCGTCGAACTCACGCGCCAAAACATTGCTCTCAACTTCCCCGACAACCCTCGCCACGAAGCCTATGCCGAGGATGCGTTCCGATTTCTCGAACGCGCCGGCGGCGACTACGACCTCATCGTCCTCGACCCGCCGGCCTTTGCCAAGCACAAAGACGCGTTGCGCAACGCCATTAAAGGCTACACGCGCCTCAACGCCATCGCTTTCCGCAAGATTCGCCCCGGCGGCATCGTCTTCACCTTTTCTTGCTCGCAGGCGGTCAACAAGGACCAGTTCCGCCTCGCCGTCTTCACCGCTGCCGCCCAAAGTGGCCGCCACGTGCGCATCCTCCATCAGCTTCACCAGCCGGCCGACCACCCCATCAACATCTACCATCCTGAGGGCGAATACCTCAAAGGGCTTGTGCTCTACGTCGAATAGCCCCTCGCCCGATTTTCTCTACCCCCAACTCCCTTTCAACGGCTGCCATCGTTCCTGCACAACGATGGCAGCCGTTCGTTTTGCAGAATCCTCCACTAAGGAGAAAAAGTGGCTTACGTCAAGGAAAAACTATAAACCAAACTTTGAATTACATAAACCAAACTTTGGTTTATATAAACCAAGGTTTGAATTACATAAACCAAGGTTTGGTTTATAGTTTTTCCTTGACGTAAGCCACTTTTCTTGCCGAAGAAAACATCTTTGAAACGAAGCCAAGCAAAAAAGCACCCAGCGTATTTGATCGCCTATGGTTATAAAAGGCAGTCAAATGCGATGGGTGCGTTTAAAGTGTGGACTTAAAGTTCGGGGGACAAGGCTTGCTCAATGAGGCTGTCCAGCGGTGCACGAAGGATGCGCCCCGTGCAGAAGCCTTCGAGCTGTGCGGCAGCAGAGAGTTCGTCGGCAAATAAGGCAGCGATGCTTCCCACAAAATTGACGGCTAAATCCGGGCGGCGATAAGGGAGGATGTTGCGACGGAAGAAGGTGCGAAACTCGTTGAGGAGGAAGGCGCGGATGCTCTCTTCCTGCCGATGGCGCAGGAGAAAGGGGGTGAATTGCGCCAAATAGCGATTGGGAGCAGGCTCGCGGTAGACGTGCTGAATGAGTTTGGGCAAATCAATGGGGTAGTCGGCTTGAAAGGCTTCGCAGAGATGAGGAGGCAGCACGCCTTTGAACACATCGGCCACCAAGTGCTTGCCCAGCGATCCACCGCTCCCTTCATCGCCCAAGATGTAGCCCAGGCTTGGCGTGGACTGCACGAACTTCTCACCATCGTAGAGTGCGCTGCCTGAGCCTGTGCCCAGGATGCAGACAATGCCGGCTTCCTGCGTGCAGAGGGCGTGGGCCGCTCCCAAGAGGTCGGAAGCCACGCGGACGGACAGGGCCGAAAGTTGCTGTTTCAGTAGGTCGGTCATGCGCGCTTCTTGTTCGGGACGGCAGCCGGCGCCGTAGAAGACCAGTTCATCCAAGGCTTCCGCGGCTGAAAACTCCGGAAAGGCCTTCAGAGCCGGCAGGAGTTCGTCGCGAAGCACGTGAGTGATGCTTTCGTCGGTCATCAGACTGGGGTTGAGGCCCGCGGTTTGTAGGCGGCAGACCAACCGGCCGGCAGAGAGCAAAGCCCAGTCCGTTTTGGTCGAGCCGCTGTCGACAATCAACTTTTTCATATTTCCTATTCAGTGTCGGGGTGAAAAACTCGGCAAAAGTACAAATAAACGTCCAATGGCGCCGCCGTTTCGGCAAAAAAATCGTAACTTCGCTGCACTTTTGTTCTATAGAATAGGGCATTCTAAAACCAACAAATTCCTCTGCTCCCGATATGAAAAAGTTTTTGCTCTTCTCCTTCCTTTTGGTGTCGCTTTCGCTTTCGGCAGCCGCTCCGGTTGATTTCGACCGCTATTTCAGCGACCGGACTTTGCGCATCGACTACATCTTCTCCGGCAATGCCCGACAGCAGTTCATCGCTTTGGACGAATTGCATGTGGCCGAAGGGTGGGCCGGCCGTCGGGTAAATTTGGACGAAGTGCCTTTGCGCGGCAATGGCCAGATTACGATGCGCGATGCTGCGACAAAGGCGGTGATTTACAAGACCTCCTTTTCCACTCTGTTTCAAGAATGGGTGAGCACGGAAGAAGCTACTGCGACAACCCGCTCTTTCGAAAATGTGTTCCAACTGCCGATGCCGCGACAGAATGCCGAGGTCACGGTGGAACTCTACAATCCGCGGCAGCAAACGACAGCGACGTTCACGCACTTGGTCAAAATCGACGACATCCTCATCCGCCCTTTGCCCTCCGCTTCGCCCTATCCTCACCGTTATTTGCACAAGGGCGGCGACAGCAAGCAGTGCATCGACATCGCCATTGTGGCCGAAGGCTATCGGGCGGAAGAAATGGACGTGTTCTATCGGGATGCACAGGTGGCAACGGACGAATTGCTTTCTTATGCGCCTTACTCTACGTACAAGGACCGCTTCAACATCGTGGCCGTGGCTGTGCCCAGCGCCGAGAGCGGGGTGAGCATTCCGCACAAGAAGGAGTGGAAGACCACCGCCCTCAACTCCCATTTCGACACGTTCTACAGCGAACGCTATCTGACAACGTTGAGCCTCAAGACACTCAACAACGTGCTCGCCGGTGTCCCCTATGAGCACATTATTATTCTGACCAACACCGACAACTATGGCGGTGGCGGTATCTACAACAGCTACACCCTCGTGGCGGCACACCACGCACTCTATAAGCCCGTAGTCGTGCATGAGTTTGGGCATTCTTTCGCCGGATTGGCCGACGAGTATTTCTACGACAGTGCCTATGGCGAACTCTTTCCGACGGATGTGGAGCCGTGGGAGCAAAACCTCACCACGCGGGTGGACTTCGCCCAAAAATGGCAGAACATGTTGCCCAAGGGCACGCCCATCCCCACGCCCACTCAAGGAAAGCCCGACACGGACATGACCCGCATCGGGGTGTACGAAGGCGGGGGCTATCAGAGCAAGGGCGTCTATCGCGCTTTCCGTGATTGCCGTATGCGCACCAACGAAGCACCCACCTTTTGCGCGGTGTGCCGTCGTGCTACGCAACGTCTCATCCAGTTTTACACAGAACAAAAATAAGCCGAAACCTACGAATGGCAGAACAAAGAAAAAACGTGTATTCTACTTCTAAAAGCAAGACAACGAGAGGAAAGAAACCATCGAAATCGCAACGCAACGCCCAGTTGCGCGAAGAGTTCAAGAGCGTGGCCGGAGTGAGTTCGCGCCGCGACTACTATCGCTTTGCAGGAGGAATGTTGATCTTGGTCATCGCGTTTTTCATGATTATCTCGATGGCATCCAACCTCTTCACCGGTAGCGAAGACCAAGCCGATGTCTTGGCGGGCACGGTTTCGCACGCGTCCAACTACGGCGGCAAACTGGGAGCTTATTGCGCCTATTACTTTATGAACAACCTCTTTGGCGTGTTCAGCCTTCTCATCCCGGTGTTCCTCTTGGGCGTTGTGCTGAAACTGATGCTCAAAGAGGCCAGCCCCATCCGCTTGTGGCTGCTGTTCATTCATCTCGGTGTCATCATGGTCGTGGGCAGTGTGGATGCCCATTGCATTCAGGTGCTGTTCCTCTCGACCTTTCAGCACGAACTCTCTTTCGATTTGGGCGGTGCTCACGGTCGGCTGGTCTATGAATGGATGACCAATTATGTGGGCGAAGTGATTACGGCGATCATCTTGTTGCTTATCACGTTGAGCTACATCGGCTATTGGTTCACACAAGTGTTCATCTGGTTCTTCAAGGCTTTCCATAAACTCAGCCGTGTGCTCTTCGGTGTGCGGGAAGAGGAGGAAGAAGAGGCTGAAGATGCCGCCGAAGAAGAGGTGGCAGACGAAGAAAACGACCCAGCCGATGATGAAGCCGCCTCGCCTGCCGACCCGGAGGAGGAGAGTGAGGAAGAGGACGCAGCGCCATCGCTGGTGTTCAACATCACCGACACCACCGCTGAAGAACAAGAAGCCGAGGACGTTGCCATTGCTGCCGAAGAGGGCGAGGAAGACGAGGAGGACGCTTTGGAAATGACGCTCAACACGACTGCCGAAGAAGCCAAAGCCGATGCGCAAACCTTGGGCGATGTCGCCGACCTGCCTCCCTATGACCCGAAGCGCGATTTGAGCCACTACAAATATCCTCCCCTCACCCTCTTGGCCAAACACAGCGCCGGCAACACTCCTATTGATATGGCGGAGCAGCAGGCCAACAAGGAACGTATCGTCACGACCTTGGGCAACTTTGGGGTGGAAATCACAGAGATCTCGGCGACCATCGGCCCGACCGTGACGCTCTATGAGATTGTGCCTGCTCCGGGACAGCGCATCTCGAAGATTAAGAACTTGGAGGACGACATCGCGCTCAGCCTTGCGGCCTTGGGCATTCGCATCATCGCTCCCATTCCCGGCAAGAACTCCATCGGTATTGAAGTGCCCAACAAGAAGCCGCAGATTGTGTCAATGGAGAGCATCCTCAACACGCAGAAGTTTCAAGAGACGGACTACGAGCTCCCCGTTGCTTTGGGCAAAACCATCACGAACGAGGTCTTTATGGTCGACTTGGCCAAAATGCCCCACCTCCTCGTAGCCGGTGCAACGGGACAGGGTAAGTCGGTCGGGCTCAACGCCATCATCACCTCCTTGCTCTACAAGAAGCACCCCGCCGAATTGAAGTTGGTCATGGTCGACCCGAAGAAGGTGGAATTTTCCATGTATCAGCCTTTGCTCAAACACTTCTTGGCGCAAGTGCCCGACAGCGAAGAGCCCGTCATCACGGATGTCACAAAGGTGGTGCAGACACTCAAAAGCCTGTGTCAAGAGATGGACAATCGCTACGACCTGCTAAAAATCGCGCATTGCCGCAACCTGAAAGAATACAACGCCAAGTTCATCAAGCGCCGCCTTAGTCCCGAGCACGGCCATCGCTTCCTGCCTTATATTGTAGTGGTCATCGACGAATATGGCGACCTGATGATGACGGCCGGCAAGGACATCGAGCTGCCGATAGCCCGTATTGCGCAGTTGGCGCGTGCCGTGGGCATCCACATGATCATTGCCACGCAGAGTCCGCGTGCTGAAATCATCACGGGCAAAATCAAAGCCAACTTCCCGGCACGCATGGCTTTCAAGGTGATGGGTTCACGCGAAAGCGGTATCATCCTCGATGCCAAAGGGGCCAACAACTTGATTGGACGCGGAGATATGCTCATGCTGACCAATGGCAAACTCACCCGTGTGCAATGCGCCTTTGTCGATACCCCGGAGGTGGAAGCCATCACCGACTTTGTCGCAGCTCAACAAGGCTACCCTTACCCCTTTGAATTGCCGCTGGTGGCCGAAGAGGGCACTGAGAGTGGGGGGGACATCGGTTTGGGCGAAGGCAGCACGTTCGACCAAGTTGCGCGCTTCGTGGTGAACACCCAACAAGGCTCTACTTCCAAAATTCAGCGCACCTTCAAAGTCGGATTCAACCGTGCCGGCCGCCTGATGGACCAGCTCGAAGAAGCGGGCATCGTCGGCCCCGTCAATGGCTCGAAACCGCGTGAAGTCTATGTGCAGTCTGAAATCGAACTCGAACAAATCTTGGGCAATCTCAAAGCCCAAGGCAAACATTTTGATTGATATGAAACAACGCATCTTTCTCCTTATGCTCACGCTCTTGCTGGCCGTGGGCGGCAGTGCACAGACAGCTACCTCTGTGCTCGACAAAGCAGCAAAAGCCCTCACGGGCGGTAGTGTGACGGCAGCCTTTTCGGCCAAAGGTGGGATGGGCAACTCCTCGGGCACCATCACCGTGCAAGGCGACAAATTCGTTCTCCAATCCCCGCAAGCCCGCATTTGGTTTGACGGCAAAACGGAGTGGGCTTTGGCACAAGGTTCGGGCGAAGTGAACGTCACTACCCCCACCGCAGCCGAAATCGCCTCGATGAACCCGATGAACTTCCTCCACCTCTACAAGCGCGGCTATAAGGCTACCCTCACAACGCAAGGAAACAACTACGAAGTCCACTTGGTGGCCGAAAATGGAAAAGCGGCCATCAAGGAACTTTACATCACCCTCAATTCCTCTAACTATCAACCCTCGACCGTCCGACTGCGCACCAACAGCCACAATTGGACCACCATCAGCATACGCTCCCTTCAGAAATCCGGCAAGAAGTCCGATGCCTTCTTCCGCTTCAACCCCAAAGATCATCCCAAGGTGGAGGTTGTCGACCTCCGCTGACGCTCATTCGAACATCACACTCAAAAACAACTCAATTATGGAACTCTTAAAAACGCTCATCCTCGGCAGCGGCCCTGCCGGATATACAGCGGCCATCTATGCCGGCCGCTCAGGCATCACCCCCGTCATCTACGAAGGCATTCAGCCGGGTGGACAACTCACGCAGACCACCGATGTCGACAACTTCCCCGGCTACCCCGAGGGGGTCGATGGCAACGCACTGATGGACGACCTCCGCAAGCAGGCTGAACGTTTTGGCGCGCAAATCCGCACGCAGATTTGCACCAAAGCCGACCTTTCGCAGCGTCCTTACACGCTCACGTTTGACGATGGCAGCCAAGTGCAAACCCAAACGCTCATCATCGCCACGGGCGCCAGCGCCAAATATCTCGGACTGCCTGACGAAGAGAAGTATCGCGGCATCGGTGTTTCGGCCTGCGCCACTTGCGACGGTTTCTTCTACCGCAAGAAGACGGTGGCCGTGGTCGGCGGTGGCGACACGGCCTGCGAAGAAGCTACCTACCTGTCGGGACTCGCACAAAAGGTCTATCTGATTGTGCGCAAGCCTTTCTTGCGCGCTTCGCAGGCCATGCAGGACCGCGTGTTTGCCAACGAAAAAATCGAAGTGCTCTTCGAGACCAACACGCTCGGCCTTTATGGGGAAGATGGGGTAGAAGGTGCCCACTTGGTTCACCGTAAAGGCGAAGCCGATGAGCGTCGCTATGACCTCCCCATCGATGGCTTCTTCCTGGCCATCGGGCATAACCCCAACAGCGAACCCTTCCGTGAGTGGCTCGAAGTCGATGAAATCGGCTACATCAAGACCCAGGGCCAAACGCCACGCACCAATGTGTCCGGCGTCTTTGCTGCCGGCGATGTGGCCGACCCGCTCTATCGTCAGGCCATCACCGCCGCCGCCAGCGGTTGCAAAGCTGCCATCGAAGTGAAAAACTTCCTGGACGAACACGACCTTTAAGGCGGCTCTTCCTCAGCCTACTCTCTTCCACACCCTCCTTACAGCCGGCCGGCTTTCTTCGGAAAGTCGGCCGGCTTTTGCTTGTTCCGCCATCTTATCTCCTTTTTCCGAAAAACACCATGCCTATGGAGGTTTATTTCTATGCTCTCGGAGGCTTATTTCCACGGCGTGGCGTTCCAACGCCATCCTTTTGGCGATGCGTCGCCAACCCTTTGGCGTTTTCGTGGCGACAGATGTGCTTGTAAAACAAAGCATTACAAAAAATAATGATGAGCCGCTTGCTCCGTCTGTTCATTGACGCTTGAAACTACTTTCCCTTTCCAGTCTCTTATGAGAGGAGATTGGACAGCTTTTCTTACTTTTGCTGCTTTCCAATAGAAAAGCGAATGTCTGAGAAACGTTTTAAGATAAGTGATGCAGTCAAGGGGCTCGTTTTTTAGAATGAAAGTATTCTCCTCGTCCCTCCATAAGTTTATCTGATTTTCTTTTAGTTTTTCGCCTGTTTTTGCAAACTGTACATTTCAAAAAATAGGGGGGGGGTAAATTGATTTTGTTGATTTTCCAGTAATAGTTTTTGAGTTCGGTAAAAGTTGTTTACTTTTACAGCGGAATTCATTTGGGAAATTCTTCTCGAAATACCATTCCTGTGTGAAGTTTCGGATATTCGCCCCCTTCGGGGACGCAACGCCGTGCATGACGTCTGCCGTAGGTTCGTCTTCTTTCGTCCTCCTCGCCTACGGTTATTGAGATTGGCCCCTTCCCGGGACCTCATGCTGCACTCAATCACAGCGTATCATCCTCTCTCTTCACAGCTTTGCGTGTTGATAACGCCGCAGGACCGCCCCCAAAGGAGGTATCTCTGAATAGCCGTGGGTGAGGAGGACACCGCCCGAAGAACCTACGGAAAGCCATCCGCCGAACGAAACGCCCCCGACGGGGACGTCCTTCGGCCGAAGAACGACTCACGGCAGAAAACCGTCTCCCCCGAGCCTGCTCAAAGACTTCTCACTACATCGTGACGTACACACTTCATCCTGAAAATCAGTAATTTTCAAAATATAGTTTTATGTATTCTCACTTCTCACACTTACGTTGGTATTGCCTGCTGCTGTTGGCAGCCGTGGCCACCATAGCGAGCGGTCAGGGATGTCCCGGCTTGTCGAAAGGAGATTTCACTGTCGAGCTTGATGCAGGCAACACTACCTGCAATCAGCCCGGAGTGGTGCACATTTCCTATCGAAATGCCGTGCGTGGGTTCACAAAACTCACCTATCAGTTCTCGACCGACCGTAACACTTACCCCATTGCCCAAGACGCACTCCCCAGCGAACGTGTTTCTGTGCCGCTCGACAACCACTGGAGCGAAGGAACGCCCATCTACATTCGTGTCTTGGCCGAATGTCCCGGCCAGCGAGTGCCGCAAAGTGTAGGACTCGACAAACTTACCTACACGGAACTCACTGCGAGTCATCCACAAATTGTTGCCACGACCCAGTCTTCCAACGGCTGCACCGGTAAACAAGGTGTGATACGAGCACGTATCGGAGGTGTTACGGGATTCTCCAAAGCCTCTTACAGTCTTTATAAAGGGACGACATTGGCGCGTACCCTCTTCTCGGCCAAGCCCGCGAACTATGTAGAGTTCACAGGCTTGGCTGCCGGTACCTATCGTCTGGTGGCGAAACTCACTCCCTCCTGCACCATCGGAACGCCGCCCACAGCTCCTGCAGGAGCCACTTGGAGCGGTGGCGAACTCACCATCGAAAAGGAAGTCGTGGTGGATGTTTTCACGCTTGGAGCTTATGGTTATCCTGTTGTTGGAACTTGTCTGGGTCAAGTCTCTGCCGGTGTGTCGCGTGCCAACGGCATCACTTCGATGACTTATGAGGTCCTTCCACGAGGTGGCGGCGCTCCATTAGCCACCGAAACCGTGACTGCACCTACTCCTAATCTAGGAAAAATCTTCGGAGCGCTTCCTGCGGGTGACTATACTCTCCATGCTACGGCCAACTGCGGTAGTGCCGAACTATCTGCTGATTTTACCGTAGGAACTGTAGAAATCGGTACGCTCAATGCCTGGGTAACGCGCCAGCCGCTCCCCACTTGCGGAGGCGGAAGTATTCAGGTTTATTTGCCGGGCGTTACGCTTACAGCTCCTGCAACGTTCCGTTTATTGGATGCAAGCAATAGTTTGGTCGAGACATTGACCACAACAGATACCTATGCCAAGTCCGGAGGAGTCGTCAATTTCAAAAACTTAGCCGAAGGCAAATATACTATCGAGGCAGAGATGTGTGGAAGTCTCGTCCAGCGAAAGGAAGTTGAGCTAAAGGCGCAAGCACAACTCTATGTGGGTGCTCGAACCTATGCAAAAGGGATTTGTGCCGGCAGTGGAGGAGGTGAGCTTCAAATCAGTTTTAATCCTCAGTTGGATCAGTCTGGACAACTTGAAGTCTTTTATGCCGGTAGTTTGATACGTACGATGCAAGTGGCTTCTGGCTGGCAAGGAACAAAATTGACGGGTCTTCCTGCGGGAGATTACAAGGCTCGCTTAACCTTGGCTTGTGGTGAGGTGATTGAGACAGAGACCGAATTGCGAGCAGACAATGTGCAATACAATCTCAATGCCCAACAAAGTTTTGCAGAACGATTCTGCACAGGCTATTTTATCACCCTTACTCCCAATATCTATAACAAACCTGAGATAAGACAGCTTTTTTTGGATGGTCGCTATGAAATCATACAAGGGAGCACGGTGGTAGCCTCAGGGCTTTACAGTGCTTATGATGAAAAAGTGGGTGTACAAGTACCGGCTCCCGGGAAATACACTGTCCGCCTTATTGCCTCTTGTGGAACGGTTTCTATGAAGACTGAAGTAGAGGTAAAGAAACCCACCTTGAAAGTTAGTGCATACGAAAGTACTGCTCCATCTCCTTGCGAAAGTGATGGAAAAGCGCGTATCGATACCCAATTAGATAATAATAATTACACCGCTAACAATGCAAAACTTTCCAAGTTATTCACTTGGAGTCTCGAAAAGGATGGTACCCCTTATACTCCGGAGTATATACAATATTATGATCAATCAGGTTCTTACTTCAGCATTGAACTCGAGCGACTTCCTGTGGGAACTTACAAAGTTAAGGTTAGTTCAATATGCGATCCGACTCTGAAAGATGAATCCACTTTTGTTGTCACAGCGAAGGCTAAATTTTCCAATACTTTGGAAAACGTGAAAGTTTTTCCCGCTTGCGGTAATCTTACGCTCGGTGGGCTAGAGAATGATAATATTAACCTACCTGCCGGTACTAATCAAGTAACAGCCAAAGTGATAAATCGAGATACGGGAGTAGAGGTCTTTTCTGAAAGTAGAAATCGAACAGGTAGCTCTTATGATCCTCCTCTTGAGAAGAAACTACCCGTGGGTAACTATCGTTTAGAAGTGCAACCTTATGGTTATTGCTCTTCCTATCCTTTGTTTACCTATGAATTTACAATTCCCAATCAAACTGAGCCTTTTGAGAATATAGACTTCAACAGTGGAGAAAGTCCTAACACTTGGAATGCTCCCATCATCAAGGGGACGGCTCCATGTGCCAGCACAGGAAGCCTTCAAGTGGGTATGAGAGACTATTCGAACAAACTCCCGGCTGTCATTTCCTCCATACAATTCATTCTAACTCCGGAAAATGGAGGTACCCCCCAAACCTTGTCGATGAACAGTAAAGATGGGTATGTGAAATTCCAAAATCTGGCGGCCGGAGACTATAAACTCAATATGCTTATTGATGGGGCAGACTGCTTCAAGACTTTGAAAGTCACGATTCCCACCTCCTTAGAAGACATTCCGGTTTTAGCAGCGGTCGATCCTGTCGTCAATGAATGTCCCCGTCAGCGTGGAGCTACATTTAAGATTGAAGGAAACAATTCCTTCGTTCAGTCGAAGCCGAAAATCTGTAAAGTCTGGATGTGGGATGATGCCACTAAAAAATATGTAGAACAGCTTTCTCAGACGATTCCTCCAGGACAATTCGAAACGTACTTCCCCAATATTCCCAACTACACGGGCACGCAAGCTTCCAACAACCCTTGGAGCATGCCTTTCGGGGTGGCTTGGCCCTATATGCTCACGGTGGATATGTGCGGAGAAACGATTTATAAAACCTATGCGGCGAGTACCAACGCCGGTGCTCCTATGGCTAAGATTACCCATACGGATGTCACTCTAGCCAAACAAGGAACGATTACTGTACGAGCATTAACAACGCAACAGAACAACCCCAACTATTTTTATCCTATCGGACAGAAGGATAAAATAGAATGGACGGTAACCAATACAGCAGGTACGGAAACGTTTACCAAAACAGTAAAGGCTACCGACAGCTACACCTTTACCGGAATTCCTGAGGGTACTTACAACATCACAGGTGTTTACAAGATAGACCAATGTGAGGCGACTTATCCTCTGAATATGGGTTGGCCGGTTACGCCTACCGTCATCAAGCCGGGTACAGTGTTGGCTAAAATCACCGGAGTGAATGGTGATTGCGATGCCAATGCACAACTAAAATTGGCATTGCAGGATCCCACAGGAGTTACTAAGGTTACCTATTTTGTCAAAAATACGAAGACCGGAACTGAAACCGTAATCTCGACTACGACACCGGCCGTGGAGAAGGTGATAACCGGATTGGATGCAGCCACTTATAATATCAGAGTAGAAAGTGAAGTACCCACCGGGGCAACCTTGACAACCTACACAGACAATGTGTCCGTAACGCTGACCACCTCTTCTCCTTATATGACGATTGTTCAGGATGTTAGGCGGACTCGTCCTTCTTTCAAAAATTGTGCTACGGGCTATTTGGCTTTCCGTTTCCAAAAGGATTACTCCGATCAATACTCTGGCTATCTTCCCTATTTTATTGATGATGCAGAGTATCATTTCCGTATCACAGCAGCTCCTCCAGGAGTCACTGTGCCACAAGATATTGTTCTGGACCATCCTTGGAAAGGTCAAGGAAACACATATGGATATTGGGATCATGATGATCTCGCCAAGTATGGTAGCTACAATATCACTCCGATGCGCAATTTACCTGCGGGCAAATATAAGGTTGAGGTCACCAATCGTTGTAAGACTGCGATTGTCGACTGTGAAATTCCGGAAAGTGACAATCTTCCTAATTTTAATAGTTGGTATGGACATTGTGGATTATCTAGGTTAAGATTTCAACCGAAGAATGATGGTAAATACTATGCAGATTATAGACCTTTCATAGGCACAGGTTCTACGGACATACTTTGGGATGATTTGTTGACTTTTGATTTTCACGCCACAACGGGTACAGTTCTTTCAGGAGTCCCATATATCAATGAGGATTACAATGGGCGCAGTAATTCAGCCTCTACTGTAGTCTATAATTTTCGTCCTTGGCTTTTGGATAAGATCACTCTGAAGGCCAAATGTGGTGGAATTCCAGATGTCGAATACCCCTTAAATTTCAATGTTTGTGGAGGAGACTTTTGTGGCGAATTGACTTTCTCTTATGACCTTTCAGCTTACAAAGGGGTTGAGGATCTCACTTTGCTCATCGAGGAGCTACCAACCACTCATTGGGATTATTTGACCGGAAAAATGGTTAAAACTCCCGGAGCGGAGATTAGACGTGTGCCTCATTGGCAAGGAGGTATTTACAACTTTGGCCCTCTTTCACGTACTGTCTATGTACGCATTGTTACTGCCGATGGGTATAATATTGTAGAAGCAGATATGACCCCGAGGAGTTCTACGGCATCAGTTTACCACAATTACACCTATTCGTATTGTGATGGATATACAATAAGTACATATGATAGTAAGGATTGCCAGCGTAAAACATATATAAGCATACAGAAAGATGATGCTGCTCATACAGAAATAGAGCGTTCGCCCTTGCTGTTTGATCATAAAGCATGGGAACCTAAAACCCATTTGCAATATGGTGAAAACTATGTTGTGGTTTCTATGGATGAACATGGGACACCGCAGGCCACCCAAAAGTTTAAATACGATAATCGCACCTTTGTTGCTGGCTATAAGTTTAGCAACTATTGTGATTATCCCAACTCATCTTGCCAAAATGATGGGCAAGGAAACAATGTTTGTAGTTATACACCAGAATGGGTAGAGTTGATTCCTCCATCAGGATATGGAGCTCCTCCACTTAACATGGAATGGTATGTTCCTGAAGATATTGCCTTTACGGTGGTGCTGAATGGACGTAGATATACTGCTAAACCCTACTATCGTCCGTGGGGTAATGCAGGGAATAACAGTTATGTTCATTGGACAAGAGTAACAGATTACTTGGGAAATACCAGCTCTAGTGAACCCCGTATACAGTTGAAATGGACCTACGAAGAAGGAGGAGTGACTTATGAAGATAAGCCCAAATTTGATATCGGATCCTCTTTCACTGCAACTGCGACGAGTGCAACTTGTGGAACCAAATCTGTACCAGGCATAACTTCACTCCGTGGTACAATCTATGTAGATGGGACTGGAAGTTGGCAGCAAACCTGTACCGGATGGGATTACTATCCTCCATCATGGGTTACTTACAAGGATGGGAGTGGGCATAGCCATGGTTATAGTGTCTATCAATACTACAACAACGGTAATTGGGTAAGTGTCGGTACGCCGCTTGCTGTCCCAAAGACTTCATCAAGAGTCCAACTCCAATTTAAGGGCAGTTATGAGTGCGAAATGTACTATAGTACAGATCTTGTCTACAAGGATCACTACGTAAAGGCTTCGGAAAGCGTGTCTTACTTCTGCTCGAGCAGCAATAAAGGACAAATCTACGTGGCGGCTACCTCGGGTAATCCTCCTTATCGATTTGATTTGTTGGACGGCGATGAGGAAAGTTCGCCCGTGGTGATGACCCTAACCAGTCCCAACGAAAGTCCGGTGCTCTTCGAATATGGTGATGTGGGTAAGAAGTATCGCATCAATGTCTACGACAAATGCAACAACCTGCGTATCGCCTACCATACTACCGTAGTATCGACCGGAGACTTGGCCTATCAGCTGAGTGGAAAGAAAGAGTTTTGCGCAGAAGAGAACATGGATCTCGTCGGACAATACATCCCAGGAGCGATATACACTTGGACTTTGCCCGATGGCTCTACGAGATCCGGACAGATTCTCTCTCTCGGTCCTGCTCGGACAGCACTGGCGGGGCGATATACCATTGATATCCTGCCGCCGAACTGTGCCAGCCACATCACCTCTACCTACGACGTTACGGTGAAAGGCATCACTCAGCCGGCTTGGTTTGCTCCCTCCCAGACCATCTGTCAGGGTAATCCTGTGACCTATGCCCCGGGGCCTTCTATCGTAGAGACGAAGACTCCGACGACGACCACACCGGGTACGCCGAAGTATCAATGGCAGATGGCAGTAGGCACGGGAGAGTTTGCCGATATTGCCGGTGCCACCCATGAAAGCTATACCTATCCGGCAGATATGGCTGGTACGTACCGCTTCCGCCGTATGACCACCTATGTGGGCTGCTCCACACAAACGGGTGTGGCGCAGTTGACGGTGCAACCCGGACCTTCACAGTCGCCCTCGCCCGACGAGTTGAATGTCTCGGTGCGAAAAGGAGCACAGTTTACTCTCACAGCCGGCTACACCCAAACGGGTGGTGTTCCAGTGGACTATAAATGGGAACGCAGTCCGGACGGCGTCACATGGACGACTGTGGGTACGAGCGAACTCTATACAGAAACGAGCAAGTTCAAGCAGCGTAAGATGTACTACCGCCGCACGATAGCCCCTCAATCAGGAATCGGCTGTCAGAGTGTAACCCCCACTATCACTGTCACTTTCAAGGGAGGTTCGGCAGCACGTATCAACCCCCATCTGCGCCTGCGTGTACCAGAATAATCCCTCCTTGTGAGATATAGGCCGTTTCAGCACATAATGTGCTGAGCTGCCTATTGTCTCACGAGGGCCAATCAGAACAAAATGTCTCACTCAAATTCTCATACACAAAATGAAACTCAAAATTTTCAGCCTCTTTGCCGGACTTCTCTTTTCCTTGACAGCCTTGGCACAAAATGAACGTGTGGGTGTCAACACTCGCACCCCGACAGAAGATATGGACGTGAAGGGCAGTTTGCGCATCCAAACCTTGCCCAAAACCGGAGAGGGCATCAACACCGATGCGGCAGGCAACTACGACGCCACAAAGTCGAACCTCTATGCCCCCGATCGGGTGCTGGTGGCCGACGACCATGGCGTAGTGGGAATGATGAACGCCGTGTGGCCTCTCTTCTTCTACATGCCCAGCATCGTAATTCCCACCGACACGAGCGACCCTGCCTATGACGGTACCTCAACTTTTGAAATCGACCTCTACCAGAAATATTTCGATCAGTTTACCCCCTCTTTTCCCGCCTCCAGTGCGCAGAACCCGGGTGCAACGAGTACACTTCCCGTTTTGGCACGCACCGAGTTGGACTACTTCGTGACGTACTATGACAATACCGTCTTCAACAATGTCCAAGTGGACGACAACGGACATCTGCGCTATTCCCTCATCAATCCTGCCTCTCCCGATGTGACGGAGAAGACGTTTATGAATGTGGTGTTCCGTCGTAAATAAGCAGGACGAGCACAATTTGTGAAGGCACACGTCTTCCCAGATGCACCTTACTTTCAGCCGTAGCCATTGGCATCCCTTCGATGAAATCGTTTGAGAAGCGATAAATAATGTGTGAGAGACATCGAAGCTGCACAATGCGCTACGGCTTTTTTTGTCCGAAAAAGTGAGGCTGATTATGTTTCCGCCTGCATGACTTAAGTAGGTGTTCTGAATTGATTGAAACAAATATAGTATCAAATGGAGAGAACTACCTACAACTAAGATAACTACGATTGATTTTGAACACCTACTTATCCTTTTGCTGCAAAAAAAGAATGGGCATGACATTTTTTAGAAGCAAAGTTTTGTGCGAATGAAAGTTTTTCGTAGATTTGCAATACAAAGTAAACAATTCTCCACCAATGTAAGGGGGAATGCTCAAGGCTTTGGCCGAAAAGCAACCCTAAGAAAAATCTAAAAGTCATGGAAAATAAAGCAATCAGCGGACTTAAAGCAGCCGATTTCCAAAAGGAAATTGGTGGAAAGAAGGTGGATCTCTTCTTCCTGCGCAATGCGAATGGCTACGAAGTGGCAGTCACAAATTATGGCGGCACTATCGTAGCCATTATGGTACCCGACCGTCAAGGCAACTTGGCCAATGTCATTCAAGGACACGACAACATTGACGATTGTGTCAACTCTCCCGAACCCTTCCTCTCGACTTTGGTGGGGCGCTATGGCAATCGTATCTGCCATGGAAAGTTTCACCTCAATGGAAAAGTCTACAACCTCTCCGTCAACAACGGTCCCAATCACCTCCATGGAGGCCCAACGGGATTTCATGCCCGTGTTTGGGATGCTGAGCAGATTGGCAAGCAGACGCTCGTGCTGCGCTACGTTTCGGCCTACTATGAAGAGGGATTTCCCGGCGAATTGTCGATGACCGTACGCTATACCTGGACGGACGAGAACGAACTGGTCATTGACTATCGGGGCACGACGAACAAAAAGACCATTGTCAATATGACCAGCCATGGTTTCTTCTCGCTCCAAGGTATCGGCAATCCCACCCCTTCGGCCATGGACACAATTTGCGAAATCAACGCCGACTTCTTCATCCCTATCGATGAGAACAGCATTCCTACGGGCGAAATCCGAAAGGTGGAGGGTACGCCCTTCGACTTCCGCACTCCCTACGTTGTGGGGCAGCGCATTGACGAGGTCACCGACGAACAAATCAAGCATGGAGCCGGCTACGACCATTGCTTTGTGCTCAACAAGAAAGAGGTTGGCGAACTCTCTTTTGCCGCCAAAATCACAGAACCGAACTCCGGGCGCACGATGGAAGTCTACACCACCGAACCCGGTGTGCAGTTTTATTCCGACAACTGGGCTGATGGCTATCGCGGTCAGCACGGCGCAACGTTCGGCCGACGTTCGGCCTTGTGCTTCGAAGCGCAGCACTTCCCCGACAGTCCCAACCACCCCCATTTCCCCAGCGTGGTGCTCAACCCCGGTGAAGTGTATCTCCAAAAGACTATTTATAAGTTTGGTACGGACCAATAAATGAAATTCAATTACTTCAAATCTATAATCCTTTAATCTTCAACAACCTCAAATGGCTCAACAAACAAAACAATGGGGCGCAATTGCCGTGATGATTGCCCTCTTTGCGATGATTGCTTTCGTGACAAACCTCTGCACGCCGATGGCAACTATTATCAAAAACCAAGGAGAAATCTCCAACGTACTGGCACAGATAGGCAACTACGGTAACTTCGTAGCCTATCTGGTGATGGGTATTCCTGCGGGTATGCTGATTTCTAAGTTTGGCTATAAGAAAACAGCCCTTATCGGTCTTGCTGTGGGCAGTGCTGGTATCCTTATCCAGTGGTATAGCGGCCAATTGAATGCCCAAGAAAACCTTGGTTTGGTGTTTGGTGTTTACTTGATTGGTGCTTTCATTGCCGGTCTTTGCATGTGTATCCTCAACTGCGTGGTCAACCCGATGCTCAACATCTTGGGCGGCGGCGGCAACACGGGCAACCAACTCATTCAAATCGGCGGTGTGTTCAACTCCTCTGCTGCCGTTGCCTGCTACATCGTTATGGGCGCTCTGATTGCCGATGCCACAAAGGCCAAAATTGCCGATGCCACTCCTGCTTTGATGATTGCACTGGCCATCTTTGTGATTGCGTTTGTCATCATCCTCTTCACCAAAATCGAAGAACCCGAACAAGCCCCCGTTCGCGTTGATCTCATTGCTGGCGCTATGAGCCATCGCCACTTTGCTTTGGGCATGCTGGCCATCTTCACCTATATGGGTGTAGAAGTGGGTGTGCCTAACTTTGTTCAGCAATATCTTTCTGACCCCAAAGGGATGCATATCCCCTCTGCCACCGTAGGTCTTCTCGTTGCCGTATATTGGTTTATGATGCTCATCGGCCGCTTCGTGGGCGCGAGCATTGGCAGCAAGGTGAGCAGCCGTGCCATGGTGACCAGCGTGTCGATTGCCACGCTTTGCTTGGTGCTCTTCGGTATGTACGCTCCCACAGATATTTTTGTCAACTTCCCCGGCGTAGACTGGGGTAAATTGGAGCTGATTTGGCAGCCCATCCCCGTTGGCATCTTCTCCTTCCTCCTGGTCGGTCTTTGCACCTCAGTGATGTGGGGCGCCATCTTCAACATGGCTGTTGAAGGATTGGGCAAATACACAGCTATCGCCAGCGGCTTGTTCATGACCATGGTGTTCGGATGCGCCGTGATGATGGCCATCCAGGGCTATGTGGCCGACCTGACCGACTACATCACCTCTTTCTGGGTGGTTGTCGCTTGTGCCGCCTACATCCTCTTCTATGCGCTCGTGGGCAGCCGTGTCAGCAAGCGTTCCGATGTATAATAGTCCGGCAGAAACACCGGATAATCTTTGACATCTTCATCTCTCCACAGCATCAGTTCATAGCGTACTGATGGCTGTGGAGGTCGTTTCCCCTCTATTCTTCCAACCTCTCAAACACTTAATTCTCATGAAACTCACAATCGACGACGTTCGCAGCCGCTTCCAGAAGCACTTCGATGGCACTACCGGCTCTGTATATGCCTCTCCCGGTCGCATCAACCTCATCGGCGAACACACCGACTACAACAACGGCTTCGTCTTCCCCGGTGCTGTGGAACAAGGCATGATTGCCGAAATCAAGCCCAACGGCACACGCACCGTGCGCGCTTACTCCATCGACCTCAAGGACTACACCGAGTTCTCCCTCGACGACGAAAAGGGACCTTCTGCCTCTTGGGCACGCTACATCTTCGGTGTCTGCCGCGAAATGATGGCCCTTGGCGTACCTGTTGAAGGCTTCAACACCGCCTTTGCCGGCGATGTGCCCCTTGGTGCAGGTATGAGCAGCTCGGCAGCTCTCGAAAGTGTCTATGCCTTTGCCCTCAACGACATCTGGGGCGGCAACAAAATCGAAAAGATGGAGCTCGCTCGCGTAGGACAGCGCACCGAGCACAAGTATGTAGGCTGCAACTGCGGCATTATGGACCAGTTTGCTTCCGTACACGGAAAGAAAGGTTCGCTCATGCGCCTCGACTGCCGCAGCGGTGAGTTTGAATACTTCCCCTTCAATCCCGAGGGCTACAAACTGGTGCTCGTGAACTCCCAGGTGAAGCACGAACTCGTGGGCTCTCCCTACAACGACCGCCGTCGTAGCTGCGAGCGTGTGGCCGAAGCCATCCACAAGCTCCACCCCGAAGTGGAAAGCCTGCGTGATGCCACCTACGAACAGCTTGACGAAGTGCGCGGCCAAGTGAGCGAAGAAGATGCTCTCCGTGCGCACTATGTCATCGGCGAGCGCGATCGTGTTCTCACCGTTTGCGATGCTCTTGAAAAGGGCGACTACGAGACGGTGGGTCAAATGATGTATGCCACCCACGAAGGGCTCTCGAAGGAATATGAAGTGTCCTGCGTGGAGCTCGACTACCTCAACGACATCGCCAAAGAAGAAGGCGTCACCGGCTCGCGCATCATGGGCGGCGGCTTCGGTGGATGCACCATCAACCTCGTGGCCGATGAGCTCTACGACAATTTCTGCAAGGTTGTCAAAGAGAAGTTTACCGCTAAGTTTGGCAAATCTCCCATCATCATCGATGTTGTCATCGGCGATGGCTCGCGCAAACTCTGCTAATCTTCCGTAGGATATACTAACAGCAAATCCCACGATTTACCTTTCCAGCACTAAGCGATTATTCCGCTTAGTGCTTTTTTATCTCCTTAGAAATTCCGAACTTTGCAGCATTATGCACATCGACCCGACCATTACCACCATTTGGGCAGAGTTCAGCTCCACCTTACAGCTTGTTGTCAAAGGGCTTATCATCGGCATCATTGTTTCCGCACCGATGGGGCCCGTTGGCATCCTTTGTATCCAACGCACCATGCACAAAGGCCGCACCTACGGACTGGTCACGGGAGCGGGGGCAGCGCTTTCCGACATGATTTATGCCCTCATCACCGGATCGGGAATGGCGCTCATCATGGATTTCATCGAACGCCCCGAAATCATCTTTTGGCTCAAAGTGGTGGGCAGTCTGCTGTTGCTCATCTTCGGCCTGCACACGCTGCTCTCCAACCCCATCAAAGTGATGCGCAAACCCTCCGGACAGAAAGGCACGCTCTTCAACAACTTCGTGACTTCC
Organism: Alloprevotella sp. Lung230; assembly: GCF_014385435.1. Taxonomy (GTDB): domain Bacteria; phylum Bacteroidota; class Bacteroidia; order Bacteroidales; family Bacteroidaceae; genus Alloprevotella. The sequence goes on from NZ_JACSUD010000005.1 coordinate 38,252, forward strand.
TTTCTCGTCACCCTTTCCAACCCGCTCATCATCTTCCTCTTCATCGCCCTCTTCGCACAGCTTACCTTTGCCGTGCCCGAGAACATCTTCGGTGTGGCCTGCGGCTACCTCTCCATCTTTGGCGGTGCCATGTTGTGGTGGTTGGGCTTGACGTATGTCATCACGCGCATGCGCCGCTCTTTCGGACTGCGCGGCATGTTCGTCATCAATCGCACGGTCGGCATCGTCGTCATTCTGGTCAGCGTGCTCTACGCTTTATCCACCGTCTTCAAAATCTCCCTCACCTTCTATTGATATGTTCATCGCACGACAACTTCAAGACAAGAACCGCGCCGAATACCTGCTCTACATGTGGCAGGTCGAAGACATCCTTCGCGCCCACCAATGCGACATCGACCGCTTGCGCAAAGGCTATCTCGCGCAGTTCGACCTCCCAACCGACCGAAGGGTAGAACAAGAAGAGTGGTACGCCCACCTCTGCAACATGATGCGCGAAGAGGGAAAGATGGAGCACGGCCATCTGCAAATCAATCGCAACGTCATCGAAGGGCTCGCCGAGGTGCACCATCTCCTCATCGGCTCCACCAAATATCCCTTCTACCGCGAGATGTACTACAAAGTGCTGCCTTATCTCGTCGAACTGCGCTCCAAAAAGCCATCCACTTCCACTCCCTCCCGCGGCGTGGCCGAAGAACTGGAATTGTGCTTCGAACTCCTCTACGGCCTCATGCTCCTGCGCCTCCGCCGGAAGCCCATCTCCCCCGAGACCGAAGCCGCGGCCAAAGACGTCTCCACCTTCCTCGGTCAACTCTCCGACTACTACAAAACTTACAAAGCCGGCGATCTTACGCTCGACTGACCTTGCCTGTTCCGCCCCTCGGCTCCTACCGAAACGGAAAAGCACAACCGCCTCCCATTGAACTTCTGGTTCTTGGGGGGCGGTTGTGCTTGATTGTGCTTGTGCCCTTCGTCATACAGATGTTTTTTTCGCTACGGCCGTGCTCAAAATAAAACTGTTCCTACAAAAAGTTGCTTACGCCAAGGAAAAACTATAAACCAAACCTTGAATTACATAAACCAAACTTTGGTTTATATAAACCAAGGTTTGAATTACATAAACCAAGGTTTGGTTTATAGATTACTCCTTGACTTTTGAACTTTTCTTCTGAGAAAACGAACTTTGTCTGCCGGACGAGTGGTTCCCAAACGACGGCAAGACTTTCCATACGACGCAGCAATACTTCCCAATACAACGAAAGCGTGCCGAGCGAGGAAGCTCGACACGCTTTGTGCGTTTGATGAGGTCGGAAGGACAAAGGCTTACTTCACGATGGTGAAGCCCTTGATGATGTTGCCCGACTTGAGCGTCATGAAGGTAGAAGCCTTACCGTCGGCACCGAACGTGTAGACGGTGGCGCGCTGAGGCGTAACTTCCTTCAAGATAGCGCCATTGCGAGGACTGGAGAGCAAGCCTGTAGCACCGCTGATGGGAAGATAGAACTTGCCGTTGTAGCTGTCGCCGCGGCCGATGTAGAGGCTGCCGTTGCTCAAGCCGGCGGGAAGCCCGGTGACCGAAGTGTATGTACCGCTCGTGAGGTTGAGCACACCGAAACTGCTGCCACCGAAAGCAGAGATGCCCTGCGCACCAGCCTCGGTGTAGAGTTCCACGACATAGACACCCGCTGCGAGGGGAAGCGCACGGCGGATGCGATGGTTGCCGGTGAGTTTGCCGAAATCGAGGGCAAAACTCTTGTCAAACTCGGTCGTACCTTTCTTGATGCGCAGCACCACCTGACGGTCGTCGTGCTTGGCTGTTCCGCCGAAGAGGAAGAGGTCGCCGCTATCGTCGAGTTCGAGTTGGCCGACGCGGAAGCCCTTGCGGTTGGAAGCGCCGGAGCCGGCACGACTGTCGACAATCACCTTGTTAATCTTGAGATCATAGTCGGCAAAAGCGACCACAGCGCTGTCGCGGTCGGGGAAAGTGAACGACATCGCCACGCCGCCGTTGAAGTCAACGATACTTGCCACCTGAGGAGATTTGCCGTAAGCGAGGAGCTTTTCGGGATTGATGGTGATGTTGGTGTGGTTGCCGGAAGCATCGATGCGGGAAACGTCGAACTTGCTGCGGTTGGTCGTGTAGTGGTAACGGCCGAAGTGACCGAAGGCGGCATAGTTGTCGTTGCTCACAGGACCTACAGCCGTGATGCTGTTGCCGTTGACCTTGAAGAGGTGCACGCCATGTCCTTTCTTGAGCGCACCTTCGCGGCCGCTAGCGCCTTTAGCGTAGACATTGCCGGCAAAGATTTGTGTGGAAGGATTATAGTCCACCTGCGCAATGCCGTCCCACACGAAGACACCGTCCGTGCCTTTGTAGAGACTGTCGTAGACGGACACATCACGGCGCGAAGCATCGTTGAGGTTCGTAAACAAGCGCACTGTCGTGCCGCCGTTCAGGTCTTTGAGGGAGTCGGTGGCGGTCACGAGGAAGCGCATACCGGAAGCCGTGGGACCGTTGGGCGTGGGGCCGTCGTTGTCGTCGCAGGACGTGAAAGCGGTGCCGAGGGCAAGCGCCACTACGGAGAGCTTGAAGAATTTAGCGTAGTTCATTGATTTGATATTATTGATTTGGATAAAAAAGAGGTTGCTTGGAGACCTACTTACTGCAAGTAGATGATGGTGCGTAGTTCGTGAGCACCGGTGATGGTGGTGATGGGTTTTCCTTGCCCTGTGTTGATGTCGATTTTGTAAATTTGCGCATCGCCCGAGAGTTTGGTCACGGGAAGGTAAAGGTAGCCATCGTGGAAGAGCGGAACACCTCCGCTTTCCGAGCCCGAAGAGATGAGGTCCGGGTTGGGCAGCAGGTCGGTCTTGTTGTAGTTGTTGAGCCAAAGGATAGATTGCGTCTCCATGTCGGCAACGGCAAACTGGTGGCCGGGTGTGAGCGACTCGACGTTCTTGGTGTTGTAGATTTCCAACAAGAATTTGCTGCCTGTCAGGTGCCACACGCGGCGGAACTTGTAGCCGTTGGTCTTCTCTTGGAGGTTGAAATGATAAGTCGGGTCAAACGTTTTCGCACCGGGCAGGATGCGCAAAGCTCCGGCGGGATGCTTGGTCTTCTCGTGCATCCCGTTGGAGAAAGCGTAGACTTTCCCATCGTCTGCCCGCAGGAGTGTGCGCATCATCATGGAGCGATACTGGCCTGCGGCATAACTCTGCCGACCATCGCGGAAGATGTGCTTCACGTTGAGTGCCGTGTCCAACTGAGCCACCCAGCAGCTGTCGGGATAGCTCACTTCGCCGATGCTCGAACCGCCGTTTTCGCTGTTGCGTTCGCGATAGCCGGACTCAACCATCGCGCTGAGGAAAGTCCCATCCGCCAGCGGAATGATACCGGAGAACGTGGCTTGCTCCCCGTTGCCAGTGATGTCGGAAGTCCAGAGCGTCTTGCGGCGAACCAGTTTTACGCCGCCGGCGGGCGTGATGTTCCAAAATTCAAACGTGGCACCGTCGTTGCGCTTCCCGTCGGCCGAGACTTGTCCGCCCACGCTCGTGACAAAAGTGGTGTCGTTCAGGTACTCGTAGTTGGTGAAACGGCTGCGTACAATAAATTCTCCCAACTTGTTGAGCGTGAGGTCAGGATTCAGTCCCAGAGCATAACCGACGCCGGGATTGCCTTGCTGATAACTGAAACCTACGGCCGTCTTTCCGTTCGACAGCCAGGTGTAGTGTTTGTTCGGCATCTCCAGGATGTTGTCTTTGATGTGGAAGGTTTTCCCTTCGATGTCGTCGGCATGGATGACGTATTCCGAACCGTCGGATTGCGCATTGACAGTCAGCACCCAATGGCCGCGGGTGTTCTGCAGAAGGTCGGGCGTGGGCACTTCGTTCGTGCTGCACGCTGCCAGGAAGCCTGCACCGAGGAGGAGCAGTGCGGAGGAGGAAAATGATTTGAGCATAAGTCTGGTTTAAGAGATAAGAGATGTTCCCTCGTGGGGAAAACGATTGAATTTAGAAAGCAAAGCGCAGTTTGCACATCACGTTGCGGCCGGGCTTCTGCAGACTGTAGTTGTCGTAGAGCAGGGCATCGGTCAGATTGTTGGCTTCGAGCGAGAGGTGATAGCGCGTCCCCCAACTTGCGGTGAGGGCGGCATTGTGAGCAAACTGCGTGGGAATGTAGATTTTCGCCCCGTTTCCCCGCCAAGTACGGAAGAAGCGATAGACGTAGTCGGCCGTGTAGTGGAGCGTAAGGGCAAAGGGAAACGCTTTGCCGCCGCGTCCCTGCCGAACATTATCGCCCCACAAGCGGTAGGCCGCATCGACATTTCCGAAACTGAAAGGGAGGTTCGGCACTTGGTCGCCATAGGTCACCGACCGTGCCCCTTGAGGTGTCAGGCGCTCGCGGTTGGTCATCCGCTGGTAGGCGTAGGCAGCATCGACTTCCAGCCGTTGCCAAGCATAGTGCAGGCCCAAGTCGATGCCCATCCCCAACACGCTGCCGTGGTTTCGGCTCACCGCGCCTCCCTTATCGTTGATGGTGCGGACGATGTAGTCGTGGATGTAGCGCACGTTGCTCCCGGCTTCCACGCGCAGGTAGTGTCGGCGTGCCGGCCGACTCTCCCACACCACGTTCAGGTTGACATTGTGGCTGCGCTCGGGGCGGAGGCCAGCGGCACCGTCTTCGAGGTCGCCGTCACCGAAGAGCTCGCGCAGATTGGGCAGGCGAAGAGCGTGCTCGTAAGATACTTTCCATTGCCAGCCGCGAGGAAGACGCAGCGTGCCGGCTGCTCCCACACCCAAGGCCGACACCGTGCGGCTGCGCTCGGCATAGTAAGGCCGCCGGCCCACTTCCTCAACGAGCACCGGGCCGCGCACGGAGGTGAGATAGTGCTTCCCCATCAGCATGGCGTTCCACCACGCTGAGGGCACATATTTATATTCGAGCCCAAGGATGTTCTTCGTGTTCTTGCGTTTCATGAAAGCCGAAGCCGACTGCTGCGAAGCGGCCCCCGAGTGGTCGTCGGTCTTTCGGTCGAAATGGCTCGACGTGTTGCTCAGCGTGAGGGTGCTGCTGCCGAAGCGAAAGCGCAGGCCAGCCACACCGACGAGGTTGTGTCCCACGAAACTGCCGATGACCGGAAGCCCCGATTCGCCCTGTCGGTCGTTGGCGCGGCTCTCGCCTTTCCAGTTGTAGAAGCGGGTAGCCGTGTCGGTGTTGGTGGTGTGCGTGCGGTCGTAGCGCAGGTTGAGGCGCACGTCCACCCGGTCGAAAAGGTTGCGCTTTTCGTAGGTCAGACTCGGCGAAAAGCCTTCTGCCGTGCGGTGCTTCTGCCCGAAGACAATCTTCATCAGATTGGCGTTCTGCACGTCTGCCGACTCGTGGTTGAGGTTCACACCCAGCATCAAGCGGTCGGCCCAAGGTTTGTCCACCACGCCCGCTTGCACGATGATGGCTTCATTGTGGTAGTGGTCGTGGAAGCGGCGATACCATCGGTCCTGTGGGTCGAAAGCGTCGGTTTTTAGGTCGACGTTTTGCGTCAAGACACGATAATTGTTGGCCGAGGCGTTTCCGTAAGCATTGAGACGAAGCGTAAGCCCGCTCCGGAAGGTGTGCGACAAGTTGAGGTGCGCTTTGTGCGTCTGGTATGACCCATAGGCGTAGCTCGCGTCCAAGTGGGTGCCCGGCTCGTTGCGGGTCACGATGTTGATGGCGCCACCCAGGGCATCGCCGCCTAAGCCTACCGGCACAACGCCTTTATAGACCTCAATCTGTGCGGCCAGGGTGACGGGGATGTTTTGTAGACCGAAGGAGGAGGCCTGCCCATCCATCGGCACACCATCGACAAAGAGTTTGACGTGCTTTCCCGTAAATCCGTTCAGATTCACTTGCGTGCCCGAACCAAGACCTCCGTTTTGACGGATACGTACACCGCTCACCTTGGCCAAAGCGCCGGCAAGGTCGAGCGTGGTGTTGGCGAGTTGCCGCGTGTCGAGTGCCACCGCGTTGAGCGCCGAGGTGTTGATGCGCCGCACTGCCTGCCCCGTCACTTGCGCTGTACCCAGCTGCACCTGCGGTTCGCGAGGCAGCTCGGTGCGGTCGTGCCGACGGCGATTTTGCTCGACGCGCTGTTTCTCGTCGGGCATCCCGTGCTGCGACCGTTGCGCCAGGGCAGAAGCGGTGAGTAAAACGAAAAGGAGGATAAGTCTAAGTTTAAGCATACGTCTGTCTAATCGCCTGCAAAGGTACTCTCGTATTTTTATATGAGCAATACCTAAAAGTGATGATACTATTTCTGTTTGAAATATTGCAAATCATCACTTTGTGGTATGTTTTTTTGCCGTAAGTAACCATCTATTCTATTTATCTACCGCTCTACTTGTCTACCGCCCTACTTGTCTACCGCTCTACTTGTCTACCGGTTTACTTATCTACCAGTTTACCAATTCCTGTGAAGTGCAGAGCGGATCGCGATGCTGTTTCACCCTTTGAAGATCTTTTTCCAAGCGTATAGAGATAATTTGGAACGCATAGGATGTTGTGTCGCCAATCGCATGGCGGGAAATTGACCGTAGAGAGCCCCGAAGGCGAAAGACGGGAGCTGCGGACGGAAAGTGCGTTCTTGTCCACGAAAAGGTTCTTATCCACGAAAAGTGCGCCTCTGTTTCGCAACAGAGACGCACGCAAAGAAAGAGGATATGAAGAAAAGAGGTAGAAGCAATGAGCTGGAACGCTATCGGAGCGTGGTGCCGCGATAGAAATCAAGTATTTTGGAGCGGAAGAGGAACTCGTAGCGCGCCGAGATGCGGTTGGTCGCTGCGACGAAATGCTTGTTGAATGCCTCGTCGAACTCGGGAGTAGTGGCGCGGCCACCCTCCAACTTTTTGATGACGGTCGTGAGCGAAACCTGAGCCGCCTCTTCCGCCACCAGAGCCGCACGATATTTCTGCTGAGCCGCCAGGGCGTTGTAGTAGGCGTCTTGGATTTCCTTGTAGAGCGTCTTCTTCGTGTTGTCGAGGGCAAGTTGCTGTTCGAGCACCGCGAGACGGGCCTGGCGGATGTTGTTGCGCGTGGCGTGGCGGTCGAACAGAGGGAAGTTGAGGCTCAAACCGATGCTTTGGGAGAAATTGTCCTTGATCTGCCGGCTGAGAGTGGGATTGGTGATGCCCGAAGTATGATAATAGTTCGAACCAAGCCCGGCGGTGAGGGAGAGAGTGGGATAGCGTGCGGAGCGGGCAATGGCGATGCCCTCTTGCGCAGCACGGATGCGGAGGTCGGCCACACGGAGAGAGGGGCGATCGCTGAGAGCAAGGAGGTAGGTCTCTTCGGGGTTGCCTGTGATGTCGCGCAGTTCGCTCTCTTCGGGGCGTACGATGGCGAGGCTGTCGGGAGTCGAGAATTCGAGGAGCTGCGAGAGGGAGAGTAAGGCGAGGTGATGGTTATTCTTCGCCTGCACAAGGTCAAGTCGGTTTTGCGCAATGCGGGAAGTGGCTTGTGCCAATTCTACTTCCGGCAGTCGGCCTGCCGCGATGCGCTTGCGCACTTGCTCTTCCTGCTGGAGGGCGAGACTGAGGTTTTCGTTGGTCTGTGTGACAACATCGGCGTAGTAAATCACTTGCAGATAAGCCTGCGTCACTTGCAGCGAGAGGTCTTCGCGAAGGCGATCGACGTCGGCCACGGCAGCAGCGAGATTGAGGTCGGCTTGCTTGTTGACGTGTCCGATGCGGCCGCCTGTGAGCAAGGGCATGGAAGCACCGAGGGAAAGGGAGGTCGAGGAGGTGTTGCGCGACTCATAGGTGTTGTTTGCGGTGATGCCGCGGCCGAACGAGAGATTTTCGCCGGCGCTTGCGTTCACCTCCGGCAAGCGGGCGTTTCGTGCGCTGCTGACATTGACTTCTTGCTGTCGGCAGTTGAGGAGGGCTTGCCGCACTTGCAGGTTGCGCTCGTTGGCGCGGTCGATGCACTGACGCAGGTTGAGGGGAGTCTGTGCTGCAGCGGTGAGGGAGCAGAGGGCGAGAAGTCCGAGGAGGAATTGTTTCATAGCGGTGGCGTTATTGAGCGGGTTTCACTTCTTCGGATGTTTTGACATTTCCACGCACGTTGTCGCCGGGTTTCAGTCCGGAGGTGACGGCAATGTTCACTCCGTCCGACAAGCCGGTCTGGATGCGGCGTCGTTCGAAAGTTTGCGGTTTGGCGTCCTTTTTGGACGTGAGCACGTAGACAAAGGCTTTTTCGCCTTCAAATTCGACAGCGGATTCCGGGACGGAGAGCACGTTCTTGAGTTCTTCGAGGACAATCTCGGCGTTGGCGCTGTAGCCGGCACGAATGGTTACTCCGCTGCCTACGCTCAGCGCGCCTTTGATTTCAAATTGGTTGGCGTTGTTCGTACCTTGGCTAACCTTGGGAGCAATGAACTCGAGCACGGCATTGAACTTCCTCTCCGGAAGCGCCCCGATGCTGATGTCCATGGACATGCCCTTTACCAAGCGAGCGACTTCGGTTTCGTCGATAGTCCCTTTGAAAAGGAGGTCGGACATGTTGGCCACGGTGGCGATAGTTGTTCCGTCGTTGAAGGAGTTGCTCATCACGACCGAGTTTCCCACTTTGACAGGGATGTCGAGTATGAGGCCGTCGATGGTGGAGCGGATGAGCGTGGTGGAAAGGTCGGCCATCGAAGTGCTGACACCCTCTTTGGCGATTTGCAGCGCATCAGCGGCGCTGTTGACCTCTTCGCGATTTTGACGCAGAGCAAGGCGTGCCTTTTCAAACTCTTCGGTCGAAATGAGGTGGTCGGCATAGAGTTTGTTGGCACGGTCGAAGTCGGCTTGCGCCTGCTTGACGTTCATTTGGGAGAGGCGAACGCGACTTTCGGCAGCATTGACCTGCGACATTTCGGGGATGACCTTTACTTTGGCAATCACTTCGCCTTTCTTCACCATTTGTCCCGCTTCCTTGTAGAGTTCGGCGATGATGCCGGTGATTTGCGGTTTGATGGCCACTTCGTTGCGCGGTTCGATCGTGCCGGTCACGACGGTGGTGCGGCGGATGGTTTCGGTCTTTGCGGTGAGGAGTTCGTACTCTGTTTCCTTAGGTTGTGACTTCTTGTAGAGGAACACGAAGGTGCCGATGAAAAGGAGGGCGACCAAAACAAAGGCGATAATTCTAAAAGCTTTCTTCATGGTGGGTATGAATTTATTTTTATTGGATTTTGCTGTGGAGAGATTGTGGCTTTATCTTTTCTTTCATGCTGGTGCTCTATTCGTCACGAATGGCATCGATGGGTTTGATGGCCAGGGCGCGCAGGGCAGGAGCAATGCCAGCTGTGGTGCCGAGAACGGCAAGTGCTACCGCGGCCCCCAGTGCCATGACAAAGGAAATCTGGAATTGTGCGTCGGCAAATTCGGAGGGTGCACCGCTTTTCATGGCTATCTCTGCGCCCGCAAGAATGAGCACCGCCAGTACGATGCCGGAGAAGCCGGCGAGGAGAGTGAGTACCATACTCTCGGTGAGGATTTGGGAGAGCACGGTGGACGGACGGGCACCGATGGCGCGGCGGATTCCGATTTCGGTGGTGCGCTCCTTGACCACGACCATCATGATGTTGGAAACACCGATGCTGCCGGAGATAAGCGTCCCGATGCCGATGAGCCAAACCAGGATGTTGATGCCGTCGAAGAGGGATTGCACCATCTGAAACATGGCTTCCATGTTCATACCATTGATGGCCTGCTTGTCCTCGGGCGCAATATGGTGATTCTTCTTGAGCAAGTCCTCGACCTGACCTTGGAGACTGCTTACCGAATAGCCGGGCTTGGCCGTAACGGCGAGGACATCAAACTCTCGTCCGCGGTTCTCGAGGCGTTGGAGCGTTGTGTACGGCACGAAAATCGTGTTTTCCGTATTGCCGCCCACGGCCATCTTACTGGTGTTGCCCGAGATGCCCACCACTTGGAAGTAGACACCGTTGACGTTGATGAACTTGCCGATGGGGTTGGGCTGGTTGGGGAAGAGGGTGGTGGCGACTTTTCGTCCGATGATGCATATCTTTCGGAAATCGCGCACATCGACCGATTGGATGAAGCGCCCATGGGTAATCTTTGGATTTTCGATGGCGGCATAGTCGGGATAAACGCCTTTTATGGTGCCGTCGTGGGTCTTGTCACGGAATTTGAACACGCCTCCCCATTTGGCGATGAGTGGAGTGACAATGTCGGCATGGCTCACATAGCGGCGCACGGAGAGGATGTCGTCGTCGCTCATCTGCCACGAGCGCCCCACTTGAAAACCTCCGTAAGGCTTGGAGGTTGTTCCCGCAAAGGCCATATAGGAGTTTTGGGCGAAGCCGTCGAAAGTGCTTTGCAAGATGCTCTTCATTCCTTTTGCTCCGCCCATAAGAAGGATGAGCATGAAAATGCCCCAGAAGATGCCGAAGGCGGTGAGCATGGAGCGCGACTTGTTGCGGGTGATGGCTTGAAAGATTTCAGCCCATTTGTCTAAGTCGAACATATCTTTATTAAGTAGACTGGTGATTAGTAGAGTCGTAGATTGGTGATTGGTGGACTGGCATACCGGTTGATTCGTAGATTGGTGTGGGTGACCAATAGGTTAGTGGTTGGTTCGTTCGTAGACTGGTTTACGAATTACCGATTTACTAATCTACCAATTTACCGGTTTACCTACTTCGCATTCAAAGCTTCGATGGGTTTTACCTTCACGGCCTTGCGGGCGGGGAAGAAACCAGCCACCAAACCGGCAATGATGAGTATGGTGAGGGCAGAGATAGCGATGCGGAGGTCGATGGTGGGGTCGAGGAAAGTATAGAACTTTTGGTCCATAATCTCCATGACTTGCTCTCCGCTTTTGCGATCCATCCATTCGGTAGCAGCGATGCCGGCCACCAGTCCGATGTAGCCCGAGAGAATCGTGATGATGATACTTTCGAGCATTACGCTGCGCAGAATGCTCCAAGGACGAGCGCCGAGCGCTTTGCGGATGCCGAACTCATGGGTGCGTTCCTTGACGGTGATGAGCATAATGTTGGAGATACTCACCACGCCGCTCAGCAATGTGAGAAGACCGATGATCCAAAGGGCGTTACGGAGGATACCGATGGTGGTATCTTGCTCCTTGGCGCCTTGGGCGGTGTTGTTGATCCAAAGAGCATTCTCGTCGGTGGGCGAGAAACGGTGGCGGCGGGATATGGAGCGACGGATGTCTCGAGAGAACTGTGCTGCAGCGGAGTCGGTGGCGACACCGGTGGTGCGGAGGTTGAGCTCATCGATGTTGATGCCGGTGTTGTAGGCTGTACGCAGGGTGGTGAAGGGGATGTAACTTCGAGCCTGTCCCCAGTCGCCCTTGTTGCTGCGTACACCGATGATGCGGTAGGAGAGGGAATCGACCCGCACCATTTTGTCGATGGCAGCTTCGGACGACCCGAAGAAGTCTTCTGCCACTTTATTGGTGATGACCACCACTTTGCGGCATTGCTTCATGTCGAGGTCGTTGATGAAGCGACCGGCGAGCATCTTGACGTGTCCCATCTCGACCGCGAGCGGATAGACGCCTTCAAACCAACTGCTCACTTGGTGCTCACCGCTGATGATGCGCATCGTTTGCTTGAGTGAAATCTTGGCGGTGGCTTCGGTGATGTTGCCGGGCAGGGCAGTGCGGGTGAGCCTGACATCACGGTCGTCGAGCTTCACGCTGCGGTCTTTGGCCAGACCATCATAAGGCTTGGAGGTGTAGCCGGGGAAGACTTCGACCACATCGGTGGCAAAGTTGCTCCCGTTGGCCTGGAAAGCATGGATGAGGCCGTTGCCTGCACCGAGCAGGAAGATGAGCAAGAAGATGCCCACCGACACGCTCAGCCCCGTCAGTGCGGTGCGGAGTTTGTTTTGATTGAGGTGGGTAAGGATTTCTTGAAACATAAGACTACTTCATAAGTTCGCCGAAGGGCTTGATGTCTTCGGGGTTGTTGATTTCGATGTTGCCGATGAGGCCGTCTTTGATGTGCACAATCTTCTTAGTACGATAGGCCACGCCACTTTCGTGAGTGACGACAATCACAGTGCGTCCTTCGGCATTGAGGTCGGTAAGAAGCTGCATCACCTCAGCGGAAGTCTTCGAGTCGAGTGCTCCTGTAGGTTCATCGGCCAGAAGGATTTGAGGGTTGGTAATGATGCTTCGGGCAATGGCAACGCGTTGCTTTTGTCCGCCAGAAAGTTCGTTGGGCATGTGGTGTGCCCACTCTTTGAGGCCGAGACGTTCGAGGTGTTCCATGGCGATGGCGTTGCGCTTGCGGCGGGAGACACCTTGATAGTAGAGAGGCAGGGCCACGTTTTCGAGGGCATTTTTATATCCGATGAGGTTGAAGGATTGGAAGATAAAACCAATCATTCGGTTGCGATAGTCGGCAGCTTTGGCTTCACTGAGGTTCTTGACGAGTACATCGCCGAGGTAATATGTTCCTTCGTCGTAGTTGTCGAGGATGCCGAGAATGTTGAGCAAGGTGGATTTTCCACTGCCCGATGCGCCCATAATGCTCACAAATTCGCCGTCTTCGATGTCGAGGTTGATGCCTTTGAGCACGTGCAGCGGTTGACCGGCATTGTAGGTCTTATGGATGTTTTCGAGATGAAGCATAGGTCGGGTGGAATGGTAATTGAGTTGAAGTGTCGCTATTGTGAAAGGACTGCTGAGGAAAAAAACAAAAATCAGATAAGCAGCCCAAGAGGTGGAGAGAGAGAAAACTCTTTCCCCACCTTTATGGGTGAATTAGTGGTTGGTGACACTACCGCCCGAACTGGTATCTTTTTGCAGTGAACGTGCTTTGCAATCGATGTCGGCACCACTAGAAGCAGTGGCTACGGCTCTTTCAGTGAAGAGTTCTTTGGCAGAGATGTCGGCACCGCTCGAAGCCGTGAAGTTTGCAGTTCTTGCCGTACCCTTGCAGTCGACATCAGCACCACTGCTGGCGCTGATATTTACGTTGTCGGCGGTGAGATACTCACAGTCAACATCGGCACCTGACGAAGCGGCGATGGTCAGAGAGGGAGTGTTGAAATTGTTCAAATCGACATCACCCGATGAGGATGCGGCAATGTTTACAGCTGTTGCCGATCCACCAATGAGTGAAATAGAGCCAGTGGAACTGGTGCTGATGTTGAGAGGGCATTGTAGAGTGAGTGGTTGGAGCACTTTAATCTCACCTGATGAGGAGGTTTTCATATCGTTGATTGTATACCCCGAGATTTCTACTACGGTGTGGACGGAATTGTCGATGTAGCGTGCTCCTTTGTAGGCTGCAATCAAGGTATTGCCCGATACATGGATATTGAGGAGAGATGGATCTTTGAGGTTGGAAGTGACGGTGATGCTTTTTTGTCCCGTAGGGATATAGCGTACTTCGATGTCTTGTCGTGCATCGATTTTGGTTACTTCGCCGGTGACATTGAGGGTGTGTACTCTGGAGTGAGGCACAACTTCGAGACGTGTTTCACTTGGGGAATTGATGCCGGCAATGACGATTTCTTTGCAGCTCCAGAGGCTGGTAGTCAGAGATAGGGCGAGGAGGGATAGAATAAAACGTTTCATAATTAAAATGTTTAGAAGTGTGAAGTGTTTTTTACTAATACGAAAGAGTGATGGATTTGTGACAGGAGAGCAGCATAATTGTTAGATGTCTGTGGCATTCTCAAGTAGCAGTTCTAAACGCTGGGTTACTTGAGGCAACGGGATGTTGAGCATCTGCATGCTGTGTGCTAAATCGGGGAGCTGTTGGTTGAGAAAATCTTCGCGGCGTGTAGCGTGGATGATGGTTTGTGCATCGGCGGCAACAAAATATCCCAATCCGCGCTTGGTGTAGAGAATGCCGCGTTGAGCGAGCACATCAAAGGCTTTGACGGTGGTGTTGATGTTGACTTGCAGCAGAACGCTGTAGTCGCGAACGCCGGGGACTCGTTCGTCGGCCTTATATTGGCCGGCCATAATCTCATCCATGAGTCGCTCCGCGATTTGGAGATAGATAGGTTGGCCTTCGCGGAATTTCATAATGGAGTGAGTTCTGTTTGAGCAGTCCGGGGTTAGAGTCCGATGCTGCGGTTAATAATGACATTGGAATTCTTGAACATACGGTAGGAGAAGTAGATGCATCCGATTGTCCAAAGTAGATGAAATAAGTAGATGGCGACACTTAGCCAAAGAATGTACTGCGTGATGCTTTCTGAAGCAATGTCTGTGGGAAAGTCGTCTACGTAGTGCTTGACCATAAAACTTGCAACTAAGGTCAGAATTAAGGTGATTACTACGGAAAGGACGAAGATGAAAGCGGTAGTAAGGATGAATGCGTAGCGACGGAAGAGGGTGCCACCGAGGATGTAGGTGGCTTCAGCAGAGAGAAAAAGGAAGAAGGGTAGAGGGAGAATGAACACTTCGGGCCGGACGATGATTTGTGTTTCGGTCTCTCTGATGAGATCCATATGTAGGAAATTGATTTGATCTAATGGATCAAAGATGTGGAATGCAACGAGTTCACCCCCCTCTCGAACAATGGCGCGTATCACCCAGTTGAGTAAGTCAGCAGCCACGAATGCAACAACAATGCCTATTAGTACGAAGAAGGTGGATAGTATCAGGCGGTTGAGATATTTTTCTGTGCTTGTGGCGGGAAGCATATAGTAGTTGATACGTGCTTGCTTCGTTTTTAGATCTGCGAAAATAGAGCTGGCACCAATCAGTGCAAAGATATGGGCCGCAAAAAGAGATAAGGAGATCACAAAGGTGTACAAACCGTGCTCAATGGAATCATCGTGGTAGAACAGATAAGGAGTAGTGGGTAATAGTAAAATGAAGAAAAAGCCGAGGAACATACCTCCCCACATCTTAAACAGATCTTTCTTGTGCATCAAGCAATCGTGCTTAAAGACATAGCAGAAGCGGGTGAAATCAAAGTTATGATGAGCAAACATAGTGAACAGATGTTTAGAGGAAATAAATTATACATTTTGAGGTGTCTCGAGTAGATCCGGATGTTGTGTGAGTGCATTAAACAGAAGTTCAAGATCTATTTGAGTGTTTTGAAAACCATCGCCACGTGTAATGAGTGCTGTTCCGGCCAAAGAGGGTTCGGCATAGAGGGCATCGCTGATATCTTGCCCATAGGGACGTTGCTCAAACCGCAATTGTTCACAAATGTGAGCCGTGGTATCGTTGATTAAGAGACGTTGTCCTTCAAGCATCAATACGCGGTCTATGAGTGTTTCGACATCGTGTACTTGATGAGTCGAGATGATGATGGTTCGCTCATCAGTCATATGCTGAGAGATAACTCGACGGAATTGTGTTTTTGAAGGAATATCTAAACCATTAGTGGGCTCGTCCAGCAGCAGAAGGCGGGTATTGGTGGCGAGGGCAAAACTCATAAATACCTTTTTCTTCTGACCCATCGAGAGGGCTTCAAGTTGTAAATCGACTGGGAGTTCGAAGTCGCGGAGCGCCTGCTCGAGAATCTCGTTTGAGAACTTAGGATAGAAAGGTCGGTTGAGCTCTACAAAGCGAGAAAGGCTTATGTTGGGTAGTTCAAACTCTTCAGGTACAATGAACATCTCTTCTTGTACTTCAGGGCGGCGTATTTGGGTTTCAATCCCTTTATATAAAACCTTCCCTTGTTGTGGATGGAGTAGCCCTGCTATAAGATAAAGTAAGGTGGACTTTCCTGTGCCGTTCTTTCCAAGTAGCCCAATGATATTGCCTTCTTCAAGATGAAGTGAAAAGTTGTGGAACACCGCCGTCCGCCCTGCGCGGTATCTGAAGGTGAGGTCTTTTATGTCTAACATGGCGCTGAAATGTTAAGGGGTTTCTGTGTTATAGTTTTGTATTACACTGCGAAAGTAGGAAGGTTTCAATTAACCACCAAACAAAATCATAAGAAAATGATATAGAACCCCAAGAATTAACTTCTGTTTGAAATTACTCCAGTGCTATTCCAACGCTGAACGATGTAGAGAAGAAAAGGAATAGAGAGGTATTAAAGGGGTACAAATGTTTCAGAAAAGAATGTCTTTGAGGACAAATATCCTTGAGAAGCACTCAAAATTCCACTTTTTTGAAAAAAACTTAGTGAAACATTTTGTGGAGTCGAAAAAAAACTATTCCTTTGCACTCGCAAACAAGAAAGCAACACGACGTCACTTCTTGCACTGCGAAACCATTTGGTGCGTTAGTTCAGTTGGTTAGAATACATGCCTGTCACGCATGGGGTCACGAGTTCGAGTCTCGTACGCACCGCCAACCCTCTCTATTGTAGAGAACAAGGTTCCGTAGCTCAACTGAATAGAGCATCTGACTACGGATCAGAAGGTTACAGGTTTGAATCCTGTCGGAATCACTCTTCTTTGTCTGAGAAGTAAAATGAAAGACGGCTTCGTAGCTCAACTGAATAGAGCATCTGACTACGGATCAGAAGGTTACAGGTTTGAATCCTGTCGGAGTCACTTTGAATAAGCAACCGCGCTAAAACGAATGTTTTGGTGCGGTTGCTTGATTTGTATCCTATTGTCCCCTATTGTCTCCCCCTCAAAGAAGGTCGACTGTGGATAAGACTTGTCTTCCTCAGAGATAGTTTTTTCTATCTCTGAGAGAGTTGTATTTATCTCTGAGGTAAATTTCCCTACTTCCTTTCGTTTTCCCTCGCGCGTACGCGCGCGTCACTACATGAAAGTTTTGTTTTTTGCCTTCACTGCCTTCACCAAAAGGCATAAACAGCTGTAAATAAGTGAATTGTCGATGAAGGGAAAGCTCGTGAATGAGGTGAAGGAGAAACTACCTCTTGCCTTCACCCGCAACCTGCTGTCTCTCTGTAACTTACCTATCTGGGTGAAGGAGTGAAGGCAAAATACACATACTATTGTAGGGAACGCGCGCGAGGGAGAGGAGAGCCTCTTTCATCGTGCAAAAACACAACGTGCCCTCTTGCGCCATACAGCGAAAGAGGGCACGTTGAAAATAGGAAGCACTGCAGCTATTTGAGTTTGACGGTGATGTCTTTCTCAATTTCTGCTGTTTCGATTTTCTCTTCGCGAAGCAACCAACCCAGACCGAGGAACAAGTCCTTATCGGTCAGTTTTCCGCATGCTTTTTTCAATTCTTTGCCTGTGAGCGTACCCTTTTCATTGAGTGCGGTCCAAATCTTTCCGGCAATTTCACCGGCCTTAATGGTAAGCATAGTTGTAAATAGAATTAAAGAATGGATGATTTCGCTTGCAAAAATGAAAAAAAACGGGCAAAATGAAAAACTTTTGTGCGAGAAAACGACAAGTTGGCTTGTTCGAAGGGTGAGTTTGTTACCCTTAGTCGTCATTTTGTGGTGATTTCCACGATTTTAGTGGGGGCGAGTTCGTGGTTGCGGCGGTCGGTGGCTTCGACAACAGCAGTGGCCAAGGCGGCAAAGGCTTGGCCAGTCATACTGTCGGGCCGGAGCGCAACAGGCTCACCATTGTCACCGCCGTCGCAGATGCTCTGTACGATGGGGATTTGTGCCAAGAGGGGAGTGTTGAGCGATTCGGCCAGTCGGGCTGTCCCTTCACGCCCAAAGATATAGTAGCGATTTTCGGGCAGTTCGGCGGGAGTGAACCAAGCCATGTTCTCCACGAGTCCGAGGATGGGGACGTTGACCTTTTCATTGCGATACATGTCGATGCCTTTGCGGGCATCGGCCAGTGCCACTTGTTGCGGAGTGCTCACGATGACTGCTCCCGTGATGGCAAGGGTCTGAAGCAAGGTGAGGTGGATGTCACTGGTGCCGGGAGGGGTGTCGAGGATGAGATAGTCGAGTTCGCCCCAGTCGGCATCGGCAATGAGCTGTTTGAGAGTATTGCTGGCCATCGAACCGCGCCAAAGGGTGGCTGTTTCGGGATTGACAAAGAAACCCACAGAGAGGAGTTTTACTCCATATTTGAGCGCGGGAATGAGAAGCTGACGGCCTTCTACCCTGTGGGCGTAGATTTGTTCATTCTCGAGAGCGAACATTTTTGGCATCGAAGGGCCGAAGATGTCGGCATCGAGCAACCCCACGCGGTAGCCTTGTGCCGCAAGTGCCACGGCAAGGTTGGCCGAAACGGTACTTTTGCCAACTCCCCCCTTGCCGGAGGAGACAGCAATGACGTTTTTAACTTGAGGTAGGAGTTTGCCTGGTTCGGGGCGTTCGGCCTGCTTGTATTTTGGGGTGATGGTGAGCTGCACTTCGGAGTCGACCTCGCGGAGAATGGTGGATTCGATGGACTTAAAGAGACTCTTCATGAAAGGATCGGGGTTCTTCTCGAAGATGATAGAGAAGCTCACTTTCATGCCATTGATGCGGAGGTCATCCTCCACCATACCGGCTTCGATGAGGTTTTTGCCATTACCAGGGTAGCGCACTGTGGCGAGGGCATCAGTGATGAGTTTGGGGTATAATGTCATGTCTATTTTGAGTAAAAAGATTTGCAGAGAGAGAGGGAGCGTTAAGCGGTGCGGAGGTTATGCGTTGTAGTCCACTACCACGCGGGTGTCGGTAACACGTTTAGCATAGTCGGCAATGACGAGATGCTTGGGATGGTTGGCGTAGCGTTGTAGGGCTTCGATATCATCGACGACGACGGTGAGTACGAGATGGAATGAGGCTGGGGTGTGTAGTGTATCGAGTCCGCACTCTAAGCTGCGGATTTCGGGAACTACCTCCACAAGGGCATCAAGGTGTTGTTTCATCCATACTGCGTGTTCTGTTGCGGTGCGACCTTCTGCACTCTCTTTGAAACGCCACATTACAATATGTTTAATCATAATCTTTTATCAAGTTATACAGAATACTTACCTACTTGTTTCCAATCCCGATCGCTTGCTGCGATTATAGGAGCGATAGGAGTCGAGTTCGATTTCCACATCGGGCTCTACGAGAGTGCCCGCTTGTGGGAGATGGAACTTCAAGTATTTGATGTTCAGGCCTCTGTCAATCCATTGCTGCTCGTAGTAAGTACGGATGCCCAAGATTTGGCGTACTTCATTGTCCTCTTCTGCCGCAAGAGTGTGGTAGAGATTGTCCGTGCGAAACTCTACAGGGAGATGGTTTTCCTGCACCATAAAGTCGGTGTAGGTGAAGAGGAAGTTGGAGTCGGTCTTGAGATGAACCAATCCGTTGTCGCGCAGGAAGTGACGATAGCGAGCCAAGAAGTGGGTGGAAGTGAGCCGTTTGGTGACTTTCTTCATCTGTGGGTCGGAGAAAGTGAGCCAGATTTCAGACACCTCATCCGATGCAAAAAACTTGTCGATAAACTCAATGTGGGTGCGCAGAAAGCCCACGTTCTTCAACCCTGCCTCTTTGGCTTCGGTGGCGCCGCTCCACATCCGTGCCCCCTTGATGTCCACACCGATGAAGTTCTTGTCGGGGAAGAGACGCCCAAGTCCTACGCAGTATTCACCCCGGCCGCAGCCTAATTCAAGTACGATGGGGTTGCTGTTGTGGAAAAACTCCTCGTGCCACTTACCATAAAGTGGGTGATTCGGTGAGGAGGGCGTTTGAAAGGGGGCTTCGACAACGTGGTCGTAGGTGGCCATTTCGGCAAATTTAGAGAGTTTATTTTTGCTCATGGTCGAGTATCTTCTGAACGTCTGTTTGTACTTTCTGGAGTTGGTTTTTGCACTGCGCCAGGAGGATTTGGGCGCGTTTGAGTTGCGTGGTGAGTTGGTCTATTTCGAGTTCACCGCGCTCTACGGCGTTGACGATGCTGTCGAGTTCGGCCAACGCTGCTTCATAGGAGAGAGAGGCTTTGGGCATAAGGCTTATTTTGAGGAGGTATAAAGGAGTTCGCTCACCACTTCGCCATCAATCAGCTGCGTGCGAATCCGACAGTTCTTTTTGAGTTGTCGAACAGAGCGCACCACTTGTCCTTCTGCATCGAACGTGAGGGAGTAGCCCATACGGAGGATGCGTTCAGGGTCGGCCATGCGAAGGGCCGTGTCGAGGCGTTCGAGGTGGTTCGCTTCGTTCAGAAAGCGATGAGACAAGGCGGTGTGGAGGCGTGCGGGGAGTTGCTGCAAGGAGAAATCTGCTTGCTGCAGTTTTCGAGCCACAGAGATTTGCAGACGATGAGTGGCTTGTTGAAGTTGCTTATGTTGATACACCACGAAATGATCGGCGGCCTGCTCGTAGCGATGGGCCATGCGATCGAAAGCATATTGATGCTGCTGCAAGTAGCGATGGGTTGCGGTGATGAGGCGTGTCGTAAGGGTCTCTAACCCCTTCGTCTCTTCTTGCATCTTCTCGATGAGGAAAGCCGCAACAGCCGTTGGCGTCTTGAAGCGAGTGTGTGCCACAAAGTCGATGACTGTGTCGTCGCGCTCGTGTCCGATACCGGTGAAAATGGGAAGTGGGAATTGTGCTACGTTGGCAGCGAGCAAGTAGGTTTCGAAGCCGTTCAAATCGCTCGAAGCCCCTCCTCCACGAAGGATGGTCA
Source organism: Alloprevotella sp. Lung230 (assembly GCF_014385435.1). Taxonomy (GTDB): domain Bacteria; phylum Bacteroidota; class Bacteroidia; order Bacteroidales; family Bacteroidaceae; genus Alloprevotella. Next base: position 58,733 of record NZ_JACSUD010000005.1, read on the forward strand.
CGCAGTCCCATTGTTCGTGCTCGGCGGCAATGGCGTTGAGCGCGGCAATGATACTCATTTCTACATTTGAACCCTGCATCGTGGCTGGGAAGAGGCGGGTGTGAAAGAGAAATCCTGATTGCTCAAGTTGGTGGACAAAGTCACCATATCCCGCCGCACCTGCTGCACTAATCACGGCAATGCGCATCAGTGGTCGAGGCAGCGGCAGTTCTTTGTTGAGGGTAAGCACCCCATCGTCTTCAAGTTGATGAAGAATTTCCTGCCGCCGCCGTGCTACCTCACCGAGCGTATAGGTGGGGTCGATGTCCAAAATCGTGAGTGTGTAGCCGTAGACTTCATGGAAGGTGGGGCGCACCTCGACAAGCAACTTCATGCCGGCTTGCAGATGCTGCCCCGTAGTGTTGAAAAACTTCGGGATAATCGTTGCTGCTGTCGTGTGCCAAATGTTGCCACGGGCTTTGGCGAGAAACCTCCCACCTACTGCCGATTCGTCTTTTTCCACAAACTCCACGTAGTAGTGCCCATTGGACGCCTGTCGAATCTCGGAGAGTTCGGCCATCACCCACACTGCCTCAGGAAGGGTGAGGACAAGGGCATCGCGCACCAAGCGGTTGAGTTCGAATAGGGAAAAGGGAGACATACGTGCTGAGATTTTAGAATTTTGAGATCATCACTTGGTCTTGTTTCCTAAGTTTTGATAGACTTTCCACAAATCGGGAACACCATAGCCATAGATTTCATTGGGGTGGGCGTAGTTGCTTCCACTCTGCTGAAGGAGGGCGATGACTTCTTGGGGGGAAAGGGTAGGGGCAGCCTGCCAAAGACAGGCCACGGCACCGGCAAGAATTGGGGTCGCAAAGGAGGTGCCGTTGGCCATGGACACACTACCCGTCCCATCGATGACAGCGCTGTTGCTCCCCATAGCCATCAAGTCGGGCTTGATGCGCCCATCAGCCGTGTAGCCCACGCCGGAAAAAGTGCTGTTGTGCCTCTCTCTGTCGACAGCGCCCACGGTGAGGATGTCGTGTGCATCGCTGGGAAAGGTGATTTTTTTCCAAGTGTCCTCACCTTCGTTGCCGGCAGCGTTGAGCAAAAGCAAACCACGACTTGCGGCCAATGAAGCTGAGCGCGAGTTGAGCTCTGTCTGCCCGTCCAACCACTCATACTTCAACTCGATGCGAGGAGCTTCGTAGAGGTGATAGCCCAAAGAGGTGGTGACGATGTCTACCCCCAGCGAGTCGGCATATTCGAGGGCTGCACACCAGTTGTCGGCTTCGCCACGGTATTCGATGGCGGTGTCTTCGCTTTCCAAAAGGTAGAAAGCGGCTTCCGGGGCTGTGCCCACAAGCCGGTGGGGCAGATTGGTCGCTATGCAGGAAAGCACCATCGTGCCATGTACGTGATCGTCGTAGACCGAAGAACCTGGACGTGCAAAATTGCGTGTACCTAAAATTTTTGTAGATTGAAAGGCGGCAATCGTGTCCGTGTTGTAGAAACCTCCATCAATGACGGCTATCGTCATACCTTGTCCGCGAAATCCTGCTTCGTGGAGTGGACGCAGGTTGAGCATATCGGTCTGCGCAGCGCCTGCCCCATAGAAATCCGACACTTCAAATACCCGATCTTTAATCTGTGATTTGCGGTCGTGAGGTGAGGTGGTCGGTGGAGCAAAGGAACTGTCGTAAACCATTTCCGTACTCTTTACAAAGGGCAAGCGCCTCACACCGGTCAGTAGGGTAGTGTCGTTCACCTCGATTTGTACGGTGTTGTTCCATTTCGATAGGTTGAAAATGCGAACCCCTTGTTGGCGCAGGGCATCCAAATAATGAGGGGAAATGGGCAAATCGTGATGGTCGACACGAAGGTGGAACTTGGCTCTGCGTGCAATGGCTTTTGGCGACAGAAATTGTTCGGGATGCTTTACAGAAAAAGGAGTGCCCTTCTTGTCGGTGAGCGTTACGCGATAACGGTAGATGGTGTGGTGTGCGTTTTGTGCAAGCGTTGTAAGCGACAATATAACAACAAGAGTGAAAATAAATTTTCGCATTATGAAAGGGAGAAAAGATGGACTGTAAGTGAGGTTACAGAAGAAGATGATCGAGAAACGATTCTACCATGGAGAGCCAGCCCAAGTTATTTGGTTTGGCTATAACCTAAGTTTTTGAGTAAGTCGATGACACGCTGACGAAAGTCCCCTTGTACCAAAATCTCTCCATCTTTGACAGATCCTCCGACTCCACATTTTGTTTTGAGCGTTTTCGCAAGTTGGCTTAAATCACTTGAAGAGCCTACAAATCCTGAGATCAGGGTGACTACCTTTCCACCTCGACCTTTCTTTTCGATGCGGACACGGAGACGCTGTTGTTGCGTGGGGAGCGTCGCCGTCTCTTCTTCTTGTTGAAGCGCATAGTCGAAGTCGTTTGCAGTACTATAAACGATGCCGAGTCTTGCTTTCCAATCGGTCATAAGCAGGATTTAGTTAGTTTACATTCACATCCCGCACCTGGACTTGGTTGCGAGGAAGGAGTTGTGAGGAGTTGCAGATGACGCGCTGTCCGACGTTGTCTTTCAAGAAGAAATAAAAAGAACGCAAAGTGCTGCGCGAACGTGGATCGGTCACAATGGCCCACACGGAGCGAATGAGAGGATATTCCCCTGTTGCGATGTAGTATTGGTAGGGACGTTGCCAATCGGCCGCTTTTTTGCCCACTTTTCCCACCAACATCACATTGACATCCAAGTTGCGAAACGAGGCCATCGCAGCGGTATCACCTTTGCACACACGCAACCAGTCGGTCGATACCACGCCGATGACATCGGGATTGCTCTTGACCATGTCGAGGACAGCACGATTGCTGCCTTGAGCATAAATCTTGCCTTTCAGAGGACGTCCGTTGTTGAGCGAATCCTTCATGTAGCGTACTGTGCTTGAACCTGATGCGTCAAACACCACGGAAATGTCGCCATGTTTGGATCCCATCTCCAGCTGTTCCCATCGCGTCAGTTTCCCCATCATAATGTCACGAAGTTCTTGCACGTTGATGGCGGTGTCGGGATTGGACTTGTTGACAATGAGAGCGAAGGCGTCGTAAGCAATGCGGCTTTGCAAAAGCGGAAGGTTGTGACTTTCCACCAACATCTTTTCTTTTTCGAGCAGAGGACGTGTGGCAATGGCGAAACGAACACTATCTTTGAGCAACAGGCGAATGGCTGAATCTTCGCTGCAAAAGAGCGGTTTCATAGTGGCCTCGGGAGTGCGAAGGGCAAACAAGTCGGAGAGTTCGCTCACGATGGGCTCAAAACTCACATCACCCGCAAAGGCTACATCATCCTCGTGGAGGTAGGCATTCGCACGCTTCGGGTTCGAACTGCAAGCGCTCACCAAAAGAAATATGACCACAGAAAGGGGGAAAAGTAAGGACTTCATAAAAAAGGCAGACAAATAATCAAATAATGGAGTAGAAAACAAGAACCTGCGCCTCGCGACCGAGGCCGGAGACGCAGGTTGATAAGAGTAATGACGATTAAGTCAATGCGTAAGATGACTTACTGAATGACATAACGTACGGGAAGTGAGAACCAAACGCGAACAGGCTTACCCTGTTGCTTACCAGGAATGAAGCGAGGGAGCGACTTGATCACACGAACTGCTTCAGCATCGCAGTGAGATTCAAGACCTTTTTGAACTTGCACTTCACCAATACGGCCGTCTTCAAGTACCACAAAGCGCAGACGAACTACACCTTGGATTTCTTGCTCTTGAGCAATTGCCGGATACTTGATGTGGCTGTTCACATAGTTGAGCAGTGCGGCTTCGCCACCAGGGAAAGAAGGCATTTGCTCTACGATTGTGTAAGTTTTGGTATCTTCTACAGGAGGAGCAACGGTACTACCACCTGTGCTTTGGTTATCACGAAGGTCGTCAATGTTGATTCCGTTCTTAGAGTCACCGACATAGTCTTGTGAGGCAATAGAGATATTTGAACGCGAGAGGTCTTCTTGGTTCTTCATCTTCTTGGTCTCATCGACATGGTCTACGATTTCAGGTACGGTGAAAGCAATAGATGCCTTGACGGCCACCTTTTGCACTTCAGGCTTAGGTTCTTCTTTTTGAACCTCAACCTTCTTTTCTTCCTTCTTAGGTTCGTCCTTCTTGAGCTGCGAGAATTCCGTCGTCATCTCTTCCTCACCGGCCATAGATGCCTTGATGGCTTCTGAAGCGGCAACATAAGTAAAGATGAGCGCTGCAATCACAGCAATACCAATCAGGATGTCAATGATCGCGAAAAGGTGGCGCTTACCGGCTTTGGAACGCAAATCATAAGCTCCATAGCTCTTGTTGCGCCCTTCAAAAACGAGGTCACACCATTCGCGCGAAATGATATCTACTTTAGACATATTCGTTGTTTTTACTTATGATTACTTTGCAAGTCCGGCCACCATAGCCTTGTCTTGTTCATTAACTTTATCAATCACATACTTGCCGATGTAGCAATTCTGCATCTCGTCAAGCACGTCAATCAGGTTGTTGTAAGTCGACTCGTCCATAGGCTTAATAATGGCCGTCGGCGTGCCGTCGGCATTCTTAATTTTAGAGAGTCGTTCCTTAAACTCTTGCTTGTTCTTTTCAGCCTTCTGAGCATTGGCGGTATAGCGACCTTCAAACTCGCGTTTGAGCTTGTCCACTTCGGCCTTTGCCTTTTGGTTTTTGGCCAAGAGGATGGCACGAATACCTTCCTTGCCATAGGTTGTCTCTTTGAGCTGAGCATCCGAGGCTTTACCCTCGAAGTAGTAGAGTTTATTGTCCTTGCCGATGATAATCGTGACAGCTTCGTCCGTCTGCACCTGACTCTTGTTCTCCTTCTTGATGTCTTCCTTGTCAGAAGGCATTGTGATTTGCATCGTTTGAGGCTTGAGAAGTGTAGTACAGAGCATGAAGAAAGTCACGAGCAACATAATCATGTCCACCATAGGGGTGAAGTCGACGCGGGCATTCATCTTCTTTTGCTTGGAATTGCCCTTTCCGCCGCCTGTATCTAATTGTGCCATAACTTTATTCTGTCAGATTATTCTCCCTTGAGCGTTGTGATGAGGTTGTAGCGGTTCTCATCAATCTTGCGGAGAGAGTTCATTACTTCTTTGATTGTGCTGTAAGGAGTGGACTTGTCGGCTTTGATGGCCAGACCCATGTTCTCTCCATTGGCTTTGCGGGCTGCTGAAACCCATTCTTTGAGTTCGTCGTTCACACTGTCGCAAGGAATACCCGCATTGGCATCTTTGTTCAAAATGTCGTTGCGCTTGGAACTTTCCAAATCAACCCAACTTGCGATGGTGTTGAGGGGGCTTCCGAAAGTGGGGACCTCAGAGAATGCCTTGAGTTGTGCCGCACTAAGGTTCAGCTTCTTGCTATCAATCAGCTCTTTGGCCATCGCTTCTTGCGCCGTAGGATTGTCCATATTCATGAAAATCTTTCCCTTGGGCGAGATGAAGATGGTGAGCAGATTCTTTTCAGGAATTTTGATTTCAGAAACAGACCCGGGCACATTCACTTTGACAGGTTCTTCCTTGGTGAACGTTGCAGTGAGCATAAAGAAGGTAAGCAGCAGGACCATGACGTCACTCATCGGCGTCATGTCGATGAATGTGTCTTGTTTTTTTACTTGAAAACGTCCCATTTCTTATGTGTTACCTAATTTATGATTACTTCTGAGTGGTCTTGAAAGTTTCTACGATAGTGAAACCGAGTTCATCAATAGCGAAAGTGAGGCGGTCAATCTTGTTGGTGAAGAAGTTGTAAGAAACAACAGCTGCAGCACCAGTGGCGATACCGGAAGCCGTGTTTACAAGTGCTTCAGAGATACCTACGGAGAGAGCAGAAGAGTCTGCGCCACCACCTTCACCGGCCATAGCGGAGAACGACTTGATCATACCCATTACCGTACCGAGAAGACCCATAAGCGTACCGAGCGTTACGATAGTACCGATGATGGGAAGGTTTTCTTGCATCATGGGCATTTCGAGAGCCGTAGCTTCTTCGACCGTCTTTTGGATGGCGAGCACCTTCTTTTCGGTTTCCACTTCCGTGGAGAGTTGCTTCTTGTACTCGGTGAGGGCAGCGAGTACAACGTTGGCAACAGAACCTTGTTGCTTGTTGCAGAGTTCTTCAGCCTTGTTGAGGTCACCTGTTTTGAGGGATGCCTTTACAGCGGCAGCAAACTTACCGAGGTTGCCCTTACCATTGGCAGTGCGGATGGCAAAAGCGCGTTCGATGGTGAGAGCGAGAACAGTGATAAGCAGTGTCCAAATGATAGGCACGATGAAACCACCCTTGTAGACAGTACCAACGATACCGGCAGGTTCGTAAGATTGCTCTTGGAAGAAGTGGAAGGGAAGACCAGTGGCACCTTCAGCGTGGAAGTTGCTGAGGTGACCTGCGCCAAACACATACAGACATTCTGCAATGACGAAGCAGACAAGGATTACTGCAAAGCCGGACTTGATACCGGTGAAACCTTGAGATTTCTTGGGAGCACCCTTGGGTGCGGTAGCATTAGTAGTTGCCATTTAAGAAAAAATTAATTGGTTAAGATTAATGATGAATTGAACTTCAGATTGTAGAATGGGGGCTGATGTTGTGCCGTTGCTGACATTGACGCTGGCCAATCGTACAAAGGGTGAGGTGCTCATCGTTGAACACGCAACTTTGTAAACTCAGGCTGTTGTGAAGCCCATTGTAGATTTTGCATCCTCTTGATAATCTAATAAATAGCGAGATGACTCACCAAACGTTTGGCGGATTTGCTATCTGTACTTGAGAATGACAGCACAAAAATAGCGACTTCTTGTCACTTAGCCAAACTTTTTTGCATTTTTCTTCTGCATTTCTGCAATTCTCCTGCTGAAAAGAAGGGTGAGTTTGGGACTGGTATCGCCTAAGTAGGTGTTCTAACTTCCCTTCTTGTTAGCGCTACCTCAGAGGTAGTTTGATTTAGCTCTGAGCTGAGAAAAACTACCTCTGAGTTTTTTTCTTCAAGATAGGGAGTGGGGCATGACGCTCTTTGTTCTTCTAATGCTCGTGCTTCTCGCGCATGCGCGTATACCCTCTACACTATATTGTTGTTTTTCTCCTTCATTCCTTCACCTTTTGCTGTATTACCTTGAAAATGATGAATTTAGAGGTGAAGGCAAGAGGGTGGAAAATCCTTCACCTGAAATTCATTCAGACGCTTGACCGAGGAGACGCATCAACAATCGGAGTGAAGGGCTTTTTAGATTTGCCTTCACCCTTTTATTGCTGACTTCCAGATAGATAAATGCGGTGGTGAAGGAATGAAGGTTTTTGACACAGAGCTATAGTAGAGTATACGCGCGCGAGGGAGAGACTAACAAGTTCGGAGATGTTGGTGCAGGAAGTGCTCCATGGCCCGATAGAATGCAAAGCGGTTTTCCTCGTTGCGGAAACCATGCCCTTCGTTGTCCTTGACCATATATTCCACAGCAATGCCGCGAGCGCGTAGTGCCTCAACCATCTGGTCGCTTTCGGCCTTGTTGACACGAGGATCGTTGGCGCCCTGGGCAATGAAGAGCGGACAGCAAATCCGGTCGGCATGGAGGGCGGGCGAGGTGGCTGCCAGTTGCTCGTGATCGCCTTCAGGGTCGCCCACCTGCTCGTGCATCATCTCCAGCATAGGTCGCCAGTAGGGTGGGATGGTCTGCAAGAAAGTGAAGAGATTGGACACTCCGACATAGTCGATGGCGCAGCAATAGAGATGAGGCGTGAAGCAAATGCCGGCCAATGCGGCATAGCCCCCATAACTGCTCCCATAGATGGCAATGCGGCGGGCATCGACAATGCCGCTGCGGATGAGCCACTGCACGCCCTCGGTGATGTCGTCCTGCATCTTCAGTCCCCACTGCTTGTAGCTCGCTTCGAGAAAGCGACGCCCATAGCCCGTGGAGCCGCGGAAGTTCATCTGAAACACCGCATAGCCTCGCGAGCACAGAAACTGCACCTCGGAAGAGTAGCCCCAATAGTCCCTTGCCCATGGTCCGCCGTGAGGATTGACCACAACAGGGACGGGAGCGCCATTCTTCAGACGGAGGGTGTCACCCTCCTGCACCAGTTCCACGCCCTTGGGCAGACTCAAGTAGGCCTCAATGTCCCAACCGTCGGAGGTCGTGTAGCGCACAGCGTGCATCTCGACCATGTCGTCGGCCACAATCCAAGGGGCGGTGTCGGTGATATGCGCCAGTCGTCCGGTGGGGAAGTGGTAATAATAATAAGCTCCTCGTGTGCGATCGCTCCCCACGAAGAGAAGGGCATGGTCTTCACTCTTGTCCATGTCGGCTACACCGCAACGCAGACCGGGGAAGAGGGCATCGATTTGCTCCCGGCGTCGGTGCGCTTCCTCATCGAAGAAGTGACGAATCGGGGTGCGATGACCGGTGCAAAAGACACCCAGTAGTCTCTTGCGGCGCTGCGAATAACTGATGCTCCCCACATCATAGCGTTCGTGGGCATAGAGTTCCTCGAGTTCCTCTCCCGTCCTCGGGTCCATCAGTACGAGGGCACTTTGGTCGCGATGGAGGTTGGTCGTGGCCCAGACGTTGCGGTTGTCGGGCGTGAAAAGCAGAAAGCTCACTTCCTCCTTAAAATTGGTGGTGAGAACGGGACGAAAAGCTTCGTCTTCCGTGTCGCGATATAAAATCTGAGTGTTCACACCGTCCACGATGGCATAGACCACGCGAAGGCGTCCTTCGTGGTCGGTGGTCCAACCTTGCCAGTTGCCGGGATTTTCTGCCAAGAGTTCCAGTTGGCCGGTGTCGAGGTCAAGGCGGTAGGGATCGAAGGCTTCGGGGTTGCGGCGGTTCAGGCCGATGATGATTTTTCCCGGCACGTCCTCAAGGTCGTCGATGATGGAGGCACGCACACCGGGAAAGTCGGTGTAGGCGCGCAAATCGCTCCCATCGAGGCGCACTCCGAAGAGGTGGTAGTTTTCGTCGCCGCCTTCGTCTTTGGAGAAGACAATTCGGTCGTTGTCGGCCCACATATAGCTGCCGACGCTGCGGGCTGTCTCGAAGGTGAGTTGGCGGGGAGTACCAAGATGGGCAGTTTCGTCGATGGACTGCACGAACACGTTCATGCGACTTTCATAGGGAGCGAGAAAGGCGAGATGATGCCCATCGGGCGAAATCTGGTAGGCGGTTTGTTCGGAGTTGCGGAAGAAGTCTTCGAGTGGGAGCATAACAAGAAAAGAGATTAAAGTGAGCGATTGTCGCGCGAAATTACATGATTTTGGTGAGAAAGGCTAATCGTCAGAAATAAAAATCGTATCTTTGCAGTAACATTGTGATTTCTTTTTCCGCTTTCCCTCCCTCTTTTCTATTGATAAAGCACAACGTTTCATCGATGGTTTCGATTGGTCTCGTTTTTTACTGATTGGCTTTTTCCGAGATGAAATGAGGGAGTTCGCAATTCGTATTTATCGGATGATTCGAAAACTCTTTTCTAAACTTTTTCCTCGCTCCTCCTCCCCGCTCACAACGACTGCTACACAGCGCCTGGAGCACGTGTTGCATCGGCTGCAGGTGGAGTGGGAGGTGACTCCGACGAGCCAAGGGGGTGCAGAGATGGACTATCATTTCCACTTCCAAAACGGCGATTTCCACGCTATGGCGCGTGAGGGACGCCCTTACGTGCGGGTGCACTTTCTCTTCTTCTTAGACACGGCTTTTGGCAATCTCGACAATGTGCGCTATGCTTGCAACGAGTTCAATACGCAGTATCCCGAATACAAGGTTATTTATACACTCGATGAGAAAGAACACAAAATCAATCTGCACATCGCTATGAGTTTCCGCCTTGCTGATGCTCAAGAAGTGGATGTGCGCGACTTTGGGAGCAGCCTGACCATGTGCTTTGAAGCAGCGCGGACTTATCGTCAGCTGCTGGAGTCGATTCTGGAAAGCGACAATTCGAACTTAGAGGAAAACACGGCGATGAACCGAAGGGAAGTGTTTTTGGCACGCGAGGCCGAGATACAGCACCAATCGCCGGCTTACCGCTGGCGCACCAACGAGACAGAGCGCCACACCCTTGGGCAACTCTTGCGCACAATGCTTGGGGTGGACGAAGTGAATTTTCTTCGGTTGCGTGTGGTGGCTCGTGAATTTTGGGAAACTTCTGTTGAGGAGGAAATGGAAAACTACGACTTGGCCGATGTGCTCACGCGGCGGGAAGATGATGGGACGGCCCTCTTCGTGTGCGAAAGTGCCACACTCATCATCGAAGTGACCACGACAGCTCGTCAGCGTGAAGAGTATGTGGTGCATCTCCATGCCGAAGACGAGGCCGAGGGCACACTCTATATGCGCGTCACACTGGTGCAGCCGACCCTCTCCGCTTCACCTCGCCACTCGTTGGTCAGCGCAGAAGCTGCCAAAACAACACCCCTCAGTTTCTTGATGGCTCTTGACACCACCGACCCTCGACAACGTCTGTCGGAGTTCCAGTACATCTGGGACGAGGTGCAGGCAGCCTTAAAGGAAGGGAAACCTTTGGAGGGCGATCGTCTCTTTGTCAGCCTCAGCGAGTGGCCCAACGTGGGCTATGATCTCTATTGGGGCCGTCGCTTCTTTGAAAGTCGCAGGTACTACGAAGCGTTGCAATACTTCGAAAACGCCTACATCGTGCTCAGTCGCAACTATCATGAGATGAGCAAGTCCTCCAAGGAGAAGTTCTATGAGTTGGCCTACTACATCGGGCTTTGCTACTCTCACCTGAAGCTCTATCGTCAAGCCTACTTCTATCTCGATGCCACCTACTCGCAGCACTCCATCCGCTACACCACGGCTTATGTGAACACGTTGGTCGACTCCTGTGATTTCCGAGCGCTGCCCATTATCAATGTTCTGCTCAACAATCTCTCCGAAGAACTCGAAAGCGACAGTGAGGAAGAAGATCGGGATAACCTCCCACAGAACCTATTCGATTTTTTGCGTTTCTTGCGGCGGAGAAAGGCTTATGCCCTCATTGACCTCCACCACTATGACGAAGCCGAACAGCTTCTCCACTCCTTGCTCGGCAATCCCGATGATGAAGCCTTTGTACTGGACGAACTGGCCTATCTCGAACAACAGCGGGCGGCCGAAAAAGATAATGACGCTCAACCTCAACCCTAATTCCCTTGAAGATATGACAATGGTTTCCCCTTCGCTGCTCAGTGCCGACTTTGCGAACTTGCAGCGTGATATTGAAATGCTCAACCAGAGCGAGTGCGACTGGTTTCACCTCGATGTGATGGATGGTGTGTTTGTACCCAACATCAGTTTCGGATTTCCTGTGATGCAGGCCATGGCACGCCATGCCGAAAAGCCCCTCGACGTACACCTGATGATTGTGCAGCCCGAAAAGTTCATTCCCGAAGTCAAAGCACTGGGTGCACGTGTGATGAACGTGCACTACGAAGCCTGTACCCATCTCCACCGTGTGGTGCAAGCCATCAAGGCCGAGGGAATGCTGGCCGGTGTCACTCTCAATCCTCATACACCGGTGAGCGTGCTCGAAGAGATCGCTCCCGACCTCGACTTGGTGATGCTCATGAGCGTCAACCCCGGCTTCGGCGGGCAGAAGTTCATAGCTTCGTCCGTAGAGAAAGTGCGCAAACTCCGTGCGCTCCTCGACCGCACAGGCTCCAAAGCGCTCATCGAAGTGGACGGTGGGGTCAATCGCGATACCGGCCGCTTGCTGGTCGATGCCGGGGCCGATGTGCTGGTGGCGGGAAGTGCGGTGTTCAATGCCCCTAATCCACAGGCCGAAATCGCGGCACTGCGACGACTGTAAGACCTAAGTTGGTGTTCAAAATTAATCGTAACTATCTTCTGCGTGGGGTATTCTCTACTTTGACACCATCTTTGTTTCAATTTTCCGCCACCTCGCCTTTGTTTATCAGTCGCGTGGCCTACACTTCTTTTTATCCACCTTTGAATCCTCTCCGATGGAAATAACGCCCATACTCTCCGGGGCTGAAATGCTCCAACTTATGTCGCTCCTGCGCGATGTCAAACACGTGGTGACCCTCGGCCATCGTGGTCCTGATGGCGATGCCATGGGGGCTAACCTTGCTTGGGCCGACTATCTGCGCCGGCTCGGCAAGCAGGTCACCGTGATCATGCCTAACCCTTGCCCCGACTTCCTGCGCTGGCTGCCTGGTGCACAAAATGTACTATTCTTTTCGCAAGACGACCACCGCGAGACGGCACTCGATGCTATCCGTCGAGCCGACCTCATCTGTCTGCTCGACTTCAACGCCCTACACCGCATGCAGGAATTGGCGCCCATCGTAGAGAAAGCCAAAGCGCGCCGCTTGATGATTGATCATCACGAGAACCCCGACACAACTTGTGCCGACCTCATCATCTCCCGTCCCGGAGCGTGCAGTACCTGTGAATTGGTGTTTCGCATCGTCTACCAGTTGGGAGGCTTCGACCAGATGCCGCGCGGTGCCGCGGCCTGCATCTACTGTGGCATGATGACCGATACCGGTGGATTCTCCTATGCTTCCAACAATCCCGAGATATTCATCATCATTGCTCACCTCTTGACGAAGGGCATTGATAAAGACAAAATCAACCGCAATGTCAACAACTCGTGGTCGGACCACCGCTTGCGCTTTTGGGCCTACATCATCAACGAAAAACTCACCTTCCACCGCGCCCACAAAGCCGCTATCCTCACCATCACGCGGGAGGACATGAAGCGCTTTCGCTACATTCGTGGCGATTCCGAAGGGCTGGTCAACGAACCCCTCAAAGTGCGCGGTATGCGTTTGAGTATCAGTTTGCGTGAAGACACCGAAAAGGATGTCGTCCGGGTCTCGGTGCGTAGCGTTGATGACTTCCCGGCCAATCGTCTGGCGGAAGAGTTTTTCAATGGCGGTGGCCATTTCAATGCTGCCGGGGGCGAACTCCCCTTCCCACTTGAAGAGGCTGTGAAAACGGCCGAGCGCGCCATTGCAGCTTACGCCGACAAGCTTTGAACTTTCTTCATCTCTACCTCGAAGGTGTTGTTGGACTTTGATGACTTCCTGAACCTCATTTCGCTCTGGTGTGGAAGCTTCTCAAAGTCCAACAACGCCTTTTTTGACTCTGGCATACAAAAAAAGTTGAGACCGGAAGAAATCCAGCCCCAACTTGATGTTTTCACAACGGAATAATCCTTATTGTGAGTTGCTTAAATTTGATGCTGCAAAAGTCGGAATAAAAACTGAAACTACCAAATTTTTGATGAAAAAGTGGCGTTTGGAGCACGAAAAGACGTATTTTCTGCCTCTGGCTTGCTCCCTATGTCAAAAAATGGAGCGCTTTTGCAGCTGAGGCTTTGCTTGAAAAGTATGGGCTATCCGAAAAGACACTCCGAGTAATTCCACTAAGACTGAAGATGCTTTGAGGAAGAAAAAAAGTCTTTTTGTGTTTGGTAAAAAGAATAATTTTCCGTATCCGCTCCCCGCGCTTGGGCAGAAGAAGGAAAAAGGCTACCTTTGCATAGGAATTTCACTCCTTCCCCCCACACCTTTCTTCCTCAACCCCTTTGCAGCATGAAACGTACCACCCAAGCCATTCATACCTCCTTTGCGCAACCTGACCCTTACGGTGCCATCAGTATGCCTGTCTATCACACCGCCGCCTACGAATTTGCCGATGCAGCGGTAATGGCCGATGCTTTCTGTGGCAGAAACTCGTTGCCTGACTATTCGCGTGTGACTAATCCTACTGTGAGTTTCTTTGAAGAGCGAGTGCGTCGGCTCACCGATGCGCACGATGTCGTGGCCTTCGCTTCGGGTATGGCGGCCATCAGCAACGCTTTTCTTGTGGTGGCCGCAGCGGGGAAGAACATTGTGACCTCCAAACACGTGTTTGGCAACACGTTTGCACTGCTCGACACAACGCTCAAACGCTTCGGTGTAACCACAAAATATGTCGACCTCACTCGTCCCGAAGAAGTTGTGGCTGCGGTGGATGCCGACACGTGCTGTATCTATCTGGAAATCCTCACCAATCCTCACCAAGAGGTGGCTGACTTGCAAGCGCTGGCGGCAATAGCTCACGCTGCGGGCATCCCCCTTATAGCCGACTCCACGGCCATCCCTTTCACAGAATTGCAAATCAGTGCGTTGGGAGTGGACATCGAAATCGTGTCTTCTACCAAATATCTTTCGGGTGGAGGCACTTCCATTGGTGGCCTCGTTATCGACTACGGTACCGTTCCGCAATTTTCACGCCGGCTTCGCCACGAGATGTTGCTCAATCTTGGGTCTTACATGACGCCTCATGTGGCCTATATGCAGACTCTCGGTCTCGAAACGCTCCATGTGCGCTATCAGCGGCAGGCGACGAGCGCGCTGGCCTTGGCGCAGCGGTTGCGTGGGCGAACCGAAATTGTTGAGGTCAATTATGTAGGGCTGCCCGACAATCCTTTTTACGCGCTGGCACAACGGCAGTTCGGCCCGACCGCGGGGGCGATGCTCACCATCGACTTGGCCGACCGAGAGGCTTGTTTCCGTTTCATCAACCACCTGCAACTCATCCGCCGCGCCACCAACCTGTTTGACAATAAAACGCTGGCTATCCATCCCGCCAGCACCATTTTTGGCCCGTTCACCGATGAACAACGCCGGCAGATGGATATCCGCGACACCACCATTCGCCTGAGTGTGGGGCTGGAGGACGTGGACGACTTGATGGCCGACCTCGTACAGGCTTTGCAGGCTTAATCCCTCACGACTCCTCTTTACAACGATATGAAAACTTACGATTTCGACAAAATCATCGACCGCACTGGTAGCGGTGATCTCAAACACGAAGTGTTGGAACAACGCTACGGCCGCATTGACCTGCTGCCCCTCTGGGTGGCCGACATGGACTGGGAAACGCCCGACTTCATCACCGATGCGCTGCGAGATCGTTTGAACCATTCACTTTATGGCTATACCATCGAACCGACCGATCTTTGGCCATCGGTCATCGATTGGATACGCAATCGCCACGGCTGGGAGGTGCAGCGAGAGTGGCTCACGTTCATTCCCGGCATTGTGCGTGGCATCGGTTTGGTCGTCAATCGATTTGTGAAATCCGATGAGAAGGTTATCATTCAGCCACCGGTCTATCATCCTTTTCGCCTCACGCCTGCCGGAAATCATCGCGAGGTGGTGTGCAATCCGCTGCGCCGTGAGGCTGACGGCACTTATCGTATGGACTTTGAGCAGTTGGCTGCGATGGTCGATGAAAAGTGTCGTTTGCTCATCCTCTCCAATCCTCACAACCCCGCCGGCATCACTTGGGACAGAAGTACGTTGGAGCAATTGGCCGAATTTTGCGACAGCCACGGCATTTTAGTGGTGAGTGACGAAATTCATGCTGACATGGCCCTCTTCGGGAATACACACATCCCGTTTGCTTCTGTGAGCGAGGCGGCAGCGCGTTGCAGCATCACTTTTGGGGCGCCCAGCAAGACGTTCAATATGGCGGGTATCATCAGTTCGTGGGCGGTAGTGCCCAATCCGAAACTGCGTGCTGAGTTCTACCGATGGCTCACGGTCAACGAACTGAACGAACCACATATTTTTGCTCCAATTGCCACCATCGCGGCCTACCGCAAAGGCGAGGTTTGGCGTGAGCAGATGTTGCGCTATGTCGAAGGGAATGTCAATTTCGTGATGGACTATTGTCGTCAGTATCTTCCGCAGATTCGGCCGTTGCGCCCACAGGCTTCTTTCTTGGTCTGGCTCGATTGCAACGCTTTGAGGTTAACGCAGACCGCGCTTGTCAACCTTTTCGTGAACGAAGCTCGACTTGCGCTCAACGATGGCGCGATGTTCGGTCAAGGCGGCGAGGGCTTTATGCGCCTCAACGTGGGGACGCAACGTTCTCGTCTGCAAGAGGCTCTCGAACGTCTCAAAGCGGCTGTCGAAGCATGTCGGTGCAGCTAAATGCGCGTTCAAAGTTCTCTAAAAGGTGCAAAACCTCGTGGAAAGGCAAAAAAGATGTGTGAAGATTTGGCAGTTCAGAAAAAAAGTATTTCCTTTGCACTCGTAATCGAAAAGGTTACTTCCTACCACATGGGAAAGTGCTACACGGCTAGCTCCTTTCGAATCCTCCAGGGCTTGATCGCAGCAAAGGTAGTTAGTTGTAGCAGCGCGATGTGGTTAGCTTTCCCACCCGCCTCTTTAGCTCAGTTGGCCAGAGCACGTGATTTGTAATCTCGGGGTCGTTGGTTCGAATCCGACAAGAGGCTCACCAAGACATCTACCCAATGGGCAGATGTCTTTTTGATTTATCTTGACACACCAATTCTTATGATTTCCAGAAAACAATTTGCCCACGAACTCATTCCTGCCGTTTTGCAGTTTGGACTCAACGAGGGTGGGGGAGAGGCGGTCGCAGCAATGCTCCACAAAGACTTTTGGGAAGGGATGGTGGAGCATGCCCATCCTGATGGTGCCGACTTCGATTGGAACGAGTTTACTGTTGAAGGTATAGACTATGACGACCGCCTGGTGGCCATTGTCTTTGAATTTCCACTGCCAGTGCAAGAAGAGGAAGCGCGCTGGGGCGTTATTTTTATTGCAAAACAGGGAGACGGAGCACAATACTTCATACTGCAACGTGCCGTGTCTGACCGCTGGATGGTATGCACTCCTGAGGCAGAAGGGTCGCAGTGCCTACACGTTTTTGCCACGTGTCCCTCACGTGCGGAACTCTTGGCATTCTTGGCAGCACAAGTGTGAGTGTGGGCAAGTTTGGATGGTACAGAGAGAGGGTACGGACATTCCCTAACAAAATGACGACACCCTTGCCACATTTCGGGGCAAGGGTGTCGTTCTTTTTTAAGATGTGTATTGTGCAAGTGACGATGCACCTCAATCTTCAAAATCGTCGCCAAAGGAAAGTTCTGCTTCCACTAAGAGCAAGAGGTCCTCAGGTGGGAATATACCCATACCGTCTTTCTTGGCTTGCTGTTGCAGATGCTTGGCCATCTCCTCCACATCGATGTTTACAAAACCATCTTCGTCAGGCTCTTCGTCGAGCACGTTGCTGTTTGCCAGATACTCTTCGATCACATCGTGAAAGTAGTAAAGCAGTTCTTCGTCATACTTCTCCTTCATTTCTTGAGGGAGATTGTTGTGCACAAAGGCAATGATTTCGGCATCCAGCCGAGCATCATTCATGAGTTCGTCATCGAGAACAGCCATAAGTAGTTGTTTTTGGGGGTGAGTGGAGGTGAAATGGGGTTAGAGCGCGGCTTGCACCTTGCTCACGATTTCCGACTTGGGCACAGCACCGACAAACTTGTCGACCACTTGACCGCCTTTGAGGAAGAGCACGGTGGGAACGCTGCGGATGCCGAATTCAACGGCGAGATCTTCGCTCTCATCAATATCCACCTTGACGATATTGGCTTTGCCTGCAAATTCTTCGGCTACTTCATCAAGGATGGGAGAAAGTTTTTTGCAAGGGCCACACCAAGTGGCGAAAAAGTCTACAACGAGAAGGCCGTCTTGGGCTGCGAGTTCTTTGAAGCTTTGAGTGTTTACGATTGTTGCCATAATGATTGGAATGATTGTGGTTATGGTGAGTGGTTGAGAAGCGCTTTGCTTCTGTATTTTTGCAAAGGTAGCAATTCGCCTGCAAACAGCCAAATATTTTAATTTTATTATCCTCGTGTCGGCTGCGATTGTTTATTCCTCGCATTTAAAGTAGGTCTTCAAAATTAAACGTAACTATCTTATTCGTAGGTGATTCTCTACTTTGACCCTATCTTTGTCTCCCTTTTTTGCCCTCTTGCCTTTGTTCATCAGTCATGTAGCTCGCTACACTCATTCTTCGCAAAGACAAACTAACGGATCTTCGCAAAGACAAGCTGACGGAAAAGGAACACAAATATAGTATCAATTCATTCTGAATAACTACTTAGTTCGCATTTTTTTGTATTTTCATAAGTATAGAAGAGCGTTTATCCTCTCTATTGCTAGGAGGATTGAGAGGGAGAGGAAAGGGAAGGCTTCTAAACAAAATTGGCTTCTATCGTTTTTTTTCTTAACTTTGCAGACAAATAGCCTATCATGATTTCGGTAGAACATCTTAAAGTAGAATTTTCAGCGCGTCCTCTCTTTTCAGACGTTAGTTTTGTGGTCAACAATCGTGACCGCATAGCACTTGTTGGAAAAAACGGTGCCGGCAAAAGTACGATGCTCAAAATCATTGCTGGTTTGCAGCAACCTACGGATGGACGGGTCGCGGTACAACGCGAAGTGAGTGTGGGGTATCTGCCACAAGTCATGGTGCTGAGCGATGATACCACGGTGATTGCAGAGGTGGAAAAGGCGTTCAGCCACATCCACGAACTACGCAGCCAAGTGGAACAACTTAACCAAGAGCTGGCGGAGCGCACCGACTATGAAACGCCCGATTATATGGAGCTGGTCGAAGCTTTCAGTCGTGAGAGTGAGCGATTGCAGATGATGGGCGGACAAAACTATCATGCTGAAATGGAACGTACGCTCACCGGTCTGGGATTTTTGCGTACGGACTTTGAGCGCCCCACAAGAGAGTTTTCCGGAGGATGGCGCATGCGTATTGAGTTGGCAAAACTGCTCCTCGCTCACCACGATGTGCTGCTCCTTGATGAGCCGACGAACCACCTTGACATAGAAAGTATACGCTGGCTTGAGCAATTCTTGGCCAAGAGTTCCGGGGCGGTGATGCTCGTCAGCCACGACCGTGCGTTTATTAATAATGTGACCAACCGCACGCTCGAGATTTCCTGTGGCAAGGTGATTGACTATCGTGTACCCTATGATGAGTATGTACAGCTTCGTGCCGAACGCCGAGAAAGTCAGATTCGTGCCTACGAAAATCAGCAGAAGGAGATGGCCGATATTCGTGATTTCATCGAACGCTTTCGCTATAAACCCACGAAAGCTGTGCAGGTGCAGAGCCGTATCAAGCAACTCGAGAAGATGGTGCCCATTGAAATTGACGAAGTGGACACAGCGCAACTGCACTTGAAGTTTCCACCCTGTTCGCGTTCGGGCGACTATCCCATCATCTGCGAAGAGGTGGGCAAGAGTTATGGAAATCATGTGGTCTTCTCAAACGTTAATCTCACCATTAAACGTGGAGAGAAAGTGGCCTTCGTCGGTAAGAATGGCGAGGGAAAGTCTACGTTGGTGAAGTGCATCATGGATGAAATCACGCATGATGGTGATTTGAAAATTGGGCACAACGTCGAAATTGGCTACTATGCTCAGAACCAAGCTCAGTTGCTGGACGACGAACTTACCGTATTCGACACCATTGACCAAGTGGCCAAAGGTGAGATACGCACCAAAATTCGGGACCTCCTTGGGGCATTTATGTTTGGGGGCGAAGCATCAGACAAGAAAGTGAAGGTCTTGTCCGGAGGCGAACGTAGCCGTTTGGCTATGATAAAACTATTGCTTGAACCGGTCAATCTCCTTATCCTTGACGAACCGACCAACCATCTGGACATGCGCACGAAAGATGTGCTGAAAGAAGCCATTTTAGCTTTTGACGGCACAGTGATTGTGGTCAGCCACGATCGTGAATTCTTGGACGGATTGGTGACGAAAGTTTATGAGTTTGGAGGAGGAAAAGTGCGCGAATGGTTAGGGGGCATTTACGACTTTCTGCAAAAGAAAGACCTTGAAAGTCTTGATGCGCTTTCTTCTCATATCGAAAATGGAGGGACGTCTCCCTCAGCGGTGGTTGCTTCGTCTAAAAACTCCGATATGCCTTCGGAAGGTGCACTTTCCTATGCCGAACAAAAAGAGCAAGCCAAGGCACGGCGCAAACTTGAACAAGCCGTCAAAGAGGCAGAAGCCGAGTTGGAGCGCTTGGAACAGGAAATCTCCGAAGTAGAAAGCCGACTTTCCACTCCTGAGGGAGCAGCAAATCTTGAACTCTGTACGCGACACGGAGAATTGCGTAAGCGTCTCCAAGTCGCTGAAGAGGTTTGGGGGGCAGCGGTAGAAGCACTGAACTAAATCTCAATTTTTTTCTGAAACTCTATGTCATCTATTCTTCTTTCCATTTGGACAACGATAAAAGGCTATTTTGACCTCTCCTTTCAGCGAGACGATGAGGCAGTAGTTATTGCACAGATACGTGAAAGTGTCAATTTCCGAGGGGCCAACTCTTGGGTATTGATTTTTGCCATCTTCATTGCGTCGTTGGGACTCAATGTCAATTCCACTGCCGTCATTATCGGTGCGATGCTCATCTCGCCACTGATGGGGCCGATCATTGGTTTGGGTTTGGCCATTGCCATCAATGATTTGGAACTTCTGAAGCAATCGTTTCGCAACTTGGCCGCGGCGACGTTGATTAGTGTGCTGACGGCGACGGTCTATTTCTATATCACCCCCCTGGATGAGGCACAAAGTGAACTTTTGGCGCGCACCTCTCCAACGATTTATGACGTCCTGATTGCCTTGTTTGGCGGAGCAGCCGGTATTCTTGCGCTCTCCATGAAGGGGCGTGGCGGCAATGTCCTGCCCGGAGTGGCGATTGCCACGGCCTTGATGCCTCCGCTATGCACGGCGGGCTACGGATTGGCCACGGGGCAGCCCTCCTTCTTCTTCGGTGCGTTCTATTTGTTCTTTATCAACATCGTATTCATCGGTCTTGCCACTTTCTTGGGTGTTCGTCTGATGAAGTTCACGCCCACGGCCGAAATGGACAAGACACGCTTTGCCAAAGTACGGAAATACATCATCGCAGTGGTGGTGCTCACCATGTTGCCAGCGACCTATATCACCTTTAATATCATTAGAGACAGTCTGTCTGATCGCCGTATTCAACATTTTGTCAAGGCAGAACTCAACTTTCCGGGTACTTACATCTTATCCCATTCGGTCGATGCGAAAACCAAAACCATCAGCATTGTTGCTGTGGGCAAGGAAATCTCAAAAGCACAGCAGCGCAGTTCCGAGCAACAACTGAAAGAGTATAGTTTGGAGAAATACCAACTGCACTTCATTCAAGGGACGGAAAGCGATAGTTTGATGCATCAGCAAGGACATACATTTGCTAAGCAACAAGCGATGACGCCCGAACAATTGGCCCAGCAAAAGGTCCAAATCGAAGGCCTTCAACAGCAACTGAGTGGTTATCAAAGTTTGGAACAAAATACGCCTGCCATCCTGCAAGAGATGCGACCTTTGTTCACCTCGGTTTCTTCCTTGGCTTTGAGCCAACTGGCAGAGAGTAAGATGCACGAAGATAGTATGGTCTGCGTCAGAACCATACTGGCGCTCGTGGGGACAAAAGGCAGCCTCTCACGAAATGAGCGACAGACGATGCAACGCTGGCTGAAAGCACGCTTGAAAGTAGACAGTGTGCAGGTGGTCCTAAAATAACTCCTCCTCTCGAAAAGTCATACATTAAAAGACAACAGATATGAAACTAAAACACCTTCTTCCGATGATGGCACTCACAGCCACCACGGCTTTTGCCCAAGGGCTGACCACGGGTATTGACAAAGCCAACATGAACCTCGCCGTTAAGCCGGGCACAGACTTCTTTGAGTATGCCGGTGGCGGATGGATGAAAGCCCATCCCCTGACCCCCGAGTTCTCGCGCTACGGGCAGTTTAACGCACTTGACGAAATGAACCGCAGCCGCCTCAAGTCGCTCATCGAAGAGATGGCCGCGAAGCAAGCGGCACCCGGCACCCTCGAACAGAAAGTGGGCGCTCTCTACCGCCTGGCCATGGACAGCGTGCGCCGCAACCGCGAAGGTTTCACGCCCATCAAGCCCCTGCTCGAGCGTGTGGCAAAAGTTGAGGACAAGCAGACCTACTTCTTCCTCGTCAACGAGTTGGGCCGACAAGGTGTGCCGGCCTTTATGAGCGTCGGCTGCGATGCCGACTTGAAGAATGCCAAGATGAACTTGGTGCAAATCAACCAAGGAGGCATCACCCTCGGTGAGCGTGACTACTATCTTGAAAATGATGAAGCCACGCTCAAAATCCGCAACGCCTACAAGGAATACATCAAGCAACTTTTCACGATGACGGGCGACGATGCTGCTACGGCACAAAAGAAGATGGAAGCTGTTCTCGCCATCGAAACGCGCATCGCCAAGGCCTCTTACTCCGCCACCCAGTTGCGCGATGTGGAAGGCAACTACCACAAGATGACCTATCTTGAACTCGTCAAGAACTATCCCGGCATCGACTGGAGTACGCTCTTCCTGCTGCAAGGCATTCCGGCCGTGAAGGAAGTGTCGGTCAATCAGCCCGAGCCCATCCACGAATTGGAAAAAATCTTTGCCGAGACCTCCCTCGACGACCTCAAAGCCTATCTCTCTTTCAATGTCATCCGTGACGCTTCGAACGCTTTGAGCGATGATTTTCGTGCCGCCACCTTCAACTTCTTTGGCCGTACGATGCAAGGCAGTGAGCAAGACCGCCCCCGCTGGAAGCGCGCTGTGGGCGCTGTGGAAGGTGTGTTGGGCATGGCCATCGGTAAGATTTATGCAGAAAAGTACTTCCCTGAGTCTTCCAAGAAGCGCATGCTCGAACTGGTCAAGAACCTGCAAGTGGCCCTCAGCGAACGCATCGACCAGCAAACTTGGATGAGCGCTGAAACCAAGAAGCAGGCCCACGAAAAGCTCAACAGTTTCTACGTGAAAATCGGTTATCCCGACCAATGGCGCAGCTACGATGGGCTGAACATCGATGAAAACCTCTCTTACTACGAGAACCTCACCCGGGCCACGGTGTTCGACACGGACTACTACATTCAAAAGCGTGTCAATAAGCCCGTGGACATCCACGAATGGGGCATGACACCGCAAACCATCAATGCCTACTACAACCCCACGACCAACGAAATTTGCTTCCCCGCCGGTATTCTCCAGCCCCCCTTCTTCAACGCAGAGGCCGACGATGCTGCCAACTATGGCGCTATCGGTGTGGTGATTGGTCACGAGATGACGCACGGCTTTGACGACCAAGGTGCACAATTTGACAAGGATGGCAACCTCCGCAACTGGTGGACGGAACAGGATAAGAAGAACTTCAAAGCCCGTACCGAACGAATGGTGAAATTCTTCGACAAAATCGAGGTGCTGCCCGGCCTTCACGCCAATGGCGCACTCACCTGTGGAGAAAATATTGCCGACCACGGCGGTCTGAAAGTGGCCTTCCAAGCTTTCCAAAACGCCATGAAGCAAGCCCCCCTCACCACGGTCGATGGGCTCACTCCCGAACAACGCTTCTTCATCAGCTACGCCCTCGTGTGGGCCGGCAACACACGTGATGAAGCCCTCCGCAATCTCGTCAAGACCGACCCCCACTCGCCCGGACGTTGGCGTGTGAACGGAGCACTTCCCCAAATCCCTGCTTGGTACAAGGCTTTCAACATCAAGAAAGGCGACAAACTCTACATCGCTCCCAAAGATCGCGTAGACATTTGGTAAACGCTTCTCCATCCTTAATTTGACTCTACGAACCACCGCGAATGTTCGTCTTTTTGCCCGAAAAGATTTCGGAAAAAGGAGGGACATTCGCGGAAGTTCGTATCCACCCATCCTCTTTCGATGTCTTTACTCACACATATCTTAGTGGCCATCGTGGCCCTTGAACATCTTTACATCCTCTACATCGAAATGTTCGCTTGGAACACCACCGGTCGCCGCCTCTTTCGTGGTGCTTTGCCCGACGAACTCTTCCCGAAAACGACAGGAATGGCCGCCAATCAGGGACTCTACAACGGATTTCTCGCTGCCGGACTGGCGTGGAGCTTTGGAGTAGACTCGCCCGTATGGAGCAGCAACCTGCGCCTCTTCTTCCTGGGCTGCATCATCGTGGCCGCGCTTTATGGGACGGTTCGCTCCTCGCGCTCCATCTTCTTCAAACAGGGCTTGCCAGCCATCCTTGCGATGCTGGCCGTGCTCCTCTCTCGTTTTTGCTGACGCGCTATGCTCTATCTCAACACCGACCTTCCTGCCCTCCATCAGCTCTGCACAGAGGGATTGCCCATTGCCCGCGGCCACCACGATGCTGCCCTCAACGTGTGGATGCTCAACCTCATGCCGCTCAAATGCGCCACCGAGCTCGACCTCTGCCGTATGCTTGCCGCATCGGGCATCGAGGTGAACCTTACGCTGGTCAAGTTTCCCGGACAGACCTATAAGTCCACCCCGCAAGCCTATGTCGAGGCACACTATCTCGACCTCGACAGCGCGATGCTCCGGCACACCATCGACGGCCTCATCATCACCGGCGCTCCCCTCGAAAACATTCCTTTTGAAGCGGTGCGCTATTGGGAGGACCTCTGCCGCTTGATGACGTGGAGCACCACGCACACCCGCTCCACACTCAACATCTGCTGGGCAGCACAAGCCGCGCTCTACTTCCATCATCGTGTGCCGAAGCATCCGCTTGCCGCAAAGATGTTCGGGGTATTCCCTCAAACGGTCTATCGCCCCGAACATCCCCTTATGCGGGGCTTGGGCACAGCCTTTCCGATGCCCCACAGCCGCCACACCGAAGTGCAGCGAGAGGCGCTGCCCACCGAGGTCGAGGTGCTCGCCGGCGGAGGAAAATCGGGATTGGGCATCTTGGCCGATGCCGTGCGTCGGCAAGTGTTTGCCATCGGCCATTTGGAATACGAGCCCCTCACACTCGATGGCGAATATCGCCGCGACCTGGCCAAAGAGTTGCCCATCCTGCCGCCCGAAAACTATTACGTCGACGACTGCCCCGACCGCGGGGTCGACTTCTCTTGGCGCACAGCCGCCTTGCAGTTTTACAAGAACTGGCTGACCACCCTTCGTCCGGCTCCCTGACCAGAGGAAAAGGTGCGACCCCCATTGCCTCACGTCGCTGCCCGGCTCCCCCACACCCTTTCCAGCCTCATTCCTCTCTCCGCTTTTCCCACAACCCCCTTTCCACAAGACTTATATGATTTCAGTAGATGGCCTCACCGTCGAGTTTGGCGGTACGACCCTTTTCAAAGACATTTCCTTTCAGATTAACGAAAAAGACCGCATCGCCCTGATGGGCAAGAACGGTGCCGGCAAGAGCACCCTGCTCAAAATCTTGGCCGGTGTGCGGCAGCCCACACGCGGCAAGGTGTCGGCCCCCAAGGACACCGTCATTGCCTACCTGCCGCAGCACTTGATGACCAAGGACGGCCGCACCGTCTTCGAAGAAGCCTGCCTGCCCTTCGCCCACCTCAAAGAGTTGGAGGGAGAAATCGAAGCCATGAACAACGAACTGATGACCCGCACCGACTACGAGAGCGAAGACTATATGGCGCTCATTGAGAAGGTGTCGGCAATGAGCGAGAAATTCTACGCCATCGACCTCACCCACTTTGAAGAAGATGTGGAGAAGATGCTCCTCGGTTTGGGCTTCGAGCGCACCGACTTCGGGCGACCTACCTCCGAGTTTTCGGGCGGATGGCGCATGCGCATCGAGTTGGCTAAACTTCTCTTGCAAAATCCCGATGTGCTGCTGCTCGACGAGCCGACCAACCACCTCGACATTGAGAGCATCGGTTGGCTCGAGGACTTCATCATGACTTCGGGCAAAGCCGTGGTGGTCATCTCCCACGACCGCAAATTTGTCGACAACATCACCACGCGCACCATCGAAATCACGATGGGGCGCATCTACGACTACAAAGCTTCTTACTCCCAATATCTTGAACTGCGTCGTGAACGCCGTCAGCAACAACAGAAGCAATATGACGACCAGCAGAAGATGATTGCCGAAACGAAGCTCTACATTGAGCGCTTCAAGGGCACGTATTCCAAGACCAACCAAGTGCAGAGTCGCGTGCGGATGCTCGAAAAACTCGAACTGGTCGAAGTGGACGAAGAGGACACCAGCCGCCTGCGCTTGAAGTTTCCGCCTTCGCCCCGTTCGGGCAACTATCCCGTCACGATGGACGGCGTGGGCAAGGCGTTCGATGGAAAAACGATTTTCCGCAACGCCAACCTCATGGTGGAGCGTGGCGACAAAGTGGCCTTCGTCGGGCGCAATGGCGAGGGAAAGTCTACGCTGGTGAAGTGCATCATGGGCCAACTTCCCCACGAAGGCACGCTCACCCTCGGCCACAATGTGCAAATCGGCTATTTTGCCCAAAATCAAGCTTCGCTCCTTGATGAAGACCTCACCGTGTTCGACACCATCGATGAAGTGGCGAAGGGCGACATCCGCTTGAAAATCCGCGACCTCCTCGGTGCATTCATGTTTGGGGGCGAAGAGAGCACGAAGAAGGTGAAAGTGCTGTCCGGCGGCGAGAAGACCCGCCTGGCCATCCTCAAACTCCTGCTCGAACCCGTCAATCTGCTTATCCTCGACGAGCCGACCAATCACCTCGACCTCCGCACGAAGGATGTGCTCAAACAGGCGCTTCAAGACTTCGACGGCACGCTCATCGTGGTGAGTCACGACCGCGATTTCCTCGACGGCCTCGTCACGAAAGTCTACGAGTTTGGCCATCAGCGCGTGCGTGAGCACCTCTGCGGCGTCTATGAGTTCCTCGAAATGAAACGTATGGAAAATCTCCAAGAGTTGGAGCGCAAAGCCTAAACCTACCTTAAAGTTGAGTTCGCCGACCTTCGAAAGAAAGTCGGCGAACTTCTTTTTGAGCCTTCGGCCCTCGTGCGTCCTCTGCCGATGGGGAAGCCCGACATCGCCAGAGACCCATAGACGCGCGGGGCAGGACGAAAGGTTGAAGGAAGCCCAGAAAAGTGGAGCGCGAGGGAGAAAAAGTGAAGTGCGACAAAGATATTCTATAAACCAAACCTTGGTTTATATAAACCAAAGTTTGAATTACATAAACCAAACCTTGAATTATATAAACCAAGGTTTGGTTTATAGATTACTTCCCTTTGGCGCAAGTTTTTCAGTGGAGAAAATAAGTTTTCCGGCTTAATGGTTAAAATTATTGAAACAAAGATGGTGTTAAAGTAGAGAATATCCGTACGCAGAAGATAGTTACGATTAATTTTGAAGACCTACTTAAGTGATGCAGTCAAGGGGCTCGCTTTTTAGAATGAAAGTATTCTCCTCGTCCTTCCATAAGTTTATCTGATTTTCTTTTAGTTTTTCGCTTGTTTTTGCAAGCCGTACATTTCAAAAATGGGGGGGGTAAATTGATTTTGTTGATTTTCCAATAATAGTTTTTGAGTTCGGTAAAAGTTGTTTACTTTTACAGTCGAATTCATTTGGGAAATTCTTCTCGGAATACCATTCCTGTGTGGAATCTCCGATATTCGCCCCCTTCGGGGACGTAACGCCGTGCATGACGTCTGCCGTAGGTTCGTCGTCCTTCGTCCTCCTCGCCTACGGTTATTGAGATTGGCCCCTTCCAGGGACCTCACGCTGCACTCAATCACAGCGTATCATCCTCTCTTTTCACCGCTTTGCGTGGTGATAACGCTGCAGGGCCAGCCCCGAAGGAGGTATCTCTGAATATCCGTAGGCGAGGAGGGCACGGCCCGAAGAACCTACGGAAAGCCGTCCGCCGAACGAAACACCACTGATGGGGACGCCCATCGGCCGAAGAACAACTCACGGCAGAAAGCCGTATTCCTTATGGTGTTGATGACGCTGCAGGGCCGCCCCCGAAGGGGGTATCTTTGAATAGCCGTGGGTGAGGAGGGCATGGCCCGACGAACCTACGGAAAGCCGTCCACCGAGCGAAACGCCCCTGACGGAGACACCCATCGGCCGAAGAATGCTCACGGCAGAAAGCCGTATCCCCCGAGCCTGCTCAAAGACTTCTCACTACATCGTGACGTACACACTTCATCGTGAAAATCAGTAATTTTCAAAATATTGTTTTATGTATTCTCACTTCTCACACCTACGTTGGTATTGCCTACTGCTGTTGTCAGCCGTGGCCACCATAGCGAGCGGTCAGGGATGTCCCGGCTTGTCGAAAGGAGATTTCACTGTCGAGTTCGATGCAGGCAACACTACCTGCAATCAGCCCGGAGTGGTGCACATTTCCTATCGAAATGCCGTGCGTGGGTTCACAAAACTCACCTATCAGTTCTCGACCGACCGAGACACTTATCCCCTTGCACAAGACGCACTCCCCAGCGAACGTGTTTCTGTGCCGCTCGACAACCACTGGAGCGAAGGAACGCCTATCTACATTCGTGTCTTGGCCGAATGTCCCGGCCAGCGAGTGCCGCAAAGTGTAGGACTCGACAAACTTACCTACACGGAACTCACTGCGAGTCATCCACAAATTGTTGCCACGACCCAGTCTTCCAACGGCTGCACCGGCAAACAAGGTGTGATACGAGCACGTATCGGAGGTGTTACGGGATTCTCCAAGGCCTCTTACAGTCTTTATAAAGGGACGACATTGGCACGTACCCTCTTCTCGGCCAAGCCCGCGAACTATGTAGAGTTCACAGGCTTGGCTGCCGGTACCTATCGTCTGGTGGCGAAACTCACTCCCTCCTGCACCATCGGAACGCCACCCACAGCTCCTGCAGGAGCCACTTGGAGCGGTGGCGAACTCACCATCGAAAAGGAAGTCGTGGTGGATGTTTTCACGCTCTACGCTTATGGTTATCCTGTTGTTGGAACTTGTCTGGGTCAAGTCTCTGCCGGTGTGTCGCGTGCCAATGGCATCACTTCGATGACTTATGAGGTCCTTCCTCGAGGTGGTGGCGCTCCATTAGCCACCGAAACCGTGACTGCACCTACTCCTAATCTAGGAAAAATCTTCGGAGCGCTTCCTGCGGGTGACTATACTCTCCATGCTACGGCCAACTGCGGTAGTGCCGAACTATCTGCTGACTTTACCGTAGGAACTGTAGAAATCGGTACGCTCAATGCCTGGGTAATGCGCCAGCCGCTCCCCACTTGCGGAGGCGGAAGTATTCAAGCTTATTTGCCGGGCGTTACGCTTACAGCTCCTGCAACGTTTCGTTTGTTGGATGCAAGCAATAGTTTGGTCGAGACATTGACCACAACAGATACTTATGCCAAGTCCGGAGGATCCGTCTATTTCAAAAACTTAGCCGAAGGCAAATATACTGTCGAGGCAGAGATGTGTGGCAGTCCCGTCCAGCGAAAGGAAGTTGAGCTAAAGGCGCAAGCACAACTCTATATGAATGCTCAAACCTATGCAAAAGGGATTTGTGCCGGCAGTGGAGGAGGCGAGTTTCGAATCAATTTTTATCCTCCGTTGGATCAGTCAGGACAACTTGAAGTCTTTTATGCCGGTAGTTTGATACGTACGATGCAAGTGGCTTCTGGCTGGCAAGAAACAAAATTGACGGGTCTTCCTGCGGGAGATTACAAGGCTCGCTTAACCTTGGCTTGTGGTGAGGTGATTGAGACAGAGGCCGAATTGCGAGCAGACAATGTGCAATATTCTGTTTCTGCCCAACAAAACTTCGGTGAAAGATTCTGCACCGGCTATTTCATCACCTTTACGTCTTATACGAACAAACCTGAGATAAGACAGCTTTTTTTAGATGGTCGCTATGAGATCAAACAAGGGAGCACGGTGGTAGCCTCAGGGCTTTACAGCACTTATGATGAAAAAGTGGGTGTACAAGTACCGGCTCCCGGGAAATACACAGTCCGCCTTATTGCCTCTTGTGGAACGGTTTCTATGAAGGCTGAAGTAGAGGTAAAGAAACCCACCTTGAAAGTTAGTGCATACGAAAGTACTGCTCCATCTCCTTGCGAAAGTGATGGAGCAGGGACTATCTCTGTCCAGCTGGAGGGAGTTACTGTTTCAAATAGGGCGGCCTTGTCTGAATTGTTCAGTTGGAATATTGAAAAAGATGGGGCTCCTTATACTCCGAATTATACGGGGTCTACACAAGTAGGCGCTTCTTTTAGTATTGCTTTAAAAAGACTTCCGGTAGGGACTTATAAGGTTACTGTTAGTCCCAAATGCAATCCCAGTATGAAAGAGGAGCAAACTTTCACGGTTAGCTCCAAAACAAAATTACAAGATGGATTTAAAATTATACCAGCTTGTGGAAATCTTACACTTGGAGGGCTCGAGTATGCTTATGTCAGATTTCCACAGGGAGTGAATCTTGCTATTGTTAAAGTATTTAATAAGGATACTGGCGTGGAGATCTATTCTGACAAAAAGAAAGATCCAGGTAGTTATAACTTAGAACTTAAGAATAAACTGCCGGTAGGTAACTACCGTTTAGAGGTACAACCCTATGGCTATTGTCCCTCCTATCCTCTATTTACCTATGATTTTACAATTCCCAATCAGACTGAACCTTTTCAGAATGTAGATTATAATAGTGGAGAAGGAAGTAGTTGGAATTCACCTCTTATTAAAGGGACTGCCCCCTGTGCCAATACAGGAAGCCTTCAGGTTGGACTTCGAGATGATTGGAATACCTTGCCTGCGGTAGTTTCCTCGGTTAAATTCTCTCTTACACCAGAAGGTGGCGGTACTACACAAACGCAGACGATGAATAGTAAAAAGGGGTATGTTAAGTTTCTGAATTTAGCTGCCGGAGACTATAAACTCAATATGTTGGTTGATGGGGCAGATTGCTTCAAAACTTTGAAGATCACTATTCCTACCCACTTAGAAGATATTCCGGTTTTAGCAGCAGTTGATCCTGTCGTCAATGAATGTCCTCGTCAGCGTGGAGCTACATTTAAGATTGAAGGAAACAATTCTTACGTTCAGTCGAATCCGAAAATCTGTAAAGTCTGGATGTGGGATGATGCCACGAAACAATATGTAGAACAGCTTTCTCAGACGATTCCGGCAGGGCAATTCGAAACGTACTTCCCCAATATTCCCAACTACACGGGCACGCAAGCTTCCAACGATCCTTGGAATATGCCTTTCGGGGTGGCTTGGCCTTATATGCTCACGGTGGATATGTGCGGAAAGACGATTTATAAGACCTATGCATCGAGTAGATCCGGTGGTGCTCCTGTGGCTAAGATTACCCATACGGATGTCACTCTAGCCAAACAAGGAACGATTACTGTACGAGCATTAACAACGCAACAGAACAACCCCAACTATTTTTATCCTATCGGACAGAAGGATAAAATAGAATGGACGGTGACCAATACAGCAGGTACAGAAACGTTTACCAAAACAGTAAAGGCTACCGACAGCTACACCTTTACCGGAATTCCTGAGGGTACTTACAACATCACAGGTGTTTACAAGGTAGACCAATGTGAGACGACTTATCCTCTAAATATGGGTTGGCCGGTTACGCCCACCGTCATCAAGCCGGGTACAGTGTTGGCCAAAATCACCGGAGTGAATGGTGATTGCGATGCCAATGCACAACTAAAATTGGCATTGCAGGATCCCACAGGAGTTACTAAGGTGACCTATTTTGTCAAAAATACGAAAACCGGAACTGAAACCGTAATCTCGACTACGACACCGGCTGTGGAGAAGGTGATAACCGGATTGGATGCAGCCACTTATAATATCAGAGTAGAAAGTGAAGTACCCACCGGGGCAACCTTGACAACCTACACAGACAATGTGTCCGTAACGCTGACCACCTCTTCTCCCTATATGACGATTGTGCAAGATGTCTTACGCACTCGTTCTTCGTTTAAAAATTGTCGCACCGGCTATTTAGCTTTTCGGTTCCAAAATGATAATGCAACCTATTATCATGATATGCCGAAGTTCATTAATGATGAATATCATTTCCGCATTACGGCAGCTCCTGCAGGAGTAACTGTTCCACAAGATTTTGCTTTATCACATCCTTGGTATTCTACAAGTTGGGGCTCAGATAAATATGGCTTCAATATCACGCCTATGCGTAATCTTCCTGCGGGAAAATACAAAATAGAAGTAACGAATCGTTGTAAAACAGCTCTCATTGATTGTGAAATCCCGGAAATTGATAAAATTCCAGATTTTGATAGGCACAATAATAATTGTGCTCTGTCAAGCTTAAGGTTTCAGCCAAGTAATGACGGCAAATATTATGCGAATCCTTGGGGTGTACTCTATGACCCATACCCTTATGGGTATAGTAATACCCTTTGGGATGACTTGCTTACGTTTGATTTCCACTCTACGACTGGGGCGGTTCTTTCTAATGTACCCTATGTTAATAAAAATTATAATGGAAATTATTCTTCAAGTTCACTTACTTCTGTTTATAACTTTCGTCCTTGGACACTTGATAAAATTACAGTAAAGGCGAATGCTTGTAGTAGTATTCCAGACGTAGAGTATCCTTTAACTTATGGTGCGTGTGGCGAATCCTACTGTGGCGATTTGATTATATCTTATGACCTTTCTGCTTATGAAGGAGTTGAAAACTTAACCTTGATTTTCGAGGAACAACCAACATATAATTATAATCATATCACAGGAAAGTACACTCGTGTACCAGGTGCGGAAATTAGACGCGTTCCTAATTATAAAGGAGGAGTATATAATTTCGGTAGTATTTCACGTAGCGTTTATGTACGTGTTGTTACTGCTGATGGACATAATATTGTGGAACAGTCTTGGACGCCCCAAAATTCTACTCCATATATTAGTCAATGGTTTGGTACTACTTATTGTGATGGTTATAAAATATATGCCCGAGCTAGTAAAGAATGTCAACGTAAAGCATACTTGCTGCTTCAGAAGGATGATGCGAGCCATACACTTATAGAACGTTCTCCGATGCTTTTTGACAACGAAATTTGGCATCCTAATACGCGCTTGCAATATGGAGAAAATTATGTTTTGGTTATGACAGATGAGTATGGAACACAGCAAACTACTAAGAAAGTAACTTTAGCAACCTCTTCTTTTGTAGCAGGTTATAAATTTAGTAACTATTGTGATCGTCCCAATTCATCGTGCACCAATGATGGGAAAGGCAATAACATTTGTACTTACACTCCCGACTATGTGGAACTCGTTCCTCCTACGGGGTATGGTAAACAAGGAAATAAGCCCGGCAGTCCTACAATCAATGGGAATTGGTATATACCAGCAGATGTTGTGTTTACATTGGTTCAAGGTGGACGAACTTACACAGGTGTTTTTGAGAATATAGATAATTGGAACGATGTTAATGGAGATCGTAATTCTTCTGTCTATTGGGAATACACAACAGATGCTTCTGGATATTATACTTATCACGAACCTCATATGCGATTGAAATGGACCTATGAAGAGGGAGGAGTAACTTATGTGGAAACTCCCCGATTGGATATAGGTGTCTCCTTTACAGCAACTGCAACAAGTCCAACCTGTGGTACCTTATCAGTGCCAGGAACGACTTCGCTTCGAGGTACAATTTATGTAGATGGTGCTGGGTACTGGCAGCAAACTTGCACAGGATGGAATTACAATCCTCCTTCTTCTGTCTCGTATAAAGATGCCAGTGGGAATACCCGCACTTACAGCGTTTATCAGTATAGAGGTGATAGTGGATGGACCAATATATGGACACCATATGTTGTCCCGAAAACTTCTGGACGAATTCAGCTGCAACTTAAGGGAAGTTATGAGTGCGATATGTATCTTCAAGATACACCAGTCTACAAGGATCACTACGTAAAGGCTTCAGAAAGCGTGTCTTACTTCTGCTCGAGCAGCAATAAAGGACAAATCTACGTGGCGGCCACCTCGGGTAATCCTCCTTATCGATTCGACTTGTTGGACGGCGATGAGGAAAGTTCGCCCGTGGTGATGACCAAAACCAGTCCCAACGAAAGTCCGGTGCTCTTCGAATATGGCGATGTGGGTAAGAAGTATCGCATCAATGTCTACGACAAATGCAACAACCTGCGTATCGCCTACCATACTACCGTAGTGTCGACCGGAGACTTGGCCTATCAGCTGAGTGGAAAGAAAGAGTTTTGCGCAGAAGAGAACATGGATCTCGTCGGACAATACATCCCAGGAGCGACATACACTTGGACTTTGCCTGATGGATCAAGCCGGTCGGGACAAACACTCTATCTCGGTCCTGCCCGGACAGCACTGGCGGGGCGATACACCATTGATATCCTGCCGCCGAATTGTGCCAGCCACATCACCTCTACCTACGACGTGACGGTGAAAGGCATCACTCAGCCGGCTTGGTTTGCTCCCTCCCAGACCATCTGTCAGGGTAATCCTGTGACCTATGCCCCGGGGCCTTCTATTGTAGAGACGAAGACTCCGACGACGACCACACCGGGTACGCCGAAGTATCAATGGCAGATGGCAGTAGGCACCGGAGAGTTTACCGATATTGCCGGTGCCACCCATGAAAGCTATACCTATCCGGCAGATATGGCTGGTACGTACCGCTTCCGCCGTATGACCACCTATGTGGGCTGCTCCACACAAACGAGTGTGGCGCAGTTGACGGTGCAACCCGGACCTTCACAGTCGCCCTCGCTCGACGAGTTGAATGTCTCGGTGCGAAAAGGAGCACAGTTTACTCTCACAGCCGGCTACACCCAAACGGGTGGTGTTCCAGTGGACTATAAATGGGAACGCAGTCCGGACGGCGTCACATGGACGACTGTGGGTACGAGCGAACTCTATACAGAAACGAGCAAGTTCAAGCAGCGTAAGATGTACTACCGCCGCACGATAGCCCCTCAATCAGGAATCGGCTGTCAGAGTGTAACCCCCACTATCACTGTCACTTTCAAGGGAGGTTCTGCAGCACGTATCAACCCCCATCTGCGCCTGCGTGTTCCGGAATAATCCCTTCTTGTGAGATATAGGCCGTTTCAGCACATAATGTGCTGAGCTGCCTATTGTCTCACGTCGGCCAATCAGAACAAAATGTCTCACTCAAATTCTCATACACAAAATGAAACTCAAAATTTTCAGCCTCTTTGCCGGACTTCTCTTTTCCTTGACAGCCTTGGCACAAAATGAACGTGTGGGTGTCAACACTCGCACCCCGACAGAAGATATGGACGTGAAGGGCAGCTTGCGCATCCAAACCTTGCCCAAAACGGGAGAGGGCATCAACACCGATGCGGCAGGCAACTACGACGCCACAAAGTCGAACCTCTATGCCCCCGATCGGGTGCTGGTGGCCGATGATCATGGCGTAGTGGGAATGATGAACGCCGTGTGGCCTCTCTTCTTCTACATGCCCAGCATCGTAATTCCCACCGACACGAGCGACCCTGCCTATGACGGTACCTCAACTTTTGAAATCGACCTCTACCAGAAATATTTCGATCAGTTTACCCCCTCTTTTCCCGCCTCCAGTGCGCAGAACCCGGGTGCAACGAGTACACTTCCCGTTTTGGCACGCACCGAGTTGGACTACTTCGTGACGTACTATGACAATGCCGTCTTCAACAATGTCCAAGTGGACGACAACGGACATCTGCGCTATTCCCTCATCAATCCTGCCTCTCCCGATGTGACGGAGAAGACGTTTATGAATGTGGTGTTCCGTCGTAAATAAGCAGGACGAGCACAATTTGTGAGGGCACACGTCTTCCCAGATGCACCTTACTTTCAGCCGTAGCCATTGGCATCCCTTCGATGAAATCGTTTGAGAAGCGATAAATAATGTGTGAGAGACATCGAAGCTGCACAATGTGCTACGGCTTTTTTTCGATTTATCCGACATTTCGCGTGATGACACAATCGTGCAGGATTAATGGTCTTGATGTGTTTCTTGTAGAGTAGAAGCAGCCGTCTGACCTCCTTGGTCAACGGCTCTGCCTTCTTCCCATGGGCAAGTTTGGTCATGAAGAGCATGTTTGTGGAACGCTCCACGATCGTGAGTATGGCGTGGTTGTACCTATCCACAATCAAATCCATCTCAAAATCCCCAAAGCGTTTTCCGTCCGCCTGCTCGGGACGCGAGTGAATGCTCGTTCTATCGGCTATGGGAAAAAGCTTGCGTTTGGGTCGGCGTCTATATTTGAGCTTGTGACGCGTGTGGCGCGCCAATTCTCCGCTTGTATCGGAATGGATTAGATTGTAGATACATTGATGTGAGACACTGACGTCTTCCTTCTTCAACACGCCCGATATTTGTCGCGGTGACCATTGTTCTTCTAGCTTCTAGGATGAGTTGTTTGATTCTCCACACCAATTCGGGAGCAAGGGCTGCATTGCGTGTGGAACGCTTGCGATGCTCCATAGCCTTGTCGTGCGCCTTGAACCAAATATACTTGCCCGACCGAGTGCTGTTGCGTCTTAATTCACGAGAAAGCGTGGATTGCGTACTTTCAATGAGCGGGGAGAGGCTGAGGCTTTTCCGTGTACTGGCTGCAACGAAAAAGCCGGAAGCGAAGTTTTTATCAACTTGCTTCCGGCTTTTGCCTGCAGTGTCGGGGCGACAGGATTCGAACCTGCGACCCCCTGGTCCCAAACCAGGTGCGCTACCAACTGCGCTACGCCCCGTGAGGTCTTTTCGAAATCGATGGCAAAATTACGCTTTTCTTTCGAGATAGCCAAGCTCTTCCGTGCTTTTCTCCGGCTTTTCCTACTCGAAACGGATGGCTTTGGCAGGCTGGATGCGCGAAATCATGTAGCTCGGAGCCACGAGGGCGAGGATGGTGATGACGAGCGTGCCGACATTGACAGCAACGATGGCAATCGGGTCGAGGAGGATGGGGACCGTGTCGACATAGTAGGTCGAGGCATTGAGGTGGATGAAGCCCCAGTGCTTTTCGGCCATGAGCAAAGCCAGGGCGAGGACATCGCCGATGAGCAGGCCGCGCAAGGTGATGAGGGCGGCAAAGTGGAGGAAGATGGCGCGAATGCGCGTGTTGCCGGCACCCAGGGCTTTGAGCACACCGATGGTCTGTGTGCGCTCGAGGATGAGGATGAACAGGCCGCTCACCATCGTGAAGCCGGACACGGCCACCATGAGGCAGAGGATGACAACCATGTTGACATCGAGCAGGTTGAGCCAGGCGAAGACTTGGGCATAGTGTTCCTTGATGCTGAGGGGCTGACGCGACTTGGTATCGGGGGCAGTGTTCATCTGCTCGCAGAGTCGGCGCAGGGCAGGGAGGGTTTGTGGGATTTGGTCGATGTCGTGGAGGCGCACTTCGAGCACAGAGGCTTGCGTGTTGTCCCAATGGTTGAGCCGCTCGATGGTGGAGATAGGGGTGAGTACGTAGTTGTTGTCGAAGATGTTCATGTTGGAGCAGTAGATGCCGCAGATAGTGAAGCGGCGGGTCTTGATGCTCTCTTCGAAGAAGTAGGAGAAGACGCGGTCGCCCACCTTCAGCCCCAGTTCGTCGGCTTGCAGGCGAGAGATGAGGATGTCGTTGCTGTCGGTGTCCTGCCAGCGAGGCAGTCGGCCCTCAACGAGGCACGAGGCAATGAAGGTGGTGTCGTATGTGGCGGGCAACCCCTTGAAGGTGATGCCTTTGAAGTCGGTGTTGGTCTTGATGATGCCCATCTTCTGCACAACGCGGTCGGTGTGAGCCACATTGGGCAGATGGCTGACGGCGGCGATGAAGGCCGAATCCGTACGAATGGGGAAGCCATCGGGAGCAGTGAGGGTGCCGAGGTCCAGCACTTCGATGTGGCTGCCAAATCCTTCTATTTTCTTGGAAATTTCGCTCTTGAAACCGGCAATGACGCTGATGGTGATAATCATGACGGCCAGCCCGATGGCCACACCTGCCGTGGCTATGGTGATGCTGGGGTTGGAGGAGCGTGGTTTGTCGGGGCTGATGTTTTGGAAGAAACGGCGGGCAACGAAGAAAGAGAAGCTCATAGTGGGCAAAAATTAGAGAAGCGGGAACAAAAATCATGCCCGTGTGGGAGGCCACACGGGCAGAGAAGGGGGCGATGCTTAACGGATGCGACCAGGATAGGCATCCAGGGCCTTGTTGAGCACGAAGAGTGCGCGCTGGAGGTCTTCCTTCTTGAGGACGTAGGCAATGCGCACCTCGTTTCGGCCGGCACCGGGGGTGGTGTAGAAACCGGCAGCCGGGGCCATCATGATCGTTTCGCCCTCGTAGTCGAAATCGCTCAGACACCAAGCGCAGAAGCGTTCGGCATCATCGATGGGCAGGCGTGCCATCGTGTAGAAAGCTCCCATCGGGACGGGACTATAGACACCGGGAATGCGATTGAGTCCCTCGATGAGGCAGTTGCGGCGCTCCACGTACTCTTCGTACATCTCCTGCATGTAGCTTTGCGGCGTGTCGATAGAGGCTTCTGCCACAATCTGTCCGAGGAGGGGAGGGGAGAGGCGGGCTTGGCAGAACTTCATCACGGCCGTGTGAACAGCTTCGTTTTTAGTGATGAGCGCACCGATGCGTATGCCGCATTCCGAGTAGCGCTTAGACACAGAGTCGATGAGCACCACGTTTTGCTCAATGCCTTCGAGATGGCAGGCCGAGATGTAGGGCGTGTCGGCGTAGATGAACTCGCGGTAGACCTCATCGGAGAAGAGGAAAAGGTCGTGCTTTTGGACCAAATCGCGAATTTGGTTCATCTCCTCGCGAGTGTAGAGGTAGCCCGTCGGGTTGTTGGGGTTGCAGATGAGGAGGGCTCGCGTGTGCTCGTTGATGAGGGCTTCAAACTTCTCAATGGCGGGAAGGGCAAATCCCTCTTCGATGGTGGTGGGGATGGTGCGGATGCAGGCACCGGCGGCAATGGCAAACGCCATGTAGTTGGCGTAGGCGGGCTCGGGGACGATGATTTCATCACCGGGGTTCAAGCAGGAGAGAAAAGCAAACAGCACAGCCTCCGAACCACCGGAAGTAATGATGATGTCGTCGGGAGTGAGCTGAATGTTGTAGCTGTGATAGTAGTCGACCAACTTCTTTCGATAACTTTCAAGCCCCTGTGAAGGGGAGTATTCCAAGATGGGGCGCTCCAGATGCCGCAGCGCCTCCAATCCCTGTTCCGGCGTGTGGAGGTCCGGCTGTCCGATGTTCAAATGATAGACCTTCACGCCACGTGCAGCAGCGGCATTGGCCAACGGCGCCAGTTTGCGGATGGGCGACTGTGGCATTTCGATGGCTCTTTCTGAAATGTTAGGCATAGCAATTAGGATTTATAGGGGGAAGATAGAGACGAAGGTGTGCATGCGGACAAAGGAAGGGGTTGTCTGGGAGAAATGAGGCGCGTTCAGTCTGCCGTCTTTTCAGAACTTTCCGACCTAAACACGCTGAGGAAGGCCTTGGGCACGGCGGTTTCAAAATGAAGGTGTTCGTTGGTGATGGGATGATAGAAGTCCAAGCGGAAGGCGTGGAGGCAAAGACGTCCGATGGGGTCGTCGCCATTGCCGTACTTGATGTCCCCACACACGGGGTGCTTCAAATCTTGAAGGTGCACGCGAATTTGGTTTTTACGTCCCGTTTCCAACTTGAGTTCCACCAAACTGTAGCGGTCCGTGGTGCGCAGAGTACGGAAGTGAGTAAGAGCATATTTCCCCCCGTTGTCGGTGGGCGAAGAGTAGGTGATGTAGGCTTTGTTGTCCTTCAGCCAACTTTCGACGCTGCCCTTCTTCTGTTCCATCCGCCCACTCGCCAAAGCGATGTAGCGGCGGTCAGTGACGATCTGCCGCCAGTTGTGCTCCAAGATTTGTTCGGCCTCCATGGTCTTGCCATAAACCAGCAGGCCGGAGGTGTCACGGTCGAGGCGGTGCACCACGTGGGCCGCGCATTTCTGTCGTGTTTTGTGAAAGTAGTCGTCCAAAATGGATTTGACGCAAAGCTGCCCTTGCGTTGAAGCCATAGAGAGAATGCCGATATTCTTCTCGATAACAATGATTTGTGCATCCTCGTAAACAATCTTGAGGTACTTGCTTTGGAAGTGGAAACGCTGCTTTTGCTTCGAGATTTCGACTTTCATGCCCACCGTGAGTGGGAAGTCGTGCTGGGACACATTACGACGATCCACGCGCACACCCCCTCCGGAGAGGATGGCTTTGGCCTTGGAGCGGCTGATGCCATCGAGCGCTTTCATGACAAAAGGAAGTAGTTCCGTGGCTTCACGCACCGTGAAGAGGGTATATTGCGGCTTTCGAGGGTTGTACATAAGAAGATGAGCATTTGAGATTGCAAATTTACATCAAGATGTTGAAATCGGCAAATAAAAAACGAGAGAATACCCTCGTTTTGTTAAAATACTGCTTTCTGCAATAAAGTTTTTGCGGAAAAACATCGGCGTTATTCAAATAATACATATCTTCGCAGTATCAACCACTCAAAATTTTGTAGTCATGAAACAGTTTGCTCTATCTCTCATCTCGCTCCTTGCACTGAGCAGTGTAGCTTGGGCACAGGACGATGTTTACTTCGTTCCCACCAAGGAAGCTTTGCAAGTTGAACAACAGCAGAGCAACCAACACCATAGGAATGCCTACGGTCATAGTGCATCGACCTATGATTATGACAATTGGGCCGACTATCGTGTTGGGTCACGCGATGTGGACGAATACAACCGACGCCACGGTGACCGTACACGTAAAGAAATGGCGGACAGCCTCTATGACGACGAACGACAGACCGCGACCGGACGCATTGTGCGCTTCCGTTCCCCTCGTGGAGTCATTGTCGCCTCACCTTATTACTACGATTATTATTATGACTTGGCCTACTACGACCCTTGGTTCTCCGACTGGGGCTGGAGCAGTTGGTATGGCTGGTATGACCCCTTCTACTACGGCTGGTCTTGGAATCGCTGGTACTCACCTTGGGGCTGGAGCAGCTGGTATTCGCCCTGGGGCTTCAGTGCTTGGTACTCACCTTGGTACTCCGGTTGGAACTGGGGCTGGGGTTGGAATTATGGATATTGGCCTTACGACCGCTATGGTTGGGGAGGCTATTATGGAGGTTATGCTTACAACGTGCGTCCTCATGGAAACACCTATTATGGGGTGAGTGGTGCCAACTCTCGCTCTGCCGGTGCTTTTGACAGCCGCGGTGGTGGTTTCACGTCTCGCAATGGCAGTGCTTCGCGTGGCGGCTCTTGGAGTGGAAGAAACAACTATGACGATACTTCGACAACCCACTCCTCTTACCGATACAACGACACGCCTTCCTACCGCGGAGACATTGTCAATTCCTCACGTCGTGGTGGTCGACCCACAGAAAACTACTCTCCCTCACGCTCCACGAGCAATAGTTACTCGCAACCTTCGCGCAGCAGCGGCTTTGATATGGGCGGCTCTCGCAATGGCGGCTTCTCCAGTGGAAGTTCGTCAGGCGGTGGTTTCTCCGGTAGCAACTCGGGCGGTGGCTTCTCCGGTGGTGGTTCTTCACGCGGTGGAGGCGTCATCGGAGGGCGCCGATAGATTGACGGCAACTGCTGTCGCTTAAGTAGGTATTCAAAATTAATCGTAACTATCTTCTGCGTAGGGTATTCTCTACTTTGACACCACCTTTGTTCCTCTTTTCCGCCATCTCGCCTTTGTTCATCAGTCGTGTTGCTCGCTACACTCCTTCTTCACAAAGACGACCTGACGAAAAAATGAAACAAATATAGTATCAATTAATTTTGAACACCTACTTATTTCGAACACCTATTATACTTATACATTGACATCTTTCACTTACCATCCATGAAAAAGATATATTTTTCGGCCATGCTTCTTACCCTTTGTGGGGTACAGAGCGGAATGGCACAAGACATTTATAAAGTGCAGCAATTCTCTGCTACCGACCTCAACGGAGATGCGCGCTACATCGGTATGGGGGGAGCAATGAGCGCCCTCGGTGCCAACCTCTCTGCAATGGGAACCAACCCCGCCTCTACCGGTTTGTATCGTCGTGGAGATGCCGCAATCACAGGAAGTCTGCTCACTCAGTCGGACAAGAATGGTGTGGCGACACATTTAGGGAGTAGCGCCACGAACACAAGTCTCGACCAAGCGGGGTTTCTCTATTCGCTCAATGTCGATGGAGAGAATTTGAAATTTGTCAACTTGGGCTTTAACTATAAGAAGTCGCGCAACTTCCGCAACCTCATCTCGCTTAAAAATGTCCCCTTGTTAGGCGGAGTCTCTCAGACTTGGCAGATGCGTGAACTGGCCAATACGCTCAGTAAAGGCTGGCTGGATTTGAAGGTAGATGCCGACCGTGCCTTGACAACTCCTTTGACCAATTTGGGCTACGACGTATTTTTGATTGACCCTATCCGCGATGCCTCTGGACACGTGACGGACTATAAGCATGGGTATGCCGAGGCTTATCACTACCATCGTGCTCAGAAGGGTGGTGTGCAACAATATGATTTCAACTTGGCTTTCAACGTCAGCAATCGAGTTTATTTCGGTGTAAATGTGGGTGTTTACGACATTCAGAGCCAGAGTATGTTGGAATACGAAGAAGCCTCGCTGGATGAGGCGGGCGTCCCCTTTCAAGATGCCAAGGGACGCCGAAAGACC
The DNA here is from genome assembly GCF_014385435.1 of Alloprevotella sp. Lung230. Lineage (GTDB taxonomy): Bacteria > Bacteroidota > Bacteroidia > Bacteroidales > Bacteroidaceae > Alloprevotella. Next base: position 101,102 of record NZ_JACSUD010000005.1, read on the forward strand.
TATCTGATGAAGCAGATTGAAACGGTGTCCGGCACCGGAGTAGATGCCAAATTGGGCGTCATTGCGCGGCCCTTTGCAGAAAGTCCTTTCCGCATTGGCGTGGCGATGACCCTGCCCACGTTCTACACCATCAGCAGTTCTTCCCGCCTGTTCATGAGTTCTCCCTACGAACACACCAATACCAAAACCGGTGAGCACTACGAGTACACCGAGAGTGCGATGGAGAGCAACAACGACTACTACATGCGCTCCCCCTTGAAGTTCAATTTCAGTTTAGGCACAACGATAGGGAAGGATGTGGCCATCGGTGCAGAATATGAAATAGCCGACCATACCACAGCGCAAGTGCGCCAGCCCGATTCTGGCTATTATGATGGAGGGTGGAGCAGCGGTACGAAAGACGGATATATGCAGGACCAAATCAACGCCTATCTGCGCGATACGCATACTGTCCGTCTCGGCGTTGAGACACGGATTGCTCCTAAGTTTTATACTCGTGTGGGCTATAACTTCGTGAGTGCACCTATGCGCAAAGAAGCTCTGCTCAACCTTTTCACATCAAGTCCGTCCTATCGCTTTGCAACGAACACGGACTATGTCAATCTGGGGGCAACCAACCGTTTCACTTGTGGTTTGGGCTATCGGGGTGCCAATTTCTACACCGACATTGCCTATCAATACCAAACCCAGAAAGCCGATGTCTATCCCTTTGCCTATAATAAAGATGGGGCAGCAGCGGAGCGTAACGACCTCCCGGCACAACGGCTCAACTTGAATCGGCATCAAATTGCTTTGACTTTCGGCTATCGTTTCTAAATGAACACAGCATCATCCCACTAAAAAGAGAAGGGCGCGTCCATCGAGACACGCCCTTCACGTTTGCTGGCGAGGCTGATTGGCCGTATTTACCTCTGAGACAGCAGCAAGTCTCTAAAAGATAAATCTTCCCCCCTCCCTTAGATACACATATTCCTCTTCTTGAGAATGAAAAGAAGAAAACCAGATAAAGTAGATGTTGTGTTGGATTTGTGCATTCAAGACCCACAAATCCAAACCCCGCTACTGCAACATCGGGTTCTGCAAGCTTGGAGCGAAGTCCTGCCCGATGCCGTGGCCAACCGCACAGAACCCCTATATGTGAAGGACACGACCCTTTGGGTGCGGGTGCACACCCCTGTCATCCGCACACAGTTGAGTTTGAAACGGCTGCAACTGATAGAGCAACTCAATCGCCGAGTCAAACACAATGTCATCAGCGATATTAGATTTATATGACCATCCAGACAAAAGCAATATGCCTCTTCTTCCAGCAACCTATTTCTTCGATGAAATCGAGCAGGCTTTGACGAGTTCCACCCTCACGATACGCCAGCGTTCCGTGATGGCCTATCGCTTGTTGGTCGAACTGCTCAACGAAGCAACCGCAGAAGCAGAGGTGGGACTGTCGGGCACGTTTCCGCGTTTGCATTATGTGTGTACGCACCTCAACATTCCGCCCGAGGTCTATCGTCGGCTCAATGACTTTCGTGTGCGCATGTCGAAGGTAGAGCAAGTCGAAGAAATCACGCTGTCGCAAGCGCTTTCTTATGATTTGCGTCTGTTGGCCAAGTTTGTGGCGCGGCTTAAAGAAACTGCGATACCCGCGGCTTTGGAGCAGTTGCTGCCCAAGCAAGACCGAGCGTGGAGAGAAGAAGTGAAGATAGACACACACGTTCGGCGTGTGGTGTTGGCGACCAAACATCCCGATTTCATCGAAGTGCTTCCTGCCGACCATCCCACGGGGATTGCTTTGAAGATCTGGCTGACGACGACCGATGAAACGCGGGATTTTCGCTATCTGTATGATCTGCTGAGACCTGGTATGTCGTTGAACCTCATTGACACGAAATCCCGCGATGAGGGCTTGGAAGCCGCACTCATCATTGTCGAACCGGACTATTTGGTCGATGTCACCGCCATTTCATCGTGCTTTCAGCCTTTTGGCATCACGCCCGACCTCCATGTCGTGCATCGCTTCTTGCCGGCGCCCACCGGCCGACCGCTCCTGCTGGGAAACTTCGCCTCTCAACTCTTGGACGAAGCCGTCCATCAGTTTCCGCTCAACTATGCAGCAAGCATCCAGCGCTTCTTCAAGACCAACGCCCTCTCTCTCGCAGCCACACTCCAGAGTGCGCCTCTTGCCGACTTTCATCAGGAAGCACAACAGCAACAGCAAAATCTGTACAACCTCGTCGGACGCCAGTTTGTCCCCGAACTGCACGTCGACAATCATGAAGAGGTGTTGTTGGAGCCCTCCTTCTTCTGCGAAATGCTCGGTGTGCAGGGGCGTATGGACTTGCTCACAAGAGATTTGGACGTGGTGATTGAGCAAAAGAGTGGAAAGAAAGAGTTTGCCACTCAAGGCCCACACTTGCACCATCGCATTCAGGTGCTCCTCTATATGGCCATCCTCCACTACGCCCACCACAAGCGCTATTCTGAAATCAATGCCTACTTGCTCTATTCGAAGTATGCCGGCAAAGAGGGACTGATACGTGTGCAAAATGTCCCCAAACTCTTGCAGCAGGCTTTTGAAGTGCGCAATCGGATGGTTGTGCGTGACTTGGAGTTTGCAGAAAGAGGGAGTGCAGACTTCTTTGAGGAGTTTACGCCCGAACAGTTGCACACACTCTCCTGCGGAGTGCTGTGGGAGCGCTATAAGCTCCCTGAATATCTCGATTTTATCAACGTCTTCCGCAGTGCCACCCCCGAAGAGCGCGCCTACTTCTTCCGATTTCATCGCTTCTTAGCACTCGAACAGTTGCGCGCAAAACTCGGGTCCTCTCAGAGAGAAGCGAGCGGTTTTTCCGCTGCTTGGCTGTCCACCCTCGATGAGAAAATGCAGGCCGGCAACATCATGCCTCAGTTGTGTTTGGACCGCGGAGGCTACAAGACGAGTGCCACCGGAGCCATCCTTGAGGTGCGGCTACTCTTCCTCACCGCCCCTCGCGAGGAAGACATTTCCACCGTCCCCAACTTCCGAAAGGGGGACATCGTGGTCTTCTACTCCTACGAAGCGTTGTGCACACCGGATTTGCGCGAAGGCATGGTGTTTCGTGCCACGATTGGGGAAATCACCCCTACCCACATCGTGTTGCGTCTTCGTGCCCCGCAGACCAATCCGCGCATCTTCGACCGAAGAAGCACCCACGTTTGGGCGATTGAACCGGACTTGATGGAGGCCAGCGCGACCGCGCTCTATCGCGGCCTGTATGCCTTCCTTTCCGGCGAAAAGCACCGCCGTAGACTACTCACCCACACCTGCACCGCACGAGTGGACACCACGCGTAAACGGCAACTTTCTTTTGACACGCCTGAACTGGACACGCTGGTCGAAAAGGCAGTGCAGGCGCGCGACTTCTTCCTCTTGGTGGGACCGCCGGGGACGGGAAAAACCTCTTATGGGCTGATGAGCCTATTGAAGGAAGAACTTGCCACCGCAGAACACCAGGTCCTGTTGGGGGCTTTCACCAATCGCGCTGTCGATGAAATCTGCAGCAAACTTGTGGCTGCCGGGCTGGACTTCCTGCGCATCGGCAATGCCTTGACTTGCAGCGAGGAATACTTGCCTTATTTGCTGGAAAACAGAACTTCGGAGAAGAAGAACGTGGCAGAAATCACGCAACTCCTCCAAACGGTGCGTGTTGTGGTCGGCACTACCGCCTCTTTGTCGGCCGCCACATCCCTCTTTGCGCTCAAGCACTTCTCGCTGGCCATCATCGACGAGGCCTCCCAGCTTCTTGAACCCCACCTCCTCCCTCTCCTTATGGCCGAACATCATGGGCAACTGGCTGTCGAACGCTTCGTCTTCATAGGTGATCACAAGCAGTTGCCGGCAGTGGTGCAACAAAGCGAAAGGGAAAGTCAAGTCGACGATGCCCGTTTGCACAAGATGGGGCTGACCAACTGCCGGTGCTCTCTCTTCGAACGCCTCATCCAGATTCTTCCCGAGCGCTGCGTGCACGCTTTCCATCGCCAAGGACGTATGCACCCCGAGGTGGCTCGGTTTGCCAATGTCCATTTCTATGGAGGGCTGCTTCGCCCCATTCCGCTGGATCATCAGCGAGTCGTCTCGCCCTATCGTCGCGTGATGTTCTACCCCTGTGTGCCCGACGAGAGTTCTACCTTTACGCCCAAGACCAATCAGGCAGAGGCGCAACTCATCGCCCACCTCTGTCGGCAACTTTATCAGGAAACCCAGGAGTGCAAACCTTCGCAGATAGATTGGGCGGTGGAGTTGGGCATCATCGTGCCCTACCGCCACCAGATTGCCCTCATACGCCGCGAATTGCACCTCGCTTGCCCGGAGTTGAGCGGCATCACCATCGACACGGTGGAGCGATTTCAAGGTTCGGAGCGCGAAACCATTATCTTCGGTTTCACCGTGAGCCGACAGTCGCAGCTCAATTTCCTCTGCAATTCGCAGTTTGTCGATGAAACCGGCCATTTCATTGACCGCAAACTTAATGTCGCGCTCACTCGGGCCAGACAACGCACCCTCTTGGTGGGCAACCCCCATCTTCTGCGCGAAGTTCCGCTATTTGCCGAACTCATCGACGAATGCGTCTCACCTTCTGTAGAATAAACCGCCCCTTCTCCGCCCTCCTTTCTCGTGGCCCTGCTCATCCTAAAAAATCTCGCGAAACAGCTTTCGCGAGATTTTTTATACGGATAGGATGCCCAACATCTTCCCCCCTATTCTTTTGCGCCCTTCTCGGTATGATGTGCGAAACGTGTGCCGGTGGGTGCAAAAGAGCCTTAATTCAACCCTTCCCCGAAAAAAACAAGAGAAGCATGATGAAAGTTTACGGCATCGGAGGAAAAGTCAATTACCTCAAGGATATTCTATAAACCAAAGTTTGGTTTATATAAACCAAGCTTTGAATTACATAAACCAAACCTTGAATTATATAAACCAAACTTTGGTTTATAGATTTCCTTTGTCGCAGTTGACTTTTTCTTTGACTTTCTGAACTTTTTTCAAGCAAATCAGAAGTAGCACTACTTTCAAATAGAAGTGCAATTCCTTTCTCTCTCGTAGGAAAGTTGAACTTTGGTTTGGCGGAGAGGTAAAAAAATCGTAATTTTGCACGGAAAACCTACGCATACTACTTGCTACTCGTAGATTTTGTGTAAAAAGGTTCTTCCCTTTCTCATCCATTTGCTCACGTTTTGGTGGGCTTCATCTACATCTTACTTATGGAAAATTCTTCAGAACTTCTCACTCTCGCTGCCGACAACATCCGTGTGCTGGCCGTCAGTATGGTTGAACGTGCCAAGTCCGGCCACCCAGGAGGGGCTATGGGAGGCGCCGATTTCATCAACGTCTTGTATAGCGAGTTCCTTACCTACGATCCGGAGCGTCCGGAGTGGGAATGTCGCGACCGCTTTTTCCTCGATCCCGGCCACATGTCGCCTATGCTTTATGCCCAGTTGGCCTTGATCGGTCGGTTCAGCCTCGAAGAACTGCAAGAGTTTCGTCAGTGGGAGTCGCCCACACCCGGCCACCCGGAAGTCAATGTGGCACGTGGTATTGAAAACACCAGTGGCCCTCTCGGACAGGGGCACACCTATGCTGTGGGAGCCGCTATCGCTGCCAAAGCGCTTTACGCGCGCACCGGCAATCCCGGATTTAAGAAAGAAAAGATTTATGCCTATATCTCCGATGGGGGCATTCAGGAGGAAATTAGTCAAGGCGCCGGTCGTATGGCCGGGCACTTGGGACTGGACAACCTGATTATGTTTTTTGATGCCAACGATGTGCAGTTGTCGACCATGACGGCCGATGTGATTTCCGAAGACACCGGAATGAAGTATCGTGCTTGGAATTGGAACGTGATTGAAATTGATGGCAACGACCCTGTGCAAATCCGCAAAGCTCTCCGCGATGCAAATGCCGAAACCGCCAGACCTACCCTCATCATCGGACATACCGTGATGGGCAAAGGAGCACGGCAGGCCGATGGCAGCAGCTATGAGGCTGATTGTCGCACGCATGGTGCTCCGCTCGGTGGTAATGCCTATCGCAACACCGTGGTGAACCTTGGTGGCGACCCGGATGCACCTTTTGTGGTGCGTCAGGAAGTGGCCGAACTTTATGCCAAGCGTCGCGAAGAACTGAAAACCATCGTGGCCGAACGCCGTGCCGAAGAAGAAAGTTGGGCCGCGGCTCATCCCGCAGAAGCCCAACTCCAATCCGATTGGTTTGCGCAAAAGCTCCCTCAACTCCCTTGGGACAGCATTGTGCAAAAGCCCAACAGCCCGACCCGCAACGCATCGGCAGCCTGCTTGGCTATGCTCTCCAAAGAGGTGAAAAATATGATTGTCTCGTCGGCAGACCTCTGCAATTCCGACAAAACGGATGGCTTCCTCAAGCACGCCGGCGTCATCTCTCGCGATGACTTTTCGGGAGGTTTCTTGCAAGCCGGCGTCAGCGAACTGACCATGGCTTGCGTCTGTCTTGGCATCGCTTTGCACGGAGGGATGTGGACAGCTATGGGCACGTTCTTCGTTTTCTCCGACTATATGAAGCCCGCTATTCGTATGGCAGCCCTGATGGAACTTCCGGTCAAGTTCGTCTGGAGTCACGATGCTTTTCGTGTTGGTGAGGATGGTCCTACCCACGAGCCAGTGGAACAAGAAGCCCAGATTCGCCTCATGGAGAAACTCAAAAATCACTCCGGGCGCGACTCGGTACGTGTGTTCCGTCCTGCCGATGTCCACGCCACCACTGAATGTTGGCGCATGGCGATGGAAAATGTAGATACGCCCACAGCACTCATCCTGAGCCGACAGAATGTCAAAGATCTTCCTGCCGGAACCAACTATAAGGGGGCTGCCCACGGTGCTTACGTTGTCCTGCCTGAAGCAAATCCGGAGGTGGTGTTGGTGGCCAGTGGTTCGGAAGTCTCTACTTTGGTCGACGCGGCTGCCTTGCTGCAAGCCGATGGTATTAAGGTGCGTGTGGTGAGTTGCCCCTCCGAACAACTGTTCCGGCATCAAGATGCGGCCTATCGCGCCGAGGTTCTTCCCCAGGGAGTGAAGAAGTTCTTCCTCACAGCAGGACTTCCCGCTGTGTTTGAAGGCCTGGCCGATGATAATAGCTACATTTTTGGCCTCACTCATTTCGGCAAGAGTGCTCCTTTCGGCGTGTTGGATGAGAAGTTTGGCTTCACCTCAACCCATATTCACCAAGAAGTAAAGCGCTTTTTGGATAAGTAGGTGTTCGAAATTAATTGATACTAGATTTGTTTCGATTTTTCTTCAGGTTGTCTTTGTGAAGAAGGAGTGTAGCGAGCTACATGACTGATGACCAAAGGCGAGATGGCGAAAAAGGAGAACAAAGATGGTGTCAAAGTAGAGAATACCCTACGCAGAAGATAGTTACGATTAATTTTGAAGACCTACTTAAATAATTTATAGTGACTTTATGGAAATAATTGGATTGGCCTCCGACCACGCAGGTTTTGCATTAAAGCAGAGCGTTAAAAGCTATCTTGACGAAAAAGGCATTCCTTATCGCGACTACGGCACAGATAGTGAGGCCTCTTGCGACTATCCCGACTATGCTCATGCCTTGGCAGAAGGCTTGGCAAAGGGCGAATGTCAGCGCGGCATAGCGATTTGCGGTAGTGGCGAAGGCATCTCGATGGCTCTCAACAAGCATCAGCACATTCGTGCCGCTCTGGTGTGGATGCCCGAGATTGCCAAGATGACGCGCTTGCACAACGATGCCAATGTCTTGGTCATGCCCGGACGATACATCAGTTCGGATACTGCCCGAGAGATTATGGATGCTTTCCTCAATACGCCTTTTGAGGGTGGGCGTCACCTCAATCGCGTTGCCAAAATCCCAGTGCCTCAGTAGTAGCCGGCTTGTTCTCCAAAACTGAAAATCCGAAACAATATGGATTGGAAAGTCGCGAGATAGGTGGGTGCTACATCGACCTTCCAAAGTCGTCTGCCTATCGCGGAGACGGTGATAGACGAAAGCAAGAAACATGTATTTCCTCTCTGCCTGATGTAAAAAAGGTGGGCAAAATCTTGTGGCAATCGATTGAAAATTATAACTTTGCACTTCGATTGAACACAAGACATCCAAATACTCAAAACTACCATAAAGATGACCAAAGCAGAAATCGTAAAGGAAATCTCAAAAAAGACGGGTATTGAGAGTGCCATTGTTCTGGCTTCTGTGGAAGCATTCATGGAGACTGTGAAAGACTCCTTGGCAGACAATGAGAATGTTTATCTCCGAGGTTTCGGCAGTTTCATCCTCAAAAAGCGTGCACAAAAGACCGCACGTAACATCTCTCAAAATACCACGCTGATTATCCCTGAGCATCATATTCCGGCATTCAAACCCGCCAAGACTTTTGTGGCTCAAATCAAGCACTAATCCACTGCTTCCCATGGCTTAGTCTCGTTTTGAAAGAATTGAGTGCATAGGGGAAGCTCACAGATACACGTTTTATTAACTAGTTAAAACCATTTCAATCATGCCTAACGGAAAGAAAAAGAAGAGACACAAGATGTCTACTCACAAGCGCAAAAAGCGTCTGCGCAAGAACCGCCACAAGAGCAAGTAACCACTTGCAGCCACGTGGCTGTTGGAAAGTTAAAAGTCCTGCGTGCTTTCACCTTGGCTTTTAACTTTTCATTTTATCCGCATCAAAATCTCGACTTCTATAAGTCGATATTAAAAGTAAAAAGAACATGACAAGCGAAGTAATCGTAGATGTCCAGAAGAAAGACATTTCCATCGCTCTGCTCGAAGACAAACGTCTGGTTGAGTTTCAGAAAGAAGGGCGGTCGGAACAGTATTCGGTGGGTAACATCTATCTGGCCAAGGTGCGAAAAATCATGCCGGGCCTCAATGCGTGCTTCGTGAATGTCGGTTACGAACGCGATGCATTCCTTCACTATCTTGACCTAGGAGTGCGCTACAAGCAGTTCGAACATTACCTCAGTCTCATTGCTGATGGAAAGCGAAAGCCGCTTCCCCTCAACAAAGTGCCACGCCAGCCCAATACCGAGAAAGAAGGACAAATCCAAAACACGGTCAAACTCGGGCAGGAAGTGCTCGTGCAAGTGGTCAAAGAGCCCATCTCTACCAAAGGACCGCGCATCACTTGCGAAATCTCATTTGCCGGCCGCTATTTGGTGTTGATTCCCTTCACCGATAAGGTGAGCGTTTCCACAAAAATCAAGAGTGATAGTGAGCGAGCACGCCTCAAGCAGCTCATCATGAGCATCAAGCCCAAAGGGTTTGGAGTGATTATCCGCACAGTGGCCGAAGGTCGACGTGTGGCCGAACTTGATCAGGAACTACGCATCCTCTTGGGACGCTGGGAAAGTGCCATCGCCAAGATACAAAGCCATAATCCTCAGGACAAGGCGACTCTCGTCTATGAAGAGACCAGCCGTACCGTTGGCTTGCTGCGCGACCTTTTCAACCCTTCTTTCGAGAGCATTCATGTCAACGATAAAGAGGTCTACGAAGAAGTGCGCGATTACGTTACACTCATTGCACCCGAATGCAAGGATGTCGTTAAGCTCTACAAAGGCAAAGTCCCCATCTTCGACAACTTTTCGGTGACTCGGCAAATCAAATCGTCTCTCGGACGTACCATCACCTACAAGCACGGTGCCTATCTCATCATTGAGCACACTGAAGCCATGCATGTGGTCGATATCAATTCCGGCAATCGTTCTCGTAGTGCCGAAGGGCAAGAAGTCAACGCCCTCGACGTCAATCTCGGAGCCGCCGATGAACTGGCACGACAGCTCCGCCTGCGAGATATGGGCGGCATCATCGTGGTCGACTTCATTGACATGGCACAGCCCGAAAACCGCCAAAAGCTCTATGAGCGTATGGTGGAAAATATGAAAAAGGACCGTGCCCGCCACAATATACTCCCCCTCTCCAAGTTCGGCCTGATGCAAATCACCCGACAGCGTGTGCGCCCTGCCATGGACGTCAAAATCGAGGAGGAATGCCCATCATGTGGAGGAACAGGCAAAATCAAATCTTCCTTCCTCTTCACCGATGCCTTAGAGGGCAAGATTCGCATGGTCACCGAAGACTTAGGTATCCGCAAATTCCGACTTCACGTTCACCCATTCGTTGCCGCCTATATCAATCAAGGCGCCATCTCTCTCCGTCGTCGCTGGCAGTTCCACTACGGGTGGGGGCTCAGCATCATTCCCGACCAGAGTTTAGCCTTCTTGGAATACAAATTTGTAGACGCCAAGGGCGAAGAAATCGATATGAAGGAAGAACGCGAAAATCAGTAAGACGCACTGAACACTCCTATCTGTTCATCCATCGTCGAAGTTATCTTTTTGAAACCGTGTTGGAACATCCGTTTTGACACGGTTTTTTATATTTTCCTCTCCTACAATCACTATGGAGGGATTTTTTCAGCTTTCCCTTTGGAGAAACAAAGATTAAATGGTATATTTGCAAATAATTTTGAAGGACCAGTGTAAGGCTGAATAGTTAACTGGTTGATGGATAAACGTATTGTTGCAAAACTAATATTTAACCGAAACTCCTATGGGGATTTTATCAAATATATTTGGACGTTCCTCTAATCGAGAACAGGAACGAGGATGGCGTGTTGGTGGAACGGAGGATTTCATGACGCTGATTCGTGTATACTTTCAAGCCGTGATGGCGGCCAACTTTGGATTGCGTGATATGAGGGCATTGCCCGATTTGCGTGTGTTTAAGCAAACCCTCAAAGTGCCTACATTGAACAATCGCATCGGGCTCGGTGAAAAAAATCGCTGTAAGAAGATGCTGAGTGAGATTTATGGCATCTCGGATGATTTCTTCAAAGAAATTGATGGCAGCATCAAACGTCGCTGTAAGAACCTCAATGAGATGCAAACCTATTTGTTTCAGTTTCAGGGGTTTAGTCAAGAACTTATGATGCTGATGGGCAATGTGATGAGTTGGAAGTTTCGCCTTCCAGGTTTTCTTAAAGGCACATTGCGCAACCTTATTAAAAAGGCAGTTGCCGATATTTTTGTCAAGAACTCTTGGAAAGATGCTGCGACGCATCGCTCAGTAGAAAACATCCGTGCTTATCAAACACAGTTAGGCTACTCGCAACAGTGGATGACCGAGTTCGTCTACAATGTTGTGATTTTGGCAAAAAAAGAGCCTAAGGGGGATGCTACTGAAGAAAAGTAATACTTCTTTATTGCTCCAGTTCTTTTGAATTATGACCACCGAAGAAGAAAAGACCCTCCATCAGTTTGAAGCACGAGTGCGTCAACTTCTGATGAGATATAAGAGTGTCGTTCAAGAAAACAGTCTGCTGAAAGCAAAAGTGGAGGAGCAAAAAAATCAAATATCTGATTTGGAACAAAACATTGCAGTTCTCGAACAGCGCTATTCGACACTGAAAATGGCCAAAATGTTTGAGGTTACCTCCGCTGACACAGAAATGGCTCAAAAACGTATAGCAAAACTCATTCGAGAAGTAGACAAGTGCATAGCTATGCTCAATGTTTAACCTCCCCCCCCCCTTCTACGATGTCGGAAAATAGCGAAAGACTAACCATTAGGCTGCTTATTGACAACGAAATACATTATTTCGTTGTCCCACGGAGTGCAGAGGGCATTTATCGTGCAGCCGCGGAGCGCATTAACAAGGAGTTCGCACGTTATCGTGAACACTACAAAGACCTGTCGCTACAGAAGTATAACGCCTTGGTGCTTACCAGTCTGACAGTCGAGCTTTTGCAAGAGAAGAAAAATACGGACACGTTGCCTTTCTTGACGTCTATAGAGCAGCTCACGTCTGAAATTGCAGAAACTTTGGGAGAAGTACCTTCTCTCGAAAACCCAAAGATTTAATAGAACAATCAATGAATACTCTAACCCTTATCACCGCTATTGGCGCCTTGATTTTAGGCGCAGTAATTGGTTTTGGCTTGTTCAAATATGTCCTTACCTCTATGTTCAAAAACAAGATGGAAGAGGCAGAAAAGGAGGCCGAAGTCATCAAAGAGAAGAAATTACTTGAAGTCAAAGAGAAATTTCTCAATAAAAAAGCTGAGCTTGAAAAAGAAGTACAACAACGCAATCAGCATATTGTGCAAACTGAAAACAAGTTGAAACAGCGTGAGCTCGGCATCAATCAACGTCAAGAAGAACTTGGACGTAGAAAGCAGGAACTTGATTCTATGCAGGGACGCCTTAAAACGCAAGAACAACTTCTTGCTCGTAAAGAGGAAGACCTGGACAAGATGCAGCAACGAGAAATAGAAAAACTCGAAGAACTTTCAGGGCTTTCTGCAAGTGAAGCGAAAGAACGATTGGTGGAAGGCTTGAAAGCCGAGGCTCAGACGCATGCCCAAAGCTACATCAATGAGATTATGGATGAAGCGAAATTGACGGCCAATAAGGAAGCCAAGCGCATCGTCATCCAAACCATTCAGCGTGTTGCAACGGAAACGGCCATTGAAAATAGTGTCACCGTCTTCCATATTGATAATGACGATGTGAAGGGCCGCATCATTGGACGTGAGGGCCGCAACATCCGTGCCCTTGAAGCTGCTACAGGTGTGGAAATCGTGGTCGATGACACCCCTGAAGCCATTGTCATCAGTGCTTTCGACCCTGTGCGCCGTGAAATCTGCCGTTTAGCCTTGCACCACCTCATTTCTGATGGACGTATTCACCCTGCACGTATTGAGGAGGTAGTCGCAAAAGTCAGCAAGCAGGTTGAGGAGGAAGTCATTGAAACCGGTAAACGTACCGCCATCGACCTTGGCATCCATGGGCTTCATCCCGAACTCATTCGTATTGTCGGGAAGATGAAGTATCGCTCTTCTTACGGTCAGAACCTCTTGCAGCACGCCCGCGAGACAGCCAATCTTTGTGGCATTATGGCCGCAGAACTTGGCCTAAATCCCAAAAAGGCCAAGCGTGCAGGTTTGCTGCATGACATAGGTAAGGTGCCTGATGAAGAGAGCGAACTTCCCCACGCGCTCTATGGAGCCAAGTTGGCAGAAAAGTTTAAGGAAAAACCAGATGTGGTGAATGCCATCGGAGCTCACCATGATGAAATCGAAATGACTTCGCTCTTGGCACCTATCGTTCAGGTCTGTGATGCTATTTCCGGTGCTCGTCCGGGTGCTCGTCGAGAGATTGTAGAAGCTTATATCAAGCGTCTCAATGATTTGGAGAATATCGCAATGAGTTACCCCGGTGTCGTAAAGACCTATGCCATTCAGGCCGGCCGTGAACTACGTGTCATTGTAGGTGCTGATAAGATTGACGACAAGGAAATAGACAACCTTTCGAACAATATCGCTACCCGTATTCAAAATGAGATGACTTATCCAGGTCAAGTGAAAATCACCGTGATTCGTGAGACTCGTTCGGTGAGCTACGCCAAGTAAGCACCTTAATCGACTCCCATTTTTGTCAGAGGCGCAACTTATGGTTGCGTCTCTGACCTTATAGAGGCAATAAATCAAAGAAGATAGCGTTATCTCTGTAATTTTATATTTTACAGAGGAGCGCATTGAGTTCTTCTTAAGTAGGTGTTCTGAATTAATGGATACTAGATTTATTTCATTTTTTCGTCAGCTTGTCTTTGCGAAAAAGGAGTGTAGCGGGCTACACGACTGATGAACAACAGCGAGATGGCGAAAAAGAGAAACAAAGATAGCATCAAAGTAGAGAACATCCTGCGACTAAAATTGCTACGATTAATTTTGAACACCTACTTATCTCTAATGTTGATATCCCAATCCCTCTCGCACCATGATAGTAAGCAGCAAGTCCACCTATACACAACTCTTTCTTAAAAGAGCTTTTGATATTTTGGTGGCAGCAGTGCTTTTAGTGGTATTTTCTCCTTGTTTATTGATTATCTATTTGGCTCAAAAAATCACAACACGAGGCTCTGCCTTCTTTTTACAAGAGCGTATCGGCCGAAATGGAAAGCCTTTTATGATTCTTAAATTCAGAACAATGAGAGAAAATGCTGAGGAGAATGGGCCACAATTATGCAACGATTGCCACAAGCAAAGCGAATATACCCCAATAGGACAATTTCTCCGCCATCATCATATAGATGAGCTGCCTCAACTTTTCAACGTACTTAAGGGAGATATGTCTTTAGTGGGCTATCGACCAGAACGCCGGCATTTCATTGATCTCATCCTCCAACATGACAGCCGATATGCTCAACTCTACCAAATGCGTCCGGGGATTACCTCCGAAGCAGCGATCTATAATGGTTATACGGACACAATAGAGAAGATGCTGATAAGGTTGGAGATGGACTTGAAGTACCTAGAGCATCCGACCTTGCTGAAAGACCTTAAGATTTTATTATTAACGCTGAAATCTCTCTTCTAACTTAAAGTTGAACCATAGCTTTTCATTCTTTTCCATCATGAAATTGCAAAGATCCTTTTTTCTTTTCTATATCTTTTTCGCGATGTCCTGTTGGGCCATGGCACAAAGTGCTATGACCGATGAACAAATCATGACGTTTATCGCTAAAGAAAAGGCCAACAACACTTCGCGTTCGCTGATTGTTACCAAACTCATAGAAAAAGGGGTTGATATTCAGCGTATTCGTGCTATTCGCAGCAAATATGAAAAGCAAAAGAATAGTGAGGTGATGGGGGCTAAAAATATTTCTGGTATTGACGACCAGACAGAAGGCCGTTTACGTCATAATAATGTGGACTCCAAGAAGACACAAAGAAAGAATAAGAACTTCAACCAACGTGATGACAATGAAGTTGAAGATAAGGAGAGCACCGAATATCAGAAGTTGCGCAACAAGCGAAAGCAAATTCGCACCATTGATAAGGAGTTGGATTTTATTATGCCCGACTCGCTTGCACAAGAAGATGATGAGGAAGAGGAAATTAAAGTAAAAATTCCAAAGGAAAAAGGCAAAAAAGTGTTTGGGCGTGACATCTTTAGTGACACCCACCTAACCTTTGAGCCGGAACTCAACATTGCCACTCCTATCGACTATCGTTTAGGAGCAGGAGATGCTGTGTTTGTAGACGTTTGGGGGGCTTCTCAGAAACAATATACAGCAACCGTTTCTCCAGAAGGTGATATCAACATCGAAGGTTTCGGCCCGATTTATGTGAGCGGAATGACAGTCGCTCAAGCCAACACTGCCGTTCGCAGCAAATTAGGGCAGCGCTTTGGAGGTTCTAACATTAAACTTACGATTGGACAGACCAAGTCTATCACAGTCAATGTGATGGGAGAAGTGGCCGCACCCGGCACAATCACCCTGCCTGCTTTTTCGACCGTCTTTCATGCCCTCTACACCGTTGGCGGAACTAACGAGATCGGAACTTTGCGTGCGATAAAAGTCTATCGTAACAATCGGCTCATCTCTACAATCGACCTTTATGACTACATACTCAATGGCAACTTGCGCGGGAATGTCCGCTTAGCCTCTAATGATGTCATCATCGTAGAACCCTACAAATGCTTGGTAAATATTTCCGGTAAGGTGAAACGCCCAATGTTCTACGAGATGAGGAGCGACGAAAGTGTGTCCACTTTGATTAAGTTTGCCGGTGGATTCACAGGAGATGCTTATGAAGAGAATGTGCGGCTCATCCGTAAGAAAGGTGGTGAAATGAGCATCTACACCCTCAACGAGTTTGAGCGTGGCACTTTCCAGTTGGCTGATGCAGACTCTGTGACGGTCGACTCTGTGCTTGACCGTTACAAGAACATGGTGGAACTGCGTGGAGCAGTGATGCGCCCCGGCAAATACCAAATGGATGGAAACATTTCCACACTTCGCCAATTGATAGCTGCTGCAGGTGGGCTTTCGGAAGAAGCTATTACGACACGCGGATTGATTCATCGCCGTAAGGCCGATCGTACGTTGAAAGCAGAAAGTTTCAACACGGGAGCCATCCTTGGCCACACGGAGGCCGACATCACTTTGCGTAATGAAGACATCGTCTTTATTCCCTCTCGTAAGGATCTGAACGACATGCTCAGTCTTACCATTGAAGGAGAGGTGCAATATCCGGGCACTTATGAGTATGCAGATAGTCTCACTATTGAAGACTTTATCCTTAAGGCGGGTGGACTGACGGACAAATCGAGCACAGCCAAAGTCGATGTGTCGCGCCGACTGAGAGATCGCAGTGCCTTGAAAAGTGGAGAGCAAATTGCTGAGATTTATAGTTTCTCAATTAAAGATGGGTTTGTTATAGATGGTAAGCCAGGATTTGTCCTGCTGCCTTTTGATGAGGTCTTCGTGCGTATCTCTCCAGGATATGTGGAACAACAACATGCCACAATTGAAGGTGAAGTTAACTTCTCAGGCAAATATGCTTTGACCAAGAAAAATGCTCGACTCTCTGATTTGGTCAAGCAGGCAGGTGGTTGCACCCCGGAAGCCTATCTGTCCGGTGCCCGCCTCCTACGTCAACTGCTCCCGCACGAAATTCAGAAATACCAGCAGATACACAAGATTGTAACGCTTGATGACTCTACCGAACTGCGAAAAATTCTTGTGGATTCAGAAAAGACCATTGCCATCAATCTGGACAAAGCCTTAGCCAATCCCGGAAACGACAAATGGGACATTATCCTCCGCAATGGTGACCAGTTGTTCATTCCCAGACTCAACAACACCGTCAGCATCAGTGGTGAGGTCATGTATCCTAACACCGTTGCCTACAAACCCAATGCTGCACTTTCTTACTATGTCAACCAGAGCGGGGGCTATCGCGAAAGAGCACGAAAGAGCAAAGCCTTTGTGATTAACCCCAACGGAACCGTAACACGCGTTCGTTCGGCTCGTGACATCAAACCCGGATGTAACATCGTCATCCCGACCCGTCCGAAACGAAACTGGACAGCCATGGGGCAAATCATTTCCTTGAGTATGAGTCTTGTTACGCTGGCTGCCGTTTTGGCCAATACTTTCAAGAAGTAAATCCTAAACTACTTAGGGGCGCTCAATCATCTACCTCTTATATAGAAAATTCTACCTCAGAGCTAATTTAATTTATCTCTGAGGTAGAAAAAATTACCTCTGAGATAAATTTACCCCCTACTTCGACCTTATTTTCGTTCACCTTGCGCATTCTCTTCTTTATGGAACAGGAAATCAATGTCTATACCTCTCTCCACACTCTCATTTCTCAACGATGGAAGCGTATGTTGCTTTTTGCCACAGGACTAACTCTTGTGGTCGCAGGAATTCTATTTAGCTTGCCACGCTACTATTCTGCCACTATCCAAGTCATTCCTGAGTCATCGGAAGGAGGGGTCAGTTTGCCAAAGAATATTGCAGAACTCTCCTCTTTGGCCGGATTCTCGATGAATGCTAATAATGGAAAAGATGCCATCAATCCTGATATTTATCCTGACATCTTCAATTCAAACAATTTCATTATTGACGTTCTCAAACTTCAAGTGATTCGACAGACAAAGGATACGATGAGCTATTATAATTATCTCACCTTTCACCAGGAACAGCCTTGGTGGGATAGAGCGCTTGAAGTAATCAAAGGAAATAAGACACCCCCAAGTCGCACGATTGACTTTACAGCTACTCATTTTAATCTTCATCAAGAGCAACTCATCAAGGAGACAAAAAGCAACATACGTTGCGATATTGATAAGAAGACTGGAATGATCAGTCTCACCACTATGGCGCAAGATCCTTATGTGTCATCCTCATTGGCCAATGCTATTATGAAAAGGCTGCAGGCTTACATTATAGATTATCGTACGAGCAAAGCACGCATTGATTTACGTTATGCCGAACGCTTGCAGAAAGAGGCACGGGAGAGGTATGCAAAGGTGCAGAAAGCCTATGTTGCTTACTCCGATAGTCACACTGATCTCGTGCTCAATGAATATAAAACCAAAGAGGCCGATCTTGAAAATGAGATGCAGCAGGCTTTTAATGCGCTTACTCAGTTGGGAGTGCAAGTAGAAACGGCAAAGGCCAAATTGCAAGAACGTACGCCTGCTTTTACTGTGATTCAGGAAGCACCTGTTCCGGTACGTCCGGCAGGGCCTAAGCGGATGATTCCCATCTTCCTCACCTTCATCCTTGGGATTGTGTCCAGTGGATGCTATTATGCATTTAGAGGTATTCGATAGGCTTGGGCTTCCATTCTCTGATTGAATAAAAGAAGACGAAGTTTACGTTAGGTTAAGTAGGTGCTCAGTATCAATCGTAGTGATTTAACTCGTAAGAAGTTCTTTACTTTGATACCCTCTTTGTATCCATTTCCCGCCATCCCGTCTTTGTTCATCAGTTGTGTAGGCCGTTACACTCCTCCTTCGCAAAGGCGAACTGATGAAAAAAAGAAACAAATATAGTTTCAATCAATTCTGATCACCTATTTACCTGATTTCAAAAGAACTCAACCATGAAAGATACTCCTCTGCTTACCATCATCACGGTTGTGCGCAATGCCGTCAATGAGATAGAGGCGACGTTTCAGAGTATAGCGGCTCTCAAGAAACCTTGGGTAGAGTATGTGGTGCTGGATGGAGGGAGCACGGATGGCACACAAAATATAATCCGTAAGTATCAGCACATCATTGACTATTGGCACAGTCAAGCAGACGCCGGAATTTATGACGCGATGAATCAGGCGGCAGCACTGGCACGTGGAAACTATGTGCTCAACATCAATGCCGGAGATGAATTGCTTCACCTTCCCTATGAGGCGCTTTGCCAAGCTCGTGATTGTGGTACTGATTTACTTGCAGGGAGGGTGGTTACTGACACACGAGAGTGTCTATCCCCCAAATGGAAGGCAGCTTTGAAAGTCTACAATACACTCCCTCATCAAGGAGCATTTTATCGCCGATTGCTTCTGCTTACTTATCCCTATGACTTGTCATTTCGTGTGTTTGCAGATTACGATCTTAATCAAAGACTCTACAAAGTACAAATTAAAGTTGCCATCACCTCTGATGTTATTGCTTTTCATAGTATGCAAGGAATCTCCAACTCATCTTCAAATGCTGCTGAACTCTTCCACGTCATTGAGAAGAATTTCGGAACTTGGTATCGTTGGCGTGCATGGCTTCATTTCAAATGGATGGGAATTAAACACAAACTCTCATTATGAATCTTCTTATTCTTGTTGTCCTTTATCATGTTTCTCCCGAAGAGTCGGAAACGCTTTCCTCTTTGCAAAAGTCGATAGAGACACTAGGTAAAGGTCATCATCGCCTTCTGTTAAGGGACAATAGTGAGCATCCTTACTCGATAGATACTTTGGAACGGCTTAAAATGAGTCTTTCTCCCCTGAATGTGCATTATTGGCAGGATGGAGAAAACAAATCCTTATCTGCAATCTACAATATCGTTATTCGACAATATCTATCTGAACAACAACATCTGGTTCTTCTGGATCATGATAGCCACTTTGAGGAAGGATTTTGGAAGGCTTTGTTTGAAAGTCATCAAGCCCATCCTCATTGCTCCTTGTTCCTTCCGATTATTAAGCAAGGAAGCGATATTATCAGTCCGAGCTGGGTACATGGTTTTAAGGGAAGTTACTGGAAAAAAAAGCAATACGGTCTTGTCACGACACGCCATAGCACTGCTATCAATAGCGGTATGGTGATTTCAGGAAGCTACTTGAGAGGAGGTTTTGAAGGGTATGATGAAAACCTCCGTTTCTACAATACTGACAATTACTTTATGTGGAAGTATGGGCAGCAGCACACCCATTTTTGTGTCATCCGCTATACGCTTCAACACACCCTCAACTTCTATGACCCGGCAGAAACTTTTGATAAGAAAGCACGACGTTATCGAGAGATGCGCACTTCGGCAATCTACTTGGCAAGGCTCAAATCTTTTTGGTTAGCTTTGCTGATGTATCTTTACTATGATGTATTTTCAATCAAATGCGCAATACTTAACCGCGAAATACGTTTTATATTTCTCAGATAGCTTCTACTGACATGAACGTTGATACTTTTCTCCTCGTCCTTGCATTACACTGGGAATGGTATATATTGGCATTGTTTTTGTCGATAGCAGCGCTTGTGCCGGTCTATAAGGGCTTTACACTGACATGGTACGACCCACTACGATATAGTGTCGTTTTTGCTATGTTTGCCAATGCTGTTCCTTTGTTTCTTTACTTCACGCAGAATATGACGACAGAGCATTTTTGCTATTTCATATTGTCTGAAGGATTGTTTTGGTTAGGCATAGTGAGTTTGGGGAAGAAGCGTGCCACCTTCTCGCGGCACACGATTAAGTACTCTGACCGAATAGGTTTTTATGTATTTATCGTCATTGCCGCTCTCTATTTCCTGTTTACTCTGGTTACCTACGCCACCATTGGAATACCGATTTTGATGGATAGTAGTCGGTTGTCTGTTTATGCCGGCACGGGAGGTTTGGGAATTTTAGCGCGCTTCAATACAGGGTTTAGCATCTATACGATGTTTTATTCGTTCTATCTCTTGCATAAGCGTAAGTATCGTCCCTTGGCCTACATCGTGTTGGCTTGTTGTATTTTCTTCTTGATAGCAACAGCCTCTAAATTCGCTTTTCTAAATATCTTGTTTGCCTATTGGGGATTTAAGTTCTTCTATCTACAAGAACTGCCGCGTTCTGGGAAAACCTTAATCTACCTTCTCGTGGGCATCATAGCAGCGGTTGTTGTACTGTTAGTGCAAACTGCGGGACTGGGTGGAAATCTTCAGACGGCAGTTATAGGTCTTGCTGTGCGTTTTGCGGCTTTTGGAGATTGCTATTTCTATGCTTATCCTGACAATGTGCTGAGTGTCGTGGAAGTACAAAATTCTTGGGTGCAAATCTTTGCTGGCTTACTCAAGCCTTTGCGATTGATCGCTGATGAAGATGTCGCCTCAATTGGCAACCAGTTGGCTTGGTACGTGACTCCTTCGTCTGTAGGAGAAAATTTGGGGCCTAATGCACGTATTCCCATTTTGAGTTATATTGCCTTTGGATGGTGGGGATTATTGTTTTCTTACCTCTGCGGCTTGTTTTTGGCTTTCATGCTCTTTCGTTTGCCTCTTCTATTGCCTAAGGGCATCATCTCTGCAGCTTTCTTTACCTACCTTTACATCACCCTCAACTCAAGTATTACAGATTTTAGTTTGGGGATAAGTTACTGGTTTGACTTTGTTCTCAATTTTGGCTTTATTCTTGGCTTGATGTTCCTCTTCAGTCGTCAACTTACGCTCAATCACACATCGGCACAACCTTTATAATCTTTATCTCTCTCTATGAAAATAATCCTTGACAACCTCGTTTTTGCTTGGCAGAAGATGGGAGGTATCTCCATATTTTGGGAGAATATAATTCAGATGGTATTGCAACGTTTCGACCCTGAACAGGTGCGGATTTACGAATGGCCACGTGCTCGCACGAACTATGTACGTCGCAATTTGGTGATACCCCCTTCCGTGTTGTGCGTGCTCAATGAGTGTTTCTGGAAAGTGAAGCGTTATCTCAATTTGGATATTGAGACTCCATCTTCAGCTCCTTTTCTCTTTCACTCCTCCTACTATCGTGTTTGCACGCATCCTCGTGCCATCAACATTATTACCATCCACGATTTCACGTATGAGAAATATGTGACCGGTCTTAAGAGATGGGTACACCAGTATACAAAGCGCCGAGCACTTCTTAAGGCCGATGCTCTGGTTTGTGTGTCTGAAAGCACACGAAAAGATTTGTTGCATTATATGCCTGAGATCAATTCAGAAAAAGTCAGTGTAATTCATAATGGCGTTGCCGACACCTATCGTATTCTCAGCGAGGAGGAGATGGGCAGTATGGAACCACTTCCTCCACACTTCCTGCTTTTTGTGGGCAATCGTGCACCCTACAAGCAGTTTTCTTTTGCGGTACAAGTGGCAGAGCGTTTGAAACTTCCTTTGTTGGTGGTGGGAGCGCCTCTCTCAGCAGCAGAACTGTCTTCTGTAACTTCTGTCGAAGTCATACAACGCAAGTTTCCGAGTGATGCCGAGTTATGTTATTATTACAATCGTGCAACAGCCTTGCTGTATCCTTCTGAATATGAAGGATTCGGCATTCCTGTGATAGAAGCGCAACGTTGTGGCTGTCCTGTATTGGCGCAGGCCGTCTCCTCAATTCCTGAGGTGATAGGCACCAACTATCCCTTACTGCTTCGTACACTTCAACTTGACACAGCTTGCCAGCTTATTCAGCGCCTCATCGATGATACAACTTTTAGAGAGGATGTCTCTCGGCAAGGACTTGATAATAGTCTGCGTTTCTCTTGGAGTAAAATGCAAGAGGAGTATTTTCAGTTTTACACAAAAATGTGGGAGAAGCATTGCCTATGACCCTTTCCATCATCACCGCGACTTACAATAGTGCCGACACGCTTACGGATACGCTCGAAAGTGTTTTGGCACAAACTTTCACGGACTATGAACTGATTATAGTTGATGGACAGTCTACCGATGGGACATTAGAGATTATAGAACGTTATGCTCCTCGATTTGAGGGACGACTTCGTGTGGTGAGCGAGCCGGATCAAGGGATTTACGACGCGATGAACAAGGGCATTCGCATGTGCCGTGGAGAAGTGGTGGGACTTCTCAATAGTGACGACTTCTACACCAGTCCCCATGTGCTGGCCACCCTTGCGAAAACCATAGAGGATAGCCGAGTCGATGCTGTTTATGGCGATGTGCACTATGTCGCGCCCAATGATGTCAGCAAGATGGTGCGCTATTATAGTTCACGTCCTTTTCGTCCTTGGATGATGCGCTTAGGATTTATGCCGGCCCACCCCTCCTTCTATTGTCGGCGCGAAGTTTATCAACAATATGGACTCTTCGACATACAATATAAAGTGGCTGCTGATTTCGAACAATTGCTTCGTCTCATCTTCATCCATCGAATCACTACGGCCTACGTGCCGCTGGATTGTGTCACGATGCGTGTCGGGGGAGCTTCCTCCTCCGGCTTACAAAGCCATCGTCGCATTCTGTCCGATCATCTGCGGGCTTTTCGTCAGCACCACGTCTACACCAATGTCTTTCTACTCAGCCTACGCTATCTTTATAAAATGACAGAATGCCTGACTACGCGAAGCAAATCTGTCTTTCGCACGCGCCAACGGCTATAGTCCTCTTCTCTATTTCCTATGAACACCACCGACATTCTCTACCTATTGCTTACCTTTTCTGCAAGCCTGATGATCACCTTTGTGGCTATGCCTTGGCTGCTGCGTCTCTGCAGAGTACGTGGCCTTTATGATATGCCCAACGAGCGCAAGGTGCATCAAAACAAGATACCCCGACTGGGCGGCTTGTTGTTTGCTCCTGCCATGGTCGTTGGGATGGCGGTGAGTTACCTGCTGATGACGATTCTTGAACCCACAACCGAACTGCCAGTGTTCCGTCTTTCCACGATGATACTGATAGCCGGACTCTTTCTCATTTACCTCATTGGTATTCTCGATGACTTGTTGGGGCTGAAAGCTTCTTTCAAGTTTCTGGTGCAGTTTGCCGCTACGCTTTTCATGCCGCTGTGTGGGCTCTACATCGACAACTTCTATGGCTTCTGCGGTTTGTACGAGATCCCCCTTTGGGCGAGCTATCCCCTCACCGTATTTGTCTGTCTGCTCATTGTCAACTCCATCAACCTCATTGATGGCATTGACGGCTTATCTTCGGCGCTGTCTATGATTATGTTGGGCGTATTTGCTTTTGTCTTTGCGCAACTGGAAGTCCTGTCCTACACTCTTCTGGCGGTCGGACTGATAGGGGCAGTACTGGCGTTCTTCTATTTTAATATGTTCGGCAGTGTTGAGCGTGGGACCAAAACCTTTATGGGCGATACCGGCAGCTTGGTCTTGGGCTATGCCATTGCCTATTTGGCCATCAAATATGCGATGAACAATCCGGCCGTTTTGCCCTATCGTCCGCACGCACTGCTTTTCTCCTTCACCTTGGTGCTCGTGCCTTGCTTCGACTTGGTGCGTGTGGCTGTCGGACGCTTGTGGATAGGGAGCGGCATCTTCAGTCCCGACAAAAGCCACCTTCACCACCTCTGTCTGGCCGCAGGCTTCAGTATGCGCCATTCTTTGCTCCTCATCGTAGGACTGCAAGTTGCGCTCAACGTGCTGAATTGGTTCTTCTATACCCACCTCCAACTTTCAGCCCTGTCCATTGTCATCAGCGACATTCTCTGCTTCGCTTTCTTCATCTTTTGGTTAAAATGGAAGGCAAAGTTGTCATCTGCATCTTCATAATCTGTTCTCAACCACAAAAGGTTTAACATTTTGTCCAATTTACCTGCAAAATAATACGTTTCAAATTTTGAAACCCCATAAGATAGTCGTAATTTTGTAGGGCAAAAGGCGAAGAATTTGGCTTTCCGCCACGACCCATTCGCTGTTTGCACATCGACTCCCGAAACAATCTCATCCTTAAACAAAACAAAGTTATGGTTAATTACAAAGACCTCGGCCTTGTGAACACTCGCGAGATGTTCAAGCGTGCCGTAGACGGTGGCTATGCCATCCCCGCTTTCAACTTCAACAATATGGAGCAGCTCCAAGCCATCATCAAGGCCGCCGCTGCTCAGAAGAGTCCCGTCATCCTGCAAGTTTCCAAGGGTGCACGCGACTACGCTAACCAAACTCTCCTCCGCTACATGGCCGAAGGTGCTGTGCAGTATGCCAAGGAGCTCGGTTGTGCACATCCCGAAATCGTGCTTCACCTCGACCACGGCGACAGCTTCGAAACCTGCAAGAGCTGCATCGATATGGGCTTCAGTTCTGTGATGATTGATGCTTCTCACCTTCCCTTCGAAGAAAACATCGCCCTCACCAAGCAAGTGGTAGACTACGCTCACCAATTCGATGTGACCGTAGAAGCCGAACTCGGTGTGCTGGCTGGTGTGGAAGACGAAGTTTCTCACGAAGTTTCCCACTACACCAACCCCGACGAAGTGATTGAGTTTGCCGAAAAGACCGGCTGCGACTCTCTCGCCATCTCTATCGGTACCAGCCATGGTGCTTACAAGTTCACTCCCGAACAGTGCACCCGTGACCCGAAGACCGGCCGTCTCGTTCCTCCTCCCCTCGCTTTCGATGTGCTCGACGAAATCATGAAGCGCCTCCCCGGTTTCCCCATCGTGCTCCACGGTTCTTCGTCCGTACCTCAGGAAGAAGTAGACACCATCAACAAGTATGGTGGTAAGCTTCCCAACGCTGTGGGTATCCCCGAAGAGCAACTCCGCAAGGCTGCCGCCTCTGCCGTTTGCAAAATCAACATCGACTCCGACTCTCGCTTGGCCATGACTGCTGCCGTTCGCAAAGTCTTTGCTGAAAAGCCCGCTGAGTTCGACCCCCGCAAGTACCTCGGTCCCGCTCGCGACAACATGCAGAAGCAATACGAGCACAAGATTGTTGAAGTGCTCGGTTCCAACAACAAGTTGGCTCAACCCTAATTGAAGCCTTCTTTCATTTTGATTTGAAAAAGCCGCGTCAAAACAAATTGTTTTGGCGCGGTCTTTTTGTTTGATACAGAAGAAAATCGTTACGGCAGTTTGCGAAAATCGATGGGCTGAAAATCTAAGGGGATGTCATCGGCCACCCCCTCGTTGAGCGGTGTGGAGAAAATGTAGTGAATACCGTCGAGCATGTCGCGCCAAAACTTCCAGCGCGTGCCCCAAGGCAGAGAGAGAGCAAAGCGGGTGATGCGCAGCAACGCGCCAATGAGGCCGTGCATCATGTAGAGCACAGCTCCTTTGGAGCGCCGCACCCGCACATCGTCCGAAAAGTGAGCTCCTGTGGTTGGCCCGGAAGGAATGGAGCAGACGACCTGCGGCTCGTAGCAGATACGTGCGCCCAACCGATGGGCTTGATGGAGAAACACTTCCTCCTCCCCGCAAGAGAGATAGCCCGCACCGAGGCCGAAGCGAGGGTCGAAGGCGGGCAAAGGCGCATCGGTGCGCAGCGCCATTTCGCAACTGGAGAAGTAGCAGCCGGAGGGGCGATGGGCGTAGTCGAAAGGCGCTGAAGCGTAAGTCTTGATGGGCGTTCCGACACGGTCGACGGCTTGAAAACAAGCGATGTCCACCTCGGGGTGAGTGGAGAAATAATGTACGACCGCCTTCAACTGCCGTGGCGTGTAGCGTGCATCGTCATCGACGATGAGGGCCAACTCCGTGGTGCAGTGGCGCAAGGCGTTATTGCGATTGTAAGAAAGGCCGATGCCCGAAATCGGGAGCACGGTGATGTCCGTACGCTCTTTTAATATAGTGGGGACCATCTCCAAGAACTGCGCTGCGGTGAACTGAAACGACACGACATAGCACACGTCCGCCTGTTGTGGGAGCAAGAGGTCGGGTACGCCTTGTATGCGGTCGTTGATGGTGCAGATGAGGAGTGAAAGTTTGGCCGACATAAGTAGGAGAGGCGATAGGCCACCTGCCCAAGACGTGCTTGAGCAGGTAGAGATAAGAAACGGAGAGGGTTAGTTGACTTTGTAGTTGAGGGCGTCGTTGTTGTCTAAGAAGTGCATCAGTTCGCGGGTGATGTTGATGCGCGAGGTGTCGCTCGTCAAGGTAGCCGTTGCCTTCGTCTCGGGGTCGTGGATGTGGAAGTGGAGCGGCGTTTCACCTTCCGTGCTTTGCACCATTTCAATGATTTCCGTCACCAACATCTCGTCCAGCAGTTTCAAGTCGGCCGTGATGGTGAGGCTCTGTATGCGTGTGTCGACGAGATCGGAGAGCCATTCCACCTTGCTGATCTGTAGTTTCAATTCCTCCGGCCGCCACTTATTGGGGACAACGCGGGCGGTGACGAAGATGGAATTGCCGACCGCAAAGTAGCCCTTAAACTGTGCCCAATCATCGCCGAAGAGTGTGATTTCTCCCGCGCCTTTGAAGTCCTCGATGCTCACTTTACCATAGGCGTTGCCCTTCTGCGAAATGCGCTCGTTGGCCGCAGTGACCATACCGCCGAACGTCACGTCCTGATTGGCATAAGGTTCCAGGTCGTTGACATTGAGCATCGACAGCGTGCAAAGGTTGTTGAGGATGATGGCGTAGTTGTCGAGCGGATGCCCACTCAGGTAGATGCCTATCAAGTCACGCTCCTTGTTGAGGCGCTCGAGGTTGCTCCACGTTTCAAAGATGTGGGGAGGCTTAGGCTTGGAAATCTCTACCGTCTCCATGCCGCCGAAGAGGCTGTTGGTGTTCTCCTCGTGGTCCTGCTGGAAGTGTACACCGTAGGTCATGAGCACATCGAGGAACATCGTCCCACTGCTGTCGACCGCAAAGTACTGCTCGCGGCAGAGCTCCGTAAAACTGTCGAACGCACCGGCAATGATCAGCGCTTCGATGTTCTTGCGGTTGCAGGCGTTGAGGTTGACGCGCTCAAAGAAGTTGTAGACATCGGTGAAGCGTCCTCCTCTCTCGCGCTCGTCGATGATGGCTTGAACGGCGTTTTCGCCCACGCCTTTTATGGCGGCGAGTCCGAAACGGATGTCGCTCACACAGTTGACGGAAAACTTGAAGTAGCTCTCGTTGACATCGGGGCCGTAGCAATCTATCTTCATGTCCCGACACTCGTCGAGAAATTTGGTCAGATCGCCGATGTTGCCCAGCGAACAACTGAGCAGGCCGGCCATATATTGCGCCGGGAAGTTGGCCTTCAAGTAGGCCGTCTGATAGGCCACCCACGAGTAGCACGTGGCGTGACTCTTGTTGAAGGCATATTCGGCAAAGGCAGTCCAGTCGTTCCAAATCTTTTCCAGCACCTTCGGATCGTGGCCGTTGGCCTGCCCGCCGGACACAAACTTGGGATACATGTGGTCGAGCTTGTCGCGGAGCTTTTTACCCATGGCCTTGCGGAGGTTGTCGCTCTCGCCGCGGGTGAAGTTGGCAATCTCGCGCGAGAGAAGCATGACCTGCTCCTGATAGACGGTGATGCCGTAGGTCTCCTTCAAGTACTTCTCCATGCAGTCCAGGTCGTAGGTGATGGGCTCGCGGCCGTGTTTGCGATCGATGAACTGCGGGATGTAGGCCATCGGGCCCGGACGGAACAGGGCGTTCATGGCAATAAGGTCTTCGAAGACTGTGGGTTGGAGCGCCCGCAGGTGTTTCTGCATGCCTAAGGACTCAAACTGAAACGTACCGATGGTGCGCCCGTTGCTGTAGAGGTCGAAAGTGGCCGAGTCTTCGAGGTCGCAATAGTCCACGTTCACTTCGATGCCGAGCGAGGTGCGGATGTTCTCCACCGCCTCACGCAGGATGGTGAGGGTCTTCAGGCCGAGGAAGTCCATCTTGATGAGACCCGTCTCTTCAATCACCTTGCCTTCGTACTGGGTGCAACGGAGCTTTTCGCCCGTCTCCTTGTCGTCGGCCGTGGAGATAGGCACCCAGTCGGAGATGTCGTCGCGGCAGATGATGAAGCCGCAGGCGTGCACACCGGTGTTGCGGACATTGCCTTCGAGCATCTTGGCATAGCGCAGGGTGTCGCGCAGCACGGGATTGGGCGATGCCTCTGCCTCGCGCAGTTCGGGGATGGAGGCAATGGCGTTGGTGAGATTCATCTTCAGCGGCTTGCCGTTGAGTCCTTCGGGGAGCTTGTCGGGGATGAGTTTGCACAGGCGGTGGCTCTCGGCCAGCGGCAGTTGCTGCACCCGCGCCACGTCCTTGATGGCCGACTTGGTGGCCATCGTGCCGTAGGTGATGATGTGGGCCACCTTCTCCACGCCATACTTGTCCGTGACCCATTGCAGCACACGGCCGCGGCCATCGTCGTCGAAGTCTACGTCGATATCGGGCAGAGAGATGCGGTCGGGATTGAGGAAGCGCTCAAACAGGAGATTGTACTTGATGGGGTCGATGTCGGTGATGCGCAGACAGTAGGCCACCACGCTGCCGGCGGCCGAACCGCGTCCCGGACCGACGGACACGTTGAGTTGCTCGCGCGCTGTCTTGATGTAGTCCTGCACGATGAGGAAGTAGCCCGGGAAGCCCATCGTCTTCATGATGTGCAACTCAAAGTTGATGCGTTCGCGCGTCTCGTCGGAGAGCGGGTCGCCGTAGCGCCACTTGGCGCCTTCGTAGGAAATCTTGGCCAGATAGTCGGCTTCGAGCTTGATGCGATAGAGTTTGTCGTAGCCGCCGAGTTTTTTGATTTTGGCTTCGCCCTCTTCGCGGGAGAGCACCACGTTGCCGTTTTCGTCCTGTGTGAACTCGTCGTAGAGCATCTCTTCGGTGAAGCGGGCGCGATAGTCTTCTTCCGTGCCGAATTCCGCCGGGATGTCGAAGTTGGGCATGATGGGGGCGTGGTCGATGCTGTAAGTTTCGACCTTGTCCAAAATCTCCTGCGTGGTGCTGAGAGCTTCGGGCAGGTCGGCAAAGACTTCGTTCATCTCGGCCTGCGACTTGAACCACTCCTGCTTGGTGTAGAGGAGGCGGTTTTGGTCGCTGTAATAGTGGTTGGTGGCGAGGCAGATGAGGCGGTCGTGCGACTCGGCGTTTTCCTCGTTGAGGAAGTGGGAGTCGTTGGTGCAGATGTACTTCACCCCGCACTTTCCGGCCAGGTCGATGAGCACCTTGTTGACCTCCTGTTGCAGTTTGAAGGTCTCGCGGTTGGCGCGCTGGGCCGGGTCTTTCACCTCGTGACGTTGGAGTTCGAGATAGTAGTCTTCGCCAAACACGCGCTTGAACCACAGCACCGCTTCCTCGGCGGCTGCGAGGTCATCGTGCATAATCTTTTGCGGGATTTCGCCGCCCAGACAGGCCGAGCAGACGATGAGCCCTTCGTGAAACAGCTCCAAATCCTCCTTGTCGGTGCGCGGCCGATAGTAGTAGCCGTCCACCCAGGAGCGGCTCACGAGCTTGATGAGGTTGTGATAGCCCACCTCGTTTTTGGCCAACACAATCAAGTGCCAGCCACTCGCGTCCTCTTTGGTGTCTTTGAGTTCCTTCTTGCGTCGCGCACAGTACATCTCACAGCCTATCACGGGCTTGAAGTCGGCCGCGATGCGCTTTTGGGCAATCGTGGCTTCGCATTCGGCCACCAGTTCGTCGACACTCTTTCCGCCGTCCTTGTCGGGGTCGGGCGTGTAGGTGCCGTCGCGGAGAGCGTCGATTTTCTTTTGGGCTTGGGCAATGGCTTTTTTTGCCCCTCCTTTCACCTTGTTGGAGTAGTTGAAGAGGTCTTTGATGCCCATCATGTTGCCATGGTCGGTGAGGGCCACGCCGCGCATGCCGTCGGCAATGGCTTTGTCGATGATGCGGGTGACATCGGCTTGCCCGTCTAAGAGAGAGTAGTGGGAGTGAACGTGGAGGTGGACGTAGGGTATCATTGTGGGAAGATGTTTTTGAGGGGCTGAGGAAGGAGCAGTGGTGAAGGCAAAAAGACAAACTTTCGCTATGTGCCGGAAAAACTTATTTTCTCGGGAGACAAACTTCGCCGGAAGGCGCGCAATCTATAAACCAAACCTTGGTTTATATAATTCAAACCTTGGTTTATGTAATTCAAACTTTGGTTTATATAAACCAAACCTTGGTTTATAGTTTGTCTCTGAGGAAGTGCACTTTTTCTCCTTCTTCTCTCCTTCTCTCCGGGGAGGGAGAGAAGGTGGAGCGGAAGGAAGCACGGCCCGTGAAGAAGGCGCTGCAAAAGAAAAAGGCTGATGGGGAGAAGTGAGTGGGACAGCCGGCTACGGCTTTCCGACTAATTGAAGAAAGTCCAACTGATGCCGACGCGCAGTTCGGAAGGGTTGGTGGGGTAGTGGGGGGCGAGAAAGTAGCGACCGTTGCCCTGATTGAGATGAGTGTAGGCCACGTAGAAGCGCACGCCTTTGAGGGTGAAATTGACGTAGGCGTTGACCCAGGGATAGTTGCCCAGCTGGGTGCGATAGGTGGCGTCTTGGAGAGCAAACATACCCACCATCGGGCTGTAAGTGGGGGCGTAGTAGCGCGTGAAGTAGCGCACATCGGCACCCAGTTCGGTGGCCAAGACGCGGGCCACTTTGAACTTCAAGTAGAGGTTGGACCACGCCGTCAGGAGCGGGAGTGGGAGCGCCCGGTCGTTGGAACTCTTCTGGAGCGTCAGCTCGTTTTCCCAATTCAAAATGCCGAGGCGGAAGTTCTTGCCGAGGGTGGCGCTGATGAGTTGGATGTTGGTGGAGGTCTGCTGCACGTCCACGCCATACTTCATCGTGGCCTGAGTGGCGGGAGTGGCGCCGGCGGTCTGCGTCTCTTGCAGGAAGATGTGGTTTTGCACGGTTTCCAGTCCCACACCGAGGCGTGTGGATCCGTAGGAGAGTCGGCCTTCTGCACGGAAGCGGAACACCTTGTCCAAGTTCTTGTCCCACCAGGCGTTGCGGCTGTGGAAGTGCTCATAGTAGAACGCCGGATTTTCGTTTCGGACAAATCCGCGGGCTTCGAAACTCAGAGTGTCGCTACCCAGGCGGAAGTGGAGGCCGACGTTGCCCTCAAGATTAAATTCGCCCCAGTCGGTGCCCGTGGTGCGCATTTCGCCCAGCACGTTGTAGCGGAGGGTTTTGGCTTTTTCGCGCATGAGTTGTGCGCCGAGAGTGATGTAGTTGAAGGTCGTCGTTTCCTCCTTCTGCGCAGCGTTGGGAAGCGTGAAGCGCGCCAGTTCGTGCTTGGCAAAGAGGCGCATACCGGTCTTCACCCAGCGGCGGAAGCCCTCCTGCATTTCGAGGGCGATGGTGTTTTGCAAGGAGAGGCTGCGCGTCTTGTCGTTGGCCTTGTCGGCGGTGTAGAAGAAGTTTTGGAAGAACGCGTCTTGCTTCGTTTGGGAGGAAAAGATCCGATCGTTGTGCGCCAGGCGGAAGGTGTGGATGAGCGAGGCCACGGGCACAAAACGGCGTGTGAGGGTGGTGTCGGCCATGAAGGGCGCGGGAGCAGCGAGGGATTTTGCGAGTGTGTCGCCAGCAGTCGGCCGTACGGTCAATCCCGTGGGGCGCTGGGTTTGGTGCACCACCCGCCCCAAGGAGTCGACATATTCGTAGAAGCCCACTGAATAGCGGTGGGAGAGAAACCACTGCCACACGTTGAGCGTGTTGCGCACACCTTCCAAGCGGACGGGGATGTCGCTCGACTGGTAGCGGGTGGGGTAGGCTTCGGGATTGACAATGTAGCTGTCGTCTTCCAGTCCACCGTTTTCCACCGTTTTGAGGTGGTTACTGTTGAAGAAAGCGTGCATCTGATATTGGTCGCCGCGATAGCTGCCGTAGAGCGTGCCGCCGAAAGCCGAGTTGGGCTGGTTCTTGTAGTTGCCGCGCCCGTAGGCATAGTCGATGACGAAGCCCACTCCGGCACGTTTGTTGAGGTTGGTGGCAAAGTCGGCCGTGAAGCGGTCGTCGCCCGTTTGCTTGCCGCCGGCAGAGTGGTAGGTCAGATGGGCAATGGGCGATTTGGTGTTGGTGAACACCATTCGGTCTGTGGGGCGGAGATAGTAAGAGTAAGGCTGGGTAAAGATGAACTGCGAGCCCATCATATAATCTTGTGCCCCCGAATAGATGCGCGAGATGCGCGGCGAGCCTTGCGTGCCGAGGAAGTTGTAAGTGCCGTGGACGCCTTCGGTGAAGTTGCTGTTCTGAAAGAGGTGGGAGAGGGTGTCGGGTTCGGCCGGTCGGACACTGCCGAAGCGCTCGTCGATGGTCCAGACGGTCAGCCCCTTGGGGATGGAGTTGGGGTCGATGCTGTCTTTGTCGGTTTTGAAAGCATTGCGCTGCGTGCCACGACTACTGCCGAGCGCGTCGCGTCCCAACAGCCGCGGTGTCTGAGCAGGGGCACTAACAATAAAAAGCATCGCACAGGCGATGCTCATAAGAAGAGGAAGATGGCGCATGTTCATGGGTTATTGGGAAAAGTCGGAAAGAGCTTTGACTATCTTTTGTTCGGTGGCCGCACTGACGGGCACGAGCGGCAGGCGCAGGATGTTGGCCAAGTCTTCGCGGTGAGCCAGCATGCACTTCACACCGGCAGGATTGCCCTCGGCAAAAGCCAAGCGGAAGATGTCATAGAATTGGCGGTGTGTGTAGAGGGCGTCTTCAAGATTTTCTTGCTGCATACTCTTGATTAAAGTCGACATCTCGGTGGGAAAAGCGTTGGCCACCACCGAAATCACGCCTTGCGCGCCCAGACCCATCAGTTCGAAGGTGATGGAGTCATCGCCGCTGAGCACATCGAACCCTAAGGGAGCACCGGCCAGAATTTCTTCTATCTGGGCGATGCGTCCGCTGGCTTCTTTGATGGCCACGATGTTTTCAAAGTCGTCGGCCAAGCGCAGAGTGGTGGCTGCTTCGAGGTTCACCCCCGTGCGTCCCGGCACGTTGTAGAGCATCACGGGCACGGGCGAGGATTTGGCCACCGCGGCATAGTGGCGGTAGAGTCCTTCCTGCGTAGGCTTATTATAATAAGGCGTCACGATGAGCACCCCGTCAATGCCTTCGAAGTCGTTGTTTTCCAAGAAGGCGCACACCGCTCCCGTGTTGTTGCCGCCGCATCCCAATAGGAGCGGCACACGGCCCGCCACGGTCTCGATGAAGAGTTCGGTGATGCGCTCTTTTTCGCTATCGGTCAGCGTAGGCGTTTCGGCCGTCGTGCCGAGGGCGCAAAGGAAGTCCACGCCTCCATCAATAAGGCGGTTGATGTGCTCGCGCAGGCCGTAGAGGTCCACTTCCCCCTCTGGAGTGAAAGGGGTAATGACAGCCACTCCCGTACCGCGAAAAATATTGGTTCTCATGTCGTTCTTGAATTTGTGCTACAAAATTACGGCAGTTTTTTCTAAGCACAAAATTTTCGTTCCACTATTTGCAGAAATGTACTTTGTGGTCTGTTCTGCTGTTCGCAGTAGTTTGGCCGAGAGGGTGTTTGCGTGCTGTATTCAAGCCTTTTTAATAGAAATTTGAGGCACGTTTGCCCGAAAAACGCTACCTTTGCAAGCAAAATCAACGAAAAGAACCCTCTCCGCTATGACACAAAATGTCGACATTCGTGCCCTCACTGCACGCATTGAGGCCCAATCGGGCTTCGTGACTTTGCTCACCGACGGCATGGCACGCACCATCGTCGGACAACAACACCTCACCGAAGCGCTCCTCATCGGGCTGCTTTCCGATGGGCACATCCTGCTGGAAGGTGTGCCGGGATTGGCCAAGACACTGGCCATCCGCACCCTCGCTTCGCTCATTGATGCTTCCTTCGGCCGCATCCAGTTCACCCCCGACCTTCTGCCGGCCGACGTGGTGGGGACGATGGTCTACAGCCGCAAAGACGATGCGTTCAGTGTGCGCCGCGGCCCCATCTTTGCCAACTTTGTGCTGGCCGACGAAATCAACCGTGCTCCGGCCAAGGTGCAGAGTGCGTTGCTCCAAGCTATGCAGGAGCGCGAGGTGACTATCGGAGACGAAACGATGGCGCTGCCCAACCCTTTCCTCGTCTTGGCCACGCAAAACCCCATTGAGCAGGAAGGCACCTACACCCTGCCCGAAGCTCAGACCGACCGCTTCATGCTGAAAGTGGTGGTCGAGTATCCCACGATCGACGAAGAAAAGCGCATCGTCCGTGCCTCGATGGGCGGCAACATTTCCGACCGTCCCGTGCAGCCGGTGGTCGATGTCGCCACCATTGTCCAGGCTCGTGAATTGGTGAAGGAGGTCTACGTGGATGAACGTATCGAACAATATGTGGCGGACCTCGTTTTTGCCACGCGCTACCCCGAACGCTACAAGCTCGACCACCTGCGTCCCTACATCGCCTTTGGAGGTTCGCCCCGTGCCACCATCAGTTTGGCGCTGGCCGCACGTAGTTTGGCCTTTATTCGCCGCCGCGGCTATGTAGTGCCCGATGATGTGCGGAGCGTGGCCTACGATGTCCTGCGCCACCGCATCGGCCTCACCTACGAAGCCGAAGCTGCCGAGATGACAGCTGAAAAACTGATTGGCGAAATCCTTTCTAAAATCGAAGTTCCCTAAGGCCATCCACCATGGACGAGCAAATCCGACAACTCATGCAGCGCGTGCGGCGCATAGAAATCAAAACGCACGCCCTCTCCAACAACGTTTTTGCAGGCGAGTACCACTCCGCCTTCAAAGGGCGCGGCATGTCCTTTTCGGAGGTGCGTGAGTATCAGGAGGGCGACGATGTACGCGACATCGATTGGAACGTGTCGGCTCGTTTCGACCGCACCTATGTGAAGGTGTTTGAGGAAGAACGCGAACTGACGGCTATGCTGCTCATCGATGTGTCCGGCTCGCTCGACTTCGGGACGCAGGGGCAGACACAGCGCCAACTCCTCACCGAAATTGCTGCCACCTTGGCTTTCTCCGCCATTCGCAACAACGACAAAATCGGGGTGCTCTTCTTCTCCGACCGTGTGGAGAAGTTCATCCCACCGGCCAAAGGAAAGGCACACATCCTGCGCATCATCCGAGAACTCCTCACCTTGCGCCCCATGGGGAAGCGCACCAACATCGGTGTGGGCTTGGAATACTTCATGCGCGTCGTTCGCAAACGCTGCGTGGCCTTTTTGCTTTCCGACTTCCTTGATGCCCACGACTACCACCGCCAACTGGCCATGGCCCGCCGTCGTCATGACGTGGTGGCGGTGCAGGTGTACGACCAGCGCATGGCTGAGTTGCCCAACGTGGGACTGATGAAGCTCGAAGATGCCGAGACCGGACATCTGCAATATGTCGACACCGCGTCGCGCCGAGTGCGGCAGGCGCATGCCGATTGGTGGCAACAGCACTGCACCCGGCTGGACGACCGCTTTAATCGCACTCGGGTGGACCACACGCGCATCGCCACCGGCAGCGACTATGTGAAAGGACTGAAAGGGCTCTTCGCCCGCCGCACCGCTGCCCGATAACTCCCTCTCTTATTTTTCCTTATTCTTATGCCTCAGCGCTCCCTTCTTTCTTTTCTCTTCCTGTTTCTTGTGCTGTACCTCTCGCCGGAGGTGCGGGCGCAGTCTGTTGTGGTCGAAACCCAGTTGGACAGCACCGCTATCCTTGTGGGAGAGCAGGTTCGATTGCGAGCCCGGGTCTCGTGCGATGCTCATGCCAAAGTTGCATTTCCGCAGTTTGCTGAAGGACAACTCACGCCGGGAGTGGAAGTGCTCAGCGTCTCGCCCATCGACACCACGTGGCTCAACGACAAGAAGCGCTGCGAACTAACGTGCTCCTACCTACTCACCTCCTTCGACAGCGCGCTCTACCAACTAAACCTCACGGTTGAGGTGAACGGCAAGCCCTATCAAAGTCGAAACACTCTCGGACTGAAAGTGAGCAATGTGGCGGTCGATGAGCAACATCCCGACCAATTGCGTCCGGCCCATCCGCCCACGGAAGCCATCTTCGTTTGGCGCCCGGCCTTGTTACTGTGGTGCGCCCTGCTCTGGATGCTGATGGCAGCCGCCGCGCTGTTGGCGTTGCGCCTCTCGCGCAAGCAACCCATCACGCGACGCATCAAGGTGAAGCCGCCCACACCGCCTCACGTCGTGGCCATCGAAGCTATCCGCTCCTTGCGGCAGGAGCAAGAGAGTGGGGGAGAGGAGGAAACTCAGAAGCTGCACATCATGCGCCTGACCGATGTTCTGCGCACCTACATCAACGACCGCTTCGGTTTCAACGCGCGTGAAATGACCACGGCCGAAATCCTCGACGCCCTTCGTTCGCACGGCGATGCGCAAGCCCTCGATGAATTGCGCGAAGTGCTTTCCACGGCCGACTTGATAAAATTTGCCCGCCATCGTGCCACGCTTATAGAGAGCGACCGCATGCTTCTGCAAGCCACCGACTATGTGCAAACCACCCGGCACATCGACCCGGAAGCCGAGAAACCCAAAGAACAAATCGTTGTCTTGGGCGATGTGGCACAACAGCGTGTGCGTCGTTTCTTCAAAGTGACAGCCATCGTTTGCCTGGTCAGTGGCGAAGCTCTCTTCTTCTACATCGCCTATCTGCTTTGGCTCAATTTCTTTTAGACCTTGCTCTCTCCCATGACTTTTGCTCATCCTGCTTATTTCCTCCTTTTATTGCTCATCGTTCCGCTCGTTGTGGCC
Organism: Alloprevotella sp. Lung230; assembly: GCF_014385435.1. Taxonomy (GTDB): domain Bacteria; phylum Bacteroidota; class Bacteroidia; order Bacteroidales; family Bacteroidaceae; genus Alloprevotella. The sequence continues at coordinate 138,230 of NZ_JACSUD010000005.1, forward strand.
TACGTCCTTTGGCGTGGTCGTCACGAACCGGCGTTGCGCGTGGCCTCGACCGAGTCGTTGCGCCGTCTTCCGCTCACACCGCGCACCGCTTTGGTGCACCTGCCCTTCGTGTTGCGGCTGTTGGTGCTGGTGTTGGTGGTCGTGATTTTGGCACGTCCGCAGACCACCACGCCGCAAAGCCAGCGTGAGGTGGAAGGCATCGACATCATGATTGCGATGGACATCTCGGTGAGTATGCTCACGCAGGACCTCGAACCGAACCGCATTGAGGCCGCCAAGCAAGTGGCCTACGAATTCATCTCCGGTCGTGAGAACGACAATATCGGCCTCACCCTCTTCGGCGGTGAAGCCTTCACGCAATGTCCCATGACCACCGACCACGCTGCCCTGCTCTCCATGTTCCGCAATGTCAGTTGCGACCTGCAAAGTTCGGGCGTGATTGCCGAGGGCACGGCCATCGGTATGGGCTTGACCAACGCTGTGAGCCGCCTCGCCACGAGCAAAGCCCCCTCCAAAGTGGTCATCCTCATCACCGACGGCGCCAACAACACCGGCGACGTCTCGCCCCTCACCGCTGCCGAGATTGCCAAACAAAAAGGCGTGCGGGTCTATACCATCGCTGTGGGACGTCAAGGCATCGTGCGCCAACCCGTGGGCATCCTCCCCAACGGCGAATACTACTACGCCAACGTCAAGAGCGACATGGACCCCAATACCCTCCGCACCATCGCACGCACCACCGGCGGCCTCTACTATTCGGCAGAATCGAAAAGCAAGCTCCGTGAAATCTACAACGACATCGACCAACTCGAGCGCACCAAACTCAAAGTGCATCACTACAAGCGCCACTACGAAGCCTACCTGCCTTTCGCCTGGGCGGCCGTGGTGCTTCTGCTGCTTGAAATCCTCCTTCGTCTCACCTGGCTGCGCCGCATCCCCTGACCCTGTTTCAAGTCATGTTCCAATTTGCCTCCCCTCAATATCTTTACGGCCTCCTGCTGCTCCCGTTCTTGGTGCTCCTCTTTTTGCGTTCGCAATGGACAGCCCGCCGCCGAGAGTCGCGTTTCGGCCGCCGGCAAGTGCTCAAATCGCTTGTGCCCGGGCGCTCCACCATCCGCCCTGTGGTGAAGTTCGTGTTGCTCTGTCTGTCGGTTGTGTTGGGCATTTTGCTGCTGGCACGCCCACAATACGGCACAAGCACCGGCAGCGAAAAGCGCAAAGGTATCGAAGCCATCATCGCTTTCGACGTCTCTCAGTCGATGTTGGCGCGCGATGTGCAACCCTCCCGCATCGAGCGCAGCAAACTCCTCGTCTCCACCCTCATCGACCGTATGGAGAACGACAAGGTCGGCCTCGTGGTCTTTGCCGGTGAAGCCTTTCCGCAACTGCCCATCACCAACGATTTTGTCAGCGCCCAACTCTTCCTCGACAACATCAGCACCGATGCCGTCTCTCTGCAAGGCACCAACCTCGCGGCCGCCATCACGCTGGCCGACAAGAGTTTCACACAGGACAAAAAGGTGGGCAAAGCCATCATCGTCATCACCGACGGCGAAGATCACGAACCCGGGGCCAAGGAAGCTGCAATGGCGGCGGCCAAAGCCGGGCGGCACATCTACGTCTTGGGCGTCGGCAGTCGTGCAGGGGCAGAAATCCCCACCGCCAATGGTCTGCTTCGTGACCGATCGGGAGCTGTGGTCAAGACCGCTCTCAACGAGGCCGCCTGCCGCGAATTGGCCGCAGCGGGCAATGGTGCTTACATCCACATCGATGGCAGCAACGTGGCGCAGGACCAACTCCAAGCCCAGCTCCGCAAACTCCAACAGACGGACTCGGGCATGGTCTCCGATGGCAGTCTCAACGAGCAATTCCAAGCCGTTGCCCTCCTCCTTTTTCTCGTGTTGCTGATCGAGCTTCTCCTTTTTGAAAAGCAAAATGCCTTCTTCTCCCGCTTCCGCCTCTTTCAGCGGCAGGCGTAATTCCCTCGCTCTTATGAAACGCTTCCTCGCAATTTTTCTCTTCCTGGGCTGCATCGTGGCGGCCACGGCACAATCGCGTGAATGGACATTGATGCACCAAGGCAACAAAGCCTTTCGTGCCGGCGACTACAAAACGGCCGAAGACAACTATCGGCGTGCCCTTGCCGCCAATCCGCACAGCACGCGTGCTGCCTTCAATCTCGGCGATGCCTATCTCGCACAGAAGAATGGCAAAGATGCTTTGCAGCAGTTTGTCGCGGCCGCTAAGGGCGAGCAAAACAAACTGGTGAAGGCTATGGCCTACCACAACGTGGGCTATATCCATCACCTCAACAAAGACTACGACAAGGCTATCGACGCCTACAAGGAAGCCTTGCGTAACAATCCAGCCGACGAAGACACCCGCTACAATCTGGTGCTGGCGCAAAAGCAAAAGAAGGGCCAAAACCAGAACAAAAATCAAAACCAACAGGACAAAAAGCAGCAGGAGAAGCCACAGAACAAACCGCAACAACAGCAGTCGCAAAATCAGCCGCCGCAAAGTCAGCAACAACAGCAACAGCAGATGAGCCGCGACAATGCTGAGCAGCTCCTCAACCTCTCACGGCAGGCCGAACAGCAGACGCGCCGCAAACTCCAAGACGCCCAACCGCGGCGAGCACATCGACTGGACAAGAACTGGTAAAGTCCTGCGGTGGTGATGAAGCCGTTCTTTTCTATCTTTTGAAGGGAGGCTCTCCTGACCGTTTGGGACGCATTTCTTCCCGACGTATCAAACGTCCCTTCCCGATGGGACGAATGTCTCTTCCCGAAGAAACGAATGTCCCCTCCCGAAGGGACGAACGTCTCTTCCCGAAGGGACGATTTCTACTCGGGAGAGAAATGCGACGCCGATATTTAGAATTATGACTCAACGTCTACCTGCCACATCAGTGCATGACAATCTTTTTCTCCCTCCTCGAACCAGACCATAATTATATATGACGCTACGCTTTCCCTCCCTCTCCTTTTTTCTCCCCCTCCTCTTCCTGCTTGTGTCCCTGAGTGGACGGGCGCAAGTGCGATTTGTGGCGCAAGCCCCACAAATTGTAGGCGGCAACGAACAAGTACGCCTGCAATTTGTACTGAACAATGCCGATGGCAGCGACTTCACGCCGCCTGCCATCACCGACTTTGAGGTGCTGGCCGGGCCTTCTACCTCAACCTTCTCCAGCACGCAAATCATCAACGGGCGCACCACCTCCTCGTCGTCCGTGACCTATACCTTCATCCTCGCCCCTAAGCGAAAGGGGACGTTCCGCATCGGGGCGGCCTCCGTCAAAGCCAATGGCCGCGTGCTGCGCTCTCAGCCCCTCACCATCAAGGTGGGGAGTGCACCCGGCGCTACCGCACAGCAAGGGCAACCCCATAATGCTGCCGCCGACCCCGCGGCGCAGATGCAGCGCGCCGGCAGCCGCATCGGTGAACGTGACCTCTTCTTCACCGCCACAATCTCGAAACGGAAGGTCTATGAGCAAGAGCCCATCATGCTCACCTACGACTTCCACGCCCGCGTCGGGGTGGGACTGGCCAACGTGATGCTTCGCCAAAAGCCCGACCTCAAAGGATTTTGGACGCAGGAGATTGCCCTGCCGCGCAACTTGTCGCCCCGGCTGGCCACCCTCGGCGGCAAGACCTACCGAGTGGGCACCAACTTGCAATACCTCGTCTTTCCCCAGCAGACGGGGCGTCTCACCATTCCGGCCGTCACCTTCGACTGCGACATCCGCCAGCAGAACTATGCCATAGACGAGGTCGACGCCTTCTTCAACGGGATGGGCAGCCTGAACGTCAAGGTGCAGCGCGCCACCACGCCGCTGACCGTCGAAGTGCTGCCGCTGCCCCGGCCGCGACCGTCCGACTTCTCAGGAGGAGTCGGGCGGATGGCGCTCAAAGAACACCTCGTTTCACCCACGCCCAAGACCAACGACATTGCGACCGTCCGCCTCGTGGTGAGCGGAATGGGCAACCTGAAACTCATCAAAGCTCCGCAACTCACGCTACCGAAAGGTTTCGATACCTACCCGGCGAAGACCACCGACCACACCCGAATCACAGCCGAGGGCATCACGGGCGAAATGTGGTTTGACTATAACTTTGTGCCGCGCAACATCGGCACTTATACACTCCCGGCCGCCACGCTGACTTATTTCGACACCACGACCGAGCGCTACGTCACGCTTCGCACGCAGCCCCTCACCCTCCATGTGGCCAAAGGCAATCGGTCGGCCGAGGCAGCCGACAGCGAGTTGGCCTTGCGCAATGCCGACATCCGCGACCTCCACACGCAGGCCGATGTGCCTTTTGCCGAGGGTGGATGGAGCTGGATAGGTTCTTGGCGCTATATGCTTGTGCTGAGTCTCTTTGTGCTCCTCGGCCTGGTCCTTGAGAGAGTGTTGCTTCGCTGGGTGGCTCGCCGCAACGACACTGAAGGCCGTCGCCGCCACAAAGCCTCAACGCGGGCCCACCGCCGCCTGCAAGCGGCCGAACGTGAGCAAAGACGTGACGGGGCTGCCTTCTACGATGCTTTGTCGACAGCACTGATGGGTTATTTCGCCGACAAGTTTTCTCTGGATGTTTCCGCACTGACCCGGCAGCAGATTGCTGAAGAGCTTCGCCGCCGTGGTGTGGATGCCGCTGAGGTCGAAGCCATTCACCATTTGCTCGAAGACATCGACTATGGTCGCTTTGCTCCCCACACCGAAACTGCCGAGCACGAACATCTCTTCCGGCGTGCCAACGACCTCATTCATCGTCTTGACCTTCAACTCCGATAATCCCATGCGCACCTTTCTTCTCCTCCTTTCTTTCCTGCTGTGGATTCCTCTTGGCGCGGCTGTTCGCACTAAGACGGCAGGCGATAGTGCCTATCTTCGCAAAGACTATCCCGAGGCTGTGCGTCTCTACTCCGCCTTGGTGAAAGCGCAACCTTCGGCCGATCTCTATTACAACCTGGGTAACGCCCACTTTCGCTTGCAGGAATATCCGAAAGCCGTGTTGGCCTATGAGCGCTGTCTGCACCTCGACCCCTCGCACGAGGATGCCCGCTTCAACCTGACGGTGGTGCGCACACGGCTCACCGACCACTTTGCTCCTCCGCAGCAGATGTTTTTCGTGAGCTGGTGGCAGGAGTGGAGAGCCTCACGCAGTTTGGAGAGTTGGACTCGCTGGTCCTACCTCTGCCTGCTGTTGGCCATGCTGGCAGGCATGCTTTATCGTCTGGCGCATCGCGTGCTGATTCGCAAAGCCGCTTTCTTCTTGAGCGCAGCCGGTATCTTCGGTTTTCTGCTGACCACCCTCTTGGCCTGGCAGCAAAAGGCGGCTTTCCGCGACAATGCCCGTGCAGTGGTGATGGCGGCCGAACTGCCCACTTATACCAGTGCAACGGCCAACAGCAAGCGCGGACCCACCCTCCACGAGGGCACGACAGTCGAAATCCAAGAGTGTGCTGTCGGAGGTTGGCAGCAGGTTTTGCTACCCAACGGTGAACAATTTTGGGTCAGACCTTATAAAATGGAACGTGTCGTCCCACGGCCTTGAAAAAAAGAGTAAAAATAGTTGGCGTATTCCTCTTGTAATTTCTCGATAAAGAGTATCTTTGCACACAAATTATGGTATTACAATCTTCCACGCAATACTTCACCCAACACTTTTTTTATGGACTTCTTTTATTTAGGAATTCTTGGTTTCCTGCTTATCTTGGCCATCTTCGACCTCAGTGTCGGCGTGGCCAATGATGCGGTCAATTTCCTCTCGCCCGCAGTGGGAGCAAAGGCCGCGCGGTTCAAGGTCATCCTTCTCGTTGCGGCGGTCGGCATCTTCATCGGTGCTTCCACGTCAAGCGGCATGATGGACATCGCGCGCCACGGCATTCTGCAACCGGAGTTCTACTCCTTTGCCGATGTGATGTGCATCTTCCTATCCGTGAGCGCCACCGATGTCATCCTGCTGGACATCTTCAACACCTTGGGCATGCCCACATCGACCACCGTGTCAATGGTGTTTGGACTGCTGGGCGGCTCTTCGGCCTTGGCGCTGATGAACATCTTCCAAACAGGACAAAGCTACTCCGACCTCATCAACACCGACAAGGCCCTCACCGTCATCATCGGTATCTTTCTTTCGGTGGCCATCGCCTTTGTCGTTGGTTTGGTGGTGATGTGGATTACGCGCCTCATCTTCACTTTCCAATACAAGAAGCACCTGCGCTGGACCATCGCCCTCTACGGTGGTGCTTCCATCTCCATCATCTTCTACTTCCTCGTCACCAAGGGGTTGGGCAATTCACCGATGGTGCAAGGTAGCGGCTTCGGGCATTTTGTCAACGAGCACCCGATGCAAATCCTCATTTACTCGTTCATCGGGTTCACCATCCTCGTTGAACTTTTGCATCTGCTGCACATCAACATCTTCAAAATCATTGTGCTCTTCGGCACCTTCTCCCTCGCCATGGCCTTTGCCGGCAACGACTTGGTCAACTTCATCGGTGTACCCTTGGCCGGCTTGGAGAGTTTCCTCGACTTCACGGCCAACGGTGGTGGCGCCACAGCTGCAACCTACAAGATGACCGCCCTCGACGGCCCATCGACCCTACCCGGCGTGAGCTGGTTTCTCATCGGTGCGGGCATGATTATGACCATCGCTATTTGGACATCGAAAAAGGCACAGCAGGTGGTGCAAAACACCATCAACCTCGCCAGCCAAAGCGAGACGGAAGAAGTGTTCTCCTCCTCGAAGGTGGCCCGCCGCACCGTGCGCGGTGTGCTCAACTTCAACAAGAGCATCACGAAGCATATTCCTCTCTCGGTGAAGCGCTGGCTGAACTTCCGCTTTGACACCGAGAAGTCCGATGCCGAACCCGGCGTGGCTTTCGACCAAGTTCGCGCCAGCGTCAACCTTGTCCTCTCGGGCTTCCTCATCACGGTGGGCACGGCTTGGCAGCTCCCTCTCTCCACGACCTACGTGGCCTTTATGGTGGCCATGGGTTCTTCGCTCGCCGACCGTGCTTGGGGACGTGAGACCGCTGTCTATCGCATCACGGGTGTCATCACCGTCATTGGTGGCTGGTTCATCACCGCCGGAGCTGCTTTCATCATGGCCTTCATCATCGCCTCGCTCAATCATCTCGGAGGTTTTGTGGCCATGCTCGGCATCATCGCCCTCATCGCTTTTACGCTCATCAACAACAACCGCCGCTTCAAGAAGAAGCAGGCACAGAGCGAAAATGTCGACACCCTCTTCCGCGAAATGGTGGCCTGCCGTGACAAAAAGGAAGTGTGGAACATGCTTTGCCTGCACATCTCCCAAACCCAGGTGCGCATTCTCAATGCTGCACGTACCGCACTCACCGGGATTGCCGAAGGCTTGATGACCGACAACATCCGCATCCTCCGAACCACCGCTTCCGAACTCTCCGACGAGAAGGACTACTGGAAGCGCTATCGCCGTAAGGAAATCCTCGGTATGCGGAAGATTGACGCCCTCTTGGCGGTGGAGAAGAACACGTGGTTCCACCTCGGCGCCAACAGTATGACGCAAATTCTCTATGGCCTCAAGCGTATGTTCGAACCCGTTGTGGAGCACGTCGACAACAACTTCAATCCGCTCCCTGCCGTATTTGTGCGCGAGTTCCGCCCCATCATTCAGCAAGCCGACGCTTTCCTCCTCTCAATCCAGACGGCCATCGAAAGTGGAAACTATGCCAACAGCGACGAAATCCTCGTGCAGGGCAACGCTCTCAAGAGCGAAATCTCCAAGCTTCGTCACAACCTGCAAGACCGCATCCAGAAGGAAGACAGCAACCTCAAAGTGGCGCTCCTCTACTTGAGCACCTTGCAGGAAACGCAGGAAATCATCTCTCACGCACGCCACCTCCTGCGTGCTGACAAGCGTTTTATGGACTAATCCCGCGCATCTTTTACTTCTCATCAGAAAAGAGGTCGTGCCAAAAAAACTTGAGTTTTGGCACGGCCTCTTGCTTTTCATCCCCTTGCGGTCGCCTGTTGTAATGCTGTGGATGGCTTTGTGTTGCAGCATGTTATGTTTGTTTGGGGAGCGCCAGACTATGGCCGACCCGGCGGATGTGGCTGTGCTCTTGCTGGCCAATGCCATCAACGAAAAGCTCTTAAGCCTTCTTTGAAAAGCCCTAAGCCCAAGATTGATGTGCAACACTCTGTCCCGAATAAAGCAGCTCCCGAAAGGCACCGGAGAGTGGTGGCCTTTCAGAGGGGAGTAAAAGATGGAGAGCGGGGGCACGCCGGACGATGGTGATCGGTGTCGGCTTATCCCTTTTGTGCGATTTTGAAGAGTGTGCCCGTGGGGCAGACGAAGCGGCAGTAGGGGCGCGGGATGGCGAGGCTGAGCAACACGAAGACAAAGGCAATCCCGATGACGATGGGAGAGGCCGACTCGAAGATGAAGGCTGAGAAGGCTTCGTATTCCACCCAGGTGAACCATAGGCTGGTCCACATGCAAAGCATCAGCGCTACCCACAGCAGTTGGCGGAAGAGGTTGAGCGCCTTTATAGCGCGGCGGGGGATGACTTTTTTCCGCTGGGTGAGTATCCCCATCAGGTCTTGGGCCGCGCCAAAGGGGCAGACGTTGGAGCAATAGTAGGACTTTTTGCCGAAGAGTGGATAGACAAAGGCTGTGACGAGCATGATGGTCGGCACGAGCAGTACGATGGGATTGATGCCGTTAGCGGTGTAGTTGAGCAAGGCGGCGTAGTTGAGGAATGTGCCCGTCCACAACCCCAGCACGCACACGTTGAGCAGTTGTTGAATCCGACGATAGATGCGGTTACGCACCCACAAGGGGAGGGTCGCGGCCAGCAAAACAACGAGAAGCGAAGCCCAAAACTTGGGCGACAAGTCCACTTGCGTCCACCAACTGTGGGTGTTCTGATAGTCGCGCAGGAAGTGCACACCGGTGCGCACATTATCGATAAGGGCGCGTGAGGAGTAGGTGGCACCGCTCACGACATCGACTTTCAGAGTGTCGGCTTCGGAGAGCGAGCGGTTTTCCCAAAGTTTCAGCAGCGGTTTGACTTCGGCAAAGAAATCGGGCGTTTCGCTGTTGTCGAGTGCCGTGATGCTGCGCACGGTGTCGTCCTTGATGGTGATGGCGAGCGGAACGGGGCCGCCGTAGCCGATGATGTCCTTACCCAGTTCGGACGTATTCACTACCAGGCTGCCATCGGACAGAGTGGTGAGCGTGTCGGCTTGGGCTGTGGAGGGCACAGGGTGCAGCTCCTTGCCCCACACTTTTCCATCGCGCTGCAGGACCACCACTATCAGCATCAAAGCAGCGGTTAAGAGGGAGAAGCCGACATTGAGGAAGTGCCGCCAAGGCTTTTGGGGTTGGGGACGGTGAGTGAAGTACCGGTGCAACTTTGTTCTTTGTCTGTAAAACATGCTATTCTCTTTTTTGTTAAGGGGGCAAAGAAAGAGGCAGACCCTGTTCTTTATCAACCGCGAGATGAAAGTGAGATTTGCCCATCGGCATTGAGCAAAAATACGAAGGTTTTTTTAGTGGACAAAGCAAAAGGAGGTTGTTGTTGTTTTTATTTGCTCTTTTTTAAGCCGACTTCCGATTGTTCCTTACTTTTTCTGTAATTTTGCTCACGATTTTAGAAACTCCGCCCTTGGCAGTGCAAGGGCGGGGCGTAAAACACCAATACACACAACTATAAAATGGTAAAACAATGTACCTTCCTTTTTGGCTGTATGGCCTTGGGGGAATTGATTGTCTGGTTCACCGGATTGAGTCTGCCGGGCAGTATTGTGGGCATGTTGTTGCTCACGGCCTTCTTGCAGATGGGTTGGATTAAACTGGAGTGGGTGAAAGGCATTTCCGATTTCTTGTTGAGCAACCTCGGTTTCTTCTTTGTGCCGCCCGGTGTGGCGCTTATGCTCTATTTCGACGTTATTGCCAAAGAGTTTTGGCCGATTGTCATTGCCACCTTGGTGAGCACGATAGCCGTGCTTTTGATCACGGGGTGGACACATCAAATTGTCAGAAAGTATGTCCGTTTTAGAAAATAATTTCATCCTCATCGCCTTGACGTTTGCCACCTTTATGGCGGCAAAGTGGGTGCAACGTCGCACGGGCTGGGTCTTGTTCAACCCTATCCTCATCACGATTGCCGTCCTCATCCTCTTTTTGAAGATGACGGGCATATCTTACGACACTTATGCTCATGCAGGAGCGCAAATTGACTTCTGGCTCAAACCCGCGATTGTGGCGTTGGGTGTTCCGCTCTATTTGCAACTGAAAGTCATTCGCAAGCAACTCATTCCCATTCTTCTCTCGCAGATGGTGGGTTGTGTGGTCGGTATTGTCGTGGTCGTTGTGGTTGCAAAGTTGATGGGGGCGAGCGATGCCGTGGTGGTTTCGTTGGCACCCAAGAGTGTGACCACCCCCATTGCGATGGAAGTGTGTCGTGCGCAGGGCGGCATCCCCTCGCTCACCGCAGCGATTGTCGTTGTGGTGGGATTGTTTGGCGCAGTGGCCGGCTTCAAAGTGTTGCAAATCGGCCGTGTGAAAAGCCCCATTGCTCAAGGACTGAGCATGGGGACGGCTTCCCACGCTGTGGGCACCTCGCGCGCCATGGAGAATGGTGCAAAATACGGTGCATTCGCCAGTCTCGGCCTCATCGCCAACGGTGTGCTCACCGCCATTCTGACCCCTATCGTACTGAAGATGATGGGATGGATTTGGTAAACATATCGCATACTCAAGCGCAAAAGCGAGCGACAAAGCGAAAGTTTTTTAACTAAACGCTTTGCCGATAGGAACAAAATGTGTACTTTTGCACGCAAAATAAATGTAGTCCTTCGATTTACAAACTTAAAACTTATCGACATTTGAGACCTAATAAGAACGATAAAATCAAACAGCAATACCGCGTCAATGAGCAAATCCGTGCTCGTGAGGTGCGTATTGTGGGTGACGACACCGAGAGCAGCGTGATGTCCACGCGTGATGCTCTTCGCTTGGCACAGCAACAAGGGGTGGACCTCGTTGAGATTAGCCCGAATGCCGAACCGCCTGTTTGTCGATTGATAGACTACTCCAAATTCCTCTATCAGCAGAAGAAGCGCCAGAAGGAACTGAAAGCCAAGCAAGTCAAGGTGGAGGTGAAGGAGATTCGTTTCGGACCTCAAACCGATGATCACGACTACAACTTCAAGTTGAAGCACGCCAAAGGCTTTTTGACCGAAGGCGATAAGGTGAAGGCTTATGTTTTCTTTCGTGGTCGCAGCATCTTGTTCAAAGAGCAAGGAGAAGTGTTGCTGCTTCGTTTTGCCAATGACCTTGAAGAATACGGCAAGGTAGAGTCTATGCCGGTGCTTGAAGGCAAGCGTATGATTATGTTCATTGCTCCCAAGAAAGTTCCTGTCAGAAAGGATGAAGCCATGGTTGAGGAATTCATCGCTGAAGAAGCAACGGAGATTTCAACTCCTCCTATCAAAAAGGCGCCTAAGATTAAAGAGCGTCGCGAGTATGCCGGCCCGAAGGTAGAAGGTGAAGATTTCTAACGAAAAGCTCCTCCTTATCTTAATTGAAACCTAAGCAAACAACGAGTGATTCTTGGCGGAACTACCCCAGTTTCCATACATCACTAAAAAGCATCCGTCAAGGCGCTTACCTCGAAGTTTGACAAACGTCGCGCGCTGTGCCAGGTATGCGCAGCCGCACATATTCTTTAATTCTTTAATTTACAAACAAATGCCTAAAGTAAAGACTAATTCCGGCGCAAAGAAGCGTTTCACGCTCACCGGAACCGGTAAGATCAAGAGAAAGCACGCTTTCCACAGTCACATTCTCACGAAGAAGACCAAGAAGCAAAAGCGTAACCTTTGCCACACGGGCCTGATTGCTACTGTCGACCAGAACCAAGTGCGTGAACTCCTCTGCTTGCGTTAATTCTCCATTTTACCAACAGTCATTTATTCATCGAATGTCCGGCACATCAAGAGTAAGCTATCCGCAAACCGCCGGCAGTCAAAAACAAAACTACTATGCCAAGATCAGTAAATCATGTAGCATCTCGCGCTAAGCGCAAGAGAATTCTCAAGTTGACCCGCGGTTACTATGGTGCCCGCAAGAACGTGTGGACCGTTGCCAAGAACACTTGGGAAAAAGGTCTTACCTACGCTTTTCGCGACCGTCGTAACAAGAAGCGCAACTTCCGTGCTCTCTGGATTCAGCGTATCAATGCTGCAGCTCGCCTCGAAGGCATGAGCTACTCTCAACTTATGGGTTCTCTCCACAAGGCAGGTATCGAAATCAACCGAAAGGTGCTCGCAGACCTCGCTGTGAACAACCCTCAGGCTTTCAAAGCCATTGTTGAGAAGGCTAAGTAATCTATCGGCTTAGTCGAACAACTAACAACTATTCCCAATCCAATCGAAAGGCGTTCTTCTTTATTGAAGACGCCTTTTTAGTTTTTCTATCTATGTTTCGTTTCAAACAATTCTCCATTCACGATGAGGCTTGTGCCATGAAGGTGGGCACAGACGGTGTGCTCTTAGGAGCATGGGCCGACCTGCCCAACCGAGGTGTCTGCTGGGATGTCGGAGCCGGCTGTGGGCTGATTTCCCTGATGTTGGCACAACGTTTTGAAAAGATGCACTTCACAGCCATTGAAATTGATGCACCGGCTGCAGTTCAAGCCAAAGAGAATGTAGAGAACACTCCTTTTTCAGATAGAATCACGGTGCTAAATGCCGATTTTCTCGACCTGACATTTGCAGCTTCGATAACAGCAATTGTGAGCAATCCGCCATTCTTTCAAGAGACCTTGCACTCTCCGCATCGTCAAAGGGCACAGGCACGGCACCATGCGGCAGCGCTGCCTTTTCCGCATTTTGTAGAACGCGCTGCTGAGTTGCTTGAAGAAAAAGGGACGCTGCAAGTGATTCTTCCCAAGAGTGAACAAACGCTTTTTCATGATTTGTGTAATCAAGTCGGACTCACCTTGGTGCGACAAACCGATGTGCGAACGGTAGCTTACAAGCCGCCCAAGCGTGTGCTCTTGCAGTTCTTGAAGGGGAAAGTGGAGGAAACACCGAAAAGGGATGAACTTATCTTGATGCAAGATGGAGGACGTAGCCCTGCTTATCAACAACTTTGTGAGGCGTATTATCTCTAAGTGGAGGCTCAAAAATTCATTTGTTTACTTTGTGGTTCTCTGATTATTCCGTAATTTTGTAGGCAGAAAATCAATCTTACTACAACAATAAAACTTATGGAAAAAAGCGCATTGCAAATCGCTCGTGCAGCCTACCAGCCCAAACTCCCCGCAGGTCTTCGTGGCAACGTGAAAATCGTAGAAGGTGCTCCCACGCAAAGTGTGGATAATCAGGAAGAAATCAAAGCTCTCTTCCCCAACACCTACGGCATGCCCCTCGTCAATTTCGAACCTACGGACGAGAAGAAGGAATATGCTCCCATCAACATCGGTATCATCCTTTCTGGTGGTCAAGCTCCCGGCGGTCACAACGTGATTTGCGGTCTCTATGATGGCTTGAAGAAGCAAAACCCCAATTCTAAACTCTACGGCTTCCTTATGGGTCCTGGAGGTTTGGTTGATCACAACTACATCGAGATGACCGACGCCCTCATCGATGAATACCGCAACACGGGTGGTTTCGACATGATTGGTTCTGGTCGCACAAAGCTCGAAGAAGTGGCTCAGTTTGAGAAGGGTATGGAAGTAATCCGCAAACTCGGTCTCAACGCTATCGTAATCATCGGTGGCGACGACTCCAATACCAACGCTTGCGTCCTCGCTGAATACTATGCCGCTCAAAAGTATGGCGTGCAAGTAATCGGTTGCCCCAAGACCATCGACGGCGACTTGAAGAACGACCAAATCGAAACTTCTTTCGGTTTCGACACTGCTTGTAAGACTTATGCCGAAGTAATCGGTAACATCCAACGCGATGCTAACTCTGCTCGCAAATATTGGCACTTCATCAAGCTCATGGGTCGCTCTGCCTCTCACATCGCTCTTGAGTGCGCACTCCAAGTGCAACCCAACGTGTGCTTGATTTCTGAAGAAGTAGAAGCTAAGGAACAAAGCCTCGACGACGTAGTGACCTACATCGCTGAAGTAGTGGCTAAGCGCGCTGCTGCTGGCAACAACTTCGGTACGGTGCTCATCCCCGAAGGCCTCATCGAGTTCATTCCTTCTTTGAAGAAGCTCATCGCTGAACTCAACGACCTCCTCTCTACTCCCGAAGCTGCTCAAGTGGAAGCTGCTGACCAACGCGCATGGGTGCTCAGCCGTCTTTCTGCTGAAAACGCTGCCATCTACGCTTCTCTCCCCGAAGGCGTGGCCAAGCAACTCACCGCTGAGCGCGACCCCCACGGCAACGTGCAAGTATCGCTCATCGAGACAGAAAAGCTTCTCTCTGAAATGGTCGCTGAAAAGCTCGCTGCATGGAAGAAGGAAGGCAAATATACGGGCAAGTTCGCTGCCCTCCACCACTTCTTCGGCTACGAAGGACGTTGCGCAGCTCCCTCCAACTTCGATGCCGACTACTGCTATGCTCTCGGTGCTTCCGCTGCACAACTCGTGGCCAACGACAAGACAGGTTACATGGCTATCGTGAAGAACACCACTGCTCCTGCAGCAGAATGGGTGGCTGGCGGTGTGCCCATCACGATGATGATGAATATGGAGCGTCGTCACGGCGAAATGAAGCCCGTGATTCGCAAGGCACTCGTGGAACTCGATGGTGCGCCCTTCAAGGCTTTCGCAGCACAACGCGAAGCATGGGCAGAGCAAACTGCTTTCGTTTACCCTGGTCCTATTCAATACTGGGGACTCACGGAGGTTTGCGATCAGTGCACGCGTACCCTTGCCCTCGAACAAGCTAAATAACCCCATAGCATAGACATATCCAAGGAGCACGAACAATTGGAATTGAGTTCCGATGGTTCGTGCTCCTTTTCTTTTTTCTGTTAGATAATGCCCACCTCAAAACGAACAACTACGCGAAAGACTCATGCTTCGTCCCGAAAAAGAACCCGGAGAACAACGAAGTCTCGTAAAAAGGGGAGTTTGTCTTGGGCAGAGCGCTCTTTCGGACATGGCTATAAGCGTGTGGTTTGGATAGGAGCGATTATAGCTGCTGTGGTTTATGGCTTTGTTTTTTACAAATATACCGTAGCCCCTTACGCCCTCCGTTGGCGTGCGCTCTATGGCGAAGTGGATTATCCCGTCGGATATAGCATTCACGGCTTAGATGTGAGCCATCACCAAGGTACTATCGATTGGGAAAGCGTGGCACGTGCCAAGGTGGCCGGCGAGTCCATAGAGTTTGTCATCATCAAGGCGACAGAGGGCAAAAGCCTTTTTGACCAAAACTTCAATGAAAACTTTTATCAAGCCGGCCAATACGGCCTGATTCGTGGGGCCTACCACTTCTTTTCCCCCTCTGTTTCCGGCGATGTACAGGCCCGCTACTATATGCAGCAGGTGCATCTTGAGGATGGCGACCTACCTCCCGTGCTGGACATTGAGCAACAGGGGGGGCTGACCAGTGCTCAACTGCGCAAAGAAGCTTTGGAATGGTTGCAACTCTTGGAAAAGAAATATGGAACTCCCCCCATCATTTACACAGGGCTGAACTTCAAAATCGCCCATCTCAACACGAAGGAATTTGACCGCTATCCCTTTTGGATTGCCCACTACTACGCCAAGGAAGTGGGCTACAAAGGCAAATGGAAGTTCTGGCAGCATACCGACCTCGGACGTGTCGAAGGCATATCGACAGCAGTAGACCTAAACATCTACAATGGGTCGATGTACGATTTGCGTAAACTCACCATTGGGCATGACGAAGCTCCTCAAGAGACAGAATAGGAAAGCCGGAGAAAGGTTCAGACTGTAAAACTATGCGTTAGATTTGGCTATTCGCCCCAAAACAGCTAACTTTGCGGAGATAAAACGATTGCGTTTCTCGTGAAAATAGACAAGAACTAAAAACTTCATATCCATTATGATTAAAATTACGTTTCCTGATGGTAGCGTACGCGAATACGAAAGCGGCGTTACGGGGCTACAGATTGCCGAGAGCATCTCAAGCCGATTGGCACAAGATGTGTTGTCTTGTGGTGTGAACGGAAAGACCGTAGAACTCAACCGCCCCATCACTGAAGATGCCACCATCGCACTCTACAAGTGGGACGATGCAGAAGGCAAGCACACCTTCTGGCACACGTCGGCCCACCTTATGGCCGAAGCGATGCAAGAACTTTGGCCCGGCACCCAGTTTGGCATCGGTCCGGCCATTGAAAATGGTTTCTACTACGATGTGATGCCTCCCGAAGGAGTGACCATCCGCGAAGACGACTTTGCCAAGATTGAAAAGAAGATGATGGAGCTTCAGCAAAAGAAGGAGAATGTGGTGCGCGCTTCCATCTCGAAGAACGATGCTCTCAAGTTCTTTGGCGACAAGGGGCAACACTACAAAAACGAACTCATTGCCGACCTCGAAGATGGCAATATCTCCACCTACACGCAAGGTGCATTCACCGACCTCTGCCGCGGTCCTCACCTCCTCAACACCGGCCTCATCAAGGCTGTAAAGGTGATGGCCGTCAGCTCTGCCTATTGGCGTGGCGATGAGAAGCGTCCCATGATGACGCGCGTCTATGGCATCACCTTCCCCAAGAAGAAGATGCTCGACGAATACCTCACGCTGCTCGAAGAAGCCAAGCGCCGCGACCATCGCAAGATTGGCAAAGAGATGGAGCTCTTCATGTTTTCCGACCTCGTCGGCAAGGGATTGCCCATGTGGCTGCCCAAAGGCACAGCCCTCCGCCTACGCTTGGAGGACATCTTGAAGAAAATCCAGAAGCGCTTCGGCTATCAGCAAGTGATGACCCCCCACATCGGCTCAAAGAACCTTTACGTCACCTCCGGCCACTATGCCAAATACGGCAAAGACTCTTTCCAGCCCATCACCACTCCCGAAGAAGGTGAAGAGTATTTCCTCAAACCGATGAACTGCCCTCACCACTGCGCCATCTATGCCTGGAAGCCTCGCTCCTACAAAGACCTGCCCTTGCGCCTGGCCGAGTTCGGCACCGTCTATCGCTACGAGCAGAGCGGTGAGTTGCACGGTCTGACCCGCGTGCGCGGCTTCACGCAGGACGATGCCCACATCTTCTGCCGCCCCGACCAGGTGAAGCAGGAGTTCCTCAACGTGATGGACATCATCCTCATCATCTTCAAAGCCCTCAAGTTCGACAATTTTGAAGCCCAAATCTCCCTCCGCCACAAGACCGACCGTGCCAAGTACATCGGTTCGGAGGAAAACTGGGAGAAGGCCGAGCAAGCCATCATCGAAGCTTGCAAAGAGAAAGGACTCAATGCCAAAATCGAGTATGGCGAAGCCGCTTTCTATGGCCCTAAGCTCGACTTTATGGTCAAGGACGCCCTCGGTCGCCGTTGGCAGTTGGGCACGATTCAGGTGGACTATAACCTCCCCGAACGCTTCCAACTCGAATACACCGGTGAGGACAACAAGAAGCATCGTCCTGTGATGATTCACCGCGCGCCTTTCGGTTCGATGGAGCGCTTCGTGGCCGTGCTCATCGAGCACACCGCCGGTCGCTTCCCCCTGTGGCTTATGCCCGACCAAGCCGTTGTGCTCCCCATCTCCGACAAATTCAACGACTATGCGCGTGAGGTGCGCGACCGTTTGGAAGCCGCCGACGTACGTACCCTCGTGGACGAGCGCAGCGAGAAGATTGGCCGCAAGATTCGCGACAATGAGATGAAGCACATCCCCTTCCTCCTCGTTGTGGGCGAAAAGGAAGCCGCCGAAGGCACAGTGGCTGTGCGCGTGCAAGGCCAGCAAGGTGGTGCTCCCGAAGTGATGAGCATTGCCGACTTCGTAGCCCGCGTACGCACCGAAGTGGTTGAGCAGATGGGCGAGTTCTAACGCTCCGCTTCTCTTTCTACCGTATTATTTAGGCCGCATCAGCGCTCTGTCGGAGCACTGATGCGGCCTCTCTTGTATCTCTCCGCCCTCATCTCGCGAAATCCGATTCGCGAGATTTTTTTATGACGCGCAAGGCGATAAAGTTGAACAGCTAACGGGCAAACTATAAACCAAGGTTTGGTTTATATAATTCAAACTTTGGTTTATGTAATTCAAACCTTGGTTTATATAAACCAAACCTTGAATTATAGAATATCCTTGTCGCAGTTGACTATATCTCCCATCCCTTGAACTTTCAATGAGGAGTAGAGATAATCATCCTCCACTTTTTCACTTTACAACTCAAAACGACACAAGGTGGGTATGCTCAAACTTGTCCCTCTCTGCATCAATCATCATTTGGAAAGAACCATCGCTATCAAAGAACTAAAAGCTCAATGATAGCGATGGTTTAGGAGGCTTGCGCTGGTCAATCGCTGCGAAAGGGTGGGGCGGTCAGAACCAGACGATGTGCTCCTCGCGGCAGTCGGCATAGCGGCGCAGGAGGTCGAGGGCATGAGCGAGGGCGTGCTCCATGCGAGGGCGGTGACCGTCGTAGCCGTTGATGATGAAGAGCAGATGGGTGGTGGAGGCCGAAAGCATGGTGCGCGTGCTGTCGCTGGTGGGAGAGGCCACGCCGCCGCAGGCATCGCGATAGAGAGGCAGACCCTCGACGTTGAGAGGGCCGCGGCCGATGCCTTCGTAGGGTTCTTCGGCACGCCCGATGCCGAGCGTGAGTTGTTCGCCTTCAATGCGGTCGGCATCGAGCAGGCCAGTGGGGTAGCCGGCGGCGATGGAGACGAGGTTGCCGAGGTCGACCAGCGTATCTACCGAATAGAGCGACTTGCCTTGGAGGATGCGGCGCGCCAGTTGCTCGCTGGCGGGGCGATAGCGAGAGGGGTCTTTGCCGCAGGCTTTGTAGGCAGAGCGGGTGGCAGCGATGCCGGGATGATCTTTGATTGTGTCGGGGGTGTAGCAGGCGACAATCGTTTTTCCCGCTTGCACCATTTCCTCCCAAAGAGCAGGTGAAGTGGGACTGTTGAGTACATGAGCTTCGATGGCAACACCGAGGAAGTGAGGGACGCGGGTAGAAAATTCGGGCGATTGGATTATTGAAAGCATAGGGCGTAGTAGGGACAGGAGGTGCAGGTTCTGGGGTCGTCGGTGGGACGGAAGGGGCGTGAGGGGTCGAGCACTTCAACGATGAGCAGGGTGAGGTGCTCGCGAAAATCATCGGCAATTCGAGCAAAGTCGGTGAGAGGCTCACCACCCAATTTGAGGTAGGGGGTGAAGGATGGGTTG